>NZ_LBJA01000025.1:0-31467 GCF_028128695.1 Bradyrhizobium sp. CCBAU 25360
CTCGAATACTTCAACGCCGTCGCAGCAGGATGGAGCCTCAGAGATATGTGCATGCCCTAGTGCGTTCGCAGGGACCCATACCGCGTGATCTAACTGTGATCCGCGGTATTCGTACCGGCGAAATCAACTAACGGTCTTCGCCAAACTCCTCCCTGTGGTTATGGATCCCGGATCTGCGCTTCGCTTGTCCGGGACGACACCGGTGTTTGCGGCGCCAACATCGTGCCCTCCCCCGCCCCCGAATCGCCGGAATATTTCGGCTTGTTAATGCGCCTGCGCCCTTGGCAGGGGGAAAGCCTGTTCCCATGTCCTGCCTCGAGGGTTTTTCCCCTCTGTTTCCCCCTTGGGAGGACGGATCATGTCGTACGACTCGGGCAATTCAGGAGCCTGGCGCAATGACGGCGGGGCGCAGCCGCATGCCTACGACCCCTATCTGCACCCGGAGCTGTTCCGTGGCGTTGCGACGCGGCGCGTGTTTGCCTTCCTGATCGACATGGTCGTGATCTCGGTGCCTGTGATCCTCGGCTACATCTTCATCGCATTGTTTGGCGTGGTCACGCTCGGCATCGGCTGGGCGCTGTTCTGGCTGGCCTGGCCGGCCTCCGTGATCTGGGCGATCGTCTATTACGGCGCTTGTATCGGTGGTCCCTCCTCCGCGACGATCGGGATGCGGGTGATGGATCTGGAGCTGCGCACCTGGTACGGCGCACCCGGCTATTTCGTGCTGGGCGCCACCCATGCCGTGCTGTTCTGGGTGTCGGTCTCGTTCCTGACGCCCTTCGTGGTGCTGCTCGGCCTGTTCAACGGCCGCCGGCGCCTGCTGCAGGATTTCGTGCTGGGAACGGTCGTGATCAACAATTCCGTCCGCGCGCCGGTGCCGCAGGCCGTGAGGACCTGGTGATCAACGGCCTACTAACCGGGATCCTCTAAGCTGACTGCTGACCTGACTTGCCAAGCTGACCAATTGACCGGGGGCTTCCGTAGCGCGATGCTGATACTCACTTCGGAGGCCCACGACGTCCCTTGACCCAGCACTCGCGCGATACCCCCCAATTTTACCTTACGGCGCCGTCCCCCTGCCCGTATCTGCCGGGTCGGCATGAGCGCAAGGTGTTCACGCACCTCGTGGGAGAGCGCGCCGGTGACCTCAACGACCTCCTGACCCATGGCGGCTTCCGCCGCAGCCAGTCGATCGCCTACCGGCCGGCCTGCGACCAGTGTCGCGCCTGCGTCTCGGTCCGGGTCGTCGCCAACGAGTTCCGCCCCTCCCGCAACTTCCGCAAGGTGATGGCGCGCAACTCCGACATCATCGGCGAGCAGCGCAGCGCGGTGCCGACCTCCGAGCAATATTCGGTGTTCCGCGCCTATCTCGACGCCCGCCACCGCCATGGCGGCATGGCCGACATGACCGTGCTCGACTACGCCATGATGGTCGAGGACAGCCATGTCGAGACCCGCATCATCGAATACCGCAAGCGCGGCCCCGACAGCGGCATCACCGGCCGTGGCGAGGAGCTGATCGCGGTCGCGCTGACCGACGTGCTCAGCGACGGCCTGTCGATGGTCTATTCGTTCTTCGAGCCGGGCCAGGTCAGCCGCTCGATGGGCACCTTCATGATCCTCGACCACATCGCCCGCGCCCGCCGGCAGGGGCTGCCTTACGTCTATCTCGGCTACTGGATCGAGGGCTCGAAGAAGATGGACTACAAGGCCCGCTTCCTGCCGCAGCAGCGCCTCGCGCCCTCGGGCTGGCTGCGCGTCGACGCACAGGGCGACGCGGCGTCCGAGCCGCAGGATTGACCTCACGTTGCCCCGTCCGGTCCCGCGCCGGCTTTCAGGGCGCCAAGGCTACGACGGCCTCTGAGCCGACCGCCTTCGAACTGCCCTCGCAGCCGAGGATGAATTTGAGCGCAGAGATGCCGGGAAGGAAGAAATAGCCTCCCCCCAGCGTCTGCGTAAACGCGGCCAGGGACACTTCCTCGCCGCTTGCCAATCCCGGCATGGAGAAGCTCCTGGTGGCAGCGGGCTTGCCGACGAGAGGGTCGTCCTGGTCGTTAAGGCAGACGAACCGGGGATTTCGCAACCAGCGCTGGTAGATGAACTCGAACTGCCGCTCGAGATCGGCGTTGCAGGCGATGAAGAAAATGCCCTTGCGCGGCTTTTCGTTCGCAACCTCCTCGCGATAGGGCCGCCCCCGGCGCAGCAGCCGGTGCAGCTTGACCGACTTGATGCTCGATTGCACGTCGATGCCGAGCGTATCCCTCGGATTGACCCGGCGGATATGGGCTCCCTTCGGACAGCCAAACCCGTTCGCGTCGTCGACACGAAAGCGAAATGCATCGGCTTCCGAATCCGAAATCGGAACGCCGGGACTGCCCTGCCACGACAATGGCTTTCCATCCCTTCGACGGCCCATCATCTTCTCGCAGACAGCCTCGCCGTACACCGCTTCAAATTTCGCGAACGCGTCGACATCCTGCTCGATCTGGCGAACCGCGAGATAGGTCCCGTTCAGCGCGAAGCGGCCGCTCGTATACGTGGCGTCGCCGGGCCATCGCTTGACGTTGGGGCAATAGGTCAGCTCGTCGTATTCGTTGCGATAGCCCAGGATGAATTCGCCCGGAGCGACGACGCGGTCCTCGTACAGGATGCCGGCATCCCGCCTGATCTTCTTGCGCTCGGCGCCGCGCTCTTCCCTGAGCTCGCTGATCACGGGCTGCGCGAGGCCATCGCGAAACCCGAAGGACTCATACAATCTTTCTTCCTCGTCGCCCGCCTTTTGCTGGAAGGCGCAGGGATCGTTGTCGACCTTGATGACATCGAACACATCAGGATCAGGATCCAGTTCTGCCGACTTCTCCGGCGCGCTCGCCATCTCGGCAGCGCTCCGTCGCATTCTCCATTCGCCAACCAGGACATGCACGGGGCCGCCGGCACCGCCTTCAACATCGGACCAGCGCCATTCTCGCGGACTGTCCCTCAACAGCAACGCGCGCAGGTCGCAGCCCATGCCGCTGCTGAACGGGGACGGGAACGGATGCGCAGCAGTCTCGTCGCATCCGAGCTTTGCCAGTCCCAAATAGCTGAAAGCGATCGCGACGGCATCGTCGACGGGATGCTTCCTCGATTTCCTGACATCGGCGGCACTGACGACCAGTTTCTTGTCGACGAGCTCTGCGAGCCACGCTCGCGCATCGTCCTCGCGGCCAGACTTGATCGTCAGCAGCCAGAAGCGGCTGGTCTTCAACCAGCCATAACCGCTTCCGAGCATTCCCTGAATGTCCGCGAGCTGTTCGGAGAGATGCGAGGCCTTCATGTTTCGATCGCCCTCATGATGAAGTCGTCGTTCCTGTCGTTGCGCTCGCCGAACAGGGCGTCGCGCAGCCCGGTCGCGAGGTCGATCTCCTCGATCGTCGCGTTGCACGCATCGAAGCGATACATGTGCGGAAGCATGCTGTCGCGGGCGTAGGACTTGAATTTCAACTCGCACTTCACGCCGCGAAAAAGCACGAAACGCGTCGGCGGAAAATCGCGCGGCACCTTGATGTCCGGCTGCCCGACCGCCGCCGATCCCCGCGGCCTCAGCGTCGTCCATCGCCAGGCCAACGTCGTCCCTATCGTCGCGCCGTTGATGAAATCGTCGAGGTAACCGCCGAAATTGCCGTCATAGTTCGAGCAGAATAGAAAGCGCCGACCGTCCTCGATAATGTGCCAATGGCCAAAATGGATACCCGGTGCATCACCGAGCCGCCCCTCGGTGAAGAACACCCGCCCAAAGAACGTCACGACGCGCAGGGACACGCGGATCCACCAGGCGCTCCAGCCGTTCGGGCTGCGGATATCGGTCAGGCTGACCATGTGCGCGGTCCCACTGGCCAACAGCGCTTCGCACTGGTCGATTGACGGATGAACCTGCTGGGCCCGGGTGACATCGTCTTCGTAGGGATGAAAGAACCACTTGCTCAAGGTCGCAAACCGGCGATTGATCCAGGAGAAAAAGGACCCGATGCAGAGCAGCGCGACGATCGCAAGCACGCCGAAGAGGGCGAGCTCCCATCCCGGAACCCGCGCGGTCAAAGCCTCGATCCCGTCCATGATCGGCTTGGGATAGAAGACGAAGACCACCGCACACACCAGGATGGCGAGGAGCAACGGGACGACCACGATCCAGCCGACAACACGGGTGGAGAATGACGACCACGTCTCGGTCGGTCGTTCGAGTTCGCGGCGGACGCTGTCCACCCAGCGCCGCCACGGCGCGAACAGGGCCGGCAGCGCGACCAGGAGCAGCCATCCCAGGAACAGCAGCCCGACAAAGGCGAGCAGTGCCCTGACGCTCGCCCACACGATCCACATGCTCACACTGCTGATGACGTCCACCACGGACTGCACCGGGGGATAGGATGCGCCGACGAACCAGGTGATGGCGCCGAACAACCCGCGCGGCAGTGCGCCCAGGAGCCAGACGAGGGCCAGCCACAAGCCGAAAACCACGAGCCCATAGCCGACCTTTGCGGAGATGCTCGCACCCTTCCCGCGCCAATAGGAGCGCGGCGCAGGCTGCATCGCCCAGCCGAAGCGCGGGTCCTGGAATGCCCGCTGCGCCAGCGCAAGCGCGAACGATGCACGATCATCGCCGTACATGGCTCTCAACTTGCGTCCCTCATCCCGGGTCCATATCAGGAGATCGTGCTCCTTCCTGATCTGCCGGGCCGTTCTGTCGCGAGGACCGACGAAGCCGCCATCGGCGAGACTGAGCCACCCGATCAGCTTGTCGAACAATTGCCCGTTGCGCGCGCTCACCAGCGGAGGCCCGCCGCCGGGCCAATAGGAGCTGAAGAGCGACCACATCGCGCCGCTGGGATGATGGACCAGCCTGTACAGCATGTCCTTGGGATCGATGCCTTCCTCGACGGCAAGCTCGAGCATCAGCGACGGCGCCTGCTCCCGTGCGTCCGTGCGCGCCGGCAACAGGGCGATGGACGCGAACTGAATGACCGCAACGTCCTGAAGAAGTGCATTCAGCGCGGACTGCATGTCTCCGGAGTCCGAAAAATCCACCGCGCCGCGCCAGCCTGGCGCAATGATGCAGATCATCTGCTGCCGGACCATTTTGAGCATGGATTGTCCTTCCAATCCGTCAGACGAAGTTCACGCGCATGCGAGACATCAGCGGGCCGTCATAGGCGATGGCCTTGCCCTCGCCCCGCGTGAGCCGCAACTCGGGCAGGATCAGCAGACCAATCAGCGCACTCGTCAGGATCTCGACCGCGTAATCCTTGGCGGGACATTGGCGGGTGCCGTATCCGAACATCAGCCAGCGCAAATCCTGGTGCGGCCCCCAATTGCGGGCGGGACAGAACCGACCGCTCTTCTTGACCACCCTGGAATCGAACAGGGCGGCGATCGACCAGATCGCCATCTTGCCGCCAGCGGAGCACGGCGCGTTGTGCCGCGCCCCGGTCTCGAATTCCGTATCGCGCGGCACGTCGCGCGCGAGCAGCGGAAAGATGGGTCGAAAGCGCATGAGCTCGAGCATGTGCTCGCGCACCAGATCGCGGAACTTGGCGTCTTGCCAAACGCCGGCCGGCCCGAGCCGCTGGGCTTCGGCCCGCAAGGCCCGGTGAACCCTGGAGCGCCCGAGCAACTCCTGCACGGCCAGTGCCCCCGACTGCACCGTGACCGGATGCGAAATCCAGGCAAGACCGGCGGCATTCCGCGTGATGGTGCTGGCGGTGCTCTGGACACCCCAAGCCTGTTCGATGTCGCGGCTCACGGCGGCGATACGTGCCCGCAACGCGTCCGAGCAGAGTTCCGCCCGTCGCTGAACCCTCAGCGTCGCAGTGCTTCCGGCAAGCAGCTGGCCTGCGACATACCTGATTTCCAGGAGATATTGCCGTTGCAGCCCGGGATCGTTGACGTTGCCATGCGCGCCCGCCACCACCTTGCCCGTTGCCGCCCCGAACAGCGGATCCATCGCTCGAAACACGATCCACATCAGGTAATCGTCAATGAGGTCGAACGACTTGTTCGTCCCGCGCTGCCCAAGCTGCTGGACGCGTCGCTGAACCTCCTGATCGGCCGCGGCCGGCAGGCTCGCAGCCAGCAAAGCCAACCGGTCATCGAGCAGACGCCTGTCGTCGTGGTAGGTAGGACCCGGATCCATGCCAATCAGGTAATCGCCGGCGGCCAGATTGGCCGCATGAGCCGAGTTCGAGAAACTCTGCGGCCTGGTCAGCACACCCTTGACCGCACTGGCGCGGGCCGCCATGCCGAACCAGCCGCCCGCGAACGGCCAGAGCCGAAACAGGGCACCGACGGTTCGCAATGCCCTCGGACGGCGATTGGCCCAACAGAAGATCCCATAGGAGAGGCTGCGGAGCCCCGGCGGCATTGCATCAGGAGTGCCAGCTGAGATTTTCATGCTGCGTACCCGTCCTTCCGCCGATCTGCGAGCGCCGCAGCGGCCCGTTTCCGGTAGTGAGGCATACCCAGACGCTCCGCCGCCTCGGCGGTTCGCTTGAAATGCGCTTCGGCCCCGGCCTGATCGCCGGCCTGCCGCAGCGTTTCGGCGAGCTCGTACAGGGCTTCGGTCTGGTGTCCGTATTCCTCAGCGGCCTGCTCGACCGCCTTGCGTCCGACAGCGATCGCATCATCCAGTCGTCCGAGCTTGCGATAGGCGACACCCAGGCTCACGCGCATGAACGTCCTGCCATAGGGGCCGGCCGCCTCGTAGATGCGATCGGCGAACCCCTTCTCCAGCATGGGCACCGCTTCGGCAGCCTTGCCATTGCGCGCCAGCGCGCTGCCGAGAACGCCGGTGCACACGGACAGCATCGTCGGCACGTTGTGCGTCATGCATTGCTGCACACCCGTGCGCATCAGGGACTCGGCACGGTCGAGCTCCTCGCGTTCGACCCAGATCTGCGATTGGACCGTGTCGATCAACAGACGGGAATATGGGTGATCGATGTTCGACAGAATCTCATAGCTCTTGGCGCAGAAATCGTCCGCGGCGCCGCCATCCCCGAGGCGCCACAGCGTGCTGGCATGAAATGCGTACAGGTTGATGATCGGAATCGCAGCCCAGCCGGACTGGACATAATGCGCCGACAATTCCGGTTCGTAGTCCGACAGCAGGATGTGACCTTCGGCCGCCGCGTCCGCGTACCGCCCGAGCGCATGCAGATGCATGAGGCGGGTCTGATGCGCCGCCATCATCATGTGACGACGCTGTGCGAGGCGAGCCGCTTCCAGTCCCTGCGAAGCGTAGCCGAGACCTTGCTCGAAACGCCCGCGCATCCATAAAAACACCGCCGTCTCGGTCGAAACCGCCGCCCTTGCACGCTGATCGTTCAGTTGCACTGCGATGGCTTCAGCCCGCTCCATGTTGTCGAAGATCTCGTCGATCTGCCCGAGAGCCAGCATTGCGCCAATGGCCTCCAGCCGAAGCGCGAGCTCCAGGGTCTGGGCGGTCGTCGCGCCCTCGACGCGCCGTGCCGCCTGGATGCCCTTTTCCAGCAGCTGGACGGCCTCCTGATTGGCCGAGCGCGAGATGGCACGAGCCATCGACTTGACGGCAAATCTTGCCGCCTGCTCCCATTCCTCGCCCCCGAAGGCATGATGCGCCAGTGCCGGCGCGGCATCGACATCGGCGGCCCCGGGCTGGGCGTGCAGCGCCAGGAAGGCCTGGCGATGAAGTGCCTTGAGCCTGGCGCGCGTGAGCACCCCGAGCACGACGTCACGGACCAGCGCATGGCGGAACGCGAAGGCGTGCGATCCGTGCGAGCCCCTCGCCTGATCCGGACTCGTCAGCAATCCGGACGCGACACAAAGGCCTAGCAGTTCTTCGGCGCGCTCGAGGTCCACGGCCTGCATCGCGGCAACCAAATCGTGCGTGATGGGATCGCCCAGGATGGCCGCAGCCTCGAGCGCCGATTTTGCGGCTTCGGGCAGCCTGTCGACCCGCGCCCCGATCACCGCCGCAATGGAGCCCGGCACGCGCAGCTCTCCGAAAGGCCTCTGCAAACGGTAGGCGCCCGGGGTCCCTTCCAACGACCCGTCATCGATCAGCGTGAAGACCAGTTGCTCCAGGAAGAAGGGATTGCCGTCGGCACGCGCGACCAGTTCGGTCATGACGCCGAGCACGGACGGATCATCGCCGAGACAGGCGCGCGCGAGCTGGAGCATTTCTCCGTCGCCCAGCGGCTCGATCACGCGCTCGGAAAACCAGGAGGCTCGACGCCACTGATGGTCGAAATCCGGGCGATAGGTGACGCAAATCAGGACCGGCAGCGCCTGAAGTTTGGGAAGCAGGCCCTCGAACAGCCGCCGGCTCTCGCGGTCGGCCAGGAAGACGTCCTCGAGCACGAGCAGGAACGCGCCGGACCGCACGCGTCTGCGCACGAGCCAGAGCAGCGCCTCGCCGATCCGGCGCCGTCGTTGCGCCGGGTTCAGCGCCAGCCAGGCCTCATCCGGCGCCGCAAGTCCCAAGAGATCATTGACCGCCGCCAGATGCTCGGCGCCGTCATTGGGCCATTTCGCGATCAACGTCTGCTTGGCGGAATGCCGAATGTCCGCCGCGCTGGTTTGCGGAAGCCCGACCAAACTTGCGGTCAGATCGGTGGCGGTGCTGTAGGCCCGCGTGCTCGCATATCCTCTCGCCTGGGAAAAGCAGACTTCCACCCCCTCCCGCGCGAGGCTGTCCATCCAGTCGACGATCAGGCGCGACTTGCCGATCCCGGCATCGCCGCACAACCCGATGGTTCGCATTCCGGACCTTTGAACGGTCTCCAGGGTCCCTTCCAGGATCCTCAACGTGTCTTCGCGTCCGATCAGAGGCGCCCAGCGCTGTTTCCGCGTCAACGGCGCTGCCGCCGAACTTTCGGTCTCGACCACGACTTCATGCACTTCGATCGGATCATCCAGTCCGCGCACGATCCGCACGCCGGCCGTACGCGTGTCGATCTGCTGCGCGACCAGCCGCTGCGTCGCGGCGCTGATCAGGATGCCGCCGGGCGGCGCCATCTTTTCAAGCCGCGAGGCGAGATGGATTGTCTTTCCGTCCGCGCCGTAATGGGACCACCGGTATTGTCCGACGATACCGACCAGCACCTCGCCCGAATTGATACCGATGCGCAGCGTCGGGCTCACAACGCCTCCGACGTCATGGGCCGGAATAGATGCTCTCTGCATCTTGAGAGCGGCAAGGCACGCCCGCAGGGCGTGGTCTTCCTGCGCCACGGGCGCGCCGAACAAGGCGACGAGGCCGTCGCCGAGCAACTGGCTCACCGTGCCGCCATAGGTCTCGACCGCCTCAGCCAGCCGGTCCAGTGCCCTGCCGAGATAGGCGCGGGCTTCCTCGGGGTCGACATGCTGCAAAAGGGAGGTCGAGTTGCAGACGTCGACGAACAGCACGCTGACCTGCTTGTTTTCAGTCAGCATCTGCGAGCGAACGGGAAGATGATGGTGCAGCTGGACGACGTGCGCATCGCGCTCGGGGGCGCCCGGCTCCTCCGCGTTACGATTGAGACTCGCGCCACATTGAGAGCAGAAGCGATGCTCGCGGGAAATACGGGCTGAACAAGCGGGACACCTGGTCACGGCAGCACACACTCATCAATGACTTGAACGAAATTACCAACGCGTTCTGGCTTGAACATCGCCCCTTCGGGGCGTGAACCCGCTCAGCAGAAAAACAAGCTGTCGATCAATCCAAACGATCAAACCAAAAATTTCGTGCGCCAACCATATTCGCGCACAACCGATAGATGAGCCCGGAGATTTGCAGTGGCCGCTCTTGGTCCGGCGCAGGACCCGCCGATCATCCCGCCGGAAGCAAAATCAATGCTGAAACAGGGGTTATTATTGTACGCCCGGTCAGCAATTGCAACTAGTATACGCGCGCCGCACAGATTGAAAAGTGACAGTTTGCCAAATCGAGTTCCGACGCCAGGTTTTGCAACCCCTGCGCGCGAAACGGAAGCAACGTCGCCAGCCAACACATCAAACCGGGCAGACGCTCGCTTTCGCAAAGGTCATGCTCGCTGCCTGATCGGGGGGCCGTCCGGGCAAGGCCCACTTGAACGGGCCGGACAAATAGCCGCCGCCCCCTTACCCGAACAGCGTATCCACCAGCAGCTTCACGTTCAAAATCACGATGACGCCCGCGACGATCCACGCGATCGCCGCGACATATCCCGGAATCGCAAACTGCCCCATCTTGCGACGGTCGGAGACGAAGCGGACCAGCGGGATCACCGCAAAGGGCAGCTGCATCGACAGCACGACCTGGCTGAACACCAGCAGATCCGCCGTGCCGCGCTCGCCATAGATCGCCGTAACAACGATCACCGGAACGATGGCGATGCCGCGCGTGAGCAGGCGGCGCGCCCAGCTCGGCAGGCGCAGGTCGAGAAAGCCCTCCATCACGATCTGGCCGGCGAGCGTCGCCGTCACCGTCGAGTTGAGGCCGGAGGCGAGCAGCGCCACGGCGAACAGCGTCGAGGCGATGCCGAGGCCGAGCAGCGGCGACAGCAGCTCGAAGGCCTGGCCGATCTCGGCAACGTCGGAATGGCCGCTCTTGTGGAAGGTTGCGGCTGCGACCACCAGGATCGCGGCATTGATGAACAGCGCCAGCATCAGGGCGATGGTCGAGTCCGTCGTCGCCCATTTGATCGCCTCGCGCCGGCCGGTGTCGTTGCGCTCATAGGCGCGCGTCTGCACGATCGAGGAATGCAAATAGAGATTATGCGGCATCACCGTCGCGCCGATGATGCCGATCGCGATGTAGAGCATTTCCGGGTTGGTGAAGATCTCGCTCTTCGGCATGAAGCCGTGCAGGACCTCCGCCACCGGCGGCGCCGCAGCCACGATCTGGACCGCGAAGCAGACCGCGATCACCGCCAGCAGCGCGATGACGAAGGCTTCGAGGAAACGGAAGCCGCGGTTCATCAGGAGCAGCAGCAGGAAGGCATCGAGCGCCGCGAGCAGCGCGCCGCCGATCAGGGGAATGCCGAACAGGAGTTTGAGCGCGATCGCCGTGCCGATGACCTCGGCGAGATCGCAGGCGATGATCGCCGCCTCGCAGGCCAGCCAGAGCAGGAAATTCACCGCCGGCGAATAGGTGGCGCGGCAAGCCTGCGCAAGGTCGCGGTCGGTGACGATGCCGAGCCGTGCCGCCAGCGACTGCAGCAGGATCGCCATCAAATTCGAAAGCAGGATGACCGACAGCAGCGTGTAGCCGAATTTGGAGCCGCCGGCGAGGTCGGTCGCCCAATTGCCGGGGTCCATGTAGCCGACCGAGACCAGATAGCCTGGGCCGACGAAGGCGAGCAGCCGGCGCCACCAGCGGCCAGCGGCCGGAACGGCGACCGTGGCGTTGACCTCGGCGAGACTTTTGGTGACGGGCGCATCAGCGCGCCAGCCGGCGGCGGGACTCAAATCAGGCGATCGGGCATCCATGGGGCGAGAATACCGAAATCGAGTCTTATTGCAACTCATTTGCAACTGCATCTAGCGGCATGGGTTCCCGTTCCTGCCGTTATTCGCCGCCGTGTCGGGAAGCGGGTGGGTTTGACGGCCGTTGGCGCCGGATACTGGCGCCTACCCGACTTTGCAGGAAATGAGCCATGTCAAACCCGCCTCGCCTCCCCGACACCTTTGGCCGCCTCGCCTGGTCCAACCTCGCGGCGCAGTCGGCCGAGCAGATCGCATTGGCCGCAGCTCCCATCGTCGCCGTGCTCACGCTCGGGGTCGCCGAAGGCCAGACCGGCCTGTTGCAGACCGCACTGACCCTGCCCTTCGTGCTGTTCGCGATCCCGGCCGGCCTGCTCGCCGACCGCATCTCGCGTCGCTCGCTGATGGCCGGGGCCGAGGCGCTGCGGGCGGTGGCCCTCGGGACAATCGTGCTGCTGCTCGCGCTCGGCGCCCTCAATCTTCCGCTGCTGGCGCTGCTCGGCTTCGCGGCCGTGTGCGGCACAGTGGTCTACAGCGTGGCCGCGCCGGCGCTGGTGCCGTCCTTGGTCAGCTCTGACCTCCTGCCGGCGGCGAATGCCCGCATCGAGCTGGCGCGAACCGTCGCCTTCGCAAGCGGACCCGCCCTCGGCGGCGCACTGGTGGGATGGTGGGGCGCCAGCCCGGCCTTCGGCTTTGCCGCGGCGCTCTCGGCCATCGCTGTCGTGCTGCTCTCGGGCATCTTTGAACCCGCGCGTGCCCCCGCCCCGCGGCGCCATCCGCTCCAGGACATCCGCGAAGGCGCGGCCTTCGTATTCCACCATCCGCTGCTGCGGCCGGTGTTCATCACCCAGTTCATCTTCAACACCGGCTGGTTCCTGCAGATCGCGGTGTTCGTGCCCTATGCCGTGCGCCATCTCGGCCTCACCGCCGCCGGCGTCGGCACGGTGCTGACCATGTACGGCGTCGGCATGGTGATCGGCGCGCTGTTCGCAACGCGCGTGATGCAGCGGCTCGCGTTCGGCACCGTCGTCGGCCTCGGCCCGGTCACGGGTTTCGTTGCAGCTGTTGTGATGGCGCTGACGGTACTGATCCCCTCGCCCTGGCTCGCGGCGTTGAGCTTCTTCCTGCTCGGCGTCGGGCCGATCCTGTGGGTGATCTCGACCACGACGCTGCGCCAGTCGGTGACGCCGCCGCGCCTCTTGGGCCGCGTCTCCGCCATCAACATCATGAGCTACGGTGCCCGCCCGCTCGGCTCGGCGCTGGGCGCGATCGTCGGCGGCCTCTGGAGCGCGGAAGCCTGCCTTTATCTCGCGGCCGCCGTATTCGGCGTGCAGGCGCTGGTGATCTGGCTGTCGCCGGCCGTGGCGCTGGACCGGCAGCCGGACATGGTGGGGGATGAGGTGGCGGTGCGCTGCTAGTTACGCCGACATTGCGAGGAGCTCTTCGCGACGAAGCAATCCAGAATCCCTCCGTAGAAAGACCCTGGATTGCTTCGCTGCGCTCGCACTGACGGTGTGTGTTTGCTGCAGCCGGGCTAATTCGCCAGATATCGCTCGTAGCTCCCCGTCACAGGCTCGCTGGCATCGACCTCGGGATCGAGCGTGTAGAGATCCTGCGCGCGGCCGATGCCGCGTAGCGCGTAGCGGCCGGTGGACACGAGATAGCGCCGGCCGGCGGCATCCAGGCCCTTGTAGAATTCCGCCGATGCCAGCAGCTCGCGGTCGACCGAGCGGCTCATCGAGGCGATGCGGCTGACTTCGTTCACCGTCGGCCCGACAACCGTGAAATCGAGCCGGTCCTCGCTGCCGATATTGCCGTAGAAGACCTCGCCGACATGCAGGCCGATATAGGCCGACGTGGTGGGACGGCCGTCGGCCTCCCGCCGCCGGTTCAGCGCCGCGACGTTCTTGCGGAACAGATGCTCGGCGCGGAGCGCAGCGCGCCGCGCATCCGCCATGTCCTCACCCCAGAACATCGCGAGCACGCCGTCGCCGATCAGCTTGAGCACGTCGCCGCCGGCCTCGTGGATCGCGTCGATCACGGCCTGCGCATAATCGTTGAGGAACGGGATGATCTCGTCGGGGCCGATGCTCTCGCTGATTCCGGTCGAGCCGCGCAGATCGGAGTACCAGAGCACGGCGTTGATGCGCTCGGTGACGCCGCGCGAGATGCGGCCGCGCAGCACCTGCTCGGAGGCGTCGCGGCCGAGATAGACGCGCCCGAGCGTGCGCGCGATGTCGACCTGCTGCGCCGATTTGATCGCGAGCCCCAGCACCGGGACGAGATCGCGCAGCGCCTCCAGCTCACCCTCGCTGAAGCCGCTGTCGCGGCGCGTGGTCCAGCAGGAATAGAGGCAGTCCATCAGGCCGAGCGCGCCATTCTCGCCGAAGCGGTGCACGAAGGCGAGATAGTGCTTGTGGCCCTTTTCGGCGAGCTCGCCGATCTGCGAGAAATCCATCGACGGCGCGTCGGCCAGATCGATCACCATCTCGTCGTGGCCGTGCTCCAGCATGTGGAAGAACACCGAGCGGCGCCAGCTTGCGGCGGCGTCGCCCTCGGCGGTCGAGCCGTATTCGAACGCGTCGCTCTCGTTGCTGGGACGGTCGCTCCAGCGGAAGCCGCGGCCCTCGTAGATCGGATGCAGCGTGTCGATCACGACCAGCGCACGCGACAGCTCCAGCCCTTCGGCGCGGCAGCGCTCGCAGAAGCCGCGGAGCAGGTCGATTTCGGGAAGGCCCGTGAGCCCCTGGCCGGTCAGCCAGTTCATCAGCGCAAGGCGCGAGGTCAATTGCATACGCCATTATGGCGTGCATTCGTGACGAGCGGAAGGCCACGCGCGAACGTCATGCAACCAAGGCGCCCGCCTGCAGCAGGTCGAATATGCCGCAACCGCTGTTGACGCACTGTCGTGCCGGCTGCAAATGGAACCGATGTCCCTGCCGACCAGAAATACAAGACTATGAGCCAGCGCCAGCTTCCGATCATCCTGGCGCTCGGGACCACGCAGACCCTGGCCTGGGCGTCCAGCTATTATCTGCCGGCGCTGATCGCCGATCCCATGGCGCGCGACCTCGGCGTCTCCTCCAACTGGATCTTTGGCGCGTTCTCGGCCTCGCTGGTGATCTCGGCGATGCTCGGCCCGCGCATCGGGCGTCAGATCGATCTTGTCGGCGGCCGGCAGGTGCTGTCGGCTTCGAACCTGACGATTGCCGCCGGCCTCGCGCTGCTTGGCTTCGCGCATTCCGTCCCGGTGATGGTGATCGCCTGGCTCGTGCTCGGAATCGGAATGGCGATGGGGCTCTACGACGCCGCCTTCGCCGCCCTGGGGCGCATTTACGGCACCGAGGCGCGCAGGCCCATCACGGGTATCACGCTGATGGCGGGCTTCGCCTCCACCGTCGGCTGGCCGCTCACGGCCTGGGGCCTGTCGCATATCGGCTGGCGCGAGACCTGCTTTGCCTGGGCGGCCGCCAACATCCTGATCGGCCTGCCGCTCAATTTCTTCGTGCTGCCGACGATC
Source organism: Bradyrhizobium sp. CCBAU 25360 (assembly GCF_028128695.1). Lineage (NCBI taxonomy): Bacteria > Pseudomonadati > Pseudomonadota > Alphaproteobacteria > Hyphomicrobiales > Nitrobacteraceae > Bradyrhizobium > Bradyrhizobium sp. CCBAU 25360. The sequence continues at coordinate 14,978 of NZ_LBJA01000025.1, forward strand.
AAGGGCGCCAAGCAGGCGGCGGCCGCGGCGGAGAAACCGCATCTGCCGCTCGACCGCACCATGATCCTGCTCGCCTTCATCTTCGCGGCGGTCTGGACCGTCACCGGCGCGATGGCCGCGCATTTCCCCCGCATCCTCGAGACGACGGGCGCAACGCCGGTCGAGGCGATCGCGGCCGGCGCGCTGATCGGCCCGGCGCAAGTCGGCGCGCGCATCCTGGAGGCCGGCTTCCTCAGCCGCTTCCATCCGTTGTGGTCGACCCGGCTCGCCTGCCTCACCCACCCGATCGGCGCGGTGATCGTTGCGATCTTCGGCGGCGCCGCGGCGAGCGCGTTCGCGCTGTTCCACGGCTCGGGCAACGGCATCTTGACGATCGCGCGCGGCACGCTGCCGCTGTCGATTTTCGGGCCGAAGGATTTCGGCTACCGTCTCGGCATCATCGGCGCGCCGGCACGCATGGCGCAGGCGGTGGCGCCGCTGACCTTCGGCCTGCTGATCGACCTCATGGGCGCCAAGGTGCTGATCGTCTCGTCCGCGCTCAGCCTGTCGGCGCTGGCGGCGCTGTTCCTGGTTCGCACCAAGCCGCGGCCCGATTGACCATGCCCGAGGTTTCAAGCACAAGCGGGCCATGACCGAGGACGCTGGCCCGCCCCGCACATTCAAAAGCCTCCTGCGCTGGGCCACCACCCCGCCGCAGGCCTGGGGCGTCTACCTCCTCGCCCTCCTCTTGATCTGGCTGATCTCATTCTACGCCGGCACCCTCAAGCCCAAGAAGACGCCGGACGCGAGCCCGCCCACAGTGACGGCACCAAAAACCTAAGCCGGCTAATCGTAAAACTCCGGCGCCATTTTCTGGCTGTCGCGCTGGGCCTTGTCGTGGTTGATCCAGAGCTGCGCCTTCTCGTTGGCCAGCGTGTCGGCGATCTTCTGCATCGAGGCCGCGCTCTGGTCCTTGTTGACGTTCATGCTGGGGACGCGGCGGTTGTCCCAATTATCCCTAAAATGGACGGCGTCGCCCGACAGCACTACCGCGCCGGTCTTCGGCAGTTTCACCAGCAGCGACTGGTGTCCGGGCGTGTGGCCGGGCGTCGACAGGATGGTCACGCTGCCGTCACCGAAGACGTCCTTGTCGCCTGTGAGCAGCTCCACCGGGTGCGAGGGCTTGAAGCGCGGCTCGTTGTTGGCGCCGGGCCAATCATATTCTGCCTTCTGCACGAAGAGCGTCGCCTGCGGGAACAGCTCGACATTGCCGGTGTGGTCGGGATGCGTGTGCGAGACCGCCATCGCCTTGACGTCATCGGGCTTCAGCCCAAGCTGTTCGATCTGGGCGGCAAGCGTCTTCGGCCGGCGCCAGGTGACGGCCTTGGGATCGGCGGGCACGAGACCATTGGGCATGCTTGCGACGGAATCGGCGATGCCGGTGTCCCACAGGAACCAGCCCTTGCTGTGCTTGACGAGATAGCAGGTGTCGACGAAGTCCATCGTCTTGCCTTCGTTCAAGCCTGGCGTCCAGCGCGAGATATCGCCTGCGGTGCCCTCGCCGCAGTTGAGCACATAGAGCTTCTCGACGCCGGCCTTTTCCGATTGCGCCAGCGCCGCGGAACCGGACAAAGCGAGTGCAGCGATGGCGACAGCGAACGTGATCCTGGGCATCATTGTTCCTCCGGTAGAGCTATGCGGGCTGCGACCGAGGATCAACCCCGGCCGCGCCGCGGAATTCCGCTTGCGCGGTTCACGTCAATGCGGGCATGTCTCGACCTCCACCGTGATGTGGCTGAGGCCCTTCAATCCGGCGAGCCGCCGCTTGTAGACCGCCGGCTGCTTCGGCTTGTCGGACACCACCGAGAGCAGGACGGCGCAATGGCCGGGGCCGACCTGCCAGAGATGCAGGTCGGTGACGCGGTCGTCGCCGACCTCCATGCGCGCCCGGATCACCCGCTCCAGCTTCTCGTCGGCGCGCACGTCGAGCAGCACCGCGCCTGACGTCTTGATCAGGCCGAACGCCCAGCTCGCGATCACCACGCTGCCGATCAGGCCGACCGCCGGATCGGCCCAGACCCATCCCGAATACATGGCGACGGCAAGAGCTGCGATCGCCAGCACCGAGGTCGCGGCATCGGCCATGACATGGACATAGGCCGCGCGAAGATTGTTGTCGTGATGATGGTGATGGCCGTGATGATCATGGTCGTGGTCATCATGCGCATGGCTGTGGCCGTGATCATGGCCGTGATGGTGATGATCGTGGCTGTCGCGCAGCAGCCACGCGCTGGCGAGATTGACGCACAGTCCGAGGGCGGCCACCGCAATCGCCTCGCCATAGACGATCGGCACCGGATTGATCAGCCGCAGCACGCTCTCATAGGCAATCTCGACCGCGATCAGGCCGAGGATGATTGCGCTGGCGAAGGCGGCGAGATCGCCGAACTTGCCGGTGCCGAAGGTGAAATGCGCATTCCCCAGGTGCCGCCGCGCGAATCGATAGGCGAAGGCGGCGATCCCGAGCGCGGCGGCATGCGTGCCCATGTGCCAGCCGTCGGCCAGCAGCGCCATCGAGCCGAACAGCGAGCCGGCCACGATCTCACCGACCATCATGACCAGCGTCAGGACGACCACGAACCAGGTGCGCCGCTCGTTCTCGTCGTGCTTCTGGCCGAGGAAGGCGTGGTCGTGGGTCCATTGTTCGATGGAATGGGAATGCATCGAATTCTCCAGGAGATTCAGCTCTGTTGGCGGACAGTATAGTCGCCGTGCATCACTTTTCGAAGGTCCAATCATCCCACGGATTGACAGTGCTTCCTAGTTTCGCTGTAATCCGCGCCATGGGGATTTGAGCGATCTCCCCACGAGGCGACATGCCCAAGTATCGCGTCCCGTTCGATTTATGCGAGGACGCATCATGTCTACGTTCACGACCATATCATCTGACAAATTGGCACGGCTGATCGGCACGGCGAACGGCCCTGCCCTGATCGATGTGCGCACCGACGAGGATTTTGCCGCCGACCGACGGCTGATCCCCGGCTCCATCAAGCTCAGCCACGACAATGTGACGGACTGGGGCGGCGACTTCGCCGGCCGCCGGGCCGTCGTCTCGTGCTTCCGCGGTGAGAAGCTCGCGCAGGGCACGGCGGCCTGGCTCCGCCAGCTCGGCGTGGAGGCCGAGACGCTGGAGGGCGGCTTCGAGGGCTGGAAGGCGGCCAAGCTGCCGCTGGTCGACGCCCGCAAGCTGCCGCCACGCGATGCCAAGGGCCGCACCGTCTGGGTCACGCGGGCCCGACCCAAGGTCGACCGCATCGCCTGCCCCTGGCTGATCCGCCGCTTCGTCGATCCCAATGCGGTGTTCCTGTACGTGGCGCCGTCCGAGGTGGTCGCCGTCGGCGAGCGATTCAATGCTGCCCCCTTCGACATCGAGAACGTGTTTTGGAGCCACCGCGGCGAGCTCTGCACTTTCGACGTGATGATCGAGGAGTTCGGCATTGCAACGCCGCCTTTGCTGCGGCTGGCCACGCTGGTGCGCGGCGCCGACACCGCGCGGCCCGACCTCGCGCCGGAGGCGCCCGGCCTGCTCGCGGCCTCGCTCGGGCTGTCGCGGATGTATGACGACGACCTCGCGCAGCTCGAGGCCGGCATGACGCTGTACGACGCCTTCTACCGCTGGTGCCGTGATGCCACCACCGAGACCCACAACTGGCCGACCAACAAGGTGAAGGCTTAATGGACACCCGTAACGTTCAAGCTGGAGCTGATGCCGGTCACGGCATCAGCTTCGGTGAAGCCTTTCGCGTCTGGCTCCGCGTCGCCTGCCTGAGCTTCGGCGGGCCTGCGGGCCAGATCGCGGTGATGCACCGCATCCTGGTCGAGGAGAAGAAATGGATCTCCGAAGGCCGCTTCCTGCATGCGCTGAACTACTGCATGCTGCTGCCGGGACCGGAGGCCCAGCAGCTCGCGACCTATGTCGGCTGGCTGATGCATCGCACCCCCGGCGGACTGATGGCGGGCGGCCTGTTCATCCTGCCCGGCATCATCACCATCATGGGCCTCAGCTACATCTACGCCATCTACGGCAATGTCAGCTTCGTCGAGGCGCTGTTCTTCGGGCTGAAGGCCGCCGTGCTCGCCATCGTCGTCGAGGCCGTGGTGCGCGTCGGCAAGCGCGCGTTGAAGAACCGCGTCATGATCGCGCTGGCGGCAATCGCCTTCGTCGCGATCTTCTTCTTCGCCGTCCCCTTCCCGATCATCATCATCGCCGCCGGCCTTATCGGCTACGCTGGCGCGCGGAGCGGCCGTGGCGAATTCGCCCCCGCCGGTCACGGCCATGGCGACAGCACGGCATTGATCGACAGCATGCTCGGCGAAGCCGTGCCCGAGCATGTGCGTCCCAACACCGCGCGCGCGATCGGCGTCGGCGCGTTCTGGCTGGCGCTCTGGCTCGTGCCGGTGGTCGTGTTGCTGCTCGCGCTCGGGCAAGGCAACGTGTTCAGCCAGATCGCGCTGTTCTTCTCCAAAATGTCGCTGGTGACTTTCGGCGGCGCTTATGCCGTGCTGGCTTATGTCGCCCAACAGGCGGTCGAGCACTATCATTGGCTGAAGCCGCACGAGATGCTCGACGGCCTCGGCATGGCCGAGACCACGCCGGGCCCGCTGATCATGGTGCTCCAGTTCGTGGGCTTCATGGCCGCGTTCCGCGATCCGGGCGGCCTGTCGCCGTTGTTGGCTGCGACGTATGGCGGACTGCTCGCGACCTGGGTCACCTTCACGCCCTGCTTCCTCTGGATCTTCGTCGGCGCGCCCTATATCGAGCGGCTCCGCGGCAACACGGGCCTCGCCGGCGCGCTCAGCGCAATCACCGCCGCCGTCGTCGGCGTGATCCTCAACCTCTCGATCTGGTTCGCGTTGCACACGCTGTTCCGCGAGACGGTGCCGGTGCATGCGTTTCCGCTGGATTTCGACAGGCCGGTGCTGACGAGCGTCGATCTCCCCGCACTGGTGCTGGCAATCGCGGCAGCAACTGCGATCTTCCGGTTCAAGCTGGGGATGCTGACCGTGCTTGCGGGCTCATGCGCGGCCGGGGTGGCGCTGCGGATGGCGGGGGTGATTTGAGGCACGCACGCGTCGGTTCGTTGTGTCCGGTTTGCGGTTGGAAGGCGACATCGAAGCCGGCGGAGCTGGATGGTGGCTTTGGGCCAGGAAGAGACACGGCCCCAGCACATTGGCGCCGCCAGATAACGGGCGACGCCCGAGACATTCGTTTCAGCTCAGATGGCAGCTCCGGCCAGCAAGAAAGTGCCGCCAAGTGCGACCATCACAAGTCCAGGCCAGTTCGATTTGATGCCGAAGCCGCCACCTGGCCTTTCAGGCTCCAGCGTGTCACGCCCGGAGCGAAGCCACCTTCCACCGCTGAATCGGCCTCGCCAGATGGGCTGAAACGCCATCTGGAGTATGCCGCCGAACACAAGCAGCACACCAAGCCATATGAGGGTCATGCTCACCTCCTCTACCCGTGAACGCCGATAGAGCTGCGCCGAAACTTTGGTCCATTCAGCGTCTATCCGCGGCTCTCGAAATCAGACCGACCTTGAAAGCCGCCGGACGCACCAGCGCGCCGCACGCAAGGCTGGGGATCGCCCTCACCGAAGCTCAGGCTACCTCCAAGCATCCCGCTTAGTCTTCGTCCGGCTCGCGCACGACCGGCGATTCGTCGGTTTCCTCATCCTCTTCGTCCTCATCCTCTTCGTCGTCATCTTCTTCGTCGTCATCAGGATCTCGAGGCGGAATCGCGTTGCTCATAACCGCGAAGACATGCCAGTCGATCCTGGCGGGAACCAGCTCGGGGAGTAGGGTCATGTTGTTGCTCCTCGGATGTGAGCCCTGGGGCACTTTACCCCTTTTTCGGCGAGGCAGGTGACCGAGATGGTCCGCGTGCGAGCCAGAGCTTCCTTCCTTGGGGCAACTTTCTCGCGATCGGCGCGAGCCATAGCCGTTTTGTTCGAGCGTGAGCTTGCGCGCCAACCGGATCGTGCTGCCTTCCGGTCCGGGCAGACTGAAAAGAGACAGCCAATCGGACGCTTTTCCATCGATCCGCCATGAGCGGACACGATGGCGCAGGCCCGGCAGTCCATTCGGAGCCAAGAGCCGCGTATCAGCGTCGAGATCCTGATGCTAGATTTCCTCGGTCATACCGAACAGGAGGACGACATGCCTGATAGCGTCTACAAGGTCATAGAACTGGTCGGTACCAGCAGCGACTCGTGGGAGAAGGCGGCCGCCAATGCGGTCGAGCAAGCTGCGAAATCTCTCCGGGATCTTCGCGTTGCAGAGGTCATCAAGCTCGATATGCAACTGGATGAGAACGGAAAAGTTGAGGCCTATCGCGCCAAGCTCAACGTATCGTTCAAGTTCGAGGGCTCCTGAGCCTCAGCACCTCGGCCTCCACTTGCGGGGCGAGGATGGCTCATTGGAAAAGGCGCGTTGCGCGGTCCGCCCAACCGGGCGGTGTGACCCATCCCGGAGTAGGCCCTAGTCCGACTAGGGCCGATGTGCTTTGATGCGTGCGGGCGTGTGGCGCGTGGTGGCCCCATGTACATGGTCATTCGCAAGTATACCAAGGTTCGTTCGGTAGCGGACGCTGCTCGCCGCGCCAAGAGCGGCGTCGGCGAGATCCTAAGGCAATCGCACGGATTCAAATCTTACTATGTGCTGGATGCGGGCGACGGTGCTGGTATCGCTGTGATGATATTTGACGACCGCGAAAGCGCCAATGCAGCAAATGCCAAGATACTGGCGTTTGTTCAAGCAAGTCTACCTGACCTCGATCTTGGAGTTCCCGAAATCACAACCGGCGAGGTTTTGGTGCACATAGAGCCTAATGGGTCCTCGGGCATAAAGTAGCCGTAAACGCCGCCAGTTGCGTCGGAGCGCCGCCCTCTTGCTGATGTCGTCGAATTTCGGACTCGCGCCTTGTAGCGAACCGAATGCGTCTCATTCATCCGCCCATGGTCATCGCACAGAGTGATCCCATGGGCGGTCCAATCGCGTACCGTCCGATTGTCAAGTGCGCTACCTGTTGGGTAGCAGAATGGCCGCAGGAGAAGCCGATCATGACTGACGATCAGGTCAATCTCGTCGTTCAGCACCTTTGCGAGCAATTGCACCTTGCGCTCCGATTGAAGAACACCGAGGCACATCCACCAAATGCCAAGGATATTGGATTTGATGCTGCCTCTGTCAGAACTGTATTGCTGACCGGGTTGCGTTCGGCGGATGTCACGATCCGCCACGAGGCAGCCGGGACGAGCGAAGAGCCGCCGTGGTCCTGAACGCAAAACGAGCGACAGACGCCCAGCGCCAATGTCTCAGTTGGGGTCAAAATGCGAAGAACTCGGGGTGAGCAGATCCAGTCCGCCATGCCGCACGGAGCGGACGTCAATCCGAGAGCGCGTCGCTTCGCTGATGGGCCAACAAGCGACATCGCAGACTTGGCCTAATATGAAAGAGGCCGTCAACCGAAGCGCTCGCCCGTTACGGCGCGGAACAGACGCCAACGGTCGGGGACTCCCTTGAGCAGGTGAGTACCTTTCTCTTCGAAGGCCAATCCGGATCCTGCCACGAGATCGCGGACCGTTTGCGAGACCAGAACTTCACCCGGGGCAGCTAGCGCCGCTACACGCGCGCCAATATGTACAGCAATGCCGACAATGTCGTGAGCGACGAATTCGCATTCGCCGGTATGCAAACCGCAACGGATCTTCAGATCGAGCGGGCGCACCGCATCACGGATTGCGCTGGCGCAACGCACGGCGCGGGCCGGGCCGTCGAACGTGGCAAGAAACCCGTCGCCGGCGGTGTTGATTTCGCGCCCTCGATACTGGCCGAGCGCGCCCCGCGCTTTGGCATAGAACGCATCGAGCAGCACGTGCCAGGCGCCGTCGCCGAGTGCGGCGGCGCGTTCCGTCGATCCCGCAATGTCGACGAACAGCACAGTCGCAAGCACCCTGTCGGGCTCCGCTGTTTGCCGATGCCCGGTGACGAACTCTTCGACCTCGTCAAGAATTGCATCCTGATTGCCAACCCAGACCATATGGTCCTCGCCGTTGAGCTCAATCAGTTTGGCGCGCGGAATCCGCTGGCTCATGTAGCGGGCATGCTTTACGTCGATGACGCGGTCGTCGGTGCGATGCAAAATCAACGTCGGTACGCGCGTGACAGGCAGGATATCTCTGACATCGATGTCCCGGTTCATACGCATGATTGCAGATGCCGCGCCTGGGCTTGCCGAGGCCCTGAAGTAGGCAGCAATTTGCTCGACTGCGTGCTTGTTCCCGGCAACGCTGGGCGCCCACATCAGCAAACTCATTGCATCAGTCGTGCCCCAGTGGTGCTCTATGTCATCCAGGAAAGTGCTCCACTGCGCATCTGTCCATGCGAATGTATAGTCAGGCGCCCACGAGCGTCGTGCATAGGTGCCGTAAAGCACCAGAGCCGACGTGCGCTCGGGATAGGTCGCCGCATAGAGCAACGACATCGGACCGCCCTCTGATATTCCGAACAAGGTGGCCCGTCGGGAGCCGACCTGGTCCAACACTGCCTGCACGTCGTGCATCCGCTGTTCAAGCGTGAATATCTGGGAGCCGCGATCGGACATTCCGGTGCCGCGTTTATCGAACATGATGATCCGCGCAAACCTTGCAAGCCTGCAGAAAAAGGCGGTGCGCGCCGGCGATTGCCAGAGCGCCTCAAGATTGGAGACAAAACCCGGGACGAACAGCAGGTCGCGCGGACCGTCACCAATCACCTGATAGGCAATATGGACGTCGTCACTTTTAACATAGCGAGTGGCCGGGATGTCAGCCATGCTGGCCTACTGCGTGACAAAAACCGCGCGACGCGAGTGTCGCACCTCATTCCGCGTCAGGCCAGCGAAATTCAGTCGAAAATTGATGTGCTCGACCGCCGCACGGCCGGTAGGAAGCGATTGAGGGAATCGATGGTGACACCCAATCGGCCGCGACGTCTGCTTCGGGTCAAAAGCCGCGCCTCCAGCCGAACCAAACGATGTCCGCTCTACCTCTGTGGGGCGACATTCCAATGACCAGCGAGACCTTCGGCAAGGGGCAAAAGCGGACCTTGGCGCCCGAAGTGGCGTCTGCTTTATGACCGAGAGACAACGTCTCTTTAGCGCCAGATTGAGCGGATAGCTGCCACTTCAATTCGTCGTGGTCTTGCCGCCGCGCATGGACACGAGCTTTTTCTCACGAAATCGGAGAACGAACCATGCGGTCTCGTCGAAACCGTCCGCGAGCTTTCCTTCGTGGTAATACACCATCTGAGCAGCTTCCGACTTCGACGGCGGTCCCAGCGCCTTGACTACCTCCAAACGCGACATACCCAAATGCAGCTTGCCGTCGAAGACGAGGGGCGCGAACTTTTCCGGGATGATGGCGCAATCTGCCGAGGTCTCGGTGTCTTTCTCGGTGAGCTCTTCCACGACCTCTGTGACAAGATGGTCCGGGCCGCCCATCTCTCCGCTGGACACGACCCATAATCGATGCTGCGCGCGCCTATAGCACAGCCAATAGATGCTACCTCCAGCGTCGCCCTGGTGTTGGACGGTCCCTTCGCCCACGGCTTCACGAACCGCGCCGAGCCGCGTCTCCTCGAAGCGGCCGGCGAATGCGCCTAGCGAAAAGCGGGTCGCCAATCTCTTCACGACTGTCGGCGGCACGCGCTCGAACGCATGTTCGCTGACTGGGGGCGGAGGTGTCTGCGCGGAGCAGTCGCCCGCGGGGATCGCGAAAAGGAGAAGCAGCAAGAAGAACGTCTTTCGACCATCAACTCCGAATTGCCTTACATTGAAGGTTGAGCGCTTCTGCATAGCTCGATTGCTCATCATTTTGGCTCAAAGCCTTCTTCACTCGCCCGATCGCTTCTGGGGCGTCGGGAGCGGCCAAAGATCGCCTATCGCTATTTCCCCGAACCCTCTTCGACCCTTGGTCGGGGTCACAATTCAAATGGTTCATACACGAACTCGGTCAGCTTCCGGCCGGGTCGCAAGCCGTCGATGGCGACCAAGCGGAACGACTTCCGCTTTGCCCTTGGAAGCTGCCATTCGCGAACACCCGTCCTCAAAAAAAACGCTCGTCGCAGCGCGCCCGTCGGGCAAAACAGCCGACCAATTCCGCTACGTCGCCCGTCAAGCCCCGTCCCGCAAAATATTCCACTTTATCGAAATTCGGATTTGTCGTACAGACTGATCACCCTGGCCCGAGACGAGGGGCGGATCGCGATCGTCACGAACCGCGGGCTGGGCAGCGATGGACGCGACGGCGTCGGGCGCGATGGGCATTGCAGGGCGGCTTCAGCCGTGAGCAATGGCTTTCCGCGCGAACGACACGACGCTGACAGCGTCTTCGCATGGCTTCGGGGGCGAGCACACGCCACCCCTCGGATTCCCAGCGAGGACGTGCGCGGACGGAGAAGTCGTGTGGTCCCGACGCCCGGGGTCTGTGCGTCAAGTCTTGCGGTGATGTGGCGGCCGACCGGCGCGCGCATCGATCATCCGCAAGGCGACGGGGGCAATAGTGCAACGCTCCCCGAGGAGAGCACGAAGGACACCGTTAAAACCATTCGCGCAGGGAAGGCCGGGCGACCGGCAACACCTGTGATCCGCCCCGTGTGCATTTCTGTCGCGCACGGATCTCGGGTGCCAGCCGGCGCCCGGCCTTCCCTGCGCCCTTGTCATTTTCGAGGGCGTGCGAGAAGCAAGACTCGGACGAGACGCGCCGCGAGAATGCGAACGTGCGCCTGCTGTTGGAAATGACCATTGACGTGACGGTGGCCTGACCTCACCCGCGGTGTCGTCGCCGGCTTGACCGGGCGACCCAGTATCTCAGAGGCAATCGTGACGGATAAAAGACGCCGCGGCGTACTGGATGCCCCGGTCAAGCCGAGGCATGACACCGGTGTTGTGACGCCCTGCGCCTCCCTCAATTCCGCTACCGCATCATCATCCGCGCGATCGCTTCGCCGATCACCACCGTGGTGAAATGCGTGTTGGCGCGGCAGTCGGACGGCATGATCGAGGCGTCGGCGACGCGCAAGCTCGCGACGCCTTTCACGGTGCCATCAGGATTGACCACGCCGTCGGCATCCCCGGCGCCGCTCATGCGGCAGCTGCCGGCGGCGTGCTGGATGTCGCCGGTCTCACGGCGCAGCACCGCATCGAGTTCGTGATCCGGCAGGGCAGCTGCCTGCGGCAGCGTCAGATCGGTGTCGGCGAGCCGGATCCAGTCCGCGATGCCTGAGAGCGCCGACTGCGACGTGATCACGGCGAGCCGTCTCACCGCATCCATCATGCGCAACATGTCGCGGGGATCGGCCAGCATGTTCTCCTCGACCACGGGATCGATCGCGGGGTCGGTCGAGGCCAGCTTCAGCGTGCCGCGCGAATAGGCGTTGAACAGGCCCGCACCGATCGACCCGGGATTGCCGATGCCGCGATGATTGAAGGCGATCAGGATCATGTCGCGCTTGCCGCCCTCGGCGAGACCCGAGGAATAGGTCACGCAGCAATTGGTGTGACGGGTGTCGGGGTCGGTGGGACGCAGCTCCTCGCGAAGCTGAATCGTGGTGCGAAACAGCGGGTGATCGAAGTAGTGGCGGCCGACCGGCAGGTCGCGCGCGACGCCAATTCCCATCGCCTTCAATTCCTCGGCCGGGCCGACGCCCGAGCGCAACAGGATCGCCGGACTGTGGATGGCGCCGGCGCACAGCACGATCTGCCGCGCGATGATCTCGTGGGTGCCCTGCCCTTCGACATGAACACGGACTCCGGTTGCCCTTCCGTCGCTGATCAGGACGCGATCGACCAGCGCATGGCCGCGGATCTCCAGATTGGCGCGCCCGCGCGCCGGCTCGAGATAACCTTCATTGGTGCTGATGCGGCGGCTGTTGCGGCTGTTGATGGGATAGCAGGCAACGCCCTCGCCATCGGGGCCGTTGAGGTCGGCGCACCAGGGATAGCCGCTCGCCAGCGCCGCATCGCGCAAGCCGCGATCGATCGGTCCCCAAGTCTCCGGCGGCGCGCGATAGACCGGCAGCGGCCCGCCGCGGCCGTGGCCCTCGGCATCGCCGAACTCCAGATCGTCCTCGATCACGGAGAATAGCGGCATCACCTCCCTGGCCGACCAGCCGGTGCAGCCATTGTTGGCCCATTCGTCGAACGCATCGGCAACGCCGCGGATCGCGATCTGGCCGTTCATCATCGAGGAGCCGCCGAGCCCCTTGCCGCGCCAGTAGAAGCGCGCCTCCTGCCCGGCAACGCGGCGCGACAACAGATCAGGCCACTGCCATTTCTCCTGGTACTCGCGCTTGTGGATGATCGGGATCGGATTCGGCGTCCGCACCTCCCAGGGCGCCTCATCGGCGCGCCAGTCGCGGCCGGCCTCAAGCAGCAGCACGCGCTGCGCAGGATCCTCGGACAGCCGTGCCGCAACAGCCGCGCCAGCGGAGCCGCCGCCGACAACAATGACATCGTACATCGCGTTAGGTCTCAACTGAGAATACCGGGATGGCTGATGATATCAGCAGGATGGCATTTGGACAGTGGCGCTTTCGCCGCGCGTCATTGCGAGGAGCGAAGCGACGAAGCAATCCAGACTGCCGCCGCGGAGAGATTCTGGATTGCACCCGCCTTCGCCAAAGGCTTCGGCGGACAAGTCGCTTCGCTCGCAATGGCGAAGGGGAGACAGATGTGTACCACACATTGACGAGTGCCCCGGACGCAGCGCAGCGCCACTTCGGCGGTGCGTTGCAGAGCCGGGGCCCATGTCTCAGAGCAATCCGTGCAGCATGGGTCCCGGCTCTGCGCAGCAACGCCAAGAGCGTTGCAGCGCGTCCGGGACGCGAGCCCGCCCTACCCGATCCCCCGGCCGAACTTGTTCGACTTCGGGAAACCCTTCGGCGGCAGGCGGCCGGCGTCGGCGCGGGTGCCCTGCCACTCCGCCAGCTCCTTCATGGTCGCGGAGAACTCGCGGCCCGCGGAGTCCTTCCAGGTCAGGCCCGCCTTGGCCTCGAACACGGCAACGTCGGAGAGATCGCCGTCCTTGTACTTCTGCAGCCGCACGCCGCGGCCGCGCGCCATCTCCGGCACCTGGTCGAGCGGGAAGATCAGCATCTTGCGGTTCTCGCCGATGACCGCGACGGTGTCGCCCAGCACTTCGGTAACCACGCGCGCCTCGTTCGGCATGTCGACGTTGAGGACCTGCTTGCCCTTCTTGGTGGTGCCGACGCAATCGTCCTCGTTGACGACAAAGCCCTGGCCCTCACTGCTCGCGACCAGGAATTTGCGTCCGCCCTTGTTGACGAACAGCGCGACGGGCGCCGCCTCCTGCTCGAGGTCGATGAACAGGCGGATCGGTTCGCCGTGGCCACGGCCGCCTGGCAGCTTCGCGACATCGAGCGAGTAGAACTTGCCGTTGGTGGCGAACAGCAGCAGCTTCGAGGTCGTCTCGGCGAAAAACGCGAAGCCGAGCTTGTCGTCCTGCTTGAAGGCGAGCCCCGAGAGATCCTCGACATGGCCCTTCATGGTGCGGATCCAACCCTTGTCGGAGACCACGACCGTCACCGGCTCGCGTTCGACGAGGGCCTCCTCCATCGCGGCCAGATCGTGCTCGGGCGCGTCGGCAAAAGTGGTGCGGCGCTTGCCGAGCGGCGTCTTCGGTCCGAACATGTCGCGGACCTTGCCGACCTGCTCGCCGACCTTCTTCCACTGCTCGGCTTCCGAGGCCAGCACCGCGTTGATGCCCTTGAGTTCGGCACGGAGGTTCTTGTCCTCGGTGCGGATCTCCATCTCCTCGAGCTTGCGCAAGGAGCGCAGGCGCATGTTGAGGATGGCTTCGGCCTGCACTTCGGTGAGCTTGAACTCCTTCATCAAGGCCGGCTTCGGCTCATCCTCGGTGCGGATGATCTTGATGACCTTGTCGATGTTCAGATAGGCGATCAGGAGGCCGCCGAGGACTTCCAGCCGGTGCTCGATCTGGGCCTTGCGGTAGTTGCTGCGGCGGATCAGGACGTCGCGCAGATGGTCGAGCCATTCGCGCAGGCACTCCGCAAGACCCACCACCTTGGGCACGCGGCCCTTGATCAGCACGTTGAGGTTCAGCGGAATCTTGTTTTCGAGCTCGGTGAGGCGGAACAGCGATTCCATCATCAGCGCGGGATCGACGTTCTTCGATTTCGGCTCGATGACGATGCGGACGTCTTCGGCCGATTCGTCCCTGATGTCGCCGACCAGCGGAAGCTTCTTCTGGTCGAGCAGCTCGGCGACCTTCTCGATCAGCCGCGACTTCTGCACCAGGAAGGGAATCTCGGTGACGACGACGACCCAGGCGCCTCGCGCGCCCTCCTCCTGCTCCCACCGCGCGCGAACGCGGAACGAGCCGCGGCCGGTGGTGTAGGCTTCGGCGATGGCCTGCTTGGAATCGACGCAGATGCCGCCGGTCGGGAAATCGGGCCCCTTGACCCACCGCATCAGCGCCTTGGACTTGGCGTCCGGCTTCTCGATCAGATGCAGCGCGGCTTCGCAAAGCTCGGCCGCGTTGTGCGGCGGGATCGAGGTCGCCATGCCGACCGCGATTCCCTGCGCGCCGTTGGCGAGCAGGTTCGGGAAGCCGCCGGGCAGCACGACCGGCTCCTTCGACTGGCCGTCGTAATTGGCGCGGAACTCGACGCCATCCTCGTCGATGCCGTCGAGCAGAAGCCGCGCGACGTCGGTCATGCGCGCTTCGGTGTAGCGGTAGGCGGCGGGATTATCGCCGTCGATATTGCCGAAATTGCCCTGGCCGTCGACCAGCGGATAGCGCGAGGAGAAGTCCTGCGCGAGGCGCACCATGGCGTCGTAGATCGCCTGGTCGCCATGCGGATGGAACGAGCCCATCACGTCGCCGACGATTTTTGCGGATTTCTTGAAGGCCGTGCCGGGGTCGAGCCTGAGCAGGCGCATGCCGTAGAGGATACGACGGTGAACCGGCTTCAGGCCGTCGCGCGCGTCGGGCAGCGCGCGGTGCATGATGGTGGAGAGCGCATAGGCGAGATAACGCTCCTCGAGCGCTTCACGCAGCGGCACCTCGTGAATTTCGGCCGGTTCTTCCGGCGGAACGATTCGTTTTCCCATGCCGCCCGGTTAAACCGTGGAAGCGAATCGGGCAAGGATGGATTGGTTCCCTGTGGGCGGCTAATGCCCGGCCCAGCCGGCTGTCACGGTCTGGGTCTGGGTCCCACCAGGCGTTTGGGCCGGCGCCGGCACATTGGTCAGGCACCGCCGGGCGGCCTCGATTTCAGCCTCCGTCGCTCCCTTCGACCGCGCCCATGTCTCTGCGGCCGCAGCAGAATATTTCGCCACATAGTACCGGACGACCGTACAGGACGCCCGGCGAAACACGCCGGGTTGCGGCTCGCCGGCCATTGCATCAGGCGCAAACGCAAGCAGCGCCGCGGACAAGGCGAATCCTCTGATCAACATTTAGGCTGTCCCCGCTATGGAACCTGAGGAAGCGAACTCAACCAGCCCTACTTCGTTCCCCGGAACGCCATGCCCGGAGGCAAAGCAGAGTCCCGCTCGGCTCATGGCGCGGGAATTGCCGCCTTCGCCTGCTGCCGGATCAAGGCGTTGATGAAGCCCGCGCGCGCGTCGGAATGGCCCAGTCCACGCGGCTCCAGCACATGGCGGAGCAGGAACAGGCCGGTGAGCCGAAAGCCGTCCTGGAGATCCTGCTCGGTGAGGTCGCTTGCGGTCTCGCCCTGGCGCAGAAACGGCGGCAGGCGCAACAAGCGGTCGCGCCACGGCTCGCCCGCGCCGCGCGACACCGCGCCGCCGGATTTCGGCGAGACATAGATCAGGTCCGTGGTCTCGCCTGTGACCGCACAGTTTTCCAGGGCCAGCCCGAAGCCGAGCTCGGCGAGCATCGCCAGCTCGAAATGGATGAGGTGCACGGCCGCACCACCGATATCCTCGAAATCGTCGAGCGAATGTTCGAGCAGCGCAAAGATCTCCTCATGCGGATCGCGCTCCGGCAGGAGGCGCGCAATCGAGGCGAGATGGGTGACGCCGTAGACGCCATGGGATGATCCGAGCAACGTGGCCGCACGCAGCTTCAATCCCTCGATGGCATAGGTGCCGAGATGCTCGTCGAGCCGAGCCCGCCACACCGCGCTGACGCTGTTCCCCGGCTGCAGCAAGGGCCGCATCCGCGAGCCGGCGCCGCCGCGGACGAGGCCGAGATGACGACCGTGCCCGCGGGTCAGGAGCTCGACGATGGCGCTGGATTCGCCATGCCGCCGCACGCCCAGCACGATGCCTTCGTCGGTCCATTCCATGGGAGGAATCTTACCGCATTTCGAGCTGTCGTAGGGTGGGCAAAGCGAAGCGTGCCCACCAATTTGATCCACCCGATGCAAATTGATTGTGGTGGGCACGGCGCGCAAGGGCGCGC
>NZ_LBJA01000026.1:0-48151 GCF_028128695.1 Bradyrhizobium sp. CCBAU 25360
CGCCGACCGTCCCTCCTTCAACGTCGATGACCAGAGCGAGGCCCCGCGTCCGCCGCGCGCGCCCCGTTTCGACGCCCCGCGCCAACCGGGACCGTCCGCCCCGCCACCGATGCCGGAGCCGGCGGCCGGGCGCGATCGCGCCGGTGCGCGCCGTCCGCCCGATGTCGGACCTCCGCCGCCGCTGCCGCCGGCACCGGGTGTGCGCGGCTTCCGCGACATCACGGCCGACGCCAACGATCTCGGCGGCGCTGCCGCCCAGGCCAGCCGCGCCGCGCGCCGCACCTACGCCAACGTGCCCTCGCCCTCGCCGGAATTCGACCGGCTCGAGCCGAGCCTGGAAAACCGCGCCGGCGAGCAGGACGCGCCCTATTCCTACGACGAGTCGGTCGAGGAGGCCGAGCGCTACGCGCCGCCGTCGCCGCGTCCGCGCATCGCGCCCGAGCGCGACGCCAAGAAGCGTGCCCGCACGCGCTCCGCCTTCCCGTTCAAGAGTGCGATCGCCGTCGGCATCGTGCTGATCCTGGTCGGCGCCGGCATCCTCTGGGGCAAGCAGCTGGTCCAGATCGCGACCAACCTGCTCAAGTCCTCGCCGACCCAGGTGGTGGAGGCGCCGAAGGATCCGTCCCAGCCGCAGAGCAAGCCCAAGATTCCGGATCGCGTCGGCCAGCCCTCGGCCAGCGACCAGCCGGTCGCGCCGGTGGCGCAGAAGGTCGTGCTCTATGACGAGGATCCGTCCGATCCGAAGGGCAAGCAATATGTCGGCTCGGTGGTGTGGCGGCTCGAGCCGATCAAGGCGTCGGGCAACCAGAAGGCCGACGTCGCCGTGCGTGCCGACATCGAGATCCCCGACCGCAAGTTCAAGATGACGATGTCGTTCCGCCGCAACACCGATTCCTCGCTGCCGGCGAGCCACACGGCGGAGCTGACCTTCATCCTGCCGCCGGATTTTCCCGGCGGCAGCGTCTCCAACGTGCCGGGCATTCTGATGAAGTCGAACGAGCAGGCGCGCGGCACGCCGCTCGCCGGCCTCGCGGTCAAGGTCACCGACGGCTTCTTCCTGGTCGGCCTGTCCAATGTCGACGCCGACCGCTCCCGCAACGTCCAGCTCCTGAAGGAGCGCTCGTGGTTCGACGTGCCGCTGGTCTATGCCAATCAGCGCCGCGCCATCATCGCCATCGAGAAGGGCGCCCCCGGCGAACGCGCCTTCAACGACGCCTTCGCACAGTGGGGCGACTGAGGCATTGCTGTCATTCCGGGCTCGGTGCTGCGCACCGCCCCGGAATGACATTCTTCATGGATTACTATTGCGCCGCCGCTTCCCGCTTGCGGGATGCTGATGCCGCGGCTTCGCGGTCCATCACGGCGCGGCAGCCGGGGCTGACCTGGGCCTTGTTCCGCACCATGCAGGCCCTGACCCTGGGAATGTCGGGGATCTCACTTGAGCACAGCCGCATCGCATCGCCCGTGCACATCTGCTGCGCTTCGGACGAGAAGGCGAGGCCGGGTGAGGTCTGGAGTGCGATGGCCGTGGTTGCTACGGCCAACAGCGAAGCGGTGGTCTTAAGCAGCGAAGCGATCGTCTGATAGCGTGTCATGCAGAATGCGTCCCCGAGTTCCGTGAGCTTGAGCCACTTGGTTTTTGGGGCGCCGCACACGGCTTGATCTGCCGCATGTCACAGCCTTCACGCCGGGAACTTTGGTCCCGCATGTGGTCGCTCGATTTCTTGATGTTCGAATCGAAAAGTGCTGCGCCGCCCGAGCGAAGTATGCGCCATTGTCACGCGGCTGCAATGGCAGGTGCAAAGGAATTTGCAGCTGTTGCGTGGACGTCACGCACAAAGCGTGCGCGCGCGATCAGATCATCCGATCGAAGGAGGCGCTCGCTTGTTCCACATCGCTCGCGCCGAGCGCGGCGGCGTGTTCCTCGACGGCGGTGACGCCTTTGGCAGTCAGCTCGAACAAATCGCCGTCCTTCATCACGTAGCCGTCGGCGATGAGCTCGCCGATCTTGCCGTGGCGGTCGTCGGCGAAGGCAACGGACTGGCTGATGTCCCGCAGGATCGAGAGCTGTTCGTCGCGCAACATGGCTTCACTCTCCGTTCGCTGGGGATGGTCGCGGTCCTCACATGCCGTGGCTCTGAAACACCTTGCTGCAAGAGCGCGACAGCTTGGCCCGGTTGGCTTGCAGGCAGCCCTGCACGGCGCCGTCATTGCCGAGGTCCTTGCGGCAGAAGCGCGAGGCGTCGCGCGAGCAGGCCTGCTGTTCCTGGGGCGAGCCCATGTGGCCTTGCGCAAGAGCGGGTG
The DNA here is from genome assembly GCF_028128695.1 of Bradyrhizobium sp. CCBAU 25360. Classification (NCBI taxonomy): domain Bacteria; kingdom Pseudomonadati; phylum Pseudomonadota; class Alphaproteobacteria; order Hyphomicrobiales; family Nitrobacteraceae; genus Bradyrhizobium; species Bradyrhizobium sp. CCBAU 25360. The sequence continues at coordinate 2,305 of NZ_LBJA01000026.1, forward strand.
CGTTCGACAGGCCACTCAGGGCTGCCAGCGTGATCGTCGCCAGGAGAAATCTGCGGGCCATCGGCGGCTCCAATCTGACAGGGATAATTCAGGTCCTGTCTGAACTCGTCGCCTTGCCACTTGTTCCTCCAAAGGCAGAGCTCGCCCCGCTATTCAAGGTTCCCGCGGCGCTGCTATAACACCGGCGAAACGTGAGGTGTTTGATGAAACGCTATCTGGTGTTTGCGCTGGTTGGCCCGTTCGTCGGCGGGTTCCTGCTGCTGCTGACGACGACCTATCAGTCCGGCTATTGGGCCCAGACCAGTCTCGGCGAGGTCGGCAAGCTGTTCGCGGTGTTCTTCAAGACCCTGCAGTACAGCTATCTGTTCGGCTTCCTGCCTTCGCTGATGATCGGCGCAGTCGATGACATCCTGACCCATGTCAGGCGGATCGGCCCGGGCTTGCGGATGCTCCTGGTCGGCCTGTTCGCCTTCGTGCTGGCCTCGCTCACCTACAGCTCGCGCGGGCCGGATTCGGGTGCGGTGCAGTTCATCCTGTATGGCCTCGTCGGGTTCGTGCCGGCGGTGATTTCGTCCTGGCTCGTGCATAAATACATCAAGGAGCCGCACCCGGTGGCGGCGCCGACGTGAGCGCGCGACGTTCGGACGCGGCGCAGCAACCTCCGCCTCGTCCGCGCGTTCCCTGAGGGCCATGACCATGTCCGACGACGACATCCTAGCTCCACGCAGATCCCGTTCGGGGAGCTCGCGCGCGACCTGTTCCGGCACCGAGACACGCGGGCCGATCATCGACCAGGACGGCCGGGAAATCCGCTCCGAGACGCTGCAGCAGGGGTTTCGCGAATTCGGTTTCGAGCTTGGCAAGGACAATCCATTCGCCGGGAGTCCGTTCGGCAATCTGACGCGCGAGCAGCGGATCGCGCGGATCGAGGCGATCGCAAAGCTGCTCGACGTCGCCTTCATCCTGCCCGGCACCAACATCCGCTACGGCATCGACGGGCTGATAGGTCTGATCCCCGTCGTCGGCGACATCATCACCACGGCGATCTCGCTGTGGCTGGTGCGGGAGGCCCGCGCGTTGGGCGCGCCCTGGTACATCACCACCCGCATGCTCGGCAATGTCGCGCTCGACGGCGTGGTCGGCATGGTCCCGTTCGCGGGCGACGCTTTCGACGTGATGTTCCGCGCCAACATGCGCAACGTGCGTCTGCTCCGCCGCTGGCTCGACAAGCAGCCGCGGATTTAGCGCGGCGGCTGGGAGCGCTTGCCGCGAGTCCATCTGGTCGATGATGCGCCGCTGCGGGGAGAACCCCCAAACGCAAAAAACGCGACAGCCTTTCGGCCATCGCGCTTCTGCGCACATCGGAGGCTTGCGAAAACTTAGGCCGCGTCGGCGGCGTCGGTCTCGGCCGGCGCCGGCTTGGGACGGCGGGGCAACGGGAAGGCTTCGCTCTCATAGAGCGAGCGGATGCCGTTTTGGTCGAAACGCGCTTCCTCGACCTGGAGATAGGCGCCGTTCAGTGAATCCGTCGGCAATTGCTCCATCGCGAACTGCACGGCTTCGGCCGCGGTGCCGAACCGGCGATAGGTGAAGCCTGCGCGCTTCTTCTTGCGGATCGCGGCGGGGAAGAGTTCGGCGGAGGTGTTGAAGTTGAACGGACGCAGTGGACGCATGGTCAAAGACCTCGTGATCTTCTCTGGGGCTTTAAGCGCGTGGGGTTTGGGAGGGCAGGGGCCGCCATCGAGCGAGCCCGCCGCACATGCCATTTCGCCCTCTAATATAGGCCGATTTGACAAAAATGCGACCCCCGCGATGGGAGATGATGAATCCGCGCATGGCAGCTCCGCGGATGAAATTAATCAAATTATTACAATGGCTTATATGGATTACAATTTGCCAAGAAGCAGCAGGACGACCAGCACCGCCAGCACGACGCCGCCGATGCCCATGCCGGAATGGCCCATCCCATAGCCGTAACCGCCGATGCGGCCGGACAGGCCGCCGAGCAGATAGATGATCACCAGGATGATCAGGACGGTCCCGAGTGACATGGCATCCTCCCTGGCGGCCGCCAAATGCGATGATCGGCCGCACCGCCAGACAAGAAAAGCACATCGCGCGGCCGGGTTCCACGAAGGAACCGGGCCGCGCGCAACCTTATTTCGGCTCCAGCTTCAGCGCGGCCGAGTTGATGCAGTAGCGCAGGCCGGTCGGCCCGGGGCCGTCGGGGAAGACGTGGCCGAGATGGCCGCTGCATTTGGAGCAGAGCACCTCGGTGCGGACCATGCCGTGGCTCACGTCCCGCTCCTCGTCGATATGGCTCTCGACGGCGGGCTGGGTGAAACTCGGCCAGCCGCAGCCGGAATCGAACTTGGCGTCGGACTCGAACAGCACATTGCCGCAGCCGGCGCACGTGTAGGTGCCGGCGCGGTGGTCGTGCTCATACTCGCCGGAGAAGGGACGCTCGGTCGCCTTCTCGCGCAGCACCGCGTACTGCATCGGCGACAATTCGCGCCGCCACTGCTCTTCGCTCTTGATGACCTTGTTATCAGTGGTTTTCATTTTGGTGTCGGGCATGGGTCTCCCGTTTGTTTCGGTGATCTCGCGATCAGTTGGTGGCCTTGCTGGCGCTCACCAGCGTCGGCTTTTCAATGTAGTTATCCGCGAACAGCTTTTTCAGGTTCTCGACCTTGGGCAGGTCGTTATAGGCGATGTAAGGCTGGTTCGGGTGCAGCGTCAGATAGTCCTGGTGGTAGGCCTCCGCCGGGTAGAACGCCTCCAGCGCGCCGACCTTGGTCACGATCGGCTTGCTGAAGACCTTGGCGCCGTTGAGCTGGGCGATATAGGCCTCCGCCACCTTCTTCTGCTCGTCGGAGGTGGTGAAGACGGCCGAGCGATATTGCGTGCCGACGTCGGGGCCCTGGCGGTTGAGCTGGGTCGGGTCGTGCGCCACCGAGAAGTAGATCTGGAGGATCTTGCCGTAGGAGATCTTCTTCGGGTCGTACTTGATCTCGACCGCCTCGGCATGGCCGGTCCGGCCGCTCGAGACCGTCTGGTAGTCGGCGGTCGCCTTGGTGCCGCCGGCATAGCCGGAGACCGCGTTGACGACGCCCGCGGTGTGCTGGAAGACGCCCTGCACGCCCCAGAAGCAGCCGCCGGCGATCACGGCGGTCTGGATCCCGCTCGCGGGTGCCGCATCCATGGCTGGGGCGGGGATCACGACCGCATCCTCCGCGGCCCGGGACGGCGCGGCAAAGGCCAGCGCAAAGGCAAGCGAGAGGGCGGTGGTTGCGGCGAGCAGGGAGGCGAGGGCAGGTCGGCGCATGGCGGATCCTCTTTCGGAAGGTCTGACAGTCTAGGGCGGTCGGGGCCGGACGAACAGTTGCCCGGCTGCGTTTTCGCACCATCCGAGGTACGGACGCGGCCGCCGATTGTTACGACGGGACGGACACGAGTCTGTGAAATGAGCCGCGCGGGATAGCCGGGCGCCGGCGGCTTGGCGAGACCGGGAACTCCGCGCTAGATGAACCGGTGCGATCGATGATCGACTCAAGAAGAATCTGGCTGGAGCAGGCCTGACCCATGCTGCGCGTCGTTTCCCTGACCCTCGTCATCCTGACGGCCGGCCTGTTCAGCGCGGCGGCCGACCCGCAGGCCGACGATCTCACCCTCTGCCGTGACCGCCAGGCGGAGGCCCAGGCCCGCGCGAGCGCCTGCGACAATCTGCTGAAGGCCGACAAGCTCAGCGGCAAGGACAAGGCCATCGCGCTCTCCGTGCGCGGCAACACGCTGATCAGCAAGCGCGATTACGACCACGCGATCGAGACCCTGTCCATCGCGGTCGATCTCGATCCGGATTATGTCATTGCCCTCAACCTGCGCGGCCTCGCCTATGAGCGCAAGGGCCAGGACGATCTCGCCATGGCGGACTACAACCTCGCCCTCCAGAAGCGCCCCACCTACGGTGTCCCCTACAACAATCGGGGCGTCATCTATGCGCGCCGCGGCGCGTTGCAAAGCGCGATCGACGATTTCAGCCTGTCGATCAAATACACGCCCAAATTCCTGCTCGGCTGGACCAATCGCGCCCGAGCGCGGACGCTGATGAAGGATTTCGACGGCGCGATCGCGGATTTCGCGGAGGCCGAGAAGATCGACCCGGCCGCGCCGCAGATCGCCAGCAACCGCTGCATCACGTACGGCATGATGGGCAGGTACGCGCAGGCCCTTGCCGACTGCAACGGCCTGATCGAGCGGCAGCCGAAAAACGTGTTCGCGATCAACAACCGCGCCGACGTCAGCATGATGAAGGGCGACCTCGACGCCGCGCTGAAGGACTACAACACGGCGATCCAGATCAATCCGAACAACATCCGCGCGCATTCCGGTCGCGGCCAGATCTATGAGCGGAAGAAGGATCTCGCGCAGGCGCGCGCCGATTTCCGCGCGGCCGCCTATTCGTTGACGAAGTTCGACGAGCCCGACGTCGCCCGCGCCCGTGCCGTCGCGCAGGAGCGGCTCGCCGCGCTGACGCCGCAGGCGCCGGCCGGGGCAACCGGGCGCCGCGTGGCGCTGGTGATCGGCAACGGCGCCTACAAGAACGTCCACGCCTTGCCCAATCCGCCGCGCGATTCCAAACTGATCGCGAGCGTGCTGCGCGACGTCGGCTTCCAGAGCGTGATTTCCGTCAATGACCTCACCCGCGACAAGTTCTTCGACGCGTTGAAGGCCTTCGCGGAGGAAGCGGAGAAGGCCGACTGGGCCGTGGTCTATTACGCCGGCCACGGCTTCGAGATCGGCGGGGTGAACTATCTCGTTCCCGTCGACGCCAAGCTCGCCGCCGACAAGGACGCCGAGACCCAGGCGGTCGCCCTCGAGCAGGTGATCGCCGCGGTCGGTGCCGCGCGAAAAATGCGTCTCGTGGTCCTGGATGCCTGCCGCGACAATCCGTTCGCGCCGAGCATGCAGCGCACGCTGTCGCTGAAGCTGGTCGACAAGGGCTTTTCCAACATCGAGCCCGGCGCCGGCTTCATGGTGGTCTACGCCGCCAAGCACGGCGAGACCGCGATGGACGGCGACGGCAGTGCCAACAGCCCGTTCGCCACCGCGCTGGCCCGCGAGATCAAGCAGCCGCGCATCGAGATCCGAAAACTGTTCGACATCATCCGCGACGACGTCTGGGCCGCCACCAGGCACGAGCAGCAGCCGTTCACCTACGGCTCGCCGCCGGGACGGGAAGATTTTTATTTTGTCGCGGGGAAGTAACTGAGCGTGAGGCGCGGCAACGCCACCTCATAACCGCTGTCGTCCCCGCGAACGCGGGGACCCATAACCCCAGGGAGGAGCGTGAGGCAAAACTCCCACTCCGAGTCTTCGTCAATCATCTTCCTGTGGGTATGGGTCCCGGATCGGCGCTCCGCTTCGCTACGCTTGTCCGGGACGACAGCGGAGGTCGAGGCTCGGGCCTCGGCGCCTAAACCACGATACTCAACCTTTTCGCCGCTCGCGTGATGCCTGTGTACAGCCACCGCGCCCTTGAGTCCTGGAACGCAAAGCTCTCGTCGAACAGCACGACGTCGTCCCATTGCGAGCCCTGCGACTTGTGCACGGTGAGCACGTAGCCGTAGTCGAACTCGTCATAGGGCTTGCGCTGCTCCCAGGCGATCTGCTCGACGCCGCCCTCGAAGCAATCGGCGCGCACCGAGACCTTGGTCACCTTGTGGCCGAAATCCTCGTCCGGCGACAGCCGCATGCTGAGGATGCGCGATTTCGCGCGCGAGGTGTTGCGCGACTTCACGCGCCATAGCCCGCCGTTGAACAGGCCCTTCTTGCGGTTGTTGCGCAGGCATACCAGCTTGTCGCCGGCGACCGGGAAGACGTCCTCGATGTTCTGGCGCTGGCGCACCCGCATGTTGTAGGCGCGCCTGGTGTTGTTGCGGCCGACCAGCACCTGGTCGGCGCCCATGACCCTGTCAGGATCGAGCTCCTTGCGCGACACCACCTCGCTCTCGCCGTAGCGGCCGATGTCGAGCTCGCGTCCCTCGCGCACGTCCATCGACATCCGCACGATCGGATCGTCCTGCGCCTGGCGGTGCACCTCGGTCAGCATCGCGTCCGGTTCGGTGTTGGTGAAGAAGCCGCCGCCCTGGATCGGCGGCAGCTGCGCGGGATCACCCAGCACCAGCAGCGGGCAGTCGAACGACATCAGGTCGCGGCCCAATTCGGCGTCGACCATCGAGCATTCGTCGATCACGATCAGCTTCGCCTTCGAGGCCGGCGCGTCGTCCCACAATTCGAAGCTCGGCTGCTCCTCGCCGGATTCGCGGGCGCGGTAGATCAGGGAGTGGATGGTGGAGGCATCGTCGCACCCCTTGTTGCGCATGACGAGGGCGGCCTTGCCGGTGAAGGCGGCGAACTTCACCTCGCCGTCGACGCCGTCGGCGATGTGCCGCGCCAGCGTGGTCTTGCCGGTGCCGGCAAAGCCGAACAGACGGAAGATCGGCGGCGTGCCATTGCGGCCCGGCTTGGCCTTCAGCCAGTCGCCGACGGCCTTGAGAGCGGCATCCTGATGCGGTGTGAAACTGGCCATATCTGTCTTGAGGAAGGGCGAAAAGGCGGCGATTCGCTACGCCCCAAGTTAATCATTCGACCCCCGCTTTCAAGCCGGATGCAGCAGCGAAGATCGAGGCGTCAGCGGGCCGTCGTCAGCTTCCGCTGGCCCGCCTCGCGGCCGTAAATCCGCCTCGTCACGTCGCAGGTGAAGGCGAAGTAAACGCCTTGCCCGGTTTGCGCAATTTCGTGCGGCAAACGACCCGCAGGTTAATCGTTGCTTGCGCGCGTTCGCGACGCCGGTTGATCTAGCGCAATGCAACATGGACAGCGCGAACCTATGGTCCGCAGCGGTGACAACGGCGTCGACCGAGATGTGCCCGATGGGGCGCATTCTCCTGGAAAATTCCTCAACACGGGTCTGCCCGTGAGGATTCGGATATGCCGAGACCAATGTCGCGACGCTCACTATTCTCTGCCGTTCTGCCTTTCGCATCCGGCCGCGACGCGCTTGCGCCGCGCGTGAACGAGTCGTGCCCCGAACAGGTGGCGACCGTCTCCAGCGCGAGCGCCTGCGTCGAAAGACACGGCGTGGTCTGCCGTCGCTGCGTCGAAGCCTGTGAGCATTCCGCCATCCGCATTCTCGCGCGCGAGAAGCTCGGCGCCGTCATCGATGCCGCGGCCTGCACCGGCTGCGGCGACTGCATCCCGGTCTGCCCGGTCGAAGCCATCGCGCTCGCGCCGCGGGACCGGATCGCGCTGGTATCCGAACTTGCAAACCTGGTCGTGCACAATGGCTGAGGCCACCAACATCTGCGGCGTTGCCGTCTATCTCGCACCGGATGCCGCGGACGGTCTGACGGACCGGATCCTGGCGTTGCCCGGCGTCGAGCTCGAGGCCGCATCCGGCGAGAACCGGCTCGCGCTGACCGTCGTCGATACGCCGGCCTCGCTGGCGATCGACCAGATCGCCGCGATGCATCGCCTGCCCGGCGTCGTCAGTGCCTCGCTGATCTTTCACGCCTTCGATGCGCCCGACGACGAGAGCGCGATCGAGACCGAGCCGGCCGCCTGCTGCGGCGGCCTCTGCCAGAATTCCGGCGCGCACGCGCGCCCTTCCGCAATTTGAGATTCGTTGAGCCGGAGAGACCGACGATGGTTACGAAGTTGACGAACGGAAATGAAGCCACGGCGACCCGCCGCGATGCGTTGAAGGCAGCCGCAGCGGTTGCTGCCGCCTCGACCATCGGTGTGACGCTGCCGGATGCGGCGATCGCGCAGCCGGGGAAGACCGACGGCATCCGCTGGGACAAGGGCGTATGCCGCTTCTGCGGCACCGGCTGCGGCGTGATCGTCGGCACCAAGAACGGCAAGGTCGTGGCGACGCAAGGAGATCCCGATGCGCCGGTCAATCGCGGCCTCAACTGCATCAAGGGCTACTTCCTGTCCAAGATCATGTACGGCGAGGACCGGCTGACCCAGCCGATGCTGCGCATGAAGAACGGCAAGTTCGACAAGAACGGCGAGTTCGCGCCGATCTCGTGGGACGACGCCTTCAAGCTCATGGCCGAGAAATGGAAGACCGCGTTGAAGGCCGGTGGTCCCTCGACCGTCGGCATGTTCGGCTCGGGCCAGTGGACCATCTGGGAAGGCTACGCCGCCGCCAAGCTCTACAAGGCCGGCTTCCGCTCCAACAACCTCGATCCGAATGCGCGCCACTGCATGGCCTCGGCCGTCACCGGCTTCATGCGCACCTTCGGCATCGACGAGCCGATGGGCTGTTACGACGACATCGAGCATGCCGATGCGTTCGTGCTGTGGGGCTCGAACATGGCGGAGATGCATCCGATCCTGTGGTCGCGCCTGACCGACCGCCGTCTGACCCATGAGGGCTGCGAAGTCCACGTGCTCTCCACCTTCGAGCACCGCTCGTTCGAGCTCGCCGACAATCCGCTGGTGTTCACCCCGCAGAGCGACATGGCGATCCTCAACTACATCCAGAACTACATCGTCAACTCCGGTGCGACGAACAAGGACTTCGTCGAGAAGCACGTCGAGTTCGCATCGACCGTGACCGACATCGGCTACGGATTGCGGCCGACGCACGCCCTCGAGATCAAGGCGCTCAACGCCTCGCACAAGGCCGGCAAGGACGGCGCGCTCGATCCGGCCGGGTTCAAGGACAAGATCGGATTCGACGAGTACAAGAGGCTGCTCGAGCCCTATACGCTCGACTATGCTCACAAGATGTCGGGCGTGCCGAAGGAGAATCTCGAGCGGCTCGCAAAGCTCTATGCCGATCCCAAGAAGAAGGTCGTCTCCTACTGGACGATGGGCTTCAACCAGCATGCACGCGGCACGTGGGTCAACAACATGATCTACAACGTGCACCTCTTGATGGGTAAGATCTCGGAGCCCGGCAACGGCCCGTTCTCGCTGACCGGCCAGCCCTCGGCCTGCGGCACCGCGCGCGAGGTCGGCACCTTTGCCCATCGCCTGCCGGCCGATCTGGTCGTCACCAACCCGAAGCACCGCGAGACGGCCGAGAAGGTGTGGCAGCTGCCCGAGGGCACCATCCCGGGCAACATCGGCTACCATGCCGTGCTGCAGAACCGGATGCTGAAGGACGGCAAGCTCAACGCCTATTGGGTCCAGTGCAACAACAACATGCAGACGGCCCCGAACATGAATGAGGAGGGCTATCCCGGTTATCGCAATCCGGCTGCCTTCGTCGTCGTCTCCGATCCCTATCCGACCGTGACCACGCTGGCTGCGGACCTCATCCTGCCGACGGCGATGTGGATGGAGAAGGAGGGCGCCTATGGCAATGCCGAGCGGCGCACCCAGTTCTGGCGCCAGCAGGTGAAGGCGCCGGGCGAGGCGCGCTCCGATCTCTGGCAGGTGATGGAGTTCTCCAAGTACTTCAAGATCGAGGACGTGTGGCCGGAGGAGCTGATCGCCAAGAAGCCGGAGGTGCGCGGCAAGACGCTGTTCGACGTGCTCTACGCCAACAGCGAGGTGAACAAGTTCCCGATCACCGAGTGCCAGAAGGGTTTTGACAATTCGGAGAGTGCCGCATTCGGCTTCTACGTGCAGAAGGGCCTGTTCGAGGAATACGCCAAGTTCGGCCGCGGTCACGGCCACGATCTGGCGGATTTCGAGCAGTATCACCAGGCGCGCGGCCTGCGCTGGCCGGTCGTCAGCAACAAGGAGACGCTCTGGCGCTTCCGCGAGGGCTACGATCCCTACGTCAAGCCGGGCGAGGGCGTGTCGTTCTACGGCAAGCCGGACAAGAAGGCGCGCATCATCTTCTGTCCGTTCGAGCCGGCGGCCGAAACGCCCGACAAGGAGTTCGATCTGTGGCTGTGCACCGGCCGCGTGCTGGAGCACTGGCATTCCGGCTCGATGACGCGCCGCGTCCCCGAGCTGCACCGTGCCGTGCCGGCCGCGACGCTGTTCATGCATCCGGACGACGCGGCCGAGCGCAAGCTGTTGCGCGGACAGCCGGTGAAGATCCAGACGCGGCGCGGCGAGGTGGTCACGCGGGTCGAGACCAAGGGCCGCAACAAGCCGCCGCGGGGCCTCGTCTACTTCCCGTTCTTCGACGAAAGCCAGCTCGCCAACCAGCTCACGCTCGATGCGACCTGTCCGATCTCGAAGGAGACCGACTTCAAGAAGTGCGCCTGCCGCGTGACGTCGGCCTGAACCCTCGATGGACGAGCCATGTCGGATTCCAGCTCAGGCATCCCGCGCGATCCGCGCCGCCGCAAGGCGCTGCAGGATATGACGCGTTTCGGCGGCGGCGCAGCCGTCGCCGCAACGATGCTGACGGCATTCGGCGTGTCCTCGCGGGCCAAGCCCGCGCAGACGCTGCGGCCGCCGGGTGCGCTTCCCGAGAAGGATTTTCTGGCGGCCTGCGTCCGTTGCGGCCTGTGCGTTCGCGACTGTCCTTACGACACCCTGAAGCTCGCGGACTGGGCCGACGGGCCCGCGATGGGAACGCCGTTCTACGTCGCCCGCAACGTGCCTTGCGAGATGTGCGACACCATTCCCTGCGTCAAGGCCTGCCCGACCGGCGCGCTCGAGCATGCGCTGACCGACATCGCGAAGGCCAAGATGGGCGTCGCGGTGATCACCAGCCGCGAGACCTGCCTCAATCTGCAGGGCTTGCGCTGCGACGTCTGCTATCGGGTCTGTCCGGCCATCGACAAGGCGATCACGCTCGAGGTCTCGCACAACGCGCGCACGACCAAGCACGCGATCTTCGAGCCGGTCGTTCACGCCGAGTCCTGCACCGGCTGCGGCAAGTGCGAGAAGTCCTGCGTGCTGACCGATGCCGCCATCAAGGTGCTGCCGATCGAGGTCGCCGCGCTGAAGCAGGACGAGCACTACAAGCGCGGCTGGGAAGAGAAGTCCAGGGCCGGCGGAGCCCTGGTCGACGCGCCGCTCAAGCTGCCGGTGCGCAGACCCGAGGGAGGCACGCCATGACGGCGAATGCCAGGCCTTATGTCGAAGCGCGCGCGGTCAAGGGACTTTGGGCCGCCTCGCGGTTTCTGGTGCTGCGGCGGGCGAGCCAGCTGTTCTTCCTCGCGCTGTTCCTGTCGGGGCCGCTTCTGGGCGTCTGGATCGCCAAGGGCACGCTGGCCTCGTCGATGACGCTCGGCACGCTGCCGCTGACCGATCCCTTCGTCTTGCTGCAATCGCTCGCGGCGCGCCACTGGCCGGAGGCCCTCTCGGTGATCGGCGCCGCGATCGTGCTCGCCGCCTATCTGCTGTTCGGCGGCCGGACCTATTGCTCCTGGGTCTGCCCGGTCAATCCGGCGACCGATCTTGCTGCCTGGCTGCGGCGGCGGCTCGGCATCACCTTCACGGCCAAGATCCGCCCGGAGCTCAGGCTCTATTTCGTCGGCGCGGTGCTCGCGGCCTCCGCACTATCAGGGTCGATCGCCTGGGAGCTGATCAACCCGGTGACGGCGCTGCATCGCGCGCTGGTGTTCGGTCTCTGGTTCGGCGCCGGCGGCACCGCGGCGATCTTCGTGTTCGATCTCCTCGTCGCCAGGCACGGCTGGTGCGGTCATCTCTGTCCGGTCGGGGCGTTCTACGGCCAGATCGGCAAGGTCGCGCTGATGCGCGTCACCGCCGACAACCGTGCCGCCTGCAACGACTGCATGGATTGCTTCGCCGTCTGTCCGGAGCCGCATGTCATCGGCCCCGCGCTCAGGGGCGAGCGCAGCGGCGCCACGCCGGTCATTATCGCGGGCGATTGCACGCTCTGCGGAGCCTGCATCGACGTCTGCTCCAAGCAGGTCTTTCATCTCGGTCTGCGCGGCCGCAATGCGGCGCGTCCGGACCCCTCCATGACCGCGCCATCGCCAGCGGCGCGCGTCGTCTCTTCCCAGCCGGCCGTCCTTGAAAGGGACCTCCCATGACGTTTGTTCGACTGATTCCGTTGATCGCGGCGGCGGCCGTCGCCGTCGCAGTTGCAATTCCGTTCGCGGCGTCGGGCCCGCTTGCGCAGGAGGCCAAGCAGCCCAAGGCGCTGCGCGAGGCCCCGCTGACCGAGATGTCGGCGCCGCCCGACGTGACCAAGCAGTCGGTGCCGGCGAGCGGCTTCGAGCGCGCCTATCGCCAGCAGCCGCCGCTGATCCCCCACAAGATCGACGGCTACCAGATCACGACGGAGAACAACGCGTGCATGGGCTGCCACGACTGGCCCGGCAATACGCGCGTCAACGCGCCGAAGATCTCGGAGACGCATTACGTCGACCGCCAGGGCGTGCGGCTCGATAAGGTCGCCGGCACGCGTTACTTCTGCCAGCAATGCCACGTGCCGCAGGCCGACGCGAAGCCGCTGGTCGGCAACATCTTCCAGAACGCGACGCAGGCGAAGTGAGGCTGACATGCAGGACACCAGCACTTCTGCCGCCGTCGCAGCAGCGCAGCCGGGTCGCCTGAAACGGCTGTGGCGATGGTTCTTCTCGCCGACCGCGCGCTACGCCTGGGGACTGATCGCCATCGTCGCATTCGCCGGCGGCGTCCTGTTCTGGGGCGGCTTCAACTGGGCGATGGAGATGACGAACAACGAGCAGTTCTGCATCTCCTGTCACGAGATGAAGGAAAACGTCTATCTCGAATACCGCAACACGGTTCACTATTCGAACCGCACCGGCGTGCGCGCCAGCTGTCCGGATTGCCACGTGCCGAAGGAATGGAGCCACAAGGTCGTCCGCAAGATCCAGGCCTCGAACGAGGTGCTGCACAAGATCCTCGGCACCATCGGCACGCCCGAGAAGTTCAACGCCCACCGCATCGACCTTGCCAAGAGCGTGTGGCGCGGCATGAAGACGACGGATTCGCGTGAGTGCCGCAACTGCCACAAGTTCGACCACATGGAGTATGCGGTGCAGGAGCCGCGCGCCTCCAAGCTGCACCAGACCGCGTTCGCGCAGGGCAAGACTTGCATCGATTGCCACCAGGGCATCGCGCACAAGCTGCCGCCCAAGGCGCAGGAGGGATATCGCGATATGCTCGAGCATATCGACGAGGTCGGCCCCGTGCAGCGCATGATCGACTTCCTGCAGGATGCCGACGTCGCCAAGGCGAAGGCGGCGAGGTGATGGACATGCTTCAGCAATCCCGCGATACGGCCGATAGCGCGCCCCGGCCTTCCGCCGCCGTCAGCGTTGCCCTGGTCTATGATTCGGGCCCGGCCGTGAACCGGTGGTTCGCCGGTCTCGTCACCGAGCTTCGCGGCTCGGGCAAGAGCCTGGCCGGCCTGATCCAGGACGACGTGCCCCAGCCGGGTCGCACTCGCTGCGACATGGTTCTGCACGAGCTCGCCACCGGCCGGGCGATGTCGATCTCCGAGGATCTCGGCGCGGGAGCGACCTCCTGCCGTCTGTCCACGCCGCGCCTGCTCGAAGCGGCGCAACTGGTCGAGGCTCAGCTCGCCGACGCCGAGATCGTGTTTCTCAACAAGTTCGGCAAGGCCGAGGCGGATGGCGGAGGGCTGCGCGACCTGATTGCCCATTGCATCGAGTCCGGCAAGAGCCTCGTGATCGGCGTTCCCAGCGGCAATCAGCAAGCCTGGACCGATTTCTGCGGCGAGTATTTCAGGACGGTCGCGGCAACGCCGGAGCCGAGCCAGGAGGCGATCGCGGCTCTTGCGGCTCTGCTCGGTCAGCCCAAGACTGGTCGCGCGAAGGCCGGCAGCGAGCAGCTGCACGTGGCCTGAGGCCGCATCCCGGCTCGTCCCACCGGACCGGCGGGCGCCATTGCTCCCGCTGGTTCAAGCGGGGGCAGAAGCGCTATTGCCAGCCGGGAACGCCGCGCATGTCGGGCAGCTTGTGCGCGATGCCCTTGTGGCAATCGATGCAGGTCTTCTCGCCGCTGAACAGGTAGCGCTGATGCGCAACCGAGGCCCGCGGCGACTGCTTCGTGATGTCCATGGAATCCGCGCTGTGGCAGTTGCGGCATTCCAGTGAATCGTTGGCCTTGAAGCGCGCCCATTCATGCGCGGCCAGCTCGAGCCGGTGATCCATGAATTTCTCGCGGGTGTCGATCGTGCCGAAGATCTTGCCCCAGACTTCCTTGGACGCCTGCATCTTGCGCGCGATCTTGTCGGTCCAGTTGTGCGGCACGTGGCAGTCGGGACAGGTGGCGCGGACACCGGAGCGGTTGGAGAAGTGGATGGTGGACTTCAGCTCCGCATAGACGTTGTCCTTCATTTCGTGACAGCCGGTGCAGAACTTTTCGGTGTTGGTCAGTTCCAGCGCGGTGTTGAAGCCGCCCCAGAAGATGACGCCCGCCACGAAGCCCGCGAGCACGAGCGTGCCGAGCGCGAACACAGAGCTCGGGCGCCTCAGCACGCCCCAGAGCTCGAGCACAAAGCTCCAGGTTCGCGCGATGAAGCCGCGCCTGGGCTTGGACTCCTCCGTGGTCGCGCTCATCGGCGGCCACCGGGGCTTGCGCGCGAGAGCAGCGTGTCGATGTCGACGAAGTCGTTGCTCACGGGCGGATTGGCGGTGTTCTGCGGCACGTGACACTCCGTGCAGAAGAAGCGACGCGGCGAGATCGAGGCCAGGAACTGGCCGTCGCGGTCCATGAAGTGGGTGATCGAGACCATCGGCGCCTGCGACTCCGCCGTGCGCGCGCGGGCATGGCAGGACAGGCACTTGTTGCCGTTGAGGTCGATCTGGTAGCCGTCGATCGTATGCGGGATCACCGGCGGCTGCTCCGGGTAGTTGCGCGTCTCCTTCTCGGAGGTGTTGCGGTTCGGCAGCATCGTCGGCGCCGGCCCTTCGTCGTTAAGCGGGGTCGGGCCGCGCAGGCCTGAATTGAGCGTCTGCGCGGTCAGCGCGCTCGCCCCCGCGGCAATCGCGAGCGCCAGCACGGCAATGCCAAGTCGCTTCATCATGGCTCACACCCGCTCGATGCGCACGGCGCATTTCTTGTAGTCGGTTTGCAGCGAGATCGGATCGGTGGCGTCCAGCGTCACCTTGTTGATCAGCTTGGATTCGTCGAACCACGGCACGAAGACCAGCCCACGCGGCGGCCGGTCGCGGCCGCGTGTCTCGACACGGGCGCGGATGAAGCCGCGCCGCGAGACCACCTTCACTTCGTCGCCGCGACGGAGCTTGGCCTCCTGCGCATCGTCCGGGTGCATGAAGCACACGGCCTCGGGGAAGGCCTTGTAGAGCTCGGGCACCCGGCGCGTCATGGTGCCGGAATGCCAGTGCTCCAGCACGCGGCCGGTCGAGAGCCAGAACGGATATTCGCCGTCGGGCGATTCCGCCGGCGGCTCGTAGGGCAGGGCGAAGATGCGCGCCTTGCCGTCCGGATAGCCGTAGAACTGCACGTCGGTGCCCTGCTTGACGTAGGGGTCGCTGCCCTCGCGGAAACGCCATTTGGTTTCCTGGCCGTTGACGACAGGCCAGCGCAGGCCGCGCTCGCGGTGATAGGTCTCGAACGGCGCGAGGTCGTGGCCGTGGCCGCGGCCGAACGAGGCGTATTCTTCGAAGAGTCCCTTCTGCACGTAGAAGCCGAATGCTTTGGATTCCTCGTTGGCGTAGCCCTCCTCGATCTCGGAGGTCGGGAATTTGTCGACCTGGCCGTTCTTGTAGAGCACGTCGAACAGGGTCTTGCCGCGAACCTCGGGTTTCTTGGCGATCAGCTCCTCGGGCCAGACCTCCTCGATCTTGAAGCGCTTGGAAAACTCCATGAGCTGCCAGAGATCGGACTTCGCCTCGCCGGGCGCGTTGACGAGCTGGTGCCAGAACTGCGTGCGCCGCTCGGCGTTGCCGTAAGCGCCCTCCTTCTCCACCCACATCGCGGTCGGCAGGATCAGGTCGGCGGCCAGGGCCGTCACCGACGGATAGGCGTCCGAGACCACGATGAAATTGTCGGGATTGCGGAAGCCCGGATAGGTCTCCTCGTTGGTGTTGGGGCCGGCCTGGAGATTGTTGTTGACCTGCACCCAATAGGCGTTGATGAGGCCGTCCTTCAGCATCCGGCTCTGCAACACGGCATGTGCGCCGGGCTTGTCGGGAATGGTGCCCTCGGGCAGCAGCCAGAGATGCTCGGCGTGGTCGCGGTGCTGCTTGTTGGTCACCACCATGTCGGCGGGGAGGCGGTGCGAGAAGGTGCCGACCTCGCGCGCGGTGCCGCAGGCGGAGGGCTGCCCGGTCAGCGAGAACGGGCTGTTGCCGGGCGAGGAGATCTTTCCGGTCAACAGATGGATGTTGTAGACGAGGTTGTTGCACCAGACGCCGCGGGTGTGCTGGTTGAAGCCCATGGTCCAGAACGAGACCACCTTGGTCTTCGGGTCGGCATAGAGCTCGGCCAGCGCCTCGAGGCGGTTCAGCGGCACGCCGGACATCTCCGCGGCTTTCTCCAGCGTGTAGTCCGAGACGAACTTGACGAATTCGTCGTAGCTCATGTCGGTGGAGTCATTGGCCTTCGCCGCACCCGTCGCCTTCTTCTGCAGCGGATGCTCGGGCCGCAGGCCGTAGCCGATGTCGGTCTGGCCGCGCCTGAAGATGGTGTGTGCGGCGACGAAGTCCTTGTGGACCCGGCCGGTCTTGATGATGTGATGGGCGATGGCGTTGAGAATGTAGAGGTCGGTTTGCGGCTTGAACACCATGCCGATGTCGGCGAGGTCGAACGAGCGGTGCTCGAAGGTCGAGAGCACGGCGACGCGGACATGCGGCGCCGAGAGCCGGCGGTCGGCGAGGCGCGTCCACAGGATGGGGTGCATCTCCGCCATGTTGGAGCCCCACAGCACGAAGGCGTCGGTCGCCTCGATGTCGTCGTAGCAGCCGGCCGGCTCGTCGATGCCGAAGGTGCGCATCATGCCGGCGACGGCCGAAGCCATGCAGTGCCGCGCGTTGGGATCGATGTTGTTGGTGCGGAAGCCGGCCTTGAACAGTTTCGAGGCGGCATAGCCTTCCCAGATCGTCCACTGGCCCGAGCCGAACATGGCGACGCCGTTCGGTCCGCGCTTCTTCATCGCCTCCTTCCACTTCACCTCCATGATGTCGAAGGCTTCGGTCCAGGACACGGGTGTGAACTCGCCGTTCTTGTCGTATTTGCCGTTCGCCTTGCGCAGCATCGGCTGCGTCAGGCGGTCGTGGCCGTACATGATCTTGGAGAGGAAATAGCCTTTGACGCAGTTCAGGCCGCGATTGACCTCGGCCTTGATGTCGCCGTGGGTCGCGACCACGCGGTTGTCCTTGGTGGCGACCATCACGGAGCAGCCGGTGCCGCAGAAGCGGCAGGCGGCCTTGTCCCATTTCAATTCGCTCGCCTCCCGCTCGGCGGCGAGATTGGCGGCGAGCGCCGGGACCGGCATGCCGGCAGCGGCGGCCGCGATCGCGGCAGCCTCCAGCTTCAGCATCTGGCGGCGGTCGAGCTTTGGCGATGTCATGATGGCTCTCCCGGTCTTTAGGCGGTTTCGATGGCGTGGAAGACGAGCGCCGCGGAATAAACGTGTCGCAGGGATTGGATGGTGTTGAGCATGGTGCCGAGGCTGCCGGCGTCCAGCGCCTCGGCCACGACCACGAGCTTGCCACGCACGTCGCGGCCGTAAATCTCGCAGCCCGCGAGGGCGGTGATGTCGGCTTCGACGTCGGCGAGATGCTCGGGGCGCGCCTGCACCACGATACTGGCAATCTCGCCCCCGGGCGGGGGCACGATGCGGTCGGCGCCGAGCACCTGTCCCGTGATCAGCGCGCGACGGTTGAGTTTGGCTTGGGCCATATGCCTGCCTTTCTGGATATCAATGCGGGGTCGGAGGCGGGCCGGGCGGGCCCGCGAACATCTGGTAGATCCACACGGCCAGCCCGTAGCTGCCGACGGTCCCGACCGCGAGGACGGGCATCACGACCGCCGTCAGGAACAGGAACGCGAAGATCTCCATGCGCCGTTGGCGCAAGCGCCCAGTCGTGTCGTCGCCGGGGGCCGGCATATCCGGTCTCTCTCTTGCAGTGCCTAAGATCTTGACGGCTTACGGCCGTCGCTCCGTGAACTTGTCAAACTATATCGCCGGAGACCGCCGATTCTGACATGGATCAATGCGCCTTGCATCAACTAAGTCGTCGCATTTCGCATGGCTGATTCGAGCCCGTGATGGCGAGCAGCCATGGACAGCGCGACCCCGCTCATTAAGATGCCATTAACAACAATAATCGCGGGAGAACGACGCCATGAAGTTCGGCATCTTCTACGAGCTGCAACTGCCGCGGCCCTGGGTGGCTGGCGACGAGCTCGCCCTGTACCAGAACGCGCTGACGCAGATGGAGCTTGCCGACAAGCTCGGCTACGACCACGCCTGGGTGGTCGAGCATCACTTCCTCGAGGAATATTCGCACTCGCCGTCACCGGAATCCTTCCTCGCCGCAGCAAGCCAGCGCACCAGGAACATCCGCCTCGGGCACGGCATCCTGCAGCTCACCACCAATCATCCGGCGCGCGTTGCCGAGCGCGTTGCGGTGCTGGATCTGCTCAGCAACGGCCGCTGCGAGTTCGGCATGGGCGAGAGCGCCTCGATCACCGAACTCACGCCGTTCGGCCGCGATATGGAGACCAAGAAGGAAGTGTTCGAGGAAGCCGTCGCCGCGATCTTCCCGATGTTCAAGGACGCGGGCAGCGAGCATCACGGCAAGTATTTCGATATCCCCCTGCGCAACGTCGTGCCCAAGCCGGTGCAGAAGCCGCATCCGCCGCTATGGATGGCCTGCTCGCAACTGCCGACCATCGAGCGTGCCGGCCGTCACGGCTTTGGCGCGCTCGGCTTCCAGTTCGTCAGCGCCGACGCCGCGCATGCCTGGGTGCACGCCTATTACAACGCGATGACCAAGCGGCTGCATAAACTGGCGGACTACCAGATCAACCCGAACATGGCGCTGGTCTCGTTCTTCATGTGCGCCAAGACCGACGAGGAGGCGCGCGCCCGCGCCGACGGCGCCACCTTCTTCCAGTTCGCGCTGCGCTTCTACGGTGCCTCGCAGAACCGCCAGCGGCCTGCGCCCTACACCGTCAACATGTGGGACGAGTACAACAAGTGGAAGCGCGACAATCCTGAAGCGCAGGAGGCGGCGCTGCGCGGCGGCCTGATCGGCTCGCCGGAGACGATCCGCAGGAAGCTGAAGCGCTTCCAGTCCTCGCATATCGACCAGGTCATCCTGCTCAACCAGGCCGGCAAGAACAGCCACGAGCACATCTGCGAATCGCTGGAGCTGTTCGGCCGCGAGGTGATGCCGGAGTTCCAGAACGACCCGGCGCAGGCAGCCTGGAAGCAGGGCGTGATGAGTGGCGAGATCAAGCTGGAGGAGATCGACACCGAGGCCTTTACGGACCGCTACGGCAAGCTGGCGATCAGTGTCGCCCCGGCGAAGGCGGCGGCGGGGTAGGGGGCTCTGTTGACAAAGCACCGGATCTACACGACCAGCTTCGCCAGCGTTTACCCGCTCTATGTTGCGAAGGCGGAGAAGAAAGGGCGCTCGAAGGCCGAGGTCGATCAGATCATCTCTTGGTTGACGGGCTATGGTCCGAAGGAGCTGCAAGTCCAACTGGAAGGACAGACGGATTTTGAGACCTTCTTTGCAGAGGCCCCTGCAATCAACCCCTCGCGCACCCTCATCAAAGGCGCGGTGTGTGGCGTTCGAGTGGAGGACATCAAGGAGCCAACGATGCGGGAAATCCGTTACTTGGATAAGCTGATCGACGAACTGGCCCGGGGAAAGACAATGGACCAGATTCTGCGAAGAAAGTGATTTCGAGCGGCTACCGTCCATTCGGCTCAGCGATGTTCGCGCAATCTGCCACGCAGAGCGGCCTTCCGGCGCGCCGCCATTGCTGGTAGACCACGTCAAAAGCGACAGGGAGAAGACGATGCGCCCTTGCGGGACGTCCACAACTGCAGCGGCAGGCGATATCGCGCCCGCGGTGCTCGCCATAGGCCGCTCCGATTTCCCAAAAGTCCTGATCGACACGCTGCGCCGCCACGCCGATGTCGGCCATTGCATGGTGTTCGCGCTGAGCCGTTCCGGTGCCGCGACCTGCCTGCTCGATGCAGGCAACATCCCGATCGGCGGCGATCTCGGCGCGGCCTATGCCGGGCACTTCCATGAATCAGATCCCAACCGCGATGCGCTGTTCGAAGGCGAGGGCCCTGCGCCGATCATGCTGCCGTCGTTCGCGCCGCGCATGTATGGTGCGCGCTACCGCAAGATATTCTTCCAGGATTCCGGCATCGTCGACAAATGCGCGACCGCGATCTGGACTGGCGACACCTGCTTCTACGTCAATTTCTACCGCATCACGGCCCAGGGCCGCTTCAGCGCCGCGCAGCGCGAACGGCTGCAGGCGATCGCGCCAGCGATCGGCGCCAGCGTCGCACGTCATTTCCAGCAGGCCGCGACCGCGACGCCTGACCAGAACCTCGCCACATTGTTCGCCACGCGCGCGCCGCTCTCCACGCTGACACCGCGTGAGCAGGAGGTCTGCCGTCGCATCCTGCTCGGTTTCAGCTCCGAGGCAATCTCGCAAGAACTCGGCATCAGCCTGCATTCGACCCTGACCTACCGCAAGCGCGCCTATCAGCGGCTCGGCATCTCCTCGCAGAACGAATTGTTTTCGATCGTGCTGGGTCTACTCGCGGGGCCGCACGGCCTGAACTGAGTATCAAGCGGTATCCCCCATTCTTGATGTCGCCGAACAAGAATTCCGCGTTAACCATCGCCAACGGTTCCCGTCTGCGCGGCATCGCTTCGAAGTTTCTTAAATTTTGCTGGGTACCTCTTCAGGCACAGTGACCCCTGGAGAAAGATATGGCTAAGCGGGCCAAGGCCAAACGTGGGAAGGCGGAGACGCTCGCAATCCCGATGGCC
The DNA here is from genome assembly GCF_028128695.1 of Bradyrhizobium sp. CCBAU 25360. Lineage (NCBI taxonomy): Bacteria > Pseudomonadati > Pseudomonadota > Alphaproteobacteria > Hyphomicrobiales > Nitrobacteraceae > Bradyrhizobium > Bradyrhizobium sp. CCBAU 25360. Next base: position 23,241 of record NZ_LBJA01000026.1, read on the forward strand.
GCGAGGGTTGCAATTTGCGCCGTGGCCGTCGCCGCGTTGGGGTACGGTTTGCTGTCCGGCCAGGCGGGCGTGCAGCCGGTACGGAAGCCGCCCGCACAGGAAGCCCGGGCATCGTCGTCTCCTGTCTACGTGGCGCCTCCAGTTCATGCCGCAGCGGCGGTTCCGGCCCCGGCTGCAGCTCCGATTCCGGCACCGGTTCCGGCGCCTCTGGCCGAACCGCCCAAAGCCGACGCTGATGCTCCTGGAGCATTGGTGCGGCAGGTGGTCGACTATGCCAGCCGCCAGGCGCCGGGCACGGTCATCATCGATACCGGAAACACATTCCTCTATTTCGTCCTGAACGACAGGCAGGCGATGCGCTACGGCATCGGTGTCGGCCGCGAAGGTTTCACGTGGTCCGGTGAGCAGACCGTGGCCCGTAAAGCCGAATGGCCGGATTGGCATCCGCCCGTGGAGATGGTCTCGCGCCAGCCTTATCTGCCGCGCTTCATGGCAGGTGGTCCCGGCAATCCGCTCGGCGCCCGCGCAATGTATCTCGGGGAGACCGAATATCGCATTCACGGCACCAACAACCCCGCTACGATCGGCAAGCGCGTTTCGTCCGGCTGCATCCGGCTCACCAATGACGACGTCACGGACCTCTATGAACGGGTGAAGGTCGGCGCGAAAGTGATCGTGCTTCCGGCAGCCGCGGCTCGCCGACCGTCCCAGGGAGCGCCGGCCGACGCCGCATCGCGTTCGCCGGACCCGGCACCGCCGTCGAACCGGCCCTCGGCAGCCAACGCGCAGATGCTCCCATCTGGACCGAAGATCGCCGAGGCCCGGTAGCTCGGTCCGTCCCTATCGCTAGGGACAGACGCCGGCCGCGGAGTTCGCTAGTCTGGCCTGAAGGATACGACAATCCGGGGAGGCCGCTTTGAGCACCGCGCCGCGCATCGACATCGACCCTGTCGCGTTCTGGGCCGATCCCTATCCGATGCTCGCGACAATGCGGAAAGAAGCGCCGATCGCGTTCGTGCCGCAGCTCGGCTCGACCCTGCTGACCAGCCGCGACGACATCTCGATCTCCGAGAAGCAGATCGACGTGTTCTCCTCGCACCAGCCCGCCGGCCTGATGAACCGGCTGATGGGCCACAACATGATGCGCAAGGACGGCGAGGCGCACCAGGTCGAGCGCCGCGCGATGTTTCCGACGGTGTCGCCGAAGACGGTGAAGGCGCATTGGTCCGCGCTATTCCAGGCCCATGCCGACCGCATCTTCGACGCGATCGCGCCGGGGCGGATCGACTTCATGCGCGACTTCGCGCTGCCGTTCTCCGGCGAATGCCTGAAGTCGATCACCGGCCTCACCAATATCGGCTTTGGCGACATGGACGCGTGGTCGCAAGGCATGATCGAGGGCATCGCCAACTATGCCGGCGATCCCGCCGTCGAGGCGCGCTGCCATGCCGCGACGTCGGGCATCGACGCTGCGATCGACGACATCCTGCCGGTGATCACGAAGAACCCGGACCAGAGCATCCTCGGCGTGCTCGTGGCCTCCGGCATGCCGATGGACAGCGTGCGGGCAAATGTCAAACTCGCGATCTCAGGCGGCCAGAATGAGCCGCGCAAGGCCATCGCCGGCACGGTCTGGGCGCTCCTGACCCATCCCGAGCAGCTCGATCTGGTGCGCAAGGGCGAGGTGACCTGGCTCGAGGCGTTCGAGGAATATGCCCGCTGGATCTCGCCGATCGGCATGTCGCCACGGCGTATCGCCAAGCCGTGGAGCATCCGCGACGTTTCGTTCGAGCTCGACGAGCGTGTGTTCCTGATGTTCGGCTCCGCCAATCGCGACGAGAGGCATTTTGAGCGCGCGGATCAGTTCGACGTGCGGCGTGATACGACCAAGAGCGTCGCGTTCGGCGCCGGCCCGCATTTTTGCGCCGGCGCATGGGCCTCTCGCGCCATGATCGCCGACGTCGCGCTGCCGACCGTGTTCGCACGCGCCAGGCTTCTCGAGATCGCCGATGACGAGCCGGTGCGGATCGGCGGCTGGGCGTTTCGCGGACTGCAGAATCTGCCGGTGACATGGCATTAGCCGGGACCAGATCCGTGCGGCTCTCACATTCGCGTGCAGAAAAAATCCCTCTGCATCATCGCGGCCGCTTGAAAGATTAATCATGCGCGCTGCCGCACGCGCAGTGCTCGCATCACTATTTTTCCGCACGTCTCGACACCTCCGATAACCCGCACCATCATTCCTGAAACGTGAATGATGACGGCCGCACGCGGCCGGGAGTGTGGAATGCAGCGTCGTGACTTTCTCAAGCTCTCCATCGGAACCGCAGCCGCCGCTGCGCTCGCCTCGCCTGCGATCGCGCAAGGCGCGGTGAAGGAAATTCGTGTCGGCTACCAGAAGAACGGCGTGCTGGTCATCACGCGCCAGCAGGCCGCGCTGGAAAAACATTTCACGCCCCTGGGCATCGAGGTGAAGTGGGTCGAGTTCTCCTCGGGCCCGCCGATGATGGAGGCGATGAATGTCGGCAGCGTCGATTACGGCGCGGTCGGTGATTCCCCGCCGGTGTTCGCGCAGGCCGCGGGCGCCGCGATCGTCTATGCCGCGGGCCAGCCCATCACCAACGGCCAGGGCATTCTGGTGCCGAAAGATTCGCCGATCCGCGCGATCGGTGAGCTGAAAGGCAAGCGTGTCGGCTTCACCAAGGGCTCCAGCGCGCACAACATCGTGGTGCAGACGCTGGAGAAGGCGGGCCTCACCTATGCCGACATCACACCGGTCTATCTGACGCCGCCGGACGCCGGCCCCGCCTTTGCCAATGGCAGCATCGAGGCCTGGGCGATCTGGGATCCGTACTTCGCGATCGGTGAGACCAAACAGAGCGGCCGCATCCTGATCAACGCGCGCGAGGTCACCAAGACCAATTCCTTCTACATCGCCAACCGCGATTTCGCGAAGAACCACGGCGCGATCCTGCAGCAGATCGTTGACGTCACCACCGCGACCGCCAGATGGGCCGAGCAGCATCGCGACGAGGTCGCGAAGTCTCTCGCCGCGGTGACCGGCATTCCGCTGGAGATCCAGACCATCGCGGCGAACCGGTCGTCCTTCGTCGTCGGGCCCGTCACCGATGACATCGTCGCGACCCAGCAGGGCGTCGCCGATCGCTTCTACAAGCTCGGACTGATCCCGAAGCCGATCGCGATCCGCGACATCGTCTGGCGCAACCCGGCAGCCTGATCGTGCCGACCAGCCTTCCCACACACAGGGGTTTGAACATGAGGCGTATCATTCGGCGTCTGATCGCGGCCGTGGTGCTGTCGATCGGCATCGTCGCTGCCGCGGTCGGCACGTCCTACGGTCAGGACAAGGTGGTCCGCATCGGCTACCAGAAATACGGCAAGCTGGTGCTGCTCAAGAGCAAGGCCACGCTCGAGCCGAAGCTCGCCGCCGACGGCTACAAGGTGGTGTGGACCGAATTCCCCTCCGGCCCGCCGCTGCTCGAAGCCCTTAATGTCGGCGCGATCGATTTCGGAAACACCGGCGAAGCCCCGCCGATCTTCGCGCAGGCCGCCGGCGCGCCGATCCAGTACGTCGCCTATGAACCGCCGGCGCCGAAGGGCGAGGCGATCCTGGTGCCGAAGGACAGTCCGCTGAAGTCGGTCGCCGACCTCAAAGGCAAGAAGGTCGCGCTCAACAAGGGCTCTAACGTCCACTACCTCCTGGTCAAGGCGCTGGAGAAAGCCGGCGTGAAGTATTCGGAAGTTGAGCCGGTGTTCCTCGCACCCGCCGACGCGCGCGCCGCCTTCGAGCGCGGCGCGGTCGATGCCTGGGTGATCTGGGATCCGTTCCAGGCGGCGGCGGAGGCGGCCACCGGCGCGCGCACGCTCGCTGACGGCACCGGCATCGTCGCCAACTATCAGTTCTACTTTGCCTCGAAGAAATTCCTCGGTGCCAATCCTGGGATCGTCGACGCCGTGCTCGCCGAGCTCAGCGCGGTCGACAACTGGGCCAAGGGCGACATCCACGCGGTGGCCGAGCAACTCGCGCCCGCGATCGGTCTGTCCGTTCCGGTCGTCGAGGTGGCCTTGAAGCGGCAGTCCTACGGCATCAAGCCCATCACCAATGCCGTCATCGCCGATCAGCAGCAGGTGGCCGATGCGTTCTTCGCGCTGGGCCTGATCCCCAAATCCATCAAGATCTCCGATGTGGCTCGGAAGTCAGGATCGTGAGCAAGGTCATGAGCAAGCAACCCAACACCAACATTCTCTGGTTCCTGCCGACCCACGGCGACGGCCGCTATCTCGGCACCGGCGTCGGCGGCCGTGAGGTCAATTTCAACTATCTGCGCCAGATCGCGCAGGCCGCCGATCAGCTCGGCTATTTCGGCGTGCTGCTGCCGACCGGGCGGTCCTGCGAGGATTCCTGGATCGTCGCCTCCGCAGTCGCACCGTTCACCGAACGGCTGCGTTACCTCGTGGCTGTCAGGCCCGGCCTGCAATCGCCGAGCGTTGCGGCGCGCATGACCGCGACGCTCGATCGCGTCACGGGCGGCCGGCTGCTCGTCAACGTCGTCACCGGCGGCGATCCCGTCGAGAACAAGGGCGACGGCATCTTCCTCGGCCATGACGAGCGCTACGAGGTCACCCGCGAGTTCCTGGGCGTCTATAGCGACCTGCTCGCCGGCAAGACGGTCAATGTCGAGGGCAAGCACATCCATGTCGAGGGCGGCAAGCTGCTGTTTCCGCCGGTGCAGTCGCCGCGCCCGCCGCTCTATTTCGGCGGCTCCTCGGACGCCGGCATCGACGTCGCCGTCGATACCGTCGATAAATATCTCACCTGGGGCGAGCCGCCGGCCCTGGTGGCCGAGAAGATCGCCAAGGTGAGGGAGGTCGCAGCTGCGCGCGGCCGCAAGCTGTCCTTCGGCATCCGCCTTCATGTGATCGTTCGCGAAACCAACGAGGAGGCCTGGGGTGCCGCGAACGAGCTGATCAGGCATGTCAGCGACGACACCATCGCGCTGGCGCAGAAGAACTTTGCCCGCATGGACTCCGTCGGCCAGCAGCGCATGGCGCAGCTTCACGGCGGCAAGCGCGACAAGCTCGAGATCGCCCCGAACCTGTGGGCCGGCGTCGGCCTCGTGCGTGGCGGCGCCGGCACGGCGCTGGTCGGCGACGCCGAGACCGTCGCGGCCCGGATCAAGGAGTATCAGGAGATCGGCATCGATACCTTCATCATGTCGGGCTATCCGCATCTGGAGGAAGCCTATCGCTTCGCCGAGCTGGTGTTCCCGCTGCTCTCGCTGGAGCAGCCCTCCAACGTGACGAAGCTGCATTTCAATGGCGGTCCGTTCGGCGAGACGGTCGGCAGCGACTTCCGTCCGCAACATCGGGTGTCGCAGTCATGAGCGTGATCGACAGCGTTTCACTCCCGCGCAGCTTTCGTTTGCCGCGGATCGACGGCCTGATCCAGTGGATCGTGCCGCTCGCCATCATCGCGATCTGGCAGGTCGCCAGCGTGACCGGCTTCGTGCCGACGCGGGTGCTGCCGGCCCCGAGCGACGTCCTGCTCGCCGGCTGGAAGCTGCTGCTCTCCGGCGAGCTCGTCCGCAACATCTGGGTCTCGTTCTGGCGCGCCTCGATCGGTTTCCTGATCGGCGGCAGCATCGGCTTCGCGTTCGGTCTCGCCAACGGCCTGTCGCAGCTTTCGGCAAAACTCACCGACACCACGTTGCAGATGGTTCGCAACGTGCCGCATCTCGCGCTGATCCCGCTGGTCATCCTGTGGTTCGGCATCGACGAGAGCGCAAAACTGTTCCTGGTGGCGCTGGGCGTGTTCTTCCCGATCTACCTCAACACGCTGCACGGCATCCGCACCGTCGATCCGCAGCTGGTCGAAATGGGCCGCATCTACGGCATGACCGACGGCGAATTGTTCCGCCGCGTGATCTTCCCGGGCGCGCTGCCGTCGATCTTCGTCGGTATCCGCTTCGCGCTCGGCATCATGTGGCTGACCCTGATCGTCGCCGAGACCATCGCGGCGTCATCGGGCCTCGGCTACATGGCGATGCAGGCGCGCGAGTTCATGCTGATCGACGTCGTCGTGCTCTCGATCCTGATCTACGCCCTGCTCGGCAAGCTCGCCGACAGCGCCTCCCGCGTGCTGGAGCGTTTGACGCTCTCCTGGCACCCCGCCTTCCAGAAAAATTGAGCAGAGATACTGGGAATCACATGCAGACAGCCGTTCGTAGCTCCCTTCCGGAAACCGAGCTCGCCAGCCGCGCCAATTTTGCGCCTCACGCGCGCGTCGTGCGCGAGGCGCAAAGCACCGGCCTGCCGCTCAGCATCCGGGGCTTGCGCAAATCCTTCGGTAGCAACGAGGTGCTGCGCGGCATCGATTTGCACATTCCCGCCGGCCAGTTCGTCGCCATCGTGGGAAAAAGTGGTTGCGGCAAGAGCACTCTGCTGCGCCTCATCGCGGGCCTCGACAAGATCGACGCCGGCAGCATCAGCTTCGGCCAGGACATTCAGCCCGAGGACATTCGCGTCATGTTCCAGGAGCCGCGGCTGTTGCCCTGGGCCCGCGTGCTCGCCAATGTCGAGGTCGGCCTCGGCCGCGATCGCGCCTCCGCCGATGCGCATGCACGCGCCGAGAAGGCCTTGAGGGAGGTCGGGCTCGCCGACAAGCGCGACCAGTGGCCGTCGGTGCTGTCGGGCGGCCAGAAGCAGCGCGTCGCGCTCGGCCGTGCGCTGGTTTCCCGTCCGCGCGTGCTGGCCTTCGACGAGCCGCTTGGTGCGCTGGATGCGCTGACCCGGATTTCGATGCAGCGCCTTTTGGAGCGTGTCTGGCGCGACCAGGGCTTTACTGCGATTTTGGTGACCCATGACGTCGCCGAGGCCGTGGCGCTGGCGGACCGGGTGCTGGTGATCGAAGAGGGCCGCATCGCCCATGATGTCGTGGTTCACGCAGGCCGGCCGCGCCAGCGCGGCTCGGCCGAGCTTGCGGGTCTGGAGGGCTCGATCCTGAGCCACCTGTTGTCGGCGGACGATCGTACCTAGATACAAGGGAACCCCGTCTCGGGGACCATGCCATGAATGTAGTGCCTCGCGATCTCATGACTGAAATCCCCATCTCGTCCGCCGATTTCCGCGGCGCCATGCGCCATCTCACCGGCGGCGTCAGCGTCATCACGGCCGGGCGGGGCAAGGACATCACCGGCATGACGGTGACCTCGGTGACCTCGCTGTCGGTCGAGCCGCCGACGCTGCTGGTCAGCATCAATCGCGACGCCTCGTCCTTCCCCTTGATCCGGCGCCACGGCGCTTTCGGCGTGAACATCCTCAACGCCGACCAGCTCGACGTCGCCGAACGCTTTGCCGGCAAGGACGGGCTGAAGGGCGCTGACCGTTTCACGGGCGCCAAATGGGTGACGGCGGTCTCGGGCGTTCCGCTGCTCGTCGGCGCGCTGTCGGCCTTCGATTGCGAGGTCGAGGAGATCGTGGAGCGACATTCGCACGGCATCGTCATCGGCCGTGTCAGGAACGTCAGGAATTCCACCCGCAACGCGGCGCTGGCCTATTGGCATGGCCAGTACGTGGCGGTCGACCAGGACGAGGACGCCGCGAGGCTTGCGGACGTGAGCGTTCCCGCGCGCGGCCGGCGCGGCCTTTGATCGCGCGGGTGGCCGGCGCGGAAGGCTGGCCTTTTCCCCGTCATCGCTCTAGAAGCGCCTGAGCCTCCCGCCGGGACGGCAATGGAGCGGATCGATGAAGCGCGTCGCGACCTGGGCGTTCTATGCCATCGGCGCGCTGGCGATCGCCTATCTCGCGCTCTACGCCTACGCGATGTTCTCGGGCCAGCCCGTGATCATCCCCGGCGATCCCATCCACATCTTCCGCAAGCCGGACGCGCCGAGTTATTCGTAGACACTCGGGAGGTTTCGTAGGGTGGGCAAAGGCGCACTTGCGCCGTGCCCACCATCTCGTTCCCAATTGCCGTCAAATCGTGGGCACGCTTCGCTTTGCCCACCCTACGGCACCTGCATTCATCCCCTCAAAATCGCCAGCGCCAGCGCTTGCGCGCGCGGCACGATGCTGTCGATATCGAGATACTCCTCCGGCGTGTGCGCGAGGCCGCCGACCGGCCCGAGGCCGCAGATGGTCGGCGTGCCCACGGCGGCGGTGAAGCCGGAATCGGCGCAGCCGCCGGAGAACTCGCCCTGGAGCGTGGTGAGGCCGGCCTCTCTTGCAGCCGCCTGGTAGTTCTCGAACAGCGCCTTCGAATCCGCGCTCTGCACCACGGGCACGAACTCGCCCTTGATGGTCAGCGTCGCACGCGTGCCCGGCACGTAAGACGTTGCGACGATGGTCTCGATCGTGTCCATCACCCGCGCACGATCCGCGGGATCGACATAGCGCAGGTCGATCTGGCCCTCGGCGTAAGGCGCCGTGGTGTTGACGGACTGTCCGCCCGAGACCAGGCCGACATTGAGCGTGATGCCCTTGTCGAGATCCGAGAGCGCGTGGATCTGCACGATCTTGTGCGCGAGCTCGCCGATCGCGCTGACACCCGCGGCGAAATTGGCGCCGGAATGCGCGGCTTTGCCGGTGATGGCAAGATGCATGAAGATGCCGCCCTTGCGCCCCGTCACGATGTTGCCGGTGGGGCGGCCCGGCTCGGAATTGAACACGGCGCGGGCGGAGCGGCCTTCACGCTCGATCACGGGCCGCGAGGAGGGCGAGCCGATCTCCTCGTCCGAGGTGATCAGCAGCTTGATCGGATGCGGGTTGCCGCCGAATTTGTGGAAGGCGGTCGCGACGAAGATGTTCATGACGACGCCGGACTTCATGTCGGCGACGCCAGGCCCATAGGCGCGGCCGTCCCTGATCGTGAACGGGCGCCGCTCCGCTTCACCCTTGCCGAACACGGTGTCGCGGTGTCCCATCAACAGCACCGGCTTCTCGTTGCTGCCGGGCTTGGCCACCTCGGCATGGATCGCGTCGCCGAAGGCGTCGTGGCTCTCGCGCCGGAACGGAATGCCATGCTCGGCAAAATGCCGCTCGAACCGCGCACCGACCGCATCGACGCCCTCCTTGTCGTAGGAGCCGGAATCGATGTTCACGACATCGCGAAGCAGATCGATCATCGCCTGCCGCTGCGATGCCAGCCAGTCCGTGATTTGAGATTGAGACATGTTTACCCTCGTGGTTCTCACGCGGGGTTATAGGGCTTCGCATGCGTGCGACCTAGTCGGAGAACGCGGTGCGGCCATGTCCATCGCTGTCGTCCCCGCGAACGCGGGGACCCATACCGCGGAATCTATCGACTGAAGGCGATAGAGGTACCGAACGACGAATCTTCGCCAAACTCCCCCCTGGCGTAATGGGTCCTGGCTTTCGCCAGGACGACGGCGGAGGGTGGGGCGGCGGTGCGAGCCCCGCTCGCAAAGAAGAACGCCCGGGACCCGCCCCGGGCATTCTAACGCTTCGGTTCCGCCATTGCCTCCACACCGCGAAGCTGCGTCGCGACGACCAGCGCGCCGATCTTCCGACCCATGTCCTTGCCGACTTCGGTCGAGAACCGGTAGTGGAAGCCGGCCCAGATGCGCGCATTGGAGACTTCGTCGCTATAGTCCTGGAGCCGCGACCATTTGCGCGTGACCCCTGGCGCCGTCGGGCTGGTCAGTGAGAACTCGCCAAAATCTCCAACGACGGTCTGGAGCACGGTCGAAATTGCGGCCGAGATGATGCAGTGAGCGCAGGGATATTCAGGATGCATCGGCGTGTCCCCAAGCGGCAGCCAGGAGGGATCGCGAGGCGTTGCGGCATTCGAGGTCAGATCGGCATTGCGTATGGCCGTGATCGGGCGCCAGAAATTGTAATGGTACTTGGCGTCGAACACGGCAACGATGGCATCGTTCCCGGCAATCGACGTCAGGGCGAACAGGCGGGCGCAGTCGACGAGATCCACTCCCTTGGCCAAGGCGGCCTGCCTCACGATGGGATTGTAGGTGCGGGCGCCGACAGAGAACCAGAAGCGGCCGATCGTCGTCTGCTCGGGTGTCCGGGTCGGGCTGCCTCTGCCGCCGACCTCGCGGATTTCGTTGACGTCCCTGGTCCAAACCTCTGAATCGAGTGCCGGCGGTGGTCCGGGGCGAAACTGCGATCCGGACGCCATGACCCACGGCGTTGTCGCACCGGTGGTCGAGAAGAGCGGGACGACGGTTGGAATATAGGCGCCCGGTGTGGTCGGGGGCCGGTACGTTTCCACGGCGGCGCTGCCATCGTTCGCGCGAAGCTGGATGATCTGCGCCGCAGCTTCTTTCCCGAGCGCGATGCCGGCGCTCTTGGACTCGCCCTCGGCAATCGGCGTCAGCGCGTTCGTCAGTGTCGCATCCAGGTCCGGCTTGAGGTCCGGATAGATCGACAGCAGCACGTCGTGAGCCGCAACTGCCCCCGCGGCTTCCCGCGAGGTCGAACGCTCCGCGGACAGCGTGACCTTGTAAGGCGCGTAGCGGCGGTCGATCGCATTGACGGCCTCGAACATTGCAACGTGCATCATGGACAAGGCGCGGCTGTGCGGCGCCGGAAGAATCTGTTTCTCGGCGGCGATCGCATCGGCTTTGGCGTTCCAGTCCATGATTACGTCCGCGCGCGCAAGCGGCACGGTGGCCGAGATCAGCGCTGCAATCAGCGAAAAGCGGGAGATCGTCCACGAAGCGTATTTCATGGCGTGCCCTTTCGGTTAAGGAGGTTCGCGAAACGCGGATGCGGCACCTCGCCGGCATCCTGCCAAGCGGCATCGGGACTCTAACGATGTTGCGGCGTGTCCTTTGTGAACTGCTTCACGCACCGTTCCTCCCGGCGCTGTCCCGGCCCCACGCGCAATTGCGCAGCAGGCGGGGACGACACCAGCATAGCACTACCCCGCAAAGAAAAATGCCCGGGACTGGCCCGGGCATTCGCATCTCAATTTTGTCAGAAGCCCTTACGCTCCCATCATCGGTATGCGCGGATACTCGCCCGGCGTTCCCGCGGGCGTGATCGGGATGCCGCCGTCGGAATATTCGTTGAGCTTGTTGCGCAGCGTGCGGATCGAGATGCCCAGGATGTTGGCGGCATGGGTCCGGTTGCCGAGGCAGTGCTTCAGTGTCTCCAGGATCAGGTCGCGCTCGACATCGGCGACGGTGCGCCCCACCAGCGCGCGCGTCACCTGCTCGGCGGCCATCGTGGCATGCGCCACGGCCGGAACGGTTTTCGCGAGGTCGAGGCGGTCGCCGTCCGGGGTGAGGATCGCGTCGGCTCCGATCTCGTCGCCCTGCGCCATCAGCACGGAGCGGTGCATGGTGTTTTCGAGCTCGCGGACGTTGCCCTGCCAGCGGTTGGCCGAGAGCACGCGGCGCGCTTCCGCCGAGATCGGGCGCACCGGCGCTCCGTTGGCTTCGGCGTACTTCTTCACGAAGTGCTGGGCGAGCTCGAGGATGTCGAGGGGGCGCTCACGCAGCGGCGGGATCTTCAGGTTGACGACGTTGAGGCGGAACAGCAGGTCCTCGCGGAACGTGCCTTCGCGCACGGCCTCGGCCAGATTGCGGTTCGAGGTCGCGATGATGCGGATGTCGACCGGCACCGGCTTGGTGCCGCCGACGCGGTCGATCACGCGCTCCTGGATGGCGCGCAGCAGTTTCGATTGCAGGCGGACGTCCATCTCGGAGATTTCGTCCAGCAGCAGCGTGCCGCCGGTCGCCTCCTCGAACTTGCCGATGCGGCGCGCGATCGCGCCGGTGAAGGCGCCCTTCTCGTGGCCGAACAGCTCGGATTCCAGGAGATGCTCGGGAATAGCGGCGCAGTTGATGGAGATGAAGGGGCGCTTGGCGCGCGCCGAGCGGGTGTGGACGTAGCGGGCCAGCACTTCCTTACCCGTTCCGGACTCACCGGTGACCATTACCGAGGCGTCGGATCCTGCGATCTGCTGCGCCAGCTTGATCACCTTCGCCATCGCCTCGTCGCGATAGACCAGCTCGCGGGAATCGTTGGCGACTGCGGCCAGCACCGCGGCGATCAGCTCCGGGTCCGGCGGCAGCGGGATGTATTCCTTGGCGCCGGCGTGGATCGCGGCGACCGCGGCGCGGGCGTCGTTGGTGATGCCGCAGGCGACGATCGGGGCATGAATGTGCTCGGCCTCGAGCCGCATCACGAGGTCCCGGATGTCGAGGGCGACGTCGACCAGCAGGAGGTCGGCGCCCTTGCCGCCGCGCAGCACGCGCATGGCCTGGTCGTGATCCTCGGCATGGGTCACGGTGGCGCCGTTGTCCATCGCGATCTTGGTGGCGGTGGTGAGCTGGCCCTTCAATGTGCCAACGATGAGAAGCCGCATGTCAGTCTCCTGTCCGTCTGGTCGCGCGCGCTATCAGCTGCGTTCGGTCTTGATGATTTCGGTCATGGTCACGCCGAGCTTGTCCTCGACCAGGACGACTTCGCCGCGGGCGACCAGCTTGTTGTTGACGTAGATGTCGATGGCCTCGCCGACGCGGCGGTCGAGCTCGAGCACGGTGCCGGGTCCGAGCTTCAGGAGCTCACTGACGTCCATCTTCGAGCGGCCGAGCACGGCCGAGACCTGCACGGGAACGTCGAACACCGCCTCGAGATCGGCGGCGGCACGCGCCGCATATTCGTCCTCGTTGTAGCCGACGTCCGTGCCGGTGGGCGGCATCGGGCCGTTGAGATCGGGCAGCGGGACCTGTCCGTCGGTGTCGCTCATGGCTTAGCTCCCCCTGCGGGACGCGACATAGCGTCCAACCATTTCGTCGATCTTGGCAGCGATGGCGCCGCGCTCCAGCACGACGCCGCCATCGGCCCATTCGATCCGGCAGTCGCCGGTCGCAATCTCCGGCTCGGCCAGGATCACCAGCCGTCCTTCGAAGCCGCTCTGCTTGGCGAGCCGCTCGATCTTCTCGCGGGCGCTGTCGTAGAGCGCGTCGTTGATGCGGACCACCAGATGCGGTGTCGCGACCAGATGCGAGAAGCAGTCCTTGACCAGTGCGACGATCTCGCCGAGCGGCTCGGCGGCGACCAGGTCTGCGCACAGCTTGCGCGCAACCGCCACCGCGACGTCGACCGCCTCGGTTTCCATCTTGGATTCGATGTTGCCGATGCCGGATGCGATGCCGCGGATGCCGATATTGATCTCTTCCATGGCAAGCGCGACGCGGCGGTCGCTCTCGGCCTTGGCCTCCTGCTGGCCGGCGGCAAAGCCGTCCTGATAGGCGCGCGCCTCGGCTTCCGCGACCTTCTGGGCGATCTCCGCAGCGGTCGCGGCCTTCTCGCGTGTCGTCCGCTCGGGCGCCGCGAAGTCGGTATCGAACAGGAATTTTGCCGGAGCGGCCATCAATACACCAGTTCGTCGTCGGCGCGGTTCTTGGTCAGCATGATCTCGCCCTTGGCGGCGAGATCCTTGGCGAGGTTGACCAGCAGCGCCTGGGCCTCGTCGACGTCGCGCAGCCGCACCGGGCCCATCGCCGCCATGTCGTCCTGGAGCATCTTGGCAGCGCGCGAGGACATGTTGCCGAAGAAGAAGTTGCGGACGTCCTCGTTGGCGCTCTTGAGCGCGACGCCGAGCTTGTCCTTGTCGACGTTGCGCATCAACGTCTGGGCCGAGCCGGAATCCAGCTTCACGAGGTCGTCGAAGGTGAACATCAGCGCCTTGATGCGCTCGGCCGATTCGCGGTTGTCCTCTTCCAGCGAGGTGATGAAGCGGGTTTCGGTCTGGCGGTCGAAATTGTTGAAGATTTCCGCCATCACCTCGTGGGCGTCGCGGCGGCGGGTCTGCGACAGGTTGGACATGAATTCTGTGCGCAGGGTCTTCTCCACGCTCTCGATCACCTCCTTCTGCACCGCCTCCATCTTCAGCATGCGGTTGACGACGTCGAGCGCAAGCTCCTCGGGGAAGATGCCGAGAACGCGCGCGGCGTGTTCCGGTTTCAGCTTCGAGAGCACCACCGCGATGGTCTGCGGATATTCGTTCTTGAGATAGTTGGCGAGCACCTCTTCCTGCACGTTGGAGAGCTTCTCCCACATGTTGCGTCCCGCGGGGCCGCGGATTTCGTCCATGATGCCGTTGACGCGCTCGGGTGCCAGATATTGCTGCAGCAGCCGTTCGGTGGCGTCGAAATTGCCCATCAGCGCGCCCGATGCCGACATGCGCGAGACGAATTCGAGCAGCATGTCCTCGACGGTGTCGACCTCGACGGTGCCGAGCGTCGACATCTCCAGCGAGAGCTGGCGCACCTCGTCGTCGTCGAGCAGTCCCCAGATCTTGCCGCCATATTGCTCGCCGAGCGCCAGCATCAGGATCGCCGCGCGCTTCGGCCCAGACACCGCTTCGACCGCGTTGCCCGCGCGGCTGCCGGCACGCTGGCCGAGCGTGGAAATGACGCTGGTGATGTCGTTCGAGTTGGCGTTTTGCAGACTGGCGGCCATGTCAGATCACTTCTTGATTCACTTGGCGAGGGATCACTTGGTGCGGATTACTTGGCAGGTTCGGTCAGCCACTGGCGGATGATGGCGACGGTTTCGTTGGGGTTACGCTCGGCGAGCTCGCCGACGCGATGAACGGACTGGGCGTGGACCTGGCCCTGGATGGTGGCAACGTCGATCGCGCTGGCGGCGCCGCTCGGCAGCAGCGCCTGGCCGGCTGGCGCGCTCTCTTCCGAAGCCGCCGGGCCGGCGAGAACGCCGGAGATGGCGGCGGCGACTTCGTCGGAGGCCAGGATGCGCTTGACCAGCGGGCGGATCACCAGGAACAGCACGATCAGGCCGAGCAGCATCATCACGCCGAGCTCGACGAAGTACATGACGTCGTCCTTGGTGAACTGGAGCATGCCGAGGAAGCCGCCGGGCTCGCCGATCGGGGCAGTGGAGGGCGCATCCGCAAAGCGCAGATTGACGACCTCGACCTGGTCGCCGCGCTTCTGGTCGAAGCCGATCGCCGAGCGCACCAGCGTGGCGATGCGGTCGAGCTGCTCCTTGGTGCGGTCCTGATAGGCCAGCTCGCCCTTGTCGTTCTTGGAGTAGATGCCGTCGACCAGCACCGCGACCGAGATGCGGTTGACCCGGCCGGCTTCGGTCACTTCGGTCTTGGTGGTGCGGGAGATCTCGTAATTGTTGGTCTCTTCGGACTTCTTGCTCTGGTCCTTGGCCGCGACGCCGTTGTTCTGCTGGTTGCCGGGCAGCTCGTTGTTGACGGTGACCTGGCCGTTGTTGTCGGCGGTCATGCTCTGCTCTTCGCGGGTCTGGCTCGAGCGCAGCACGCGGCCCTCGGGGTCGAACTTGTCCGAGGTCTGGGTGATCTTGTTGAAGTCGAAATCGGCGGAGAGCTGGACGCGGGCGCGGCCCGAGCCGACCACGGAGGAGACGATGTCCTCGACCTGCTTGCGCATCCGCTTCTCGAAGGAGATGCGGCGCTCGTCGCCGACCGCCTGCTCCGGATCGGTCGCGGCGCCGTCGGCGAGCAGCTGGCCGGCCTCGTCGACGATCGAGACCCGCTGCGGCTTCAATCCGTTGACGGCGGAGGCGACGAGGTGGCGGATGGCGCGGATCTGCTGGGCCTCCAGCGAGCCGCGGACGCGGACCACGATCGAGGCCGACGGCTCCGGCGCCTCGCGCGCAAACAGCGGGCGCTCGGGCAGCACCAGATGGACGCGGGCGGCCTGGATGCGGTCGATGGCACGGATGGTGCGGGCGAGCTCACCTTCCAGCGCGCGGAGGTGATTGATGTTCTGGACGAAGGAGGTGGTGCCGAGCGCGTCCGACTTGTCGAACACCTCGTAGCCGACGCCGCCCCCCTTGGGCAGGCCGCCCTCGGCGAGCTTCATCCGCAGGCGCGTGACCTTGTCCTTGGGCACCATGATGATGCTGCCCTCGTTGCGGATCTCGAACTGGATGCCCTGGCGTTCCAGGTCCTTGATAATGCCGGAGGAATCCTCGACGCTGAGGTCGGTGAACAGCGTCGTCATCTGCGGCGTGGTGACGCGCATGATGACGAACGCGAAAAAGCCGATGAGCGCGGCGGTGACCGCGATCATCGCCCCGAACCGGGCGGCGCCGATACTCTTCAAAAAGTCCGCAAGACCTTGCAAGCAACCGCCCCAACAGATTCGGCCGCTTTCACAGGAAAGGCCGACTGGGCAATTATTGCCTAGGTGATGGTTTCGATATGGTTAACGAAGGTTAAGAGGTCGGACAAAAGTCGCGCAAAGGACCGATATGAAAAAAATCGGCCTCGCAGGGCGAGGCCGATTTTCGTCAAAAGCCGCAGATTTCCGGATCGCCTACTGGCGATATTGCTGGATGCGGGTGGTGCGAAGACCCGCCAGACCATGCTGGTCGATGGAAAACTGCCAGGAGAGGAATTCGTCGACCGTCAGGGTATAACGGCTACAGGCCTCCTCCAGCGAGAGAAGTCCACCACGGACGGCGGCGACGACTTCGGCCTTGCGGCGGATGACCCAGCGTTTGGTGCCGGGTGCAGGCAGATCCGCGATCGTCAACGGACTGCCGTCCGGCCCGATGACGTATTTTACCCTCGGGCGATGGGGTTCTGTCATGGCGTACTCACAAACTCTCAACCACTGAACTCACGCCCGTAACCCTACGCCCGGCGGCTTAAAAATCCGCTAAGCCTAAGGCTTCAATACAATTCTCGTTGAAAATGGCTGGAACGGCGCCGTGTCGGCCGGCGAAACGGTGGAATCCGGGCCGGTCGAGGGGGACTTCGTAAATACTTTACTAACGAATGGAGCCGGAGCGCGGTGTCGCGGAGGCTCCAACTGTCGTCCCTGCGAAAGCAGGGACCCATACCGCGTGATCTATCGATGAGACGCGGGCAGCAGTACCAAGAATGACGTCCTAACCCCTGGTCTTCGCCAAACTTCTCCCTGGGGCTATGGATCCCCGCCTTCGCGGGGATGACAGCGAGTATATAGCAGCGGCGCGCACCTTTAATTGCTGCTGGTGGCGATGATGCTCTTCACCTGGCTCAGTGTGTAGCTTGCGCCGTCGATGGTGAGCAGGGGCGGCGATTGGGTCAGGTCGACCGACGACACGACGCCCTGCACCTGGGCGGCGATGCCGACATTGTTGTTCGCCACGTCCTTGCCCGTCGCCGTGATCGTATACTTGCCGTCGGGCCATTGCGTGCCGTCATTGCCCATGCCGTTCCAGGTGAAGGGAATGTCGGTGCCGGCGGCGGCGGTGTATTTGCCGGTGAACACGGTCTGGCCGCTGGCATTGGCGACGGTGATGTCGACGGTGGAGTCGGTCGGCACGTTGAGATGCCAGGTGGCTGATGACTTGGTCATGGTCGCGGTCGAGCCGTCGACCAGGGCGGTCTTGCCGACGAAGCCCAGCGCCTGGGTCGCCTGCGTGGTCTGCTGCAGGGTGACGAGCTGCGACAGCGCATCGTTGGTCTTGAGCTGCTGCTCGACGCCGGCGAACTGCACCAGCTGCTGCGTAAACTGGTTGGTGTCGAGCGGATCGAGCGGGTTCTGGTTCTGCAGCTGCGTGGTCAGCAGCGTCAGGAAGGTCTGGAAGTTGCCGGCGAGCGTCGATCCCGTGGTCGAGCTCAGCGAGTTCGACGAGGAGGATTTCGGGAGGTCGGTCGTGCCGGAGACGACAGCAGGAGCGGTAGCGCCAGTCGTGGTGGTCATGTCTGATACTCCTTACACTCTGATGTCGACGCCGCTGCTCGGCCCGTACATGCGGCCATAGCCGCGCCCGACGGGTGCGGCAGCAGCGGTGTCGTCCTCGCTGATGATCAGCCGGCGGGCATTGCCGCCATTGTCGTTGTTCTGGCCGGAGTTCTGGCCCGACGAATTCTGGTCGCGCAGGCTGAAGGACAGCCCGTTGCTGCCGGACTTGAGGCCGGCATCATCGAGCGCGCGCTGCAATTGCGGCGCGTCCTGGCGCAGCATCTGCAGCGTCTCCGGCTTCTCCACCGTGAGATGCGAGGTGACGTTGCCGTTGCGGTCGACATTGATGCGGACGTCGATGCGGCCGAGCTCGGCCGGGTCGAGGCTGATGTCGAAGCGGGACTTGCCGGAGCGGATGGCGGCCGCGATCTCCACCGGCACGCCGTTGATCGGCACCGCCGTCGCACTGGCCGCGGTCGCGGTCAGCGTCGCGGTCGAAGCGGACGCGGTCGAGGTCGTGTTGGTCAGCGGCGCCTGCATCGCGGAGGCGGCCTGCGCGCTGGTGTCGGCGGTGTTGAAAGCGGCCTGCGCATTGGCATGGGTGTGGGCGGCCGGTGCGGCCGGGATCGCGTCGGGCGTACGGTCCGCTGCGCCGGGCTTCGCCTCGGTCGCTGCGCCATCTACCTGCGGCTTGGCGCTTTGCGGATGCGCTGCGGCGTCGGCGGTCGCGGCGCCCGGCGCTTGTGTCGGGGCGGCGTTCGCCTTGCCGGCGTCCTGGCCGATATCGGAGACGTCCGACTGTCCTTGTGCGGTGGCGACGGCGGCCTGGAACGAGGTCTTCGGCGTGCCCTGGTTGACGGGGATCAACCCGCCGCTCGCCTTGGCGTCGGTCGCGGCCGCGTCGGTTGCCCCGGTCGCGGCATCGGCCAGCGTCGCGGTGGTGTCGGCGTCGACCTTGGCGCCGGCGGTCTTGGCGCTCTTGTCGGCGGGCGTGGCGGTGTCGGTCTTGGTGCCCGCGATCTGCGCCGCGGTCGAAGCGCTGGCGGCGATGCCGGCGGCGGCGATCGTCAGCGGCGAGGCGGTGGCGGCCTGGTTTGCAGCCGCGTTGGGATCGGCCGGGACGACCGGCGCGGCAACCACGATCGCGTTCGGATCGGGCACGGCCTGCGCCGCGTCGGCCGGCGCGGTTGCTGCGGCATCGACCGCGGCGGTGAGCGTGTCGGTGCCCTCGGTCTGGTCGTCCTTGGTTTTCTCGGATGTGTCAGCCGATTTGGCGTCCGACGCCTCGGACTTGTCCTTGACCTTGTCCTTGGCCGTGCCGGCGTCCTTGGCCGCATCCGTGGTCGTGTCGTTCGACTTGTCGTTCGCCTTGTCGTTCCTGGCGGGCGCGGAGGTGTCGGTGTCGTCGCGCGCCCTGCTCTGCGAGGATTCATCCGTGGACGAGGTGTCGCGCGGCCCCTTGTCCGCGGAGGACGAATCGCTCCGCCGCGGCGCGCTATCCTGGGCCTGCGAGGCCGCATTGGTGTTGATCGCCTGGGTGTTGCTGTCGACCAGCGACCCGAAGGAGTCGTTCGCGGACGGCTCCCTGGCGCTCTGCGACCGCGCAGGCTTTTGCTGCGCGCTCGAAACTTGCACGCTGGCCACGACATCTGACGTACGACTGACCACAGGCGACCCCTTGGAAACATCTTCGGCATCAGGGGAGCAAGGAGCGGGCCAGTGCCCTTTCAGGTATATTTATATAGCAAAATCAATCGTTTATGGATTCTATCCCGTCGCCGCAGGGCCCGCTGCGACCCCGCCATTTCTGCCTCCCCGGCAAGAATTGCCCTAAGCTGGCCGCCCCCGTGATTGCTTCACCGGAATGCCGCCTATATTAAAGAGGTTACTCTCAGCCGCTTTCGACCGGGCAGTCGTGCCTTGCGGGAACTAAAGTTCCCGGGGTTCGACGACGTCCCGCGAGAAGCATGAAATCGCGGATCGCCGCACGCCGTCACAACCCTTAAGGCCCATGCTCAACAGTCTGGATCTCGAAGGCCGTCCTGAGGACACCAGGGTCGTTGTCGCCATGTCGGGCGGCGTCGATTCCTCGACGACGGCTGCGCTTCTGAAGGCGGAAGGCTACGACGTCGTCGGCATCACGCTGCAGCTTTACGACCATGGCGCGGCGACCCATCGCAAGGGTGCCTGCTGCGCCGGCCAGGATATCCACGACGCCCGCGACGTCGCGGCAAAACTCGGCATTCCCCATTACGTGCTCGACTACGAGGATCGCTTCCGCGAATCCGTCATCGACAATTTCGCCGACAGCTACGCGCTCGGCGAGACGCCGGTGCCGTGCATCGAGTGCAACCGCAGCGTCAAATTCCGCGACCTCCTGAAGACCGCGCGCGAGCTCGGCGCACAGGCGCTCGCCACCGGCCATTACGTCGCCTCGCGCCGCCGCGAAGACGGCTCGCGCGCGCTGGTCTGCGCGGCCGACGCCGACCGCGACCAGAGCTATTTCCTGTTTGCGACGACGCAAGAACAGCTCGACTTCCTGCGCTTCCCGCTCGGCGACATGACCAAGCCCGAGACGCGCGAGCTCGCGCGCCGCTTTGGCCTGTCCGTCGCCGACAAGCACGACAGCCAGGACATCTGCTTCGTGCCGACGGGCCGCTATACCGACATCATCACGCGCCTGCGTCCGAATGCGATGGACCCCGGCGACATCGTGGATCTCGACGGACGCGTGCTCGGCCGGCACAACGGCATCGCCAATTTCACCGTCGGTCAGCGCCGCGGCCTCGGCATCGCCGCCCACGCGCCGCTGTTCGTGGTGCGGCTTGAGGCTGCCACCCGCCGCGTCGTCGTCGGCCCGCGCGATGCGCTGAAGATGCACCGCATCGCCTTGCGCGACGTCAACTGGATCGGCGGCGGCGACATCGACCGCGCCATCGGCGCCGGCCTCGAATTGTTCGTGCGCGTGCGCTCGACCCGCGCGCCGCAGCCCGCATGGCTGCGCGGCAGCGATGGTCATTACGAGGTCGAGCTCGTCGGCGGCGAGGAGGGCGTCTCGCCCGGCCAGGCCTGCGTGTTCTACGACGCGCCCAGTGGGCAGGCGCGCGTGCTCGGCGGCGGCTTCATTCAAAGCGCCGCCGCGAAAGTCGCGACAGGCACGGCGAGGCCGCTTGTCGAAGCGGTGCGCGGTTAAGAGAATTCAGGGCAGGGGGCATGGCAGCAGACATCTCGCGGGCCGGGGTCGAGAAGGCCTATGGCCGCTGGGCGCCGGTCTATGATCTCGTGTTCGGCAAGGTGTTCGACGCCGGACGGCAGTCGACCATCGCGGAGGCCGACCGCATCGGCGGCCGCATCCTCGACGTCGGCGTCGGTACCGGCCTGTCGCTGTCGGACTATTCGCGCACCACGAAAATCTGCGGCGTCGACATCTCCGAGCCGATGCTGCGCAAGGCGCAGGCGCGGGTGCGTGCGCTTCGCCTCTCCAATGTCGAAGTGCTCTCGGTGATGGATGCGAAAAACCTCGCCTTCCCCGAAAACTTCTTCGACGCGGTGGTGGCGCAATATGTCATCACCGCCGTGCCCGATCCCGAAGGCACGCTCGATGAGTTCGTGCGCGTGCTCAAGCCCGGCGGCGAGCTGATCCTCGTCAACCACATCGGCGCCGAGACCGGCCCGCGCAAACTGTTCGAGCTCGCCTTCGCGCCCGTCGCCCGCCGCCTCGGCTGGCGCCCGGAATTCCCGTGGGCCCGCCTCGAGGGCTGGGCCGCGAGGCACGGCGGCATCACCTTGGCCGAACGGAGGCCGATGCCGCCGATGGGGCACTTTTCGCTGATCCGCTACCACAAATCGTGATCGTGCCGAGGGAACACGCGCCGTGATCGGCGCGTTTTGCTCCCATGCGCACGACATCAAACATCATCCTGGCCAGCCTCCTGATCGTCGCCTCCGGCAGCGCGATCGCGCAGGCTCCGCCCGCCCCGGCGACGCCGCCGCAAGCGACCGCGCCGCCATCCCCGCAACATGCGGCCAATTGCACCCCGCAGGACCGCCCTAACCGCCAGGCCGATGGCACCACCACCGGCCAGTCCCGGGAACCGCTCGGCGACAAGCTGGCAAAGTCCGACGGCGTGCTCTGCCCGCCCGCGGGCGTCGACCCCGAGATGCACGCCCCGGCCCCCGACACCGGCGGCAACACCCCGGTGATCCCGCCCCCCGGCAGCCCCGGCGGCGACCCGAACGTGCGGCCGAAATAGGCCCGATTCTTCCTTCGCCTCTCCCGCTTGCGGGAGAGGCCGGAATCCGCAAAAGCGCGGCTTCCGGGTGAGGGGGAGTCTCCGCAAATCTGATATCCAAAACAGGCGATCCGCCGCCAAAACCGGTCGCTTTTCCACCCCCAAACGCCCTGTCGCGCCGAAGCTTTTAGCGAAGGCGGATTGACTTCCCGCCGCCCCCTTCTTTATATGCCGCGCGTTCGCGAGATCGGCCGTAGCCGCCGTTCGCGAGCCCTGTGGCGGGGTAGCTCAGCTGGTTAGAGCACGGGAATCATAATCCTGGGGTCGGGGGTTCGAGTCCCTCTCCCGCTACCAATATCCCCGAGCTTCGCATGTCCATCCTCCAAGAGGCGTTGCACGACCTGCTGCGTGTCCTGGCCTTTGCGACCTGGGGATGTGCGGTCGTAATCTTGGCGATGGCGATACGCCTGGCCTTCTTGAGAGCCGGAGCATCGCCCGAGTGGCGCGGCCTGCTGACGCTCAGGCGTCCGTTGGCGAGCGAGCTCTCGTGGGAATTCCACGCGGCCAATGGTCAGCTCATGCGTCTCATGCTTGCATTCGCCGCGATGCTAGGCATCGGCGCCCTGCTGTTCTGGCTGGATACCCTGCTTCTTCCTGTCTCAAGTAATTTGATGAGCGTGCTATCGCCCGGCGCGCGCGATTAGGAACTCCCGCGCACGATGGAAGCTTGAATCCGCGGGTCAGCCTCGCCGCCGATCGCTGGCCTGCACGGCCCGCCTCCAAGCCCCCCATACCCCCCAGGGTGGGCCGTGCTTCACCAGAGGAGACGAGCATTGTCCGACCCGACCGAGCAAGAGATCAGAGAACGCGCGCACCGCCTGTGGGAGCAGGCCGGCAAGCCCGAAGGCCGCGAAGAAGAATTTTGGAACGCGGCCGAGCAGGAGCTGCGCAACGAGGAAAAGTCGAACACGCTGCGGACGCCGGATACGCTGTGACCGACAAGACCTGCCCATTCTGCCAGGGTCTGGGATGGGTCTGCGAAAACCATCCGCTCCGGGCGTGGAGCGAGAAACTCGGCGGCTGCCGCTGCGGTGAGGGCATGCCCTGCACCTGCAACACGACTGAGGATCCGGAAATCAGAGTGGTGATCGTCGAAGCCGACACGACGTGGCACTAAAGCATGACCCGGAAAAGTGCGCAGCGGTTTTCCGAAAAGATCATGCTTAAACAACAACCTGAAGCGCGATGGCGATTCATCCTAATCGCATCGCGCTTTAGCGGCGTCGACTCGATGTGATGGTGCGTAGGATGGGTGAGCCCTTGCGAATCCCGTCATGCGTCGACGTCGTCCAGACCCCGATGGGTTTCGCTTCGCTCACCCCATCCTACGCTCTTCCATCCCGCGCGCTTTTGCCGAGGGAACAGACCATCCCCGAAAGGAATTCAATCTCCGAACAGCACGGGCTCTGGCAACATTTCCCACGGCAGTGTCGGCGGTGGACGAGCAGAAAAAGATAGAGCACCAGATCGAACTCGCCACGCGAGCGGCCGCGCTCGTCAAGGACGAAACCACCGGCCAGCGTTTCCGAAGTTTTGCCGAAGAGCTGAAGCGAAAGCTCCGCCGCATGATGCGGCGCGGCCAGGTGCGCGCACGCGCCTACGAGCTCTGGGAGCAGGCGGGACGGCCGAGCGATCGCGAGCTGGAGTTCTGGCTCGAAGCGGAGCGGCAGGTGGAGGAAGAGCGCGAGGAGCGGAAGGGGGCGGGTGGTTCGTAGGCGGAAGCTCCACTTCGATTGAGGGAGATCACGTTCGGACATCGTCATGCCCGGGCTTGTCCCGGGCATCAACGTTCTTGTGCTGCGGAGCAACAAAGAAAAGCCGCCGGGCTCTTCACCCAGACGGCCTCAAAAGTCCCTAGCTGTCGATCGCCTCCGCAGCCTCACGCGTACCGCCGTTACCTTGTTTGCGGCCATGCTGGGTCATTGTAGGGGAGGGCCGCTGATTCTGCTGTGATCTGAAGCACACAGTGGAAAAGAGGATGGGGAGGGGAAGGTCCCGTGCCGCATGAGAGCTCGGTAGTAGGATGGGTTGAGCTCTTGCGAAACCCATCATGCCTCGGCGTTGGGAACATCTTGATGGGTTTTGGTCTCGGGGCCGCGGGAGCTAGACTTGTGTTCCATGGAGACTGAGGGCTTGTTTAGCAATCGCGACGATTGACTTGTCTGCCCATAACCCACCCTGTGTCGCCCTCCGTCAACCCCTCCCCACAAAAATATTCCACTTTACCGAAATTCGGTTTCGGCGTATGTGTCGCCCATCCCGGCTCACCCAAGAGGGGCGACTATGTGTCGTCACTGTCGCGAGCCGGGTCTGCGGTGGACGCGGCAGCGTCGGCACGAGAGGTGCGGGCAGGGCGGGTAGTCCCTGTGAGTCCGTAACCGCGTGCGACGAGCGGCGCTGTCAGGTTCGTCTCGTCTGCAGGTCGACGGCAACGTGCACAACGTCGTCGAACCCTGCGGCGAAATGGCGGGCCGTGCGTACGGCAAAACCGTGTGGTCCTGGCCGTCGTTGCTACGGTCAAGCATCTGCGGAGATGCGCGCGAGCCCAACCGGGCGGACGGCATCGTCAATTCGCGGGGCGAGGGAGGCCAGAAGGAAAGGTCGGCTCCCGGGAGATCACGGCATAAGCCGTCCGACCATCGCGCAGGGAAGGCCGAGTGATCGGCGACACCTGTATGCTGCTGTGCGGTCTCCTTTGCGCATTATTCGCGCAGCAGACCGCGGGTGCACGCTGGCACCCGGCCTTCCCTGCGCCCTCTTGGCTTTATGAGGGTGGAGCGACGAAGCAAAGCTCGGGCGGATTGAGCCGCGAGATCGGGAAGGCGTGTCTGTGTTTCGAGCTGCGTGCCACACACTCGATCTCGTAGGGTGGGCAAAGCGGAAGCGTGCCCACGCCTTGTTGCTTATGGAGAGAGATCGTGGGCACGGCGCTATGCGC
>NZ_LBJA01000027.1:0-87770 GCF_028128695.1 Bradyrhizobium sp. CCBAU 25360
AGCACCACGTCGAAATTGCCCGAGGCCAGCTCACGCATCGCCTTGCACATCGCGATCATCGGACGCGAGATGCCGGTGCCGAGCAGGATGGCGAGGACCGCACCAAGCAGCGTACCGCCGATGGCGAGCATCAGAACCAGTTGCTCGGTCTTCCCGATCGTCGCTTCCGATTCCGAATCCAGCCGCTGCTGCTCGGCGACGAGGTCCGCCTTCATGGCGGTGGCGCCTTGCAGGATGGCACCGGCCGAACCGCTCATCTCGGTGACGAGCCCGTCGACCAACTTGGCGTTGGCGATCAGCTTCTCCAGCGCTTCGCGATAGGCGCCGAGGATAGTCTTGGCCTCCTTCAGGCCGGCGACGATCTTGTCGTCCATCGAATAGACCGCGCCGAGCGAGTTCTCCACGAATTTCAGCCGCGCCAGCGCGCTGGTCGCGATCGCCTGATCGGACGTGAGCACGAAATTGGTGGCTGCAGCACTCGCGGTTTGGAACTGGGCGTTGACCTGCTTGGTACCGAACTCGATCGACTGGGCCTCGGAATCGGAAGCGTTGTTACCGATATCGTCCAGCTTGTACTTCAGGAGATTGGCTTGGCGCTGCAACTGGTTCTGCACCAGCAACGTGCTGTCACGCTTGGCCTGCAGAACCTTGGCGAAGGTTGCGGAGAAATTCGCAAACTCCTTGGCGAGCTTGTCGAGACTCTCCCCCCGCGCCGGGGTCTTGGCGCTCTTCACGGCCTGGTCGATGGCGTTCTTCAGGCTGGCCTCGGCCTCGAGCGCCGCCTTGGCGTCATCTTCCTTGCCGGTGACGACGAAATATTTGACGGCCGAACGGTAGCCGAGCAGCTCGCGGTCGATGTTGCGGGCGAGGTCGGCCTCCGACACGCTGCTGCGGTAGGACCCGACCCCGGCCGAAACCCGCTCGAAGCCGAAATAGGAGAAGGCCATGCTGCCGGCGGAGATCGCCAGCACGACCGCGAAACCCAGGATGATCTTGGCGCGGAACCTCAGGGTGGGAAATATTGTGCGCTTTGATGGCGACGCGATACGCCCGGACATTCCCACCCCCATTACTTATTCCAAACAGCCGCGATCCGAAGGCGCCCCGCCTCCCCGACCGCATGCGCAAAACTAAGGCAGAATCGTCAAGGGGCGGTAAATTCCTCCGGCTCGCAATCCCGGGCTGCGCAAGCACCAGACCGGCGACTTCCGGGCCGGACACCGCGCGACTTGTTGCGGGTAGACTGGAAAAGCCCTACTGTTTTCGGCACTTGGCGGCAGATCTTGGCGACAGACCAAGCCGGTCCTTGAGGAGAGAAACGAAGTGGGGCAGGCCGATCTTCGGTTTGGCGGTTCGTCCAGCGTTGCGGTCGCGAAATCGAAAGCTCCGACCGTCGACGAGGCCGTTGCCGAGCTGGTCGCCCAGCTTCCGTCGGACGAGCTGGCCCTGGTCCTGGTCTTCCTCTCCCCCCGCTACGATCCTCATCGGTTCATCGCCGAGATCACGAGACACTTTGCGGACACGCCGGTCTGCGGCTGCACGACGGCAGGCGAGCTGGCGCCGGACGGCTGGGACGAGAACAGCGTTGTCGCGATGACGTTCAGCCAGGCTGACTTCAACGCCGTGGTCCGGCCGATCCTGAATCTCGCCAATTTCCACGTCGAGGACGGCCGCCGGATCGGCAGCGAGCTTCGCCACGAGCTGCTGCGGGCAACCTCGGAGGTCAGCGGCCGCAACCCGTTCGGCCTGGTGCTGATCGACGGCATGTGCCGCCGCGAAGAAGCTGTGATGTCCGCCCTCTATGCCTCGCTCGACAATATCCCGATCGTCGGCGGGTCGGCCGGCGACGGCCTGCGCTTCGAAAGGACCTGGGTGTTCTTCGACGGCAAGGCCCACACCGACGCGGCTCTCCTCATTCTCCTGAACACGTCGCTGCCGTTCCGCGTGTTCAAATGCGACAATTTCGAGCCGACCGCACAGAAGATGGTGGTCACCGATGCCGATATCGAGCAGCGCGTCGTCAAGGAATTGAACGCCGAGCCTGCCGCCGCGGAATATTCCCGTGCCGTCGGAATCATCGACGCCAAGCTCGACCCGTTCTCCTTCGCATCCCATCCGGTGCTGGTCCGGGTCGGCGGGTCCTATTATGCGCGGTCGATCCAGCGCGTCGATCCCGACGGCTCGCTGCGCTTCTTCTGCGCGATCGACGAGGGCATGGTGCTGACGACGGCAACCTCGTGCAGCCTGGTCGGAGCCACCCGCGACGCCTTCGCGGAAACCCGTGACCAGATCGGCGACGTCTCTCTCTATATTGGCTTCGAATGCCTGCTACGCCGGCTGGATGCCGAGCAGCATCAGCTTTCACGCGAAATGTCCGAGCTGTACCGGCAGAACCGCGTCGTCGGGTTCCATACCTACGGCGAACAGTTCGGCTCGATGCACGTGAACCAGACCTTCACCGGCGTCGCCATCGGCAGGCGGCCGACGTAACGGAGCCGACGTGGCAGAGACCTGGCAGGATGCCGAAACGATCGAGCAGCTCCGGCGGGAGTCGGTCAAGCTGAAGAAGATCAATGCGGCGCTGATGTCGCGCGTCGAGCGGTCGATGGACCAGCAGCTCAATGCGTTCTCACTGTTCGAAACCGCAATTGCGCTCGACCATCAAGTTCGCGACCGGACGCATCAGTTGCGGGATGCCCTGCGTTCGGTCGAGCGGGCCAACGAAGGCTTGTACCGCGCCAAGCAGCAGGCGGAAGCTGCAAGCTCGCTGAAATCGTCCGTGCTGATCTCGGTCACCCACGATCTCCTGCAGCCGCTGAACGCGGCACGCCTGACCCTGTCGGCCCTCACCGAGATGATGGAGTCGCAGGAAGCAGGCCTGCTCATCGACCAGGTCGACCGGTCCCTGGTTACGCTGGAAGACCTGCTGCGCTCGCTTCTGGAGATCGCGAAGCTCGATGCGGGCGCGCTCCGGCCCGACGTGCGGCCGACCGCGCTTGGGCCGCTGCTCGACCAGCTCCGCGACGAGTTCGAGCCGATCGCCTGGAGGCAGGGACTGTCCCTGCGCGTCCGCAGCTCGCCACTCGCGGTCCTGTCCGACCCGATGATGCTCCGGAGGATCCTGCAAAATCTGCTCGCGAATGCGATCCGCTATACCCGCAGCGGCGGCGTCATCCTGGGATGCAGACGGCGTGGCGATCGCATCGCGATCCAGATCTCCGATACCGGGCCCGGAATTGCGCAGGCGCAGCAGGAGGCGATCTTCCGGGAGTTCCAGCGCGGCGACGCGAGCGCGACCGACCAGGCCGGCTTCGGCCTCGGTCTTTCGATCGTGCGCCGCTTCGCGACGGCGCTCGGCCACGAGGTGCGGCTGTCGTCGCATGTCGGCCGCGGATCGACCTTTGTGCTCGAGCTGGAGCAGGCCGATCGCGCCGATGTCAGCGACGACCTGCAGGAGATGAAGCCCGCAGACCTGCACTATGGCGGTCTGGGAGGGGCCAAGATCCTGCTCATCGAGAACGACGCCTCGGGCGCGGAGGCGCTGGCCGCCTTGCTGGAAGGATGGGGTTGCGACGTCGCGACCACGAAATCCGCCGCGGATGCCGCCCAGCGCTTGAGTGAGCTCGGCGGCACGCCGGACGCCATCATCGCCGATCTCCATCTCGATCACGGCGAAAGCGGATTGTCGGCCGTCGAGGGAATCCGGCAGCGGTTGAAGTCGGACGTGCCGGCGATGATCATCACCGCGGATTATTCCGAAAAGGCTGCGGCGGAAGCCAGCCGCTACGGGCTGGAAGTGCTGAAGAAGCCGATCAGGCCGGCGGAAATGCGCGCGCTGCTGTCGTTCCTGCTGAGCTAAAGCATGATCCGGAAAAGTGCGCAGCGGTTTTCCGGAAAGATCATGCTTAAACAACAACCTAAAGCGCGATGACGATTCATCCTGATCGCATATCGCGCTTTAGTTCATCACCTCGCGCCGCATCGGCTGCGAACGAGGTGGCAATCATGCCTGCGGATCGGTCCGGGCGCGGTCGCGCTTCGCGGCCGCTCCCGAGCCCGCCAGCGTCGCAAAATCGATCTTCGACATTTCGACGATCGCCTTGGTGCGGCTCATCACGTTCAGCTTGCGCAGGATATCCGAGACGTGAACCTTCACGGTGGTCTCGGAGATCTTCAGCTCAAAGGCGATCTGCTTGTTCTGCAGGCCGCGCTTGAGCATTTCGAGGACACGCAATTGCTGGGGCGTCAGATCGTGAAGGCGCTTCAGCAGCTCCTGGGCCGCGATCGGCGAACGCTGCGGGCGGGCCAGCGCGCGAAAAGCGGCCGGCAGACACACCGCGCCGCGCACGACTTCGCCGATCGAATGCGCCAGCTCCTGCTTGGACGAGGATTTGAGGATGTAGCCGGATACGCCGAGCGACAATGCGCCCGAGATGATCTGCGCGTCCTGGTGCCCCGACACGATGACGACGGGAATGCGCGGAAACGCCTTGCGGATGCGGATGATGCCGGACAGTCCGGTCGTCCCGGGTATCGACAGGTCGAGAAGAATGAGGTCGACATCGGGCCTCGACGCCAACAATTCGAGCGCACCGTCGATCGAGGTGGCCTGAAGCATCTCGGCATCCGGCGTCGCCATTTGCAGCGCTCCCTCGAGCGCCTCGCGAAACAGCGGATGATCCTCGACAATCAGAAACCGCATCAGATTTGGGCCGTTCCCAGCTCGTCACCGAAGTCAGCGATCAGACCGGCGAGCATGCCGTCGCCGGAGCAACCCGGCTTGATCCAGATCAAATCGGACCAGCAGCTCATTGCGGCCTCCCGCGATCGATCCTCGGATGGGGCCGCTGCCGCGGATCCGGCAGATCGACCTTGCCGATCTCGACGATCGCCTTGTTGCGGCTGAACAGTCCGAGCTTGCGCAGGATCTCGGTGATGTGCGCCTTCACAGTGGATTCGGCGAGTTGAAGCTCCTGCGCGATCTGCCGGTTCGGATAGCCGCGGCGAAGGAGATCGAGCACGCGAAGCTGCTGCGGCGTCAGTTCGCGAAGCTTGACCCTGAGTGCCTTGCTGCTGTCGGCCCGCTTCCGCTGCGGCTCCGCCACGAAATCCTTCGGCACCGACACCGATCCGCCGAGCACGCCTTCGATCGACTGCGCGAGCTCGCGCTTGGACGTGGATTTCGGCAGATAGCCGGCAGCACCCAGCGCCAGCGCCTCGCGGACCACATGCTGATCCTCCTCGCTCGAGACGATGGCGACCGGCAGGCGCGGATAGGTCTCGCGCAGCCTGAGAAAGCCGGAGAAACCGGTTGCGTCGGGAAGCGAGAGATCGAGCAGCGCAAGGTCGATCCCCCGTTCGACCGAAAGCACCCGTAAGGCGTCCTCGATCGACATCGCTTCGAGAATGCGGGCCTCCGGCAGCGCCAGCCGCACGGCATTGCCGAGCGCCTCGCGAAACAGCGGATGATCGTCGATGATCAGGAAGCTGGTCATGGCACCTTCCCCGGGGTCCATCGCGCGGGCGCATCCATCGGACGTTCGTGCCGATGGATGCGAAACGGACCCTAGAACATCTCCCCGATGCCGTCCGGTCAAGACCATTCAGTCGTTCGATTCGGCCTGAACCGTCAGCAGAAAGGCGTAGATGTTGTCGAACTGGCTGTCGGTGAAGACCTCTTTCCAGGACGGCATGCCCTTGGCCGGACGCCCCTCATGCACCGTGGTCAGGAATTTCTCTCGCATCTCGTCGCCGTAGCGGTGACGTAGCAGCCTCAGATCGATCTTCCGCTCGCTCTGGATCGCGTCGGGACCATGGCAATGCGCACAGGTGCCGTTGAAGATCTCCTTGCCCTGACCGACAGCTTCGGCATTTGACGCCAGCGCGTCGCCCTTGGTCTCGGTCGCGACGACGCTGGCCACATGCGCCGCGCCGGTCCCGGCTCCGGTCGTGGTTCCCGCCGGCGTCTGCACGGCATTGAAGTGGAGAGCCTGACCGGTCGGCAGGCCATACTTCACCTTGAGGTCGGCGATGGTCCGCTCGAGGTCCGGCAAGACCGCATCGATCTGGTCGCGCAGTTCTGTCGAGGCCTTCGCGAAGCCGATCGCCGCGTCCCACGACAAACCTTCGCCTTCGGTGAGCTGAACGCGATACCGATCCTGGTAGACGGTCTTGTTCAGCCAGCCGGCCACGGGTCCCCAGATAAAGGCGACGTCGGCCTTGCCCCGATCGAGCGCCTGCATGCCTTCCTCGGGCGACAGCACCGTCACCTTCTGGATGTCGTCACGCGTCGCCAGGAGGTTCTGTGGCGTGCTGGCGAACTGCACGGCGACCCGCTTGCCCCGGAGTTCGTCGATCCCGGAGACCGTCCGGTCCTTTGCCGTCACGAGGGCGTAACCCTCACGCGCAACCGTGCTCGAGAAGATGACGGCTGGCCCCATGAAATCCTCGGAGCGCGGCAGGCCGATCATGGCGTCGCACTGCTTGCCGAGCAGCGTCACGCGGACGGTGCGCTTGCCGAAATACGATTTGTACCAGTCGTAGGCGATCGGCCGCCCGAGCGCCCGCGCCAGCGCCTGCCCGATCTCGACATAGAGGCCGGGTTGCGAGGGGCTGTTGCTCGAGAACGGAAGATTGGTCGGATCGGCACAGAGCCGGAACGGCTTCACTTCGTCGGCGCGGCTTGTGGCGGCTGGCACGATGAGCGCGGAACCGGCAACACATGCAAGTAAAGCTGCGATGGCGCGACGTCTGCTATTGCCAAGGCCAGAACGATTTGGACGCATCCTCACCTCCCGTGGTTGGGCATCGTTGGCGTCACGTTGCGACAAGGCCCTGCCTCGGCCGCAACGACGCGATCACACTTTGGGAAAAGAGCGCGTGTATCCCCTCACCTCGGGATACACGCGCCAGTGGTCACTGGACGGAGAACACGAAGAGCGAGCCGCCCTCGGGAGCTGCAGCCGTCATCTTCTTGCCAACCTCGCCCAGGAACGCGGGCAGTGCTGCCGTACGGCCGACGACGATGGCGACGTATTGCTTGCCGTCGACCATGTAGGTCACAGGACCCGCACCGATGCCGGAGCCGAGATTCTTGCTCCAGAGCATTTTGCCGGATTTCGCATCGATGGCGCGGAAATCGCCATGGATGTTGCCGGCGAACACCAGGCCCCCGCCAGTGGTCAGCGTACCGCCATTGAAAGGCAGGTCTTCCTTGATGGACCAGACTTTCTTCTGGTTGACGGGATCCCAGGCCACGAGCTCGCCGAGGAAGCCACCGGGGCCTTCCTTGGTCGGGAATTCTGCGCCGAGATAGAACACGCCGCGCTTGTAGGCGACGTCACTGACCGACCAATCCATGCAGACATTGTTGGAGGGAATGTAGACGAGGCCGGTCTGCGGGTTGAACGACATCGGCTGCCAGTTCTTGCCGCCGATCAGATTGGGGCAGATGTCCTTGGCGGGATGGCCCGGGCCCGGACGCTTGTCGGGATCCTCGACCGCGCGCATGGTGGCGAGATCGAATTTCTGCGCCCAGTTCGAGAAGACATACTTCTCCGCCGAAAGAACCCTGCCGGTCTCGCGGTTGGCGACGAAGAAGAACCCGTTGCGATCCGCCTTCATCAGCGCCGGAACGTTGCTGCCGCCGATGTTGAGGTCGGCGAGCACGGCCTCGTTCACGCCGTCATAGTCCCAGGCGTCGGCGGGCGTGGTCTGGATATGCCACTTGATCTTGCCGGTGTTCGGGTCGAGGGCCAGCGTCGAGGCCGTGTAGAGGTTGGTCAGCTTGCCGAAATCGCCATTGCCGGTCGAGCGCACGGCAGTGTTCCACGGCCCGGGATTGCTGGTGCCCCAATACACGGTATCGGTCTTGGGATCATAAGAGCCGACCAGCCAGGCCGCGCCGCCGCCATGCTGCGCGGAATCACCCTTCCAGGTATCGCCGCCGGGCTCCTCCGGCGTGGGAACGGTAAAGGTCTGCCAAGCGAGCTTGCCGGTGTTGATGTCGAAGGCCTGAAGCGCGCCGCGCACGCCGTACTCGCCACCGCCGAAGCCGGTGATGACCTTGTCGCGCACGACCAGCGGCGGCGAGGTGATGACCGAGCCCTGCTTGTAATCGACCACCTTCGCCGTCCACAGCGCCTTGCCCGTCGCAGCGTCGAGCGCCGTCAGCTTGCCGTCGAGCCGGCCGACGAAGATCTTGCCGTCAGCGTAGGAGACGCCGCGATTGTTCACGTCGCAGCAGGCGTATTGCAGCACGTCGTCCGGAATCTCCGGCTCGTAGGTCCACTTGCGCGCACCGGTCGCGGCGTCGAGCGCGTAGACGTATTTCGGCCCCCATGACGTCGAGACGTACAACGTGTTGCCGATGACGATCGGCGAGGATTCGTTCGAGCGCAGCGATGCAAGCGAGAACGAATAGGCAAGCGACAGCTTGCCGGCGTTCTCGGCGTTGATCTGGTTGAGCGGGCTGAACCGCGTGTTGGCGTAGTCGTGGCCCGCCACCGCCCATTGATTGGAATCGGATTGCGCTTTGAGCAGTGAATCGTTGGCGCGAACGCCAATCGTGCCGGCGCCCAGCATCGCGATCATCGAAATGCCGGCCAAGAAGCCCCTCGTTCCAAAGGTCATTATTCCCTCCGTGATGTTGCTTTGCGCGCCACGTTGGGCGCCGATGCGCTTTTGCGCTTTCGATACGCAGTTCGCCTGCGAACCATCACGGAAATTACAGCATCGACTTTTCGCGCTTAGTATAGGCGGAAGGTAGTAGTGCAAATCACTGTCAGGCTTGGCCACTCATCTCGTTGTCGGCACTCGCTTCTTGTCGCTCGTTGGCAGCTCGAAACCAGTGATTGGATTGCGGCAACATCGTGCAGCCATCCGCGCGTTCCGTCGAAAGTCGGCATCAGCGACGTCCACAAATCACGACGACGGTTCAACCGCGACGGATGGCCGCTGGGCGTTACGAAATCCGTCAATGTCACGGTGTCGTTGTCGCTCGCTTTGACCGGCCCGCCTTCAGAACGACGGTGGGCGCTCGATTGGCGAAGCCATCTCGAGAGATCGGTTGTCTTCTTCGCGTCCATTGATCGCCAGGGGGTACAGGCGGACTTGGTCAGTCCGCTTCCCGGCAGCCCCCCCGAGCCGGCCCGGCTCGTCGTGGGCGATCAACGCTTCAATGAAATCAATGGCTTACCGCGCCAAATCCTACTACCAAGATCGCGATTACAAAGTTGCCCGGCCGTGCTCCTATTTTCGGAACGACGACAAGAATCCCAAGGGAGAGACAATCGGCGGCGCCAAGGACCGACATCCGCGGGGCGAGCAACCTTCGCGCGATGGCAGAGGTGGACGCCGCGGAAGACGAGAGACCATCTCCTTGCAGGTTTCGGACAGGTCGCGCCATGCGCTGGCGGCGGCACGGATCGCTGTTGTCTGATCGCGGCGCCTCGACGACCGTTTCGTGACGCCGGCGACCCAAAATCCCAGTTGCAAAGTTTCATCGCGCTGTTTCTAATTGGAATAACTACAAACATTCTGGGAGGACGACATCGTGTCTACAGTCAAACTGACGGTGAACGGCAAGGCCGTTGCTGTCGACGTCGAGGACCGCACGCTGCTGGTCCAACTGCTGCGCGATCACCTCAATCTCACGGGTACCCATGTCGGCTGCGACACCAGCCAGTGCGGCGCCTGTGTCGTGCACATGGACGGCCGCGCGGTGAAATCCTGCACCATGCTGGCGGGCCAGGCCGACGGGGCCAGCATCACCACCATCGAAGGCATCGCCAAGGGCGACGAGCTGCACCCGATGCAGGCCGCCTTCCGCGACAATCACGGCCTGCAATGCGGCTATTGCACGCCGGGCATGATCATGTCGGCGATCGACATCGTGCATCGTCACGGCGGCCAGCTTGACGAGGCGACCGTCCGAACCGAGCTGGAAGGCAATATCTGCCGCTGCACCGGCTACCACAACATCGTCAAAGCCGTGCTGGATGCAGCCGGGCGCATGAAGGTCTCGCAGGCGGCCGAGTAAAGCGGCACGCCTCGAAAAGAACCACGGCTGCAGCTTTCGAGGGAAAGCGCGGTCAAAGAAATTTCCGGTCGGGAGGACCAGACATGGGTGTAGAAGGCATCGGCGCGCGAGTCGTGCGCAAGGAAGACAAGCGTTTCATTACCGGCAAGGGCCGGTACGTGGACGACATCAAGCTGCTGGGCATGACCCATGCCCATTTCATCCGCAGCCCGCACGCACACGCCAAGGTGAAGGGGATCGATTCCTCCGCCGCGCTGAAGATGCCGGGCGTGGTCGCGGTGCTCACGGGCCAGCAGATTGTCGACGACAAGGTCGGCAACCTCATTTGCGGCTGGGCCATCACCTCCAAGGACGGCAGCCCGATGAAGATGGGCGCGTGGCCGGCGATGGCGCCGGAGACCGTGCGCTTCGTCGGTCAGGCCGTCGCGGTCGTGATCGCCGACAGCAAGAATCTGGCGCGCGACGCGGCCGAGGCCGTCGTCGTGAATTATGAAGAGCTCCCGGCGGTCGCCGACGTCCAAGCCGCGATCAAGTCTGGCGCGCCGCAGCTTCACCCCGAAGCTCCCGGCAACCAGGTCTATGACTGGGTGATCGGCGACGAGGGTGCCACCGATGCCGCCTTCGCCAAGGCCGCCAATGTGGTCAAGCTCGACGTCACCAACAACCGCCTCGCCCCGAACGCGATGGAGCCGCGCGCGGCGATCGCCGATTACGACGCGGCGGAAGAGCATTTCACGCTCTACACGACCTCGCAGAACCCGCACGTCGCCCGCCTCGTGCTGTCGGCGTTCTACAACATCGCCCCCGAGCACAAGCTGCGCGTGATCGCCCCCGACGTCGGCGGCGGCTTCGGCTCCAAGATCTTCATCTATCCCGAAGAGATGGTGGCGCTGTGGGCCTCCAAGAAGATCGGCCGTCCCGTGAAATGGACCGGCGACCGCACCGAGGCCTTCCTCACCGACGCGCATGGCCGTGACCACGTCACCCATGCCGAGCTGGCGTTCGACGCCAGCAACAAGATCACCGGCCTCAAGGTGAAGACCTACGCCAATTTCGGCGCCTACATGTCGCTGTTCTCGTCCTCGGTGCCGACCTATCTCTACGCGACGCTGCTGTCGGGCCAGTACAACATCCCGGCGATCCACGCCGAGGTGATCGGGGTCTACACCAACACCACGCCGGTCGACGCCTATCGCGGCGCGGGCCGCCCCGAGGCGAGCTATCTGATCGAGCGGCTGATGGAAACGGCGGCGCGGCAGTTGAAGGTCGATCCGGCCGAGCTGCGCCGGACCAACTTCATCACCCAGTTCCCGCATCAGACGCCTGTCATCATGGCCTATGACACCGGGGACTTTAACGCCTCGCTCGACGCTGCCATGAAGGCGATCGACTATGCCGGCTTCCCCGCCCGCAAGGCCAAGGCGAAAGCCGACGGCAAGCTGCGCGGCATCGGCGTGTCCTGCTACATCGAGGCCTGCGGCATCGCGCCGTCGAAGGCGGTCGGTAGCCTGGGCGCCGGCGTCGGCCTGTGGGAATCGGCCGAGGTACGCGTCAACCCGGTCGGCACCATCGAGATACTGACGGGATCGCACAGCCACGGCCAGGGTCACGAGACCACGTTCTGCCAGCTCGTCGCGGAGCGCCTCGGCGTTCCCATCAGCCAGGTCTCGATCGTCCATGGCGACACCGACAAGGTGCAGTTCGGCATGGGCACCTACGGCTCGCGCTCGGCGGCCGTCGGCCTCACCGCGATCCTGAAGGCGATGGAGAAGATGGAATCGAAGGCCAAGAAGATTGCGGCGCATGCGCTGGAAGCTTCCGAGGCCGACATCGTCATCGAGAACGGCGAGTTCAAGGTCACCGGCACCGACAAGGCGATTGCCCTGCCGATGGTCGCCCTTGCAGCCTATACCGCGCACAATCTGCCTGACGGGATGGAGCCGGGTCTGAAGGAAAGCGCCTTCTACGACCCCACCAACTTCACCTTCCCGGCCGGCACCTATATCTGCGAGCTCGAGGTCGATCCCGGCACCGGCAAGACCTCCTTCGTCAACTTCGTCGCGGCAGATGATTTCGGCCGGCTGATCAATCCGATGATCGTCGAGGGCCAGGTCCATGGCGGCCTTGTTCAAGGCATCGGACAGGCGCTGCTCGAGCATGCGATCTACGATGCCAACGGCCAGCCGGTCACGGCCTCGTTCATGGACTACGCCATGCCGCGCGCCGACGACGTGCCCTCCTTCAACCTCTCCCACACCACGACGCTGTGCCCGGGCAATCCCCTGGGCATCAAGGGCTGCGGTGAGGCCGGCGCGATCGGCGCCTCTGCAGCCGTGATCAACGCGATCACGGATGCGATCGGCAAGAACAACCTGGAAATGCCCGCAACCCCTGACCGGGTGTGGCGCACGATCCACGCGGCTTAAGAGGGAGGAACGAAGATGTACCAGACCACCTATCATCGCGCTTCCTCGGTCGACGAGGCCGCCAGCCTGTTCGCCAAGGGCAGCGAGTCGAAGTTCCTTGCCGGCGGCCAGACGCTGCTGCCGGTGATGAAGCAGCGCCTCGCAAGCCCCTCCGACGTGATCGACCTCGGCAAGATCAAGGAGCTGCAGGGCGTCGAATTGTCGGGCGACACGCTGACCATCAAGGCCGCCACGATCTATTACGACATCATGACCAATGCCGATGTGAAGAAGGCGATTCCCGCGATTGCCTATCTCACCTCGGTGCTCGGCGACCCCGCCGTGCGTTACCGCGGCACGATCGGCGGCTCGATCGCCAACAACGATCCGGCCGCGGATTTCCCGGCCGCTTTGTTGGCCCTTGGCGCCACCGTGAAGACCAACAAGCGGTCGATCTCGGCCGAGGACTTCTTCCAGGGCCTCTTCACCACGGCACTCGAAGACGGCGAGATCATCACCGCCGTGTCGTTCCCGGTGCCGGCAAAAGCCGGCTACGAGAAGATGCGGCATCCGGCCTCGCGCTTTGCGCTGACCGGCGTGTTCGTCGCGCAGACCAAATCGGGCGAGGTTCGGGTCGCCGCGACCGGCGCCTCGCAGAGCGGCGTGATGCGGGTGCCCGCGATTGAGGCGGCGCTGAAGGCGAACTGGTCGCCGTCGGCGATCGACGGCGTGACGATTTCGGCGAACGGATTGCTGGCCGACATCCACGGCACTGCCGAGTACCGCGCCAACCTCATCAAGGTAATGGCACAGCGCGCGGTGGCCGCGGCGCGCTGATAGCGCCTCGACACAAATTTTCCGCGGCGCGCACTTCGGTGCGCGCCGTTTTATTTTGGCCATGCGGCATCAAAAGCGCTTGCCTCGCTGGCATGAAGGCGAGAAAAGTTAATCAGCCGATTAACTCGCTCCAAAGAAGAATGTCAGCGGCGATTGCCGAACCATCGGCATCCGCCCGCGACCCGAGGAAACAACAACGTGCTCGACAAATCAGCGCCCACCTCGACCGTCCGCTCCTCCGGCCCGCTCTCGGGCTTCCGCATCGTCGAATTCGCCGGCATCGGCCCCGGCCCGTTCGCCTGCATGATGCTGGCCGACATGGGTGCCGACGTCGTCACGCTCGACCGGGTCGGCGCGAAGAAGAGCATGAAGTCGGTGGCGGGGCGCGGCCGCAAGGTGATCGAGCTCGACCTCAAGGACAAGGCCGCGATCGCAGAGGTGCTCGACCTGCTTGCCAGCGCCGATGCGCTGGTCGAGGGCTTTCGTCCCGGCGTGATGGAGCGGCTCGGGCTCGGCCCGGACGTCGTGCTCGCGCGCAACCCCAAGCTGGTCTATGGCCGCATGACCGGCTGGGGCCAGGAAGGCCCGCTCGCCAATGCGGCCGGCCACGACATCAATTACATCTCCATCACCGGTGCGCTCGCCGCCATCGGCACGAAGGAAGCACCGGTGCCGCCGCTCAATCTGGTCGGCGATTTCGGCGGCGGCGCGCTCTATCTCGTCGTCGGCGTGCTCGCAGCCCTGCTGGAGGCGCAGCGATCCGGCAAGGGCCAGGTCGTCGATGCCGCGATGTGCGACGGGGCGGCATCGCTGATGTCGTTCTTCTTCGACATGACCACGCTCGGCCGCTGGACCGAGGGCCGCGACCAGAACTTCCTCGACGGCGGCGCGCATTTCTACGGCGTCTATGAATGTGCCTGCGGGCACTTCGTCTCGATCGGCTCGATCGAGCCGCAGTTCTACGCGCTGCTGCGCGAGCATGCGGGCCTGACCGATGCCGATTTCGACGCGCAGATGAACCCCAAGGCCTGGCCGGCGCTCAAGGAGAAGCTGAAGGCCGTGTTCAAGAGCAAGACGCGCGAGGACTGGTGCAAGATCATGGAAGGCACCGACATCTGCTTCGCGCCGGTGTTGACCATGTCGGAAGCAACCCAGCATCCGCACATGGTCGCCCGCAACGTGTTCGTCGAGCGTCATGGCGTCAAGCAGCCCGCGCCGGCGCCGCGGTTCTCGCGGACACCGTCGACGGTGCGTGAGCCGGAGGCAGCGGAGATCGCCGCGGTGACGAAGGCGTGGAAGAGATAGACTCTCCGCTGCCGCCTCAAACTCCGCCGTCGTCCCGAACAAGCGAGCGTAGCGAGTGCAGATCCGGGACCCATAACCACAGGAAGCGGTTTGGCGAAGACTCGGAGTTATCTGCTCGCGCCGCAACTACTCCCTGTAGCAACTAATCCCTGTGGGTATGGGTCCCCGCCTTCGCGGGGACGACACCGACATTGAGGGTGCACCCCGCGTCTAACGCAGGTGCCTACGCCGCATCCACCTTCAGCACTCCGCGCCGAATCTGATCCTCCTCGATCGATTCGAACAGGGCCTTGAAGTTGCCCTCGCCGAATCCGTCGTCGCCCTTGCGCTGGATGAACTCGAAGAAGATCGGGCCGATCGCGTTGGCCGAGAAGATCTGGAGCAGCACCTTGGTCTGGCCGCCCTCGACCACGCCTTCGCCGTCGATCAGGATGCCGTTCTTCCGGAGACGCGCGAGGTCCTCGCCATGCTTGGGCAGGCGCGCGTCGATCCGCTCGAAATAGGTCTCCGGCGGCGACGGCATGAAGGGCAGGCCGGCGACGCGCAGGCCTTCGATGGTGCGGTAGATGTCGCGGCAGCCGCAGGCGATGTGCTGGATGCCCTCGCCGCGATAGGTCTTCAGATATTCCTCGATCTGGCCGGAATCGCCGGCGTCCTCGTTGATCGGAATCCGGATCTTGCCATCTGGGCTGGTCAGTGCGCGCGAGAACAGGCCGGAGGCGCGGCCCTCGATGTCGAAGAAGCGGATCTGGCGGAAGTTGAACAGCTTTTCGTAGAAGCCGGCCCAGACGTCCATGCGGCCGCGATGGACGTTGTGGGTGAGATGGTCGAGATAGAACAGGCCGGCGCCGGCAGGCCGCGGATCGCGCTCGCCAAGCCATTCGAACTCGGCCTCATAGGCCGAGCCCTTGGCACCGTAGCGATCGACGAGATACAGCAGGCTGCCACCGATGCCCTTGATCGCGGGCACATCGAGCGTCTTCTGGGCCGGCGACACATCGGCAGGCTCCGCGCCGAGCGAAATCGCGCGGTCATAGGCCGCCTTCGCGTCGACCACGCGGAACGCCATCGAGGGGGCGCAGGGCCCATGCGTGGCAACGAACTCGTAACCGTGGGTGCCGGGCTCCTCGTTGACGAGATAGTTGATGTCGCCCTGGCGATAGACCGTGATCTTCTTGGTCTTGTGGCGCGCGACCGGCGCATAACCCATCAGCTTGAACAGCGCATGCAGCTCTTGCGGATTGGGATGCGCATATTCGACGAATTCGAACCCGTCGGTGCCCATCGGATTGTCGGCGCTGACAGTGGCCGGCGGTGCATCGTGCGGAAACGGTCCCATAGGCGGCTCTCCCAAATTGCTACTGGGAGGAACTATCCTTCATGGGGCCTGCAATGAGCGTGCAATCGGGACGGTCTTTGGCTATCATATGCACGATCCGTGCATGATATGGGCAAACAACGCATGATTTCGGTTGACGCCTTCGACCTCAGGATCCTGGGCGCGCTCCAGGACGATGGCCGCCTCACCAACCAGGAACTCGCGGACCTCGCGGGACTTTCGGCCTCGCAATGCTCGCGGCGGCGGATGCGGCTGGAGGAGGAGAAGGTGATCGCGGGCTATCACGCCGATCTCTCCAGCGAGGCGCTCGGCTTCGGCGTGATCGCCTTCATCCAGGTGGGCCTTGCGACCCATTCGCCGGACAATTCCAAGCGGTTTCGCGCGCTGGTGAACCGGATCGACGAGATCCAGGAGGCCTATTCGCTCACCGGTGACGCCGACTACGTGCTCAAGGCAGTGCTGCGCGATCTCAAGGGCCTCTCCAACCTCGTCAACGACGTCTTGATGCCGCATCAGAGCGTGGCGCATGTGCGCTCCTCGATCGTGCTCGACAGGCTGAAGGAGAGCTCGCGATTGCCGCTGAGGGAGATCAAGGCCGGCTGAAATCGAGGGAACTACGTCATTCGCGCTCCCCGCGCGATCTGCGATGATCCCAGCCAATCCGGAGATTCAGCCATGGCCCTCCAGCTTCGACCGAACTGCGAATATTGCGACCGCGACCTGCCGCCGGATGCGACGAACGCGCGGATCTGCTCGTACGAATGCACGTTCTGTGCGGACTGCGTCGAGACGAAACTGTCCAACGTCTGCCCGAACTGCGGCGGCGGTTTTGCGCCGCGCCCGATCAGGCCGACGCAGGAATGGCGGCCGGGCGTCTGCACGAGCAAACAGGCGCCGTCGGACAAGCGGGTGCATCTGAAATACAGCGTCGAGGACGTCGCGGCGCATTGCGCGCGGATACGGGACGTGCCGCCGGAGAGCCGGTAGGTCTCTCCACGCCGTCGATGCGTAGGGTGGGTTAGCGCAGCGTAACCCACCACGTCTGCGACCGCGGACACTGAAGAGGTGGGTTACGCTGACGCTAACCCACCCTACAAGACATGAGCGCGCGGCTACTCCGCCGCCAAAATCGTCCCTTCCACCTCACCGAACCCCACGCGATAGCCGCAGCCCTGGCACCAGCCGCGCATCACGAGGCTATCGCCATCCTCCAGGAATGAGCGCTTGGCGCCACCGGGGAGCTCGATCGGCTCGGTGCCGTTCCAGCTGATCTCGAGCAAGCTGCCGCGCTGGTTCTTCTCCGGACCGGAGATCGTGCCGCTGCCGAGGAGATCGCCGACATTCATGGCGCAGCCGGAGGAGGCATGGTGCATCAGCTGCTGCACCGACGACCAGTACATGTATTTGAAATTGGTGCGGCTGATGCCGGCCGGCGCGTTGGCGCCGGCGGCGCGCAAGGAGACGTCGAGCGCGACATCGTAGTTCTGCGGTTTGCCCTGCTTGAGATAATCCAGCGGCACCGGCTCCTGCTCCGGCCCCTTCTGGCGGAACGGCTCCAGCGCCTCGCGCGTCACCACCCACGGGCTGATCGAGGTCGCGAACGCTTTGGCGAGGAACGGGCCGAGCGGCACATATTCCCATTGCTGGATGTCGCGCGCGCTCCAATCGTTGAGCAGCACGAAGCCGAAGATCATCTCCTCGGCCTGGCTCTCCGTCAGCATGCCGCCCATCGGCGAGGGCTGGCCGATCACGACGCCCATCTCCAGCTCGAAATCGAGCCGCTTGCAGGGCCCGAAGCTCGGCAGCTCGACATTCGGCGGCTTCAGCTGCCCGCGCGGCCGTTTCACCTGGGTGCCGGAGACCACGACCGTGGAGGCGCGACCGTTATAGGCGATCGGCATGTGCAGCCAGTTCGGCTGCAGCGCATTGTCCTTGCCGCGGAACATCACGCCGACATTGGTGGCGTGCTCCTTGGACGAGTAAAAATCGGTGTAGCCGGAGACGGTGAAGGGCAGATGCAGCCTTGCATCGCGCACCGGCACCAGCGCGCGGCTGCGCAGCTCCCCATTGTCGCGCAGCTCCGGATGATCGGCCCGCA
Source organism: Bradyrhizobium sp. CCBAU 25360 (assembly GCF_028128695.1). NCBI lineage: Bacteria > Pseudomonadati > Pseudomonadota > Alphaproteobacteria > Hyphomicrobiales > Nitrobacteraceae > Bradyrhizobium > Bradyrhizobium sp. CCBAU 25360. The sequence goes on from NZ_LBJA01000027.1 coordinate 18,024, forward strand.
GGAGCTCGCTGATCCGCGCCCGCGTCCTGGTCCAGACCTTTGGTCCCAGCGCCATGAAAGGATTGAGCGAGGCGCCGGAGAACACGCCGAGCGGACCGACATCGAGCCGGGAATCCTGCTCGAGCTCCCAGAGATCGAGCACGTAATCGCCGATCGCGACGCCGACGCGCGGCGTCGGATTGGCCGCGGTCGAGAACACGCCGTAGGGCAGGTTCTGGATCGGGAAGTCGGAGGCGGGATCGACGTCGATGAAGGAGCGGAGGCTGGGGTCGTTGGGGTGGGGCATAGGTTTCTCGTGGCACAGCGGTGACGGTGTCACCCTCCCCTGGAGGGGGAGGGTCGGCTCATATTGAGCGCAGCGAAATATGGGACGGGGTGGGGTGATCTCTCAACACGGGCAGCGTTACTCGCGGAGAGACCGTCACCCCACCCCGCTACGCATTCCGCTTCGCTGCATGCGTAACGACCCTCCCCCTCCAGGGGAGGGTAAGAGAGACTACGGCTTGCTCGGATCGAACCGCTTCTCCAGCCCCTTCCAGCAATCCGCGTAATCGTCCTGCAGCGTGGACGCGTTCGCGGCGTGCGCGGTGACGCGCTGCGGGTAGCGGGTCTCGAACATGAAGGCCATGGTCCCCGTCAGCTTCACCGGCTTCAATTCGCCGTTGCTGGCATGCTCGAAAGCGTCGCGATCCGGGCCGTGCGGCAGCATGCAATTGTGCAGGCTCATGCCGCCGGGGACGAAGCCTTGCGGCTTGGCATCGTAGACGCCGTAGATCAGGCCCATGAACTCGCTCATGATGTTCATGTGATACCAGGGCGGACGGAAGGTGTTGTCGGCGACCATCCAGCGCTCGGGGAAGATCACGAAGTCGATATTCGCGGTGCCCGCGGTCTCCGACGGCGAGGTCAGAACCGTGAAGATCGAGGGATCGGGATGATCGAAGCCGATCGCACCAACCGGCGAGAAGGTACGCAAATCGTATTTGTAGGGCGCGTAATTGCCGTGCCAGGCGACGACGTCGATCGGCGAATGCGGCAGAGTGGTCTTGAACAGCGAGCCGCCCCATTTCACGAACAGCTCGGTCGACGTGTCCTTGTCCTCGTAATGCGCGACGGGGGTGAGGAAGTCGCGTGCATTGGCCAGGCAGTTGGCGCCGATCGGCCCGCGCTCCGGCAGCGTGAACGCGCCGCCGTAATTCTCGCAGAGATAGCCGCGCGCCGCCCCGTTCGGAATCTCGACGCGGAACTTGACGCCGCGCGGGATCACCACGATCTCGCCGGGCTCGGCGTCGATGCGGCCGAACTCGGTGACGAGTCGAAGATTGCCCTGCTGCAGCACGAACATCAGCTCGCCATCGGCATTGTAGAAATGCTGATCCACCATCGATTTGGTGATGAGGTAGACATGCGCGGCCATGCCGGCCTGCGTATTGACGTCACCCGCCGTCGTCATGGTCTGCACGCCCTGAACGAAAGTCACATCGTCCTTCGGGAGCGGCGTCGGGTCCCAGCGCATCTGCGCGATCGGCAGATCGTATTCGTGGCATGGCGCCGAACGCCACAGGCCGGCATCAAGTTTCTCGAAGCGGCCGGAATGCTTCACCGAGGGGCGGATGCGATAGAGCCAGGAGCGCTCATTGGTGCCGCGCGGCGCGGTGAAGGGCGAGCCGGACAATTGCTCGGCATAGAGTCCATAGGCGCAGCGCTGCGGCGAGTTGCGCCCGATCGGCAACGCGCCCGGCAGCGCCTCGGTCTCAAAGCTGTTGCCGAAGCCGGACATGTAGCCCGGGGTGACCTGCGCCGAGCTTCGGACGATCTGATCGGGCGAGGTGTTGATGTTCATCACTATCCTCCTCCTTGCAGGGCTGCCCACATGTCCTGGTCGCGCTTGTCGGTCCAGATCACGGGATCGTCGATCCCCGACGCCTCGTCAAAGGCGCGCGACACGTTGAACGGCAGGCAGTGCTCGTAGATGGCGAAGCTGTGGAATTTCGGATCCATCACCTCGCGGGTCGCGGCCATCGATTCCTTCAGCGTGCGCCCCTTCGCCACCGAGATTTCGGCCGCACCATAAAGCGAAGTGACGAAGTCGCGCGTCATTGCGATGGCCTCGCGCACCGTAGCCGTGCCGTTGAGCGCATCGCCGCGGCCCGGCGCGATCGCCTTGGGATTGAAGTTGCGGATCTCGTTCAGCGTCATCGGCCATTCGCGCAAATGCGCATCGCCGCAATAACAGGCCGAGTGATATTCGATGAGGTCGCCGGAGAACATCACTTCGGCATCAGGCACCCAGGCGACGATGTCGCCGGAGGTGTGGCCGGCCCCGAGCTGCATCAGCCGCACCTCGCGCTTGCCGAGATAGATCGACATCTCGCCTTCGAAGGTCAGCGTCGGCCAGGTCAGGCCGGGGATGCTTTGCGCATCCTGGAACAGCCGCGGGAAGCGGCCGTATTCGGAATCCCAATCCTGCTTGCCGCGCTCCTCGATCAGACGATAGGTCTCCTGCGAGGCGACGATGCATTGCGCCTTGTAGGCGGAGGCGCCGAGCACGCGCACGGCGTGATAGTGCGACAGCACGACATATTTGATCGGCTTGTCGGTCACAGTGCGGACGCGCTCGATCACCTTGTTCGCCATCGCCGGCGTCGCCTGCGCGTCGAACACCAGGCAACCGTCGTCGCCGACGATCACGGCCGTATTCGGATCGCCCTCGGCGGTAAAGGCATAGAGATCGGTGCCGATCTCGGAGAAGGTGATCTTCTTTTCCGAGAGATCGCCGGTGGATGCGAAGTTCTTCGCCATCAATTCGTCCTTTGAGTCTTCTGGGTTATTGTTTGGGTTATTGTTGTTGCTGTTGTTGCTGCTGACCGTCGATCATGCGGCGCTTGGCAAGCTCGATCGCCTCACGCAGCACATCGATCTCGCCGATATGGTTGGCGAGGATCAGCACCAGCGCCGCATCGAAATCGGCGCTCTGCTCCTCGGTGAGCCCGCGATGCGCCTCGACGATGGCGCGAAAGGCATCGTCCGGCCGCGCAAAGTTGGAGCTGGTGGACAACGGCATGCGAAACCTCAATTGAGACCTTGAGCCTGCGACAACGCAGCCGCGATCGCGGCGCGCGTCGGATGGCGGAAGCGCGCGGCGACATAGCCATCGGGCCTGAGCAGATAGGCAGCACCCGGCGCGGCGTCATAGCGCTTTGCGACGAGGCCCGAGGGATCGGCAAGTCCGCCCTCGCCGCCGATGCGAACATCCTTGACCCCGTCGGGCACATCAATCGCCGCACCATTGCTGAACGACAGCAAGGTGAAGTCCGTTCCCCCCTTGCGGAAGGCGTCCGTCAGATAGGCCTGCTCGGCAACCGGCGCATCGAGCATGGAGCAGCCGGGAGACGGTCCGCCGCCCCAGACATCTGCATCCGGCGATGACAGCGGCGAGTCATAGCTGCACGGCACCGACAGCCGGCCGCCGTTGACCATGCGCTTGCCGAACTCTGTCTCCTTGGCGAGCGACAGCACCGCCTTGCGCAGCCGCGCTTCCTGATGCGAATTCGGCGCCATGAAATCGGTCGAGCGTGTCGACTCGCGGATGTTCTCGTCGGCCGCCATGCTGCGCTCGGCATGATAGCTCTCGAGCAGGCTTGCGGGCGAAGTGCCGCGCAGCACGCGATCGAGCTTCCAGGAGAGATTTTCGGCGTCCTCGAGCCCGGAATTGGCGCCGCGGGCGCCGAACGGCGAAACCTGATGCGCGGAATCGCCGGCGAAAATCACGCGGCCATGGATGAAGCGGTCCATCCGCCGGCACTGGAATTTGTAGAGCGAGATCCACTCGAACTCGAACTTGTCGTGGCCGAGCATGCGCGCGATCCGCGGCCGCACATTCTCGGGCTTCTTCTCGACCACGGGATCGGCGTAGCGATTGAGCTGGAGGTCGATGCGCCAGACATCGTCGGGCTGCCGGTGCAGCAGCGCGGAACGTCCCGCATGGAACGGCGGATCGAACCAGAACCAGCGCTCGGTCGGGAATTCCGCGGTCATCTTGACGTCGGCGATCAGAAACTGGTCCTCGAACACCTGTCCCGCGAACTCGGCGCCGACCATCTGCCGCAGCGAAGACCGCGCGCCGTCGCAGGCGATCACATATTGCGCGTGCAGGCGGTAGGCGCCCTCCGGCGTCTCGATCGTCAGCGCCACGCCGTCGTTGCGCTGCTCCAGCGCCGTCACCTTGTTGCGCCAGCGCAGGTCGATCTCGGGCAGATCGCTGATGCGATCGACCAGATAGGCCTCGGCGTAGTATTGCTGGAGATTGATGAAGGCGGGCCGCTTGTGGCCGTCCTCAGGCAGGAGGTTGAACTGGTAGAGCAGGGACTCCCCGTGGAAGATCCGGCCGACGCTCCACACCACGCCCTTGGCGACCATGCGGTCGCCGACGCCGAGCCGGTCCCAATATTCCAGCGACCGCTTCGAGAAGCAGATCGCGCGCGAACCTTCGCCAATGCGGTCGGCGTCATCCAGCAGGACGACGCGCTGACCGCGCTGGGCAAGATCGATCGCGAGCGACAGCCCGACCGGGCCGGCGCCGACAACCACGACCGGATGCTCGGCCGGGCCTTGGCCGGCGCGGTCCTGATCGGCATGGCGGCGATAGCCGAACTGGGCTTTGGCCTGATGTGTCTTGACCTGAAGTGGCTTGGCCTGCGCCATACTCGAACCTCGGCTATGGTCAGGAGAGCACTGATCTGCTAGATAGTCTCACGTGCAACTATTTTGGACCGGAGCCGGCCGGCCGTCAACTGGAATTCGGAGCGCGCCCCTTGGCGAGGACATCTGGCGATATCGCACTGAAGGCACGGCAAGCCGATGAGGCCTCGGCGCGGCCAAAAGCCCGACTCGATCTGTTCAAGTTCGTGCCGTTCCGCCTCAACCGGCTCGCGGCCGAGGTCAGTTCCGCGCTCTCGGTCGAATATCAGGAACGGCATGGCCTCGACATTCCGGCGTGGCGCGTGATCGCCACGCTCGGGTTCCGCAACGATGCCTGTAGCGCGCAGTACATCGCGCAATGCACCCGCACGCACAAATCCACCATCAGCCGCGCGGTGACCACGCTGCTCAGCGAGGACATGATCGAGCGGGTCGAGAACGAAGCCGACCGCCGCGAATTCCGCCTGCAACTGACGAAGAAGGGCCGCGCGCTCTACGAAGAGCTGTTCCCGCAATTGCTGCGGCGGGAGGACGAGATCCTCGCCTGCCTCTCCGCGCAGGAGCGCAAGCAGCTCTCGACGCTGCTCGGCAAGATCGAGGAGAGTCTCGATCTGATCCAGACCAGCAAGGAAGCGGACGCCAAGCAGGCGTATTAGCGACTCATAGAGGCGCAGACGTCGGCTTTTGGGAGTCCGGTTGAGAAAGCTTGGTAGGCCCGTGACGGCAGTGGCGTATATAGCGATGCTACTTGTGGCCTTTGCTGCAGCTCGCGCATACGCGGTTGACATGGGTTATCTGGCTCCCCCCGGAGTCGCTGCAAACGAGTTTCCCTCACCGCAGCGCCCTGTCGCACGAATCGTCAGCCCGCGCCGCTCCGCCGAAGAGCGCCGCGACGCCCTCAATGAGGCCGGTCAAATCGCACGCGTTCTTGAACTGAAACCAGGTATGACAGTCGGTGACATTGGAGCAGGCAGTGGCTACCACACGGTCAGGCTCTCGCACCTCGTCGGACCCGCCGGCTCTGTCGTTGCCCAGGACGTCACGCGGGATTACCTCGTCGAACTCGCCAGGCGAACAAAACTTCTGAAGTTAACGAACGTGCAATTCGCGCTCGGCGAACCCCACGACCCGCGTCTGCCCGCTTCCTCGCTGGACGCCGCAATCCTTGCGCATATGTATCACGAGATAGCCCAACCCTATGCCTTCCTCTACAATCTCGCGCCCGCCTTGAAGCAGGGTGCACGGGTGGGAATTGTCGATCTTGAGCTTCCGACGTCGAAGCACGGCACGCCAATTGAGCTCTTGCGCTGCGAATTAACTGCCGTCGGCTATCGCGAGGTCGCCACATCTAAGCTCGCAGGGGACGGAGGATACCTGGCGATATTCTCTCCGCCGGAGCTAGCGGCTCGAAAATCTCCCCGCGATATCGTTGCTTGTGTGGATCCTGCCGGCACTCGTTGAAACCATATCTGCCGCCCGTCTCGGAGACCGCACACGCCCGAGGAAAAGGTCAGACTGGAATTGCCGATCGAGACTCAAACCGGCGCTCTCGACCCGGCTCGGCAAGATCGAAGCGAGTCTTGACCTGATCCAGACCAGCAAAGAGGCCGACGCCAAGCAGGCGTATTTGCCGACGCTGTCATTCCGGGGCGCCGCAAAGCGGCGAACCCGGAATCCAGAGATTGTGGCGCGCGATTCCGGGTTCGCGCTTCGCGCGCCCCGGAATGACGGCTTCGCCCTCACTTCGCAAACGACCGCGTCGGCGGCAGATGCAGTGCCCAGGCATCGACCTTGTCGCTGGCGCGCGGATAGATCTCCGTCACGATCGGATCGTGGCCGGGGATGAATCGATCGGGATGGCCGGCGAGGCGCTCGATCGTCTCCCAGCCGACCGCCATGTCGCCGACATTGTAGACGATCGGGAACGGGCTCTTGCGCTGCAGATTGGCGTAGTAGTGCGCGGCATCGGACGCCAGCACCACGGGTCCGCGCGCGGTTTCGACCTTGACCACCTGCAAGCCGTCGGAATGGCCGCCGACACGGTGCACGGTGACGCCGGGCGTGACCTCGCCGTCGCCCGAATAGAAAGTGACGCGCTCGCCATAGACGTGGCGCACCATCTGCGTGACGTGCTCGACCGAGAACGGATGTCGCAGCAGGCCGTTGCACATGCAGCGGCCGGTCGCATAAGCCATCTCGCGCTCCTGGAGATGGAAGCGCGCATTCTGGAAGCGGTCGAGATTGCCGGCATGATCGTAATGCAGATGCGTCACGATGACGTCGCGAATGCTCGATGCCTTGACGCCAAAACACTCCAGCGCGTCGACCGGATTGAGCGTCAGCTTGCGCGCCCGCGCGCTCGCCTCCTCGGCATTGAAGCCGGTGTCGACCAGGATGTCGCGGCCGTGCCCGCGGATCAGCCAGACGAAATAGTCGAGGTCCTGCGCCGCGCTGTCATGCGGATCGGGCTGAAGGAAGTTCATGCTGGGGGTGCGCGGCGACATCGTCGCATAGCGCAGCGCGTAGATTTCGTAGGCGTTTCCCATGATTTCTTTGCTTTTTGCTTTGCTTTTCTGAGTGGACCTTCCGGGACGATCCTGCGCACCAAGCCATTGTCCGCTGCAAAGGTCAAACGCCTCGCGGCGCGACGGAGGCATGCCCTCAATGTGAGACCAATCACATTTTCGTCGCCATGGAGGCCCTAACGTGCCGCCGGTAAGATCGAGCCGGATCACGTCGAGCACAAACATGACAGCCTGCTTATTCCCCCTGCGGCGCACCCGGGCGTTGCGGTCAATCGTCGCGATAACGCCGAATCTCCAAGTGGTTGACGCCCTCCGTCCCCGGTTTGATAATGCAGGAAGCGTAAGTTAAGGTCGCCGCGGCGCAAGCTGGTAACGGCGCCTTTTTGGCTGGACCGCGCTGATTATGAAAATTCGCTTCTTTCTTCTTCTGCCCTTGCTCATCTCGCTCGTCCCGACGGCCCCATCGCTTGCGGCCGGTGACCGCTTTGCGCTGGTCATCGGCAACGCGAAGTACCCGGATGCGGATGCCCCGCTGAAGGAACCGATCAACGATGCCCGTGACGTCGCCGACGAGCTCAAGCGCGACGGCTTTTCGGTCGAGATCGCCGAGAATCTGACCGGCGACGGCATGCGCCGCGCCTTCGACAAGCTCTACGGCAAGATCAAGCCGGGATCGGTGGCGCTGGTATTCTTCAGCGGCTTCGGCATCCAGTCGGCGCGCCAGAGCTACATGCTGCCGATCGATGCGCAGATCTGGACCGAATCCGACGTGCGCCGCGACGGTTTCAGCCTCGAGACCGTCCTCGGCGAGCTCAACACCCGCGGCGCCGGCGTCAAGATCGCGCTGATCGACGCCTCCAGGCGCAATCCGTTCGAGCGCCGGTTCCGCAGTTTCTCGGCTGGCCTGACCCCGGTCATCGCGCCGAACGGAACGCTGGTGATGTATTCGGCGGCGCTGGCCTCGGTGGTCTCCGACGCCGGCGGCGAGCACAGCCTGTTCGTCCAGGAGCTCCTGAAGGAAATCCGGGTCCCCGACCTGATGGCCGAGGAGACACTGAACCGGACCAAGATGGGCGTCACCCGCGCTTCGCGCGGCGAGCAGGTGCCGTGGATATCCTCTTCATTGGCCGAAGATTTCTCGTTCAGCCCGGGAGCTGGCGGGTCGCGTCCGGCACCGGCGACGCCGCCCGCGCCTCCCGCGCCGCCGCCGGTCGTCGCCAACAACCCGCCGCCGTCACCGCCCGCGCCGCCGACACCGCCTCCGCCGTCGAAGCCGGCCGACACCGCTGCGGCGCCCGCGCCTGCTTCGCCACCAGCGCCAGCGCCAGCGCCTGCGCCTGCGCCGGCCCCCACGCCGAAGCCGCAGGTCGAGGCCGCCCTGCCCCCGCCGCCACCGCCGGTCAAACCGATTGATCCCGCTCCGGCACCGAGCACCGACAGCGGGCCGAGCGCTGCCGCGCTGGCCGACGATCCCACGATCAAGAGCCTGACCTCCAAGATCGCCGCCAATCCGGATGACGTGAACGCGCTGTACCGGCGCGGCCAGGTCTATGCCAGCAAGGGCGCCTACAACCTCGCCATCAAGGATTTCGACGACACGCTCCGGATCAACACCAAGGATGTCGAGGCGCTGAACAACCGCTGCTGGACCCGCACCGTGGTCGGCGACCTCCAGGGCGCGCTGAAGGATTGCAACGAGGCGTTGCGGCTGCGGCCCAACTTCGTCGATGCGCTGGACAGCCGCGGGCTCGTCAACCTCAAATCGGGCGCGGTCAAGAATGCCATCGCCGATTTCGATGCGGCCCTCAGGATCAACCCGCGCCTGACTTCCTCGCTCTACGGACGTGGCCTCGCCAAGCAGCGCAATGGCTCCGCCCAGGAAGGCGCGCTTGATATCGCCAATGCCAAGGCAATGGACCCGAACATCGTTCAGGAGTTCGCAAGCTACGGAGTGCGCTAGTATTTTTTTGAATTGAGGCAGGCGGCGCCTCGAACCCCTGGTGGCCCAGGGAAGACTAACGAACGGATGCCGCAGGCAGCCTTCCCCGGGGGGCTCATTGCAGGAATTTTGGCAGGAATTTTGGAACCGCGCGAGCTGGCTGCGCAGGAGGGACTGGTTATGAAATCGGCTGCAAAGGGACTTACCGCGATCCTGTCCATCATCACTCTTGGCATCACTCTTGGCGCCACGCTGTCGCTGCCGGCCTCGCCGGCCTTCGCTGGCGATGACGGCAACAGCAAGAACGTCACCGAGGACGACATCGTCCGCGCGCTGGCGCCGCCGGCCAAGAAGCCCCTGACCCGCGGCCTCTCGATCGCCCCGCAGGCCGATCCCGCGCCGAACGCGGCCGAGACCAAGCTGATCCAGTCGGTGCGCGGCCGCTCGACGCGTTCGCTGTCCTCGACCGAGCGCGAGGAAATCGCGTCGGTCGCCAAGGACAAGCCGAACATCGATCTCGAAATCACGTTCGACTACAACTCCGCCAATATCAGCGCCAAGTCGATGCCGTCCGTGCAGGCGCTCGGTCGCGCGCTGACCAGTCCCGACCTGAAGGGCTCCACCTTCGTGGTCGCCGGTCATACCGATGCCGCCGGCGGCGAAACCTACAACCAGGACCTGTCGGAACGCCGCGCGGATGCGATCAAGCGCTATCTCGTCGACAAATACAGCATCTCCGCCACCGACCTCGTCACCGTCGGCTACGGCAAGAGCAAGCTGAAGAATCCGAGCCAGCCGATGGCAGAGGCCAACCGCCGCGTGCAGGTCGTCAACATGGAAAACAAGACCACCGCATCGAAGTGAGCACGACGCAATCCTCTGAAGTGACAAGTCGTGATGTGGTGTAAAGTCTCGCCTCCAAAGCGCGTCCCGCGGCCTTGCGGGACGCCGCTTTGTTTCAGGGAAACGTTCTCGATGGGCCTCGCGCGGACGGCCGTGAGCCAGGCCAGGATGATCCGGCGATGAATCTCTCCGAATATCTCAAGCCTGCCGGAACGGTGGTGTTCGTCGTCGCGCTCGGCGTCGGCTATTACCTGTTCGAGCATCGGAAGCGCGCCGAGCCGAAGGAGACGCAGAGCGAGGCGCTCGTCATCGTGACGAAGTCGACCAATGCCTGCTTCTCCGACCTCGTGCGGGTGACCGGCTTCTTCGTGCCGCGCCGCGAGGCGGTGGTCATCGCCGACCAGGAAGGATCCAAGGTCACCGACCTCTTCGTCACCGAAGGCACCGTCGTTGCCGACAACCAGGAGCTGGCGCGCCTGACCGCGCCGCCACAGATCCCGGGGCAGCCGCAGAGACCCGGTCCGCAAGGCCCGATCTCGCTGAAAGCACCTGCGCCGGGCCTCATCACCGAAGTCCGCACCATTGTCGGCGCGCCCGCTTCACCGCAGGCCGGCCCGATGTTCCGCATCGCCGTCAACAACGAGATCGAGCTCGATGCTCAGGTTCCGGCGGTGCACATGCCCAAGCTCAGTTCGGGCGCCACCGTGCGGATCAGCCGCGACGACGCGCCCGATTTGATCGGCCGGGTCCGGCTGGTTGCGCCCGAAATCGACCGCGCCACGCAGCTCGGCCGCGTCCGCATCAGCGTTACCAACAATCCGTCGCTGAAGGTCGGCGTATTCGCCCGCGCCTCGATCGACGCCAAGCGAAGCTGCGGCGTCTCGATCCCCAAGACCGCGATCGACCATCTCACCATTCAGGTCGTCAAGGGCAACACGATCGAGACGCGCAAGGTGCGGGTCGGGCTCTCGTCCGACAACGCGACGGAAATCCTGGAAGGCCTCGACGTCGGCGAAATCGTCGTGGCCGACGCCGGCTCTTCGCTCCATGACGGCGACCAGATCAAGACCATGTTCGCCGATGAACTCGATCGCACGCGGGTACGCTGATGGCTCTCAATATCTCGGCTTGGTCGATCCGGAATCCGCTGCCGTCGGTCGTCTTCTCGATCATCCTCTTGATTCTCGGCTGGGTGTCTTTCACCAAGCTCGCGGTGACGCGGCTGCCTTCGGCCGACATTCCCGTGATCTCGGTCGTGGTATCGCAGTTCGGCGCGGCGCCCGCCGAGCTCGAATCGCAGGTGACCAAGACGGTCGAAGACGCCGTCTCCGGCGTCGAGGGCGTGCGGCACATTACCTCACAGATCACCGACGGTGTGTCGGTCACCACCATCCAGTTCGCGCTTGAAACCAACACCGACCGCGCGCTCAACGACGTCAAGGACGCGGTGACGCGTGTCCGCTCGAACCTGCCGCAGAACGTCACCGAGCCGCTGATCCAGCGCGTCGACGTCATCGGCCTGCCGATCGTCACCTACGCCGCGATTTCGCCCGGCAAGACGCCCGAGCAGCTCTCCTATTTCGTCGACGACGTGGTCAAGCGCGCGCTGCAAGGCGTGCGCGGCGTCGCCCAGGTCGAGCGCATCGGCGGTGTCGAGCGCGAGATTCTTGTTTCGCTCGATCCCGACCGCCTGCAGGCGATGGGGCTGACCGCGGTCAATGTCAGCCAGAGCCTGCGCGGTACCAATGTCGACGTCGCCGGCGGCCGGGCCGAGATCGGCAAGAACGACCAGGCGATCCGCACGCTCGCCGGCGCAAAGACGCTGAGCGATCTTGCCGGCACCATGATCCCGCTGTTCGGCGGCGGCGAGGTCCGGCTCGACGATCTCGGCACCGTCACCGACACCATCGCAGACCGCCGCACCTTCGCCCGCTTCAACGGCGAGCCGATCGTCGCGCTCGGCATCAAGCGCTCCAAGGGCGCCAGCGACGTCAAGGTGGCCGAGGCCGTGCAGAAGCGCATCGACGTACTCAAGGCCGCCTATCCCGACGTCGACCTGAAGGTGATCGACACCTCGGTCGAATATACCAACGGCAATTACCACGCGGCGATCTCGACCCTGTTCGAAGGCGCCATCCTCGCCGTCGTCATCGTGCTCTTGTTCCTGCGAGACCTGCGCGCCACCATCATCGCCGCGATCTCGCTGCCGTTGTCGATCTTCCCGGCGTTCTGGGCGATGGACCTGCTCGGCTTCTCGCTGAACCTCGTCAGCTTCCTCGCCATCACGCTATCGACGGGTATTCTGGTCGACGACGCCATCGTCGAGATCGAAAACATCGTCAGGCACATGAACATGGGCAAGTCGCCCTATCGTGCCGCCCTCGAAGCCGCCGACGAGATCGGCCTCGCGGTGATCGCGATCTCGCTCACCATCATCGCGATCTTCGCACCGGCGAGCTTCATGTCGGGTATCGCCGGACAGTTCTTCAAGCAGTTCGGCATCACCGTCTCGGTGCAGGTGTTCTTCTCGCTGCTCGCGGCGCGCTTCGTCACGCCGGTGCTCGCCGCCTACTTCCTCAAGCCTGGCACTCACGAAGAACCGCCGCCCGGCCGCGTGCTGCGGTCCTATCACAGGATCGTGGCCTGGTCGGTAAAACACTATTTCATCACGGTGCTGGTCGGCTTCGGCGTCTTCGCCGCCTCGATCTGGAGCATTACGCTGTTGCCGCAGGGTTTCCTGCCGGCGCAGGACAGTTCGCGCTCGCTGCTTGCGCTCGAGCTGCCGCCGGGCACCCAGCTCGCCTATACCGAAAAGGTCACCGAGGACATCGTCGCGCGCCTGCGCAAGCGGCCCGAGGTGAAGAGCATCTTCGTCGACGGCGGGCGCGTTCCGCCGGGCACCCAGGAAGTCCGGCGCGCCGCGCTGATCATCAATTACACGCCCAAGGATGCCCGCGACATCACCCAGCGCGAGCTCGAATTCTCGATCAGCCAGGAATTGGAGAACATTCCCGACATCCGCTTCTGGTTCCTCGACGAGAACGGCCTGCGCGCTATCTCGCTGGTCGTGACCGGTGTCGACGCCAACATCGTCAACAATTTCGCGAGCGAGCTCGCGACGCAGATGAAGCGGATTCCCACCATCTCCAACGTGATCTCGGAAACCACGCTGGAGCGGCCGGAGCTGCGCGTCGAACCGCGCGCCGATCTCGCCGCGCGGCTCGGGGTCTCGACCGAAAGCCTGTCGCAGACCATCCGCGTCGCCACCATCGGCGATGTCGGACCCGCGCTCGCCAAGTTCGACGTCGGCGACCGCCTGGTGCCGATCCGCGTGCAGCTCGAGGATGCCGCGCGCGGCAATCTGAAGACGCTGGAGCAGTTGCGCGTCCCGCTCGGCGAGCACGGCGAGAAGGGCGGCGTGCCACTCTCGGTCATCGCCGACGTCAAGCTCGACCAGGGTCCGACCAGCATCAACCGCTACGATCGCGAGCGGCAGGCGACCGTCGCCGCCGACCTCGTCGGTTCGGCCGCGCTCGGCGACGCCACCAAGAAGATCTACGACCTGCCGGTGATGAAGAGCCGGCCGAAGGGCGTGAAGGTCTCTCCCTCCGGCGACGCCGAAAGCCTGAACGAACTGTCCGACGGCTTCGCCACCGCGATCACGGCGGGCCTGATGATGGTCTACGCCGTGCTGGTGCTGCTGTTCGGCACCTTCCTGCAGCCGATCACCATCCTGTTCTCGCTGCCGCTCTCGATCGGCGGCGCCATCGCGGCCCTGCTCATCACCGGCAAGCAGCTCACCACGCCGGTGTGGATCGGCATTCTGATGCTGATGGGCATCGTCACCAAGAACGCGATCATGCTGGTGGAGTTCGCGATCGAAGCCATTCACGCCGGCAAGCCGCGCGAAGAGGCGATGATCGACGCCGGCATGAAGCGCGCCCGGCCGATCGTGATGACCACGATCGCGATGGCCGCGGGCATGATGCCGAGCGCGCTCGCGGTCGGCGCCGGCGGCGAGTTCCGCTCGCCGATGGCGCTCGCGGTGATCGGCGGCCTGATCTTCTCGACCATCCTGTCGCTGGTGTTCGTGCCCGCGATGTTCATGGTGATGGACGATCTCGGCGCCCTGATCTGGCGCTTCGCCAAGCGGCTGATCGTGCACAGCGAGGATGCCGAGACGGACGGTCATCACGGAGCGGCACCAGCACCGAAAGACGTCGCCCACCGTGCTGCGGAGTAAAATTTAGGCGAGCGGCCGGAGGGGCGCGTCAACGCAGGGCGCCTTCAGGGCGCTATGTTACCCAATAACTTTCGCGCGGACACGCTCGATCCTGCAGTCTGCACCGGCAAGCCCTGCATTCGTGGGCTGCGTTCGGCTGATCCCTACTCGTTCCGCGCGATCGCGGTCAGCTTGGTCATGTTCCGCAGCAGGATGCGGCCGCGCTGGAGATCGAGGATCGCTTCCTTGCGCCAGGCCTGCAGCTGGCGGTTGACGCTTTCGCGGGCGGCACCGACGAAGACGCCGAGCTGCTCCTGCGAGATGTGCACCTCGGAACCGAAATCGGCGGCGAGCGCGCAGAGCCGCCGCGCCAGGCGCACCGGCAGCGGCTGCAGCATGGATTCCTCCATGCGCTCGCTCTGCCAGCGGATGCGCTGGCACAGCAGCGCGATGATCTTGATCGCGACCTTCGGCTCGCGTTCGAGGAAGCTGAGAAAATCTTCGCGCCGCAGCACGAACAATTCGCTGGCCTCGCCGGCGGTCGCATCCGCGGTCCGATTCTGGCCGTCCAGCACCGCGACCTCGCCGAACAGGTCGCCCGGGCCCATGAAATTGAGCGTCAGCCGGCTGCCGTCGGAGGCACCTGTCTCGATGCGGATCTGGCCGCGGCGCACGCCGAACAGCGCGTTGCCGGCATCGCCCTTCTGGAACAGCACCTCGCCGTTCCCCAGGTGCTGGGTGTGACAGAGATTGGACAGCCGCTGGAGCTCGTCTGCACCGAGATCCGCGAACATCGCGTTCATCTTCAAAATGACCGCAAATTCGGCCTGCTTGCTCATTTCAATGTCCTTGTGAAGTCCTGGTCAGTCATCTTGTCAGACGCTTGGCAAATCGCTTGAAACCATCACGATCAGGATCGCGTAAAACCGCGTCGGGGAAGTGTGTCATAAGTCACATAACTTTGCAGCACCCCCTGACTATTTTTACGCGCTTGGAGCCGCTTCCCGTCCCGGGATAAACTCGGCCGCGAAGGATGGATAGCCGGCGGGATTCGACGCCGATCGTCCGTCAGTGGAAAGTCGAGATGAGAGCAGTAAAATTCGCCGGCGCGGCATTGGCCGCCGTCATCGTCGTGATCGCACTCCTGCTGGTGGTCGGAATCCCCTCGGGCTTCCTGACGTCGACGATCGCCTCGCGCGTCGAGAGCGCGACCGGCTATCGTCTCTCGATCGACGGCACCACGAAGATCAGCCTGTGGCCGACGTTGAACGTCACCCTGAACGACCTCTCGCTTGCCGACCCCCGGGATCGCAGCGGCATCACGCGCGTGACGGTCGACAGCGTGCAGGCCGACATGTCGCTCTCCAGCGTGTGGTCGGGCCGCCCTGAGATCCGCGAGCTGATCGTCACCCATCCGGTGCTCTACCAGCCGCTGCTGCGTGAACGCCTGCCGAATGCGGGGGGGTCGTCGAAGCCGCTCGCGCTCGATGTCGGCGGGGCATCCATCGACCGCATCAAGGTCACCGACGGTGAGGTCGCATTCGCGCGCGTGCGCGACCGTGTCGAGGGCCGCATCAGTGCCATCAACGCGGAGGCGACCATCGGCCGCGACCGCAAGGTCAATGTCACCGGCACCGCGCGCGTCGGCGACCACCCGACCAAGTTCGACATCAAGGCGACCACGCCGGCGCCGCCGGCCGACCGGCCGACGATCCCGGTGGATTTCGCCATCGACATGCCCGACGTGTTGAAGTCTCAGCTCACCGGCCATGCCGAGATGCGAATGAACGGCGACGTCGTGATGATCAACGGCGTGAATGGCCGGCTCGGCGATGGCACATTCAACGGCTGGGCTTCGGTCGACATTGCGAGCAAGCCGCTGGTCAAGCTCGACCTCGACTTCCAGCGACTGGCGATTCCGCTGGCGAAATCGCCGGAGGGCGCAGCCGGGCAGCCTTGGAGCAATGCGCCGATCGACGTCTCCGGGCTCAATTATGTCGATGCGCAGGTGCGTATCTCGGCGAACGAAGCCGTGATCGGCGATGCCCGCATCGCGCCGCTGGCGCTCGATGCGAAGCTCGCCGGCGGCGTGCTGAAGGCCGGCACCGCCAATCTCGGCGCCTATGGCGGCCAGGTCTCCGGCGAGGTGATCCTCGATGCAACCACCGGCGCGCCGAGCTTTGCCATGCATTCCGATCTCGTCGGCGTGCGTGCGCTGCCGCTGCTTCAGGGCCTTGCCGAATTCGACCGCATCGACGGCAAGCTGCAGGCCAAGCTCGCTCTTCGCAGCGCGGGCACCAGCCAGCGCGCGCTGATGGCCAACATGCAGGGCACAGCCTTCGTCAATTTCCAGGACGGCGCCATCCGCGGCATCAATGTCGCGCAGATGATTCGCTCGCTGACATCGGGCACGCTGTCCGGCTGGCAGGACAACCAGAATGCCGGCCAGGAGCAGAGCACGGATTTGTCGCAGCTCTCGGCCTCGTTCCGCATCGACAAGGGCCAGGCGGTGACGACCGATCTCAACCTGATCGGGCCGCTGGTGCGCGTGACCGGTGCCGGCACCATCGCGCTCGACACCAAGATGATGGGCTTTCGCGTCGAGCCGAAGCTGGTGATGACGACCGAAGGCCAGGGCCGCGCCAATGAGCCCGTCGGCTTCGGCATTCCCGTGATGATCCAGGGCAGCTGGTCGCAGCCCAAGATCTACCCTGATATGGCCGGCATGCTGGACAATCCGGATGCCGCCTATGCCAAGCTGCGCGAGATGGGTAAGGGCCTGTTCGGCCCTGATGGCGCCGGGCTCGGCAACATTCTGGGGAGTTTGGGTCTCGGTGGCACGACTGCACCCGGCGGCAACGCGGCCGGCAACGCCAATCCGCAAGCCCAGCAGCCGGGGCAGAACAATCTGCTCGGCGGCCCCTTGGGCGAAGCCATCGGCAATTTGATTCAGCAGGGACTTTCCAGCGGCGCGGGAAGCAGCACTGGCGCCGCGCCAGGCAGTGGCCGCAGCCGCAGCCTGCCGGCAACGCCCTCTGCGCCCGCGCCACAGGCCTCGCCCGCGGCTCCGGCCCTGGAGGACCCGCCGGTCGCTCAGCAGGACAGTCAGCCAATGAACGACGTGCTGCGGCAACTCTTTAACCGGTGATTGGCGGGCTGGGCTCCACGGCAATCCCCTTACATCAGCTTCCCCGCCACCGGCTTCCTCCGAACGGATGAGGCTGCGGCAATTCACCGGCCTTCCGCCGGCCCCGGCGTCCACAGGGAGTAACCACGCCGGCCGGTCCCCGGCCCGCGCGGCGGTCCTTTGGCCCAAATTGTGATAGAACGGCCGGGAAGGGCCTGCACGGCCCGTGAGCGCGCAGCGTCGATGGCGGCGCGAGAGGATCGGGATGGCAGGAGCGAACGACAAGACACGGTTTCTGCGCGAGGGCCTGTTCGCCAAATACGTCGTCTCCCTCGTCGGCCTCGTCGTGTTCGTCCTCGCCGTCAACGGCGCGATGGAGACCTGGATCTCCTACCGCGCCACCAAGACCCAGCTGACCGACGGGCTGGAGGACAAGGCGCAAGCCGCCGCCCGGCGGATCGAGCAGTCGATCTCGGAGCTCGATCGCCAGATCAGCTGGGTGACGCGGGCGAGCCAGGACACCCTCGAAAAGCGCCGCGCCGACTACGCGTCGCTGCTGCACCAAGTCTCGGTCGTCAACCAGCTGTTCCAGCTCAACGGCGAAGGCCGCGAGGTGCTGCGCGTCTCCCGCCAATCGACCACGACCGGCAGCAATGCCGACCTCTCCCGCGACATGCGCTTCACCGACACCGTCGCCCGCGGCGTCAGCTATGCGCCGGCCTGGTTCGCCGACCGGACGCCGTTCATGTCGATCTCGGTGGCGCATTCCGGCTTCAATGCCGGCGTCACCGTGGCCGAGATCGATCTCAGCTTTCTCTCCGACTTCCTGTCCGACGCGCAAGTCGGCAAGGCCGCCTTTGCCTATGTCGTCGATCCCCGCGGCCGCGTGCTGGCGACGTCGTCGAAAGGGCCCGATGTCGGCAAGGATTTGTCGAAGCTGCCGCAGGTCGCGGCCGCGATCGCGCCTGGCCATGAGGCCGACAGTTCGGGCACCGACTTCAACGGCCATGCGGTGATGAGCGCCGCGAGCACGGTGCCGAAGCTCGGCTGGAGCGTGCTGTTCGAGCAGCCGACCACGCAGGCCCTGACGCCGATCCGCGACCAGCTGGTGCGCATCGCGCTCCTGATCGGCATGGGGCTGATGGTCGCGATCCTCGCCGGCACGCTGCTCGCCCGCCGCATGATCATTCCGATCACCGCGCTGCGCGACGGCGCCTACAGGCTCGGCGAGGGCGATTTCAGTCACCGCATCGAAGTGCGTACCGCGGACGAGCTGGAAGATCTCGCCGGTCAGTTCAACCGCATGGCCGGCCAGATCCAGGAGACCTATTCGGACCTGGAGACCAAGGTCGAGGAGCGCACGCGCGATCTGGCGCAGTCGATCAACGAGCTGAAGGTGCTGGAGGAGGTCGGCCGCGCCGTCGCCGCCTCGCTCGATCTCAACGCCGTGCTGCCGACGATCGCCGCGCGCGCGATCGAGATCACCCATGCCGATGCGGTGCTGATCTACGGCTTCGATGCCGAGAGGCGCCGCTTCAACCTGGTCGAGGCCAACGGCATCGACAAATCCCCCGACGGCGCGCATGTCACCATCGACGAAGGCGAGAACATCCTGAGCGATGCCGCCGAAAGCGGCGAGCCGATCGCGATTGCCGAACTTGGCGCGGCCGCCGAGCAGCCGCTGCGCGAGGTCGCCATCGCGGCCGGCTTCCACTCGGTGCTGGTGGTGCCGCTGGTCGACCAGCAGGGCACGCTCGGCTCGCTGGTGGTGCTGCGCCGCGCGAGCGGCGAGTTCGCCGCCAGCATCATCGGCCTGATGCGCACCTTCGCCAACCAGGCCGTGCTGGCGATGCGCAATGCGCGGCTGTTCACCGAGGTCGACCACAAGAGCCACGCGCTGGAGACGGCGAACGAGACCGTGCGCGCCCAGGCCGACAAGCTGCGCGAGCAGACCGAGCAATTGAAGAACTGGAACAAGTCGCTGGAGGAGCGCGTCAAGACCCAGCTCGGCGAGATCGAGCGCATCCGCAAGCTGGAACGTTTCCTGGCGCCGCAGGTCGCACAGCTGATCGCCTCCTCCGACAGCCCCGAAGGGCTGCTCACCAGCCAGCGCCGCGAGGTGACCGTGGTGTTCTGCGATCTGCGCGGCTTCACCGCGTTCACGGAAGCGACCGAGCCGGAAGAGGCGATGAACGTGCTGCGCGAATATCACGCCGCGCTCGGCAAGCTGATCTTCAAGTACGAGGGCACGCTGGACAAATATGCCGGCGACGGCGTGATGATCCTGTTCAACGCGCCGATCCAGTTCGAGGACCACACCAAGCGCGCCGTGAAGATGGCGGTGGAGATGCGCGACACGATCGGCCCGCTGACCGAGCGCTGGCGCAACCGCGGACACAGCCTCGGCTTCGGCATCGGCATCGCGGTCGGCTATGCCACGCTCGGCCAGGTCGGCTTCGAGCAGCGGCTGGAATATGCCGCGATCGGCAGCGTCACCAACCTCGCCTCGCGCCTGTGCGGCGAAGCCAAGCCCAACCAGATCGTGGTCAGCCGCCGCGTCTACGGCATCGTAGAGCCCTGGGTCGACGCGCGCGCGCTCGACGACCTCCAGCTCAAGGGTTTCAATCATCCCGTGCTGGCGATGGAGATTTTGAACTGGCGCGAGGAAGTCGAGAACGTGATGGACGCCTCAGTGGCGCGGCGCCGCGGTTAGCTCTCTCGCTCGCCTCGCATGGTCTGGCATTGCCTGCTATCGCTTACAAACAGCATGTCGCGATCCCGCGGCACATGGCGCCCGGGTTTAGCTTGGTCTCGGCACCCTTCGAAGTGGAAGGGCGCAGGGAAGACCGGGCACCGGCTGGCACCCGAAAACCCCTGTGCATGAGTGCGTGATAGTCGCTCACAGGGGAGAAACAGGTGCGGCCGAATGCCCGGCCTTCCCTGCGCAGTGGTTGAAACGGCTTATGTCGCGCTCTCGCCGGTGAGTCGATTCTCTGTTGCCACCGTCGTCTTGCAGCTTTCAAGGGATGCGCAGGTCCGGTCGGACCAGCGCACCGCTGCAAGACTTGACGCCAGAAATTCGGGCGTCACGACCACACGATTTTGCCGTACGCAAGGCAGCACCGTCGTACACGCGCCCGCTGATCGCTCACGGGGACTACCCGCCCTGCGACCGCATCTGGCACCAACGCCGCCCGCGTCCACCGCCCCTCACCCCACGAACCCTGACGATCGCGATCCGTCCCTTACCGGGGGATGAGTTGGGAGGGATCATAGGGTGTTTCGTTTTTCGAGTAAAGCGAATTTTGGATTATTCGAATGAGAGATGTGCTTCAGGCCTTCTTAAAACATCGAAAACAACCCCATGCACAGTA
Organism: Bradyrhizobium sp. CCBAU 25360; assembly: GCF_028128695.1. Classification (NCBI taxonomy): domain Bacteria; kingdom Pseudomonadati; phylum Pseudomonadota; class Alphaproteobacteria; order Hyphomicrobiales; family Nitrobacteraceae; genus Bradyrhizobium; species Bradyrhizobium sp. CCBAU 25360. The sequence goes on from NZ_LBJA01000027.1 coordinate 38,755, forward strand.
GACGGCGACTGACAGATCAATGGGTTGCGAGAGTCGGTCGGAGGCCACAATTCAACGCGGCGGTTTTCGCGCAGACCGCCACGCTGGACCTCGGTCTCGGCAGTGGTCGTGCTTCCACCGGTGGCGGCGATTTCGATTTCGTCGCCCTCCTTGAGAGCGAGCTGGTCGATCAGCTCCTGGGGGAAGAACCACAGCAAGATCGTCATCCCATTTGAAAACCTTCATCGCTGTCTCCGCGGGAGCAGACTATGGCCGGGGCGAGTGCTGCTTCTCTGCGTCGAGGCGCTCAATGTCTTCTCTGAGAAGGGTGTTCACGAGGTCGTTCAGCGAGGTGCCTTGGGTCTCGGCGAGGTCCGAGAGGTAGGCCAGAACCTCGGGTTCCAGGTGCACCGGCGGCACGAGGCGAGCGCCTTTGCGGAAGAACTTGCCGCGCGCGGCGGTCGAGAAATCGTATTCGTCCTTCATCGGATTACCGTTCAACCTTCATAAGACCTGATCTCGCGGCGACTCGGGTAGCGCGCCGAGATGATGCGGATCGCGGCCCGGTCCGCTGTCAGCTCGACATAGGTATGAACGACCAGAAGCAAATTACCAGCCGGGCTCCGGCCCATGGTAACCCATCGCTCCTCCCCTTTGCCAGACTCATTGTCGAGTAGCGACAGGGCCAGCGGATCGCTGAAAACGCCCATCGCCGCCTCGAAGGCGACCCCATGCTTGCGCCGATTGCTCTCCGCCTTGATCGGGTCCCAATCGAACTCGAACTGCATAGTCAGAGTGCCCCGAGAAGACACGGTGCTGGAGGGCGGCGAAGAGGACATCAATCGTTGCCTCCTCACAGAGCGTAGGAATAAGCCTTTCCGTAAGAACTTCCAAGCAGCCAGATCAGATAGGAGGGGTTAAAACCGCCTCAGCGTGCCCTCACCGCTCGTCCCGCCCATACCGCGTGATCTATCGGCGGAGATAGAAGTACCGAACAACTCATCTTCGCCAAACTTCTCCCTGTGGTTATGGGTCCCGGCGTTCGCCGGGACGACAGGGGAGAATGAGGCGACGGCGTTGCCAAAATTCCTCCCCCCCGAACCACATCCCTGCTCCCCGCGACTAACCCTCGCCTCAACGGCGAGGCGCTTCCAATGGAGACTACCAGTGGCGTTTGCCTTGCCTTCGCGTGCTTATGATCTGAAGATGCTGGACCGTCCCGCCGATCGCGCGCGCGACCAGGGTTGGGTCTATGGCCTGCCGCCGGGCATCGGCAGCGAGCAATGGCCGCTTGATCCCGTCACCGGCTATCCGCTGATGCACGGCTTCACGCTGCTGCTGCCGGAAGATTATCGCGTGCATGGCGAGGACATCGTCGCGGTGTCGTTCTTCGCCACTCCGGCTGATCACACTGACGGCGGCGCGACCGATGTCCCCGAGATCCGCGCGGCGGTGATGGCGCAGCCATCGCATCCGCGCCTGTCGCGCATGACCGACATCCTCGACTACGAATATGCCGCGCTGCTGCTGACCAGAAGCGAATACGAAGGCCCGTTCGCGACACCGCCCGCGCCGCTTGCGCTGGCGACGGCCGACCGGCCGCGCTGGCTCGATGTCGGCGGCGCCAGTGCCTTCTTTGAGACGGCCCCGCCCTTTGCGCAGAAGATGTTCGCCGGCCCTCCGCGTGCCGAACTGGCCGAGAACCTCGCGATCGCGTTGACGCCGCGCGCTGATGATCCCAACGCCGGCAAGGCCCCGCAGGACCCGCACATCCCGCGCAACCCGCCGACCGGCTATCAGTCCTATTATTACTTTGAGGGCGGCGTCCCGACCGCCGACAATTACCGCCTGCACGACTGGGCCAAGGACCACGCCCACAACCATCTCGGCGGCACCATGCGGCCGTGCCAGGCGGTGCCGGAGATGAGTCCGTTCTATATCGAGTTCGAGGAATATCTCGGCGGCTACAATTTCGGCACCGGCAACGCGCAGTTCGACTTCAGGGACATGAAATTCGACTGGGCGTGCGGCTGATCGAAGCGGCTTCGGCGGCGTAGGCGGGACAGGCCCCACCGATGGAGATTCCCGAGCTTCCAACGCCAGCCCAAGCTTGCCTGCCAGAAAAATCGATTTTCGATTTTCTATTGACCCCGGGATGCCGCCTTGCAATCATCGCCCGATGGGTCCGCTTCAATTCGATATGTCCGGAAACTCCGGGGATGGTCCGCGCAGCCTGACGTCGGCGCTGCATGAGCGGTTGCGCGCCGATATCCTGGCGGCGCGACTGCTGCCGGCCCAGAAGCTGCACATCGCCGGCCTCGCCAAGCAGTTTTCGGTGAGCCTTGCCGCCGTCCGCGAGGCACTGTCGCGCCTCGTCGCCGACGGCCTGGTGCAGGCCTCGGACCAGCGCGGCTTCCGCGTCAGCCCGGTGTCGCTCGCCGATCTCGCCGACGTGACGCAGACCCGGATCGACATCGAGGGGCTTGCGCTGCGCCGGTCGATCGAGCGGGGCGACGATGCCTGGCTCGAATCGGTGAAGTCGACCTGGTCGGCTCTGAAAGCCGTCCCCTATCACTACCCCGATGATCCCACGGTGCATTACGAGGAATGGGTGATCCGTCACCGCATTTTCCACCGTGCGCTGGTCAACGCCTGCGGCTCGCCATGGCTGCTCGGCTTCCGCGACGTGTTGCACGAGCAAAGCGAGCGATATCGGCGTCTGTCGATCCGTCGCGAGCCCGGCGTCAAGCCGCGCGACGTCGAGGCTGAGCACGAGGCGATCGTCGCGGCCGTGATGAAGCGCGACGCCGATGCGGCGGTTCGCGCTCTGTCAAAGCATTTCGGTATCACCAAGGAATTCGTCGAGCTCGCCGCCTCGCGCATTGCGGAGGTGAGCCGCACGACCTGACGATCCGGACGAATCCGGCACACAAACAAGAAAAGACAGACCGGGAGGAAACAATGAAGATCAATCGCCGTCATGCGCTCCTATCGCTCGTTGCCGCCGCCATCCTGGCCGGCCCCGCGAACGCCGCCGACACCATCCGCGTCGGCCTGCCCACCAAGACATATTGGCCAACGACGATCGCCGAGACGGCGGTGCGGCAAAAGCTGTTCGAGAAGGAAGGCATCCAGGCCGAGCTGACCATCTACCGCAGCGGTGCCGAGACCTTCGAGGGCATGGCCGCAGGCGCGGCCGACATCATCCTCGATCCGCCGTCGCTGGTCTCCGCCGGGCGCAAGAAGGGCGTGATGTCGCGCATCGTCGCCAACGCCGCGATGGGCAATTTCGGCTGGCAGCTGATGGTGCCGACCAAATCCACGCTCGACGTCAAGGACCTCAACGGCAAGAAGGTGGCGATCACCGCGGCCGGCTCGGGCTCGGACCTGCTCGCGCTGTGGACCATTCAGGACAAGAAGATCGACTTCACGCGCGTGCCCGTCGGCGGTGGCGGCCTGGTGCCGAACCTGCTCGCCGGCAATGTCGAGGCCGCCGTGGTCTATTCGCCGCTGAGCTTCCAGATCTCGAAATCCGGCGAAGCCAAGACCATTCTCGACTATTCGACCGCTGTGCCGCCGAACCTCGCCGCGGGCTGGATCGTGCTCGACAAGTTTGCCGATGCAAAACCCCAGATGGTGCAGAAGGCGGTGAACGCCCTCTACGGCGCGGTCGCATTCATGCGGGCCAATCGCGACGTCACCGTCAAGCTGATCGCCGAGCTCTACGAAATGCCGCCGGAGATCGCCGGCCTCGAATACGACAACACCATCATGAAGCTGGAGACCAGCGGCGACATGGGCGCGGCCAACGTCAGCGCCGCCGTGCAGCTGTCGCTCGATCTCGCCAAGCTCGGCGGGCTCAAGGACATCGTGCCCGCCGAGGACGTGATCTCGACCAAGTTCAAGCCCGTCCCGACCAAGCCGTAACGATGCAGGGCACGCTCGCCATCAACCTCGCGCGGATCGCGATCATCGTCGCGGTCCTGGCGCTGTGGGAAATGCTGTCGCGCACCGGCATCGTCAATCCGCGGCTGCTGCCGTCGGCCTCCGACACATTCGTGACGCTCGGCGAACTGCTGCAGCGCGCCGCGGTGCAGAAGGATTTGATGGTCACCGCGACCGAGGTGCTGACGGCGTTCGCGCTGGCCGTGCCGTTCGGCGCGCTGATCGGCTTCCTGGTCGCGGAGAACCGCTACTTCGCCGATGTCGCCAAGCCGCTGCTGTTCTTCGCCTTCAGCATCCCGAAGTCGATCTTCCTGCCGATGTTCATCCTGGTGTTCGGCGTCGGCTTTGCCCAGAAGGTCGGCTTCGGCTTCTTCTCCACGATCTTCATCGTGATCATGTCGACCACCACCGCGGTGGAGTCGGTCAAGGTCGAGCATCTGACGGTGGCACGCTCCTATGGCGCCACGCGGATGCAGACCGCGTTCCGGGTCTATCTGCCGAGCATGCTGCCGGTGCTGCTGGAGGCCTTGCGGATCTCCATGATCTTCAACCTCACCGGCGTCATCCTCGCCGAGATGTACGCCTCGCGCGACGGCATCGGCCACCAGATCGCGACCTGGGGCGAGAATTTCCAGATGAAGCAGCTCCTCGCCGGCGTCGTGATGGTCGCCGCGATCGCCATGACCTTCAACGAACTTGTCAGATGGGTGGAAACGCGATGCAGCCATTGGCGAACGTGACCCAATTGAAGCCCGCCCCGCGCGCCGGCGCGATCGAGGTGAAGAATGTCGGCCAGGTGTTCAAGACCCGGTCGCAGGACGTCGTCGCGCTGGAGGACGTCTCCCTCGAGGTCAAGCCCGGCCGCTTCGTGGTGCTGGTCGGACCCAGTGGCTGCGGCAAGTCCACCCTCCTGATGATGATGGCGGGCCTGCGCCAGCAGACCGCGGGCACGATCACCATCAGCGGCGCGCCGATCCTGCAGCCCGACCCCGACAGGGTCGGCGTGGTGTTCCAGGAAGCGAGCCTGTTTCCCTGGCTGACGGCCGAGGACAATGTCGAGTTTCCGCTGGCGCTGCGCGGCGTGCCCAAGGCCGAGCGCCGCGCCAAGGCGCAGGATGCGCTCAAGCTGGTCGGGCTCGAAGGTTTCGGCAGGCGCCATCCGCACGAGCTCTCGGGCGGCATGAAGCAGCGCGTCTCGATCGCGCGCGGGCTGGTGCAGGATCCGCCCGTGCTGCTGATGGACGAGCCGTTCGCAGCGCTCGACGAGCAGACGCGCATGACCATGGGCGACGAGCTGCTGCGCATCTGGGCGGCGACCGGCAAGACGGTCGTCTTCGTCACCCACAGCCTCACCGAAGCCGTCTATCTCGCCGATGAGGTGATCGTGATGTCGGCGCGGCCCGGCCGCATCGTCGACCATCTTCAGGTCCAGCTGCCGCGGCCTCGCACCTACGAGATGCTGAGCGGCGATGCGTTCGGGAGCCTGCGCGACCGCATCTGGCGGCATATCCGCAAATCGGCGTGAGGCGACGATGAGCGCCAGGATCAGTGCCAGAATAAGCGCGAGGACGTTGCGATATCTGATCGTGATCGGCCTGATCGCCTTGTGGGAGCTGCTGCCGCGCACCGGGCTCATTGCCGAGCTGTTCCTGCCCTCGCTATCGTCCACCTTGATGGCCGGATGGACCGACGCCGGCGAATATGGTCATGCGCTGGCAGTCACGCTCTACGAGGTCGTGGTCTCCATGGCGTTCGCCTGCGGCGGCGGCATCCTGCTCGGCGCCGTCGTCGGCAGCCTGCCGCGCCCGCGCGTGTTGATCATGCCGATGGTGTCGAGCCTCTACGCGGTGCCGCTGGTGATCCTCTATCCCGTTTTCACCGTGTGGCTCGGCATCGGCTCGGAATCCAAGATCGCGTTCGCCTCGATCTACGGCTTTCTGCCGACGATGCTCGCGACCGCTGCCGGCATCCAGACCATCGATCCGCAGCTCCTGCTCGCGGCCCGCAGCATGGGCGCGACGCTGAGCCAGCGGCTGGTCCGCGTCATCATCCCCGCGGCGATCCCGACCGTCCTGTCCGGCCTTCGTGTCGGCGGCGCGCTGGTGATCGTCGGCGTCGTCGTCTCGGAGATGCTGATCTCCTCGGCCGGCATCGGCTATTTGATCTCGCGCTACCGCACCATCCTCGACAGCCCGCACGTGTTCGCGGGCGTGCTGCTGGTGCTGTTCCTCGCGATCGGCTTCAACGCCGTAATCCGGTGGATCGAGCGCAAGGCGGCGATCTGGCAGACCGGCACCCGCGCCGGCCAGGCCAACGACGACATCGCGACAGGCGCGATGCAGCCGGCGACCTGAGGTAGCTGCGTGTACGATCTGACCCTGACATTCGACAACGGCCCCGATCCCGAGGTGACGCCGCGCGTGCTCGACATTCTCGGGACGCGCGGGATCAAGACCACCTTCTTCGTCATCGGCGAGAAGCTCGCCAACCCCGAGCGGCGCGGCCTTGCGGAGCGCGCGCACCGCGAGGGGCACTGGATCGGCAACCACACCTTCACGCACAGCATCCCGCTTGGCGAGCAATCCGGGCGCGACACCGCGGAGAACGAGATCGGCCGCACGCAGGACGCGATTGGCGATCTCGCCCATCCGCAGCGCTGGTTCCGGCCGTTCGGTGGCGGCGGCAATCTCGACAAGCGGCTGCTCAAGCCGTCCGTGGTCGACTATCTCACACGCAAAAAGCACAGCTGCGTGCTCTGGAATTCGATTCCGCGCGACTGGGACGACCCCGACGGCTGGACCGAGCGCGCGCTCGACCAATGCAGCCGGCAGCCCTGGACACTGATGGTGCTGCACGATCTTCCGACCGGCGCGATGGCGCATCTGGAACGCTTTCTCGACCGCGCCGGTGCGGCCGGCGCCCGCTTCCGCCAGGACTTCCCGCCGGCCTGCGTTCCGATCCGGGGCGGCGAGATCGCGCTTCCGATCAACGACTATGTTTCCTCCATCGAAGAGAGTGTTTGACCCATGAAAGTCGCAAGCTTCACCATCGCCGGCAGTGCGAGCTATGGCATCGTCACCGACAAGGGTGTCATCGATGCCGGCAAGCGCCTGAAGGCCTATCCGACGCTGAAGACGCTGCTTGCAAAGGGCTCGCTCGACGAGCTGAAGAAGCTCATCGCCGAGAAGCCCGACTACGCATTGCAGGACGTCGCGCTGCTGCCGACGGTCCCCGATCCCGACAAGATCTTCTGCATCGGCGTCAACTACGCCACGCATCTCGCCGAGAGCGGCCACCCGACGCCGGCGCATCCGATGATCTTCACCCGCTTCGCCAACAGCCAGGTCGGCCACGGCCAGCCGATGATCCGGCCGCTGGAATCCGAGCGTTTCGACTATGAGGGCGAAATGGCCGTCATCATCGGCAAGGCCGGCCGCCGCATCGCGCGTGAAGCTGCGCTCAGCCATGTCGCAGGTTATGCCTGCTACAATGACGGCAGCATCCGCGACTGGCAGCGCCACACCTCGCAATTCGCGCCGGGCAAGAATTTTGCCGGGACCGGCGGCTTCGGGCCGTGGATGGTCACGACCGACGAGCTGACCGATGTCACCGCGCAGACGCTGATCACCCGGCTCAACGGCGTCGAGGTGCAGAAGGCGCCGATCTCCGATCTCGTCTTCGACGTGCCGGCCCTGATCGCCTATTGCTCGACCTTCACTGAGCTCGTGCCCGGCGACGTGATCGTGACAGGCACGACCGGCGGCGTCGGCGCCTATCGCACGCCGCCGCTGTGGATGAAGGGCGGTGACGTCGTCGAGATCGAGATCTCCGGCATCGGCATCCTCAGTAATCCCGTCAAGGACGAGGGTTCAGTCGCGGCAACGCGCGCGGCCTGACCAGACGCGCTCACAACAGCGCTCGACAACAATAAGAAGGAGAACCCCATGCCCATGCCAACGCACATCCTGCCGACCACCGTGGTCGGCAGCTATCCGCAGCCGGAATGGCTGGTGAACCGCGCCATGCTGTCGAAGGTGGTGCCGCGCACCCGCCTGCACGACATGTGGCGGCTGCCGGCGGAGCATCTGGAGGAAGCCCAGGACGATGCCACCATCGTCGCGATCCGCGACATGGAACGCGCCGGCATCGACATCGTGACCGACGGCGAGATTCGCCGCGAGAGCTATTCCAACCGTTTCGCCACCGCGCTCGATGGCATCGACGGCGACAATCCCGCGATGATCGTGGCGCGCACCGGCAACACGAAGACGCCGGTGCCGCGCGTCGTCGGTCCCATCAAGCGCAAAGGCCCGGTCGAGCTGCATGACATGCAGTTCCTGCGTGAGAACACCGAGCGTGCGGCGAAGATCACCCTTCCCGGCCCGTTCACGATGAGCCAGCAGGCCAAGAACGAGTTCTACAAGGACGAGGAAGAGCTGGCGATGGCACTGGCCGAGGCCGTCAATGCCGAGGCGCTCGATCTGCAAAAGGCCGGCGCCGACGTGATCCAGCTCGACGAGCCCTGGGTGCGCAACAATCCGGAGCTCGCCAAGCGCTATGCAGTCAAGGCGATCAACCGCGCGCTGCAGGGCATCACAGTGCCGACCGTGGTGCATCTCTGCTTTGGCTATGCGGCCGTCGTGCCGGGTTCGAACAAGCCGGCCGGCTATTCCTACCTGGCCGAGCTCGACGACACCATCGCCGACCAGATCTCGATCGAGGCGGCGCAGCCGAAGCTCGACCTCGGCGTGCTCAAGGATTTGTCGTCGAAGAAGATCATGCTCGGCGTGCTCGACCTCGCGGACCCCGCGATCGAGAGCGTCGATACTGTCGCCGATCGCATCCGCAACGGGCTCAAATACGTGTCGCCCGACCGTCTGATCCCCGCGCCCGATTGCGGCATGAAATACATGCCGCGCGCGACCGCATTCGGGAAGCTGAAGGCCATGTGCGATGCGGCCGCGAAGGTCAGGCGGGAGATTAGCTAACCGATTTCACGGGGAGGCGTCTCGCCGTCGGCCTCACGCCCCCCGCTTCGGCCCGATCGCCTCGAAGCCGGCCTTCTGCTCGTCGGTCAGATCCGCCTCGAAATCGTCGAGCGCATCGGTGACGCCGTTCACCGCTTGCAACATCGTTTGCAGCCGCGCTTTCACGGCGGTGAGGCGGGCCTGCGGTGTCTCGGGCGTCTGTGACGGGCAGGCACTGAGCGTTTCCATGGTGCGCAGCGTGGTGTCCTGGAGCACCTCGAAGCGGGCGCGGGCGGTGTCGTCGAGACGGAGCGTCGAGGCGACATCATCTGCCGGCCATTGCTGCTGCACGAGCTGCTCATACTGACGCTGCAGCTTTTCGTCATAGCGGGGATCGCTGTTGGGGTCGCAGGCGCTCGAAGCCTGCGCATCCTTGCTCGTATCCTTGCTCGTATCCTTGCGCTGCATGGACGCGAGCGCGGCACGACGGTCCTTGGAGAGCGCCTCGAGCTTGGCCTTCTGGCCGTCATCGAGAAGACCTGTGAACTTCGCCAGCGGCGCCTCGATGGCGTCGGCTGCCTTGATCATGGCCTCGATGCGCGCCTGCATCAGCCCCAGCCGTTCCAACGCGCTGGCGGGCGCCTGCGCCGGGCAGGCGGCGCGGATGGTGTCGCGCGCATTGGTCCAGGCGGATGCGAGCTCGTCGAGCGCCACGCGCTGCAATTCGTTCGGCTGCAGGGCGCTGGCGATGCGGTCGACCGGCAGACCGCCGGTGTCGCTGGCCTCGCACAGGGTCTCCGCAGTCGGGACCCGTCGCCCGCGCCGGCCTTGCGGTGCGGTGTAGGCCGCGAGTTCGGTCGCCGCATAGGGCGCGAAGAGCGCGGCATAGATGTCGCCATAGCCGTAAAGCGAGAGGCTGGTCGCATCGCCGAAGACCACGGCATTGGTGAGGTCGTCATGCGCGAACGGCCAGAACACCGGGCCGACCCAGCCGTAGCTGCCGTCGGGATGGCGCCACCAACCCTGCGGTCGGCGACCGCCCTGCCAGCCCGACAAGGCTGCTTGCGCCGTGAGTGCCGCACGCAGGACGTAAGGATTGGAATTCTGGCTGCGCTCGGCGCCGCGCGGATCTTGACGTGGATCTTGCGACCTCAACGCGGCGGAGCGGTATCGGCCGCCCCGCACCGCCATGCGGGAATGGCGCAAGCGCGACATGCCGATCACATGGCCAACGGCGAAGCGTGCGACGCCAAGCGGACCGCCGCGCAATCCGAACTGCGCTTCAGCCTTACCGGGCAGCAGCACTGCCGCCATCATGATGGTCGCGCCTGCCAGCGCCAGTCCCATGCGTCCTGACACGACCGCTGACCTGACCAATTCGGCCTCCTCCCAGCTGCCCGCGCGCGCACTGCGGCGCATCGAGATGACGCGCCGGGGAACCAATTGTTCCCCGGGGGACACAGGGCAAAGCGTCGCGGGCGGCGGCTGACTTCATTCCGCCCGCGGGAGAAGGAGGAGAAAGACCGCGCCCTCACTCCGCCTTTTGCGGCATCACAAACGTCTGGCCGGGATAGATCAGATTGGGATTGTGGATCTTGTCGCGGTTGGCCTTGAAGATCACGGCGTAGCGGGCGCCGTCGCCATAAGCCAGCCGACTGAGCGCCCACAGGCTGTCGCCGCGGGAAATCACCCGGCTGCCGGTCTCCGCCGGCGCGGCGCTGAGGCCATCCGCCGGCGAGGCCGATGCAACGGTCGTCGCCGCCGGCGCCCGCGCCATGACGCGAGGTTTCGGCGCGCCGACCAGCTTCGGCCGGGCCGCGAGCCTGTCGGATGCCGCGGCCAGATGCGGCGAGCCCGACTGCAGGGCGGCGACGACATCCGATTTGTCGTCCGGCTTCTCGGCCTGCTTCACGTCTTGCCTGGCGACCGGTGCCGGACGCGCGGGCGGCGGCGCCGCCTCGGCGATGGTCACCGGCATGGTCCGGCTGGACTGCGTGACCGTGCCATCCGGCGCCCTGGCGCGGAGCGTCAATTCATAGGAGCCGGCGGGAAGCTGCGGCGGGGTCATGACGAACTGACCCGAAGCGTCCGCGACCACCGTATCCAGCGGCTTGCCGTCGCGTAGCAGCTCGACCTTGGCACCCGGCGTGGCCTGGCCCGCAATCACCGCCGCCTCGCCGTGATCGTCGACGCGGGCGACGTCGAAACGGGGGCCGGTGTCGGCGACCGCCAGCGGCGGCTTGACCGGTGCAAGATCGGGCAGCGCCGTGACCTGCTTCTGAATCTCGCCCAGCGCGGCCACCTTCGGCTCGGGGGCCGGCGACGGCAACGCCGCGGGCGCAGGCGGCGCGATGGCGGCAAGCTTTGGCTGGTCCGGTTTGGGCTGTTCCAGTTTCGGCTCGGGCTTGAGGTCGACCTTGGCCTCGACCTTTGGTTCGACCTTGGACTCGGGCTTGGCGGCGACGGCGGTCTTGGTCCCGTCCGGCAGCAGGCGGCGCAGCTCGGTCGGGCCGATCACCAGCACCGTGCCGACCAGTGCGAGCAGGCAAAGAGCAATGAAGGCCTTGGATGCGGTCATCATCGGAAAAGAACCTTGGGTGGCAAATCAGCCGAGGGCGGCAGGGTGCGCCGAATTGGCTGCGGCAGCAAGACGGTCGATGGGATGAGACCTCCGTCCCGGCACTCAGGGATGAACCGGCGCCACCCCGCCGGCGTCAAATCACGCGAGGCCGCATCGCGGCATTTTTTGAGGAATTTTCCCGTGACCGCATTTTGCCGTTCCGCCCCAAATCTCACCCTTGGGGTGGCGCTTGCCCTGACGCTTGCCGCTTCCCCCGCGCTTTCAGCCTCCGGCCCGCCGCCGGGGTTTGTCCTCACCGACAATGCCGAGCTGGCCTTCACCTCGCCCGACGGCGCCACCAAGCTCGAGCAGTACATGAAGGACAGTGAAGACCTCTTCGGCGTCAAATGGCAGGTCTGGGCGCGGCGCGGGGATCAGATGGCGGAGCTGAAGCCCGAGCAGGGCTATGGCGCCGGCTTCCGCTTCACCAGCGACTCGCAATGGCTGGTGCGCATGCAGAAGACTGGCTCGGGCTCGCAGGACCTCTTTCTCTACCATGTCGAGAACGGGAAGTTCGTAAGCGCAACGAAGCAATCGCTCAGCGATCTCGCTTGGGACTATTTCCACAGCCGGTCCGACACGAAGAAGATGAAGCTCGACTACCACATCTCGGCCAATCTCATGAAAGGCACGGAGGATGGGTATCGCTGGCTCGGCGTCGACTGGCCCAACAACCGCTACCTGCTGATCTCGCTGTCAGGCGAAATGGACAAGCATCCGAAGAACGTCGCCGTGAAGGGACTCGCCGACTGGAAATGCCGCTATGACCTCAAGACCGGCAAGTTCGATGTCCCCGCGATGTTCGCCAAGGGCAATGCGGAAGCGCTTGAGTGGGAGATCAGGCGGTGAGTACACCGCAATCGCCGCGATCGCTGGAACCAACCCTCTGATTTCGTTCCGATTCATAGTTTTCTAACCCTCGCTGGTAACGGGGTCTTGTCGGTTTTGCTGCACCTTGCATCCCACGGGAGGGCTGGATGGGCACATCGATCCGATGGACCGCGCGCATGCGCGCGCTGCTCCGTCGCTGGCGGGGAGCGCCACTGACATGGCTGATCGTCGGCGGCTTCGTGCTGATGGCCGCGACCGCAATCGGCACCGCGCTCACCGTCGACCGCTTCCGGCAGAATGCAATCGAGAGCGGCCGCGACAGCCTTGAAAATTCCGTGCGCCTGCTGGCCCGGCATTTCGACCGCGAGTTCGAGGATTTCGCGGTGCTGCAGAAGAGCATCATCACCGAGCTCGAGAGCCGCGGCATCGAATCCGCCGACATCTTCCGCAGCGAGATGGGCACGCTGGCCATGCACGAGGTGCTGCGTGCGAAAGCCAGCGGCTGGACCGACGTCGCCGGCGCCAATCTGTTCGATTCCAGGGGCATGCTGATCAACTCGTCGCGGCGCTGGCCGGTCCCCGACGTCTCGGTCGCGGACCGCGGCTACTTCAACCGCCTCAAGAACGATCCGACTGCGCAGGAAGACGTGGAGGTGGTGAACGGCCGGCTCGGCAGCGGACCGGCGATCGTGTTCGCGCGGCGCGTGTCCGGCCCGCATGGCGAATTCCTCGGGCTGGTCTCGCGCGCGATCGCGCCCGAGCAGTTCGAATCCTTCTTCGCCTCGACCGGGCTCGGCGAGGAATCCTCGATCGCGATGCACCACCAGAACGGCCAATTGCTGGCGCGCGTTCCGCGTGTCGATGCGATGATCGGGCAGAACTTTCGCAAGGGCACGCCGGAGCAGGTGGCGGTGTTCGACCGCACCTTTGTCACCACGCAGCTCGCCAGCCCGATCGACGGCAAGGACCGCATCGTCGCCTCGCGCCTGCTCGCCGGCGAGCCGCTGGTCGTGGTCGCGACCAAGTCGCTGGATGCGACGCTTGCGACCTGGCGCACGCAGACGAAATTCTTCGTCACCGTCGCCGTGCTGTCGATCGGCCTGCTGGTGCTGACGCTGTTCCTGATCTTCCGCCAGGTGACGAACCGGCTCTCGCTCGAAAAGCAGCGGCTCGACACCGCGATGAACACGATGACGCAAGGGCTCCTGATGTTCGACCAGGACGAGCGGCTGATCGTCTGCAACCGGCGCTACATCGAGATGTACGGCCTGTCCGCCGACGTGGTGAAGCCCGGCACCACTTTCCGCGACGTGATCCGGCACCGCCATGACACCGGCTCGTTCCATGGCGACGTCGGGGCCTATTGCGACGACATTCTGAGCCATGTCGGGCGCACCCAGAGCGCCATCGTGGAGACCGCGGACGGCCGCCTGATCGAGATCAAGAACCAGCCCGGCGCTGCCGGCGGCTGGCTCGCGACCCACGACGATGTCACCGCGCGCATCCGCGCCGACGAGCGCATCGCCCATATGGCGCATTACGACGCGCTGACCGACCTGCCCAACCGGGTGCTGCTGCGCGGCCATCTGGAGCGGCGCGTGGCGGAGCTTACCCAAGGCAAGCCGTTCGCCATCCTCTATATCGACGTCGACGAGTTCAAGGGCGTCAACGATTCGCTGGGACACGAGGTCGGCGACGAATTGCTGCGGCAGGTGGCGATGCGCCTGCGCGCCTGCGTCAGCGGCAACGACCTCGTCGCGCGGCTCGGCGGCGACGAGTTTGCCATCGTCAAGGCCGGCACGAGCGATCCGGCCGAGCTGACGGCGCTCGCCGAGCAGATCCTGACGACGCTGCGCACGCCGGTGGACTGCAAGGGCCAGGAGGTCCCGACCGATGCCAGCATCGGCATCGCGATCGCGCCCGACCATGGCGACAATCTCGACGATTTGCTCAAGCGCGCCGATCTCGCCATGTATGCGGCGAAGTCAGAGGGACGCCGCACCTTCCGCATCTTCGCGCCCGAATACGACGCCAAGGCGCGGCTGCGCCGTCAGCTCGAGCTCGATCTGCGCCAGGCCCTCGCCCGCGGCGAGTTCGAGGTGCACTACCAGCCGCTGGTCGATCTCGCGGCCAATGTCGTGACCGGCTGCGAAGCGCTGCTGCGCTGGCGCCATCCCGAGCGCGGCATGGTCTCGCCGGCGGATTTCATTCCCGTGGCGGAAGATACCGGACTGATCGGCGAGATCGGCGAATGGGTACTGAAGCAGGCCTGCCGTGAGGCCGCCTCCTGGCCCGGCCAGATTCACATCGCCGTCAACGTCTCACCGGTGCAGTTCCGCTCGCGGACGCTGGCGTTGAAGGTCGCTGCCGCGCTCGCGGAGTCCGGACTTGCACCGGGCCGGCTCGAGCTCGAGATCACCGAGACCGTGCTGATCCGCGACGACGAGGAGGCGCTGACGATCCTGCAGCAGCTGCGCGAGCTCGGCGTGCGCATCGCGCTGGACGATTTCGGTACCGGCTATTCCTCGCTGAGCTATCTGCACCGCTTCCCGTTCGACAAGATCAAGATCGACCGCAGCTTCATCAACGACATCGGTCAGTCCGAAGATTCCTCCCCGATCGTGCAGGCCGTGGTGCACATGGCCGCGGCCCGCCACATGGCGACGACCGCCGAAGGCGTCGAGACCGAAGCCCAGCGCGAGGTGCTGCGCCGGCTGGGATGCAGCCAGATGCAGGGCTGGCTGTTCAGCCCGGCCGTGCCGGCTGCGAAGCTGAAGCAGCTGCTGGCGTCGCAGGCGGTTGCGGCTTAGCGGCGCGACGCTGAAAGGAAAACGCTGCGGAGTTTATGCATCTCACAAGTGCGGCCTAACCCGCCGGACAAACTTGGACTGAGAAAGACTTCTACCACATCAATCTCGTCGACTCTGCAATGGGTCACACTCGGCTGTCAGCCACAGCCGGCGATGAGGTCCGCCGTCCATCGGCCAGCCGACGTTGATCCGCCCTACTCGCGCGAGCCATGACGCGCGTACTGCTTCGGGACGGCTCCCTTATCCACGGATCGCGGCATTGGCCTTTTCAGCCGCGGCGATCATTGCATCCTTTGCCGATCTGACTCCGGACACGACTTCATTAACGCCAATCATGAAGACATCCTGGATGGGTCTCGATTGCGGGTGGAAAAGGATTGCCTTGGCGCGATCGACATCGGCCTTTTGCAAGTTGCTCAGTGCTGCCTCGGCTGCTTGCCGGCCGAATGCGTTATTGAAAGCCTCGCTCGACCAGGCCGACAGCCGTGTCGTTGCCAGTCCCGCAGCTGCGGTCCGCAACGAGGTCGGCTTGCTCGTTGCCCATAGCAGGAACAGGAAAGCGGCCTGCTTGTTCTTTGATTTGGAATTGATGCACGCCTGCCAGTGCGACATGAAGGGGACGGGTTCGCGGCCGGGGAGATGCGGAAAGGCTGCAAACCCCGCCTGCTTGGCGACATGGCTCTTCGCTGGATTGGAGATGTCGGTCGCAAAGTTGCTGCTATCGATCGCCATTGCTGTCCTGCCCTGCAGGAAATCGTCCAGCACCTGGTACCATTCATAGCTGCCGACCCCGATAGGCCCGGCCTCGCGGAGCAGCCGTCCGTACATGTCGACGGCCGCGATCGCCTCAGGGCTCGCGAAAGCGGCCCTGTTGTCCTTGATCATGGCGCCACCGTAAGAGAACACGAAAGCCATGGCCGCTGGGGTGGAATTGCCGCCCGCCTGGGCTCGCATCGCGATTCCCGATATCGCATCGGTCTTGACTGCCCTGGCGGTCGCGAGCAGTTCGTCGAAAGTCTGGGGAGCCGGCAAGTCCTTGGCTGCCAACATTTCGCTGTTGAGGAACAGGGTCATCGCCTCGGACGTGATCGTGAAGCCGTATCTCTCGCCGTCCGGCCACAGCGAGAAAGTCCGGGCGGTCTTGAGAAGATCGCGCTCGTCATACCAAACAAGATCGGTCAGCGACTTCTTGGAATAATAAGCGTTCAGCGGCTCGAGCCACCCTCCGGAGATGCCCTGGCCGTACGTGGCGAACATGCAAACGTCAGGTGTACTGCTGCCGCGTGCGAGCCTGATCGGTATCGCGCTCAGGTATGTGGTTTCCGGTGCAAAGTCGGTCACGACGTTGATGCCGGTGAGCTTGGTGAAATCCGGCAACAGCGGCGTGATCGCACTGGACCAGGGATGGATCGCACCTGCGAGCGTGATCGCCTGCCCCGCAAACTGCTTCCAGTCGATTGCGGCGCTGGCATAGGCCTGGTCATCCACGGCCAAGCTCGTGCGCGGTAACATGGTGAAGGCCGGCAAGACTGCTCCCGCAGCGCCCAATCCCTTGGCGAAGCTGCGCCGGCTGACGGGCGCGCGACCGCTTGATGAGTTTCCATCCATGATGGTGCTCCCCCAGCTATGGCATTCACAGGATGCGAAGCTGAGCCATATCCGTCAGTTCGCGCCATTGCGAAGCCGGGATGCGTGGCCGGGAATGTTGGGTTCCCGGGTCCCGCGCCAACGCGCATGTGCTATCGTTGCGTGCATGCGCTGCCCGCCATTCTATCACGCGACCGCCGGGCGGTCACCGAAGACACGAAGCCGATGCCAGCTTTTGCTCGGAGCCACTTTTCGCGATGGTTTGCACGACCGCTGATCCCTGTGATTGCAGCGCTTCTGACGTTGTCCGCGGTGACCGGATTGCTCGGTCTCCAAAGCTGGCGTGACGGCGAGGCGATCAATCTCTCGCTCGAGCACAGCGGCCAGGTCATTGACACCCTTGATCGGCTTCGGACGATCATCGTCGACCTGGAGACTGAAAGGAGCGGGTATCTGCTCACCCTCGACCCGGCTTATCTCAAGGCTTACGGCGTCTCGGACGAAAGCGTACGACGGGAGACTGAGGCGCTCCAGACTCTGGTCGCAAACGATCCGTTACAGAGTTTTCGCGCCGGACATCTGGCTCTGATCATTTCAGAAAAGCTGCGTGAGATCGACGACCTCGTCAAAACGGCGGCCCGCGTATCCGGGCAGGCGGCCCAGGCAATGATCCGCGGCATGGACGATATCCGATTGCAAATCGACCTGTTGCAGGACGTTGAGCGTTTTCAGCTCGTAGGTTGGGAGAAGCGCGCCGGGGACCTCGAACGACGCAGGACGCGGCTTGGCCTCGCAGCCGGCGTCATCGGCGCCGTCCTGGTGGGGACCGCGATGGCGCTCGCGCGGATCGAGGCGAAGCGGCGGAGAAAGGCAACCGAGGAGAACGTGCAGCTCCACAGCGATCTCCTGGAGCGCGACAGGAAGATTCGACGCCTCGTCGACTCCAACATCATAGGGGTCATGATCTGGAACCTCGAAGGTTGCATACTTGAGGCCAACGACGCGTTTCTGCGTATCGTGGGTTACGACCGCGAGGATCTCGCCGCGAGACGCCTGCACCGTACGATGTTGACGCCGCCGGAATGGCGCGACCTCGACGCACGTAACATTGCGGAGCTGGAGCTGATCGGGACCCTCGCGCCATTCGAGAAGGAGTATTTGCGTAAAGACGGAAGCCGTGTGTCCGTGCTAATCGGCGGGGCGATGTTCGAAGAGGGTACAAATCAAGGCGTTGGCTTCATCCTTGATTTGACCGAGCGCAAGCGGGCGGAAGAGGCGTTGCGCCAGAGTGAGGAGCGCTTTCGCACCCTCGTGCAATTCTCCTTCGACGTGTACTGGGAGACCGACGCGCAGCATCGCTTTACCCGCCAGGAATTCGCGGAGAGCCTCGTCGACGCGCCGGCGGCGGAGTCGGAGATCGGTAAGACGCGCTGGGAAGTGCCTTACCTTGAGCCTGACGCAGAGGCCTGGCGCAAGCACCGGGAAACGCTCGATGCCCATCTGTCGTTCCGTGATTTTGAGCTCGCTAGGCCGGCCCGCGACGGCAGCAAGCGCTATGTGTCCGTCTCGGGGCTGCCGGTGTTCGATAAGACGGGGTGCTTCATCGGCTACCGCGGCGTCGGGCGGCACATCACCGAACGCAAGCGGGCCGAAGAGGCCTTGCGCTCTGCGCAGGCGGAGCTCGCGCACGCCAATCGCGTCACCATGATGGGGCAGCTCGCGGCCTCGATCGCCCATGAAGTCAGCCAGCCGATCACCGCGATGGTCACCAACGCCGAGGCCGGATTGTCCTGGCTGGCTGCCCAGCCGCCGAATCTGGAGCAGGTCCGGCAGATGTTCGATTGTATCGTCAACGACGGTCTGCGAGCCGGCGATGTAATCGGGCGGATCCGGGCCCTGGTGAAGAAGGCGCCTCAACAGAGGGTAGCGTTGGAGATCAACCCGGTGGTACTTGAGGTCATCGCCCTGACCCGTCTCGAAGCGGCCAAGAATGGCGTACTGGTGCGGACGCGACTTGCGGAGGACTTTCCACCGATTCAAGCGGATCGGGTCCAGGTTCAACAGGTGATCCTCAACCTGATCATCAATGCAGTCGAGGCGATGGGAGGAATGGGCGATGGGGTGCGGGAGCTGCTGATCAGCACCGGCAGAACTGCCTCGAACGGCGTATTCGTCAGCGTGCGGGATTCTGGTCCGGGACTGGACCCGAGGACGATGGACCGCCTCTTCGACCCCTTCTTCACCACAAAATCCAAGGGGATGGGCATGGGTCTGGCCATCTGCCATTCGATCATCGAGGCGCACGGTGGACGGATGTGGGCCGGCGCAAATGAACCTAGGGGCGCCATCTTTCAGTTCACGCTGCCTGTAGAACCAGACGAAACTGTTCCCTCCGGACACGTCGACCCGATGTCGGCGGTATGAGATTGCAGGACCGCGGAGCGAACGACTGTTCTCGGCGGCAGAAGCCCGGCTGTGATCGCCAGCAGCTCAGAACGTCTGCTTCGGGGTCACTTACCGACATCCTGGGAGCAGGGGGCCTCGCCGCGCAGGCTCGCGACGACGGCCGATACGCGAACTCGCCGCTCAAGGGCTGGTTCGCATCATCCGCTGCTTCATGCCGGGCAGCATGATTTGAGCCGCGACGAACTCCACAAGGACAGGATGTTCACACCGACCGTCTGGCGGCCTGCACTTCGACAAACTCGGAATCGGGGTGGCTGACGATGGTGGCAACCATGATGCCGCTGATGATCAGCGACCAGGCGGTGTTCCAATAAATCCAAAACACGAGCCAGCCTCCGTTTTCAATCTCTCAGCCTGCGGGAACGGGTAACGGCAGAGCGATGCCGCGGTTCCCAACACGAGGCGCGGCAGGACCGCGCGGCAAGACGCTATTTTGATTTGGTCGGCGGCGACGCCTGATCGGTTTGGCCGGTGTGGCGCTTTGCCACGACGTCCTCATCATGTTCGCCTTGGTGCGGGCGCGGCGGCGACTTGGGCTGACCGGCCTGACCGCCATGCTTGCCGCCCATGTCGGGCTTACCTTCGAGATCGTTTTCACGGGGCATGCCGGTTCAATGCGCTCGCGCGGCATTGGTTCGCCTTGCGCCGGCCGTTTTCGCCTGTGAACGAGTTCATAGGATTGTCGCGGTTTGCAGTGCACGATTCCGGTGCCCCGCAGCTTCATGACAGCGACGGATTCGACCAGATGCGGAAACGACTCATCACCTGGACCATCCTGACGTCCGCTCTGGTGGCGGTCGCCGTCTGGACTGTGCTCGGACCACCCGCTCATCCGTCCAGTCCGCATCTGCCCTCCCGGACCGCGGCGATGCGGTAGCCGTTCTCCGGCGACCGATACAATTTCGGCATCGATCGATCCCAACTGGAATTTGGTGCGGCGGCGCGCCGCCCGCTATCCTCGCCGGCAAAACGACAAGGCCGCGACCGGCCCTCAGGAGGAGCCCATGTTGAGATCGACCCGACGCATCGCATCTAAAGCGCCACGCGCCGCGATCGCCACCACCCTGTTCGCAGCCCTCACTCTCATTTCTGGAGTCCACGCCGGCATGGCCGAGACCTTCGCCTATGTCGGCAACGCCGACAGCAACGACATCAGCGTGTTCAAGATGACCGAGAGCGGCGAGATGACGCCCGTGCAGACGGCCGCCTTCAAGGGCGTCGACAAGCCCGGCTCCTCGACGCCGCTCGCGATCACGCCCGACCACCGCGTGCTGATTGTCGGTGTCCGCTCGCAGCCATTCCAGGCGGTCAGCTTTGCGATCGATCCCAAGACGGGCCAGCTCAGTCCTATCGGCAACGGACCGCTCGCGGACAGCATGGCGAACATCGCCGTCGACCGCAGCGGAAAATTCCTGTTCAGCGCCTCCTATGGCGGCAACAAGGTCGCGCTGAATCCGCTTTCCGCCAACGGCGTCGCCGGCGAGCCGAAGCAGGTGATCCCGACCGGGCTGAACGCGCACGCCTTCCTGCCCTCGCCCGACAACCGCTTCGTGTTCGCAACCAATCTCGGCTCCGATCAGGTGCTGGGCTTCGCGTTCGATGCCACGACCGGCACGCTGACGCCGAACGATCCGCCCGCCCACAAAGTGCCGGAGAAATCCGGGCCGCGGCACTTCGTATTCCACCCCAATGGCAAGTTCGTCTATCTCATCCACGAGCTGAACGGCGACGTCGCCGCATTCACCTACGAGGCCAGGAGCGGCGCCTGGGACGAGATCCAGCGCACCACGGCGCTGCCGGAAGGCTTTTCGGGAAAACCCTGGGCCGCCGACATCCACATCACTCCGGACGGCCGCTTCCTCTACGCCTCCGAGCGCACCACCAACACGCTCACAGCCTACAAGGTCGACGCCGCCAGCGGCAAGCTGACCACGATCGGCAGCGTGCCGACCGAGAAGCAGCCGCGCGGCTTCCACATCGATCCCACGGGGCGCTACCTCGCCGCGGTCGGCGAGCTCTCCGACAGCATGACGGTCTATGCGATCGACCAGGGCAGCGGCGCGCTGGCCAGGCTGAAATCCTACCCCACCGGCAAGAAGCCGAACTGGGTGGAGTTCCTGAACCTGCCGTGAGGGGCGCCGCCGCCGACCTACGTAATCATCCGTAATTTCGGAAGGCGCGCCTTGTCGTCATATCATCGGTCATGGACCGTCAGATCGTCTTCAAATGCCCGCAGACCGGCATGAACGTGCAGCATCGGCTCGGCGACGAGCCCGCCGACCGCACGCATGTGTCGGTGTCCTGTCCGGCCTGCACGCGCCTGCATTTGATCGACCGGGCCAACGGCAAGCTGCTGGGTGAGCGCCGCGGCTGACGGGCCGTTTAGGCCCGCGCCGCGACCTGTGCCGTGACCTGCGCCGTGACGTCCTCGACATGGTGCAGCAGATAGACCAGATGGCCCGTCGTGTCGTGGATCGGCGAGTTGATCGGCTGCCAATGACGCTCGACGAAGGTGCCGCCGGGATCGCGGATGTCGTAACGCTGGATCGCCATGGCATGGGCCCGCCCGGTTTCGCCGACGATCCTCAAGCTGCTGTAGAGATTGCTGACGCCATCGGCGAGCGGATCGTCGGGATTATCAGGGAACATCTCGAACAGCGAGCGGCCGACGATTTCGGCCCGGCTGGTCAAAGTCGCGGCTGCATAGGCATCGTTGACGTCGACGATCACGAGGCCCGGCCCCGGGTCCAGCAGCATATAGGGATGCGGGGAGGCATCGAATTCGGGCTGGAATTGCTGCCGGATCGTGTCGGTGTCGCCGTGCTGCCGCCGGCGCTGTTCGAACGGCGTCGTATCGGCCCCTGATGCCGCCGAGTTCAGCAGCGCCAACTGGCGCTTGGCCGATGCCAGCAGCGCGCGCACGGTGTTCTGGACCGTCGGGTCGGCCGTTTCATTGAGCAGCCGCTCGAAATGAACGATATTCTGCTCGCAAACGAACCGTTGCATACCGCCTCGACCATGAGCTGTGCGGCCGCCCTGCCGCGTCATCCTGATTCTAGTTCCTTACAGGCGCCCCCGGCAGATGAGAAGACCGTGATCGGCGGCACTTTGGGAGTAGTGCCGACCGCGGCGCGCCCGCCCGGGAAAAGCGAACCTGTTGCCCAATCCAGCGACTAATCAAAGACTTGCTGCGACGGCCCGCGGCGGCGTGGCCACCCTTTTTGGGACAACGCTGCCGTAGTCCGCAGCCCTGCCATCTGCTATCGATTGGAGGCATAGCCCCCGTGGAATTTCCGATGCGTCATTTGCCCCGTGCCGTCGTTCGAAGCCTGTGCCCCGCAGCCGTCGCCGGCATGCTCATCCTCGGTCCCGATCCGGCCGCAGCCGCCGATGACGACGCGCCCAGGGGGCCGGCGGTCACGGTGCTGAAGGTCGCAAAATCCTGCTTCTCCGACATCGTCGAGGCCACCGGCACGATCATCGCGCGGGAGGAAACCTCGGTGCGGCCCGAACGTCCGGGCCTCAAGGTCACGGACGTGCTGGCCGAAGCCGGCGACACCACCACCGCCGGCCAGGTGCTGGCGCGGCTGGCGCTCCCCGAGGGCGGCACGCTGCAGGTCACCGCACCGGTGGCGGGCGTGATCGCGACGTCGACCGCGCAGATCGGCAACTTCGCCTCGGCCAAGGGCGAGGCCTTGTTCACGATCGTGGCGCGCAGCGAATACGATCTCGTCGGTCTGGTGGCAACCACCGACATGCGCAAGCTCGCGGTCAATCAGCCGGCGACCGTGCGGATCGCGGGCGCCGGCGACATCGACGGCAAGGTGCGCCGCATCGGTCCGACCGTGGAGCCGAACATCCAGCAGGGCATGGTCTATATCGGCATCTCCTCGCAGAAGCGGCTGCTGCTGAAGGCGAGCGGACGCGCGCTGATCAAGACCGGGCAGAGCTGCAACGTCGCGGTGCCGCTGACCGCCGTGCAATATTCATCCGCCGGCACCGTGGTGCAGGTGATCCGCCGCAACCGCGTCGAGACCAAGCGTGTCGAGGTCGGATTGATGTCGGGCGGCAATATCGAGGTCCGTGACGGCCTCAACGACGGCGATGTCGTCGTCGCGCGCGCCGGCGCGCTCCTGCGCGAAGGCGATCCGGTGCGCCCGGTGATGGCCGCGGAAGCGGCGAAGTAGGCTTCCTCGTGTCCCGGACGCGCTGCAGGGTGTAACGCTGCTGCGCAGAGCCGGGACCCATCTCGTCACACAGCGACGGTCAAAAAAACTGGGCCCCGGCTCAGCGTCGCATCATTGCATGATGCGCCGCGTCCGGGGCACGAGAGATCGTAAATTTGATAGAAACTAGCCGCCGGCTTCGCCGAAATGGACGTCTTCGAGCAGCGATGAGGAGACGGTCGGGACCTGGTCGCCTTCGCTGGCGCGGGAGATGGCGACGCGGGTCTTGTTGAAGACGCTTTCGGCGCTGCCCTTCGCACTGAGGTTGTTCAGGAACTCGCTGACCAGCACGCTGTGCTCGCCCTTGCCGTCGTCGACGACCTTGCCGGGCGAAGCCGAGGACAGGATCAGCGCGTTGTCGGACGCGCTGATCGGCGCGAGACCGTGACTGTAGGAGCGGAAGCGGCGCTCGTAGGGGTTACGGCGGGAGGCGTCGACGACGACGAGCTTGGCCTTGGCGCCCTGCTCCTTCATCATGTCGATCACGCCGTCGATCGAGACGCCCTGGCGGCGGACGTCGCTTTCCTTCCAGATCACGGCATCGACCGGCAGCATGTAGCTCTCGCGTCCCGCCTGCACGCCGTAGCCGCCGAAGAACAGCATGACGACGGTGTCGCGCTTGATCCGGGACTTCAGGCGGCCCACGGCGCGGACCATGTCGTCCTTGGTCGCGTCTTCGACCATGTCGACGTCAAAACCGTTCTTGCGCAGCGACGAGGACAGCGCGCGGGCGTCGTTGATCGACTGCGTCAGCGGCGCGCTGGCGTCGGGATAATGTCCATTGCCGATGACCAGCGCCAGGCGCGAGGTCTGGCCGATCGAGCCGGTGATCTGGTCGGTGGAGACGGCCTTGGCAGCATCGATCGCGCGCATGTTGAGAGCAGCATGGGCGCCGATCACCAGCGAGACCGTGCCGATCAGGGCGGCGGCCAACGCGATGGTGCGTCGGGAAAGGTCGAGCTGCTTTACATTCATCTCGTTCGTTTCCTGTGCCAAAGACCAGCCACACGCGCGCACACTGTTTGAGTAGCGCGATAGCGTCTTTAGGTTTGAGGGATTGGCCGGGGATGTGCCCCCGAATTGCGCGCAATTTGCGGCGCCGCACCAAACAAACCTTTAACCGCATATAGGGTGCCCGGCAATAGATTGCCCAAAATTTGAGCTAAGCCACTGACGATATTCGTTAATTCTCCTGCGCAGATTTGTTGGTTTTCCCTCCCCGACAGCCTTTTCGAGCCTCGATCCTGCAGCCTTCGTGCCGGCTTTTTCCGTGACTTCCATCACATTTGTATTTCCTGCGAATCCGGATAGCCTTTTCAACGACTTGCAGGGGGTGGCGCGTGGCTGGAAGCGCGCTGGCCGGCCCCCGGCCAAAACCCCGCCAAAGGCCCCGCGACCAGGTATTTCATGAGCTTTCATTATTTTGCCGGCGCCGCCTGCCGGGCGCTGACCGCGCGGAAGGACGGCCCCTCGCTTTACGACGTCTGCGATCCCGTCTTGTCTGCTGCGGCCAGCGGCGATCCGCATCTGGCCAAATTCTACAAGACCGCGCTCGGCAACCCCGCGCTGCGGGTGCTGCTGCGGCGGGCCGGACTGCCCGAGCTGCGCGACGAGGCCAGGCTGACGGCGCTGCGCGCGGCGCTGGCGCGCGCCCGCGACGAGGCCGAGCCGGACTGGGCGGCGGTCGGCCAGCCTGTCGCCGATCTCGTCGACAGCATCGCGCTCGACCATCCCAGGCCGCCGCCGGCGATGTTCACCGGCTCCGCGCCGCCAGAGGCGCAGATCGACGGCGTGATCCGCGACTGCGCGCAGCATCTGCTCGGCTCGTACCGCCGAAACGGCTTTCTGCCGACCTACGCCGCCTTCAATCTGATCGGCGACCCTGACTTTCGTGGGCGCGAGCTGATCATGGCGCTCACGGGCCTCAACGCACGCGGCTACAAGAATTCCTCGCTGCTGTTCAACCTCGCCCGTGTCTTCATCGCGCGCACGCCGGCGCGCGCCGTCGTCAATCCGCCCTGGACCGGCATCGCGGAGCCGATGTGGGAACCGGTGCAGATCCGCCACCGCTCGGCCTATTACGATGCGTTCTTCATCGAAGCGCTGCTGAGCTATGGCGAGACCGGACTCGCCTCGCCGGCCGACAAGATTGCAGCCGAGCGCGCCATCGCCGACATGGTGGATTTCTGCGTCAACATCAGCCGCGAGGAGGTCGACGGCATCGACGGTGAGCGCTTCAACGTCGTCACCGCGCTGGCGCCCGCGCCGCATCCGCGCTTTTCCCGTTACTTCGCGCAGATCAAGCAGGATCTCGGCTTCGGCGTTTACGTGCCGGATTGCGACACCACGGCCTGCTCGATCTCCGCTGCGACGCAGGCCGGCTGCCTTGATGAGATCATCGATCAGCCGCTGCTGGATTTCTATGCCGGCTATCAGGTGCGCGCCGGCGTCAACGAGCCGCGCGTGACCGTGCCGCTCAACGACAATATCGACTATGAGGGCGGCGTCGCGACCTGGATCGACAACCTCAAGGGCGAGCGTCCCTACGGCAACGATCTCGATCCGACGCTCAATCTCGACATTCTCGAGGTGAGCTTTCGCAACCTGGCGCGCTGGAAAATTCTGGAGACGCCGGCGCGGCTCGCCACGGTGCACCGCATCATCGGTTTCCAGAAGCGGCTGGCGGCGAGCGGCGCCTTCGCCAATCCGCGCTCGCACATCTATTATCTGCCCGAGCTCTACAGTGCGTATTTCGGCCGCTGCTATGCGGCGTTCCTGGCGCTGCCGCTGGCGGCCCAGGCCGCGATCGATCCCGCAGGCGATTTCGACTTCATCCGCCATCGCGTGCTGTCCTACGTCAAGGGCGAGCTGATGGCCGCGGAGATGAACGTGTTCGACGCGGCGCTGGCGCTGATCGCGCTCGGCCATCTCGGCGCCGACCCGCGCGCCTTTGCGCCGGCACTGAACGTGATCGTCGCCGGTCTCGGCGAAGGCGGCCGCCGCGGCCCGTTCCGCGCCTATGAGTGGAACAAGATGAAGACGCCGACGCGGATTTTGGTGGGCGGGCCGGAGGTGACGTCGGCGTTCGTGCTGATGGGGCTCGCGGTGGCGAAGCGGGCGATGACGCGGGGGTAGGTCTTCGTAGGGTGGATTAGCGAAGCGTAGTCCACCATTTCAGCACCCGCGGATGCCAACAGCGGTGGGTTACGCCTCCGGCTAACCCACCCTACGAGACCTTCGACGATGACGGGAAGTTGAAAGCCTCTCCGTTAGGCATAAGCTGGCCCGATGGCCAAAAGCCGACCACAATTGCGCGATCTATCGAAATTGTCCCCAACACGCGGGCCGGCATGTTGCGAAAAGTCCTGATTGCGCTGTCTCTCCTCGCTCTCCCGTCACTGGCACTGGCCACGGACATCACCGGCACGGCAAAGGTGCGCGCCGGCGATGCCGTGGTGATCGGCAACACGCGGATCCGGCTCGGCGGCATCGATGCGCCCGCGGTCGACCAGCTCTGCCTCAACACCAAGAGCGAACGCTGGACCTGCGGCGTCGCGGCGCGGGACGAACTCGCCAAATACGCCGAGGGCAAGAGCTGGGTCTGCCATACCCGTTCGATCGACCGGCGCGGCCGCACCGTGGCGCGCTGCGAGGTCGGCGGCGAGGACATCCAGAAATGGCTGGTGCGCAGCGGCTGGGCGCTGGCCTACACCCGCATCTCCAAGGACTACGAGCCCGACGAGGCCGCCGCGCGCGAGGCAAAAGCCGGGATGTGGCAGGGCGCCTTCATCGCGCCCTGGGACTGGCGTGAGCGCAACAAGAAGACCGTCATCCTCGGCGCCACCAAGCCGCCCGACGGGGCGCATGCGGTGCTGCTCGCCTCGGCCTCGGGACCGGTGGCGCCCTCCCCGGATTGCACCATCAAGGGCAACGTCAACAGCGCCGGCGAATGCATCTTTCACCAGCCGACCAGCCGCTGGTACACCCAGATCAAGATGAAGATCAGCAAGGGCACCCGCTGGTTCTGCTCGGTCGAAGAGGCGGAAGCCGCCGGCTGCCGCGAGACCAAGAGATGAGAGCCCCAGACCTGCGTTTTGCGTGCTTTTCTTGGGGGTTCACGGCGCGTAAAACGTGATTCAGCAAACTCACCAGTCCGTTCTCAAGCAACAAGGATCAAAAGCAATGACCGTTCGCGCGGGCCGGGAATTTCTGGCCATCCCCGGGCCCACCACCATGCCCGACGAGGTGCTGCGGGCGATGCATCGTCCGGCGATCGACATCTACTCCAAGGAGATGCTCGACCTGACCGAGAGCCTGCTCGGCGACATCTCGAAACTGTTCTCGACCAAGGGCAAGTCCTACATCTACATCGCCAACGGCCACGGCGCCTGGGAAGCGGCGCTGAGCAACGTGCTGTCGCGCGGCGACAAGGTGCTGGTGCTGGAGAGTGGCCGTTTCGCGATCGGCTGGGGCAATGCGGCGGCGCTGATGGGTGCCGAGGTCGAGGTGCTCAAGGGCGACTGGCGCCGCGCGGTGCGGCCGCACGAGGTCGAGGAGCGCCTGCGCCGCGACAAGGAGCACACCATCAAGGCCGTCGTCGTCGTCCAGGTCGACACGGCCTCGGGCGTGCAGAACGACATCGAGGCGATCGGCAAGGCGATCAAGGCGAGCGGCCATCCGGCGCTGTACATGGTCGACACCGTCGCTTCGCTCGGCTGCATGCCGTTCGAGATGGACAAATGGGGCATCGATGTTGCGATGTCCGGCTCGCAGAAGGGCCTGATGACGCCCCCCGGCCTCGGCTTCGTCGCCGCCAATGCGCGCGCGCTCGAGGTGCACAAGAAGGCCAACATGTCGACGCCCTATTGGAGCTGGAGCGAGCGCGAGGGCACCGAGAATTATCGCAAATACGCCGGCACCGCGCCGGTGCATCTCTTGTTCGCTTTGCGCAAGGCGATCGACATGCTGCACGAGGAAGGCCTGGAGAACGCCTTCCGCCGCCACAGCCTGCTCGGCGAAGCCGCACGCCGCGCGGTCGGCGCATGGTCGGAAGGCCAGGTGCTCGGCTTCAACGTGGCGGAGGCCAGCGAGCGCTCCAACACCGTGACCACGGTGACCATGAGCAACGGCCATGACCCGGCGGTGCTGCAACGCTATTGCAAGGACAAGTGCGGCGTGGTGCTCGGCACCGGCATCGGCGACCTCTCGGGCCAGGCCTTCCGCATCGCCCATATGGGCCATGTCAACGCGCCGATGCTGCTCGGCACGCTCGGGGTGATCGAGATCGGCCTGAACGCCCTGAAGATCCCGCACGGCATGGGCGGACTGGAGGCGGCGGTGGCGTATCTCGGCGACGAGGTGGCGGTGTAGAGGCGCCACATACTACGCTGTCGTCCCTGCGAACGCAGGGACCCATACCGCGGGATTTATCGATGGGGCGCGGTCGCAATACCGCGCCCAGACTTTTCGCTGCTTGTCTTCGCCAAACTCCTTCCTGGGGTTATGAGTCCCTGCGTTCGCAGGGACGACGACTGAGTCTGCCGCGATTACTTCGGCACACGATACGCCTCGACCTGTGACTTCAGCTCATCCAGCGACGCCGTCGGCTGCTTCGGATCGACCCGATGCTTCCCACTCGCCAGCCACTGCAGCACCATCGCGTCCACCGCCGGCGAATGGTGGATGACGTCGCCGTAATTATCGAGATCGTGCGTCACCGCCTTGATCGCGCGGAAATCGTGCAGACGCACATTGGGAAGCTGCGTGAGGCGCTGCGCGACGACTGCCGTCAGGTCAGTGACGATCTTCAGCGTCTCGGGCGAGGCATCGCGCATTGCAACGAATTGCAGGACCGAATAGGGCGGGAAGTAGATGTCGAAGGTCACGTCGGGGTGGCGCGTGATCAGGCCGACGGCATCGCGCTCGAAATGCCCGGCCATGGCGTCATAGCCGTAGCCTTCGCCGAGAAAGCGGCTGCGCATGGGGCTCGTGATGTAGGCGAAGGCGGCGAGCGTCCTCTTCGCATTGTACTCGCGCGCGACATCGAAATCCCGCGGCAGCGCGTAGATGTCGTCGACATCAGCCAGCGCGAACTTGACGGGAAGAAACGGCGCCGCGCGAGTCAGCGGCCCTTGCAACGGCGGGACCGACCGCAGCAGCGCGAACAGCGCCTCTTTCGCCATCGCGGCGCTGAACAGATAGGACGCGATGCCCTTGGTCGTGCCGCGATAGAGATCGACGGACAGATAGGGATCGGCCTCGATGTCGGCCGCATCGACGAAGATGAAATCGTCCATCGCCCAGATCACGCGCCTCGCGCCGCGGTCGATCGCCTGCTCCAGCACGAAGGCCTGCTGGCGTGAGTTGGAGCCGGTCATCGCCAGCTTGAGCGAGCGAACGCCGAGCGCACGGTCGATGTCGCTCTGGCGGAAATGGATCGCGAGCGAGGTGCCCATGAAGGCGGTGTCGAACGACTGGCTGCGGATCAGCCCGGCATTCTGCACGCGCGTGTCGTCGGAATAGAAGGCGGTGCGCGAGGGGCGGAACAGCTGCAGGGGATCGACGACGTAGGTGAGCACGGCCGCACCGAGCACGAATGCGATGCTCGCGAGCAGAAGACGCTTGAGACTGGTGAACGGCCCGCGCATCAGAACCGGAAATAGATGAATTCGCTGTGGCTCTGGATGCCCAAGATGCCGAACGCAAGCACCAGAGATGCGCCATAGAGAAACAGCGGCCGCATGCGCCCTGCCCGCAAGTTCTCGCCGACCCGGCGGTTAGCGTGATCGTATCCCAAGATGCCTTGCGTGTTCGGCGCCAGCCACACCAGCGCAGCGTGGATGGAGATCAGCACCAGCGCCGCGATCTCCTCACGGCCGAAGACGATGTTCGAGGGATCGGCCATGGCGTGAAGGACGCGCACCGCCCATGCGACGCTCTCGGCGCGGAAGAACACCCAGGCGACGACGACGGCGAGGAACGTCAACGCTGCTCCGGCAATGCGAACCGGACGCGCAAGGACCGACGGAATGGTTGGCATCAGGGCGTTGAAAGCGTGATTGACGCAGAGATAGGCGCCGTGCAGCGCGCCCCAAATGACAAAAGTCCAGGCCGCACCGTGCCAGAGCCCGCCCAGCAGCATCGTGATCATCAAATTGAGGTAGCGCAGCACGCGGCCGTGGCGGTTGCCGCCGAGCGGGATATATAGATAGTCGCGCAAAAATTGCGACAGCGTCATGTGCCAGCGGCGCCAGAACTCGACGATGCTGGACGCCTTGTAGGGCGAGTTGAAATTCACGGGCAGGAAGATGCCGAACATCAGCGAGATCCCGATCGCCATGTCCGAATAGCCGGAGAAATCGAAATAGAGCTGGAACGTGTAGGCAAGTGCGCCGAGCCAGGCCTGGTCGAAGCTCGGCGAGCGCGCCTCGAAGGCGAGTGCGACCAGCGGCTGGATGCCGTCGGCGAGACAGGTCTTCTTGAACAGGCCGATGGCAAAGATGATGACACCGCACAACATGAGATGTCCGTCCGGACGCTTCGTCTCCTTCCGCTCGAATTGCGGGATCATGTCCTTGTGGTGGAGGATCGGCCCGGCGATCAAATGCGGGAAATAAGTCACGAACAGCGCGTAGTGCGGCAGCGCATAGGCTGCGACCTGCCCGCGATAGGCGTCCACCAGGAACGCAATCTGCGTGAACGTGTAGAAGGAGATGCCGACCGGCAGCAGGATGTGAACCGCGGCATGCGTGCCGAACAAGGCGTTGAGGTTCTCGGTGAGGAAGCCGGCATATTTGAAGATGCCGAGCACGAGAAGATCGCCGACGACACCGAGCGCGAGCGCCGCCTTGCGGTGCGACGGGCCGAGCTTCGCCACGATGAGGAGATGGCCGACGCCGTAATTGAAGGCGATCGACAGCAGCAACAGCGCCACGAACTGCCAGTTGCCGATGGCGTAAAAGGCGAGCGAGGCCAGCGCCAGCCAGATCACCGGGGTGAGATTGCTGCGCCGCCCGAGCC
Source organism: Bradyrhizobium sp. CCBAU 25360 (assembly GCF_028128695.1). NCBI lineage: Bacteria > Pseudomonadati > Pseudomonadota > Alphaproteobacteria > Hyphomicrobiales > Nitrobacteraceae > Bradyrhizobium > Bradyrhizobium sp. CCBAU 25360. The sequence continues at coordinate 70,205 of NZ_LBJA01000027.1, forward strand.
AGAAATAGCCGGCCAGCACGACGGGCAGGAACAACAGGATGAACGGGTAGGAATTGAACAGCATCAGGCTGGACCGGCGGCGGGGATATTGGTCCGTAAAGCATACAAGGGGCCGGTCAACAACCCGGCAGGCCTGGCGGAGTCGTGCTGGCAATTCGTGGAGTCGGGACGATATAAGATGGAACACGTATTGAGATGAGGACCGAGTGACCCAGGCCAAAACCCCTTCCCAGCCCCCCGTCGCCCCGCGCCGGCCGCATTCCTTCACGCGGCACGGGATCACCGTTACCGACGACTATGCCTGGCTGAAGGACGCGAAATGGCAGGAGGTGCTGCGCGATCCCAAAGTGCTGGATCCCGACATCCGCAAATATCTGGATGAGGAGAACGTCTACACCGACAGCCTGCTCGGCCACACCGCCGGCCTGCAGAAGACGCTGGTGCGGGAGATGCGCGGGCGGATCAAGGAGGACGATTCCAGCGTGCCGTCGCCGGACGGCCCGTTTGCCTATTTCCGCAGGTTTCGCGAGGGTGGACAGCACGAGCTGTTCGGCCGCATGCCGCGCGACGGCGGCGACGGCGAGATCGTGCTCGACGGCGATGCGCTTGCAAAAGACCACAAATATTTCAGGTTCGGCGGCAGCCGGCACTCCTATGATCACAAGCTGCAGGCCTGGAGCGCCGACACCAAGGGCTCGGAATATTTTTCGATCCGCGTGCGCGACTGGGCAACGGCCAAGGATCTCGACGACGTGGTCGAGGAGACCGATGGCGGCGTGGTCTGGGCCGCGGATTGCAAGAGCTTCTTCTACGTGAAGCTCGACGACAACCATCGTCCGATGCAGGTGTGGCGGCATAGGCTCGGCACCAAACAGGCCGACGACACGCTGATCTATGAAGAGCAGGATGCCGGCTGGTTCACCCATCTGCACGAGAGCACCAGCGGCCGCTTCTGCGTCATCGCTGGCGGCGACCACGAGACCTCGGAGCAGCGGCTGATCGATCTCGCCAACCCCGGGGCGCCGCCGCGCCTCGTCGCGGCGCGCGAGGAAGGCGTGCAATATTCGCTGGCCGATCGCGGCGATCAGCTCTTCATCCTCACCAATGCCGACGATGCCATCGACTTCAAGATCGTCACCGCGCCGCTTTCTTCGCCCGAGCGCAAGAACTGGCGCGATCTGATCCCGTATCGTCCCGGCATCTACCTCATCGACCTCGATCTCTATGCCGGCCATCTGGTGCGGCTGGAGCGCGCCAATGCGCTGCCGGCGATCGTGATCCGCGATCTCGTCTCGAACGAGGAGCATGCCATCGCCTTCGATGAGGCCGCCTATTCGCTGGATACGATGGGCTCCTACGAATTCGAGACGACGAATTTGCGCTTTGCCTATTCGTCGATGACGACGCCGTCGGAAGTCTATGACTACGACATGGTCAAGCGCACGCGCACCTTGCGCAAGCGCCAGGAGATTCCGTCGGGCCATAACGCGGCCGATTACGTCACCACGCGCATCACGGCAAAGGCGCATGACGGCGCCGAGGTGCCGGTGTCGATCCTCTACCGCCGCGGGCTCAAGCTCGACGGCACGGCGCCGCTGCTGCTTTATGGCTACGGCTCCTACGGCATGGCGATGCCGGCCTCGTTCAACGCCAACCGCCTGTCGCTGGTCGACCGCGGCTTCGTCTACGCCATCGCCCATATCCGCGGCGGCGCTGACAAGGGCTGGGGCTGGTATCTCGACGGCAAGCGCGAGAAGAAGACGAATTCGTTCGACGATTTCGCCGCCAGCGCGCAGGCGCTGATCGACGCGAAGTACACGGGCGCAAAGCGCATCGTCGGCCATGGCGGCTCGGCCGGCGGCATGCTGATGGGCGCGGTCGCCAACCGTGCCGGCGAATTGTTCGCAGGGATCGTCGCCGAAGTGCCGTTCGTCGACGTGCTCAACACCATGCTCGACGACACCCTGCCGCTGACGCCGCCGGAATGGCCGGAATGGGGCAACCCGATCGAGAGCGAGCAGGATTTTCGAACGATCCTGTCCTACTCGCCCTACGACAATGTCGCGGCGAAGGCGTACCCGGCGATCCTGGCGATGGGCGGGCTCACGGATCCGCGCGTGACTTATTGGGAGCCGGCGAAATGGATCGCGCGCCTGCGCGCTACCATGAGCGGCGGCGGTCCGGTCCTGCTGCGCACCAACATGGGCGCCGGTCATGGCGGCGCGTCGGGGCGGTTCGACCGGCTCGATGAAATCGCGATCGTCTATGCGTTCGCGCTGTGGGCGGCGGGGGTGGCGGAGGCCGGGGTGTAGCGATAGCCGCAGCCGTCGCAACACCTTCCGCTGTCGTCCCCGCGAAGGCGGGGACCCATACCGCGTGATGTATCGATGGAGTGCGGGTGGCCGTACCGGAAGACTTTCTAACTGGCGATCTTCGCCAAACTTCTCCCTGTTTCTATGGGTCCCGGATCGGCGCTTCGCTGCGCTTGTCCGGGACGACATCGAGTGTGAGCCGCGAGATATCTCACACCGCTCCATGCGCCTCGACATACAGCGCATAGACCGAATGGCTGCTCGCCATGTAGAGCCGGTTGTTCTTCGGGCCGCCGAAGCAGAGATTGGCGCAGCGCTCGGGCAACCTGATGAAGGCGAGCGGCTTGCCGTCCGCGTTGAACACCATGACGCCGTCGAGATCTTCGGGCCTGGCCTTGAGCTGAAACACCTTGCGGCCGCCGACATCGGTCGGCTCGGATTGCAGCGCGCCGTTGGAGCCCCAGCCGCACCAGAGATTGCCGTCGCGGTCGACGCGGAAACCGTCGAGCGAGCCCTGGTCGGCGGCGTCGATCAGCTTGGTCTTGCCGCTGAGCGCGCCGTCGTCGCCGACATTGTAGCTCCAGATGCTGCGGTTGGGCGTGCCCTTCCACTCGACGATGTAGAGCTTCTTCTCGTCCGGCGAGAAGGCAAGGCCGTTGGGATTGACGAGGTCGGTGAGGACGGCACTGATCTTGCCGTCCTTGGCGATGCGGTAGACGTTGGTGGTGGCCTGCTCGGCCTTTTCCTTCTTGCCTTCCCACTCGCCATTGATGCCGAACAGCGGATCGGTGAACCAGATGCTGTCGTCGGACTTCACCACGATATCGTTCGGCGCGTTCAGCCGCTTGCCCTCGAACTTGTCGGCGAGCACGGTGATCGTGCCGTCCGTCTCGGTGCGGGTGATGCGGCGGGTCACGGAGTGCTCGCAGGTGACGAGACGACCCTGGCGGTCGCGCGCATTGCCATTGGCGTAATTGGCATTGGCGCGGAACACGCTGGTCTGGCCGGTCTTCTCGTCGAACTTCATGATCCGGTTGTTGGGAATATCCGAGAACAGGAGATAGCCGCCCTCGGGGAAATAGGCCGGGCCTTCGGCCCAGCGCATGCCTGATGCGACCTGCTCGACCGTCGAGGAATAGAGCCGGTATTTTGCGAAGCTGGGATCGAGGATCTGGACGGCGGGGTCGGGGTAGCGCTGGTTCGGCGTGAACGGGAACGACTGGGCGCCGGCGGCGCGGGCGAGAAGCGTCGATGCTGCCGCTGCGCCGGCGGCGGCCATGAGGTTACGTCGCGTGAAATTCATTGAAGTCCTCCCTGCTTGCCAAAAGGCCGGCGCTTGATGCGCCGGCTCGTTTCTTGACGTGAGTTCGTTTTGGTTTAGCGGCCGTTCTTCTTCCGCCACTCCGCGAAGTCGGTGAGCGTCTGCGGATCGGTGGCGGGATAGAGACCGAAGATCCCGCGTCCCTTGCCGACTTCCTCGGTGACGAAATCCTCAAACGCCGTCATCTCGAAGGTTTCGTTGGCGATCTCGTCGGCGAGATGGGCGGGGATCACGATCACGCCGTCGGCGTCGCCGAGAATGACGTCGCCGGGGAACACCGGCGCATCGCCGCAGCCGATGGGCACGTTGATCTCGATCGCCTGGTGCAGCGTGAGATTGGTCGGCGCCGACGGGCGGTGGTGATAGGCGGGGATGCCGAGCTTGGCGATCTCGGCGGAATCGCGAAAGCCGCCGTCGGTGACGACACCGGCGACACCGCGCTTCATCAAGCGCGTCACCAGGATCGCGCCTGCCGAGGCCGCGCGCGCGTCCTTGCGACTGTCCATCACCAGAACGCTGCCTGCCGGACAATCCTCGACCGCCTTGCGCTGCGGATGGGAGCGATCCTTGAAGACGTCGATGGTGTTGAGATCCTCGCGCGCCGGCATGTAGCGCAGCGTGAAGGCTTCGCCGACCATGGTCGGCTGGTCGGCACCGAGCGGATGCACGTCCTGGATCATCTGGATCCGCAGGCCGCGCTTGAACAAGGCGGTGGCCACCGTGGCCGTGGAGACGGATTTGAGCTTGTTGCGGGTGGCTTCGCTGAGTTTTGTCATTTGGTCGAACTCTCTCTTTCGTCATTCCGGGATGGCCCGCAGGGCCAGGCCCGGAATCCATAACCACGATCGGGAGTATGGATTCCGGGCTCGCGCCAAGGGGCGCGCCCCGGAATGACAGTGGGCTAGTAAATCGACGGCTCGCTGATTGGCGCGCCGAAATCGGTCTCGAGGAAGTCGAAGTCGCAGCCGTCATTGGCCTGCTTGATGTGTTTCGTGAACATCCAGCCATAGCCGCGCTCGAAGCGGCGCTCCGGCTGCTTCCAGGCGGCGCGGCGTTTTGCGAGCTCGGCTTCGGGGACGTCGAGATTGATGGTGCGGGCGGCAACGTCGAGCGTGATGCGGTCGCCGTTCTGCACCAAAGCCAGCGGGCCGCCGATGTAGGATTCCGGCGAGACGTGCAGGATGCAGGCGCCGTAGCTGGTGCCGCTCATGCGCGCATCCGAGAGGCGCACCATGTCGCGCACGCCCTGCTTCACGAGCTTGGTCGGGATCGGCAGCATGCCCCATTCCGGCATGCCCGGCCCGCCCTGCGGCCCCGCATTGCGCAGGATGAGAATGTGGTCTTCGGTGACATCGAGATCGGGATCGTCGACCGCCTTCTTCATCGAGGGATAATCGTCGAACACCAGCGCCGGCCCCGTGTGCTTGAGGAAGCGCGGCGCACAGGCGGAAGGCTTGATGACGCAGCCGTCGGGCGCGAGATTGCCCTTGAGCACGGCGAGCGCGCCTTCCTTGTAGATGGGATTGTCGACCGAGCGGATCACATCGGCATTGTGCACCTCGGCGCCCGCGATGTTCTCAGCCAGTGTCTTGCCGGTGACGGTGATGCAGTCGAGATGCAGATGCGGCTTGATCTGCCCCATCAGCGCCGGCAGGCCGCCGGCATAGAAGAAGTCTTCCATCAGATACGCATCGCCGCTCGGCCGCACGTTGGCGATCACGGGCACCTTGCGGCTCGCGATCTCGAAATCGTCGAGGCCGATGTCCTTGCCGGCGCGGCGAGCCTGCGCGATCAGATGGATGATCGCGTTGGTCGAGCAGCCCATCGCCATCGCCACCGCAATGGCGTTTTCGAATGCCTTGCGCGTCTGGATCACCTTCGGCGTCAGATCCTCCCAAACCATCTCGACGATGCGTCGGCCGCATTCAGAGGCCATGCGGATGTGGTTGGCATCGGCCGCGGGAATCGAGGAGGCGCCGGGCAGCGTCATGCCGATCGCTTCGGCAATCGCCGTCATGGTCGAGGCCGTGCCCATGGTCATGCAGGTGCCGTAGCTGCGGGCGATGCCGGCCTCGATGTCGAGCCAGTCCTTGTCGGAGATTTTTCCGGCGCGGCGCTCGTCCCAGTATTTCCAGCCGTCCGAGCCGGAGCCGAGCGTCTTGCCCTTCCAATTGCCGCGCAGCATCGGGCCGGCCGGCAGATAGATCGCCGGAATGTTCATCGACGTCGCGCCCAGCAGCAGCGCCGGCGTGGTCTTGTCGCAGCCGCCCATCAGCACGACGCCGTCGACGGGATGGCTGCGCAAGAGCTCCTCCGCGTCCATCGCCAACAGATTGCGATAGAGCATGGTGGTCGGCTTCAGCAGCGATTCCGACAGCGACAGCGCCGGCAGCTCCAGCGGCAGCCCGCCGGCCATCAGGATGCCGCGCTTGACGTCGTCGACGCGCGACTTGAAATGCATGTGGCAGGGCTGCGCGTCCGACCAGGTGTTGAGGATCGCGATGATCGGCCGGTCCTTCCACTCCTCGGGCGCGTAGCCCATCTGCATGGTGCGGGAGCGGTGGCCGAACGAGCGGAGATCGTCGGGCGCGAACCAGCGCGCGCTGCGGAGCTGGTCGGGCGTTATTTTCTTCTTGGTCATGATTGGGTGCCCCATTTCTGCACGGTGTTCCGCTCGATGGCGCGGAAGATCAGGTTCTCGACAAAGAGCCCGATGATGATCACCGTCAAGAGGCCCGCGAACACGGCGGGTATGTCGAGCAAATTGCGGTTCTCGAAGATGAACCAGCCGAGCCCGCCCTGCCCGGAGGACACGCCGAACACCAGCTCGGCCGCGATCAGCGTGCGCCAGGCAAAGGCCCAGCCGATCTTGAGGCCGGTAAGGATCGAGCCGAAGGCGGCCGGGATGAGAATTTTGGCGACGTAGGGCAAGCCGCTCAGGCCGTAATTGCGGCCGACCATGCGCAGCGTGTTGGACACGCTCTTGAAGCCGGAATGGGTGTTGAGCGCGACCGGCCACAGCACCGAATGGATCAGCACGAAGACGAGGCTGCCATTGCCGAGGCCGAACCAGATCAGGGCCAGCGGCAGCAGCGCGATCGCCGGCAACGGATTGAACATCGCCGTGACAGTCTCGAGGAAATCGGTGCCGATGCGGGTCGAGATCGCGAGCACGGTGAAGATCGCGGCGAGCGCGATGCCGGCCGAATAGCCCATGAACAGGACTTTCAGCGACGTCCAGGCCCGCATCGGAATGGTGCCGTCCTTGACGCGGTCGAACAACGTGATCGCGGTGTCGTGCAGTGTCGGGAACAGCAGCGGATTGTCGAGGGTGAGGCCGTAGGCTTCCCAGACCGCCGCCAGGAACAGGATGATCACCGACTTGCGGACGAAGCCGTCGTTCCACAACAGCTCAAGCACGCTCAGCTTGCGCTCGACCTCGCCTGCGCCGATGGCAGCAACCGGTTCGGCCCGCAGCAATATCCTGGCTTCGCCCATCAGAGGCTCCTCAATGCGCGGTGGCTTCGCCGGCGAACAGGAGATCGTGGATCTCCTTCTCCAGCCGGCCGGCGCTGCCGTCTTCGTTCGAGACCTTGTCGACGTCGATCACCTCGGCCTTGACCCGGCCGGGATGCGGCGACAGCAGCAGGATGCGGTTGCCGATGCGAATCGCCTCCGCAATCGAATGGGTCACGAACAGCACGGTGAACTTGGTCTCGCTCCAGAGCTGGAGCAGCTCGTCCTGGCAGGTGCGGCGCGTCAACGCATCGAGCGCCGCGAACGGCTCGTCCATCAAGAGGATATCAGGCTCCATCGCCATGCCGCGCGCGATCGCGACGCGCTGCTTCATGCCGCCGGACAGCGTGTGCGGATAGGCATCGACCACGCGGGTGAGGCCGACCTTCTCGATATAGGCCCGTGCCTTGGCCTCGGCGTCCCTGCGCGACAGTTTTCGCGCAGTCAGCAGCGGAAACATGACGTTGGCGAGCACGCTCTTCCACGGCAGGAGCTGGTCGAACTCCTGGAAGATCATCATCCGGTCGGCGCCGGGACCGTGGATCTCGCGATCGCCTATGGTCATGCGGCCCTCGCTCGGGGTCATGTAGCCGCCGACGGCCTTGAGCAGGGTCGACTTGCCGCAGCCGGACGGACCCAGCAGCACGAAGCGGTCGGACTTGTCGACCGTGAAACTCACCCTCTCCGTGGCGGTGACGACTGCGCTGGAGGTCTTGTAGCGCAGCGTCACGGAGCTGACGTCGAGCAGCGCCATCAGTTGCCCTTCAGATCGTGCGCGACGGGGAGATAATAATCCGTCCAGGCCTTGGGCTGGCTCTTCAGCGTGCCGGTCTTGAACAGATGCGCAGCGAATTTCATCGTGCCCTGCGGCTCGAGATTCCACTCCATCATGCCGGGCTCCTTGAGCAGATCGAGCAGCTCCTCGACCGAGGTCTTGTCGCCAGTGATCTCCTTGTAGATCTCGACCGCCTGCTTCGTGTCGCTGCGGATCAGGGCCTGCGCTTCCTTGGTCGCGTCGCGCACGGCCTGGATGATCTTTGGATTGGCCTCGGCGAATTTGGTGGTGGTGAAGAACTGGGCCTGGCTGAGCGGCCCGCCCATCACGTCCGGCGACGACAGCACGATATGCGCGCCCGGCACGTTCTTCAGCTCCAGGAAGGTGAAGGGCGGAATCGAGAAGTGGTTGTGCACCTCGTGCTTGGGATTGGACAGCGCCGCATAGGCGTCGGGATGGCCGAGCTGCACGGTGTTGGCATCCAGCTTCGACCATTGGTCGGCGCCGAAGGCCTCGGCAGCCGCGATCTGCAGCACGATCGCCTGGGTCGACACCTTGACGGTCGGCACCGCGATCTTGTCGGAGGGGCCGAAATCCCTGATCGACTTGATGTTGGCGTCGCGGCTGATCAGCGTCATCGGCTGCGCCGAGGTCGCGACGATGCCCTTCACGCCGCCGCGGGTGCGATCCCACAGCAAGAGAAGATTGCCGGTGCCGGTGTTGAGGATGTCGACGCCGCCCGCGAGCAGCGCATCGGTCTGCGCGCCGCCGCCGGAGAAGGTGATCCATTTGGTGGTGACGCCCGCGAGGCCGAGTGAAGCTGCGTGCTTCTCGATCAGCTTCAGCTTCTCCATGATGTGGCTCGGCATGTAGAAAATGCCGGGCTGGCGCGACAGCGCGATCTCGGATTTCTGCTGCGCACGCGCCGGCGAAGCCGCCAGCACGGTTGCGACGATCAGGGCGATGGCGGCAGCGCCACGCTGGAATGGCTTGATCATAATTGTTCGTTTCCTCCGGCGGCCATTGACGAGCGATCCTGCTGATGCACTAATGCATTAGTGCATCAAAGGCAAGTCCGCCGGAGCCCTCGCCATGGAAACAGCCCATCCCGCGCCCCGCGCGGCCCGCCCCGGCGCGCGGCTCGACCGGGCCCGGCAGGCCGCGCCGCAGGTGTTCGAGCGGCTGCGCAACGCCATTCTCGCGCTCGAACTGCCCCCGGGCTCGCCGCTGTCGCGCACGGATCTCGCCGCGCAATTCGGGGTCAGCTCGACGCCGATCCGCGACGCCCTGATGCGGCTCGAGGAAGAAGGGCTCGTGGACGTGTTTCCGCAGCACGCGACCGTGGTCAGCCGGGTCGATGTCGGCCGCGCCGAGCAGGCGCATTTCCTGCGCCAGGCGCTGGAGCTCGAAATCGTCCGGCTGCTCGCGGAGCAGCATGACCAGGCCCTGGTCCTCCGCCTCGACCATGTGATCGCGCTTCAGCAGCAATTCGCGAAAGCCGGGGACTTCGAGAGCTTCATCGCCGCCGACAATGATTTTCACGCCCAGCTTTATGCCGCGGCCGGCAAGCAGGAGCTCTGGACGCTGGTGCGCAGCCGCAGCGGACATATCGACCGGCTGCGCCGGCTGCATTTGCCCTCACCCGGCAAGGCCCAGAACATCGTCCGTCACCACAAGCTGATCACCCGCGCGATCGAAGCCGGAGATTCCGATGGCGCGCAACAGCATCTGCGCAAGCATTTGTCGGGCACGCTCAGCGAACTCGACAAGATCCGGAGCCATTATCCGGAATATCTGACCGATTAGACAGACCACTAGCCTGACGAACCCTTATGCACGCAACCGTGCATAAGCATGCGTCCCCATTTTCGGCTTAGGCGAGCATTCACCGGACGTTCGCGAAGTGCTTGCAGGCCGGGCTGAATCCGCGCAACAATTTCGTCTTTGATGGTTTGATTTGCGGCCGGTGGGGACGTCCTGTCCGGCCCGGAGGAATTCAGACGTGGCCAACATCCTGATCGTGGATGACGACCCGGCCGTCCAACTCACGATCCGGCTGCTCCTGGAGAGGGCCGGTCATCACGTCACCGTCGCGGGCGATGGCCGCAAGGGACTTGCCCTGTTCGAGGCCAGCCGGTTCGACCTCCTGTTTCTCGACATCTTCATGCCCGGCATGGACGGGCTGGAGACGATGCGTCACATCCGGCTGCTGGCTCCGGCCATTCCGATCATCGTCATTTCCGGCCGTTCGATCACGCCGGATGCCTATGCGGAGCCGGACTTCCTGAAGATGGCGACCAAGCTCGGCGCGGTGGCAAGTTTGCAAAAACCGTTCCGGCCCGACGCCCTGCTCGCCGCGGTCGATGGCTGCCTGAAAGCAGGCGAGCCGGAGGGGTCCGATGTCAGCTCCGGCCACCGGTGACGGGGACGCCGCTGCTCCAGGCCAGACCAGGCGCGGTCATCCGGGAAGCCCTGCGAACATCCGCTTGACCCTCGCAACGCGGCTGGCGATCGCGATGATCCTGCTGGTGGCGGTCACCGTGGCCGCAGTCGGATGGCTCGGCATTCGCAACACCACGCAAGCGGTCATTCCGCGCGTCCTGGAGCGGGTCGAGGCCCAGTCACGCCTGCTCGCGGCCAACCTGGAATCCTATGTTGCCGGAGTCCGCGGCGATTTGATCGGCTATCGCTCTGCCGCGGCCATCAACGGCCTGATCCGCGCCCGTCTCGGCGGAGGAGTTGACCCCCTTGACGGCGTTACAGAGCAGACCTGGCGCGAGCGCATCGCGACGCGGCTCGCAGCCGAGATCGAGGCCAAGCCCAGCTACGGGCAGTTTCGCATCATCGGACTCGACGACGACCAGCGCGAGCTGGTCCGCGTCGACCGCTCCGGCCCGAATGGAGCGGCGCGGATCGTCCCCAACAGCGAGCTGGAGCGCAAGGGCGACCGAGCCTACTTTCAGGACACGATGAGGCTGACGCCGGGCGAGATTTACGTGTCCCCGATCGATCTCGCGACCCGCCAGGGGGGCACCACGGTCTTGCACACTCCGACGCTGCGGGTCGCTACGCCGCTGTTCACGCCGGATGGCAAGCCGTTCGGCATCATCATCGCCAATATCGACATGCGTCCGGCCCTCGACCGCATCCGCTCGACGGCGAGTTCGGGTGGCGAGATCTACGTCGTGAATTCGCACGGCGATTATCTCGTTCATCCCGATCGCGCGCGAGAGTTCGCCTCATTGCACGGCCGCCCCACCAACTGGCGCGACGATTTTCCATTCTTCTCGGCCATGGCCGGCACGTCGGACCTATCCACGCGGCTCATGACCGACGCGTCGGGCCGGCCGACCGGCGCGGCGATCGCACCGGCGCTGCTGGCGGGCAAGGAATGGACCGCAATCATCGTGACCATTCCCCCGTCCGTCTTCGGCCGGGTGCCGGCCGCCATTCAAAAGACGTCCGTGCTGGTCGGCGTGCTCGCCGTCCTCGCCGCAGGGGCGCTCGCGGTGCTGCTGGCGCGCTCATTGACCCGCCCGATCGGCCGCCTGACCGCGGCCGTGGAGGCGATCGGTCGCGGACGGCAGGCGGACATCCCCGTCGATGCCAGCGGCGAGACGGGCGTGCTGGCGCGGGCTTTCGCCCAGATGGTCGAAGAGACGCGGGCGAAGACAGCCGCTCTCGAGCGCGAGATCCGGGAGCATCGCCGCACCGAGGCCGCGCGAAGCCATCATGCGGCACGCGAGCAATTGTTCAGCGCCGCCGTCGAGTCGTCCGACGATGCGATCGTGATGCAGACGCTCGACGCCATCATCACGGGCTGGAATCCGGCCGCCGAGCGGCTCTATGGCTATTCGGCGAGTGAAGCGATCGGGAAATCCACTGCGATCATCGTGCCGCCCGACCGGCGCGAGCATGGCAAGGACTATCTGGCGCGGATCGCGCGGGGCGAGTCGATCGAGCGGTTCGAGACGGTGCGCCTGCGCAAGGACGGCACGCCGGTCGAGATCTCACTCAGCCTCTCGCCGATCAGGGGGCCGTCCGGCGAGATCATCGGCGTCTCCGGGACCGCGCATAGTCTCACCGAGGCGCGGCGGGCCGAGCGGCAGCTGCAGCAGCAGCTCGAAGAGCGCCGGCAGATCTTCGATACCTCGCAGGATCTGATCATGGTCATGGACCCGCGGGGCCATGTCGCGCAGATCAGCCCGAGCAGCGAGACCATTCTCGGCTACCGGCCGGACGAGATGATCGGCCGCAGCGGCGCGGACTTCATTCATCCCGACCATCTGGCGCAATCGCGCGAGGACATGCGCGCGCTGCGGCGCGGCGAGCGCCCCAAGCTCGGCGACACCCGCTGTTTCCACAAGAACGGACACGAGGTCTGGCTGTCCTGGCTCGGCAATTGGTCCGAGCAGGCGCAGCGCTTCTTCTTCGTCGGACGCGACATGACGGAAGCGCGGCTCGCGCAGGAATCGCTGCGCGAGAGCGAGCGACTCGCCCGAAACATCGTCGAGACCTCGCTCGACGCCTTCATCCAGACCGACGAGACCAGCAGCATCCTGAACTGGAATTCGCAGGCCGAGCAGCTGTTCGGCTGGCGCCGCGACGAGGTGCTCGGCAAGAGCACGATCGACCTGATCGTCGCCGAGAGCGAACGCGAGAGGGTCAGGGCCGGCCTGAAGCAATTCCTGAAGAACGAGGACGGCAGGACGCTGAACCGCCGCCGCGAGCTGATGTGCTGCCGCCGCGACGGCAAGGAATTCAAGGCCGAGCTGAGCGTCACCGCGCTGAAGCGCCGCGAAGGCCTGCTGTTCAACGTCTTTTACCGCGACCTCACCGACAAGATCGCCGCCGAGGAGCGCATCCGCCATGCCGAGAAGATGGAGGCGGTCGGCCAGCTCACCGGCGGCGTGGCGCACGATTTCAACAACATCCTCACCGTCATCACCGGGACGATCGAGATTCTCGCGGAGGCCGTCGAAAAGGAGCCGCAGCTTGCGGCCATCACGAAGATGATCGACGAGGCCGCCGCGCGCGGCGCCGATCTGACCCAGCACCTGCTCGCCTTCGCGCGCAAGCAGCCGCTCCAGCCGCGCGAGATCGACATCAACTCGCTGGTGGTCGACACCGCGAAGCTGTTGAGGCCGACGCTGGGCGAGCAGATCCAGATCGAATCGGTGTTCGAGGACGAGAATTGCGTCGCGATCGTCGATCCCAACCAGCTCACCACCGCGATCCTCAATCTCGCGCTCAATGCCCGCGACGCCATGCCCGCCGGCGGCAAGCTGATCGTGGAGACCGGCGCCGCCTATCTCGACGAGGTCTATGCCAGCGGCAACGACGTCCGTCCCGGCCATTACGTGCTGATCGCCGTGAGCGACACCGGCACCGGGATCCCTGCGAACATGCTGCCCAGGGTGTTCGATCCCTTCTTCACCTCGAAGGGACCGGGCAAGGGCACCGGACTCGGGCTGTCGATGGTCTATGGCTTCATCAAGCAGTCTGCGGGTCACATCAAGATCTACAGCGAAGAAGGCCACGGCACCACGATCAAGATGTACCTGCCGCCCGGCAAGACGCCGACAGCCATCGGCGAGGGCGTGACGCCTGCGACGATCGAGGGCGGACACGAGACGATCCTGGTGGTCGAGGACGACCGGCTGGTGCGCGACTACGTGCTGGCGCAGCTGCATGCGCTGGGTTACGTCACCTTGCAGGCCGCGAACGCGGCGGAGGCGCTCGCGATCGTTGCCGCCGGCAGGCCGTTCGACCTGCTGTTCACCGACGTCATCATGCCCGGCAAGATGAACGGACGGCAGCTCGCCGACGAACTGATGAAGACACGCCCCGATCTCAGGGTGGTCTACACGTCAGGCTATACCGAGAATGCGATCATCCATCACGGCCGGCTGGATTCCGGCGTCCTGCTGCTGGCCAAGCCCTATCGCAAATCGGATCTCGCGCGGATCATCCGCAAGGCACTGGGCGGCTGATTGCTCGTGTGTCCCGGACAAGGCGCAGCGTGCAACGCTGCGACGCAGAGCCGGGACCAGAACTGTCAGCGGTGAAATTCGAGAGATGGGCCCCGCTCAGCAGCGCATCATTGCATGATGCGCTGCGTCCGGGGCACGAGTTACGACGCGCGCTGGGCCGCGGTCATCACGATGCGGATCAGATCGGCGGCGTTGCGCGCGCCGAGCTTCTTCATGATGTTGGCGCGGTGATCCTCGATGGTGCGCGGGCTGATGCCGAGGGTGCGGCCGGCTTCCTTGTTGGACGCACCGGAGGCGAACTGCTCGAGCACCTCGCGCTCCCTGCGCGTCAGCGGCTCACGTCCGGGGAAGTGCAGCGAGCCGAATTTCGGCGAGGCGTTCTCCGCCTGCCTGCGCGCATAGGCGCCGATCGCCTCGTCGAGCCGGCCGACGATTTCGCTGCCGCGGAACGGCTTCTCGATGAAGTCCAGCGCGCCGCTCTTGATCGCGCCCACCGCCATCGCGATGTCGCCCTGTCCGGAGATCATGAAGATCGGCGCCGGATAATCCTCGCCGTGCAGTTCCTTCAGAATGTCGAGGCCCGACTTTCCGGGAATGTTCACGTCGAGCAGGATCGCAGCCGGTGTGCGGTTTCGCGCGACGGAGAGCAGCGCTGCGCCGTCCGCAAAACAGATCACCTCATAGCCCGCCGCCTTCAACACCATCGACAGGGTGTCGCGAACGGCAGGGTCGTCGTCGACCACGAAGATTTCACCGCGAGAGCTTTGTTCGGCCATGTGCCACATCCAGTTGGCATGAAGGACTCGCGTCCGCGCCAACTGTTATGGCGTTCGGCGCGGATTCGGCCCACCCGTATTTGTACGGGACATGGACTTAACGCACAAGTAGCGGCAGGGTGCCTAATTGCGGGGTACGGAGAATATCCATGCTAAATTTCGCTGGCACACCCCCGCTCATCGCGATGCTTGAGACTGACAGCCGTCGGTTGATCGCTGCCGATCTTCGCTCCCTGATCACACGGATCGAGAGCAGCATGCGCCTGATCGACGCAGCCATGATGGAAGCTGGCCTGTTGGAAATGGGCCTGGCGCACGACGATCATGGCGATCCGGCCGGTTCCGCCGACATTTTCGTGCTCGACGACGTCACGCCGCGCTATGCGACGGCGAGCGCCGCCCTCAACGCCTGCCGGGCGGGCCTTGGCCACGCCCTGCAATGCCTCTCTGAATCCGGCACCCCGGCATAGATCGCTATCAGCGCGGCGCAGGGCCGCATGCCATCGCATGGCAGCTCCGCAAACCTTACGCGCGGTGGCGTTCCACGATCGCGTCGGTGGCAACACCACCCCAGGTGTGGATCGCCGGAAGGCCCATCGCGGTCTTGCCGAGATTGGCGAGGCTGATGCGCAAGGCCGCTAGGTCGAGCGGCTTCGGCAGGCTCTGGAGCTCGATCCCGACGGACCGGGCGAAGCTGCGGGCGGCGCTGCGGCGCTTGCCGTCCATGCCGCTGATGACGATCACCGCGCCACCGAACTTCGCCGCCGCCATCTCGCGCAGCACGTCGATGCCGTCGCCATCCTCCAGCACGAGATCGAGCGTCACGCAGTCGAAGCGCGCGGCGCGGAGCTTCTCGATCGCATCCGCCACTGACGGCGCCACGGTGACTTCGTGGCCGGCCTGCTTGGCGGCGACCGTGATCAGGCTGCGCTGCGTGGCGTCGTCATCGACCACAAGGAGCTGAAGCGCACGCCGCTCGGCGCCGTCGGGCAGGTTTGAGGGGATGGGGGAAAGAGAACTTCTGGGCATTTCAGTATCCTGAGATTGGGACCAACAATGGATACACGCTTCGCGCTTAGGCCACGTAAAGTTCCTGGCGCCAATTCATTCGGATGTTTTCAGAAAATGTGAAGCAACGGGCCGGAAAAGACGGCGACGGATGCGGGCGGATCACGCCGCTTCGTCGCGGCCGCCGGCTGCGCCGCGCTTCTTCCTGTTCTTGCCGCGCAGGAACTGAATGTCCATCTCGGCGCCGTTGACGCGGACCAGCTCGCAGCGGCGGTAGGCGAGGCCCGTGGACGACAACAGCAGGAAGAACTCCTTCAGGTTCAACCCCTGGATCGAGCCTTCCACCGTGAGGATGGCGTCGGTATCGGAGATCGCGTTGAGCTTGCAGTCGCGGCGCCAGGTGCCGTCGATGGCCATGATGCAGACATCGTAGCCGCGACTGAAAGTCACGCGTTCCGTACCCTTGCCATCCTCGGCCATGTCTATCGTCCTGCCATGGCCGCCAGGCGCGGCGCTGCGCCGGCGAGAGCCGGCTTGGCGGCTGCGGCACGCGGATCGTTCGGCTTGTAGAGGCCGCGCCGCTCCGGAATCGGCCGGAACGTATCGGTCAGGCCGACGACGGTTTCGGCCGCACCCAACACCAGGAAGCCGTCGGGCTCGATCTGGCGCGCCAGCCGGTTGAAGATGTTGATCTTGGTGTCCTGATCGAAATAGATCAGCACGTTGCGGCAGAAGATGACGTCGAAGGTGCCGAGCTGCGCGAAATCGTGCAGCAGGTTGAGCTGCCGGTGCTGGATCATCGCCCGCAGTTCGGGATTGACCTGCCAGGTCTCGCCGGTCTGCTTGAAATATTTCATCAGCATCTGGATCGGCAGGCCGCGCTGCACCTCGAACTGGCTGTAGATTCCGGCCTTGGCCTTCTCCAGCACCTCCTGCGACAGATCGGTCGCGATGATCTCGATGCGCCAGCCGGTAAGGGCCGCGCCCATCTCCTTCAGGCACATCGCCAGCGAATAGGGCTCCTGCCCGGTCGAGCCGGCGGCGCACCAGATCCGTATGCTGCGGCGGGCGGCCCGCGCCTTGATGATCTCGGGCATGATGGTGTCGCGGAAATGATCGAACGGGACCTTGTCGCGGAAGAAGAAGGTCTCGTTGGTGGTCATGGCTTCGACCACGTCGGTGATCACCGTGCGCGAGCCGCCCTGCAGCTTCTGCACGAGTTCGCCGATGCCGGAGAGTCCGGCCTTGCGGGCCAGCGGCAGCAGGCGGCTTTCGATCAGATATTGCTTGTCTGCGGAAAGATCGAGACCGGAATTGTCCTTTAGGAATTTACGCAGATACTCATACTCGGTCGGGGTCACGGATGGCCTCTTCGAAGCTGTACTGGAACACTCTGGCCTAAATACGCGGGCCAGACACACTCAGACCATGGCTTGTCCGACCGGGATCAAACCAACTTCAGCGAACTTGTCGGCGATGATGTCTTTGTCGAAAGGCTTCATGATGTACTCGTTGGCGCCGCCGCTGAGCGCCTGGGCAATATGAGCCACATTGTTCTCGGTGGTGCAGAACACCACCTTGGGCTGGTCGCCGCCGGGCAGGCGGCGCATGTGGCCCATGAACTCGAAGCCGTCCATGACCGGCATATTCCAGTCGAGCAGCACCGCGTCGGGCAGCTGCCGCTGACAGATCTCGAGCGCCTTCGAGCCGTCCTCGGCTTCGGTGACTTGGAATTCCAGGCCTTCCAGGATCCGGCGCGCGATCTTACGAACGACGCTGGAATCATCGACCACCAAACATGTCTTCATTTTGGTTCTCCGGCTTCGATGTTTCGTTGGCTCACGCAGCCATCTGCACTTTGGTTT
>NZ_LBJA01000028.1:0-114895 GCF_028128695.1 Bradyrhizobium sp. CCBAU 25360
GCCACGCCTTGACGGCCGCAAGCACGGCGTCATGCTCGCGGAAATCGGGCGTGCTTTAATGGTTGCTACGAGTGCGGCGCTAGCCGCCGAGCGCACCCTGCGTGTTCACATACAACGCGTAGATCGACTGGCTCGCCGCCATGAACAGGCGGTTGCGCTTGACGCCGCCGAAGCAGAGATTGGCGCAGCGCTCGGGCAGCGCGATGCGGCCGATCATCACGCCGTCGGGCGCGAACACCACGACGCCGTCGAGTTCGGGATCGCCCATGCCCCAGCCACACCAGAGATTGCCGTCGATGTCGCAGCGCATGCCGTCCGGCGTGCCGGGACCTGCGTCGATGTGGACGCGCTTGTTGGAAATCTTGGTGCCGTCGGGCGAAACGTCATAGGCGAGGATCTTGCGGTTCGGCACGCCGCGGGATTCCACGACGTACAATATCCTCTCGTCCGGCGAGAAGCACAGCCCGTTCGGCCCGAGCACGCCCTCTGCGACGATGGTCGCCTTGCCGGTCGCGGGATCGAGCCGGTAGACGTTCGGGTCGATCTCGGGCTCGGCCTTGTAGCCCTCGTAATTGCCGAGCAGGCCGAAGGTCGGGTCGGTGAACCAGATCGATCCGTCCGATTTAACAACGACATCGTTCGGCGAGTTCAACCGCTTGCCGTTGAATTGATCCATCAGCACGGTGATGCTGCCGTCGTATTCAGTGCGCACCACGCGCCGCCCGCCGTGCTCGCAGGTGACGAGCCGGCCCTGGCGGTCGCGCGTGTTGCCATTGGCGAAATTGGAAGGCTTGCGGAACACCGAAACCGCGCCGGTCTCTTCCTCCCATTTGATGATGCGCTGGTTCGGGATGTCGCTGCACAAGAGATAGCGCCCGTCGCCGAACCACACCGGACCCTCGGCCCAGCGTAGGCCGGTCGCGAGCCGCTCCACCGCCGACAGTTTCAGCCAGTATTTTTCGAAGCGGGGATCGAGCGCCTTGATCGCGGAGTCGGGGTAATAGGTCGCCGGCCGCCAGCCCGGCCGTTCCTGGGTGTGGGACGATGCCTCATTCATGTCGGTTCTCTCGTTTCGTTCCCTCTGGACAATCCTGCTATCATTAGGGACACGTGACGGCAAATCGGTCACCAACGGTGAGGGAAGACATGCCGCGTATTTTGATGACGGGAGCTTCGGGCGGAATCGGCACGAGCCTGCGAAAACTGCTGCCGCCGATCTATCCGGATCTTCTGCTCTCCGACATCAAGCCGCCTGTCGATCTCGGTGCGAACGAAAAATTCAAGGCGGCGGACCTCGCCGATCTCGCGCAATGCGAGGCGATCTGCGAAGGCGTCGACGGCATCATCCATTTCGGCGGCTATTCGGTCGAAGGCACCTGGGACCAGATCCTCCAGGCCAACATCATCGGCGGCTACAATCTGTTCGAGGCCGCGTACCGCAAGGGCGTCAAGCGCGTGGTGTTCGCCTCGTCGAACCACGCCGTCGGCTTCTATCCGCGACACCACAGGATCGGCGCCGACGTGACCCCGCGCCCCGACGGGCGCTACGGCGTCAGCAAGGTGTTCGGCGAAGCCGTCGGCGCGCTCTACGCCGACAAGCACGGGCTGAAGGTGACGTGCCTGCGCATCGGCAATTTCGGCGACATGCCGCTCGACCAGCGCCGGCTCGCCATCTGGCTCAAGCCCGATGACCTCGTGCAGCTCTGCCGCATCGGGCTCGAGCATCCCGACATCCATTTCGAGGTGTTCTACGGCGCCTCCCTCAACGAGCGCGCCTGGTGGGACAACCACCGCGCCTATGAACTCGGCTATCGCCCCACCGGCCGCGCCGAAGATTTCCGCGAGCACGCGATGGCCGAGCAGGCCAAGCTGAAGCCGGATCCGGTCGGGGATTATTTCCAGGGCGGCACGTTCTGCAGCATGGAGTTCGATGCGGACCCGAGCCGGATCATCGACTGGAAGAAGCGCTAGGGAGCGCGCTCGACATGGCCAGAGCGGCCGAGCTCTGCTTGGCCGCTCAAACCGTAGCTTCGCGCCGGATCAGAACAGGCCCGGGAGCAGCATCGCTACCTTCTCCCTGTAGTGTCGGTACTGATCTCCGAAAAGAGTGATCAGGTCGCGCTCCTCCAACCAGATGCCGACGAAGATGTAGGCCGTCGTCACCATCGCGAACAGCATGTGCCCGAGCGTCATGGTAGGCGTCGACCAGAACGCGATAATGAAGCCGAGATAGATAGGATGCCGGATCAGGCGGTAGAGGCCCGGCGTCCTGAACTTCATCGGCTCGGCGAGCCGCCCCGCAAAGTGGCTGACGACTTGCGTAAGTCCGAACAATTCGAAATGGCTGATCAGAAACGTGCTGTACAGCACGATGAGCCAGCCGGCGAAGCTGCCGGCGACAGCGGCGTAGGCTGCCACCGGCGTCTCAATCTCCCAAACCACGGCGGTGATGGGACGCCATTGCCAGAACAGCAGGATCAGGCTCAGGCTTGCCAGCAGCACATAGGTGCTGCGCTCGAGCGCGGGTGAGGCGAAGGCGGCGAACAGCTTCTTGAAGCCCTGGCGAGCCATGCCGCTGTGCTGGACGGCAAACAGGGACATCAGCGCGAGATCAATCAAGAGGGCCTGTGCGGTCGAACCAGCCACGCCGCTGTCGATCGTCTTGGGCACGATGAACCGCGAAATGAAGCCGACGGCGTAGAGAAAGGTCCCGAAGAAGATGAGATAGGCAAGGAGGCCATAGCCGAGCACGAAGCTTCGTGCCAAGAGCGAGCTTGCCGTCTGTGTAGGTCCGTTTTGCATGGTGATGGACATGATAGAGTTTCCAGTTCAGTGGTGAGAGCTTGAACGGCTGTTTCAGCGGGCGTGTCACCGCCGCCTTCGTCAGGTTGCAAAGGCTGTCGGAACCGTCGCGGCCTTGCATTTGCCGGGGCTTTTCTGGACCATTGCGCCGCCGCTCACGCCCTCGGTGCGATGGTCGCCGAACGTCGTCGCAGCCGAAGCCAGAACAAGCGACATCAGGACGGCCCCGATCGTCCCGATCGCCAGCGCGGCGGTTCTGGATTTGAAATTTCCGAGTTTGAAATTCTTGAAATAGGAGGTCTTGGCTTCGGAAGCGTCGGATTGGAAGAAAGAATTCATGACTATCTCCTCGAATTGAAGCTGTTGCTGGAAATGCAAATCCTCTGATCGTGAAGCGTGTCTCGAACCGTGCCATCACCGCTGGCCGTGGTGCCGCCGCAACCTTTCGCGAACTGCATTGCGGCCTTCTCGCGGTTCGCCAGCATGCTGGCGACAGACTGATTGATGAGCCGGCGAAGCCGCAACAGGATGCCGGCGAGATACCGCTGCGAGGGGCTCAGTGCGGGCGGCGCCTGAGACTGAACGGACATTTTCTTATCCTTTCGTGGAATCACGAGTCGATGACGGCGCCCGCGCTGATTTGCTATTCGGCGGCGGCCGTCTGCGGTGTGGGATCGCCGCGGACGACCACTGTCGTGGCAACCTTGTAGAACTCCTCGCCCGGCATGCCGACGCGCCGTGCATGCTCGCGGATCGACTCCCCATCGCGCGCTTCATAGATGCAGAAGGTGCCGATGCGGCCGTCGGCCTCATGGACCACATAGCTGCGGATCCAACGGACGCGGTGGGACATCTGCTCGTTGCCGATCCGAGCGGACCTCGCGCCGGCGGCTTCCAGTTCGCTCAAATTTGCCCAGGCGCTCGGGCGGCGGATGACATAGAGTTCCATCAGACATCTCCTCGGGGTTTTTGCCTGCGGGGCGGAAGCGACCCAGGCCGTGAGGAGCTATAGAGGCGACCGGTGCTGACCGTCCTTACCGCGGGCTGATCATTGCCTGATCCTTGTCTGAACCTTTTCCGCATCGCCTGGACTTAACGATATGACCCTCAGGTTTGGACCCTTCGAGCTCGATGAAGAGGGCCGTGCGCTCATCCACGCGCAGCGGGAAGTCGCGTTGCAGCCGCGTGTGTTCGATCTGCTGGTCTACCTGACGCGCAACCGGGATCGGGTCGTCACCAAGGAAGAGCTGCTCGATACCCTCTGGCCTGATGTAACCGTCACCGACAATTCGTTGCAGCGGGCGGTGAGCATGCTGCGTGGCGTGCTGCGCAAGGGTGGCATGGATAGTGCCATCCGGAACATGCCGGGCAGGGGATATCGTTTCTGCATCGACGGCGTATCCGAGATGCAGGTCGCCGCTTCCGAGACGACGGACGAGCAGGCCCCGGACGTGCGGGCGCAAGCGCAACGCGCCGCTGCCGTGCAAGCCTGGGACGAAGCCGCAGCGTTGTTCGAGGCAGCCGATACCGTCGAACCGCTTGATGGCGCCGACTTGCACCAATGGGCGCTGGCCTTGCAATGCGCTGGCAAGGCCGATGCGGCCCTGCCTCTTTTGGCTCGTGCAGTTGCCGCCCATACCAGGGCCGGCAACGTCCCGCTGGCCGTCGTCGACGCCGTCACGCTCTCCGGCTTGCACTTCGAGCGCGGCCAGGCGGCGATTGCCAAGGGCTGGCTGGCACGGGCGGAAGATTGGGCCTCCGAAGTCGAGGATCCCGCCACGACTGCGCTCATTCTCTGGATGAAGTCGAAGGTCGCCGCGTTCGAGGGCGAGCCTGAACAGGCGCTTTCACTTGCTGATGTCGCGTACAGCACGGTCCGGCACAAGAACGCTATTGGCATCGAGGCGCTGAGTCTTGCTTATCGCGGGTTCTACCGGCTGTGTCTTGGCGATACACGTGCTGGATTAGCGGATCAGGACCTCGCCGCTGCGATGGCGCTCTCCAGTGGCGATATCGATCCAATCGTCGGAGGCATCCTCTACTGCAACATCCTGTGGGCGGCGCGGATGTTCGGAGATTGGGCGAGGGCCGACCAGTGGACGCTGGGCTATCAGAAATATTGCACCGAGAGCGGGATGGAATTGTCCGGCTCCTGCCAGCTTCATCGGTCAGAAGTTCTCGGTGTCAGGGGCTCGCTCGGCGAAGCTTTGCTCCGAATTCAGGACTCGTTGGCACGGCTCACCGGTGATGCGCCTTGGGCGATCGGCGACGCCAATCGCGTGCTTGGCGACGTTTACGCAGCGATCGGCAATGAAGACGACGCGCTCGAGGCCTATGAAAAGGCTTACGCGCTCGGCTGGTGCCCGGAACCCGGTCGCGCCATGCTGTTGCTGGAACGCGGTGAAGCGGAGGCGGCTTACGCCAGCCTCGAGCGCAGTCTGATCGGAAAGTCCTGGTGGACCCTGCAGCGGCGTGGGATCCTGTTCGCACATCTTGCACTCGCGGCCGCGCACACGGGCCGTCGTGAGCAGGCGCTTGAACTGATCGAGGAGCTCTCCGGAAGTCCGGACCGGTGGCCGATGCCGTCGATCCGGGCATTGACGAACGAAGCGCAGTCGGTCCTCGCGCATGCGCGCGACGACTATGAGGCAGCACTGCGACATCTGCATCTGGGCCGGCAATTGTGGTCGAGCATCGACGGGCGAGTGCAGGCCGTCAGGTTGAGGCTGCGGATCGCGAAGCTGCAATTGGCGCATGATGACGTTCGAGGCGCCTCGGCGGAAATTCATGCGGCGCGGCTCGTGGCCGGCGAACTAGGCTCTCGGAAGTTCGAGGCTGAGTGTGCGGCTTTGCGACGCGAGGCCGATATGCGTGCGACGGGACGCGCTGCCTAGCGACCGTCCGCGATGCGTCCCTGCCTTGTCAAGCGGCACGTGGTTTTTCGTTCGGGTCAGCCGGCGCCGCCGCTTTGTTCTGGTGTCCCGCCCCTTGATGTGGATCAATGGTACTCCAGCTTTTCGGCTTTCGATCTGTGCGATCGGAATTCAGCAACGATTGCGTTGATGACGCCGCAGAGGCGGCAGCGAAAGCCACGGCAATGAAAATCAAATTGTCAGTCGCGATATTCGCGATGATGGTTTCCAGACCGACGCTAGCCGCCCCCCTCACCGAGGCCGAGGCGGCATTCCTCGACCAGCTTGTCACGGCATCGGTGGTGCTCGAACAGCGATGCGACGGTTACGAGGTCGATGGCAGCGGCAGCATTCAGCTCGGCGCCCGGCTACTCGGCAGTCCCGACGTCGCGATGGCCATGATCGACGCCTATGCCGCGGCCATCAGGGCCCGCGACGGCGAGAGCTACGATCCCGGCAAATTCCGCCCTGAAGTGTCCGACGCGGCGAGCAAGACCTTCAGGCGCATCCGCACGGACTTGATCAGAAACCCGAAAAGGGCCTGCGCCGATTATGGCGAGGCGAGCGTGGATCGTGGGCTGTTGAGGCGGTACTGAACGGATCTTCAGCGTCGTCCAACGGCAGCTCGATCGGTCTACGCGCTAGCCCCTCCAATCCTCGCCAGGTAATCACTCTTGCTGAACTGCATGTGATCGACACACAACTGCGCCAGCGCCCAGCTGTCGCGTCCCCTGAGTAGCTCGATCATCATCTCATGTTGGCGCCGCGATTGCGCGAGCCCCTCGCGGTCGGCGAGGTTCTTGGCGCGCATCGGCAGGGTCAGGTTCATGTAGTCCTGGAGCGAGCGGACCAGATAGGGATTGCCGCAGGCCGAGAACAGCGCGAGGTGGAAGGCGTCATTGGCTTCGTGGATGCCGCGCAGATCCTGCGCATCGGCCTTCGCGCAATATTGTCGTTGCAGCGCGGAGAGATCGTCGATCAGCACTCGCGGCGCGGGCAGCGGGATCATCAACGCGGCCTGCCGCGTCAGCATCTCCCGGACCTCGTAGATCTGCCGGACTTCCTCGGCCGAGTAGAACCGGACGGTGGCGCCGACGTTCTTCTCCCGGCGGACGATGCCGCGCCGCTCCGCATCCACCAAGGCCTGCCGCACGAAGTGGCGGGAGGTGCCGTAGCGCGACATCAGCGCGTCTTCAGTCAGGCGCGCGCCCGGCGGCAGGCGACCGAAGATGATGTCCTCCTCCAGCCGCGCGACGACGTCGTCCGGATCGTCGCGCCGGACCGGCGTGCTGTCTGCGGTGCGAATGTCGGACATGCCTTCGGCCTCCCGGCGTCTGGCCGGCTCGCCCTGTGGAGCAGGCAAGGGACAGATTGTCAATAATTTGTGCCGAAGAAGGTGCTTATGGGCGGAAAATGCGACAATATGGACCAGGCTTATTGACAATCCACGTTCAGGCTGTACCACAATGGCAACTTCAGGAGTGGCATGATGACGAGTGGGTTGCGCAAGGGTCTGACGAGCTATGGCGATGCCGGCTTCTCGCTGTTCCTGCGCAAGGCGTTCATCAAGGCCATGGGCTATTCCGACGACGCGCTGGAGCGTCCGATCGTCGGCATCACCAATACCTATAGCGACTACAATCCCTGCCACGGCAACGTTCCGCAGATCATCGAAGCCGCCAAGCGCGGCGTGATGCTGTCGGGCGCGATGCCGTTCGTGTTTCCGACCATCTCGATCGCCGAGAGCTTTGCGCATCCGACCTCGATGTATCTGCGCAACCTGATGGCGATGGACACCGAGGAGATGATCCGGGCCCAGCCGATGGATTCGGTGATCGTGATCGGCGGCTGCGACAAGACGCTTCCGGCGCAGGTGATGGCCGCGATCAGCGCCGACCTGCCGACCGTGGTCATTCCGGTCGGGCCGATGGTGGTCGGCCATCACAAGGGCGAGGTGCTGGGCGCCTGCACCGATTGCCGCCGTCTCTGGGGCAAGTATCGCGCCGGCGAAATCGACGATGTCGAAATCGAAGCAGTGAACGGCCGCCTCGCGCCGTCGGTCGGCACCTGCATGGTGATGGGCACGGCCTCGACCATGGCCTGCA
The DNA here is from genome assembly GCF_028128695.1 of Bradyrhizobium sp. CCBAU 25360. Taxonomy (NCBI): domain Bacteria; kingdom Pseudomonadati; phylum Pseudomonadota; class Alphaproteobacteria; order Hyphomicrobiales; family Nitrobacteraceae; genus Bradyrhizobium; species Bradyrhizobium sp. CCBAU 25360. Next base: position 7,820 of record NZ_LBJA01000028.1, read on the forward strand.
TGATCGAAGCCATGGGCCTGTCGCTGCCGATGAGCGCGACGATCCCGGCGCCGCATGCCGAACGTTTCCGACTTGCGGAAGCGAGCGGCAAGGTTGCCGCCGAAATGGCCAAGACCAAGGGGCCGAAGCCGAGCGAGCTTCTGACACCCGCGTCTTTCAAGAACGCGCAGGTCGTGCTCCAGGCGATTGGCGGCTCCACCAACGGCCTGATCCATCTGACCGCGATGGCGCATCGCTCGCCGCATCGGCTCGATCTCGGAGTGTTCGACCAGATCGGCCGGGAGGTGCCGGTGCTGGTCGACCTCAAGCCGTCGGGCGAGCACTATATGGAGCATTTCCATCACGCCGGCGGCGTGCCGAAGCTGCTGGCGCAACTCGGCGACCTCGTCGATCTCGATGCCAAGACGATCTCGGGCCAAACGCTGCGCGACGTCGTCGCCAATGCGGAGGACGTGCCGGGCCAGGATGCGATCCGTCCGCGCGACAATCCGATCAAGACGGAAGGCGGCCTCGCCGTCCTGCACGGTAATCTCGCGCCGCGCGGCGCGGTGATCAAGCAATCGGCCGCGAGTCCCAAGCTGTTGAAGCACACCGGCCGCGCCGTCGTGTTCGAATCCGTCGAGGACATGACCTTGCGGGTCGACGATCCCGATCTCGACGTGACCGCCGACGACGTGCTGGTGCTGCGCAATGCCGGCCCGAAGGGCGCGCCGGGCATGCCGGAGGCGGGCTACCTGCCGATCCCGAAGAAGCTGGCGCGCGGCGGCACCAAGGACATGGTGCGCATTTCCGATGCGCGCATGAGCGGCACCGCGTTCGGCACCATCGTTCTGCACATCACCCCGGAATCCGCCGTCGGCGGGCCGCTGGCGCTGGTGAAGAACGGCGACATGATCAGCCTCGATGTGGCCAAGCGCAGCATCGAGCTGCTGGTCGATGCGGCCGAGCTGGAGCGCCGGCGCGCTGCATTGAAGCCGGCGGCCGCGCCCGATGAAGCGCGGCGCGGCTATGCCTGGCTGTTCAACGAGACCATCATGCAGGCCGACGAGGGCTGCGACTTCGATTTCATGCAGAGGACTGGGAAGACCGAGACAAGCTGACCGAACGACGAACGCCCAGACCGCACAAGCGGCGGGCATAACACAGGGGGAAACGATGATTGCACGATCCATGCGTGGGTTGGCGGCTGCGGCCGCCGTGCTGTTCGTGACCGGGGCGGGGGCGCAGGAGGCGAAGCACTATCGCTTCGCCTACGACCAGCCGCGCAACACCGGCTATTCCATCGCGGGCGACATCTTTGCCGAAAAGCTCAAGGAGTTGAGCAAAGGCACCATGATCATCGACCAGTATCCGGGCGCGCAGCTCGGGCAGGAGCCGCAAGTGCTCCAACTCGTGAAAGCCGGAGATGTCGAATTCTCCATCATCTCCTCTGCGAACACCGCGACGATCTCGCCGCAAGCCGGTGTGATGTCGCTGCACTATCTGTTCCGCGACGAGAACCACGTGGTCAAGGGCCTCGCGGATCCCCGCGTGTTCGAAGCGCTCAAGGCCATGATCGACGAGACCACCCAGGGCCTGCATGTGATCGCGACCGGCTCGCAGGGCGTGCGCCACATGTACGCGAAGCGGGAGATCCGCAATGTGGCCGATATCAAGGGCGCAAAGGTCCGCGTGCAGGCGACCGCGACCGAGGACACCATGTTCCCGGCCTACGGTGCCCAGACCGTGCACATGCCGTTCGGCAGCGTCTACACGAGCCTGCAGACCGGCGTCGTCGACGTCGCCGAGAACAGCATCAACGTCTACCTCGTCAACAAGCATTACGAGGTCGCGCCGGTCCTCAACATCACCGAGCACGAGGCCAACAACGCGCTGGTGTTCATCTCCGACAAGCTCTGGCAGAGCCTCTCGGCCGAGCAAAAGGGCTGGGTGCAGACCGCGGCCAACGAGATCAGCACCAAAGAGCCGGCGAAGGCGTTCGAGCTGGAGCGCACCGCCGCCGAAAAGCTGAAGAAGATGGGCGTGAAGATCGTCGACAACGTCGACAAGAAGAGCTTCACGGCGGTCGCCGATCCCTATCTTGACAAGCTCGCCAAGGAGCTTGGCCCGCACGCCGAGAAGGTCAAGGACTTGATCCGGTCGATTAACTAGGGCGCTTGCGGCCATCCTTCGAGACGCCCGCCTTGCGGCGGGCCCTCAGGATGAGGTCTCGTTTCGCGGCGAGATTTTAGACCCTCATGGTGAGGAGCCCGTGAAGCGGGCGCCTCGAACCATGCAGGCCGAGCGTGATCGGCAGCTTCGCAGCTGTCACATCCGATAGCTTTGGGACGGGGGACTAATGGCCATCGCCGACAAACTGCTTGTGCATCGCCAACGCCACCTGAAATGGCGCGGGCTCGACTGGCTCGAGCTCGCGCTGATGATCCTCTGCGGCGTGCTCTGCTTTGGCTTCTCGCTGTCGGTCACCGCCGACATCGTCACCCGGACCATCGGTCATCCCTGGCTGTGGCTCCAGGAGGTGACCTCGACGCTGTTCATCTACGCGATCTTCGTCGGCACGGCGGCTGCGACCCGGCGCAACGACCACCTCTATCTCACCGCGATTTCCGAGGCGATGCACGGCACGTCGCGCATGATCGTCGAAGTCATCATCCGCATCGTCGTGCTCGGGGTTGCGTTCTGCCTGATCTGGTACGGCTATCAGAATTATCTGCGCGGCTTCGGCAGCTTTCGGTTGCCGTCCGGCACCCCGATCGCCTCGCTCTACGCGATCATTCCGCTCTCGGGCGTACTGATCGGCCTGTTCACCATCGAGCAGCTGGTCAACGGCCTGCGCAACGGCTTTGATCATCCCGAGCCGCCCGAGGAAGATGGAACGCCCATCGTCACCGACGCGCAGGCGAGGGCGCAGCTATGAGCGCACCTGTTGTCCTGGCGTTGATGACGGTCTGCTTCCTGTCGTTCGGCTATCTCGGCGTGCCGGTGCCGTTCTCGCTGATGGCCGGTGTCTTCATCGGCGCGATCCTGTCCGACGTCTCGCTCGCCGCCATCATCCAGAAGATCTTTGACGGCGTCGATTCCGAGGCGCTGCTGGCGATCCCGTTCTTCCTGCTGGTCGGCGAGCTCATGAGTTCGGCGAATGTGGTGGTGCGAATAGCCAATCTCTCGGTATCGCTGGTCGGTCACATCAGGGGCGGGCTGTCGCAGGTCGTGGTCGTCTTCAGCATGTTCTTCTCGGAAATGTCGGGCTCGACCACCGCCGACGTCGCCGTGATGAGCCGGGCGCTGGGCGGCCCGATGAAGCGCGAAGGCTATGATCCGGCCTTCATCGCCGCCATCATCGCCTCGGCCTCCACAATCGCCGCGCTGGTGCCGCCGAGCATTACCGCCGTCGTCTATGGCGCGGTCGGCAACGTCTCGATCGCCGGCCTGTTCATGGCGGGCGTGGTGCCCGGCCTGATGATCGGCTTCGGTCTGATGCTTTATTGCTACTTCTTCGGCCCCTCCGGCCTGCGCAAGCCGCGCGCGCCGCTGCGGCAGGTGGTGTTCGCGGCCGGCGATGCGGCCTTGCCGCTGATGATCCCGGTGATCCTGCTCGGTGGCATCCTGACCGGCTGGTTCACGCCGACCGAAGCCGGCGTGGTCGCCGTGGTCTGGATCGTCCTGGTCGTGATTCCCGCGCTCAATCGCGGGCACATCAAGAGTATCCCTTACGATTTCTGCATTGCCGGACTGATCTTCTCGCTGCCGCTGGTCACCATCGGCGCAGCCAATGCCTTCGGCTGGATGCTCGCTTATCTGCGGGGTGCGAGCTACATCGCCGAGATCCTCACCTCGATGGCAGGTAACGATCCGCATCTGATCATGCTGCTGATGGTGCTGCTCTTCACCATCGTCGGCGACTTCATCGAACCGGTGCCGACCATCATCATCTTCATGCCGCTGGTCAACACACTGACGGAGGCCGGTGACATCAATAGCGTCCATATGGGCGTGGTGCTGATCGCCACGCTCGCCTTCGGCCTGATCACGCCGCCTTACGGGCTGGTGCTGCTGATGGCGTCGAAATTCGTCGGCATAAGTTTCGCGAAAGCGCTACGCGCTGCGTTGCCGATCTATCTGGTGTTCCTGGGGACGATCGCATTCGCGATCTACTTCCCGAGCGTGGTGCTGTGGCTGCCGCAGAAGGTGCTGCCGGAATCGGTCGGCTGCTTCAAGTCGCCGGCGGGGACGGGCTATATCTGTCCAAAGTAACGACTTGCTCGACCCGCCAATGCGCGCCGTCGCAGACGTAGCGAAACGGCGTGCCGTGGCTGTTCTTGAAGTAGCTGCCGGACAGCGCGTTGGCCATCCCCTGCATCACCGCGTCATGGCAGACGAACAGGAGATCGTCGCCGGGATGACGGTCGAGCCACGCGGCGACGCAAGCCAGCGACCGTTCCGTCATGGCGTCCCAGCTCTCGCCGTCGGCCGGCAGGATCGAGACGAGGCCCGTCGCCGACGTGACGCCGTGCTTGATCATGAGGTCGCGGACAGGCAGGCCTTCAAAGCTTCCGAAGTCGAACTCGATGATGCCGTCGTCGATCGCCAGCGGCACCGCGATCGCGGCCGCGATGATCTCGGCCGTTCGTGCCGCGCGGGCCAAGGGACTTGCAACGATTCGGCTGATGCCGGCGCCGCGCAGCATGTCCACGGCCTCGTGCGCCTGCCGGAGGCCGTCCTCGTTCAGCGGATTGTCGGTCCGCCCCTGGAATCGTCCCTCGCGATTCCAGTCGGTCGCGCCGTGACGAAGGCCGTAGAACGTACGCGCTGGTGTCGTCACTTTGACTTGCTCGTGAATTTCTTCACGGCGCTGCGAAATTCCTCCGTGTTCATCGCCATGATGATCTTGTGTTCCTCGGCATCGAGCTGCTGCTTCACCGGCGTGGTGGCGGCCTGATAGACCAGCGATTTGGTGCCGGCGATTGCAGCCGGCGGGTTCTGCGCCAGACGCTCGGCGAGTTTTCGCGTGGCCGCCTTCAGTTCGGCGGCCGGAACCGTCTTGGCGACGAGGCCCCATTCATAGGCCTGCTGCGCGGTAAAGTTGTCCTCGGACAGGAAGATCTGCAGCGCCCGGCGGGAGCCGACCGTGCCGACGATGCCGACCGTCGAACCGCCGTCCGGCGACACTCCGATCTTGGCATAGGCGGGTGTGAACTTGGCGTCATCAGCGGCGATGCAGAGATCGGTGACGAAGGCGAGGCCCATGCCGGCGCCGGCCGCCGAGCCGTGCACGCTGGATAACGAAATTTTCGGCATGCGCCTGACGATCTCGATGAAGGCGTGATAGTGCTTCAAGAGCTCGCCGACCACGGGCGTCACCGTGCCCGCTTCGGCGGCGGCACCAATCGTCTGCAGATCGCCGCCGGCCGAGAAGGCACGGCCTTCGCCTTCGAGCACGACGACCCTGATGTCGTCAGCGGCTTCGATATAGGCCGCGAGCTGCTCGAGCTTCTGCGCGATGGCGAGATTGATGGAGTTGAACGCGGCGGGACGGTTGAGCGTGATGGTCGCGATCGGGCCGTCGATCCGCAGCAGGGCGGGATCATCGGGCAGGGAGATGGGAGCTGGCATCTGGAATATCCCCGGCATGAGGTGGCTCGTGCGACTAAATCGCAGAAGCGGAGGAGTGACAATCCCCGACCGCCGCCCTTGCGCGGGGCGAAACGATAGGCTCAAATGGGGCCGCCTTCGCCAAGGGACGGACACGAGCGCCGGCTCCTCGTAAGGCCAGCAACCAAAATCAGCGAGAGAGGAGACGACATGGGTCACGCTCGTGTCTTCCGGAAATGGGCTGTCCAATGAGCGACGGTCCGGTGATCATCGTCGGTGCCGGCCATGGCGGCTATCAGGTCGCGGCATCGCTGCGCCAGGCGGGCTTTTCGCAGCGCATTTGCCTGATCAATGACGAGGCGCATCTGCCCTATCAGCGGCCGCCCTTGTCCAAGGCCTATATCAAGGGCTCGGCCGGGCCGGAGAGCCTGATGTTCCGGCCGGAGAAATTTTATCAGGACCAGAAGATCGAGCTGATCGCGGGCCGCGCAGTGTCGATCGATCGCGCCGGCCACAAGGTGCTGCTCGCCTCGGGCGAGACGCTGGCCTACGCTCACCTCGTGCTGGCCACCGGCGCACGCAACCGGCTGCTCGACCTGCCCAACGCCAATCTGCCCGACGTGAAATATTTGCGCATCCTCGACGAGAGCGATGCGCTGCGTGCGATCATGCCCTCGAAGACACGGGTCGTGGTGATCGGCGCCGGTTTCATTGGTCTCGAATTCGCGGCCACCGCCCGGATCAAGGGCCTCGAGGTCGACGTGCTCGAGCTTGCCCCGCGCGTGATGGCGCGTGCGGTGACGGCGGAGGTGTCGGAGTATTTTCAGGAACGCCATCGCGAGGCCGGTATCCGCGTCCATCTCGGCGTGCAGGCGACCTCGATCGAGGCAGAAGGCGGCAAGGTCACAGGGGTCTCCCTGAGCGACGGACGGCATCTGCCCGCCGATCTCGTCGTGGTCGGCGTCGGCGTGCTGCCGAACATCGAGCTTGCGGCTGAGGCCGGGCTGCCGGTCGCCGCCGGCATCATCGTCGACGAATATCTGTCGACGGCTGACCCTGACATCTCCGCGATCGGCGATTGCGCGCTGTTCGCAAGCCCCCGCTTCGGCGGATCGCTGCGGCTGGAATCGGTGCAGAACGCCACCGACCACGCCCGCTGCCTCGCCGCGCGGCTGACGGGCGACAAGAAGCCGTACGACAGCCATCCCTGGTTCTGGAGCGACCAGGGCGACGACAAGCTCCAGATCTCAGGCCTCACCACCGGCTACGACCGCGTCGTGCTGCGTGGCAGCGCCGCGAACAAGGCGTTCTCCGCGTTCTGCTACAAGGGTGAGACGCTGCTCGGCATCGAATCGATCAACCGCGCCGGTGACCACATGTTCGGCCGGCGGTTGCAGGGCATGAATCGCTCGATCACGCCGGCGCAGGCTGCGGACGAAAGCTTTGACCTGAAGAGCGCGCTGGCTTAGGGCGCCGACAACACAGCAGCAACTTCCCTGGCCGTCGGCATCGACGGCCCCGCGCCCATGCGCTGCACGCTGATCGAGGCGGCGGCGTTGGCGAAGGCGAGGGCGGCACGCAAGGGCACACCGTCAGCCAGTTGCGCGGCGAGCGCGCCGACAAAACAATCGCCGGCCCCGGTGGTATCGACCGCCTTCACGGCACGCCCGGGCACGGCGGCCTCTTCGCGCCCCGCAAGCGCAAGCACGCCGCGCCTGCCGAGCGTGACGCAGATGCTCTGGTCCGCGCGCGCCTGAAGTTTTCGCGCGACATCGAAGATCTTCGCGGCCTCGTCGCCGTCGGACAATTCCTCACCGGCGAGGAAGCCGAGTTCGGTCTCGTTCAGCACGAGGATGTCGACCAGCGCGAGCAGCTCACCGGACATCTTTTGCGCCGGCGCCGGGTTGAGCACGGTCACGACGCCGGCCTCGCGTGCGCGCCGGAAGAACGCGGCGATCGTCGGCAGCGGGATCTCGAACTGGCTGACCGCGACATCACCCTTCGTCAGCGGCACGTCCGCCACATCATCCGCGCCGACCTGCGCATTGCTGCCGGGAATGACGACGATGGTGTTATCTGAGGCCGCGACGGTGATGATCGCAGTGCCGGTGTGGGTGTCGGCGTCGCGCACCGAGCCGAGATCGATGCCTTGCGCGCCGAGGAACGTCTTTAGCTCAGCGCCAAAGGAATCCTTCCCCAGCCGCCCTATCAGCGTGGTCCGCGCGCCAAGCCGTGACGCCGCCACCGCCTGGTTCGCACCCTTGCCGCCTGGAAAATACAGTACCTCGCGGCCGGCGACGGTCTCGCCGACGCGCGGGTGGCGATCGGCGGTCGCCACCACATCCATGTTGATGCTGCCGGCGACGAAAACGCGCCCCATCTGGATCTAAACCCTGACCTCGAACTCGTGCCGAACCTTGGCGATATCGACGAGCGTCGGCAAGCCGGCCTCGTTGCCGAGGCGCTGGATCTTGAAGGTCGAGGCGGCTCGGGCAAAATCAAAGTGCTCGCGCCAGCTTTTGCCGGGATGAGCGAGGTAGGAATAGACATAGGCGCCGTGGAAAACGTCGCCGGCGCCGTTGGTGTCGATCACGCGCTCGCGCGGGATCGGCATCGCCGGCATGATCTCGACCGCACCTGTCTCGTTGTACCAGAGCAGGCCCTTCTCGCCCATGGTGATGCCGCCGATCTTGCAGCCGCGGCTCTTGAGATAGTCGAGCATCTTCTCCGGCGTCAGGTCCATCTGCTCGCACAGGCGCTCGGCGACGATGGCAACGTCGATATATTCCAGCAGCTCATGCGTGTTGGTGCGCAGGCCGCCGCCGTCGAGCGAGGTCAGGATGCCGGCCTCGCGGCAGACCTTGGCGTAGTGGATCGCGGCATCCGGCTGATGACCATCCACGTGCAGCGCGCGGCAGCCGCCGAGATTGAGCATCGGAAAGGGATGGATGTGCTCGTCGTCGCGGCAGCGGACGATGGCGCGCTTGCCGTCCTTGGGCATGATGAAGGAGAGCGAGGACTGGTTCACCTTCCGCCCGTGCAGCGAGATCGCGTATTTCGCGCACATGTCCTGGAACATGCGCCCCAGCCAGTCATTGGCCGCGGTAGCGATCAGGTCAGGCACGATGCCGAGCTTGGCGCAGCAGAACGCCGCCGTCACCGCGTTGCCGCCGAAGGAGACCGCGTAGTCCGAGGCCACGTGCTTCTCGTCCCCGGTCGGCATATGGTCGGTGATGAAGACGACGTCGATATAGGTCTGTCCGATGAAGAGAGCCTGCATTGCTTGTCCGTCATGCGCTTTGTGGTCCAGGCCGGCGCGCTTACTGTAGCACCGGTTCCGCTCAGGGATCGCTGAAATTATTCGCAAATCTGCCGCCCCAAGCGCTTGAGGTCAGCATGAGGCCGGAATACGACCATCACCGGGCAATGCCAAGCCCGGACAAACGCCGTGTTTCGGCGCATTGGTTCCACGTCAATAAAAGGGTCGATCAAAAGGGGGACATATGATCACCGGCCTCGATCACGTCGTCGCTCTCGTCAGGGATATCGGTGCAGCCAAGGCGGCCTACCAGACGCTACTCGCCCGCGCGCCGGCCTGGCAGAACTCCGGCGAGGGCGCCGACCGCGTGCTGTTCACCCTCGAGAACATGACGATCGAATTGATGGCGCCGAGCGGTTTCAGCGTGACGGCCGATCGCATGCGCGCGCTGCTCGACGACCAGGAGGGCGTGCTCGCCAGCCTGTGCTTTCGTGTCGCAGACATGAGCAGGATGCAGCGGCGGCTGCAGCGAGTGGCCTTGAGCCCGGATCCGGTTGCCGAGGTCGAAAGCAGCGACGACGAGTCGGGCGCCGTCCTGCACTGGAAGCGCACGCGCGCCGCCACGGAACTCACGCGCGGCGTGCGCATGTTCTTCCTCGAACTGGCCGACGAGCGTCCGCTCTCCCCCGCGACCGACATCGCGCCGATCGACGCACTCGACCACGTCGTGGTCACCACCGAGGATTCCGAACGCGCTGCCGCGCTCTATGGCGCACGGCTCGGGCTCGATTTGGCGCTCGACCGCTCGCACCAGGATTGGGGCCAGCTGATGTTCTTCCGCTGCGGCGATCTGATCGTCGAGGTGGTCCGACGGCCGGTCGCCGGCGGCGACCTTGCGCATGACCGGCTCTGGGGCCTGAGCTGGCGGGTCGCCGACATCGACGCCACGCGCGCCCGCCTGATCGCCGCCGGCCTCGACGTCACCGAGGTCCGCAACGGCCGCAAGCCCGGCACGCGAATCATGACGGTGCGCAACGGCACCTGCGGCATTCAGACGGTCCTGCTGGAGCGCTCGCCGAAGCCGGTGGAGTGAAAGCGCCGCTTTCTCCGTTCGAAGACTCCCATAGGGTGGGCAAAGCGAAGCGTGCCCACGTCTTTGCCCAATTGATGCGAAGACGTGGGCACGGCGCAAGAGCGCCTTTGCCCACCCTACGAAACCGGCTTGCTCGGCTTTCACTGTCGCGAAACTATGCGGCGGGCTGCCCGCGTGTTACACGCGTACCGACAGCACCCAGCGAGCACCCGGTTTGGCGAAGGCAAAGCGAACTCTGAAATGGCAGCGCGATCCCGAGGGGATGCGACTGCGCATTCTCGAAGCCGCCAAGCAGGAGTTTTCCGCTCACGGGCTCGCCGGCGCTCGCGTCGACCGCATTGCGGCCAAGGCCGGCGCCAACAAGCGCATGCTCTACTACCACGTCGGCAACAAGGACGAGCTTTACCTCGCGGTGCTCGAAGGCGCCTATGACAAGATCCGCAGCGAGGAGCGCGGGCTCGATCTCGAGCACCTCGAGCCGCCCGAGGCGATCCGGCGCCTGATCGAGTTCACCTGGAATTACTTCCTGCGCAATCCCGAATTCCTGTCGCTGCTTCAGACCGAGAACCTCGCGCGCGCAAAGCACCTGAAGCGCTCGACCAAGGTCAAGTCGATGCACTCGCCCTTCGTCGAGATGATCCGCACCGTGGTCCGGCGCGGCGTCGACAGCGGCGACTTCCAGGTCGCAGTCGATCCGGTGCAGCTCTACATCTCGATCGCAGGGCTCTGCTTCTTCTATCTCTCGAACTCGGCGACCCTCAGCGTGATCTTCGGCCGCGACCTCCTGGACAAAAAGGCCAAGGACGAGCGGCTGGCGCACATGGTCGGCCTGGTGCTGGCCGCGCTGACCGGGCAGTCGGTCGCGCTGTTCGAGATCGCGAAGGCGCCGAAGTCGCGCGCCACGGTGGCGCAAACGGTTTAGGGCGGTCTGGTCCCGCGCATTGGTGGACGGATCGTCCGTCGTTTTCTCAATCTCCGCCGTTATTGCCCGCTTTCACTGATATGACGTCGAGAGTGGAGCGGTCTCGTGCCCCGGACGCAGCGCAGCGCGTCTTCGCGGTGCGCTGCAGAGCCGGGGCCCATGGATCGACGGGACGCGTGGCTCCTGGGTCCCGGCTCTGCGCAGCAACGCAAGAGCGCTGCAGCGCGTCCGGGACATGGAGGCGACCGTTCCATTTCCAAAGCACCTGGGAACCGCCGCCGCAAAACGTCACAGTAAATCCTCTGGACAGTATTTATCCAACGGGTTAATTTCTCTCCACAACGAAGAAGACTGCCGGGAGTGAAAATTGGCCGAGCCGAAGCCGCAAAATGCGATCTCCAAGGTGCTGAATGCGGCCTGGGTTCGGCCGTTCTTGTTCCTCGTCTTCATCGTCGTGGCCTGGGATCTGGCCATCCGGCTGTTCCGAATCCCTGCCTACCAGATCCCGTCGCCTCTCGACGTCGTCGCGGTGCTGCGTACCGACTGGCCGGAATTGCTGCGCCAGTCCTGGCCGACAACCTATGCGACGGTCTGCGGTTTCGCGCTGTCCGCTCTGTTCGGCATTCCCGTCGCGATGCTGATTGCGGGTTCGAAGACGGTGGAGAGCTACATCTATCCGCTGCTGGTGTTCTCGCAATCCGTGCCCAAGATCGCGATCGCGCCGCTGTTCGTGGTCTGGTTCGGCTTCGGCATCATTCCAAAGGTCATCTCGGCGTTCCTGCTCGGCTTCTTCCCGGTGGTGGTCTCGGCGGTGCAGGGCTTCAAATCGGTCGATCCTGACATGGTCGATCTCGCCCGCGCCATGCAGGGCAGCCGCTTCCAGGTGTTTTGTGCGGTGAATCTGCCGCACGCGCTGCCGGCGATCTTCTCGGGTCTCAAAGTGTCGGTGACGCTCGCGGTGGTCGGCGCCGTCGTCGGCGAGTTCGTTGGGTCCAATTCCGGCATCGGCTACGTGATGCAACGCTCGATCGGCACGTTCGACCTGCCGACGATGTTCGCGGCCCTGGTGATCCTCGCGCTGCTCGGCGTGATCCTGTTCTGGATCGTCGACCGGATCGAGAAGCTGGTCATTCCCTGGCATGTCAGCCAGCGCGAGGACGTGATTTTCGCCTCTTAACTAAAGCACAACGGCCACCAACGGCCGAAACAACAACGGCAAGGGAGAGTGACGATGAAGCGGTTGATTGGGGCTGCATCAGTGGCGCTGATGGTTTTTGCGGCCGTGCCGGCGCAGGCGGCCGACAAGGTCGTGCTGATGTTGAACTGGTACGTCTACGGCGAGCACGCGCCGTTCTATTACGGCAAGGCCAAGGGCATCTACGCAGCCGAAGGCATCGAGCTCGAAATCCAGGAAGGCCGGGGCTCGGCTGCGACCACACAGGCCGTCGCCGCCAAGACCGCCGATTTCGGCTATGTCGACGTTCCCACCATGATGCGCGCCGCCATCAAGGGCGCGCCTGTCGTTGCAACCGGGGTGCTGCTGCAGACCTCACCGATGTCCGCCATGGGTTTTGCTGACAAGAACATCAAAAAGCCCGAAGACATCAAGGGCAAGACGGTGGCGATCACGCCCGCCGATTCCATGACCCAGATCTGGCCGCTGTTCCTGAAGAAGACAGGCCTGAAGGAGAGCGACTTCCAGACCGTCGCAGGCGACGGCCAGACCAAGCTCAACGCGGTCATCAACGGCCAGGCTGATCTGCTGCTCGGCTATGTCATGGACCAATCGATGAAGATCAAGGACGCCACCGGCAAGGACGTCTACCCGATCAAGTTCGCCGACTACGGGATCAACATGGTCTCCTCGGGCATCATTGCCAATGCCGACTATGTGAAAGCCAATGCCGATCTGGTCCGCCGCTTCATGTCGGCGACGACCAAGGCGGTCGAAGCCGCCGAGAAGGAGCCGAAGGCCGCCGCACAGTCGATCCTCGATGCCAACCCCAAGGGCGGCAAGATCGACACGCTGACGCAGGGCTTTGAGCTGACGATTCCGCTGTACCGGACCGCGGAGACCAAGAGCAAGCGGCCGTTCCAGGTCACCGACCAGAACATGACGGACTCAGTCAATCTGATGGTCGAATATGGCGGCCTCGATGCCAAGGCCAAGGACAACCCGAAGGCCTTCTACACCAACGACTATCTGCCGAAGAGCGGCTCGTGAGCGATCAATATTCGCCGTCGTCCCTGCGAACGCAGGGACCCATTACCACCGGCCTCGATTGTTACGAAAGGTCTCACTCCGCGTGCCCGGACGCGCCGGCACGGCGTATGGGTCCCTGCGTTCGCAGGGACGACGGGGGGAGAGCGCTGCGATGAACCCTGCGACCAAACCAATCGACGTCCAGCCGGCCGCGCATCTGAGACTGGTGAACGACCGGGCCGGTGATGCCTCGGGCATCAAGCTCTCCGGCGTGTCCAAAACCTACCGGACGCGCGACGGCGATGTGCCGTCGCTGCGTCCGCTCGACTTCCACATCAATGACGGCGAGTTCTTCGTCGTGGTCGGGCCATCCGGCTGCGGCAAGTCCACGCTGCTCAAGCTGATCTCGGGCTTGCTGCCGCCGACCGCGGGCGAGATCCTGGTCGAGGGCGAGAAGGTGACGACGCCGCACGGCAATGTCGGCATCGTCTTCCAGAACGCGTTGCTGCTGCCCTGGCGCAACATCCTGTCCAACGTCATGCTGCCGATCGACATGAAGCGGCTGCCGCGGGACGAATATCTTGCCCGTGCCAAGGCGCTGTTGAAGCTCGTCGGGCTCGAAGGCTTCGAGAAGAAGCTGCCCTGGCAGCTTTCCGGCGGCATGCAGCAACGTGCCTCGATCTGCCGCGCGCTGGTGCACGACCCCAAGATCATGCTGATGGACGAGCCGTTCGGCGCGCTGGACGCGCTGACGCGCGAGCGCATGAATGTCGAGTTGATGCGGATTCAGCGCGAAACCAGGAAGACGGTGCTGCTGATCACGCATTCGATTCCGGAAGCCGTGTTCCTCGCCGACCGCGTCCTCGTCATGACCGAGCGTCCCGGCGCGGTCGCTGCGATCTACGACGTGCCGCTGCCGCGCCCGCGCTCGCTCGACGTGATGGCCGATCCGGTGTTTACCGAACTCGTGCAGCGCATCCGCAAGCATTTCTTCTCGCAAGGGGCATTGGACTAGAGATGATGGGAGAAGCTCTACTTCCCAGAGCGTCATGGCCGGGCTTGTCCGGGCCATCCGCGTCCTGCCCCGCGCGACGAGGAACGTGGATGCCCGGGACAAGCCTGGGCATGACGACCTTTCCAGGACCATCCCCGTGCGCCTGAAGCTGCGAGACATCGCCTTCTTCGAACGTCCCGTGCAGTTCGCGCGGCCGTTCCGCTTCGGCGCGATCACGATCAACGCGACGCCGCAGCTGTTCGTGCGCGCCGAGATCGAGGTCGAGGGCAGGGGCGTCGCGGTCGGCGCCAGCGCCGAGCTGCTGGTGCCAAAATGGTTCGACAAGCGGCCGGAATTGTCGCCGGCGCAGACGGTCGATGGCCTGCGCCGCTCGCTGGAGATTGCGCGCGGGCTCTATTTGGCACGGACCGGATTCTTGACGGCGTTCGATCTGCATGCCTCGTGCATCGGTGCGCAGGTCGCGACGTGTGCGAAAAAGAACATTCCGCCGCTCGCCGCGGCTTACGGTCCGGCGGAGATCGACAAGGCGATCCTCGATGCGTTGCTGCGCGCCGCCGAAACCAGCTTCTTCGATGGAATGGCCGGCAACATCGCCGGCATCGATGCGCGACTCTCACCTGACCTCGTGGGATTGGACATCACCACCTTTCTCTCCGGCCGGGTACCGCTGGAGCGTGTTGCCATCAGGCATACCGTAGGCCTTGATGATGCCGTCGAAGGCGAGCGCGGCGTCGCCGATGCCCGCGAGAACTCCGGTGCACGATACTTCAAGCTGAAGCTGTCGGGCGATCCCGCAGCCGACGCGGCGCGGCTCTCCCGCATCGGCAAGGAGCTCGCTACGCTGGGACACGACTACAAGGTGACGCTCGACGCCAACGAGCAATATGCCGACCTCGCTGCGTTGCAGGCGCTGATGGACCGGCTCGATCACGACGCAGCGCTACGCCCGATCGCCACGCGCTTGCTCTATGTCGAGCAGCCGATGCCGCGCGACATCACGAGGCAATCGCCGCTTGGCGCATTGGCCGCGCACGGCTTCATCATCGACGAGGCCGACGATTCCTACGATGCCTTCCCGGCAGCGCGGGCGCTCGGCTATTGCGGCATTTCCTCGAAATCCTGCAAGGGGCTCTACAAGTCCATCATCAACGCGACGCGCGCCGCGAAATGGAGCGCGAACGGCGAGAGGTTCTTCGTCACCGGCGAGGACCTCACCTGCCAAGCCGGCCTCGCCGTGCAGCAGGACCTCGCGCTCGGCGCCTTCCTCGGTGTCACCCACGCCGAACGCAACGGCCATCACTATGTCGACGGCTTTGGCGACACGCCTCTCGCTGAAGCGCAGGCGTTCGCCGCCGCGGATCCCGATCTCTACGCCGATACCGGGCAGGGCATCCGGCTCTCCATTCACGACGGCGATCTCCTGACGGGATCGCTTCATGCAACGGGCTTTGCGACGTCGGTCCATCCGGACTGGTCGGCGCTTCTCCCGCTCGAACAGCCAAGATCACTTCAGGAGCATTTGACATGACCACCCAACGCCTCGGCCTCATCATGAACGGCGTCACCGGCCGCATGGGGCTCAACCAGCATCTGATCCGCTCGATCGTCGCGATCCGCGAGCAGGGCGGTGTACGGCTGAAGAACGGCGACCGCGTGATGCCCGATCCGATCCTGGTCGGCCGCAGCGCCGAGAAGGTCGAGGCGCTTGCCAAGCGCTACAACATCACACGTTGGACCACCGACCTCGATGCGGCGCTCGCCGACAAGAACGACACCATGTTCTTCGACGCCGCGACCACGCAGGCGCGCCCGGGCCTGTTGACCCAGGCGATCAATGCCGGCAAGCACGTCTATTGCGAGAAGCCGATCGCGACGAACTTCGAGGAGGCGCTCGAAGTCGTCAAGCTCGCCAATGCCAAGGGTGTCAAGCACGGCACGGTGCAGGACAAGCTGTTCCTGCCAGGCCTGAAGAAGATCGCCTTTTTGCGCGATTCCGGTTTCTTCGGCCGCATCCTCTCGGTGCGCGGCGAGTTCGGCTATTGGGTGTTCGAAGGTGGTTGGCAGGAAGCGCAGCGGCCGTCCTGGAACTATCGCGACGAAGACGGCGGCGGTATCATTCTGGACATGGTCTGCCACTGGCGCTACGTGCTCGACAACCTCTTCGGCAATGTCCAGAGCGTGGTCTGCATCGGTAACACCGACATCCCCGAGCGTTTCGACGAGCAGGGCAAGAAGTACAAGGCGACCGCGGATGATTCCGCTTACGCGACCTTCCAGCTCGAAGGCGGTGTCATCGCCCACATCAACATGTCCTGGGTGACGCGCGTCTATCGCGACGACCTCGTCACCTTCCAGGTCGACGGCACGCATGGCTCGGCGGTCGCCGGGCTCAGCGACTGCATGATCCAGGCGCGGCAGGCTACCCCGAGGCCGGTCTGGAATCCCGACGAGAAGCGGCTGCACGATTTCTACGGCGACTGGCAGAAGCTGCCTGACAACGTCAGCTACGACAACGGCTTCAAGGAGCAGTGGGAGATGTTCATCCGCCACGTCTACGAGGACGCGCCCTACAAGTTCACGCTGCTCGAAGGTGTCAAGGGCGTGCAGCTTGCCGAATGCGCGCTCAAGAGCTGGAAGGAACGGCGTTGGATCGACGTCGCGCCGATCAAGGCGTGAGATCGAATAGATAGAGTCCCGATGTCTGCCAAGCCGTCGTTGCGAGCGGAGCGAGGCAATCCAGAGCCTTTCCGCAGAGGAGCCTGGATTGCTTCGTTGCTCCGCTCCTCGCAATGACGGGGAGAGGTCCGAAATCATGAACAAGCCCGTCCAACCCATGTCATCATTGTCGCTGAAATTGCCGAAGGCCGATCGCTCGATCGAGACCTACCGCCTCGCGGCCTCGCGCACGTTCCCCGCAAAGCTCGAAGGCCCCTTGAACCGCATCGCCTTCTCGGCCGTGCACACGGTCGTCGATCCCTTCGCCGACAACGATCCCTGGCTGTCGGCTGCCGTCGATTGGGACAGGACCATCGCTTTCCGCGAGCACGTCTGGGATCTCGGTCTCGGCGTTGCCGAAGCCATGGACACCGCTCAGCGCGGCATGGGGCTGGACTGGCCGACCTCGCTGGAGCTGATCACGCGCTCGGTCGCCGCCGCCAAGCGCCGCAACGCGCTGGTGTTCTCCGGCGCGGGCACGGACCATCTCGCGGTCGAGGATGCCAGGAGCCTCGACGACGTGATCCGCGCTTACGAGGAACAGATATCGGCGGTGGAGAAGGTCGGTGGCCGCATCATCCTGATGGCATCGCGCGCGCTGGCGAAACTCGGCCGCAACGCCGATGACTACGCCAAGGTCTATGATCGCGTGCTGTCGGGGGTAGCGCAGCCCGTGATCATCCACTGGCTCGGCGACATGTTCGATCCGGCGCTGACGGGTTATTGGGGCACCGGGGATCTCGACAAGGCGATGGACACTGCGGTCGCCATCATCAACGGCAACGCCGCCAAGGTCGACGGCGTAAAAGTGTCGCTGCTCGACAAGCAGCGCGAGATCGACATGCGCCGTCGCCTCGACAAGCGCATCAAGATGTACACCGGCGACGATTTCAATTACGCCGAGCTGATTGCCGGCGACGAGCAGGGCTTTTCGCACGCGCTGCTTGGTATTTTTGACGCCATTGCGCCGGCGGCATCCTACGCACTGTCGCGACTGGCGGCTGGCGACGAAGCCGGATTCCACGACGTGCTGGGGCCGACAGTGCCGCTGTCGCGTCACATCTTCAAGGCGCCGACGCGGTTCTACAAGACCGGCGTGGTATTCATGGCGTATCTCAATGGCCACCAGGACCATTTCACCATGGTCGGGGGACAGGAGAGCACGCGCTCCACGTTGCATCTGGCCGAGCTGTTCCGTCTGGCCGACAAGGCCGGCCTGCTCGCCAACCCTGAACTCGCGACGCAGCGGATGAAGACCGTGCTCGCCACCCACGGTATCGAATCCTGATGCGCGATTTTTCGTCCGACCACCGCTGGCTGTCGCTGAACACGGCGACCGTCCGCAAGCAGGGTGACCTGGTTGAGATCATCAACGCCTGTGCAAAGCAAGGCATCCGCGCCATCGATCCCTGGCGCGATCAGGTCGCATCCGTCGGTCTCGAGCGCGCCGCGCGCGCGGTGCGCGATGCCGGCCTCGAGCTCTCAGGCTATTGCCGCGGCGGCATGTTCACCTCGGACGCATCGCGCAGAGGCGAGGTGCGCGACGACAACAGGCGCTGCGTCGATGAAGCCACGGCGCTGGGCGCGCCCTGCATCGTCCTTGTCGTCGGTGGCCTGCCGCAATATTCCAGGCCGGGCAGCGAGGTGTCGAAGGACATCGCGGCAGCGCGCGGGCAGGTCGAGGAAGCTCTCGCCGATATGCTCGACTATGCCAGGCAGGCAAACCTGCCGCTGGCGATCGAGCCCTTGCATCCGGCTTACGCGGCCGACCGCGCCTGCGTTAACACCACGAAGCAGGCGCTCGATATCTGCGACCGGCTCGATCCCGCTCGCAGCGGCATGCTCGGCGTCGCGCTCGACGTCTATCACATCTGGTGGGACCCGGAGCTGATGAGCCAGGTCGCGCGCGCCGGCAAGGATCGTCTGCTCGCGTTCCATGTCTGCGACTGGCTGGTGCCGACAAAGGACATCCTCAACGACCGCGGCATGATGGGCGACGGCGTCATCGACATCAAATCAGTGCGTGCGGCGGTCGAAGCGGAGGGCTTTGCTGGCTATTCCGAGATCGAGATCTTCTCCAACGCCTGGTGGAGCAAGCCAATGGGCGAGGTGCTGCAGACCTGCATCGCGCGTCATAAGACGGTGGTGTAGAGTTACCACGAGTGCGGCCCATACGGGCTTGCGAGCTGTTGCAGCGCGTTGAAGCGGGCCTTCTGCTCGCTGTCGGCGTCGCATAGAACTCGTCCAGCGCAAGTTCGCCCCGCTGGCGAAGCAGCGAACTGGTCGGAGTACCACCAAAGATGTGGTGGACTACCATCAGCTTTCAGGCAGAATGTCATCATGCCGATGCCGCAGCCTCGCCACAGTCTGTGCCAGATCGGATGCGGTAATCAGTGGCATCAACGATCAGCAGGGACGGCGGATGTACCCATGCCTGTTGATCTTGAATGGCCCCGACGTGCAACCGTCGGGGCCATTGCCGTGATCGGCGTGACATGGCTGGCGAGCTTTGCGAAGGCACCAGCGTGCTTTATTGCGGCGAAAGACCGCCAAGGACAATCTGCAATTCAATGCGCGGGGCCAAACTGGTTTGCGATCGAATTTGCCGGGCGCTGAAAAGTCGGACGATTGCGCTATCATTGATTCACCGTCAAACACCGGACTATCACCCGTCAATTCGATCTGCGAAGCTGTGACAACACAAATGCGCTTGCAAACAAGCAAGCGTGAAGGAGGGTCCGCAGTGGATAAGGTGCAGCGTTTGCGTGCGATGAGCTCACTGTGCCGCCAACAGGCCGCGTACAACAGCATGAACAAATGGAAGCTGCTCGCAGAAGCGGAATACTGGGATCATCTGGCTAATCTCGAGTTGTCTTCTCACTTCCAGCAATGCAACGCGATCCCAAGCGCGAACTAGGCTGGGCGGAAGACGATTTCCTCGTGAGGTCGGAAACGAGGCTGTCGCTTGCGTTACGTGCCGCCGCACCCTCACAGGGAGTGTGCGGTAGGGACATGCATGGCGAGCTTTGAAGCAGGACGATTACGTCACCCCGCTCGTTCGACCGCGGCGCAAATTGCAACGAGAGAACGCGATGCCGTCCTCACGGCCCCGCGACCTGTTGCAGCGTGTTAAAGCGCGCCTTCTGCTCGCTGCTCAGCGTGGCATAGAACTCGTCCAGCGCAGGCTCTACCAGCTTGGCGGCCGTCAGCATCGCCTCGAGCCGGTGCTGCATCGCCTCCAGCCGTCCGACCGGCGTCAGCGGCACATCGTTCGGGCAAGCCGCTTGCAGGCCTTCAACGCCTTTGGCTGTCGCTTCACTGAGGCGGTCGAGCGCCTCCTTCTGCTTGCCGGCTGGGTGGAGCACAGCCTCGATCCTTTGGATCGGCAGCTGGGTCAGGCCGGATTTCGGATCGCCGCAGCCCTCGACGTTCGCTTGCTGCTGCGGCGGGTGTTCGCCGACATTCGGACCGAGCGCATTGAAGCTGGCCTGCTGCTCGTCACTGAGCGAGTTGTAAAAATTCTCCAGTGCCGGTCGCACGATCTTGACGGCTTCCAGCGTCGCGCTGATGCGGTTCATCATCGCGCGCAAGCGACCAGGGGGAGTCAATGCATAAGTCTCCGCGCAGGAGTCCTTGAACACGCCGGCGGCGTTGGCCGCCGCGGTCTTCAATTCGTCGAGCAGTGCGCGTTGCTCCGGCGCCGGCCGCACCGCTTTCGCGATATCGGCAAGCGGCCAGGCGGTGACGCCTTTGTCCGGTGTGCCGCACAATTGCTGTAGCGTTTGCGGGCTCACGCTCGCGCGCGGACGGGCGCGGCTGCCGCCACCGGCTTGCGGATAGTCATACGGGTTGGTGCTGGCATAGGCGGAATAGGGGCCGTCACCACCCCAGAACACGGTGTCGACGAAGTCGTCATAGGCGTATGCCCAATAACCGGGCTCGTAGCCGTAGGACCAGAACGTGTAGTTGAAAATGTCGGAGTAAGCGTAAGGCCAGAACACGGGCCCAAGCCACGCCACGAACACCGCGGGATGGCGGTGTCGCCAGGCCTGCCGGGGAGCCCAGCCGCTCTGGCGGGTGGTGAGCGCTGCCTGCGCTTGCGCAGGGGCCTGCTCGCGGAAGCGCTCGGCAAATCGCCCGCGCTCGGCCGCCTGCACGGCGGCGGCAGTGGCGGCTCGCCCAACTGTGGTGGACTCGGGGCCCAGCCGCTGCAGGCGCGCCTGATCGCGCTGCTGCATGCCCTGTTCGCGCTGGAGCAGGCGGTTCTGCGTCTGCAGCGTCCGCTCCTGTGCACGTTGCGCCCGCACGCCTTCCGGCTTCTGCGACTGCAATTGCTGCACGCGCTGTTGCATCCGGTCGATGCGGCTCTGCCGTTCCGAGCTCTGACGTGTGAGCGTCTCGCGCTGCCGCTGCTGCACGATTTGCTGTCGCTGCTGGATCTGCTGCTGATGTTGCTGCGCGCGCTGCTCCATCCGCTCCTGTCGCGGCGGCCGCGCGCTCACAGCAGGTGGCGCGCTTGGGCGCGAGGGGGCGGCGATATGCGGCGTCGGCCGCGAGGCCATGGCCGGACGTTGTGGTGCTGCCGGCGCCCGGTGGATTTCAGGTCGCGGCGCCGCCACGTGCGGGGCCGCTCGCGGCGGTGGTGCAGCAAAGCGGGGGGCCGGCCGCGACGGCGGTGCGGCGATGTGGGGCGCCGGGCGGTGCGGCGCCATGGCCGGTCGCTGCGGCATGGCCGGTGGATGGAACGCCGGGGCGGCGGGACGTGCCATGGCTGGCGGCGCCGCCGGACGGGCCATGGCCGGTGGTGCCGCCGGCCGTGCTGCCGGCGCTGCGGCTGGACCGGCAGGTCCGCCCCTTCCATGTCCATGGCCGGGTCCTTGGGCGAGCGCGCCGACGCTCGTCAGCATCGAGACACCAACTAAAGCAGCCGTAAGGCAAGCGCCATGCGGAAGCATGATTGTCGCTCCCAGCTCGTAATCGCCCACGACGTTCAACGCGCAGCTGGCGGAATCGTTCGTTGCTGGCCGCGGCCGGCATTGCGATCTTCCGACGCAGGCCGCTCAGGAGAAATCCTGCGTCAGGGTGGTGGCGAGCCGCTCCAGCGCCCAGTCGACCTGGTCGCTTGTGATCACCAGCGGCGGAGCGATGCGGATCGTTTGCTCGTGGGTATCCTTGGCGAGGATGCCCTTGGCCTGAAGCGCCTCGCAGTAGCGGCGAGCGCGGCCGGCCTCGGGATGCAGCTCGACCGCCAGCATCAAGCCGCGTCCGCGCACCTCGCGGATCGTGTTGGCTCGAATGTCTTTCAGGCCTTCCAGAAAGCGCGCGCCCTGCCTGGCCGCGTTCTCGATCATGCCTTCCTCGGTCAGCACGCGCAGCGCCGCGCGCGCCACCGCGCAAGCAAGCGGATTGCCGCCGAACGTCGAACCGTGCTGGCCGGGCCTCAATGTCCCGAGCACGTCGTTGTTCGAGAGCACGGCCGACACCGGATAGAAGCCGCCGGACAAGGCCTTGCCTAGCAGCGTCACGTCCGCCTCGATTCCCTCGTGCTGTTCAGCGAGAAGCTTGCCGGTGCGGCCCAGCCCGGTCTGGATCTCATCGAGCACCAGCATCACATTGTTGGTGGTGCAGAGCTCCCGCACCTCAGTGAAATAGCCGACCGGAGGAAGGATGACACCGGCTTCGCCCTGGATCGGCTCGACCAGAAAGGCGACCGTGTTTGGGGTGATTGCCTCCGCCAGTGCCGCGGCGTCGCCGAACGGGATGATCTTGAAGCCCGGCGCGAACGGCCCGAAATGTGCGCGCGTGTCGGGGTCGGTTGAAAAGCCGACGATGCCCAGCGTGCGTCCGTGGAAATTATTGGCGCAGACGATGATCTCGGCGTGGCCGTCCGGCACGCCCTTCACCTCATAGCCCCATTTGCGCACCGACTTGATCGCGCTTTCGACCGCCTCGGCGCCGCTGTTCATCGGCAGCACCTTGTGGGAGCCGGTGAGCGCCGCGATCTCTTCGTAGAAGGGGGCGAGCTGGTCGTTGTGGAAGGCCCGCGAGGTCAGCGTCAGCCTGTGCGCCTGTTCCACCATCGCCGCCAGGATTTTGGGGTGGCAGTGGCCCTGGCTGACCGCCGAATAGGCCGAGAGGCAATCGAGATAGCGGTTGCCTTCGGTATCCCAGACCCAGACACCTTCGCCGCGCGACAGGACGACCCCGATCGGCTCGTAATTGTGGGCCCCAAAGCGTGCTTCCGTTGCGACGAAATCAATGACCGACGCGCTCATCTGTCGTCACTCCATTGCTGCGCGGGGCGGTGCCAACCGACTGCACCGCCGGCCTCAGCTTGATCTGGGTATCAACTTGCCGCCTTGGAAGTCTTCATCCCCTCCGGTGGCGAAGCCCGATCTGATTTGCCAAAAGTATCAGAGGGTTCTCTACTGTGCATGGGGTTGTTTTCGCAGTTTTTGGTGTCGATGTCCTCAGCGAAGCGCACACGGCACGCTCAAAAAGCCTCGAAACCGCACCCGTCCGCCCCGCACCGGCTGGCCGCTCACGGCGTAGTCCGGGAAGCGCGCCAGGAAGCGCGAGATCGCAATCGCGCCTTCGAGCCGCGCCAGCGCCATGCCGGCGCATTGATGCGCGCCGGTGGCGAAGGCGAGATGCCGGTTCGGCGTGCGGGCGATGTCGAAGCTTTCAGGGTCCGGAAACTGCGCAGGATCGCGGTTGGCCGCCCCGATGCACAGCGTCACCGACGTGCCGGCATCGAGCGTGACGCCGCCGAGCTCGACCTTTTCCGTGGTCATGCGGTTGCCGAGCTGGTTGGAGCTCTCGTAGCGCAGCATCTCTTCGACGGCGGTCTTGATCATGTCGGGACTGCCGATCAGCCGCCGCTTCTGGTCGCGATTGCGGTCCAGCGCCACGAGGCCGTTGCCGATCAGATTGGTGGTGGTCTCGTGGCCGGCATTGAGCAGGAAGATGCAATTGTGCAGCAGCTCCTTCTCGGTCAGCCGCTCGCCATTCTCCTCACCCTGGATCAGGCGCGTCAGCACATCGCGCTCGGGATTGCCCGGCTTGTCGCGCCGGCGTGCCACCAGCGTCTGAAGATAGCTGAGAAAATCCGTCACCGCCTTGTTGCCGCGGGCGGCGACCTCGGGCGACACCACGGGTTCGAGCGCACCCAGGATCGCCAGCGACCAGTCGCGCAGCGGCCCGCGTTCCTCATGAGGCACGTCGAGCAGATTGCCGATCACCTCGATCGGGATGGACGCGGCGAAATCCTCGATCAGCTCGCAAGCCCCTTTAGCCGCGACGGCGTCGAGCAGGCCGTCCACCAGCTTGATGATGTCAGACTCCATGCCGGCGATCGCGCGCGGCGACAGCGCGCCCATGATCAGGCGGCGCACGCGGGTATGCGCCGGCGGATCGTTGAAGACGAGGCTGGTGGTATGATGCTCGTAGAGCGGGGTGTCGCCGTATTTCGGCGCGAACTCGCGCTTCTTGTCCGAGCTGAACGACTTGGTGTTCTTGTAGGTGGTGACGAGATCGTCATAACGGGTCAGGAACACGGTGCCGTTCGGCAGGCGCTTGACCGGCTCGTTCTCCCGCAGTGCACGATAGGTCGGGTAGGGGTCGTCGTAAAATTCCGGCGTCAGCTTCTCGAGGTCGAAGCTTGCCGCCAGCGCCTTCGCATCTGCGTTCATCCCGTTATACTCGCCGGTTAAAGCCGTTATGCCGTTTTTGTTGTTCTGGTCGGCGCATGCATGCGTCTACAGTCTTCCCACCTTGCTAGCCGACCGGACAGGAAAATGCACGCACGCGCTGACGCTGCCGACACGGCGCCGAATTGGCCCGACGATATTTTCGCGACCCTGCAACGCTTCGATATCAGGCAGGTGCCTTACGTGCCGGATGCCGGCCATTCGAGGCTGATCCAGCGCGTGCTGGCCTCATCCACCATGCGCGGCATTCCGCTCACGACGGAGGAGGAGGGCGTGGCGCTTCTCGCCGGCGCCTGGGCCGGCGGACAGCGCGGCGTCTTGCTGATGCAGTCGAGCGGCGTCGGCAATTGCATCAACATGCTGTCGCTGATCCCGATCCTGCGCTTCCCCTTCCTCACGCTGGTGACCATGCGCGGCGAGTGGGGCGAGTTCAATCCGTGGCAGGTGCCGATGGGATCGACCACGCAGGGCGTGTTCGAACTGTCGGGTGTCCAAGTGCTGCGGGCCTCGAACGCAGCCGAGGTGCCGGCCGTGCTCGAAGCCGCTGCGTCGCAAGCCTACAACGCGCTCACGCCTACCGCCGTCCTTCTGTCGCAGCGCCTGATCGGCGCCAAGGTTTTCACCAAATGAGCAAGGCCAATCTCCTCGACCGTCGGCAGGTGGTGTCCACGTTGCTCGCGAACCGCAAGGACGTCGTTGCGATCGGCGGCCTCGGCGCCTCCACCAACGACATGTGCGCGGCCGGCGACCACGCCCGCAATTTCTACCTTTGGGGCGGCATGGGCGGCGCCGCGATGATCGGGCTGGGGCTCGCCCTGGCGCAGCCAAAACTGCCGGTATTGGTCATCACCGGCGACGGCGAGATGCTGATGGGCATGGGCAGCCTGGCCACCATCGGGCTGCAAAAGCCCCCCAACCTCTCGATCGCAGTGCTCGACAACGAGGCCTATGGCGAAACGGGCGGCCAGACCAGCCACACCTCCGCTGCCGCCGACCTCGTCGGCGTCGCCAGGGCCTGCGGCATCGGGGATAGTCGGGCGGTCACGACCATGGCCGAGGTCGAGGCCTTTGCCAAAGCCGTTCACGACGTCTCTGCGGGGCCTCGCTTTGCCAATATGAAGATCGACAGCGCCAGCCTGGAGCGGATATTGCCAAGCCGGGATGGGACTTACATCCTCAACCGGATCCGCGGCGACCTCGGCTTCCAGCCAATCTAGGGCGGGCCTGTCCATTCCCACCGGCGCCCAGGTCCTGCACGGAAACCGTGCAGGCGGGGGCAATTTCCACTGAATTAACGACGCACTCAGGTTGCGATGCAACATAGTGCTTGACTTTTGCGTGGGTGAGTGCTTACTCACTAGCATGAGCTCATTGCGTATGACGAGCGACCTGAGGCGTCAATTGATCCTCGGAGCCGCGAAACGCTGCTTTGCCCGACATGGCTATACCGGCACCACGACCAAGAGCGTGGCGGCCGCCGCTGCCATTTCCGAGGCGTTGCTGTTCAAGCATTTCCCGTCCAAGGCGGCCCTCTACGCCGAAATCCTCAGCGACGAATGCGAGGCGGACCCGGCGCTCACCGAGCTTCTCGAGCGGGAGCCTTCGACCGCCACGCTGGTCGAGGTGATCCGCGGCATGGTCGAGCATTTCCTGCACATCGCTGATGGTCCCGATCAGGAAGAGGCCCAGCGCCTGCGGCTGATGGCCACCAGCCACTTGGATGATGGCGAATTCGCCCGTTTGCTGTATGCCAAGATCGAGACGCTGATCGGGGCGATTTTCGTCTCCTCGCTCGAACGTGCCGTTGCCGCCGGGGACGCGCGGCTATGCAGCGGCGATCCGCTCAATCTGTTCTGGTTTGCGCATCACTCGGTGATGACTGCGGCGCTGACCAGGCTGCCGGCCACGCCTTGCCTCGCTTACGGCAAGGCTGAAGACCTCGAGCGGCAGCTGTGTGAGTTTCTCCTGAGGGGTATCGGACTTAACGACGCCGCAATTGCTTCGCATCTGGGCCACAATCAGGCCGCGGATGCCGGCAAGGCGGCGATTGCAGAGAGTGCATGACATGAACATCGTAACCGAACACAAGATTTCGGGCGAACCGATCGACAACAAGGCTCCCAAGCGTCCGGTCCGGCCGGTGCTCTGGTTCATCATCGTCGGCACGCTCCTGGCGGTGCTGGTCGGCGGCCTCGTCTGGTTCAACTATTTCCGCGGCCAGATGATCAAGCAGTTCTTCGCCAACAACAAGCCGCCGCCGACCGCTGTCAGCGCGGCAGAGGCCAAGTCCGAGGTGGTGCCGAACTTGCTCACCGCGGTCGGCGGCCTCGTCGCCGTGCACCAGGTCGACGTCAGTGCCGACGTCAACGGCCGCGTCACCGAGATCAAGTTCGCGCCGGGCACGCGCGTCGAAGCCGGCACGCCGCTGGTCCAGCTGTTCGACGCGCCGGAGCAGGGCGACCTTGCCAATTACAAGGCCCAGGCGACCGTCGCGCAGCTGTCGCTTGATCGTGCCAAGCAGCTGGCCGCGCGCCAGTTCGGTCCGCAGGCGACCGTCGATACCGCGCAGGCCGCCTACGACCAGGCGCAGGCCGGCATCGCCAAGACCGAGGCGCTGATCTCGCAGAAGCTGGTGCGCGCACCGTTCTCCGGTGATCTCGGCGTCCGCAAGGTCGAGGTCGGTCAGTATCTGACGGCGGGTACGGCGATCGTGTCGTTGACCGATCTGTCGGAGCTGTGGGCCAACTTCACCGTGACGGAAAAGGATTCCGGCAGCCTCAAGGTCGGCCAGACTGTCAAGTTGAAGGTCGATGCCTATCCGGGCCGCATCTTCGAAGGCAAGATCACCACGATCGAACCGCAAATCTCGACCGACACCCGCAATATCCGCGTGCAGGCGACGATCGCCAATCCGGAGAAGATCCTGAAGCCCGGCATGTTCGTGACCACCACGGTGGTGCTGCCGGACAAGCCGGCCGTGATCACCGTTCCGGAGACGGCGGTCGACTACACGCTGTACGGCGACTCGGTGTTCGTGATCACCGAGAAGAAGGAAGCCGACGGCAAGACCAGCCTGTCCGCGGTGCGCACCTTCGTGCAGACCGGCAACCGGGTCGAAGGTCGCGTCGAAATCATCAAGGGCGTGAAGGCGGGCGACAAGGTCGTCGCCGTCGGCCAGCTCAAGCTGCAATCGGGCGCGGCGGTGTCGATTTCGACCGACCCGGCTCCGCAGATCCCGGCGCAGCCGCCGCGCTACTGACCCTCTGCATTCAAGTGATCCGGCTCGGCCGGATCACTTTCCTTGAGATACAGAAATCGAGATCGCCGCGATGCGCTTCACCGACATTTTCATCAAGCGACCGGTCCTGTCGGTCGTCGTCAGCCTGCTGATCCTGCTGATCGGCCTGCGCGCGGCGATGGTGCTGCCGATCCGGCAATATCCCAAGCTTTCGAACACGGTCATCAACATCACGACCGTCTATCCCGGCGCGTCCGCGGACCTGATCCAGGGCTTCATCACGACGCCGATCGAGCAGGCCGTCGCCTCGGCTGAAGGCGTCGACTACATGACCTCGTCCTCGGTGCTCGGTACCTCGACGATCCAGGTGTACATCAAGCTGAATTTCGATCCGAACCAGGCGCTCACCGAGGTGCTGGCCAAGACGAATTCGGTCAAATATCTGATCCCGAAGGAATCCAACGACCCGATCGTGACCAAGACCACGGGCCAGACCACGGCCGTGATGTATCTCGGCTTTTCGTCCGAAGAGCTGTCGGGCTCGGCGATCTCGGATTATCTGACGCGCGTGGTGCAGCCGGTGTTGTCGACGGTCGACGGCGTCGCCTCGGCCGACATTCTCGGCGGCCAGACCTTTGCAATGAGGCTGTGGCTCGATCCCTTGAAGATGGCGGGCCGCAACGTGTCGCCGGCCGACGTCGCCGCGGCGATCCAGGCCAACAACTTCCAGTCCGCGGCGGGGCAGACCAAGGGCTATCTGATCGTTTCCAACATTTCCACGAACACAAGCCTCACTGACGTCAACCAGTTCCGGAAGATGATCGTCAAGGCCAAGGACGGCGGCTTCGTCCGGATGGAGGACATCGCCACGGTCGAGCTGGCCGCGCAGAGCACGGATGCGAGCGTCGCCTTCAACGGCGAGCATGCGATCTTCATCGGCGTGAACGCGACGCCGCAAGGCAACCCGCTGACTCTGGTCAAGGGCGTGCGCGCGCTGTTCCCGGAGCTCGAGCGCAATCTGCCGCCGTCGATGAAGATGAAGGTTGCCTACGATTCGACCAAGTTCATCCAGTCCTCGATCGACGAGGTCGAGAAGACGCTGGGCGAAGCCGTGATCATCGTGATCGTGGTCATCTTCCTGTTCCTGGCCTCGCTCCGCTCGGTCATCATTCCGGTTGTCACGATTCCGCTGTCGATGATCGGCGTCTGCACCCTGATGCTGGCGCTAGGCTTCAGCTTCAACCTGCTGACGCTGCTGGCGATGGTGCTGGCGATCGGCCTCGTGGTCGACGACGCCATCGTCGTGGTGGAGAACATCCATCGCCATCTGGAGGAGGGCAAGACGCCGGTCCAGGCGTCGCTGGAAGGGGCGCGTGAAATCGTCGGCCCGATCATCTCGATGACCATCACGCTCGCCGCGGTGTACGCGCCGATCGGCTTCCTTGGCGGCCTCACCGGTTCGCTGTTCCGCGAGTTCGCTTTCACGCTTGCGGGATCAGTGATCGTGTCGGGCGTGATCGCGCTGACGCTGTCGCCGATGATGTGCTCGGTGCTGCTCAAGAACACCGAAGAAGGCCGCTTCGCCAAGCTCGTCAACAAGGTGTTCGGCGCGCTGACGCGATGGTACGGCCGCAGGCTCGACCGTTCGCTGGATTACAAGGCGATTACCGGCCTGTTCGCGATCACGATCCTCGGGCTCGTCGGCTTCCTCTATATGCACACCTCGAAAGAGCTGGCGCCTGAAGAAGACCAGGGCATCGTGTTCGCGGTGACCAAGGCGCCGAAATACGCCAATATCGATTATGTCGATTTCTATGGCGAGAAGCTCGACAAGGAATTCGAGAAATTCCCCGAGACCGATCTGCGCTTCGTGCTGAACGGCATCAACGGTCCGCAGGGCGGCATCGCCGGCATGCTGCTCAAGCCCTGGGACGAGCGCAAACGTTCGGCGATCCAGCTGAAGCCGCTGGTGCAGGCCGAACTCTCCAAGATCGAGGGCGTGCAGGCGTTCGCGTTCAACCTGCCGCCGCTGCCGGGCGGACCGGGCGGTCTGCCGGTGCAGATGGTGATCAATTCCACCGCGGGTTTCCAGACGGTCTTCGAGCAGATGGAGAAGCTGAAGGACTCTGCGCGCAAGAGCGGCATGTTCATCGTCTCCGACAGCGATCTCGCCTACAACCAGCCGAACGTGGAGGTCACGATCGACCGTACCAAGGCGCAGGATCTCGGCGTCAACATGCAGAACCTCGGCAGCACGCTGGCCGTGCTGCTGGGCGGCAACTACATCAACCGCTTCAATCTCGAGGGCCGTTCCTATCAGGTGATCCCGCAGGTGCCGCGCAGCAGCCGGCTGTCGCCGGAATCGCTCGGTGGCTATTACGTGACGACCAACACGGGCCAGCAGCTGCCACTGTCGACCGTGGTCTCAGTCAAGACCAAGACCGCCCCGAATTCGCTGACCCACTACAACCAGCTCAATTCGGCGACGTTCTCGGCCGTGCCGATGCCCGGCGTGACGGTCGGTGCGGCGGTGGACTTCCTCGAGGGCGAGGCGAAGAAGCTGCCGGCCGGCTTCAGCCACGACTATCTCGCGGACTCCCGGCAGTACGTGCAGGAAGGCAATCAGCTCGCGATCACCTTCGGCTTCGCGCTGATCATCATCTTCCTGGTGCTGGCTGCGCAGTTCGAGAGCTTGCGTGACCCGTTGGTGATCATGATCTCGGTGCCGATGGCGATCGTCGGTGCGCTGATCCCGCTGTTCTTCGGCGTGGCGACCATGAACATCTACACCCAGGTCGGTCTGCTCACCCTGGTCGGCCTGATCACCAAGCACGGCATCCTGATGGTGGAGTTCGCCAACGAGCTCCAGGTCAACGAGCGGCTCGACCGCCGCTCTGCCATCGAAATGTCAGCCCGCATCCGCCTGCGGCCGATCCTGATGACGACGGCCGCGATGGTGACCGGCCTGATCCCGCTCCTGACCGCAACCGGCGCGGGGGCGGCCAGCCGCTTCTCGATCGGCCTGGTCGTCGTCGCCGGCATGTCGATCGGCACGCTGTTCACGCTGTTCGTGCTGCCCGCGGTCTACGTGGTGCTGGCGACCGACCATCGCGCGGCGGCCGATTCCGAGCGGAACAAGCAGGTCAACGAGCTCGACCTCGGCTCCAAGGCCCTGCGGCCGACCTGAAGCCGCTGGCTCGCAAGCGATCCAGAGGGCGGCAGCGGCGGGTCCGCTGCCGCCCTTTTTCGTTGCGCCCGGGCGCCGGTTTCGATGGGCGAGGGCCTTATCCCGCGCTTGCGAAAGACAAGGTCCCGTCTTCTTGCTAGGTTTCGGGTGATGAGCCTTTCCCTCCATCCCGACACCCCGCAAGCCAGGACGCTGCCGAGCGTGGCCTCGGATGGCGTCGCTGCCGGCGGGGGAACGGGACGAGGGATCAGGACCCGGCTGTTCACCAAATATGTCGCGCTGTTCGTGGCTGTCGTCGCCATCGCGCTGCTGGCCAACGGTCTGTTCGAGGTCTTCTTCTATTATCGCGAGCACAAGGCTTCGCTGATCCGGGTCCAGCATGAGCAGGCCGAGGCGGCCGCGGCCAAGATCGGCCAGTTCGTCAAGGAGATCGAGAGCCAGCTCGGCTGGACCACGCAACTGCCCTGGTCGGCGGGCTCGATCGAGCAGCGCCGGTTCGACGCGCTGCGGCTGTTGCGCCAGGTGCCCGGGATTACCGAGCTTGCCCAGGTGGACTCGACCGGCAAGGAACGGTTGCGTGTCTCGCGGCTGGCGATGGACGCGATCGAGAGCGGGATCGACCTATCCAACGATCCGAAGTTCACCGAGGCGGTCGCGCACAAGGTCTATTACGGCCCGGTCTATTTCCGCCGGGAGTCCGAGCCCTACATGACGCTGGCCCTGGCCGGCGCGCGCAGGGATGCCGGTGTCAGCATTGCCGAGGTCAATCTCAAGCTGATCTGGGACGTGGTCTCGCAGATCAAGGTCGGCCAGCACGGGCACGCCTATGTCGTCGGTCCGGAAGGGCGCCTGATCGCGCATCCCGATATCAGTCTCGTGCTGCGCAACACCGACATGTCCGGCCTCGCGCAGGTGCGCGCCGCCCAGGCTGCCGGCGGCACCATGCCGAACGCGCTCGAGGAAGCGCGCAACATCCAGGGACAGAAGGTCTTGACCGCATCGGCGCCGATCGAGCCGTTGCACTGGACCATGTTCGTCGAGCTGCCGGTCGAGGAGGCCTATGCATCGCTCTACGCCTCGCTGCAGCGGCTTGCGATCGTGCTGCTCGCGGCGTCGATCTTCGCGGTGCTTGCGGGGATATTTTTGGCGCGCCGCATGGTCGGGCCGATCCAGGCGCTGCGCAGCGGCGCGGAAAGGATCGGCGGTGGCGACTTCTCCCAGCGCATCTCGATCCGGACGGGCGACGAGCTCGAAGGGCTCGCCGACCAGTTCAACGACATGGGCGCGCGCTTGCAGGAATCCTATGCCGATCTCGAAAACAAGGTCGAACGGCGAACAGCGGAATTGAGCGAGTCTCTCCAGCAGCAGACGGCGACCGCCGACGTGCTGAAGGTCATCAGCCGCTCGGCGTTCGATCTGCAAACCGTGCTGAATACGCTCGTCGGATCGGCCGCCCGCTTGTGTGACGCCGACGAGGGAACGATCTTTCGACCGCGCGATGGCGCTTTCTATTTGGCGGCAAGCTGCGGCCTCGATGCGGAGCAGGAAAGCAAGCTTCGGACCTTTGCTTCTTTACCAGAACGGGGAAGTGTGGTCGGGCGTACGCTGCTCGAAGCCAAGACGGTTCACGTCCCCGATGTGCAGGCCGATCCGGACTATGCACCCTCATCCGCGCGAAGGCGGTCCAATGTGCGTACGATGCTCGGTGTCCCCCTGCTTCGAGAAGGATCGCCAATCGGCGTGTTCGTCTTGACGCGACATATGGTGCGTCCCTTCAGCGAGAAGCAAATCGAACTCGCCACGACCTTTGCAGACCAAGCCCTTATCGCGATCGAAAATGTTCGATTGTTCGAGGAGGTTCAGGAACGCACGACAGAGTTGTCGCGATCCCTCGACGACCTGCGCGCCGCCCAGGATCGCCTGATCCAGACCGAGAAGCTTGCCTCGCTCGGTCAGCTCACCGCCGGCATCGCCCACGAGATCAAGAATCCGCTCAACTTCGTCAACAATTTCTCCGCGGTCTCCACCGAGCTGATCGACGAGCTCAAGGAGGCCCTGCAATCGGCTGCGCTCGACGGCAAGACCAGGGAGGAGGTCGACGAGCTGACTGGCATGCTCAGGAGCAATCTCGAGAAGGTGGTGCAGCACGGCAAGCGTGCCGATTCCATCGTCAGGAACATGCTGCTGCATTCGCGCGAAGGTTCCGGCGAGCATCGGGCCGTCGACATCAATGCGGTCGTGGAGGAGAGCCTCAATCTCGCCTATCACGGCGCGCGGGCCGAACGTCCCTCCTTCAACGTCACGCTTCAGCGCACGTTCGATCCCGCTGCCGGTATGGTCGAGATCTATCCGCAGGAGATCACGCGCGTCTTCCTCAACCTGATCTCGAACGGCTTCTATGCCACGGCCAAACGCAAGGAGAGCGCGGGTGAGGCCTTCGAGCCGACCTTGAGCGCGGCAACCAAGGACCTCGGCGACAGGGTCGAGATCCGGATCCGTGACAATGGCACCGGAATTCCGCCCGAGGTGAAGGAGAAGATGTTCAACCCCTTCTTCACCACCAAGCCGGTCGGCGAGGGCACCGGGCTCGGCCTGTCCATGAGCCACGATATCGTCGTGAAGCAGCACGGCGGCACCATCGACGTGAACACCATGCAAGGTGTATTCACCGAGTTCATCATCACCCTGCCGCGTACGATGGCGGCGGAGGGCACTTCCGGAGGCAAGTCGTGAACGTTTACATCCTGGTCGTCGATGACGAGCCCGACGTCGAGGCGCTATTCCGGCAGCAATTCCGGCGCGAGCTGCGCGCCGGCCGCTTCCAGATGGAGTTCGCCTCCTCCGCGCCCGATGCGCTCAAGCGGGCCGCCGAGGTTCGCGATCCCTCGCTGATCCTGATCCTGTCCGACATCAACATGCCCGGCATGAGCGGGCTCGACATGCTGCCGAAGGTGCGTGCCGCGCATCCGGACGTTCCCGTCATCATGATCACGGCCTATGGCGACGCCGAGACGCGGCGAAAGGCGATCGAGCGCGGCGCCGTCGGGCTCCTCACCAAGCCGATCGACTTTGCCTTGCTGCGGCAGGAGATCGACACGAGGCTCGAGCAAGCCGCATGAGCGCGACCATCCTCTTCGTCGACGACGAGCCGGATCTCGAGGCGCTGGTCCTGCAAAAATTTCGCAGGCAGATCCGCGACGGACAGGTCGCCATCATATTCGCTCGCGACGGTCTCGAGGCGCTGGCCTCGCTCGAGCAGAATCCGCAGGTCGACATGGTGGTCTCCGATATCAACATGCCCAGGATGGACGGGCTATCGCTGCTCGCGAAACTCCAGGAGGCCGAGGACAAGAAATCGACCATCATCGTCTCGGCCTATGGCGACATGAGCAATATCCGCACCGCCATGAACCGCGGCGCGTTCGACTTCCTGACCAAGCCGATCGACTTCGCCGATCTGGAGGCCACGATCGAGAAGACCATCCGCCATATCGAGATGCTGCGCGAGGTGCGGCGGCGCCAGATGGAAGCCGAGCGCGCCCACGCCGCGCTGTCGCGCCATTTCTCGCCCGAGCTCGCCAAGCGTCTGGCCGCCAGCGGCGACGGAGAGGGGATCGAAGTTCAGTGGCGCGATGTCGCCACCATCTTCACCGATATTACCGGCTTCACCTCGTTGGTCGAGAGCGCGCCGCCCGAGACGTTGGGCAAGCTGCTCAACGAGTATGTCGGCGGCATGACCGAAATCGTCTTCGTCCATGAGGGCACGGTCGCAAAGATCATCGGCGATGCGATCCAGGTGCTCTTCAATGCGCCCGGCGATCAGCCGGATTATGCCACGCGTGCGGTCGCCTGCGCCCATGAGCTCGACGCCTGGGCGCAGGACTTTCGCGCGCGCCAGAGCGCCATGGGTGTGTCCTTCGGTGCCACCCGCATCGGCATTCACGCCGGTCCCGCGCTGGTCGGCAATTTCGGCGGCAATCGCTTCTTCGACTACACCGCCTATGGGGACTCCATCAACATTGCGGCGCGGCTGGAGGCCGCCAACAAGCATCTGGGCACCCGCATTTGCGTCAGCGCCAGCGTCGCCGAGGCGGCCGAGAATTTTCAAGGCCGCCCCGTGGGGGAGCTGATGCTGCGCGGACGCAGCGAGCCGTTGCGCGCCTTCGAGCCGCTGCCACCGGGCAAGTTCGAAGCGCCGGAAACGGCACTGTATTCGGAGGCTTTCGCCAAGATGGAGGCCGGCGATGCCGCGGCCATGCCGGCCTTTGCCGCGCTGGTCGGCATGCACGCCGACGATTCCCTGGCCGGCTTTCACCTGAAGCGCCTGCTCAACGGCGCCAAGGGCATTCGCATGCAACTGGAATAGGGGTTCGACATGATGCGTGACTTCTCTGCCGGCAATTATCGTTTCATTCCGTCCGTGTTCCAGTATTCGGCGGGCGCCGCCGCGGATGACGGCTACGAAATCGAACGCGTCCGCTTCGACCGTGTGGTCCCGCTCGCGGAAGGGTTTGCGCTGGCGGCGAAATTCATCCAGGAGGCCGGGCGGCCGTTGACGGCATTCTGTGCCTGCGAGCTGCGTTCACCGGCAGCCTTCAGCGAAGAGGGCTTTCGCGCGTTCAACCTGCACTATGTGAAGACGCTGTCCGAATGGGGCATCTTCGACGGCACCACCAATCCGGTGGCGCGCAGCAATGTCTGTCCCGAGATCGATCCGCCGTCCGAGCCGTCGTTCTATGCGTTCTCGTTTACGCGTCCGACCCGCTCGAAAGCGCCGTCCTTCGTGATATCAGGCGGCGCCGAGGCACGTGAGGGCAGCGGCACCTATGTCGAGCGCACCGTGCGCTATCGCGACCTCAGCCCTGAGGGGCTGCGGGAGAAGGTGCGCTTCACCACGACGTCGCAGATGGAAAGCCGGATGGCGGCTTTCGGCTTCGGCTGGAACGACACCACTGCGGTGCAGGCCTATTCCGTGCACGATTTCCACCATACGCTCGTCGACGAACTGGTCCGCCGCGGCGCGTTGCGCTCCGGCCTGACCTGGCATTTCGCCCGCCCGCCGGTGGTCGATCTCGAATACGAGATGGATTGCCGCCGCGTGATGCGGGAAGCGGTGATCTAGCGCTGCCGCGGGTCGAGCGCGTCGCGCAGGCCGTCGCCGAGCAGGTTCAGCGACAGCACCACGAGGAAGATCGCAAGCCCCGGCCAGATCGCCATCCACGGTGCCTGGGTCAGGAAGCGCTGCGCGGCGTTGAGCATGCTGCCCCAGGACGGCGCCGGCGGCTGCTGGCCGAGGCCGAGGAACGACAGCGCGGCTTCGGCGATGATGGCGGCGGCAATCGACAGTGTCGCCTGCACCAGCAGCGCGGGCAGGATGTTCGGCAGGATATGCGAGAGCGCGATCCGCCACGGCGGGTTGCCGAGCGCGCGCGCGGCCTCGACATAGTCCTCGGCCTTGACGACGAGCACCTGGCCGCGGGTCAGGCGGATGAAGATCGGTGTTGCGGAGATGCCGATCGCAATCATGGCATTGCCGAGGCTCGGCCCGAGGAACGCCGCCAGCGCGATCGCCAGGATCAGGAACGGGCAGGCCAGCATCGCATCCGTGATCCGGCTGATCAGCGCATCGACGAAGCCACCGCGATAGCCAGCGACGAGACCGAGCGGCACGCCGATGCCGAGCGCGATCGCCACCGAGATGAGGCCCGCGAGCAGCGAGGCGCGCGCGCCGTAGACGATCCGGCTGAAGATGTCGCGGCCGAGCTCATCGGTGCCGAACCAGTGCGCCGAGGTGGGCGGCTTGCGCACCAGGCTCCAGCTCGTCGCGATGGGATCATAGGGCACGATCAGTGGGGCCAGCATGGCGAGCACGATGAACATCGTGAGCACGACGAGCCCGAATATCGCCGCCTTGCGCTTGAACAGCCGCCGGCGCGCGCGGCGGGCCGGGCTATCCAGCTCGTCGGCTTGCGTGAGAGGGCCGGGCAGCGCGGCGTCGGTCATGCTCTAGCCCCGCAGCCGCGGATTGACGAGGATATAGGCGATGTCGGCAACGAGATTCAGCGTGATGTAGATCGTGGCCGTCACCAGCACGACGCCTTGCACGACGGCGTAGTCGCGGTTGAAGACGGCGTCCACGATCAGCTTGCCGAAGCCGGGGATGGAGAAGATCTGCTCGGTCAGGACTGCGCCGGACAACAGCGTCCCGAGCTCGAGCGCGCCGAGCGTGATGACGGGCGTCAGCGCGTTGCGCATGGCGTGCTTCAGGATCACCGAGCGCTCCAGGAGTCCCTTGGCCCGGGCGGTGCGGACGTAGTCGCTTTCCAGCACCTGCAGCATGGCGCTGCGGGTATGCCGCATCAGGACCGCGGCAATGGCATTGCCGAGCACGAAAGCCGGCATGATGGTGGCCGCCAGGCTCGCGCGCCAGTTCTCGGTGAGCGGCACGTAGCCGGACGCCGGCAGCCAGCCGAGCTCGATCGAGAACAGGAAAATCAGCATGATCCCGAGCCAGAAGTTCGGCGTCGAGATGCCCCACAGCGCAAACAGGTTCGCGCCGTAGTCCCAGGCCGAGCCCTTCTTCACGGCCGCGACGATGCCGGCGGGGATGCCGATCAGGAACGCGATCACGATCGCCATGCCGCCGAGCTGCAACGTCACCGGCAGCTTCTGCGCGATCAGCTCGCGCACCGGCATCTTGTTGCGCAGCGACTCGCCGAAATCGCCCGAGAGCACGCCCTTGATCCAGTAGGCGTACTGCACCGGGACCGGCTGATCGAGCCGGTACTGATGACGGATCTGCTCGATCACGGCGGGATCGCGCTCTTCGCCCGCCATCACCAGCGCGGGATCGCCCGGCAGCAATTGCTGCAGCGAGAAGATCAGCACCGAGACGAAGAACAGCGTCGGCACGATCTGCGCAAGGCGGCGGGCGAGGAAGTTCAGCATTCTCGCGGCGTCACTTCAGCTTGAGTCCGATGACACGCACGAGGCCGTCGGGCATCTGCTTGTAGCCTTCGAGCTTGGTCGTGTGCGCGATGATGATGCGGCGGTGGTAGAGGTACAGCAGCGGCTCTTCGTCCTGGACCAGCTTGGCCAGGGCCTCATAGCTGGCCTTGCGCTTGGCGGGATCGGTGACCGATCTCGCGTCTTCCAGTGCCTTGTCGGCCTGCGGGTTGTTCCACGCGCCGTAATTCTGCGGCGCGCCGCTGTGCAGGAACACGAAGCTGTTGCCGTCGGGATCGACGCGCCCGCTCCAGGCGAGCATATAGGCCTGGTAGTCGCCGGCCTCGGCCTGCTTCAGCCCGGTCGCGAATTCGGTGAGGCGGATCTTCATGTCGAACCCAGCCTCGGCCGCCATCGACTGGATCACCTGCGCCGGCGTCTCGGTCTCCGCGCCCTTGGGCACCAGGAAATCGACGCTGACCGGCGGTGTCGCGCCGGCTTCCTTCAGCAGCGCCTTGGCCTTCTCGACATTGCGGGGACGGACCGGAAGGGATTTCTGATAGTAGGGATGATCAGGGTTGACCCATTGATTGCCGACCTGAAACTCGCCGTTGAATACGACCTGGTTGATGGCGTCGCGGTCGATCGCAAGGTCGAGCGCCTGCCGCACCTTTGCGGATTGGCTGAGCGGCCCCTTGGCCTTGTCCTTGCCGATGTTGAGCGTGATGCCCTGATAGCCGAGCTCGATGGCGGTCGCGACTTTCAGCCGTGAATCCGCGCGGACTTCCTTCAGGTCGGTGGCAAGCACGCGCTCGATCAAATCGAGGCCGCCGGATTTCAAGTTCGCAAGCCGCACCGTGGCATCGACGATCGGCTGGAACACGATCTTGTCGATGAAGACGTTGTCCTTGTTCCAATAGTCCGCGAACTTTTCGAACACGATGCGGTCCTGCTGCACGCGCTCGACGAATTTATACGGGCCGGCGCAGACCGGGCGCAGGCCGAATTTGTCGCCGGCCTCTTTCGCCGCCTTAGGCGACACCATCATCCCGGCGCGGTCGGTGAGCTGAGCGAGCAGCGGCGAGAACGGTGACTTCAGCACCAGCTTGACCGTGAGGGGATCGACGACTTCGATGTGATCGACCGAGGCGAGCTCGGGTTTGCGGAAGGATCCGGGGAACGTCAGATGCCGTTCCAGCGAGAACTTGGCGGCTTCCGCGTCGAACGGTTCGCCGTCGTGGAATTTCACGCCGGGCCGCAGCTTGATGACCAGCGCCTTGCCGTCGTCGGCGGTTTCGCTCGACAGCGCGAGCTGCGGCACGATGTTGAGCTTCTCGTCGATGTCGAACAGCTTGTCGCAGAAGGCGGAGAACACGATGCGGCCGACATAGGTGCGCGCCATCGTGGGATCGAGGATGTCAGGGTCCTCGGCGAGGCCGATGCGCAGCGTGGTCTGGGCCTGCGCGGCTCCAAGCGACAGCAGGACGGCGGCGGCCGTTGCGGCCAGGCGAAACATCTTCATCGGACAGTCCCCATTGCTTCGGCTATGTCGTTGTGGGCGCGGTGCCTTGTATACCAACCCCGGCGGTGGCAGCGCCTTCCGTCTTTTGGCTGAAGGCGGCGACCAATTTTGCAAGCGCCGGCGAAAACCCGCCGGCTGCCGGCAATATGGCGTCGGCAGACGGCAGTTCCGCCGTGCGGTGGCAGGCGGCGGCGTGGCCCGTGCCGTCAGCTAGAAGTGCCGGCGCCTCGTTGCGGCAGAGCTCGATCACGAACGGGCAGCGGGTGTGGAAGCGGCAGCCAGAAGGCGGGTTGAGCGCGCTCGGGATCTCGCCCTCGAGCAGGACGGTCGCGCGCTTCACCTTCGGCTGCGGCAGCGGGATCGCGGACAACAGCGCCCGGCTATAGGGGTGGCGCGGCGAGGCGAACAGCGCGTCCGCCTCCGCCGTCTCGACGATCTGGCCGAGATTCATCACCGCGACGTGGTCGGCGATGTGCTTGACCACGGCGAGGTCGTGCGAGACGAAAATATAGGCGAGGCCGAGCCGGTCCTGGAGCTCGCGCAGCAGATTGAGGATCTGCGAGCGGATCGAGACGTCCAGCGCCGAGACCGGCTCGTCGCAGATGATCAGCTTCGGCTCGACCGCGAGCGCGCGAGCAATGGCGATGCGCTGGCGCTGGCCGCCGGAGAATTCGTGCGGATAGCGCCGCGCCAGCCTCGGCTCCAGCCCGACCAGCCGCAGCAGCTCCGCGACGCGCGCACGCCGCTCTGCCGGCGGCACGAGATCGTGCAGTGCCAGCGGTTCGGTCAGGATCTGGCCGACCGTCATGCGCGGATTGAGCGAGGCGTAGGGGTCCTGGAAGATGATCTGGGCCTCGCGGCGGAAGGCGCGGAGCGCATAGGGATCGAGCGAGAGGAGATCGCGGCCGTCGAACC
Source organism: Bradyrhizobium sp. CCBAU 25360 (assembly GCF_028128695.1). Lineage (NCBI taxonomy): Bacteria > Pseudomonadati > Pseudomonadota > Alphaproteobacteria > Hyphomicrobiales > Nitrobacteraceae > Bradyrhizobium > Bradyrhizobium sp. CCBAU 25360. The sequence goes on from NZ_LBJA01000028.1 coordinate 48,135, forward strand.
GGATCGTGCCCGCATCCGGCTCGATCAGCCGCAGCACCAGGCGGCTGACGGTGGATTTGCCGCAACCGGATTCGCCGACCAGGGCCAGCGTCTTGCCGGCCTCGAGCGAGAAGCTGACGCCATCGACCGCCTTGACATGCGCCAGTGCCCGGCCGAACAGCGAGCGCTCGGCGACGAAATGCTTGACCAGGCCTGTAACCTCGAGCAGAGCGGTCATCGTTCGTGATCCCGACGAAACTCAGTCTCGTGTCCCGGGCGCGGCGCAACGCGAAGTGTTGCGACGCTGAACCGGGAGCCAGTCTGCCGCCACATGGGCCCCGGTTCAGCAGCGCACCACCGCGCTGCGCTTGTGCTGCGCTGCCCCCGGGGAACGGGAAGAGAGAACGAGGCCATCACGACACCAAGCGTTCGAGCGGCGCGCGGATGCAGCGCGAGAGGTGGCCGGGGCTGACTTCGATCAGTGGTGGCGGCGCCGTGGTGCAGGCGTCCAGCACGAACGGGCAGCGCGCGGCGAAGCGGCAGCCTGCCGGCGGCTGCGCCATGTTCGGCACCATTCCTTCGATCGTCGCAAGCTGTTCGGCCCGGTGGTCGAGCCGCGGGATCGAGCCGAGTAGGCCGACGGTGTAGGGGTGCTGCGGCGCCGAGAACAATTCGTCCACCGGCGCGCGCTCGACGATCTCGCCGGCATACATCACCGCGACCTCGTCGCAGACCTCGGCGACCACGCCGAGATCGTGCGTGATCAGGATGATCGCGGCGCCGCTTGCCGCTTTCAACTCCCGCATCAGCTCCAGGATTTGCGCCTGCAAGGTGACATCGAGCGCAGTGGTCGGCTCATCGGCGATCAGCAGGCGCGGGTCGCAGGCCAGCGCCATCGCGATCATCACGCGCTGGCGCATGCCGCCGGAGAGCTTGTGCGGATATTCGTCGACGCGCCGCTCGGGCGAGGGGATGTGGACCCGGCGCAGCAGCTCGATCGCCCGCTCGCGCGCGCTTTTCCGCGAGCCGCCGCGGTGGCGCAAAATGGTCTCGATGATCTGGTCGCCGATGGTGAAGCTCGGATTGAGCGAGGTCATCGGCTCCTGGAAGATCATCGCGAGCCGGTTGCCGCGCAGATTGCGCAGGGTCTGGTCCGGCGTCTGCAGGAGGTCGAGGCCGTCGAAGCGGATCGCGCCCGATATCTCCGCGCTTTGTTTCGGCAGCAGGCCCATGATCGCCAGCGAGGTCACGCTCTTGCCGCAGCCGGATTCGCCGACGAGGCCGAGGGTCGCGCCGTTGGCGACACTGAGGTCGACACTGTCGACCGCGTGGGTGATGCGGCCGTCGTCGCCGTGGAAGCGGATGCGGAGGTCCCTGATCTCGATGAGAGGGCTCGCGCTCATGATTGCCTTGCACGCGCTGCTTGGATGCTGGCGTCGACGACGCCGCGGTCGGTGTTGCCGGCCGGGTTCCGTCGCGTCGGCATGGAATCGCGAAAATGCACCCAGAGCTCGTGGCTGACGTGTTCGAGACGTTCGAGCTCGCCGAGCGGGTCGGGATGGTCGTCGGCGCGAATGTCCAGCGCCGGCCATTCCTCCTCGCCGTGAATCAACAGCGCGGCGGACTGCTTGCCGCGCTTGTCGCCGCCGGCGGCTTCCCCGGCGCGCATCGCGGCGAGCAGGCGGCGCGGGAAGGGCAGGCTGTCATTGGCGATATAGGTCTTTGCGGTCTCGTCGAGCACGTCGGCGCCGGCCAGCATGTTGCCGGCGATGGAAAAGCCGCTGCCTGCGACGTGCCCGCACCAGTCGACGCAGTCGCGCCCGGTATGTGCGGCGATCTCGCCGCTCGCATCCATGATGTGGATCTGACGGCTCTCGCGGCCATCGTCGGTCGCGAGTAGCGCGGCCAGCACGTCGCGCGCATTGAGGCCTTCCCGCAACAGCTTGACGCCGTCGATGCCGTAATAGGGATTGACGAAGGCCTGCGTCGCGATGGCGCCGACGCCGGCGGCAATATACGGCACGCGTGCGCCGACGGCGAAAAAACGTGTCGCAACAGCGATGCCGAACTGGCCGGTGAAAGGGTCTCGCGCGATGATCGACCAGGTCATGTGCTGCCTTCAGCGTCCCGCGGCGTAACCTTGCATGCCGCGCGGATTGGCGGCGGCGCGCCGGCGCCGACCCACGCGCGAGGCTGCGGTGAGCCGGCCTTCGGACCAGTCGGGACCGACTTCCACGATATGCCCGCGCTCACGAAGGTTCTCGATCGTCGCCTTGGGTACGCGATTTTCCACCACGAGCACGCCGGGGCGCGCGGTACGCGGCCAGAACGAGATCGGGAAATGCTCGGAATGCCAGGCCGGCGCGTCGATCGCTTCCTGGAGATTGAGATTGCAATGGACGTGGCGTAGGAAGAATTGGGTGATCCACTGGTCCTGCTGGTCGCCGCCGGGCGAACCCCAGGCGAGGTAAGGCTCGCCGTCGCGCAGCGCCATGGTCGGCGACAGCGTTGTGCGCGGCCGCTTGCCCGGTGCGAGCGAACCGGGTTGGTTCTCCTCCAAATCGAACATCTGGGCGCGGCTGCCGAGACAGAAGCCGAGCTCGGGAATGATGGGCGAGGATTGCAGCCAGCCGCCCGACGGCGTCGAGGACACCATGTTGCCGTCCCGGTCGATGATGTCGAAATGCACGGTGTCGCCGCGCACCTCGCCGAAGCGCCCCACGGTTGGTTCACCGGCGCCTAGCGCGCCAACGGCCTCGCGCTGGCCTTCAGCGCGGCGCAGCTTGACGACGCCGCCGAAGCCCTCGATCGCGCCGGGCCGGAGATCGAGCGAGGCCTTCTCGGTAATCAGCTTACGACGTTCGTCGTTATAGGCGTCCGATAGCAGCGTCGTAATCGGGATCTCGCTGAACTTGGGATCGCCGTAGAATTTCTCGCGGTCGGCAAAGGCGAGTTTTGCGCATTCGATCTGGAGATGGATGAACTCAGGCCCGGTCGGGTCGAGCCCGTCGAGGGCAAAGCCCTTCAGCAGTGCGAGCTGTTGCAGCGTCACCGGACCCTGGCTCCAGACGCCGGCCTTGCAGACGGTGTAGCGGCCATAGTCGTAGGTGAGCGGCGCCTCGACCGTCGGCTGCCAGCGCGCCATGTCGTCGGCGGAAAGCACGCCGCGATGCGGCGAGCCGCTGACGTCCATCACCTCCTGGGTGCGGCAGAATTTGTCGATGGCTTCCGCGACGAAGCCTTGCGACCAGGCTTTGCGCGCGCGCTCGATCTCGGCGTCGCGGCCACCGCCGCCGCTCTCGGCTTCGCTGAGAATTCGTGCGTAGGTCGCGGCCAGCGTCTCGTTGGTAAAGAGTGTGCCGGGCTTCGGCACCTCGCCGTTGGGGAGATAGACCGCGGCGGAGGTCGGCCAGTGCTTGCGGAATAATTGCTCGACGGTCTGGATCGTGGCGCAGGCGCGCTCGACCAGCGGATAGCCGTCGCGTGCATAGGAGATCGCGGGCTCCAGCACGTCGCGCACCCGCATCGTACCGTAGTCGCGCAGCAGCATCATCCAGGATTCGAAGGTGCCGGGGACGCAGGCCGCGAGCAGGCCGGTGCCGGGCACCATGTCGAGGCCTTCGCTCTTGTAATGCGCGATGGTGGCGCGTGCCGGTGCCGGGCCCTGGCCGCAGATCACCTCGGTGCGGCCGCGCTTCACGTCGTGCACGATGATGGGGACATCGCCGCCGGGGCCGTTCAGATGCGGCTCGACCACCTGGAGCGTGAAGGCGGTGGCAACGCCGGCGTCGAAGGCGTTGCCGCCCTTCTCCAGGATGGCCATGCCGACTGCGGTCGCGATCCAGTGCGTGGTGGCGACGACCCCGAACGTGCCCTCGATCTCGGGGCGGGTCGTGAACGGATCGGGATTGACGATGCTGGCCATGGATTACCTCATTTGCGGCGCGCGCAATTGATCACAGGCGATGCCGCGCCGCCAATGCGCTGCCGGCATGGCACGCGCGCGTCACGCCGGGACCGGCGCGGTGTTGACGGCGTGGCAGGCGACGCCGTCGATCAGTTCCGGCGTTTCCTTGCGGCAGAGATCGAACGCCAGCGGGCAGCGCGGATTGAAGGCGCAGCCGGGCGGCGGATTGATCGGGTTCGGGATCTCGCCCTTCACCGGAATGCGCTGGCGGCCGCTCATGGCAAGATCAGGCACGGCGCCCAGCAGCATCTTGGTGTAGGGCATGCGGGGACGTGCGAACAACTCCTTGCCTTCAGCGATCTCGACGATGCGGCCGAGATACATCACGCCGACGCGGCTCGCCATGTGGCGGACCACGGCGAGGTTGTGGCTGATGAACATGTAGGTCAGGCCGAACTTGTCCTGGAGGTCGCGCATCAGGTTCAGGATCTGCGCCTGCACCGAGACGTCGAGCGCCGAAGTCGGCTCGTCGCAGACGATGAACTCGGCGTCCGATGCGAGCGCCCGGGCGATCGCGATGCGCTGGCGCTGGCCGCCGGAGAACTCGTGCGGAAACTTCAGCCGGTCGTCGGGATGCAGGCCGACCAGGCTGAGCAGCTCGCCGACGCGGGCCTGGATGTCGCGCTCGCCCTGGATCAGGTCGAAGGCGCGGATCGGCTCGGAGATGATGGCATCGACGCGAAAGCGCGGGTTCAGGCTCGCATAGGGGTCCTGGAAGATCATCTGGATGCGGCGGCGCAGCTTCCTGCGCGCCGGCGCCTGCCGCGGATCCGTCATCGAGACGCCGTCGATCAAGACATCGCCGGAGCTCGGCGGCAGCAGTCCCACGACCATCCGCGCCACCGTGGTCTTGCCCGAGCCGGACTCGCCGACCAGCGCAAACGTCTCGCCCTTCCTGATGTCGAAGGTGACGTGATCGACCGCCTTGAGATATTCGAGATGCCCGCCTTCGAGCATGCGGTTGAGCCAGGGTTTCGAGACGTCGAACACCCGGCGCAGATTTGTGGCCTGGACGAAGGAAGCGCTCATGCCGCGCTCTCCGCCGGCACGCTGTCATAGAGATGGCAGGCGACCGATTGCGCACCGCGCGGCAGCGGCTCCGGTCGATCAACACGACAGCGGTCGAACGCGAAGGCGCAGCGCGGGTTGAACGAGCAGCCGCGCGGGATCGCCGACAGCCGCGGCATCGAGCCGGGAATCTGCATGAGACGCTTGTCGTCGCCGGCCAGCGTCGGGATCGCGCCCATCAAGCCCTTGGCATAGGGATGCAGCGGGTTTCTGACGACATCCTGCACCGGACCGATCTCGGCGACACGGCCGGCATACATCACGGCGACCCGGTCGGAGGTCTCCGCGATCACGCCCATGTCGTGCGTCACCAGCATCACGGCGGTGCCGTGGTCGCGTCCGAGCCGCTTGATCAGCGAGATGATCTGCGCCTGCACGGAGACGTCGAGCGCGGTGGTCGGCTCGTCCGCGATGATCAGCTCGGGCTCGGCGCAGATCGCGAGCGCAATCACGACGCGCTGGCGCATGCCGCCGGAGAATTCGTGCGGGTAGCCGTCGATGCGCTTTTCCGGCGCGGGAATGCCGACCTCGGCAAGCAGGTCGATGGCGCGGCGGCGGGCGGCCGTCTCGGACAGGTTCAGGTGGGTTCGGATCGTCTCGATGATCTGGTCACCGACCCGGTAGAGTGGATTGAGCGAGGTGAGGGGGTCCTGGAAGATCATGCCGATCCGTTTGCCACGGATGCGGCGCATCTCCTCCGGCGGCAAATTGTCGATGCGCAGGCCGGCCAGGCGAACCTCGCCGCCCGCGATCCGGCCGGGCGGGTCGATCAGGCCGATCACGGCGAGGCCGGTCACGGATTTTCCGGCGCCGGATTCGCCGACCACGCCCAGCACCTCGCCCTTGGCGATGTCGAAGGAGACGCCGTCGATGGCGCGCAGCGTGCCGCGGCGGGAGGCGAACTCCACCTGAAGGTTGCGAACGGAGAGGATGGGCTCGGTCATGGGTGAGGCGCTCTTATCGAAGTTTTGCTCATCGGAGCTTCGGGTTGAGCGCGTCGCGTAGCCAGTCGCCGAGCAGGTTGATCGACAGGATCAAGCCGGCCAGCGCGAGGCCGGGGAAAGCGACAATCCACCATTCGCCCGCGAACAGATAATTGTTGCCGATGCGGATCAGCGTGCCGAGCGAGGGCATGGTGTCGGGCAGGCCGACGCCGAGGAAGGACAGCGTTGCCTCGGTGATGATGGCCAGTGCGAGGTTGATGGTGGCGATGACCAGGATCGGGCCCATCGTGTTCGGCAGCACGTGCCGCAGCATGATCTTTGGCGCGGGCAGGCCGATCAGCTGCGCGGCGGCCACGTAGTCCTTGTTCTTCTCGACCATCACGGAGCCGCGCACCGTCCTTGCATACCCGACCCAGAAACTGAGGCCGATCGAGATCACCAGCACCACCAGCATGCTGGTGGCATCCAGACGGTTGCCGAGGATCGATTTCGCAATGCCATTGACCAGCAGCGCGATCAGAATGGCGGGAAAGGTCAGTTGCACGTCGGCGATCCGCATGATCACGCCATCGACCGCGCCGCCGAAATAGCCGGCGATCAGGCCGAGCGCGATACCGAGCGCGCCGGCGAAGATCACGCCGGCCACGCCGACGGCGAGCGAGATGCGCATCCCGTAGAGGATGGCGGAGAACACGTCGCGGCCCTGCTCGTCGGTGCCGAGCAGGAACGGGCTTTGGCCGTCGGCGGTCCAGAGCGGCGAGATGCGCGAGTTCATCAACTGGAGCTGCGCCGGATCGAACGGGTTCTGCACCGCGAGCGCCGATGCAAAGATCGCGAGCAGGAAGAGCAGCACGGTAATGGCCGCCGCCACCATGGTCAGCTTGGAACGGCGGAACGAGTAGAAGATGTCGCTGTCGAGGGCGCGGCTGAGCCAGCTGCGACCGGCATGCGCGGGCGGCGCGCTCTGCTTGTCGGAATTGGAGGCGACGGCGTCGGACATGCAGGGGCCTTATGTAGCGCGGCCGACGGTCGCGCGCAGGCGCGGATCGACTACGGTGTAGAGAATGTCGACCACTAGGTTGATGGTGACGAAGATCAGCGAGACCATCAGCAGATAGGCCGCCATGATCGGGATATCGACGTTTTGCACGGCCTGCACGAACAGCAGTCCCATGCCCGGCCATTGGAACACGGTTTCGGTGATGATCGAAAATGCAATAACCGAGCCAAACTGAAGGCCGGCCACGGTGATGACGGGAATGAGCGTGTTCTTCAGCGCGTGGCCGAAATGAATGGCGCGGGTGGTCAGCCCGCGGGCGCGGGCGAAACGAATATAGTCGGTTCGCAGCACTTCCAGCATCTCCGCCCGCACCAGTCGCATGATCAGGGTCATCTGGAACAGGCCGAGCGTGATCGAGGGCATGATCAATGCCTTCAGTCCCGACAGCGTGAGCAGGCCCGTGCTCCACCAGCCGAGCTTGACCACCTCGCCGCGGCCGAACGAGGGCAGCCAGCCCAATGTCACCGCGAACAGATAGATCAGGAGAATGCCGATCAGGAAAGTCGGCAATGAGATGCCGATCAGCGAAACCGCCTGGAATAATTTGGCGAGCACGGTGTCGCGCCTCAGCGCCGAATAGACGCCCATCAGAATGCCGAACACCATTGCAAACACGGTGGCGCAGATCGCAAGTTCCAGCGTGGCCGGCATACGTTCCATCAGCAGGGTCGAGACCGGCTGGCGGAACTGGTAGGAGACGCCGAACTTGAATTGCGCGGCGTCGGCGAAATAACGCACGAACTGCACCGGCACGGGATCGTCGAGGCCGAGCGACTTGCGCACGGCTTCGCGTTCGGCCGCCGATGTGTCGATCGAGACGATCTGATTGACGGGGTCGCCGGCGAAACGGAACATCGAGAAGGCGATGATGCCGACGGCGAACATGACGCCGATGGCCTGAACGGCGCGGCGAAGAGTGAAAGCGAGCATGCCTTCCACTATCCTTGGGTGTGCGTGCGGTCGACGTCTTTGTCAGCCGGAAAAGGAAAGGTCCCGGATGCCTGACGCCGCCGGGACCTCGTGTTCAACTGGTGCTATTCCTTCTTGGTCGCCCAATGGAACATGACCAGATTGTCGGCGCGCTGCGGCAGGTTGACCTTCTTCGACACGCCCCAGGCCAGCGCCTGCTGGTGCAGCGGGATGTAGGACCAGTCCTTGTTGCCTATTTCGTAGGCCTGCTTGATCAGCTGGTTGCGCTTGGCAGTATCGGTTTCGACCAGCACCTTGTCGGTGATGGCGTCGAACTCCTTGTTGCAGTAGCCGCCGAGATTGGCCTCGCCGCGTGAGGATTTCGCGTCGTCGCGGCAGCCCATGATGTCATAGAGCACGTTGTGGGAGTCCATCGTGCTCGGCGTCCAGCCCAGGAGGTAGAACGAGGTCTGGTAGCCGCCCTGCTTCAACACCTTGGCGAAGTACTGCGCTTTCGGCTGCGCCAGCAGGTTGATCTTGACGCCGATGCGGGCAAGCATGCCGACGACGGCCTGGCAGATCGCGGCGTCGTTGACGTAACGGTCGTTCGGACAATCCATCGTGACTTCGAAGCCATCGGGATAGCCGGCTTCGGTCAGGAGCTTCTTGGCTCCATCGGGGTCGAATTTCGGCCGCGTGAACTCCTTGGACAGCACGAACAGCTCCGGAGCGATCATCAGCGCCGATGGCGTCGACAGCTCGCGCATCACGCGCTTCTTGATCAGCTCGATGTCGATCGCCTTGTAGAAGGCTTCGCGGACGCGGACGTCCTTGAACGGGTTCTTGCCCTTGATGTTGGAGTAGAGCAGCTCGTCGCGCATCTGATCGAAGCCGATGAAGATGGTGCGCAGCTCCGGCCCCTTCAGCACCTGGGCGTTGGGGCTGGAATCGACGCGGGAGATGTCCTGGATCGGCACCGGCTCGATGACGTCGACTTCGCCCGAGAGCAGCGCAGCGACGCGGGTTGCGTCCGAAGCGATCGGGGTGAAGACGATCTCCTTCAGGTTACCCTCGACCTTGCCCCAGTAATTGGGATTGGCCTTGAAAACCGTCTTCACGCCGGGCTGATGGCTTTCGATGGTGAACGGACCGGTGCCGTTCTCGTGGAGCGAGGCATAGCTCGGCGTGGGCGCCGCCACCGGCGTCGGATCGACGACGTTGTTCTCCTCGGCCCATTTCTTGTCCATAATGTACCAGACATCCCACGAGTTATGCAGGATGGGATTGGGCGAAGGCAGGATGAAGTCGACGGTGTAGTCGTCGACCTTGACGACCTTGACGTCGGGCGCAAGGCGGGTCTGCATATTGGACCCTTTCTTGCGGACGCGATCGGCGGAGAACACGACGTCGTCGGCGGTGAAGGGGTCGCCGTTGTGGAATTTCACGCCCTTGCGCAAATGGAAGCGCCAGCGGGTCGGCTCCGGAGTTTCCCAGCTTTCCGCCAACGCCGGAATGATCTTGAGGTCCTTGTCGCGTGCGGTGAGGCCTTGATAGACGTGACCGAGATGGGCGTGGGTGGTGCTTTCGTTGAGCGTATAGGGATCGAGGGATTTCAGGTCACCCTGGTTGGCATAACGCAGCGTCTGGCTCGACGCAGGCGCGACCGTCAACGCAAGCGCACCGGCGAGCGTCGCCGCAAACAGACTTCGACCGACTGACATTCTTGACCCTCTCCACTCTGCCGTGCCGATGATTTTTGATTGTTCGGCAGGGCTGATTGATCCATGTTGCCCAGAGTTCTCGACCGGTGCAAGCGCCATTCCAGCAAGGAACGCGCCAAGTTGCACCGCTGTGCAGCAATGCTGACCGTGCCGTCCGGCATGGAGGACCGCGTCTTTCGACTTTGGTTGACTATATCGGCGGATTGCGGGACGGGGCATGTCGCGCCTGCATCAGGTCGCTTGCGTCGCACCACAACTCGCGGCGATACTGCCGGCAGGCCGCTCGAATCTCATCCGGAGGGGACATGAAAGTTAATATCGAAATCGACTGCACCCCCCTCGAGGCCCGCCAGTTCTTCGGTTTGCCTGACGTGGGACCGATGCAGACGGCGGTGATGGACAAGCTGCAGCAGCAGGTGCTCAGCAACATCGAGAAGGTCTCGCCGGAATCGCTGATCCAGAGCTGGTTCACCTTCGATCCCAAGATCGCGGAGCGGTTTCAGGACATGTTCGTCACGATGGCGGGCCTCGGCGGCACGCGCAGCAGCGACAAGAAGAAATAATGCCGTCCGGGCCAGACGGGCGGCAGGCCCCGGGCGGGCTTCGTCCGCCGGGTCTCGCCCTGCTGCTTGCAGAAGCGCGCGGCCTGTTCGAGTTCAATGCAAGCCTGTTGCTGTCGCCGATCCTGATGCGAGCGCCGAGGGGCGATGGCCATCCGGTGCTGGCGCTGCCGGGCTTTCTCGCCAGCGACCTCTCGATGGCCCCGATGCGGCGCTATCTCAGCGAGCTCGGCTATGAGGCACAGGCTTGGCGGATGGGCCGTAATCTCGGCGGCCTCGGGCGGATGCGGGAGTCGCTGCGCGCCCGTCTTGCCGAAATCCATGCTGCGAGCGGACGCAAGGTCAGCCTGGTCGGATGGAGCCTTGGCGGCGTCTATGCCCGCGATCTCGCGCTCCAGGCGCCCGACATGGTTCGCTATGTCATCACGCTCGGCAGCCCGTTTGCCAATGACGTGCGGGCGACCAACGCGACGCGGCTCTACGAGGCGCTGTCCGGCGAACGGGTCGAGGATCTTGCTGAGGCGCGCGAGGCGATCGCCGGCGATCTGCCGGTGCCGGCGACGTCGATCTATTCGCGAGCCGACGGGGTCGTGAACTGGCGGACCTGCCTGCTCCGTCCCTCCGATCGTGCCGAGAACATCGAAGTGCTCCTGGCGAGCCATATCGGGCTCGGGGTGAACCCCGCGGCGCTATGGGCCGTGGCGGACCGGCTGGCGCAACCGGAAGGGGAATTCTCGCCATTTGACCGGGCCGGGCCGTTTGCCATTGCATATGCCCCGCCGGAACAGGCAATATCGGCCTGACGAGAAGCGCCAGAAGGCGCCCGTCAAATTGTTGCGGGAGGGAATTATGGCTGACGGTAAAAAGCTGTCGTCGCTGGACGCGTCGTTTCTCTATCTGGAAACGCCGGAGATGCCGATGCATGTCGGGAGCATGGCGATCTTTCGCCTGCCCGACGATTACAAGGGCGACTTCTTCGAAGACTTCAAGGCGATGATCGTCTCGCGCCTGCATATCGCGCCGATCCTGAAGGCGCGGCTGGAGAAGGCGCCGCTCGACATCGATCATCCCTCCTGGGTCGAGGACGATCAGTTCGACATCGACCGTCACATCTTCCGTGCCAGCCTGCCGCAGCCGCGTGACCGCGCCACGCTGGAGCGCATCGTCGGCTGGATGCATGCCAAGCTCCTGAACCGGGCTCGTCCGCTCTGGGAGTTCTACGTGTTCGAGGGCATGAAGGACAACGAGGTCGGGCTTTATTCCAAGATGCACCATGCCGCCATCGACGGCGGTGCTGGTGCGGCTCTGACCAACATGATCTACGACATCTCGCCGATCCCGCGGAAGGTCGATCCGCCGGCGGCTGGCAGCAAGCCCGGACAGGAGCCGCGCGACATCGCGGCGAACCTGCTGGATTCCTACCAGCAGCTTTTCAACCAGCCGCTCGACGCCGGCAAGGCCGCTCAGAACCTGCAATTGCCGCGCACCGGCAAGAGCGACATCGGCTCGATCCTGTTCGACAACGCGATGTACCAGATCGAGAGCGCGGTGCGCTTCGCGGGCAATATCCCGACCATGGTCAAGAGCGTCTCCGATGTGCTCGGCAAGGTCGCCGATCCCAAATCGCGCGAGAGCCTTGCCAGCATGGTGTCGCCGCCGACCATGCTGAACAAGACCATCTCGTCGGAGCGAAGCTTCGCCGGTGTGTCGATCCCGCTGTCTCGCGCGAAGGCGCTGGCCAAGCAGGCCGGCGGCAAGCTAAACGACGTCGTGCTGGCGCTCGCCTCCGGCGTGGTCCGGCGTTACCTGAAGGAGTACAGCACGCTGCCGGCGAAATCGCTGACCGCGGCGGTACCGATCTCGCTGCGCGAGGAGGGCAACACCGAGGCCAACAACCAGGTGTTCGGCATGATCTGCGCGATCGCGACCAACATCGACGATCCCAAGGCGCGGCTCGAAGCCATCATCGCGCAATCGACCAAGTCCAAGGAGATGTCGCACCCCTTGCGCGCGCTGATGCCCCAGGTCTCCAACATCTCGATGCTGGGCGCGCCGATCATGGTGCAGATCCTGGCGTTGCTCTACAGCCGCTCGAACCTGTCGGACGTGCTGCCGCCAGCCGCCAACATCACCGTGTCCAACGTGCCGGGGCCGCGGCAGACGCTTTACGCTGCCGGCGCGGAGCTATTGCACATCTTCCCGGTGTCGATCTCGACGCACGGGCAGGCGCTCAACATTACCGTGCAGAGCTATCGCGACCAGCTCGATTTCGGCTTCATCGTCGGCGCCAACATCATTCCACATGTGCAGGTGATGTGCGACATGCTGCCGGAGGAGTTCGCCGCGCTGGAGGCGGCCTACGCGCCGCCGGCGACCGACATCAAGGGCGCTGCGGAATAGGAATGGTTCGATGATTGAAATGCCACAGCTCAAGTTCGTGCACACGAACGGAATCCGCATGGGATATTACGAGGCGGGCCCGATCACGGACACGCCGCCGATCGTGCTGTGCCATGGCTGGCCCGAGCTGGCCTTCTCCTGGCGCCACCAGATCAAAGCGCTGAGCGAGGCCGGCATCCGCGTGATCGCGCCCGACCAACGCGGCTATGGCGCGACCGACCGGCCCGAGGCGGTCGAGGATTACGACATCGAGCACCTGACCGGTGATCTCGTCGGGCTGCTCGACCATTTGCAGATCGACAAGGCGGTCTTCGTCGGTCACGACTGGGGCGGCTTCATCGTCTGGCAGATGCCGTTGCGGCACATCGACCGGGTGGCGGGCGTGGTCGGCATCAACACGCCGCATACCAACCGTGCCTGGGCCGATCCGATCGAGCTCCTACGCGCCCGCTTCGGCGACAAGATGTACATCGTGCAGTTCCAGGACCCGGCGCGTGAGCCCGACAGGATTTTCGGAAGTCGCGTCGAACAGACTTTTGACGCGTTCATGCGCAAGCCGGCGCCGCGCCCGGCCGACGCGCCGGCAGAGGAGGTGGTTGCCGGCGTCGGCGCTTCTCCGCGGGTCAATCTGGCGTTTCCGCAGATGATCGCCAGCTATGACGCAAAGCATGATCCGCGTACGCCGATCCTGTCGCCGGAAGAGAAGAAGGTGTTCGTCGACAATTTCACCAGAACCGGCTTTACCGGAGGCATCAACTGGTACCGCAACATGTCGCGCAACTGGACGCGCGCCGAAGGGCTCGATCATACGGTGCGGGTGCCGTCGTTGATGATCATGGCCGAGAACGACGCGGTGTTGCCGCCGTCTTCCGCCGATGGCATGGACAAGCTGATCCCCGATCTCGAAAAATATCTGGTCCGCGACAGTGGCCATTGGACGCAGCAGGAGAAGCCGGAGGAGGTCAGCGCCAAGCTGATCGAATGGCGTAGAAGGCGGTTTGGGTGACGACGCAGTCGTCATCCTGGGGCGATGCGTAGCGTCGAACCCGGGATCTCGAGATTCCGGGTCTGGTCCTTCGGACCATCCCGGAATGACGCAAGGCAGGGGAAACGCACGTCAATGTCATCCAAGAACCGTCTGGACCCGATCCCGCATCCGCCGACCAAGCCGGTGGTCGGCAACATGCTTTCGCTGGACTCGGCCGCCCCCGTGCAGCATTTGACGCGGCTCGCCAAGGAGCTCGGTCCGATCTTTTGGCTCGACATGATGGGCTCGCCGATCGTGGTCGTCTCGGGCCACGATCTCGTCGATGAACTGTCTGATGAGAAGCGCTTCGACAAGACCGTGCGCGGTGCGCTGCGGCGCGTACGCGCGGTTGGCGGCGACGGGCTGTTCACGGCGGACACCAAAGAGCCGAATTGGAGCAAGGCGCACAACATCCTGCTCCAGCCGTTCGGCAACCGGGCCATGCAGTCCTACCATCCGAGCATGGTCGATATCGCCGAGCAGCTCGTCCAGAAATGGGAGCGGCTGAACGCCGACGACGAGATCGACGTCGTCCACGACATGACGGCGCTGACGCTGGATACGATCGGCCTGTGCGGTTTCGAGTATCGCTTCAATTCGTTCTACCGGCGCGACTACCATCCCTTCGTCGAGTCGCTGGTGCGCTCGCTCGAAACCATCATGATGACACGCGGCCTGCCGTTCGAGCAGATCTGGATGCAGAAGCGGCGCAAGACGCTCGCCGAAGACGTCGCCTTCATGAACAAGATGGTCGACGAGATCATTGCCGAGCGCCGCAAGAGCGCGGAGGGGATCGACGACAAGAAGGACATGCTCGCCGCGATGATGACCGGCGTCGATCGTTCGACCGGCGAGCAGCTCGACGACGTCAACATCCGCTACCAGATCAACACGTTCCTGATCGCCGGCCACGAGACCACCAGCGGCCTGTTGTCCTACACGCTCTATGCGCTGCTCAAGCATCCGGACATCCTCAAGAAGGCCTATGACGAGGTCGACCGCGTCTTCGGCCCCGACGTCAACGCGAAGCCGACCTACCAGCAGGTGACGCAGCTCACCTACATCACGCAGATCCTGAAAGAGGCGCTGCGGCTGTGGCCGCCGGCGCCGGCCTATGGCATCTCGCCGCTCAAGGACGAGACGCTCGGCGGCGGCAAGTACAAGCTTCGCAAGGGCACCTTCACCACCATTCTGGTAACCGCGCTGCATCGCGATCCCAGCGTCTGGGGACCGAATCCGGATGCGTTCGATCCCGATAATTTCAGCCGCGAGGCGGAAGCCAAGCGGCCGGTCAATGCCTGGAAGCCGTTCGGCAACGGCCAGCGCGCCTGCATTGGCCGCGGCTTTGCCATGCACGAGGCCGCGCTCGCGCTCGGCATGATCCTGCAGCGCTTCAAGCTGATCGACCACCAGCGCTACCAGATGCATCTGAAGGAAACCCTGACGATGAAGCCGGAAGGCTTCAAGATCAAGGTGCGCCCGCGCGTCGATCGCGAGCGTGGCGCCTATGGCGGGCCAGTCGCGGCCGCTACTTCGGCGCCGAAGGCGCCGCGCCAGCCGACCGCCCGGCCCGGCCACAACACGCCGATGCTGGTGCTTTACGGCTCCAATCTCGGCACCGCCGAGGAGCTGGCGACGCGCATGGCTGATCTCGCCGAGATCAATGGCTTTGCCGTGCATCTCGGCCCGCTCGACGATTACGTCGGCAAGCTGCCGCAGGAGGGCGGCGTTCTGATCATCTGCGCCTCCTATAACGGCGCGCCGCCTGATAACGCGACGCAGTTCGTCAAATGGCTCGGCGGCGACCTGCCGAAGGATGCCTTTGCCGGCGTGCGCTACGCCGTGTTCGGCTGCGGCAACAGCGACTGGGCCGCGACCTATCAATCGGTGCCGCGTCTGATCGACGAGCAATTGTCGGCGCATGGCGCGCGCGCGGTCTATCCGCGCGGCGAGGGCGATGCGCGCAGCGATCTCGACGGCCAGTTCCAGAAATGGTTTCCGGCGGCGGCACAGGTCGCGACCAAGGAATTCGGCATCGACTGGAACTTCACCCGCACCGCCGAGGACGATCCGCTCTATGCGATCGAGCCGGTGGCGGTGAGCGCCGTCAACACCATCGTGGCCCAGGGCGGCGCGGTGGCGATGAAAGTGCTGGTCAATGACGAGCTTCAGAACAAGGGCGGGTCCAATCCCTCCGAGCGTTCGACGCGCCACATCGAGGTGCAACTGCCGTCCAACGCCAGCTACCGCGTCGGCGATCATTTGAGTGTCGTGCCACGCAACGATCCCACGCTGGTGGATTCGGTCGCGCGCCGCTTCGGCTTCCTGCCCGCCGACCAGATCAGGCTGCAGGTCGCCGAGGGCCGCCGCGCGCAATTGCCGGTGGGGGATGCCGTGTCCGTCGGCCGCCTGCTCAGCGAGTTCGTCGAGCTGCAGCAGGTGGCGACGCGCAAGCAGATCCAGATCATGGCCGAGCACACCCGCTGTCCGGTCACCAAGCCGAAGCTGCTGGCTTTCGTCGGCGAGGAAGCTGAGCCGCTCGAGCGTTACCGGGGCGAGATCCTGGCCAGGCGCAAATCGGTGTTCGATCTTCTGCTCGAATATCCGGCCTGCGAGTTGCCGTTCCATGTCTATCTCGAAATGCTCTCGTTGCTGGCGCCGCGCTATTACTCAATCTCGTCCTCGCCGTCGGTCGACCCGGCGCGCTGCAGTGTCACGGTCGGCGTGGTCGAAGGGCCGGCCGCCTCCGGCCGCGGCACCTACAAGGGCATCTGTTCGAACTATCTCGCCAACCGTCGCGCGGGCGATGCGATCTACGCCACCGTACGCGAGACCAAGGCCGGCTTCCGGCTTCCCGACGATCCCTTGGTGCCTATCATCATGATCGGCCCCGGCACGGGCCTTGCGCCGTTCCGCGGCTTCCTTCAGGAACGGGCCGCACGCAAGGCGAAGGGCGCCAGCCTCGGACCCGCGATGCTGTTTTTCGGCTGCCGCCATCCCGACCAGGATTTTCTCTACGCGGACGAGCTGAAGGCGTTGGCGGCGAGCGGCATCACGGAACTCTTCACTGCGTTTTCGCGCGCGGACGGTCCGAAGATCTATGTGCAGCACCTGCTCGCCGCGCAGAAGGACAAGGTCTGGCCGCTGATCGAGCAGGGCGCGATCGTCTATGTCTGCGGCGACGGCGGCAAGATGGAGCCGGACGTGAAAGCGGCACTGGTCGCGATCCACCGCGAGAAGAGCGGCAGCGACGCCGCCGTCAGTGCGCGCTGGATCGAGGAGATGGGGACGAAGAACCGCTATGTGCTGGACGTCTGGGCGGGAGGGTAGGCAGAGATCGTAGGGTGGATTAGCCCGCGGCTGCGCGCAGCGCAGTCCGCCGGCGTAATCCACCGCTTCTGATCCCGTGGAAAGTAAAGAGGTGGGTTACGCCTTCGGCTAACCCACCCTGCGAATCCCGATCATGCTAAACGTCCCTCATGATTCCCTGGGAAAAAATCGACACCGCCAAAATCCCCGGCTCCGACGAAGAGCTTCGCCTGATGCGGCGAGGCAAGGAGTTCTCCATCAAGCTCGGCACCAACGAGCTGATGAACAACCGCCTGTCGGGCTCGGAAGCCGCGCTCGCAACGCTCGCAGCGAAGCAGATCGAGAAGGTGTCCAAGCCCGTCGTCCTGATCGGTGGCCTCGGAATGGGCTTTACGCTGCGTGCGGCGTTGGCGGTGCTTGGCGCCAAGGCGAAGATCGTGGTCTCCGAGCTGGTGCCGGCGGTCGTCGTCTGGGCGCGGGGCCCGATGGCGGAAGTGTTCGGCGAGAGCCTCGATGATGCCCGGGTGAGCATCCGGGAAACCGATGTCGGCGAAATCATCCGGGCGCAGCGGTCGGCTTTCGACGCCATTCTCCTCGACGTCGACAACGGGCCGGAGGGACTGACCCGCAAGGGCAATGATGCGCTCTATAGTTCGAGCGGGCTGAAGGCGGCGAAGACGGCGCTGCGGCCGGGCGGCATGCTCGCGGTCTGGTCGTCGGGACCCAACCCGGCCTTCACCAAGCGACTTCGCAGCGCCGGTTTCGACGTCAACGAGGTCAATGTCCGCGCGACCGGCAGGGGCGGCGGTGCGCGCCATGTGATCTGGATGGCGAAGAACTGTTAAGCTGCCTGCGCCGCCGCGCCATGCGCGTGCTTGTCGATGGCGCCGATGATCTCAGGCCAGAACCGCATCGGCAGTGCATGGCCCATACCGTCGATCATCAACAATCTTGCGTTCGGGATTGACGCCGCCGTGTCCTTGCCGCCCTCAGGCCGCACCAAGGGATCGACGGTACCGTGGATCACGAGCGTCGGCGTCTGCACGGCATGCAGCCGCTCCTTGCGGCTGCCGGACGCGAGCACCGCGCGGAGCTGGCGGCCGACGCCGGCCGGATTGAGCCCGCGCGCGAACACGCGCTCGGCGCGTTCCGGGTCGAGCGCTTCCTCCTCCGGAAAATGCCCGGCGCGCAACACCTTCCAGGTCTGGCCGTAGCGGACGATGAACTCCTCCTTGCTGCGCGGCGGCGGCGCCATCAGCATTGCGGCCGCCTCGCGCGTCGGCGGCGGCACGCGCGGACTGCCCGTCGTCGACATGATCGAGGTCAGCGAGCGCACGCGCTGCGGGAACGACAGCGTGACCTCCTGCGCGATCATGCCGCCCATGGAGGCACCGACAAGATGCGCCGATTTGATGCCGAGCGCATCCATCAGCCCGATCGTATCCTTGGCCATGTCGATCAGCCTGTAGGTTGCCGCGACGGGAATCCTGAAGAATCGCAGCTTAAGCAGCTCGAGCGGGGTCAACCGCTTGCCGCCCGTCAGATGGCTCGACTTGCCGATGTCGCGATTGTCGAAGCGGATCACGCGGAAGCCGCGTGCGGCAAGCTGCTCGCAGAACGCATCGTCCCAGTGGATCATCTGGGCGCCTAATCCCATGATCAGCAGCAGCGGCTCGGCATTGTCGTTGCCAAAAATCTCGTAGCAGATCTCGATGCCATTGGCGCGGACTGTCTGGGGCGGCTGATGGGCGTTCACGGGCGCGTTCCCTCAAGCGTTTGACTGATGCTGTATCGCACGGTTTCCCGTTGCAATGAAAGCCGCGCGCGGCACCGAGCCGCTGCTTGCCGGTTGACCGGCACGGCGCAACGGTGTGGTATGGCGAAAAAGAAGAGCATCGAAGCTCTCGACATCTGGAGGACACCGATGA
The DNA here is from genome assembly GCF_028128695.1 of Bradyrhizobium sp. CCBAU 25360. Classification (NCBI taxonomy): domain Bacteria; kingdom Pseudomonadati; phylum Pseudomonadota; class Alphaproteobacteria; order Hyphomicrobiales; family Nitrobacteraceae; genus Bradyrhizobium; species Bradyrhizobium sp. CCBAU 25360. The sequence continues at coordinate 67,007 of NZ_LBJA01000028.1, forward strand.
CCGACAAGACCAATGACCCGGTCGCCATGTGGCAAAAGATGGTTGGTGAGATGGAGAAGGGGTTCAACTCCTTCGCCAACCAGGCCATGTCGTCGCCCGAGTTTTCGCAGGCGATGAACCGTGCGGGGGGAGTTGCTGCAGGTGCTCAGAAGCAGCTCGGCGAACTCATGGAGAAGTATCTGGTCTCCATGAACCTGCCGAGTCGGGAGCAGGTCACAGGCCTTGCCGAAAGGCTGCAAGCTATCGAAATCCAGATCGGTGAGATCAAGTCGCTGCTGAACCAGATGGCTGCAAGTGCCGGCGTGTCTCAGGGGGGCGATTCCGCATTGCGGCCGCCGCGCACCAAGCGCCCGCCGTCTGAGGGCGGAGAGCAGGCATGAATGCAGCTCCCGGACTTGATTTCGCTTCTATCCCGGAACGCATCCAGAGCGAGGTGCAGCGCGCCATCCAGCGCAGCATCAAGGGCGTCGAATATTTCTCGACCTCGGGTCCATCACTTGGATCGACGCCCAAGGACGTGCTGCATTCGCGCGGCACCATGAATCTCTATCATTATCGCCCCATGTCGGACGAGATCTACCGCGTGCCGGTGCTGATCGTGATGGCCACCACCAACCGCGGCTACATCCTCGACCTCGTCCCCGGCCAGAGTTTTATCGAATTCCTGCTCAAGCGCGGTTACGACGTCTATATGCTCGACTGGAGCGCGCCGCGGCCGGAGGAGAAGAGCCTGCGGATGGAGGACTATGTCCTCGACTTCATTCCGGACTGTGTTCGCCGGGTGCAAGCTGATTCCGGCGAGCAGGACGTCTCCGTGATCGGCTATTGCTTCGGCGGTGTGCTGTCGCTGCTCTACGGCGCGATCCACAAGGATGGGCCGATGAAGAATTTGATCTGCTTCACCACGCCGATCGACTTCCGCGAGATGAAGCTGTTCTCGAATTTCTCCGACCGTCGCTATTTCGACGTCGACCGCCTCGTCGACAGCGTCGGCAACGTGCCGCCGGAGATGATCCTGTCCTCGTTCGAGATGCTGCGTCCGGCCTCGCGCACGGTGAGCCAGATCCAGCTCTGGGAAAACATCTGGAACGACGAGTTCGTCAAGTCCTACCGCATGTTCGACCGTTGGGCGACCGACACCCTGCCGCTGGCGGGCGAGTATTTCCGCGCCATCACCAAAGACCTGATGTGGGACAACAAGCTGTTCAACGACACCATGTCGGTCGGCGGCCGGCCTGCGAAGCTCGACAACATCAAGGTGCCGATTCTGCATGCGGTCGCCGAGCATGATCACATCGTGCCGTATGACGCCGCCAAGCACCTGATCGCGAAGATCGGATCTGCGGACAAGGAAGAGGTGATGCTGAAGGGCGGTCACGTCTCGCTCGTCGCGGGAGCCAACGCCGTGAAGCGGCTATGGCCGAAACTGGATTCCTGGCTAGGGAAGAGATCGACATGAGCGAGCAGCGTTCGTATCCGCGTCACGTCAAGACCGACGCCGGCGATATCGAGATTCGCTTGATGTCGCCTGCGGATGAAGCCGCGGTGCTCGCCTTCGGCAAGGGCCTGCCGACCCACGATTTGTTGTTTTTGCCGCGCAATATCAGCGAGCCGAAGGTGCTGTCGGCCTGGGTCAAGGAGATCGAGCGTGGCGCGATTACGAGCCTGCTTGCGGTCAGGGAAGGCAAGGTCGTCGGCTGCGGCACGCTGGTGCGCGATCCGCACTCCTGGTCGCCCCATGTCGGCGAGATTCGCATGGTCGTCTCGCTCGATGTGCGCGGGAAGGGGGTAGGGCGGGCGCTGTCGCAGGAGACCTTCGCGCTCGCGCTCGGCGCGGGCCTGGAAAAACTCTCGGTTCAGATGACGGTCGACCAGCAGGCCGCGATCGCCGTGTTCGAGAGCCTCGGTTTCAAGGCCGAAGCGTTGCTGCGAGATCACGTCCGGGACGTCGACGGCAAGACCCACGACATCGTCGTGCTCGGCCATAACATCGCGCAGGTCCAGGCCCAGATGGAGGCCTACGGGCTCCCAGGCGCCGTCCAGCACTAGGACCGCCGTCTCCAGCACTGGGGAGATGGTCCGACCGCTCTCCGGGAACCTGCTTGGCCAGGGAGGCATCATATGCCTCCTGTTAAGGCTGTTCACAGTTTCGTGATATCGCAGTGCAATAATAATATTGCATCGCACAATTAACTATGCCATATAAGCCGTGCCCCGGGCCATCGAGGACGGGGTGAGCCCATAGCTCAACCAATGAGGATGGAGAGAACCCCATGACCACTGAAACCAACACCGCTTTCGAGGGCTTCAAGGACGCTTTCAAGAACATCCAGAACCTGGAAGTTCCCGAGGCCGCCCGCGAGTTCGTCAAGAAGACCGCCAACACCGCCAAGGACCGTGCTGCAGAGGTGTTCGCTGGCTCCGAGCGCGTGACCGCCGCCGTCGAGAACGCGGTGACCGAGTCCGTCACCGAGGCCGGCAAGATCAGCCGCAATATCCAGCAGGCGATCTATGACGACGCCCAGGCGTTCTTCGCCAGCATCGACAAGCTTGCTTCCGCCAAGTCGGTCAGCGAAGCCGTCGAGATCCAGTCGAGCCTGCTCCGCGCCCGCGGCGAAGTGTTCGTCTCGCGCGCCAAGGCGACCGCCGACTATTTCGGCCAGCTCGCCGCCAACGGTGCGAAGTCCGCTCAGGACAATTTTGCCAAGGTCTACAACAAGACCGCCTGATCCGGCGCCCTGAGTCAAAACTCAATTTGAGGCCCGCTTCGGCGGGCCTTTGTTTTTGCCTCTTGCGTTCCCCGGACGCAGTGCAGCCGCCCCTGGCGATGCGAAGCATCGACCAGGGGTGTGGTGCACTGCTGATCCGGGGGCCATCCTGCATCGGATGCTTGCTGGGTCCCGGCTCTGCGGCGCATCGCTCTGCGCTGCACCGCGTCCGGGACACGCGGAGATCGACACGCTAAGTATCTACAATGACCCCACCCGCCGCCTTCTCCTTCGATACTCCCGGCGATGCCGAACGCGCGGCCGAGCTGCGCCGCGTGAAAGCGCTGGCGACGCTGGTGCTGGCTTCGACGCTTGCCCTGTTCGTCGTCGCGAAGTTGCTGCTGAACGCGCATCCCGTGTTCGGCTTCATCGCCGCCTTCGCGGAAGCCGCGACCATCGGCGGCCTCGCCGACTGGTATGCCGTGGTCGCGCTGTTCAAGCGGCCGCTCGGCCTGCCGATCCCGCATACCGCGATCATCCAGAGCAACCAGGCCCGGATCGCCGACAAGCTCGGCGAATTCATCCAGGTGCATTTCCTCGAGGCGGGACCGGTCGAGGCCAAGCTGAAGGAGATCGATTTCGGCTCCTTCGTCGCCGACTGGCTGCGCGACCGCAAGCGCAGCGACGATCTCGCGCGCTTCGCGCTCCGCCTGTTGCCGGAGGCCGTCTCGGCGACGGAGAGCTCGGGTCTGATGACCTTCATCATCCGCCGCATGTCATCGCAGCTCCAGGCGATCGACCTTGCGCCACTCGCCGCCGGCACGCTGCGCGGTTTCGTGGCGGAGGGGCGCCATCAGATCCTGTTCGACGATCTCCTGCGCGTGATGCACGAGACGCTGAACCAGAAAGAGACGATGGGGATGATCCGCGAGAAGGTGCGCGCGGAATTGCCGACCCTGCTGCGGCTCTACCGAGCCGACAAGTTTCTGGTGAACAAGATCGTGGCGTCCGCGACCGCCTTCTTCAACGAGGTGCGCAGCGATCCCAAGCATCCCTTCCGCGGCGAGTTCGACCGCATGGTGCTGAGCTTCGTCGACCGGCTCGGCACTGACCAGGTCTATATCGACCGCATCGCCGGCTTGAAGCGCGACCTCCTCGCGCGGCCCGAGCTTGCCGATCTCGCACGCACCGTCTGGGCCAACACACGCTCCTTCATCGAACGCAGCGCGAGCGGCGAGACGCAGGTGCTACAGCATCATCTCGCCGGCATGTTCGTTTCCGCCGGCGATGCGCTCGCCGGCGATGCCGAGCTGCGCGACGAGATCAACAAGGGGCTGGTGACGGTGCTGCGCAGCTTCGTCGCCGACCAGAAGAGCGGCGTCTCCATCTTCATCTCCGACCAGGTCAAGGCATGGGATATGGCGCAGTTGATTTCGCTGATCGAAATCAACATCGGGCGCGACCTGCAATACATCCGTTTCAACGGTTCGCTGATCGGTGGGCTCGCCGGGCTCGCGCTCTACTCCGTAGAATTCCTGCTCCGATTGCTGTGACTTTTGCGCCACGGACGTTAGCATTAACGCGCGGGCCTATTGTCGCCCCGCGACTCTCCCGCTTGAATGTCGGAACCGGCCGCCTAGCTGATTCATGCTGCGCTGCGGAACGATCAAGAAGCCGGCGTATTGGAATTCATGCCCATTTGCCGGTATCGCGCCCGGCGCCTTCTCAGGGGAAACATTGATGACCGCTACTGCCCAGACGCTGCGTCCGCCGTCGAGAACTCTGATGTTTATGGAAGGGCGCGCGATCCACGAGTTCGGCGCATTTCTCGGCGCACTGCCGCTGCTGAGCCTTGCGCCGCGCGGTGATGGGCACCCGGTGCTGGTGCTGCCGGGCCTCGTGGCCTCCGATGCTTCCACGCGTGCGTTGCGCACGTTTCTGACCAGTAAGGGATATGCGGTGAGCGGCTGGCGCCAGGGCCGCAACTATGGCCTTCGCGAGGGCGTGCAGCATGCCATGGTCGATCTGGTCGAGGAGCTCAGCGAAACCCATGGCCGCAAGATCAGCCTGGTCGGTTGGAGCCTTGGCGGCCTCTATGCGCGGCAGCTCGCCAAGATGATGCCCGAGCGCGTGCGGCAGGTGATCACGCTTGGCAGCCCCTTCGCCGGCGATCCCCGTTCAACCAATGCCTGGCGCGTCTATGAATGGGCGAGCGGTCGGAAGTCGGACGAGGTCGATCCGCGGTTCGGCGGCGATCTCGCGGCACCACCGCCGGTGCCGACCACCGCCATCTTCAGCCGCACTGACGGCGTCTGCGCCTGGCAGGGCTGCATGGAGAAGTCGGGCGGGCAGACCGAGAGCATCGAGATCGAGAGCAGCCATTGCGGCATGGGCCATCACCCGGCCGCGGTCTATGCCGTGGCCGACCGGCTCGCGCAAAAGGAAGGCCACTGGCGGCCATTCGACCGCAGCGGCTGGCGCAGCTTGGCCTATCCCGATCCGCATCGGTGATCTTCGCCTCTTTCCGCGTGCGGCAGGGCAATCGGATTTGAACATTGAGCAGAGGCCGTCATGCCCGGGCTTGTCCCGGGCATCCACGTTCTTGTACTGCGTGAAAGGCTCGTGGATGGCCGGGACAGGCCGGCCATGACGCTGTGAGTACGCCGCGAGTCCGTCTCCCTCCGTCCCCGCGGAGCCTCCCCCTCATCCCGACCTTCTCAGCGCGAGCGAAGCTCGTCGCGGCCACGCAAGCGGGGGAAGGAGAAGAGAAGGCGTCGCACCCGTCCATTGTCGCGCCCGCATCAAACGCGCTATGCCTCGCACATGGCGCATCCGCTCTCCCGCATCATCGACCAGCTCAAGCGTGAACCGTCGCGCACCGGTTCCATCGTCATCACCGTGTTCGGCGATGCCATCGTGCCCCGCGGCGGTTCGGTGTGGCTCGGCACGCTGCTCGAATTCTTCGACGGTCTCGACATCGACAGCGGCGTGGTGCGCACCACGATGTCGCGGCTTGCGGCCGATGGCTGGCTCACGCGGGAAAAGGTCGGCCGCAACAGCTTCTATCGGCTTGCCGAGAAGGGCCGCCAGACCTTCGAGGCCGCGACACGCCACATCTACGATCCGCCGCCATCCGACTGGACCGGACGCTTCGAGCTGCTCCTGATCGGCAATGGCGGAGATCGCGACGTCTCGCGCGAAGCGCTCCGTAACGCCGGCTTCGGCAGTCCGCTGCCGGGGGTTTGGGTCGCGCCGTCGGGCCTGCCGGTGCCGGATGAAGCCGGGGGCGCGATCCGTCTCGAAGTCTCGGCTGAGGATGACAGCGGGCGTCGCCTGCTCAGTGCGAGTTGGCCGCTGGACCGCACCGCGGATGCCTATCTGAAATTCATGAAGACGTTCGAGCCGCTGGGCGCCGCGATCGGCCGCGGCACCGATTTGTCCGAGGCCGACGCGTTTACCGCGCGCATCCTCCTGATCCACTACTATCGCCGCGTCGTGCTGCGCGATCCGCTATTGCCCGAAAGCCTGCTGCCGACCAACTGGCCGGGCAGGGCGGCACGGAACCTGTGCGGCGAAATCTATCGCGCGCTGCTTGCCTCCTCCGAACAATGGCTTGATGGACATGGAACCAACGAGAAAGGGCCATTGCCGCCGGCGCGGAAGCTTCTGGAAAGGAGGTTCGAGGCCTGAGTTTTATGTTACAGAAATATCTTGCATGACGTAACTTTTGTTATATATTGCCTCCCAATAAATCGGGAGGATGCGCATGTATACCCAGGCGCTGAATACGGCCGAGACCGACGACCGCGGTCTTGAGGACGCAGCCAAGGCTGCGCAGTTCCAGGCCCGCGTCGATGCCGAGGAGCGCATCGAGCCGAACGACTGGATGCCGGCGGCCTATCGCAAGACGCTCACACGCCAGATTTCCCAGCACGCCCATTCCGAAATCGTCGGCATGCTGCCTGAGGGCAACTGGATCACCCGTGCGCCGACCCTGCGCCGCAAGGCCGCGCTGCTCGCCAAGGTGCAGGACGAGTGCGGCCACGGGCTCTATCTCTATGCTGCGGCCGAGACGCTCGGCTCATCGCGCGAGGAGCTGGTCGATGCCATGCTCGCGGGCAAAGCCAAGTACTCCTCGATCTTCAACTATCCGACGCTGACCTGGGCTGATATCGGCACCATCGGCTGGCTGGTCGACGGCGCCGCGATCATGAACCAGATCCCGCTGTGCCGCTGCTCCTACGGCCCCTATGCGCGCGCGATGATCCGGGTCTGCAAGGAGGAGTCGTTCCATCAGCGCCAGGGCTACGAGATCATGCTGACGCTGTGCCGCGGCTCGGACGAGCAGAAGGCGATGGCGCAGGATGCGCTGAACCGCTGGTGGTGGCCGGTGCTGATGATGTTCGGCCCGCCAGATAGCACGAGCCAGCATAGCGACACCTCGACCAAGTGGAAGATCAAGCGTTTCTCCAACGACGAGCTGCGCCAGAAGTTCGTCGATGCCACGGTGCCGCAGGCGCAATATCTCGGCCTCACCATCCCCGATCCCGGCATGATTCAGGATGCCGACGGGCACTGGCGTTACAGCGAGATCGACTGGACCGAGTTCAAGCAGGTGCTCGCCGGCAACGGCCCCTGCAATCGCGACCGCATGGCCGCGCGCCGCAAGGCGCATGCGGAGGGGGCCTGGGTACGCGAAGCCGCCGCCGCCTACGCCGCCAAGCGCACGCATCGCCAGACCGCACAAGCCGCGGAATAGGGAGATCAACATGGCCACTCCGAACACGCCGCTGTGGGAAGTCTTCATTCGTAGCCGCAATGGGCTCGCGCACAAGCATGTGGGATCGCTGCACGCGAGCGATGCCACCATGGCGCTGCAAGCCGCCCGCGACATCTACACCCGCCGCGGCGAGGGCCTGTCGATCTGGGTCGTGCCGTCGACCGCGATCACTGCGAGCGATCCCGCCGAGAAGGCCATGATGTTCGAACCGGCGGAATCGAAGATCTACCGGCATCCGACGTTCTACGAGGTGCCGGAAGAAGTGGGACATATGTGATGCCGGTCGCCAACATCGATGTCTCCGAAACGCCGCTGGTGCTCTACGCGCTGCGCCGCGCCGACGATGCGCTGATCCTCGGCCACAGGCTGTCGGAATGGTGCGGGCATGCGCCGATGCTGGAAGAGGATATGGCGCTCTCCAACATCGCGCTCGACCTGATCGGTCAGGCGCGCGAACTCTACACCTACGCTGCCAAGGCCGAGGGCAGGGATAACGACGAGGACAAGCTCGCTTATCTGCGCGACGTCAGGCAGTACCGCAATCTGCTGCTGGTGGAGCAGCCCAACGGCGATTTTTCCCAGACTTTGGTGCGGCAGTTCTTCTATTCCGCGTTCGCCGACCTCTACTGGCGCGCGATGATGAATTCGCGCGACACGACACTGGCAGCGATTGCCGCCAAGTCGGAGAAGGAGAGCGCCTATCATTTGCGCCACGCCTCGGAGTGGCTCATCCGGCTCGGCGACGGCACCGATGAGAGTCATGCCCGCGCGCAAGCCGCGATCGATCATCTCTGGGCCTTCACCGGCGAGATGTTTGCCGTCGACGACGGCGAGCGCGCGCTGATCCATGCTGGTATCGCGATCGATCCCGGCACCTTGCGTGGTCGCTGGTTGCAGACGCTTTCCGATGTCGTCAGCGAAGCCACGCTGGTATTGCCGCAGAATGACTGGATGCAGCAAGGCGGCCGCGTGGGCCGGCACAGCGAACATCTCGGCCATCTCCTGTCCGAGCTGCAATCGATGCAGCGCACCTTTCCGGGCCTGACATGGTGAGCCTGCTCGATCATGACAGCGAACTGCGCCGGCGCGCCTGGGACGCTGCGGCGAGCGTGGTCGATCCCGAAATTCCGGTGCTGACCATCGCCGATCTCGGCGTGCTGCGCGAGGTTTCCCTCGACGGCGATCACGTCGAGGTCGCGATCACGCCGACCTATTCCGGCTGTCCGGCGATGAACATGATCGCGCTGGAAATCGAGCTGGCGCTGGAGCGCGCCGGTTTTCGCCGGTCAAAAGTCCGCACCGTGCTGTCGCCGGCCTGGACGACCGACTGGATGAGCGAGGAGGGCCGCCAAAAGCTGCGCGCCTACGGCATCGCGCCGCCGCAGGCATCAAGCTCACGCCGGGCGCTGTTTGGTGAACAGGCGGTGGGCTGCCCGCAATGCGGCTCGGAAAACACTGAGCTGCTGTCTGAATTCGGCTCGACCTCCTGCAAGGCGCTGTGGCGCTGCAAGTCCTGCCGCGAACCCTTCGACTATTTCAAGTGTCATTGATCATGTCAGCAGCCGCACCGCGCTTCCATCGCCTGGCCGTCAGCGACCTTCGTCGCGAGGCGTCCGACGCCGTCTCGATGACCTTCGCCATCCCCGGCGATCTCGCCGGCGATTACGCTTTCACGCCCGGCCAGTACCTCACGCTCCGCACCACGCTCGACGGAGAGGAGGTGCGCCGCTCCTATTCGATCTGTTCCGGCCCTGATGACGGCGAGATTCGTATCGCCGTGAAGAAGATCGACGGTGGCGCGTTTTCGAACTGGGCGGCCGAAGATCTCAAATGCGGCGACGAGCTTGACGTGATGACGCCGACCGGGCGCTTCGGTGCAGTCCCGCCGGCGGATATTGCACGCATCCATGTCGGCTTTGCCGCGGGCTCCGGCATCACGCCGATCCTGTCGATCGTGAAGGGCGTGCTCGCGCGTGAGCAAGGCAGTCGCTTCTTCCTGTTCTACGGAAACCGCACGACCGATAACATCATGTTTCTCGAGGCTCTCGAGGAGCTCAAGGATCGCTTCATCGACCGCCTCTCCATCTTCCACGTTATCTCCGGCGAAGAGCAGGACATCCCGATCCTGCATGGCCGGCTCGACGGCGACAAGGTGAGGGTGCTGCTGCGCTCGCTGGTGCCGGCGGCTAGCGTCGATCATCTCTACATCTGTGGCCCTCTCGGCATGAGCGAGGACATCGAGACCACCTGCCGCGAGCTCGGCATCGCGGAAGAGCGTATCCACGTCGAGCGCTTCGTCTCCGAGTTCGGCGGCAAGCCGCGGCCGAAGAAGGTGGTCGCGCCCGACGCGCCGCCGAAGGCGATCGCCTCGCTGATCATCGACGGCAAGCGCCGCGACGTTCCGGTCGCCGAGGACGAGGCGATCCTCGATGCGGCGCTACGCGCCGGCGTCGATCTGCCCTTCGCCTGCAAGGGCGGCATGTGCTCGACCTGCCGCGCCAAGCTGGTCGAAGGTGAGGCGCCGATGGACATCAACTATTCGCTGGAGCCCTGGGAGTTGAAGGCCGGGTTCGTCCTGACCTGCCAGGCGAAACCGTCGTCGGAGCGTGTCGTGGTCGATTATGACCATGTCTGAGCAGGTGCTTCAGACGCCGGCGATGCAAATGCGTCGCATTATTTGACAGTTTTGGCCAACCAGCAGAACATCATGGAAAACCATCTGGCCGGGAGAAGCGCGTGAACGTCAAAGCTGCCCTGTCGCCCGAGGATGTTGCCCGCGCCTGCGCTGAGGCGATGTGGGCGGAGGACGATGCCTCCAAAGGGCTCGGCATGGAGATCGTGGAGATTGGCCCCGGCTATGCAACGCTCGCGATGACGGTGCGGCCGGATATGGTCAACGGCCAGCGCATCGCCCATGGCGGCTTCATCTTCACACTCGCCGATTCCGCCTTCGCCTTTGCCTGCAACTCGCACAACGAACGCGTGGTCGCAGCGCAGGGGCAGATCACCTTCATCAAGCCGGGCAGGCTCGGCGATCGCCTTGTTGCGAAGGCGTGCGAGGTCACCCGCGGCGGCCGCTCCGGCATCTATGACGTGCGAGTTACCGCAGGCGATACCGTCATCGCCGAATTCCGCGGACACTCGCGCGTCATTCCCGGCACGTGGCTGCCGACGCAGAACCGATAATCAATCAAGAAAAAACTAATCAATGATGGGAAACGAGGATGGCTCTGACGAGGCTCAAGGAAGGCGGCAGCGCCTACAGCGCCGAGATGGATGCGCATGAGCGCGCCTCGCGCGACGAGATCATGGCGCTGCAGAAGCAGCGGCTGACCTGGTCGCTGAAGCACGCCTATGACAACGTCGCGCATTATCGCAAGGCCTTCGACGAGGCCGGCGTGCATCCGTCCGATTTTCGCGAGCTCTCCGATCTCGCGAAATTCCCGTTCACGGTGAAAACGGATCTACGCGACAACTATCCCTTCAACATGTTCGCCGTGCCGCGCGAAAAGCTGGTGCGCGTGCATGCGTCCTCCGGCACGACCGGCAAGCCGATCGTGGTGGGGTATACGCAAGGAGACATCGACACCTGGTCGGACGTGATGGCGCGCTCGATCCGCGCCGCCGGCGGCCGCACCGGCATGATCATCCACAACGCCTACGGCTATGGCCTCTTCACCGGCGGCCTTGGCGTGCATTACGGCGCCGAAAAACTCGGCTGCACCGTGGTGCCGATCTCCGGCGGCATGACCGAGCGGCAGGTGCAGCTCATTAACGATTTCAGGCCCGACATCATCACGGTGACGCCGAGCTACATGCTGGCGATCCTCGACGAGTTCAAGCGTCAGAAGCTCGACCCGCGCCAATGCTCGCTCAAGGTCGGCATCTTCGGCGCCGAGCCCTGGACCAATGCGATGCGCGGTGAGATCGAAGAGGCCTTCGACATGGACGCGACCGATATCTATGGTCTGTCCGAAGTGATCGGCCCCGGCGTCGCCCAGGAATGCATCGAGACCAAGGATGGCTTGCACATCTGGGAGGATCATTTCTACCCCGAGGTGATCGATCCCGAGACCGGTGCCGTGCTGCCCGACGGGGAAAAGGGCGAGTTGGTCTTCACCTCGCTCACCAAGGAAGCCTTTCCGGTGATCCGATATCGCACCCGCGACCTGACGCGGCTGCTGCCGGGTACGGCGCGGCCGGGCATGCGGCGGATGGAGAAGGTGACGGGCCGCTCGGACGACATGATCATCCTGCGCGGCGTCAACCTGTTCCCGACCCAGATCGAGGAGGTGCTGCTCGCGACCGATTGGTGCGGCGGCCACTTCATCCTGGAACTGACCCGCGAAGGCCGTATGGACGAGCTGACCATCATCGCGGAGGCGCGATCCGAAAGCTGGGACGGCCGCGGTCTTCTCGACCATGCCGACCGGATTTCGACGCACATCAAGAACACCATCGGCATCACCTCCAGAGTGCAGGTGGTCGCGCCCGCCACGCTGGAACGCTCGCTGGGCAAGGCCAAACGCCTCTACGATAAGCGGCCCAAGGACTGATTTGACCGGACTTGACCGATTGACTTGATCGGCCCCAAAGGCGACAAGGCCCGCGAGAAATCGCGGGTCTTTTCATGTCGCCAGCCGATACCAAAACCATCGAAGCGCGCTGTGTGCGCCTCAATGCCAAGGCCGAGAACGCCGCGGCGGTTGCGCCGGTGGTCGAGCGTCACACGCTGACGCGCGGCCCCAATGATCTCCTGATCGAGGTGAAGGCCGCCGCCGTCAATCCCTCCGACGTGAAGGCCGCGACCGGGTCGATGCCCTATGCCGTATTCCCGCGCACGCCGGGCCGCGACTATTCCGGCGTGGTGATCGACGGGCCGGCCGGCACGGTCGGCCGCGAGGTGTTCGGCTCCTCCGGGGATCTCGGCATCCGCCGCGACGGCACTCACGCAACCCATCTCGTCGTCGAAGCTGACGCCGTCGTCGATAAGCCGAAGACGGTGTCCTGGGAGGAGGCCGCCGGCATCGGCGTGCCCTTCGTCACCGCGATGGAAGGTTTTCGCCGCGCGGGCGTGCCGAAGAACGGCGAGAATGTTTTGGTGTTCGGCGTCAATGGCAAGGTCGGCCAGGCCGCGGTGCAGATCGCGACCTGGCAGGGCGCGCGCGTCATCGGCGTGGTACGCAAGGCAGAGGCTTACGAAGGCCACACCAATGCCCCCATCGAGGTGATCGACGCGTCCGCGACCGACGTCGCCACGCGCGTGCGCGAATTGACCGGCGGCAAGGGCGCCGACATCGTCTTCAATACCGTCGGAGATCCCTATTTCCAGGCCGCGCACAAATCGCTCGCATTGCGTGGCCGCCAGATCCTGATCGCCGCGATCGACCGCATCGTGCAGTTCAACATCCTCGAATTCTACCGGGGCCAGCACACCTATGTCGGCATCGACACGCTCGGCCTGTCGTCGGCCGCGACTGGCGCGGTGCTGCGCGATCTCGGCGCGGGCTTTGCGAGCGGCCAGCTGAAGCCGTTCCCGATCAAGGCGAATGCCGTCTATCCGCTGGAGCGCGCCAAGGAGGCGTATGTCGCGGTCGCCGGCTCTTCGCGGGATCGCGTGGTCCTGAAGCCGTAATCATGGATTCGTCCGCAGCACTCGTCATCTTCGCCGGCCTCGCCATCGGCCTTGTCTACGGCGCCGTCGGTTTGCTCAGCGGCTTCTGCCTGATGAGCAGCATGCGCGGCTGGCTCGCGCAAGGAGACGGGCGGCTGGCGCGGACCTATGCGCTGGCGATCGCCGTCGCGATCGCCGCCAGCCAGTTCCTTGCCGGCAACGGCATGGCCGATTTGGGCAAGTCGATCTACCTGCAGCAGACGTTCTCGGCGCCGGTGCTGTTCCTCGGCGGGGTGCTGTTTGGTTACGGCATGGTGCTGTCGAACGGCTGCGGCTCGCGCGCCCTGGTGCTGCTCGGCCGCGGCAATCTCCGCTCCTTCGTCGTCGTGATCGTGCTCGCCATCGCTGCGCAGATGACCCTCAAGGGTCTGATCGCACCGGCGCGCATCGCGCTGGTTCAGGCCTCGCAAACCACCGTCAGCGCCAATTCGCTGCCGTCGCTGCTGGCGACGCTTGGCCCAGCTGAAGCTCTTTCGCGCGCGCTGGCTGCCGCCGTGCTCGTCGTCGTGCTGATCCTGTTTGCCTTCGCGCATCCGGCCTTCCGCCGCTCGCCCGGTCAGATCGCAGCGGGAATCATCGTCGGCCTGCTCGTTGCCGCGGGCTGGCTCGTCACCGGCTATCTCGGTGCCGACGACTTCAATCCGGTGCCGGTGACCTCGCTCACCTTCATCGCGCCGATCGCGGACGCGCTGCAATACGCCATGCTCTCGACCGGCCTGACGCTCAATTTCGGTATTGCGACGGTCGCCGGCGTCTTCACCGGCAGCCTGATCACCGCACTCGCCACGGGCCGCTTCAAGCTTGAGGGCTATTCCTCGCCGCGCCACATGCTGCGCTCCGGCAGCGGCGCCGCGCTGATGGGCATCGGCGGCGTGATGGCATTCGGCTGCTCGATCGGGCAGGGGCTCACGGGCGTGTCGACGCTGGCGCTGGGCTCGTTCGTCGCGCTCGCCGGCATCCTGCTCGGCACGACCGCAGGTCTGCGTGGCGTGCTGCGGGTTCAGCCGCTCGCGATGGCCTGACCGCGCAACAGCCGGTCGCCGAGCGTCGCAAGTCCTATGCCGGTGACGATCAATCCGGCCGCGACAGCAAGGCTCAAGTCGAGGGGCTCGCCCAGCAGGATCGCGGCACTGGCGATACCGACGAGCGGCGTCCCGGTGGTGCCAAGCGACGTCGTCAGCGCCGAGATGCTCTTGTTGACCATCGACATCGCCCAATAGGCCAGCGCGGTTCCGATCAGGCCGGAGTACAGGAACAGCATAGCCAGCCGCCACGACCATTCCACGTGCGGCAGCCCGTCGATGACCATCGCCAGGGTCGAGAGTATCACCGTGGCCACGAGCACCTGCCAGATCAGGAGCTGAAGCGGGGAGGCGATCCAGCGATGCGCGCGGATGTAGATGATATTCGCAGCCCACGAGATCGCGGCCAGGATGACCATGCCGGCGCCGAGCACGACGTTGGCATTGCCCCAGTCTATTGAGGACGGATTCAGGATCACGGCAAGGCCGATCAGTCCGAGCAGGGCGCCGGCAAGCTTGGGTGCGGTCAGCGTGTCCTTCCCGAGCAGGGGCGCCGCAATCGCGACCCAGAGCGGCGTGGTGTAGCCGAGCACGATGCCCTTGCTCGCGGGCAGGAAGCGCAGGCCGGCCGCGACCAGAATGGAGAAGAGCGTCATGTGCAGCAGCGCGACGCTGAGGACCACCGGCACGTCGCGCCGCTCCGGAATCACGAGATTGTTGCTCAGTCCGAGGATGACAAACAATCCTGCCAGCGCGATCCAGCTCCGGATCGCCGAGCTCCACAGCGGCGGGACGAGCTGCACCAATTGCTTCGTCACCGACCAGTTCACGCCCCAGGCCAGCACGACGATGAGGAACAGGCCGACGGCCGCGCGGGAGGACAGGGAGTTCATCGCAAGATCCTTGAAGCAGTCCGGTCCGGCCGATAGCATCCGCACTGGTACCCACAAAAGCGCCAGATCGGAAAGGAACAAGGTGCCAGTTTCGGACGATATGATCTCGGCCCTGATCGACCTGAAGCGGACCGGCGACGACGGGCTGGTGGCTCAACTGACGAGCCAGCTCCGAGGCTTGATCGCGACCGGCCGCCTCGGCAAAGGCCGCACGCTCCCCTCAAGCCGCCGGCTCGCCAGCGATCTCGGCGTTTCCCGCAACACCGTCACCTATGCGTTCGAGCAGCTCGCCGCGGAGGGATATCTCGCGGCGTCGCACGGCCGCCGTCCGGTGGTCACCGTCGACGGCGGCGAACGGCGTCAAGGAGCGGAGGCCGTTGCGGCGCGCGTGCGCACCGGCAAGCCGCGGCTTTCACCCTGGGCCTCGCAGCTCAAGCAGACCGACTGGCCGATGTCCTATCAGGTGCCGCTCAGACCGTTGCGGCCAGGGCTTGGAGATGCGCGGGAGTTTCCGAACGAGATCTGGGCTCGCTGCCTGCGCCGCAGCGCCGTGCGTGCGGCCAAACGCGAGCTCGGACCCGTCAACCGAACGCGCCTGCGCGAGGCGCTCGCGCATTATCTGGCCGCGAGCAGAGGCGTTCGCGCCACGGCAGAGCAGGTCATGATCCTGCCGAGCGCGCAGACCGCGCTGACCTTGATCGCGGCAGTTCTCATCTCCCCCGGCGACGAGGTCTGGGTCGAGGATCCCGGCTATCCCGGCGCGGCCGCCGCTTTCCGCGCCTCCGGCGCGCGCGTGACCGGCATGAGGCTGGACACGGAGGGCATGCAGCGGATGCCGGGTCTCGCGGCTCCGAAATTGATCTTCATGACGCCATCGCACCAGCATCCCACCGGACGGATGATGTCACTGGCGCGCCGCACCGAATTTCTCGGGCTGTGCATGCCCGGCAAGACCTGGATCGTGGAGGACGATTATGACGGCGAATTCCACTATGACAGCCGGCCGGTGCCGGCCTTGCAAGGCCTCGATGCCCATGGCCGCGTGTTCTATGTCGGTACCTTCTCGAAGGTGATGACATCGGATATCCGACTCGGCTATCTCGTCGTGCCGTCGGCATTGGTCAGCACGTTGGAAATCGCGCAGCGGCACATCGGGTTGATTGCCGCGAGCCACATCCAGGAAGCGCTGGCCGAGTTCATCGCCGACGGGCATTTCCTCGCGCATCTGCGCCGGATGCGCCGGCTCTATCACGCGCGCCGCGACCACCTCGTTGCAGGACTGGAGCGCCATCTGGGCGAGATGCTCTCGGTCGAAGTGCCTGCGGGCGGCATCCAGCTCGTCGCCCGTCTCAAACGCGGCACCGCCGATCGGGCGGCAGTCAAACGACTGGCTGCCGCGGGCGTTGAAACGCGGGCGCTGTCCAGCCTGGCGCTGGACCGGCCGCGGGATCATGGCCTGCTGCTCGGTTTTGCGGCCTGGCGTGAGAACGAGATCAGCGCGGCATTGCGGACGATGGCATCGTGCTTCTAGCGCAGTCGCGCTAGCCCACGGCCTTCGTCACGATGCGGATCTCCGAGGTCAGTGTCCGATGCACCGGGCACTTGTCGGCGATCTCCATCAGCTTCTTGCGCTGCTCGGCATCCAGCGCGCCGTCGATTGCGATGTCGCGCTCGATCTGGTCGAGCATGCCCTCGCGCGTGTCGCACTCCGCGCAATCCTTGGCGTAGATTTTCGAATGCTTCAGCGTAACGGTGACGCGGTCGAGCGGCAGCGATTTGCGGTCGGCATAGAGACGCATGGTCATGGAAGTGCACGCGCCCAAGCCGGCGAGCAGGAAATCGTAGGGCCCGGGGCCGGCGTCCTCGCCGCCGGCAGCCACCGGCTCGTCCGCCACAAGCCGATGCGGGCCGACGCTGATGACCTGGTTGAACTTGCTCTTGCGGGTCTCCCGTACCACGACCTGGCGCGGCGCCTCAGGCAGATCCATCGCCTTCGCGGGCTTTGCCGTGTCGATGTAGCGGCTCGACCAGGCCGCGATCAGATCGGCCGCATAGAGCGCGTCGGCGGGCTTGGCGAGCAGATGATCGGCATGGTCGAGCGAGACGAAGCTCTTGGGGTGCCTGGCGGCAACGAAGATCTTGGTCGCATTGTCGATGCCGACGGTGTCGTCGACCGGCGAGTGCATCACCAGCAGCGCCTTGTGCAGCCCCGTGATGTCCTTCATCAGCTCGTGCTCGGCGATGTCGTCGAGGAACTCGCGCTTGATCCGGAACGGGCGTCCTGCGAGCGAGACCTCGACCTCGCCCTGCGCGCGGATGTTGTCGAGATGCTCCCTGAAGAGGCCGGTCACGTGCGCCGGATCGGATGGCGCCGCGATGGTCACAACTGCCCTGGCTTCCGGGATATGTTCGGCTGCCGCGAGGATCGCAGCGCCGCCGAGGCTGTGGCCGATCAGGAGCGACGGCGCCTTGCGGGCGTTGCGCAGATGGTCGGCTGCGCGGACGAGATCGGCGACGTTGGACGAAAACGTCGAATTGGCGAAATCGCCTTCGCTCGAGCCGAGCCCGGTGAAGTCGAAGCGGAGGACCGCGATGCCTTTGGCTGCCAGCGCGACCGAGATGCGCTTGGCGGCGAGCGTATCCTTGCCGCAGGTGAAGCAGTGCGCAAACAGCGCGTAGGCCGCGGGCTCGCCGTCCGGCAACTCCAGCGCGGCGGCAAGCTGATGTCCGCCTTCGCCCGTGAATTGAAAGCGCTCCGTCGACATGGGCTTCCCCTCGTTCCTGCTTGAATTCTAATCGTCGGAATAGCGTTGCTCGGCCCAGGGGTCGCCGCGATTATGATAGCCGCGGACCTCCCAGAAGCCCGGCGCGTCCGCGGTCAGGAATTCGATGGCCTGGAGCCATTTCGCGCTCTTCCAGAAATAGAGATGCGGCACGACCAGCCGCACCGGGCCGCCATGCTCCTCCGTCAGCGGCTGGCCGGACCAGCTATGGGCGAGCAGCGCATCGGCGGCAAAGTCTTCCAGCGCGAGGTTGGTGGTGTAGCCGTCATGGGAATGCAGCGTCACGAAGCGTGCATCCTCGCGCGGCTGGCAGGCCGCGAGCAGCTCGCGCGTGGCAAGCCCTTCCCACTCATTGTCGTAGCGCGACCAGGTGGTGACGCAATGGATGTCGGAGGTGAACCGGGCCTGCTTCTGCGCGATGAATTCGTCGAAGGTCCAGAACACGGGGCTCTCGATCGCGCCGTAGACGTCGAGCCGCCAGCGCTCGCGTGACACCGGCGGCACGACCCCGAGATCGAGCACAGGCCAGTCCTTGGTGAGGTGCTGGCCGGGCGGCAGCCGTTGGTCCTCCGGCCGCGTGATCTTCCCTGTGAGGAAGCGGCCCTCGCGCGCCCATTTCTCCTTGGTGCGCGTCAGCTTGCTGTCGGATGGCGTCTCGTCAGCCATGGTCTATTCGTGCCGATGCATTGCCGAAGTGTGCTTGGTGTCGCGCATGGTAGCATAGATGATCAAGGACAGGCAGATGATGCCGCTGAGGTAGAAGTAGAACCATTCCTCGTGCCCGATGCTCTTGAAATAGAGCGCGATCGCCGGCGCGGTGCCGCCGAAGACCGACACCGTGATGGCATAGGGCAGGCCGACGCCGAGCGCGCGGACATTGGTCGGGAACAGCTCGGCCTTCACCACGGCGTTGATCGAGGTGTAACCGGCGACGAACAGCCAGGCACAGCAGATCAGGACGAACGCGACGAAGGGCGACTTGGTCTCCTTCAGCGTCATCAACAGCGGTACGGTCGCGAGCGTGCCGGCGACACCGAAGAAGATCAGCAGCGGCTTGCGCCCGATCTTGTCGGAGATCGCGCCGTAGATCGGCTGGAGGATGGTCGCGAAGACCAAGGTGCCGAAGATCACGAAAGTGGTCTGGTCCTCGGTCAGCCCGACCGAAAGCTTGACGAAGGTCTGCATGTAGGTGGTGAAGGTGTAGAACGCTGCGGTGCCACCGGCGGTGAGGCCGACCACGAGTAGGAGCTCGCGCGGATAACGCAGCAGATTGGTGATCGAGCCGGTCGGCTTCACCACCTTCTTGGCCTCCTCGAACGCCTCCGTCTCGTGCAGGCCGCGCCGCATCACCGCTGCGAAGATCGCCAGCGCTGCGCCGATCGCGAAGGGGATACGCCACCCCCAGTCCTTCAGCTCCTGTGGGGTGAGGAAGACCTTTTGCAGGAGCAGCAGCACGATGATCGCGGTGAGCTGGCCGCCGATCAGGGTGACGTATTGAAAGCTCGAATAGAAGCCGCGGTGCTTGGGATCTGCGACCTCGCTGAGATAGGTGGCGCTGGCGCCATATTCGCCGCCGAGGCTCAGGCCCTCGATGACGCGTGCAAGCGCGAGGATGACCGGCGCGGCGAATCCGATCGTGGCATAGGTCGGCGTCAGCGCGATGATCAGCGAACCGAAGCACATGAAGACGACAGAGAGCGTGAGCGAGATGCGCCGTCCGAAATGGTCGGCGAGATAGCCGAAGAACCATCCGCCCAGGGGGCGCATCAGGAACGTCGCCGCAAAGACGACGGCGACGTTCAATTGCTGCACGACGGGGTCGTTGCCAGGGAAGAAGGCGGGAGCGAAATAGAGCGCGAACGCCGTATAGGCGTAGAAATCGTACCATTCGACCAGATTGCCGATGGAGCCGATGAAGATTGCCTTGATCCGCCGCTTGGCGTCGGCGATGTCGATGTAGTCGGAGGCCGGCTCGATTGCTTGTTCGGTCATGCCCGGCCTCTCCGTTGTCTGGAAAGGCCTACATCGCCTTTCCGAGCAAGAATGGCAACTGGCGGGGGCCCCGCACCGTGCCCTGTGACCAGGTCACGGCGCCTGCCGGATCGAGTCGGAAATCTGGAATGCGTTTTAGCCATTCCTCCAGCCCAACCTGCATCTCCATGCGCGCCAGGTTGGAACCGACGCAGCGGTGAATGCCGAGGCCGAAGGCGGCGTGCCGGTTTTCGCGACGGTCGATCACGACTTTGTCAGCGTCCGGAAACATCTTGGGGTCGCGATTTGCGGCCGGGAAGGACAGCAGCACCATGTTGCCCGCCTTGACCGGGCAGCCCGAGATCGTGGTCTCCTTGACCACCTCGCGGGCCATCGTCACCGGAGAATAGGCGCGCAGCAGCTCCTCCACCGCAGTCGGGATCAATGCGGGCTCGGCGATCAGCCGCTCGCGGTCGGCCGGCGTCTTCGCAAGATGCCAGAGCGAGGAACCGATCGCGCTCCAGGTGGTGTCGATGCCGGCGATCAGGAGCAGGCGCAGCGAGCCCAGGACGTGCGAGTCTTCGAGCGGGTTGCCCTCCTTGTCCTTGGCGTTCATCAGGTAGGAGATGAGATCGTCGGTCGGCTTGTCCTTGCGCGCCTCGATATGCGCGCTGAAATAGGCGCTCATCTCCTGCACGGCCTGCAGCAGCTTGCTCTCGTCCTTGATGCCCAGCTCGAGGATCATGTGGATCCAGTTGATGAAGACATCGCTGTCGCTCTCGGGGATCCCGAGCATGTGGGCGATGGCCCGAACCGGGATATATTTGGCGTAGCGTGCGGCGGCGTCGACCTTGCCATCGGCGCTGAAGCCGTCGATCAGCTCGTTGCAGATCGCGCGCATCCGCGGTTCCAGCTTCTTCATCGCGTCCGGCGTGAAAGGCGGCAGCAGCAGCTGCTTGGCCGGCTTGTGCACGGGCGGGTCCGAAGTGATCGGCGGTGCGGCGTTCCTCGCCACCTCGGGACGGACGTCGCGCACGATGATGCGGCGCGAGGAGAAATGCTCGGTGTCGTTGGCGATCTCGCGTACCGCCTCATAGGTCGTCGGCATGTAGCAGCCGAGGAAACGCTCGGTGTGCACAACCGGGCTCGCTGCGCGCAGCTCGTCCCAGATCGGGAAGGGATCCTCCGTCCATTGCGGATCGGTATGGTCGAAATCATGGACCCAGTCGGTGACGGGCGGATGGGCGGCGGGCGGACTGGCGTCGGACATGGCAGGGAATCCCTTGGCTCGTGTTCGCTGAAAGGACGCGGGGCGGCAAAGGCCGCACTACTCCTCGATCACATCGATCGCGATTTCCGGGCAGTTGGATTTGGCAAGCCACGCCTTGTCCTCGAGTCCCGGCGGGACCGTGCCGTCGCGGGCTTCGTGGGCGTTGCCGTATTCGTCCAGCTCGAAAAGTTCCGGCGCGAGTGCCTTGCAGCGCGCGTGGCCCTGGCATTTGTCGGGATCCACGTGAACCCTCAGTCGCTCTGTCATGGCGGCATCCTCGGTCGTATGCGCGGGGCCCGCAGGGCGGCGCGTTCCTCATGTCGATTTTTGTCCGCGGCATTTGCCGTGGGCTTTAAGTTATATGCTATTACATTCGCGGCAGGCTTTCCCTGTCAAGCGCAAACTTATAGGTTCGCCACACCATGCGCTCACAACTCGCCCGCAAGCCTGCGAACACCTACCATCATGGCGACCTTCGCGATGCTCTGATCAAGGCCGCATTGCGTGAGGCGGAGCAGGGCGGTGCCGAGGCGATCAGCATCAAGGCGCTGGCGAAGCAGCTCGGCGTCTCGCAGCCGGCGCCGTACCGGCATTTCGCCGATCGCGAGGCATTGCTCGCGGCGGTGACGGCGGAGGCATTCCGGCAGCTCAGCGCGATCTTTCGGGAGGCGATGGCGAAACCGTCAACGCAATCTAAACTGTCGCGGCTGGCGCAGGCCATGCTCGAATTCGGATTGCGACGGAACGGCATCTACCGCCTGATGTTCGCGTCCCGCACGGTGGCATGGGCCGCCAAGGGCAGCGAGCTGCACGAGGCTACGCGCGAGACCTTTTCGCTCGTGATCGAAGCCCTGGAAGTGCCCGCCGTCGGCTATTTGCGCGAGCGCCAGGCGCTCAAGATCTGGGCGGCGTTGCACGGCGTGGTGATGCTGGCCGAGCAGGGCCTGTTCACCGGCGAGGCCGCGCATGCCACCCGCGAGGAACTGGTCGAGGATTTCGTCAGCGAAACGAAGGCCGCGCTCGCCGCTGCCATCAAGGACGTGCGGCGTCGGAAAGCGACAGGTGCCTAAGCCTTCGCTTTCAGCAGCTTCATCAGCTTGTCGACCGCGCTGTCAGGCGTGGTCACGACGGGACGGCCAGTCGCTTCCGAGACCAGCGGTGCCGTTGCTGCGATGCTGAACTGCGCCAGCGCGATGACGTCGCAATCTCGCAGGTCCTTTGACGCTTCGACGATCAGCCGGTCGTGGGTGGCGCGGTCCCCGCGGTCGAGCGCCGCCAGCGCGCCCTCGGCAAGCTTCGACACGATTTGGACGGAGGCCGGAAACTCCGGCGGCATCGACACAAGGGTCGGGGGGAAAGTGGACAACAGGCCGATGCGCCTGCCCATCGTCGCCGCGCGCTCGATCATGGCTTCGTTGGGCTTGAGCACCGGCATCGGCGCATGCGCGCGTGCGACCGCCTCGATACAGGGGCCGAAGGCCGAGCAGGTGAACAGGATCCCGTTCGCCCCGGTCGCCGCCGCATAATCGCCGAGTGCGAGGAAGCGATCGGTCATGGCATCGTTGAGCGCACCGTCCCGGGCAAGATCCGCCGACAGGCTGTCGTCGAGCAGGTTCATCAGCCGCGCCTCCGGCCACGCTTTTGCAAACGCGGCTTCGATCGGGGCGATGGAATGCTTGAGGGCGTGGATCAGGGCGATGCGCATGGGATGTCTCGTCTCCCTCGCCCCGCTTGCGGGGAGAGGGTCGGGGTGAGGGGGAGTCTCCGCGGGGACGGTGAGAGTTGGACTCGCGGAGAGTCCCCCTCACCCGACCGCTGCGCGGTCGACCTCTCCCCGCAGGCGGGGAGAGGTGAACTCCCTACTTGAACGGCACCGCGTACATCAAGCCGCCCTTGCTCCAAAGGCCATTGAGGCCGCGGTCCAGCTTGAGCGGGCTTGCTTTGCCGACATTGCGCTCGTAGATCTCGCCGTAATTGCCGGTGACCTTGATCGCGGTGACCAGCCATTTGTTGTCGAGCCCGAGCCGCGAGCCGAGGTCGCCGGAGGCGCCCAGCAGGCGCTGGATCGCGGGCGTCTGCGACTTCGCCATCTCGTCGACATTGGCCTGCG
Source organism: Bradyrhizobium sp. CCBAU 25360 (assembly GCF_028128695.1). Taxonomy (NCBI): domain Bacteria; kingdom Pseudomonadati; phylum Pseudomonadota; class Alphaproteobacteria; order Hyphomicrobiales; family Nitrobacteraceae; genus Bradyrhizobium; species Bradyrhizobium sp. CCBAU 25360. The sequence goes on from NZ_LBJA01000028.1 coordinate 90,218, forward strand.
TCACGCCGAGCTCCTCGGCCTCGATCAGGCCGTAATGCAGCCAGGTGACGATGTCGCTCCAGACCTCGTCGCCGTTGCGGGTGAAGGGCCCGAGCGGCTCCTTGCTGATCGTCTGCGGCAGCACGACGTAGTCGGCCGGGTTCGGCGCCGCGGTGGTCACGGCGCCGGCGAGTGCGGAGGCGTCCTGGGTCATGGCATCACAGCGGCCGCCGAAGAAGGTCTGGTACATGGTGTCGACGCGGTCGAATACCAGCGGCTTCCAGTCGATGCCGTTGGCGCGGCCGTAATCGCCGAGCGTGACTTCGTGCGTGGTACCTTGAGCCACGCAGACGGTGGCGCCTTTGAGATCCTTGATGTCCTTGACGCCCAGGTCCTTCTTCACGACAAAGCCCTGGCCGTCGTAGAAGTTGACCGGGCCCTGCCGCAGGCCCAGCGTCACACCGCGCAGATAGGTCTGCGTCGAGTTGCGGTAGAGCACGTCGATCTCGCCCGATTGCAGGGCGGTGAAGCGGTTCTGCGCCGTCAGCGAGACGTAGCGCACCTTGCTGGCATCACCGAGCACGCCAGCAGCGAGCGCGCGGCAATAATCGACGTCGAGACCTTTGTAATTGCCTTGCGAGTCGGGCGCCGAGAAGCCGGCAAAGCCGGCGCTGACGCCGCACACCAGCGTGCCACGGCTCTTCACCGTATCGAGCGTCGCGGCGGATGCGACAACCGTCGATGCAGCGAGGACGCTCGCTGCGATAACCACTTTCCTCATCATGCTACTCCCCTCAGTGATTGACACTACGCAACACGTTGTCGACGGCCGAGCCGAGCTTGTCGACGATCAGGTCGATCTCGTCGGCCGAGGCGATATAGGGCGGTGCCAGCAGCACGTGGTCGCCGCGCACGCCATCCACGGTGCCTCCGCCGGGATAGCAGCCGAGCCCGTTAGCGAAGGCCTCCGCCTTGATCTTCTGATTGAGCTTGAGCGCGGGATCGAACGAGGCGCGGCTGGCGCGATCGGCGACGAGCTCGATCGCCCAGAACAGGCCACGGCCCCTGATATCGCCGACATGGCGGTGATTGCCGAAGCGCTCGGTCAGGCGCTGTTCGAGCTGCTTGCCGCGCTCCTTCACGCGCTCGAGCAGGCCGTCCTCGCGGATCACCTCTTGCACCGCAAGTGCGGCGGCGCAGGCGAGGGGATGTGCCAGATAAGTGTGGCCGTGCTGAAAGGCACCTGAGCCCGCGCGGATGGTGTCGATGATCCTGCCGCTCGCGAGCATCGCCCCAATCGGCTGGTAGCCGCCACCGAGGCCCTTGGCGATCGCCTGGATGTCCGGCGCGACGCCTTCCTGCTCCCAGGCATGCGTGGTGCCGGTGCGGCCCATGCCGCACATGACTTCGTCGAGGACGAGCAGTGCGCCGTGCCGGTCGCAGATCTCACGCACCGCCCTGAAGTAGCCGTCCGGTGCCGTCACCGCGCCGGCGGTGGCGCCGACGACGGGCTCGGCGAGGAACGCCGCGACCGTGTTGGGACCGAGCCGCTGAAATTCCGCTTCGAGCTCCGCCGCCAGGCGCGCCACGAACTGCGCATCGGATTCACCGTCGCGCTTCTCGTGATAGGCAAACGCCGGCGTCACATGACTGAAGGCGGCCGAGAGCAGCGGCGCATAGGGCGCGCGGCGCCAGGCATTGCCGCCGGCCGCAAGGGCGCCCAGCGTGTTGCCGTGGTAGCTCTGCCGCCGTGCGATGAAATGTTGCCGCTGCGGCTCGCCGCGCTCGATGAAATATTGCCTCGCGAGCTTGATGCTGGCTTCGATCGCCTCGGACCCGCCGCTGACGAAGTAGGCGTAAGCGAGACCGCCGGGCTCGTGGCCGACCAGCGTCTCGGCGAGCGCCTCGGCCGGCTCGGACGAGAAGAAAGCAGTATGCGCATAGGCTAGCGTCGAGGCCTGCTTCGCCATCGCCGCGATCACGCGTGGATGCTGATGGCCGAGGCAGGAGACCGCTGCGCCGCCGGAAGCGTCGATCACGCGGCGTCCGTCCTCGGCAAAGAGATAGACGCCTTCGCCGCCGATCGCCTTGGGCGGCGTCTCGCGGAGCGAGCGGTGCAGCACGCGGCTGGTGCGAGGGGCCATGGGTCAACCTTTCTCCGAGACGTAGATGGAGGGAGCAGTGAGCCGCGCCTCGGTAGTCTCCAGGCGCTTCTTCGCAGCCACGCCGCCGAGCGAGAACGTCACCGCGGCGAGCGACTGCGCGATCGCGATGGCGCCGGTGAGACTCGGGAAGAAGCCGGGAGAGGAGGCCGCCTCGAACAGCAGCACGTGGTCGGCGCCCTCGGCCATCGGCGCAGAGAGGCTGTCCGCGATGGCAATCAGCGTTGCGCCGCTGTGATGGGCGGCTTGCGCGACGCGGACGCTCGCATGCGTGTAAGGCAGGAAGCCGATGACGATGACGGCCTCGCCGGGCCGGAAGGCGCCGAGATCGAGATCGTCGGGACCGGATACGCCGACGAGTTGCACCTGCTCGGGGCGGAACAGCCGCAGCTCGTAGTTCAGCAACTCAGCGACACTGCGGCAGCTGCGATAGCCGGCGATCCAGATCCGCTTGGCCTCATGCAGGGAGCGCGCGGCCTCCGCAATCGGCTGCGCCGGAATGCGCGGAAGGCCGGCGGCCTCGGCCTCGAGCTTGTCGGTGACCAGCGCGACATCGGCATTCGGGCCGGGCCGGCGGCTTCTGGCGCGGCCGGAGAAGGGCGAAGTCTGCGATGGTCGCCGCGCCTCGGTCAGCGCCGCGCGCAATTCGTCCCAGCCCGAATAACCGATCGCCTTGGCGAGCCGCGTGAACGCGGCGGGATCGGCACCGGCTTCGGCCGCGAGGTCGCGCATCGAACGGGTGGTGGCGTCATAATCGTTGGCGGCGACGAAGCGCCCGACTTCCTGCAGCCGCATCGGCAGCGATGGCAATGCAATGCGCAGTTCGCTCAGCGGCGAGGATTTCGCGGGCTCGGCCATGAAACATTTGTTGCACGAATTATAGATTGGTGCAACAGTTGACGTGCGCTGGCCGGAAATCGTCGCTCTTCAAGAAGGATTTTTGCGCTGTGACCACGGACGCTCGGAGACCGCCGCGCCGCCGCCTGTTCGGCGCATGGGGACGCCGCGAGCTGCAGGGCCTGTTCTGGCAGGTGCTGGTGGTCGGGATCGCGGTCGCGGTCATCGCGTTTCTCTGGTCCAACACCGTCACCAACCTCTCGGCGCGCCGCATCACCACCGGCTTTGCCTTCCTCGGCCGCGAGGCCGGCATGCCGATCGCCGACAGCCTGCTCGCCTATAATCCGAGAGACACCTATCTCTGGGCCTTCGTCGTCGGCGTCGGCAACACCTTGCGCGTCGCCGTGATCGGCATCGTGCTCGCGACCATCCTGGGCACGCTGATCGGCATCTCGCGCTTGTCGGCCAACTGGCTGCTGTCACGACTCGCCGCCGTCTATGTCGAAACGCTCCGCGACATCCCGCTGCTGCTTCAGCTCCTGTTCTGGTACGTGCTGATGCAGGCGCTGCCGGCCGCGCGCGCGGCATGGCGGCCGATCGAGGGCGTGTTCCTGTCAAATCGCGGCCTGATCCTGCCGGCCATTCCGCTTGGCCCGCCGCAGCTTTGGGTGCTCGGCACGGCGGTGTTCGGCCTTGCCGTGGTCTATCTCATCCGGCGATGGCTGATCGCGCAGCAGATGCGCGACGGCAAGCCGCGGCCGGTATGGCCCTTTGCGGTGAGCTTCATCCTCGCGTTGCCCGTGCTGGTGTCAGTACTGCTTCGCGTGTCCTGGACAATCGAATGGCCGGAGCTGCGCGGCTTCAATTTCGTCGGCGGGCTGACGCTTGCCCCGGAATATTTCGCGCTGCTGATCGCGCTCGTCACCTACACCTCGGCCTTCATTGCCGAGATCGTGCGCAGCGGCATCCAGTCGGTGCCGCGCGGACAGTGGGATGCCGCCAACGCGCTTGGCCTGCGCCGCAGCTTCATGCTGCGACAGATCATCCTGCCGCAGGCGCTGCGCGTCATCGTGCCGCCGATGACGAGCCAGTATCTCAACCTGACCAAGAATTCCTCGCTCGCGGTCGCGATCGGCTACCAGGACGTGGTCTCGATCGCCAACACCACGCTGAACCAGACCGGGCAGGCGATCGAGGCGATCGCGCTGATCATGGCGGTGTTCCTGACCATCAGCCTTTCCATCAGCTTCTTCATGAACTGGTACAATTCGCGCATCGCGCTGGTGGAGCGCTGAACATGACCGCGATCGCCGACATGCCGGAAGTGCCGCGCGCCGCCCGCCGCCCGCAGACGGGAAATCCGGCGTTGCGCTGGCTGCGCACCAATCTGTTCTCGTCGATCCCGAACGGTATCCTCACCGTCGTGCTGCTGGCGATCCTCGCCAAGGGCATCTTCAGTTTCGTGCAGTGGGGCATCGCCAACGCCGTGTGGCTGACCCCGGCGAACGATTCCAGTGCCTGCCGCGCGGTGCGTGGCCTCGGCGCCTGCTGGGCGATCATTCCCGAAAAGTACCGCTTCATCCTGTTCGGCACCTATCCGTTCGACGAGCAGTGGCGGCCGGCGCTGTCGGTATTGCTGTTCATCGCGCTGTTCTACCTCTCCACCCGCCGCGCTTTGTGGCGGCGCGAGCTGGTCCTTCTCTGGGTCGGAGCGCTCGCGCTGATCAGCGTACTGATGTGGGGCGGCGTGCTCGGCCTTTCCTTCGTTTCGCAGGATCGTTGGGGCGGCCTGCCGGTCACGCTGATCCTGGCGACGTTTGGCCTTGCATTCGGGTTTCCGCTCGGCATTCTCGTCGCGCTCGGCCGGCGTTCGAAGCTGCCGGCGATCCGCTCGCTCAGCGTGCTCTATGTCGAGCTGATCCGCGGCGTGCCGCTGGTGAGCCTGCTGTTCATGGCAAGCGTGATGTTTCCGCTGTTCATGCCCAGTGGATTCAATATCGACAAGCTGCTCCGCGCACAGATCGCGATCATCCTGTTTGCGGGTGCCTATCTCGCCGAAGTCATCCGCGGCGGCCTTCAGGCCGTGCCGCGCGGGCAATACGAGGCTGCCGATGCGCTGGGGCTGTCCTATTGGCGCAAGAACCGGCTGATCATCCTGCCGCAGGCGATCCGCCATGTCATTCCGCCGCTGGTCAACACCTTCATCGCTTTCTTCAAGGACACCAGCCTCGTCCTGATCATCGGCATCTTCGATCTGCTGACGACGGCGAAGACGGCGATCATCGATCCCGCCTGGCAGCAGTTCTCGGTCGAGGTCTACATCTTCGTCGCCTCGATCTATTTCATCTTCTGCTTCGCAATGTCGCGCTACAGCCGCAGCCTCGAGGCGACGAGTCGAACGTGAGGATCTCGTGTCCCGGACAAGGCGCAGCGCATCAGCGCTGTGCCGCAGAGCCGGGACCCAGAAGATGCACGGGAAGTCGTGGAAGGATGGGCCCCGGCTCTGCAGCGCACCGCCGAAGAGGCGCTGCGCTGCGTCCGGGGCACGAGAGTGAGATTATTTTTGCACCTTCGGATCGATCGGCGTCGTGCCGCGCAGGCCCAGAATATCCTCCAGCACCTTCGCGCCCGCGAGCACCTGCGCATCGCCCCTTGGTGCGCCAACGACCTGCACGCCGACCGGCAGGCCAGACGCCGTGAAGCCGCACGGCAACGACAGCGAGGGGCAGCAGGCGAGCGTGATGGCGTAGACGATGCCGAGCCACTCGACGTAATTGTCGAACCTCTTGCCGGCGCATTCGGCGACATAGCGGTGTTCGATCGGGAAGGGCGGCACGATCGTGGTGGGCGTCAGCAACAAATCGTAGGTCTTGAAGAACTCGACCGCCCGCGCAGTCATGCCGACGCGCTGGGCCTCGGCGCGTTCGAGCTGCTCGACCGTGAGCTTGAGGCCTTCCTCGATGTTCCAGATCACCTCGGGCTTGAGCAGGTCACGCTTGGTGCGCAGCAGATTGGCCTTGGTGATCGCGAAATCGAAGGCGCGCAGCACGTGGAAGCATTCATGCGCCTCGCGCCAGTCCGGATGCGCTTCCTCGACGATGGCGCCGGCCTCGGCAAAGCGTTCCGCCGCCTTTCGCGTGATCGCCTTCACCTCGGGATCGACGGGCGTAATGCCGAGATCGGGCGAATAGGCGATGCGCTTCGGCTTCTTGCCGGACTGAGCCGCCGACAGGAATGAGGTCGTGGGCGCCGGCAGCGACAGCGGATCGTCCGCGTAGTCGCCGCTCATCGCATCCAGCAGCAGCGCGAGATCCTCGACGTTGCGCGCCATCGGGCCGACCACGCCGAGATTGCGATCGATGCCGGATTTGGGGGTATGCGCGACGCGGCCGATGCTCGGGCGCATGCCGACGACGCCGCAGAAAGCCGCGGGGCTGCGCAAGCTGCCGCCCATGTCGGAGCCCTGCGCCAGCCAGGCCATGCCGGTGGCCAGCGCCACGGCCGCGCCGCCGGAAGAGCCCGCCGCGGATTTTGAAGTATCCCAGGGATTGAGGGTCGCGCCGAACACCTCGTTGAAGGTGTTGGCGCCGGCGCCGAATTCCGGCGTGTTGGATTTGGCGTAGACGACCGCCCCGTTGGCCTCGAGGTTCTCGACCATGAGGTCGGACTTGGCAGGGATATTGTCCTTGAAGATCGGCGAGCCCTGCGTGTTCAGTACGCCCGCAACGTCGGTCAGATCCTTGATCGGCACCGGCAGGCCCGCGAGCAGCCCCCGCGCGCCGGCGGGTTTCCGCATCAAGGCCTTGGCGCTGTCCCGCGCGCGCTGGAAACACAGGATCGGCAGCGCGTTCACCTTGCCGTCGACTTCACTGATGCGCTTCTCCACGACATCCAGCAGTTCGAGCGGCGAGACATCGCCGGACCGCAGCTTGTCGACGACGGCGCAGGCGGTTTCACGGATCAGGTCTTGAGACAATTATTGTACTCCTAGCTCTAGATTGTCATTCCGGTGCGCCCGAAGGGCGAACCCGGAATCTCGAGGTTCTCAGGTGCGCAATCGCGCACCATAGTTCGATGCTTTGCATCGCCCCGGAACGACGGTCCCCGAGGTCAGTTAACCCCATCCAGCGCTGATGCCGCCGTCGACCGTGTAGATCACACCCGACGTATACCCGGCGCGGTCCGACGCCAGGAACGCCATGAGGTCGCCGATCTCGCGCGCATGCGCGGGACGGCCGAGCGGCAGGCTCTTCTGGAATTCCTTGTAGCGGTTCTCGTCGCCGAACTGGTGCTTGGCCCGCGTCTTCAGCAGGGTGACGTGGCGATCGGTGCCGACGGGGCCGGGATTGATGCCGACCACGCGGATGTTGTCGGCGAGACTTTTTCCCCCGAGCGCGCGGGTGAAGGCCATCAGCGCGGCATTGCCGGCGCTGCCGCAGATGTAGTTGGCGTCGAATTTTTCGCCGGCCGCGCCGATATCGTTGACGATGACGCCGCCGCCCTTCGCCTTCATCTGCGCGTAGATCTGCCGCGTCAGGTTGATATAGCCGAACACTTTCAATTCCCAGGCGTGACGCCAGGTCGCCTCGTCGATCTTGTCGATCGAGCCGCCGGGGATGTCGCCCGCATTGTTGACGAGCACGTCGATGTCGGCCGCTTCCTTCGCGAGCCGCGCCAGATCCTCAGCCTTGCGAAGATCGACGATGCTCGTTGCGGCATCGATCTGGTGGGCGGAGCGCAGGCGCTCGGCCAGCGCCTTGAGCTGGTCGCCGTCGCGGGCGGCGAGCAGGAGGTGTGCGCCTTCCTCGGCAAACGCTTCGGCGGCTGCGGCGCCAATGCCCTTGGACGCGCCCGTGATCAGGACGCGCTTGCCACGCAGATGCAGATCCATGAGGTTACTCGCAGGATAGGAACAGGATAAAATCAGTAGGCGCTTGGCCGCGCCATGGTCAACATTGCAGTGCAGCGTTGCGCTGCCGCTGCGTTTGGTCCATTGCAGTGCGGTCAAAAGGCGGCGGCTGCCGGACCAACCAAGGACGTTCTCGATGAGCAAGAAACAATACCGGATCGCGGTCATTCCCGGTGACGGCATCGGCAAGGAAGTGATGCCTGAGGGCCTGCGCGTCCTGGAATCGGCGGCGAAGAAGCACGGGGTCTCCCTGCATTTCGACCATTTCGACTTCTCGTCGTGGGACTATTACGAGAAGCACGGCCAGATGATGCCCGATGACTGGAAGGACAAGATCGGCAAGCACGATGCGATCTATTTCGGTGCGGTCGGCTGGCCGGCCAAGATTCCGGACCACGTCTCGCTGTGGGGCTCGCTGATCAAATTCCGCAGGGAGTTCGACCAGTATGTGAACCTGCGCCCGGTGCGGCTGATGCCCGGCGTGCCGTCGCCGCTGGCGGGCCGCAAGCCCGGCGATATCGATTTCTGGGTGGTGCGCGAGAACACCGAAGGTGAATATTCCTCCGTCGGTGGCCGCATGTTCCCCGACACCGACCGCGAGTTCGTCACCCAGCAGACGGTGATGACCCGCACCGGCGTCGACCGCATCCTGAAGTTCGCCTTCGAGCTCGCGCAGTCGCGGCCGAAGAAGCATTTGACCTCGGCGACCAAGTCCAACGGCATCTCCATCACCATGCCCTATTGGGACGAGCGCGTGGAGGCGATGGCCAAGAAGTTTCCGGGGGTGAAGTGGGACAAGTACCACATCGACATTCTCACCGCGAACTTCGTGCTGCATCCGGATTGGTTCGACGTCGTGGTCGGCTCCAATTTGTTCGGCGATATCCTCTCCGACCTCGGTCCGGCCTGCACCGGCACGATCGGCATCGCGCCGTCAGGCAACATCAACCCCGAGGGCGATTTCCCCTCGGTGTTCGAGCCGGTGCACGGCTCGGCGCCTGATATCGCCGGCCAAGGCATCGCCAACCCGATCGGTGCGATCTGGTCGGGCGCCATGATGCTCGAGCATCTCGGCGAGAAGGAAGCCGGCCAATCGATCGTCGAGGCGATCGAGCGCACGCTGGCCGAACGCACGCTCCGCACCAAGGACCTCGGCGGCAACGCCGACACCACGGCCTGCGGCAAGGCCGTCGCGGATATGGTGGATTGACGGAGAATGCGCAGGGCGGGTTAGCCCTGCAGATGCGCAAAGCGCATCTGCTTGGCGTAACCCACCTCTCGGCGAAGAAGGTGGTGGGTTATGCCTGCGGCTAACCCACCCTACGATTTCTATTTCGTTCTCGATCAGCCAGCGATGTCCTCGATCGCCGTCTGATCCAGCCCGAATTTCTTCCCGGCCTCGATGATCTCCTGCCAGGTTGTCGGATCGACCGGAATGCCTTCGGCAAGGCGCTTCTTCTTGGTCTCGCGCTCGGGCTCGCCGGCGATTCTGACCTTGTCGACGCCGGGGGCAGGCGGCGAGCCGGTTTGCCAGGCAACAAAACTCTCGACTTCGCGCGCGAGGTTTTCGCCGGTGCCGAGCTTGCCGGGATCGATGACGATCGAGAGCATGCCGTTGAGGACGTTGTACTTGCCGTCGGAGGGGCCCTTGACCACCTGCCCGCCGGAGAGCGCGCCGCCGAGGATTTCGCAGACCAGCGCGAGGCCGGAGCCCTTGTGCTCGCCGAAGGGGAGGATGGCGCCGTGCGGCGGGATCACGGTGTAGCGCGGGTTGGTGGTGGGCTTGCCTTCATTGTCGATGATGGTGCCAGGCTCGAGCGCGACACCCTTGTTGTGGGCGACGCGGGTCTTGCCTTGTGCGATCCTGCTGGTGGCGAAGTCGAGCACGATCGGGTCCTTGCCGGCGCGCGGGATGCCGACGCAGAACGGGTTGGTGCCGTGGCGCGCATCGCTGCCGCCCCAGGGCGCCACGATCGGGCGGGAAATGACGTTGACGAAGTGGATCGAGACCAGTCCGTGGTCGATGCACTGCTCAGCCCAGTGGCCGATGCGACCGATGTGATGCGAATTGGAGAGGCCGACGAGGCACACCCCGTTTCGCTTAGCGCGTTCGGCTGCCAGCTCCATTGCTTCATGACCGATCACCTGCCCGTAGCCGGTGAGGCCGTCGAGAGTGAGGAGCGGACCGGTGTCGAGCACGATCTTGACGTGCGCGTTCACCGCGAGGCCACCATTGGTGACGCTCTGGACATAGCGCGGGATCATGCCGACGCCATGGGAGTCATGGCCCTTGAGGTTGGCCTCGACCAGATTGGTGGCCACGAGCTCGGCTTCGCGGTCCGAAGACCCGCCCGCCTTGACGATGGCACGAATGGCGTTGGTGAGCGGCTCTGCCTTGATGGTGCGATAGTCGGCCATTGTTATTGCTCTTATCCCTTCACAATTTGGCGGGGGGAGGACGTAGGGTGGGTTAGGCGAAGCCGTAACCCGCCTCTTCAGTCTCCGCGGAATAGACAGAGGTGGGTTAGGCCCTGCAGATGCGCTTCGCGTACTGCAGGGCTAACCCACCCTACGAATTCACGATCCGGCGGCAGTGCTCCCACGCCGCGCCAATCAGGTTCTCGCTCGCCTCCGGTGTACGGAACGCCGAATGCGCCGACAGCGTCACATTCGGCAGTTTTGTGAGCGGATGATCGCCGGGCAGCGGCTCGATGTTGAAGACGTCGAGGCCGGCATGGCGGATGTGGCCGGATTTCAGCGCGTCGATCATGGCGGCCTCGTCGACGACAGCGGCGCGGGCGGTGTTGATGAGGATGACACCACGCTTCATTTTTGCGATCTTCTCGCGCGTGATCATGCCGCGCGTCTCGTCGTTGAGCAGCAGGTGCAGCGACACGACGTCGCTCCTTGCCAGCACGCTGTCGAGATCGGTGAATTCCACGCCCGGATGGCTCTTCGGCGAGCGATTCCAGGCGATCACCTTCATGCCGCTGCCGGACGCAATGCGCGCGACCTCGGCGGCGATGCCGCCGAAACCGATCAGGCCGAGTGTCTTGCCGGTGAGCTGCATGCCGTCTTCGCGCAGCCAGTTGCCGACGCGCATCTCGCGGTCCATCATCGCGATGCCGCGGGCCGACGCCCACATCAGCGCGATTGCGGATTCGGCGACCGCGGTATCACCATAGCCCTTGATCAGATGCACGGAGATGCCGAGTTCCGCCAGCTCCTCAGGGTTCATGTAGCTGCGCGCGCCGGTGCCGAGGAACACGACGTGCTTGAGGCCGGTGCACTTCTTCGCCACCTCGGTCGGCAGCGCGGTGTGATCGACGATGGCGATCTCGGCGCCATCGAGGATGTCAGGATATTGCTCGGGCTTGATGTCGGGATCCCGGTGGATCCGCACCTTGGGATCCCCGGGCTTCTCCAGCCGTTCCATGATCACGGCTAGCGCTTCATTGGCGTCGACGAAAACTCCGCGCATGGCTCTCTCCGGTCAGGACGCGACGCCGGCGATCGCCAGCACGGTATGCATGAGAACGTTGGTGCCAGCAGTGCAGTCCGGCTGCGTCGCATCCTCCAGCTCGTTGTGGCTGATGCCGTCCTTGCAGGGCACGAACACCATCGCCGCCGGCATGATCGTGTTGAGGTTGCAGGCGTCGTGGCCGGCGCCGGAGGTGATGCGGCGCGAGGAATAGCCGAGCGTCTTTGCCGCGTTCTCGACCGCCGAGATCAGCTTGGGATCGAAATGCGTCGGCGGCTTGCGCCAGACCAGGTCGATCTTGACTTCGACCTTGCGGCGCGCGGCGATCTCGGCAATTGCGGCGCGCAGATCGCGATCGAGCGCGTCCATGATGGCGCCGTCCGCGCTGCGGCAATCCATGGTGAAGGCGATCTCGCCGGGAATCACGTTGCGCGAGGGATTTGCGATCACGGCTTCGCCGATGGTGCCGACCGCGTTCGGTCCGAGCTTCTTCGCTATGGACTCCATCGCCAGCACGATCTCCGACAGCGTCGCCAGCGCGTCGCGCCGCAGCGGCATCGGGGTCGATCCCGCATGGCTCTCGAAGCCGGAAATCTTGCCGTCGTACCACAGCACGCCCTGGCCGGAATCGACCACGCCGATGGTCTTGCCTTCGGCCTCCAAAATCGGGCCCTGCTCGATGTGCAATTCGACGAAGCAGCCGAGCTTCTGGAAGCCGACCGGCTTGTCGCCGCGATAGCCGATGCTGTCCAGCGCCTGGCCGACGGTCGTGCCCTCGGCGTCCTTGCGCGACAAAATGTCGTCGGTGGTGAAGTCGCCGACATAGGCGGCGGAAGCCATCATCGCAGGTGCGAAGCGCGAGCCTTCCTCGTTGGTCCAGTTCACGACGCAGATCGGCGCTTCGGTCTCGACGCCGGCATCGTTCAGCGTGCGGATCACCTCCAGCGCGCCGAGCGTGCCCAGAATGCCGTCATACTTGCCGCCGGTCGGCTGGGTGTCGAGATGCGAGCCGATGCCGACGGGCGGCTTCGACATGTCGCGGCCCTTGCGCAGGCCGAATTGTGAGCCGAGTGCGTCGGTGTGCACTTCGAGACCAGCGTCCTCGCAGGCCTGGCGGAACCAGTCGCGTACCTGCTTGTCTTCGCTGCTCAGCGTTAGCCGCCGCACACCGCCTTTGGCCGTCGCGCCGAATTGCGCGGTCTCGTGGATGGAGCCCCAGAGGCGGGCGGAATCGATTTGCAGATTGGTGGCGGCTCGGCTCATGCGGTCAGTCTCTCAGTTGTCATTCCGGGGCGGCTCGAAGAGCCGAACCCGGAATCTCGAGATTCCGGGTTCGATGCTGTCGCATCGCCCCGGAATGACGTTGAAGGTTGTCCGGCGCCTTTTTCAATGACGCGCCAGCGCGGGCGCGTCAACTGCGAGGCTGCTCTGCGCAATCTGCCGTGCAAGCTCGGCGACGCGCTCCACGGCGACGACGTCGGGCGAGGCGAGCCAGCTAGCGGTGAACGTCAGCGGTGCGATCGCAAGATCGGTGTCGAGCAGCTGTAACCGCCCGTCGGCGAGCTCGTTCTCGACGATCGCGTCGGGGATCACGGCGACGCCGAGGCCTTCGACCGCCATGTGGATAACGGTCGCTAGCGATGCGGACGCGTGCAGCCGGATCGGCGGCAGCTCCGGCCGGTCGAATACCTCGCGCACGACCTCGTAAGGCTTGGTCTTGCGCGGGAAGGTGATGATCGGAAACCGCGCAAGCTCCGCCGGTGTCACCCGGCCTTTGCCGAGGCCGAGCGAAGGGCTTGCGAGGAAGCCGATCGGGTAATCTGCGAGCACGCGATTATGCACGCCCGACGCCGACAACGGTCCGACCACGAAGGCAAGCTCGATCTCCTGCGCGAGCAGGCGCGCGGTGAGGTTGGGCGTGATGTCGACCTCGATCTCGAGCGATAGATTCGGATAGACCTGGTTCACGCTCTTCACGAGGCGCGGCAGCCAGGTGTGCACGATGGTCTCAGCGACGCCGAGCCGCATCACGCCGCGCATCGCCGAGCGGTCGCCGATCTCCGCCATCATCTGAGCGCGCAGGCCGATCAGCTTCTCCGCATAGACCATCATCTGCCGGCCGCTCGGCGTCGGCGAGGCGACGCGGTGGTCGCGGTTGAGCAGCTTGACGCCCATCTCGCGCTCGAGCTGGGCGATGCGCTGGGAGATCGCCGGCTGGGTCGTATTGAGCCGTGCTGCGGCGCCGCGGAAGCTGCCGAGCTTTACGACCCAGAGAAAAGTCTCGATCGACCTGAAGTCCAGCATTGAAAGGATTTTCCTTGCCGATAAAATAGATTTATCGATATCGATTAGAAAGGACGATTAGACTTTATAGCACGCTTGGTGTTGGCTGTCTTTGTCGAGTTTATAGGCAGGTCGATTACATGACTGTTTTGGTGGCAGTGCAGCAAACTGAAACGCCCGACGCCCTTCCGAGCCGCAAGGCGCGGCTTGCCTACCGGCAAGGGCTGGTCGCCTCCACCGCAGGCGTCGCCCCCGGCTTCGTCCAGGGCAATCTGGCGATCCTGCCGGCGGAATATGCCAGCGCCTTTCATCGCTTCTGCCAGCTCAATCCGAAGCCGTGCCCGATCATCGGCATGTCCGATGTCGGCAGTCCGCACATCCCTTCGCTCGGCGCCGATCTCGACATCCGCACCGACGTGCCGCGCTACCGCGTCTGGCGCGACGGCGAGGTCGTCGACGAGCCGACCGATGTGACGAAGCATTGGCGCGACGATCTCGTGACCTTCGTGCTCGGCTGCTCCTTCTCGTTCGAAGAAGCCTTGCTCGACGAGGGCATGCCGATCCGGCACATCGAGCGCAATGTGCGCGTGCCGATGTATCGTACCAACATCGCCTGCGGCGAGGCCGGTCCGTTCGCCGGCCCCATGGTGGTGTCGATGCGTCCGTTCAAGCCTTCGGATGCGATCCGCGCGGTGCAGATCACCTCGCGCTATCCCGCCGTGCACGGCGCGCCCGTCCATCTCGGCCATCCGCATCTGATCGGCATCAAGGACATCGCCAAGCCGGACTACGGCGATCCGGTGCCGGTCGCCGACGACGAGATTCCGGTGTTCTGGGCCTGCGGCGTGACGCCGCAATCCGTCATCAACGCCGCCAAGCTCCCGTTCGCGATCACGCATTCGCCCGGCCTGATGCTGGTGACGGATCTCAAGAACAGGACCATGGCCGTGATTTAATGGGCAGCGTATGCTGCATGTTAGGGCTTTACTGCATCCATCAATCGCTTCATTCGATCAGCCGAAATTCAGTACAGGGGACTTTGCCATGACGATCACTCGCCGCGACGTGTTGTTGGGAGCCACCGCGACTGCCGCACTGGTGCCGCTGGCGGCGCGCGCACAGACTTCCGAAGTCGTGATCGGCGTCATCTATCCGTTCTCCGGCGGCAGCGCGCAGCAGGGCGTCGATGCGCAGAAGGCCTATGAGACCGCGCTCGAGGTCATCAACAAGGACACCGATTTCGACCTGCCGCTGGCGAAGGGCGAGGGCCTGCCGGGCCTCGGCGGCGCCAAGGTCCGCCTCGTGTTCGCCGATCACCAGGCCGATCCGCAGAAGGGCCGCGCCGAAGCCGAGCGCCTGATCACGCAGGAGAAGGTCTCAGCCATCATCGGGACCTATCAGAGCGCCGTCGCCGTCACGGTGAGCCAGATCTGCGAGCGCTACCAGGTTCCGTTTGTGTCCGCCGACAATTCCTCGCCCAGCCTGCATCGCCGCGGCCTGAAGTACTATTTCCGCGCCGCGCCGCATGACGAGATGTATTCGGCCGCCATGTTCGACTTCTTCGACGCCATGAAGAAGAAGGGCACCAAGATCGAGACGCTGTCGCTGTTCCACGAGGACACTATCTTCGGTACCGATTCCGGCAACGCCCAGGCCAAGATCGCCGGCGAGCGCGCCTACAAGATCGTCACCGACATCAAGTATCGCGCCAACTCGCCCTCGCTCTCGGCCGAGGTGCAGCAGCTCAAGTCCGCGAATGCCGACGTGCTGATGCCCTCGAGCTACACCACCGACGGCATCCTCCTGGTCAAGACCATGGCCGAGCTCGGCTACAAGCCGAATGCGATCGTGGCGCAGGACGCCGGCTTCTCCGAGAAGGCGCTCTATGATGCCGTCGGCGACAAGCTCGAAGGCGTGATCTCGCGCGGCACCTTCTCGCTCGACCTCGCGCAGAAGCGCCCGATGGTCGGCAAGATCAACGAGATGTTCAAGACGCGGTCGGGCAAGGACTTCAACGACCTCACCTCGCGCCAGTTCATGGGCCTGATCATCCTCGCCGACGCCATCAGCCGCGCCAAGTCGACCGACGGCGAGAAGATCCGCGATGCGCTGGCGGCGACCGACATCCCGGGCGAGCAGACCATCATGCCCTGGAAGCGCGTGAAGTTCGACGAGATGGGCCAGAACAACGACGCCGACCCGGTGCTGCTGCAATATATCGGCGGCAAGTTCGTCACCATCTTCCCGCCGCAGGCCGCGATCGCCGAGGCGGTCTGGCCGATGAAGTAAGACTGGGACGCGGGAGCTCGGATGCAGCTCCCGCCCTCATCCTGAGGAGCGGGCGCAGCCCGCGTCTCGAAGGACGAGGGCTGGGCCATCCTTCGAGACGCGCGCTTGTGCGCGCTCCTCGGGATGAGGATCTATTTCGGGGGACAGACTTTTGACAGCCCAAGCCATTATCCAGAGTCTCGCCAGCGGCCTCCTCATGGGCCTGCTGTACGGACTGATCGCGGTCGGCCTCGCGCTGATCTTCGGCCTGATGGACGTCACGAACTTCGCCCATGGCGAGTTCCTGATGATCGCGATGTACCTGTCCTTCTTCCTGTTCGCATTCTTCGCCATCGACCCCTTGCTGTCGGCGCCGTTGGTCGCCGCGGCGCTCTTTATCTTCGGAGCGGTGGTCTACTTGCTCATTGTACGTTTTGCCATGCGGGCCAAGGCCAATGCCGGCATGGTGCAGATCTTCACCACCTTCGGCCTCGCCATCGTGATGCGGGGCCTGGCGCAGTTCTTCTTCACGCCCGACTATCGCAGCATTCCGCATTCCTGGCTCGGCGGCAAAACCATCTCGGTCGCCGGCATTTTCCTGCCGGAGCCGCAGCTGGTCGGCGCGCTGGTCTCGATCCTCGCCTTTGCCGGCCTCTACTTCTTCATCCATCGCACCGATTTCGGCCGCGCGCTGGAAGCCACTCGCGAAGATCCCGGTGCGGTCGCGCTGGTCGGCATCGACAAGAACCGCGTGTTCGCGTTCGGCTGGGGCCTTGGTGCCGCGCTGGTCGGTCTCGCCGGCGCGATCATGGCGAGCTTCTTCTATATCTATCCCGATGTCGGCGCGTCCTTTGCCTTGATCGCCTATGTCACCGTGGCGCTCGGCGGCTTCGGCAGCGTGTTCGGCGCCTTCGCCGGCGGCATCATCGTCGGCCTCGTCGAAGCGACCACCGCGCTGGTGCTGCCGCCGTCGCTGAAATCGGTCGGCATCTACGCGGTCTATCTGCTGGTCGTCTTCATCCGGCCGCGCGGCCTGTTCGGATCGATCTGATGGACAAGGATTTTGCAGCGCGGCGCCGCCGCGACCTCATCATCGCCGCGGTGCTCGCCGCGATTGCCGCAGCGACGCCATTGTTCGTGAAGGACGTCGTCGTCCAGAACATCCTGATCCTGACGCTGATGTATGCGGGCCTGTCGCAGAGCTGGAACATCCTGTCCGGCTATTGCGGGCAGATCTCGCTCGGGCACGCGCTGTATTTCGGCCTGGGCGCCTACACCACCGAGCTGCTGTTCACGAAGTTCGGCGTGCTGCCCTGGTTCGGCATGCTGGCAGGCGGCGTGGTGTCGGCGCTGATCGCGATGGGGCTCGGTTATCCCTTCTTCCGCCTGCGCGGCCATTACTTCGTGATCGCCACCATCGTCATCGCCGAGATCGGCTTGCTTCTGTTCCACAACTGGGAATGGGCCGGCGCCGCGATGGGCATCACCATTCCAATCCGCGGCGACAGCTGGCTGAAATTCCAGTTCCTGCGCACCAAGCTGCCATACTTCTATTTCGCGCTGGCGCTGTGCTGCCTCGCCTGGTTCGTCACCTGGTGGCTGGAGAACTCAAAATGGGGATTCTGGTGGCGTGCGGTGAAGGACAATCCGGACGCGGCCGAGAGCCTCGGTGTCGACGTGTTCAATTCCAAGATGGGCGCGGCCGCCGTCTCCGCCTTCCTGGTCGCGGTGGGTGGCAGCTTCTATGCCCAGTTCGTCTCCTACATCGATCCTGAAAGCGTCATGGGCTTCCAGTTCTCGCTCTTGATGGCGCTGCCCGCCGTGCTCGGCGGCATCGGCACCCTGTGGGGGCCGGTGTTAGGGGCCGCCATCCTGATCCCGCTGACGGAGCTGACCCGCTTCAAGTTCGGCGGCTCCGGGCGCGGTGTCGACCTCATCGTCTACGGCACGCTGATCGTCCTGATCTCGCTGGCCTTGCCGCGGGGACTGCTCAGCCTGTTTTCACGCCGGAAGAAGACGGGGGCCGCACGATGACCGCGCTTCTTGAAACCCGCGGCGTCTGGCAGCGGTTCGGCGGCCTCGTCGCCAACAGCGACGTCTCGATCTCGGTCGGCCGCGGCGAGATCGTCGGCCTGATCGGCCCCAACGGCGCCGGCAAGTCGACGCTGTTCAATCTCATCGCAGGCGTTCTGCCGCCGACGCAAGGCTCGATTCTCTTCGACGGCGAGGACGTCACCCACATGCCGGCGGCCGAACGCTGCCAGCGCGGCGTCGGCCGCACCTTCCAGGTCGTCAAGAGTTTTGAGACCATGACGGTGATCGACAATGTCATCGTTGGCGCGCTGGTGCGCAACACCGTGATGCGCGAGGCCCGTCGCAAGGCGCACGAGGTCTTGGAGTTCACCGGCCTTGCCGCGCGCGCCGACGTGCTTGCCAGCGACCTCGTGCCCGCCGAGAAGCGCCGTCTTGAAGTTGCCCGTGCGCTCGCGACCGAACCGAAACTGCTGCTGCTCGACGAAGTCCTCACCGGCCTGACGCCGACCGAAGCGCAGACCGGCGTCGCCTTGGTGCGCAAGGTGCGCGATGCCGGCATCACCGTGCTGATGGTCGAGCACGTCATGGAGATCGTGATGCCCTTGGTCGATCGCGCCATCGTGCTCGATCTGGGCAAGGTGCTGGTCGAGGGCAAGCCCGCCGATGTAGTTCGCGATCCCAAGGTGATCAGCGCATATCTGGGAGATCGTCATGCTCAGCGTGCGTGAAGTCACGACCGCCTATCAGGGCCTGGTCGCGATCTCCGCGATCTCGATCGAGGTCCAGAAGGGTGAGATCGTCTGCGTCGCCGGCGCCAATGGCGCGGGCAAATCGACGCTGCTCAAATCCATCGCCGGCGCCGAGCGGCCGCGTTCCGGCACGGTGACGTTCGACGGCAAGCGCCTCGACGGCATGGCGCAGCACCACATCACGGCGACCGGCATTGCCTATGTGCCGGAGAATCGCCGCCTGTTCCCGCGCCTGTCGGTGCGCGACAATCTGCGTCTCGGCAGCTATCTCTACCGCGGTGACGCGAACCGCGAGGGGCCGCTCGATCTCGTCTTCCAGCTGTTTCCCCGCCTGGCCGAGCGTCTGGAGCAGCGCGCCGAGACGCTCTCCGGCGGCGAGCAGCAGATGCTCGCGATCGGCCGCGCGTTGATGACGCGCCCGCGTCTGTTGATGCTGGACGAGCCCTCGCAGGGCATCATGCCAAAGCTTGTCGACGAGATTTTCCAGGCGGTGAAGCGCATCCGCGACGCCGGCATGACCGTGCTGATCGTCGAGCAGCGCATGGCCGAGTGCCTGGAGATCGCCGACCGCGCCTACATCCTGCAAACCGGCCGCGTGCTGATGCAGGGGCCCGCGGCTGAGATCAGGGGCAATCCCGACGTGAGAAAGGCGTATCTGGGGCTGTAGGCGTTGACGCCGTCGCCGCAATCTCCGCCGTCATCCTGAGGTGCGCGCTCTTGCGCGCCTCGAAGGATGAGCCGCGAGCGCCCGTAGCCCATCCTTCGAGGCTTCACCTTGCGATGCATCGCATCGCAAGGCTCGTACCTCAGGATGACGGCGGTGGGTGTGGTTCAATGACCGTGCCCATGCTCCGGCAACGTCACCCCAAACACCTTCACCAGATCCGCCACCTGCTCCGGTGACAGATAGCGCGGGTTCATCCCCCGCAGCAGCAGATAGAGCTTCGCCGTCTCCTCCAGCTCCTCCGTCGCGAACACCGCGGCTTCCAGCGTGTCGCCGGCAACGACCGGGCCGTGATTGGCGAGCAGCACCGATGAATATTTCCCCGCCAGGCCCTTGATCGCATCCGCGACCGCGGGATCGCCGGGGCGGTAGTACGGCACGAGCGCGGTGGCGCCGCATTTCATCAGATAATAGGCCGTCATCGGCGGCAGCGCGGCGCGCGGGTCGATCTCGGGCAGCATCGAGAGCGCGACCGAGTGTGTCGAGTGCAGATGCACGATGGCGCGGGCACTGCCGCGCGTGTCATAGAGCGCGGTGTGCAGCGGAACTTCCTTGGTCGGGGCATCGCCCGACACCAGCTGGCCCTTCTCGTCCAGCCGCGACAGCTTCGCAGGATCGAGGAAACCGAGCGAGGCATTGGTCGGCGTCACCAGCCAGCCGCCGCCGTCCAGCCTGACGCTGATATTGCCGGAGGAGCCGGGCGTCAGCCCGCGCTCGAACAGGGACCGTCCGAAGCGGCAGATGTCCTCGCGCAGCCGCGTCTCGTTGCTCGCTTCAGGTTTCATGGCCGTCATGCCCGCTTGTCTCACGCTTTGGCAGCGCGGCCAAGGCGTGATATCGGTTCGCCGAGCCGCCGCAAAAGCCGGCCGTCCGGGAAACGTTCGCAAGGGTTAGTTGCATGTCCGCCTCCACGTCACAAAATCAGCGCATCGCGGTCATCGGGCTCGGCTCGATGGGGTTTGGCATGGCGACCTCGCTGAAGCGCGCCGGCCACGCCGTCACCGGCTGCGACGTGTCGGCCGAGGCGGTGGCGCGTTTCGTCAAGGATGGCGGTGCGGGTGCCAAAACGCCGGCCGAGGCGGCCAAGAGCGCGGACATCGTCGTCAGCGTCGTCGTCAATGCCGCGCAGACGGAAGCCGTCCTGTTCGGCAAGGATGGGGCCGCCGAGACCATGCCTGAAGGCAGCGTCTTCGTATCCTCCGCCACGATGGACCCCGACGTGGCACGACGCCTTGCCAAGCAGCTGGAGGCGACCGGCCGGCATTATCTGGATGCACCGATTTCCGGCGGGGCGCAGCGCGCCGCGCAAGGCGAGCTGACGATCCTCGCCTCCGGCAGCCCCACAGCGTTCGCGAAGGCGCGGCCTGCGCTCGATGCCATGGCCGCAAAGCTCTACGAGCTCGGCGATGCCGCCGGCCAGGGCGCCGCCTTCAAGATGATCAACCAGCTGCTCGCCGGCGTGCACATCGCCGCCGCCTCGGAGGCGATGGCATTCGCCGCCAAGCAGGGCCTCGACATCCGCAAGGTCTATGAGGTGATCACGGCCTCCGCCGGCAATTCCTGGATGTTCGAGAACCGCATGCCGCACGTGCTCGACGGCGACTACACACCGCGCAGCGCCGTCGAGATCTTCGTGAAAGATCTCGGCATCATCCAGGACATGGCGCGCAGCGCGCGATTCCCGGTGCCGGTCTCCGCCGCCGCGCTCCAGATGTTCCTGATGACATCGGCCGCGGGCATGGGCCGGGACGACGACGCCTCGGTGGCGCGGATGTATGCGCAGGTCACCGGCGTCAAGCTGCCCGGCGACAAGTAACGAAGAGGACGCCAATGCCCCGTTTCGCCGCCAATCTCTCGATGATGTTCACCGAGGTGCCGTTCCTCGATCGCTTCGATGCCGCAGCCCAGGCTGGCTTCACCGCGGTCGAGTTTCTCTTTCCCTATGAGCATCCGGCCGAGGCGGTCGGCGACCGCCTCAAGCGCAACGGCCTGACCCAGGCGCTGTTCAACCTGCCGCCGGGCGACTGGAACGCCGGCGAGAAGGGCTTTGCGGCGCTCCCCTCGCGCTTCTCCGATCTCAAGGCGGGCCTGGAGACGGCGCTGCCTTACGCCAAGGCGACCGGCGTCAAGCGCCTGCACCTGATGGCCGGCATCGCCAACCGCGGCGAGCGCGTCGCGATCGAGGCATTCTACAAATCGGTGGCATGGGCTGCGGAGTTCTTCGCCCCGCACGGCATCGATATCGTGCTCGAGCCGATCAATGCGCGCAACGTGCCCGGCTACTTCCTCAACGATTTCGGCTTTGCGCGCGATCTGATCCAGGAACTGAGGCTTCCGAACCTCAAGCTCCAGTTCGACATCTATCACTGCCAGATCATCCATGGCGACGTCACGATGCGGCTGCGCGAGATGATGCCGATCATCGGCCACATCCAGATCGCCAGCATCCCTTCGCGCAACGAGCCTGACGGGGAGGAGCTGAACTATCCGTTCCTGTTCGAAGAGCTCGACCGCCTCGGCTATGCCGGCTTCGTCGGCTGCGAGTACAATCCGCGCGGCAAGACCACGGATGGCCTTGCCTGGTTCAAGCCTTACGCTGGAGTGAAGCCGTGACACTTGCGTTGGGCTGCATCGCCGACGATTACACCGGCGCTTCCGATCTCGCCAACACGCTGACGCGCGCGGGCCTGCGCACCGTGCAGACCATCGGCGTGCCCGCCGACGATCTCGCACTGCCCGAGGTCGATGCCGTCGTGGTGTCGCTGAAGAGCCGCTCGATCGAGGCCGGCCTTGCCGTGTCGCGTTCGCGCGCGGCGGATCAGTGGCTGCGCGGCCGCGGCGCCGGCCACGTGCTGTTCAAGATCTGCTCGACCTTCGATTCCACGGACGCCGGCAATATCGGCCCGGTGATGGACGCGCTGCGTGCCGATAGCGGCGAAGGTGCCGTGCTGGTGACGCCGGCCTTCCCGGAGACCGGCCGCACCGTCTACCAGGGCAACCTCTTCGTCGGTGCCGTGCCGCTCAACGAGAGCCCGCTGAAGGACCATCCGCTCAACCCGATGCACGATTCCAACCTGGTGCGCGTGCTGGCGCGCCAGAGCGGGACGCAGATCGGTCTCGTCGATCTCGCCACCGTCACGCGCGGCGCAGATGCCGTGCGGGCGCGGCTGGCCGAGCTGGCGGGCAAGGGCATTGGCGCTGCCATCATCGACGCGGTCTTCGACCGCGACCTCGAGACCATCGGCCTCGTCGCCGCCGAACATCGGCTGTCGGTCGGCGCCTCCGGCATCGGCCTCGGGCTCGCGTGTGCGCTGGTGTCAACGGGTAAAGTCAAATCGGCCGGGGCGAACGGCGAGACCGGCATTGCCGTCGGCGGACCGGCGGCCTGCCTCGCCGGGAGCTGCTCTCAGGCGACGCTTCAGCAGATCGCCAACGCCGAACGCGTCATGCCGGTGCTTCACCTCGATCCGGACCGTATCATTACGGGGGGCGGCGAAGCACAGCGTGCGCTGGACTGGGCGAGACCGCGGCTTGCGGAGGGGCCGGTGCTGATCGCCTCGAGCGCGACGCCCGATCAGGTCGCCGCACTGCAGGCGCGGCACGGTCGCGACGCGGCCGGCCAGGCGATCGAGCAGACCATGGCCGACATCGCGGAAAGCCTTGTAAAATCAGGCGTGCGGCGACTGATCGTTGCCGGCGGCGAGACCTCCGGTGCGGTGGTCGATCGGTTGAAGATTCCCGGATTTCTCGTCGGAGTGGAAATCGCGGCAGGTGTCCCGGTGCTGCATGCGGTGGGCGCGCAAGCCGACATGCTGCTCGCTCTGAAGTCCGGAAACTTCGGCGGCGCTGAATTTTTCTCCGACGCGCTTAGGCTCATGCGCTGAGCGCAGAGCATTTTTAGCGACGTGTTCATCTCTTTGAGGCTCCGTACTCGTACGGAGTCGTAGTTAACATCTGCGCAGGTGCTCTGGTGTTGGATGTTGGTGCTGCTCCCTTTGGTTGATTCGTAATACCTCCGGACGCGCACCGCGCCAGCACAAAGAGACCCGATTATGCTTGCCACCATTTCCATCCGCGCCAAGATCATCAGTGTCGTGGCGTTCCTGCTGGTCGCAATGGCCGGCATGGGTCTCCTGGCCGTCATGAAAATGCGGTCGATGAACGCCAACACGATCGACATCACCACGAGCTGGATGCCCAGTGTGCGAGTGCTTGGCGAGCTGCGTGCGAGCGTCATCACCTATCGCAACGTGGTCCGCCAGCACATGCTTTCCGAAACACTGGACGAGAAGCTCGCCAACGAGAAGACGGGTGTGACGGTGATCGAGGCGCTCGCCAAGATCCGCGGCCGGTACGAGCCAATGATCACCTCGCCGGAGGAGCGGGCGCTCTACAACCAGTGGGCAAAACTCTGGGACGACTACAAGAAGGGCACCGAGGAGGTGATGGCGCTCTCGCGCAAGGAGGCCGGCAAGGTCCCGCACGAAGCCCAGGAACTGAACAGCAAGACGGTCAACAAGATCGGTCTTGCGTCGGATGAGGTCCTGATGAAGGACATCGAGCTCAACACCAAGGGTGGCGATCAGGCGGCTCAGGATGCCGCGGACAGCTACTCCTATGCTTTTATGCTGGTCTCGATCATTCTCGGCGCCGCCGTCATCATCGGCATCGGCGTCGGCTTCTATCTCGTCCAGGACGTCTCGAAGGGCATCAACTCGATCATCGAGCCGATGCAGGCGCTGGGCAAGGGCGACCTCTCCGCCGAAGTCCCGCACCGGGGCGAGAAGACCGAGATCGGCGCCATGGCCGACGTGCTCCAGATCTTCAAGGAGGCGCTGATCGCCAAGAAAGCCGCCGACGAGGCTGCGGCCACGGATGCCGAAGCCAAGATCGAGCGCGGCCGCCGCGTCGACAACATCACCCGCGAATTCGAAACCATGATCGGCGAGATCGTCCAGACCGTGTCGTCGGCCTCGACCCAGCTGGAAGCCTCCGCCTCGACGCTGACCTCGACCGCCGACCGCTCCCAGAGGCTGGCGACCACCGTTGCCAGCGCTTCGGAGGAAGCCTCGACCAACGTGCAGTCGGTGGCCTCGGCCACCGAGGAGATGGCTTCGTCGGTCGGCGAGATCAGCCGTCAGGTGCAGGAATCGGCGCGGATGGCGGGCGATGCCGTCGGCCAGGCGCGCGCCACCACCGAGCGGGTCAGCGAGCTTTCCAAGGCGGCGTCCCGCATCGGCGACGTGGTCGAG
>NZ_LBJA01000029.1:0-146955 GCF_028128695.1 Bradyrhizobium sp. CCBAU 25360
GGCGTCGAGGTCCCCGTCTATGTCTGGACCGAGACGGAAGCGACCTCGGCGCGGCTGATGCCGGTGACGACGGCCTCCGACACCGGCAAGAAGCTGCTGTGCCCGATGCCCGGGCTCATCGTCTCGATCGCGGTGACCGAAGGGCAGGAGGTCAAGGCCGGCGAGACGCTCGCGGTGGTCGAAGCCATGAAGATGCAGAACGTGCTGCGCGCCGAGCAGGACGGCACCGTGAAGAAGGTTCACGCCAGCGCCGGTGCGACGCTGGCGGTGGACGCGCTGATCCTGGAGTTTGCGTAAGGCGCTCCGGAGTACGACAGTCGACCCTCACCCTGAGGAGCCGCGCTTGCGCGGCGTCTCGAAGGGCGAGGCCACAGCCGGGCCTGCATCCTTCGAGACGCGCGCAAGAGCGCGCTCCTCAGGATGCGGAATTGAGAGTGAGGCACCCATGGCCTTTCGTTCCCGCCGCGAGAAACTGCGCCTCATCCTGTCGGGCTCGGCCTGCATCCATCCCGGCTCGGTCTATGACGCGATCTCGATCCGCATCGCCGAGGACCTCGGCTTTCCGCTTGGCATGTTCGGCGGTTCGGTCGCCTCGCTCGCGGTGCTCGGCGATCCTGATATCACGCTGATCACGCTCACCGAGCTTGCGGAGCAGATGCGGCGGATGTCGCGCGCAGCTAGCCTGCCGGTGCTGGTCGATGCCGATCACGGCTATGGCAATGCGCTCAATGTCCGCCGCACGGTGCAGGAGCTGGAGACCGCTGGCGCCGCCGGCCTCACCATCGAGGATACGCTGCTGCCGGCCGCCTTCGGTGAGGCGAAGACGCAGCTGATCTCGCTCGAGGAAGGCGTCGGCAAGATGAAGGCGGCGCTCGATGGCCGCAGCGATGCCTCGCTGGTCATCATGGGCCGCACGGGAGCAGCCTCGATCACCTCGATCGAGGACGCGATCCGCCGTGCGCAGGCCTATGAGGCGACCGGGGTCGATGCGCTGTTCTTCACCGGCATCAAGTCGCGCGCGGAGCTCGAGGCCGTCGCAGCCGCCACGCGCCTGCCGATCGTGCTTGGCGGTGCCCCGGAGGAGCTGAGCGCGCTCGACTATCTCGCCAGTCAGCGCGTGCGTATCGCGCTTCAGGGCCACGCGCCGATCGCGGCTGCGACGCAAGCCGTGTATGAAACGCAGAAGGCACTGCGCGAAGGCACGGCGCCGAAGGCGCTGAGAGGTCTGGCATCATCGGACCTGACCACCCGCGTCATGCGCGAGGCCGACGTCAAGGCGCGCAGCGCCGACTTTCTCGGGCTGAAAAAATGAGCCGGGCGATCCTCCAGGTGATGATCCGCGGCCGCGTCCAGGGCGTCGGCTACCGGGCCTGGGTCGAGTACCAGGCAACTGCGAGCGGCCTCGAAGGCTGGGTCCGCAACCGCCGCGACGGTTGCGTCGAAGCGCTGTTCGCGGGCGCACCGAAGCATGTCGCCGACATGGTCGCGCTGTGCCGCCACGGCCCGCCATCCTCGCGCGTGGACAGCGTGACGAGCGAGACCGCGAGCGCGGATGAGCTGAACCTGCGCAGGGCAGGGGAAGCGTTCTCGGTGTTGCCGACGGTGTAGGTGCTGTCTGTGCGCCGGCCGCATGGAAAGGTAAATGCCGAGCGGCTAAGTTGGTCTCGTAGGGTGGGCAAAGGCGCTCTTGCGCCGTGCCCACCACGACTTTCGCGATCGTCGTGAGATGGTGGGCACGCTTCGCTTTGCCCACCCTACGAAGTGTTCACCTCTCGAGAACCTCACCGCGGCAGCTTGGCGATCGCTTCGCTCAGCTCGTGGATTTCGTACGGCTTGCGCAGGATCGGGAAATCGCCGCGCACGCCGGCGGCGACGTCGCTGTAGCCGGTGGCGAGCAGGATCGGCAGGCCAGGACGGATCTGACGGAGGCGATGGGCGAGGCTGAGCCCGTCCATCTTGCCGGGCATGACAATGTCCGAGAACACGAAGTCGACGCCGCTATTCTCGATCTCGCGCAAGGCGGCTTCGGCGTCGGCGACCCGGCGGACGTGGTAGCCCAGCTGCTCCAGAAGACCGATGCTGACGAGCGCAACGTCGGGATTGTCCTCGACCAGCAGCACCGTGCCGCTGCCTTGGAAGGATGGTCCTTCAGCCGCTTCTCGCAACGGCGTGTCTTCTCCGCGCGGCAGCAGGATGGTGAACGTCGTGCCCTTGCCGAGCGCGCTTGCGACCTTGACGGTGCCGCCGGCCTGATGGGCGAAGCCGTGCACCTGGGAAAGGCCGAGGCCAGTTCCCTTTCCGATCGGCTTGGTGGTGAAGAACGGCTCGAAGATCTTGTCGAGAACGTCGGAGGGAATGCCGAGCCCGGTATCGGTGACGTCGATTGCGACGAAGTCGCCGGCAAGCGGCGCCTCGTCCAGCACGACATTGTGCGCACCGATCGTCACCGTGCCGCCGTCGGGCATCGCGTCGCGGGCATTGATGACGAGGTTGAGCAGCGCGGTCTCGAGCTCGGAGGCATCGGTCTTGACCGGCCAAACGTCGGGGCCGATGTCGAAGGCCAGGCGTACGGAACTGCCGACGCCGGCATCGAGCACCTCGCGGATCGCCGCGATGCGTTCGGCGAAATCGATCGCCTGCGGATTGACGCTCTGCCGCCGCGCGAAGGTGAGGAGCTGGTTGGTCAACGCCGCGCCGCGCTTGGTGGCGGTCTCGATCGCCGAGATCGCGCGCTGAACCTTGGCCGCGTCGTCGGGGCCCCGCTTCAGCATGTGCAGGCTGCCACTGATGATCATCAGGAGATTGTTGAAGTCGTGCGCGACCCCGCCGGTGAGCTGCCCCAGCGCATCGAACTTCTGGGACTCGGCCAGTTGCTTCTGCATCGCCTCGAGCTTGAGCTGCGTATTGCGGCGTTCTGTGATGTCGCGCGTGATCTTGGCGAAACCGACCAGCTCGCCGTCCTCGTAGATCGGGTCGATCACGACGCTTGCCCAGAAGAAGGTGCCGTCCTTGCGGACGCGCCAGCCTTCCTCCTCATAGCGGCCCTTTTCCCGCGCGATGCCGAGCGCGCGGGCCGGCCTGCCGTTGGCACGGTCAGTCTCGGTGTAGAAGCGGGAGAAATGCTGGCCGAGGATCTCCCCGGGCGAATAGCCTTTGATGCGCTCGCCGCCGATATTCCAGCTGGTGATGATCCCTCTGGGATCGAGCATGTAGAGGGCGTAGTCCGCAACTCCCTCAACCAACAGCCGGAAACTGCGCTCGCTCTCGAACAAGTCTCGCTGTTGACTGAACTTTCCGATCATTCCGGGACCCTGCCTCGACGGGAGCAAACGCCACAGGAGGCGGATGGTTCCCTGAAGTTGGGACATTTTTAGGCAGATATCCGGCACCCGTATACGGGATGAAGCCCGCTTGACAAGGGGACATTATCATCAGATATTTCTGTCATGACAGAAATGACCGGAAAGAAGAAACTTCCCGCCGCCGTCGAGCGCTTCATCCTGCATTGGGGCGACATGGGGGACGAGTGGGGCGTCAATCGCTCGGTCAGCCAGATTCACGGGCTGCTCTATCTTGCCGAGGCGCCGATGACCGCCGAGGACATCGCCGACACGCTCGGCATGGCTCGCTCGAACGTCTCCAACTCGCTCAAGGAGCTGCTCGCCTGGAACCTGATCCGGCGGGTGCCGATCCTCGGTGACCGCCGCGACCATTACGAGGCCGAGACCGACATCTGGGAGGTCGCCGCCAGAATAGCGGCGCGGCGCAAGGAGCGGGAGCTCGATCCGGCGATCGCGGCGCTCAGGGCGTGCGTGTCCGATGCCGCCGGCGATCCGACCATCAATCCGGTCGCGAGCAAGCGGCTGAAGGAGATGCTCGCCTTCACCGAGCTCGCCGATCACTGGTTCATGCAGATGCTGAAGGTGCCGCGGCCGCGGCTGGTCGCCTTGATGCGGCTTGGCGAGAAGATCGCCAACCTGCTGCCGCTGGGCAAGGCCAAATAGTATTGAGGAGGGTACGATGACGTCGGCAAGATTGTTACGCTGCAACGCATCGACCTCCGCTCACACCCGACTGCTCGACGATCGCCGCTTCCGCACTTTGCTGTCGAACGAGGATTGGGGCCGGCTGCCGCTGGCGACGTGGCGGCGTTTCTCCAAACGCGTCGCGGACGGCGAGAGCGTCGTCTATGTCGGCGTGGTCGACGAGGTCTCCTTCAGCGACATCGGCTGGTGGTTCGCCCAGGCTGCGCGCCTGATCGGCGGGCCGCTGCCGACCGGCCGCGACACCGGTGTTCCCATGATCGTCACCGTGACCGAGGACGGCACGACCGGCGGTCAGACCTGGACCCGCATCTGCGCGCGCAAGCGCGGCTTTCCGCACGTGATCCATTCCGCCAAGCGTTTTGCCGGTCCGACGGGGCTCGAGGAATATGTCGGCTTCGGCGTCTCGATGGCGCTCCGCACCGCGGTCGAGGACCAGACGCTGACCTTCCGCAGTGCCGGTTATGGGCTCCAGCTCGGACGCCTGTGGATCCCGTTGCCGCGCTGGTTCACCCCGGGCGATCTCACGGTGACGCACCGCGACCTCGGCAACGGCGCATTCCGCTTCACCCTCGATGTCATTCATCCTCGTTACGGCGCGCTGATCCACCAGTCCGCCACCTTCAGGGAGGCCGTATCATGACGCCGCTATTGTGGACGCTCATCGCCATCCAGATCGTGATGGGAGTGTTCGACACCTTCTATCACCACGAATTCACCGAGCGCCTGGCCTGGCGGGTGTCGCAGCGTTTCGAACTCAAGCTGCATGGCATCCGCAACATGCTCTATGCCTTGCTGTTCCTCGTGCTCGGCTGGCTCGAGGTTTATGGATTGCTGGCGCTGCTGATCGTCGCGGTGCTGGTCGCCGAGATCGTCATCACGCTGATGGATTTCGTCGAGGAGGATCTGAGCCGGAAACTGCCGCCGAGCGAGCGCATCAACCACACGCTGCTCGCGATCAATTACGGCGCCATTCTCGTGCTGCTGCTGCCGGTGCTGACCGATTGGGCGATGCAGCCCTTTGGCGTGACCGTCATGAACCAGGGCCTGCTCAGCATCGCCGCGACCGCCTGCGCGGTTGGCGCCTCGCTCTGCGGCCTCAGGGATTTTGCCGCAATGCGCCGGCTCGGCCGGATGCGCAGCGTTCCCGCCGAGGGGCTTGTCGAAAAGCTCCCGGGCCGCAAGACCGTGCTGATAACGGGTGCCACCGGCTTCATCGGCAGTCGCCTCGCGGCGAGCCTCAGCGGCGCCGGGCATCAGGTCATCGCGCTGATCCGCAATCCCGCGAAGGCGGAGATGCTGCCGCCGCCGGTCACGCTGATCACCAGCCTCGATCAGCTCGCCGCGGACACGCCAATCGACGCCATCGTCAATCTCGCCGGCGAGCCGATTGGCAACGGCTTGTGGACCGAGGCGAAGCGCGCGAAGATTCTTGGCTCCCGCATCGACATGACGGGCGAAATCGTCAAACTGATCGCGCGGCTCGATCGCAAGCCCGAGGTGCTGGTCAGCGGCTCCGCGATCGGCTGGTACGGATTGTGGGCCGACCAGGTGCTGACGGAGTCGGCCAAGTCGCACGCCTGTTTCAGCCACGAGCTCTGCGCGGCCTGGGAGAAGGCGGCGCGGCCGGCGGAGGAGCTTGGCGTGCGCGTCGTCTGTTTGCGCATCGGCCTCGTGCTCGGCACCGAAGGCGGCTTCGTCACGCGCATGCTGACGCCGTTCGAGTTCGGCCTCGGTGGTCCCATCGGCACCGGGCGGCAGTGGATGTCCTGGATCGAGCGCGATGATCTCATTCGCCTGATCGCCTATGTGATGGCGACGCCGGATCTGTCGGGCCCCGTCAATGCCACCGCGCCGATCCCGGTGACCAATGCAAAATTCACCGAGGAGCTTGGCCGCCGCCTGCATCGGCCGGCGATCTTCCGCATTCCCGGCGGCTTGTTGCGCCGGATCGGCGGCGGCTTCGCCGACGAGCTGCTGCTCGGCGGTCAGCGCGTGCTGCCCAACAAGGCGCTGAGCCGCGGCTTTGTATTCAGGCACGAGACGCTGCGCAGCGCGTTCGAGGCGATTTTGTGAGACATCAGGTGGCCGCGACGCTCCGAAACGTCGCCGCCACCGCGCGTAGCGCCGCAAGCTTGGCGGGATCGCTGACCTTCGAATGTAGCATCACCTTCGAGCTGCCGAGTTTCGGCAGCCTGTGCGCGGGTCCAATATCGACCAGCCCGGGAGGCGCGATCCGCCGCGCCAGTGGCGCAATCGCAAGTCCCGCGAGCGCAGCTGCGACCACCGCCGTGACGCCGCCGCCGACAAAGCGCTCGTGCCAGGCGAGGCCGGCCTTGTCGAGCGCGCGCACGGCGATGGCGCGGACGCCGCAGGGCGGAGCGAGGGTTGCGAGCGGCAGCGCTTCGCCCTTCGGCAGGGTGAAGCGCCGTGACGCGAACCAGCCGAATTCGTCCTCGGTCAGCCTCTCGCCGCCGCGGCGGCTGCCCTCCTGGCGGACGATCACAGCGTCCAGCTCGCCGGCGTCATAGGCGTCCTGCATCTCGCGCGAGAAGCCGATGGTGACGGCGAGGGTGAGATTTGACGACATCGCGTGCAGGCGTTCCAGCAGCGGCACCAGCTCGGGGCCGGCGGCGTGATCGGAGATGCCGAGCGAGAGCGATTGCGCGGCCGGGGCCTCGCCCGACAGCGCGCGGTCATGCGCCGCCATCAGCGCGCGGGCGCGATCGAGGAAGCTGGCGCCGTCGGCAGTGAGCCGGACCGCGCGTGGCGAGCGCTCGACGAGGCGTCTTCCCAGCAACGTCTCCAGCCGCTGCAGCTTGAGACTGACAGCGGCTTGCGTCGTGCCCAGCGCCTCGGCAGCACGCGTAAAACTCTGGAGGTCGGCGACCAGCAGGAAGGCCTTGATGGTGGCGATATCGAGGGTGGCTGTCATTATAGATCGTTATCACTGGTATCAACAGAGATAAGATATCAAAATGACGAGGAGAGGTCTAGCTTCTCACCAACGCCGGGCAAATCCCGCGCTGCATCTTGAGGAGAGCCACCATGCCGCTGATCACCGTGTCCTACACCTCGTCCCGCCAGTCGCCCTCGCTGAAGGCCGAGATCGCCAACGCCGTGTCCGAGCTCACCGCAAAGATCCTGCACAAGGATCCCAAGGTGACTGCCATCATCGTGAAGTCGGTCGAGGCCGACGACTGGTTCGCCGGCGGCAAGTCGCTCGCCGAGCAGAAGCTTGCCAGCTACTGGATCGACATCCACGTCACCGAAGGCACCAATACCAAGGACGAGAAGGCCGCTTATCTTGCCGCCATGTTCAAGCGCATGGCCGAGATTCTCGGGCCGCTGCATCCCGAGACCTATCTGCATGTCGACGAGGTCAAGGGCGATGCCTACGGTTTCGGCGGCCTCACCCAGGAACGCCGCTACATCGCCGGCAAGCTCGACGTGTCGCTGCAGGCGGCGTGAGGCTGCAAGCCGCGGGTAGAGCCATCTCACCCGCGGCCTGATCGTCAGCTTGCTGCCCTGAACTGAACTTCGGAATTGTTCAGGAAGCACGTCTTGTCGAACAGCTTCAGATCCAGCGGATTTGGCAAGCGGACATCGTCGAGGTCGGGGCAGGGCTTGACTGCGGGATCGTAGGAACGATCGATCTGCGAGATGAAGGCAACGATCAGCCCCTTATCGCGTGCGAACGATTTCAGCGCGCGAACCTGAACGGAGAGGTCGGGGTTTTCCCGCCTCTGGTCGAGCAGTTGCAGATAGTCGATCACCACGAACGTGCCGCGTGGTGCCGCGGCCATCTCCTTGACGACGTAATCGGCGCTGATGGCGTCGGAGCAATCGACCTCGAAAAGCTCGCGGAATTGCGCCGGCCCCACGCCGATCGCCCGCAAGCGATCCAGCACATCTCTCTCGGTGTATTCGAGCGAGAAGAACGCAGCGCGATGGCCCGACCGCATGGCTTCCACGGCTAGTTCGAGGCTCATCAGAGTCTTGCCCTGGCCGGGGCGCGCGCCGACCAGCACCAAATCGCCGGGCCGGAATTGCGGAAACAGCCTGCCCGCCGGCGTGATGGCCGCGGCTTTCGCTGCGAGCATGCTCCAGGCGGAAAACCCTTCCGTCGTCGCGATGCGATCAAGTGCATCGTGCAGCGGAATGCCTTCCTCGCGGGACAGGCGCTTCGCCTTGCGCTTCAGATGATAGATCGGTGCAGACAATCTCATCGTCAAAACCTCCCATTGCGAGCAGAAAGCGCAATCCCTCCTTATGCCTGGCGCTCGAACAGTCGGCCGATGATCTCATCGCCCGGCATGAAGTCTGCTTTCCCGGCGGAGGGGGGAGGCGTGGGCGACACCTGACGCGAGCATAACCGATTCCGGGACGAGCGGGGACTGCGCGCGGTTGGGCGCCACAAAAATGCTAGGCGGCCGCTTCCGGTACCAACGCTTTGGTCGGCCCGAACAGCTCCTCAAACGCCTGCCGAAGCGCGATGTCGACGTCAGCCATGGTCACGAGCTGGCCGAGGTCGACCAGCGAGGTGACGCCGTAGCGGGCGTCAGTGACGCCGCACGGCACGATGCCGGTGAAATGCGACAGCTCCGGCTCGACATTGATGGCGATGCCGTGGAACGAGACCCAGCGTTTCAGCCGCACGCCGATCGCCGCGATCTTGTCCTCGTAACCTTCGCCCTTGTCGGGGCGCCTGACCCAGACGCCGACCCGATCCTCACGCCGCTCGCCCCGGACGTTGAAGGCGGCGAGCGTGCGCAGAATCAGCTCCTCCAGGCTCGCGACATAGGCCCGGACGTCCGGCCGGCGGCGCTTGAGGTCGAGCATGACATAGGCCACCCGCTGGCCCGGCCCGTGATAGGTGAGCTGCCCGCCGCGCCCGGTGGCGAAGATCGGGAATCGGGGATCGAGCAGGTCGCTGTCCTTGCCCGAGGTGCCGGAGGTGTAGAGCGGGGGGTGTTCGAGCAGCCAGACCAGCTCCGCGGCCTCGCCCGCCGCAATGGCGGCGACCCGGGCTTCCATCTCGGCCACCGCCTCCGGATAGGGCACCGCCGCGTCCGAGATTCGCCACTCCACGGGCTGGCCGTGGGACGCCGAAAACGACGTCAAATCCAGCTCTTGGCGCGGGTTTTGGGGCAAATTAACCATTGGCTAACCATAACGTGGTGATCATTGCAGGCGCAAATGCCAAGTCCTTGTCCGAAGTCCTTGGTCCTTCGTCCCTGGTTGCGGCGGTCCTGACAGTGCCCACTCTCGATAAAGTCACCGTGGATCTCATGGTCGTCCTCGGGACGACTACGATGCCGATCCATCAAGTATTACGTCTTTCCCGCGGCGCCATCATCGAGCTGGACGCAACCGAGGCCGACGAGGTCAAGGTTTTGGCCAATAATCTGCCGGTCGCCTCCGGCGTCGTGCTGGTCGACCGCAACCGGATCGCGGTCGAGGTCAAGCAGATGCTGCCGCGCACGCCGGGCACGCGGTAGCGGCCCGGGGACCCGATAGGGTCGGGAGCACGCGGTCGCGGCCCGGCACACGGTAGGGGCACTGGGCCGGCGGTAAAGGCCGATTCGGGTGGAAGGCCAGGAACTTTCCTGCAAAGCTGTGGAATTCAGGGCCTTTGCAGGCTTGTACCCCTCTGATGGATTTGTTAGATCGGCGCCGTTGATCCGGCCGGCCTTCAAGCCTCAAGCCGGCATCCCCAAAGCGCTCGTGGCGGAACTGGTAGACGCGCTGCCTTGAGGTGGCAGTGAGTAAAATCGTGGGGGTTCGAGTCCCTCCGAGCGCACCACCTTCATCCCTTATCGTTGTTTGGGCTGGATTTCGGCGGCCGCTTCGCGTGCCGCCCATTGATCTGGCGGGTCATGCGCGCAGCCGCCGGCAGGGATATCCGGCGGGAAGATGCTGTCGTAGATCGCACGCGCCTCGCGGATGAGGCGCTGCCGCTCGAGTTCGGATTTCGAGGCGAAGCGGACGACGTTCGTCATTCGTGCTCCAAAACTTCGTTCGCGCGCCGCCAGACTGGAAACGGGTCTGCAAGCTTCGCCCATTCCGTGACGTTCATGGCCGGCTTGCCCGGGACAAGGCAGGCATCCAGGCGTGCGCGGAGCGCGCTCTCGTCCATGCCCGCGCCGATGAACACGATTTCCTGGCGGCGATCGCCATAGATGTCGTTCCAGTTCGCACGCAACCGCTTGCGCCAAAACGGGTCGTCCGGCCAGCGTTCCGCAGGCACGCTCGCCCACCAGAATCCAAGGGCCTCGGTGCGCGTGATCGCGCCGGCCTGGCTGATCTCGCCCAGCCATTGCGGCCGCGTCGCCAGCCAGAAATGTCCCTTGGCGCGAATGACACCGGGCCAGGGCTCTCGCACGAACTTGTCGAACTTTTCGGGATCGAACGGCCGGCGCGCCCGATAGACGAAGCTGCTCACGCCGTATTCCTCCGTCTCCGGCACGTGATCGGCAAAGCCGTAGAGTTCCTTGAACCAGAGTGGATGCGCTTGCGCCTTTTCGAAGTCGAACCGGCCGGTGTCGAGAATGCGATCGAAGGCGACCCGGCTGTAGTTGGCTTCGATCAACTCCGCTTCCGGATTGAGCGCGCGGATGATCTTTCGCGCTGCTTCGCGTTGTGCCGGCGAGGCGTCATCGACCTTGTTGAGCACGATCACGTCGGCAAATTCGATCTGCTCGACGAGCAGATCGACCAGCGTGCGCTTGTCGTGCGCCAGCGCTTCGCCGCGCTGCTCCAGGAAATCCGTCGATGAATAATCCCTCAGCAGATTCACCGCGTCGACCACGGTGACCATGGTGTCGAGGCGTGCCACGTCGGAGAGGCTTTCGCCGTCCTCGGAACGGAAGTCGAAGGTCGCAGCAACCGGCAGCGGCTCGGAGATGCCGGTGGATTCGATCAGCAGATAATCGAACCGGTCGTTTTCGGCGAGGGCGCGCACCTCCTTCAGCAGGTCGTCGCGCAGCGTGCAACAGATGCACCCGTTGGTCATCTCGACGAGCTTCTCGTCAGTCCTGGACAGGTTCGCACCGCCACCACGGACCAGATCCGCATCGATGTTCACCTCGCTCATGTCGTTGACGATCACCGCCACTTTCAGGCCGTGCCGGTTGTTCAGGACGTGGTTCATCAAAGTGGTCTTTCCAGCCCCGAGGAAGCCGGACAAGACGGTGACGGGGAGTTTTTGCATGGAGATCGAACAGTCTTTTCAAGGGGATAGAGTGACGCGGGGGCATTGGGACCGGATATGTAATGTTATAACATTACATTCATTGTCGGCGTCGTCGTCAAGCCGTTTTGCGGTTCAACTGAAGTTGCGAACGTTCAAGTGATTGTTCTTTGCCCCGTGGGAGCGGTCGGGGCAGGCAAAATGCCGGACAGCGGTGCGCCGGAGAACGGGCGACGCAGCCCAGCGTAGAAATCGAACTGAACGTCAAGCAGATTGCATCACTGCGGCAAGTGCACCAGCAGCCAGGCGCCCGCGGCCACACATGCGATGCCGGCAGCGCGCGCGATCCATCGTCCGACCGGCGTAACTTTCTCCAGGAGGACAAGCAGCGCCAAAACCGCGATCCAGAGCACGTTCATCACTCCGCCGACGAACAACAGCGCCATCAAAACCCAGCAGCAGCCGACACAATAGCCTCCGTGCCGAAGTCCCAGCAGCAGGCAGCCGCGCAGGTCGCCGCGAAAGCCGCCATGGCGCATCAGGAACAGAAACGGCGACTGGCATTGGGCGAGACAGACGTCCTTCAGCGGTGTCCATTGATAGACACCAGCCGCGACCAGCACGATGGCGCCGAGCAGGTTGCTTGCGAGCGCCATTCGGGAATCCAGCAAGGTGGCGCGCTCGACCGCCCATTGAAGAAGGGTGGCCGCCAGCGAAAAGCCGCACCAGGCGAGGAGATAACCGGCGGCAAACCAGCCGGTCGCGGCGAACGGCTTGCCCTGTGCTTTGCCCTGTCGGCCTACGCGGGCGTACATCAGGATCATCGGCGCGGCCGAAGGGGCCATCATTCCGATCATCATCACCGCCCACATCAGCAGCACGTAGGCGAACTCGAACGTTCGCCACGGTTCGCTCGTCGGCAGCATGATTCCGATCCCGGCCGGGATCATGCGGAATCCGGCCATGTCCATGCCGCCCATGTCCATGTCGTTGGCGAGCCAGAGCACATAGCTCCATGCCAGCACGACAATGAGGCCGATCGCGCCGCCGACGATCCAGCGATCGCGACGCAGCACGGTTTCCAGTGGGCTGTCCGTCATTGGCGATCGAAATTGCCCGGCCCTGACGCCGGCCGGTATCGGAAGTTTACATCACGCCTGGTTCGACCAGCGGATCGGCGCATAGAGGCCGTTCCTGCCGGAATTATCCCAGCGCATGCCATGATCGCTGAAGGTATTGCCGGCGGCGCCGACGGCCATCACCATGGCATCGGGGCTGACCGCATGGCCGATGTTCACCCACATCTCCCCGCTCGGATGCATGGTTGGCAGGGGATCGACGGACATGTGCAGGATGCCGGGGATTTCCGCGGACCGCGTCTTGCCGTCGATCCGGAACGTGATCGGGACCTTGCGCACCCCCAGGTTCTTGCTGATCAGCGGCGTGAACGCGGCCATCGGACCGCCGGCACCGCCGGTGAAGATCGCAGCCAGGGCCTCGGTCTGCTCATCGCTGGCGCGCTGATCGATATAGGCGGCGATTGACCAATCTCCGTCTGCCATGACCCCAGGTGCGTGGAGGACGACGAGGACATTAAGTCCATCCAGCTCGATGTCACCGTAGCGGCCGCTCTCGATGTGGAAGATCAGCGGTACGTTGCAGAAGCCTTCGGTCGGTCGTGCGGTCAACGGGGGCGCCGCCGACACCAGGCAGGGACACACGATGCTGCAACTGCAATTCTCGAAATAGTCACCGGAAAGGTGCCATGGGACATCTGCCATCGCTGTCTCCCGCTAGGCCGAACCCGATAGATGCTTTCGAATGAGCTACGCTTGGTTGAAAGTTACGCCGCGCGGCGGAGCCCCGCAATGGGGCTCGGCCGATTTACGGAAAAGTGCACCGATCAGCTGGAATTGCACCTGAACTCCAAACGCGACCGTCCTCCGAGCGTACCGAAGCCAATTTTCCCTTTGAGATCACGGATATTTTGGACGTGTTCCGGAGATGGCCGAGCCTACTGCGGCTCGATTCCGGCCGCTTTGATGATCCGTCCCCATTTGCCGATCTCGGCTTTCAGAAAAGCTTCGAGGGCTTCCGGCGTCGCGCGCTCGATCTCGACCGGCGCCATGCTGAGCTCGGCAAAGCGGCTGATCAGCGCGGGATCCTTCAGCGCCGTCTGCAGTGCGCCCACGAGATGGTCGACGACGGGCTTGGGCGTGCCGCGCGGCGCGTAGAGGCCGTACCAGGTCGTGACATTGAACTCGGGAACGCCGGCTTCGGTCGAGGTCGGCACATCAGGCAGCGTCGCGACACGCGTCTTGCTGGTGATGGCATAGCCCTTGATCGTCTTCGACTGGATGTACGGCGTCGGCCCTGTCGCGGGATCGCAATAGACGTCGATATGGCCTGCGATGACGTCGTTCAGCGCTGGTCCGCCGCCCTTGTAGTAGATCGGGGTGAGCTTGGTATCGGTGGCGCTCATGAACATCAGGCCGCAGAGCTGCGAGGCCGAGCCGAGACCGACATTGCCGAAAGTGACCTTGTCACCGGCATTGCGGATATGCGCGACCAGCTCGCCGAGATCCTTGGCTGGAAAATTCGGCCGCGCCACCAGGATCATCGGAACGTCGGTGACGAGCCCGATCGGAGCGAAATCGCCGACCGGGTCGAACGGCAGCTTGGCATAGAGGGCAGGCGCGGTGGCCTGGCCGACATGCATCAGCAGCAGCGTGTAGCCATCCGCGGCCGCCTTGGCGACGCGGTTGGTGCCCAGCGTGCCGCCGGCACCGACGACATTCTCGATGACGATGGACTGTTTCAGCGTTGCGCTCATGGCGCTGCCGAGGATACGTGCGATGACGTCGCCGGGACCGCCGGCGGAGAACGGCACGATCATCGTGACCGGGCGATTGGGAAAGTCGTCAGCGAGCGCTGCGCCGCAGGGATGAAGCAGGAGGAACAGGATCAGCGATCGTACGAGAAACTTCATCGAACACTCCCTGGCGGCATTATTCTAGTCGTCGGAAGGCGCCGCCTCCTTGGCCGCCGACGATTTTTCGATCATGTCGAGCGCGGCCACCGCGGCCGCGTTGATGTGGTCGACGCAGCAACGCTCGGCGAGATCCGGATCGCCGTTCTGGATCGCACGCCAGATCGCAGTGACCTCGCGCAGACTCTTGTTGATCCGCTTCGGTTGCGACATCGAGGTGATCCGCAGCAGCTGGATGCGATCGTGCAGCGGCTTGAGCATGCGCTGGATAAACGCGTTGCGGCAGCCGCCGATCAGCGCCGCGTAGAAATCGGTCTTGGCTTCGAGGCATCCGACGAGGTCTTGCTTGGCCGCGGCCGCCTTCAGCCGTGTCAGGGCGTCGCCGATCCGGCGTGCCACTTCGGGGTCGTGAAGCCTGGCGCATTCGCGGCCGGCGAATCCTTCGAGCACCGCGCGCGCCGCGTAGAGCTGCCGGGCCTCTTCGAGGCTGATCGTGGACACCACGGGGCCGCGGTGCGGAACCGTATTGACCAGCCCGTCGGCTTCGAGCGCACGCAGCGCTTCGCGGATCGAGGGGCGGCTGACGCCCATCATCTCGCAGAGCTCGCGCTCGACCAGGCGCTGGCCCGGCTTCAGCGTTCCCGACATGATCGCCTCACGCAGCTTCTGCGCCACCATCGCCCGGACGGTCGGGACGTCCTCGATGCGGAGTGTCGACTGCAATTCGTTGCGTCTTTCCATGTCCGGGTCCTGTTCGGGAAAACTCAGTACCGGTTTACAGGCAGAATCATCATTTCGGCAATTTGAACGTGGGCGGGCTGGTCGAGCGCGAAGACGATCGAGCGGGCGATATCGGCCGGATCGAGCGCCATCCTGAACTGGTCGAAATAGTCCTTTTCCTTCTGCTGATCGCCGCGGTAGCGGGTCAGGATGATGTTGGTCCGGGTCAGGCCGGGCTGCAGCTCGGTCACCCGGATCGCGGTTTCCGCCAGCTCGCCCCGGAGGGTCTCGGTGAACATGTGCACGCCCGCCTTGCTGGTGCTGTACGCCGCCATGTCGGGCACGATCCGCACTGCGTTGATGGAGCTGATGTTGACGACATGGCCGGCGTTGCGCTGGACCATGCCGGGAAGGATCGCGCGCGTGACGCGCATCAGGCCGATCAGGTTGGTCTGGATGATGCTGGACCAGTCGTCCGCAGAACCGATGTCGAAGCGCGTCCGGCCGCCGATGTCGTGGCCGGCATTGTTGATGAGAACGTCGACCGGCTTGAAATGACCGGGAATGGCATCCGGCAGGCGATCGACGGCCGTTGCATCGCTGACGTCGAGCTGGATCGGAAACACCGCATCGCCCGCCGTCGCCGCCAGCTCTTCAAGCGCCTTGGCGTCGCGATCGACCAGCACGACGCGGCGGCCGCTATCCAGCAGCGCCTTGGTGATGGCGCGTCCCATGCCGCCGGCGGCACCCGTCAGCACCACGGTCTGGCCTGATTGTTCAGTCATCGCTGCACTCCCATTCCAGTTCTCATGCCACCGACCAGCCGCCGTCGATCGGCAGGCTGGCGCCGGTGATGTCGTTCGCGGCCGGACCGCAGAGGAAGACGATCATGGCGGCGACGGCGTCCATTTCGACGAAGCGCTGCGTCGGCTGGCGCTCGCCGAGATAGTCCCGCGTCACGTCCTCGACCGGACGATCGCTGCTCGATGCCATCGTCGCGACCTTGTTCAGGATGGCCGGCGTCGGCAGTGTGCCGGGGCACAGCGTGTTGCAGGTGATGCCGCTGCGTGCCGTCTCGATGGCGACGGCGCGGGTCATGCCTGCAATCGCCGTCTTGGTGGTGATGTAGTCGATGCGGTCCTCGACCGCGCGGCTGGAATAGATCGAGCCCATGTTGACGATCCGGCCCCAGCCGCGCTGCTTCATCGCCGGCAGCGCCAGGCGGATGAGGTGGAACGGCGCCGACAAATTGACGGCGAGCGCCTCGTCCCAGCGCTCGGACGGAAACTGTTCGATGGCAGAGAAATGCCTGACGACGGCGTTGTTGACGAGGATGTCGATGGCGCCGCAGCGGTCGAGCAGGTCCGCCATCATGGCCTCGATCCCCTCGCGCTGGGCGAGGTCGACGCCGGCGGCGATGACCTCCACGCCGAAGCGGGCGCGGAGATCGTCCGCGGCCTGCTTTGGCTGAGCGAGGTCGTGCAGGACAATATTGGCGCCCGCGCCGGCAAGGCCTTCCGCCACGGCGAGGCCGAGGCCCGCGGTCGCGCCGGTCACGAGTGCCCATTTGCCCTTCATCGCAGCCACGCTCCGCTACGTCTTGTCCAGTTCGGCGAAGACTTCCTTCGCGTTCCGGAACGCATCCACACCAGCCGGCACGCCGCAATAGATCGCGACCTGCATGAAGACCTCGCGGATTTCCTCCTTGGTCGCGCCATTGGCGAGCGCGCCGCGGACATGGGTCTTCAGCTCGTGAGGACGGTTGAGTGCGCAGAGCATCGCCAAATTGAGGAAGCTGCGCGTTTTTCGTGTGAGGCCCTCGCGGCCCCAGACGTAACCCCAGCAATATTCCGTGGTGAGGTCCTGCATCGGCCGGTTGAACTCGTCGGCGGATGCGATCGCCTTGTCGACGAATTCGTTGCCGAGCACGCTCTTGCGGATTTCGAGGCCGCGGTCGTAGGTCGCTTTGTCCATTGTGGTCTCCGTTTCTTGGTCTCAGCTCTCAGGTCAACTCTTGGGCCAGAACGGTTTTGCTAGCGCGAGTTCGGGCGGGAACACCGTCACCGGCACGCCGGCTTGCCACTGCACGATGGTCATGCCGGCGCCGACGCGGCGGCCCTTCTCGTCGAACTTGATCTCGCCCAGCGGGTAATACTTCGAGGGGCCGCCATCCATGGTGCGCAGCGCTTCGCCGACGGCGACGCGATCGGCCTTGCCGGCCTTCTCCAGCGCGTCCTTGATCACCCACATGTCGCCATAGGTGGAGATCGCGTTCTGCGTCATCCACGGCTCCTTGTAGCGCGTCTTCAACTCGGCGATCAGCGCCTCATGGCCCTTGGCGCCCCAACTGGCGACGCACGTCAACACGCCCTGGAGCAGTTCGGGGCTGACAGTCTGCAGCATGTCCGGCTCGGCGATCGCGATGCCGAACGAGATCGTCGGGATCTTGCCCTGGCCGAGGCCGAATTCGTTCATCTTCTCGAGCAGCAGTTTTGCATCCGAGATCACCGTCGGCAGGAAGAACAGCAGGTCGGGCTTGGCCGAACGGATCTTCTGCACCAGCGACGTCGCATCCGCCAGCGGCGGCGTGAACGTCTCGTCGACGATCAGCTGCAACTGGTTCTCCGCCAGCAGGCCCTCGCGCATTGCCTTGGCGGAGGCGATCGAGGCCCCCGTGTTGTCGGTGAGGATCGCGACCGTCTTCGGCCGCTTGCCGGAGGCCGTCTCCGCCAGCTTGATGAGCTGGGGCAACGCCTGCCGTGCCTGCGACCCCGCGGTGGCCGCGGTCTGGAACACGTATTTGAATCCGCGCTCGGTGATGAGATCCGAGTAGGAGAGGGTGAGCATCGGCAGGTTGGCGCGCTCGGTCACCTCGGTCACCGCGAGGGTGAACGAGGACAGATAGGCGCCGCTCGCCGCGACCAGATCGGTCTCCTGCGCCACCATGCGCTGTGCCGCGTTCTTGGCCTTCTCCGTGGTGTCGCCGGAATCGAGCACGACGAGCTTCAGCTTGGCGCCGCCGAGCGCCTTGACGCCGCCTTGCGCGTTGATGTGATCAATCGCCATCTCGGCGCCTTCGCGCATCACCGTTCCCGGGCGGGCATAGAGCCCCGAGATCGGCACCAGCAGGCCGACCTTCACTTCCGAAGGTTGCTGCGCCCAGCCGGCGCGGGACGCGATCAGCGTGCCGGAGGCGCCGGCCAGCAGGGTTCGCCGCGATATCGTGATCTTGCTCTTGGCAGTCATGACAGTCTCCTCCCCAGGATTTGCGCGACGCCTAGGATTTCTTCGGCCAGAACGGCTGCGCCTGCGCGAGCTCGGGCGGATAAACGGTGACAGGCACGCCCGATTGCCATTGCACGATGACGACGCCGGCGCCGACGCGGCGGCCCTTCTCGTCGAATTTGAGCTGGCCGCCCGGGTAATATTTCGACGGGCCGGCATCCATGGTGCGGAAGGCCTGCGCGACCGAATTGCGGTCGGCCTTGCCGGCCTTCTCCAGCGCTTCCTTCATCAGCCACATGTCGCCATAGGTCGAGATGACGTTCTGGGTCATCCAGGGCTCCTTGTATTTGGCCTTGAGCTCGGCGATCAGCGCCTCGTGGCCCTTCGAGCCCCAATTGGCGACGATGGTCATGATGCCTTGCACCGTCTCCGGGCTCACGCTCTGCAGCATGTCGGGCTCGGCGATGGTGATGCTGAAGGACACGGTCGGGATCTTGCCCTGGCCGAGGCCGAACTCGCTGATCTTCTCGAGGCCGAGCTTGGCGTCCGAGACCGCATTGGGCATGAACAGCAGCAGATCGGGCTTGGCCGAGCGAACTTTTTGGATCAGCGGCGTCGCATCCGACAGCGGCGGCGTCCAGACCTCCTCGACCACGAGCTGGAGGCCCTCCTGCGCGAACAGCTTTTCCTTCAGCGCCTTGGCGGTGGCCACCGACGTTGCGGTGTTGTCCATCAGCATCGCCACGGTCTTCGGCTTCTTGCCCGAGGCATTCTCGGCCAGCTTCATCAGCGTCGGCAGGCCGAGCTCTGACTGGCGGCTCGCGGTCGCTGCGGTCTGGAAAATGTATTTGAAGCCGCGGTCGGTCAGCAGGTCCGAATAGGACAGCGTCAGCACAGGCAGCTCGGCGCGCTCGGTCACCTCGGTGACCGCCAGCGTGAAGGAGGACAGATAGGAGCCGGTGGCCGCGACCAGATCTGGCTCCTGCGCCACCATGCGCTGTGCCGCGTTCTTGGCTTTCTCGGTGGTGTCGCCGCAGTCGATCACGACCAGCTTCAACTTGGCGCCGCCGAGCGCCTTGATGCCGCCCTGCGCGTTGATGTGTTCGATGCCCATCTCGGCGCCCATCTTCATCACCTGGCCGGGGCGGGTGTAGATACCCGACAGCGGCACGATCAATCCGACCTTGATCTCGCCAGGTGCCTGCGCGCGCGCAACGCCGGCGAGGCCGACTGCGGCGGCGCCGGAGAGCACCGTGCGGCGACTTAGCCCTTTTGAAGTCTTGTTCATTTTGTTTTCTCCCTGATCTCTGTTTTTTGTGTTGGTCACATGCCGAGATAGGCCTTCCGCACGCGGTCGTCGGCGCGCAGCGTGGCGTTGCTGCCTTCGAGCACGACGTGTCCGGCTTCGAGGACATAGCCGTGGTCGGCCGATTCCAGCGCTTCCGCGACGCGCTGCTCGACCAGCAGCATGGTCAGCTCGGACTGGCGCCGGATCTCGATCAGCCGCTCGAAGATGAAGTCCGCGGTCGAGGGCGCAAGCCCCATCGAGGGCTCGTCCAGCATCAGAAGCTTTGGCGAGGAGGCGAGGCCGCGGCCGATCGCGAGCATCTGCTGCTGGCCGCCGGACATCGTGCCCGCGAATTGATCGCGGCGCTCCTTCAGCACCGGCAGCCATTCGAAGATCCGTTCGATATTGGCTTGCC
Source organism: Bradyrhizobium sp. CCBAU 25360 (assembly GCF_028128695.1). Classification (NCBI taxonomy): domain Bacteria; kingdom Pseudomonadati; phylum Pseudomonadota; class Alphaproteobacteria; order Hyphomicrobiales; family Nitrobacteraceae; genus Bradyrhizobium; species Bradyrhizobium sp. CCBAU 25360. The sequence goes on from NZ_LBJA01000029.1 coordinate 19,873, forward strand.
AGTCGCGGCGGCCGCTTTCGGTCATCGCGCCCATTTCCAGATTCTCCATCACGGTCAGCGACGGGAAAACCTGGCGTCCCTCCGGGACGTGGGCGATGCCGAGATGGGCGCGCTGCGGCGGCGGCACTGCGAGCAGGTCGACGCCGTCGAACGTGATCGCGCCGCCGCCGGGCTTGACGATGCCGGAGATCGTCTTGAACAGCGTGGTCTTGCCGGCGCCGTTGGGGCCGACGATCGCGACGAACTGGCCCGCGCCGACATTGATCGAGACGTCGTTCAGGACGGGCTTGGCCGAATAGCCCGCGCTCAATCCCTCAATTCGCAGCATGGCCCACCCACTTTTTGCCGAGATAGGCCTCGATCACGCGGTTGTCGCGCGTCACCACTTCCGGCAGGCCTTCGGTGATGACGGCGCCGTGGTCGAGCACGAGGAATCTGTCGACCAGCCGGACCATCGCCTGCATGGTGTGCTCGATGATGGCGATGGTGATGCCATCGCGCGCGAGCTGCTGGATCACGGCCACGACTTCGTCCGCCTCGCCGTGGCCGAGGCCCGCGAGCGTCTCGTCGAGCAGCAGGATGCGCGGCTGGCCGGCGATCGCGCGGGCCAGCTCCATCAGCCGCAGTTCCTTGGTCGAGAGCTCGCCGGCGACACGGTCAGCCACGGCAGACAGCCCGACGCGGGCGACCGCGTCAGCGGCCAGCTTGCGGGCTTCATCGTCGGTGCGGGCGCGCACATAGGCCCCGACCACGACGTTGTCGAGGATCGACATGCGCAGGAACGGCCGCATCACCTGGAAGGTGCGGCCGATGCCGGCCTCGCAGATCACGTGCGGCCGCTGGCCCGACATGTTGCGGCCGTCGATCAGCACCTCGCCCTGGCTGGGCTTGAGGAAGCCGTTGAGGAGATTGAACAGCGTGGTCTTGCCGGCGCCGTTGGGGCCGATGATGCCGAGGATCTCGTTCTTGTGCAGCTTGAAGCTGACATCTTGCACCGCCTTCAGGCCGCCGAAGGAGCGCGAGAGGTTCTTCACTTCGAGGACGACCTCGCCGGTGGCGGCACGCTGCCGGGAGGCGGGCTTCAGGGCCGTCACGTTGGCAGCTGCTGCTTCCGCGGTATCACTGACCGCCGCCTTGGGCGCGCTCCGCTTGCGCAGGAGATCGCGCAGCTTCCAGAACAGGCCTTCCGGCGCCAGCAGGATGACGCAGACGATGGCAATACCGAAGATGACGCCCTGAATGCCGGGGATGCGCGCGCCGGCCTCGGCGTGCAGGATCTCGGCGAGCGGGATCAGGATCACCGAGCCGATCACCGGGCCCCAGACCGTGCCGACGCCGCCGAACATCGCGACCGTCAGCGCCTGCGCCGACACCAGCATGCCGAACACCGATGCCGGGGTCACGACCAGCAGCACCTGCGCGTAAAATCCGCCGATGGCGGCGGCGATCGCCCCGCTCAGCGTGATCGCGCGCAGCTTCCAGGCGAGCGTATTGATACCGGCCGCCTCGGCCGCAGCCTCGTTCTGCTTGATCGCGAGCAGCGCCATGCCGAAGCGCGATCGCTCGATCACCTGCGTCAGCACGATGGTGGCGAGCATGAGCGCCAGCCCCAGCAGCGTGTAGAGGTGCGGATCGGCGAATTGCATATAGGCGATCGGCGCCTCGCGCTTGATCGGAAGCGTCACCTCCTGGAAGCCGAGCCACTCGAACACGTAGAGAATGGCGAGCGGATAGGCGAGCATGGCCAGCGCGAAGTAGTGGCCTTGCAGCCGGAAGGTCGGAAAGCCGATCAGGAGGCCGGCGATACCGCCGAGCATGGCGGCGACCGGAATCAGCAGCCAGGGGGAGATGTCGAAATAGATCTGCCCGAGCGCGGTCGCGTAGGCGCCGATCCCGAAGAAAGCGGCGTGGCCGAACGAGATCAGGCCGGTATAGCCGCTGAGCAGATTCCACGACAGCCCGAACACCGCCCACACCGGCACCAGCGTCAGGATCAGCTGGTAGTAGGAGTTGGTGACGCCGAGCGACACGACCGCATAGGCGAGCGTGAAGAGCAGGGGAGGCAGAAAGGAGCGCATCCGGAGCATGGTCACGTCCTCTCCACCATGCGCCCGAAGAAGCCTTGCGGGCGGAAGAAGATGATGAGGAGGAAGACGGCGAAGATTGCCGCGTTCTGCAATTGTGTCGGCAGGATCAGCGTCGACATCTGCTGCACGAGGCCGATCGTCATGCCGCCCCAGAAGGCGCCGATGATGCTGCCCATGCCGCCGAGCACGACGCCGGCATACATGACGATGACGTATTCAAGACCGACGAAGGGGTGGAACGGGTAGTTGGTGGCGAGCAGGCCGCCGGCAATCGCGGTGATGCCGCAGCCGAGTGCGAAGGCGGTGCGATGCGCGCGGTCGACGTCGATGCCCATATAGGTCGCAGCCGTCGGATTGTCCGCGGCGGCGCGGAGCGACTTGCCGATCCGCGTGCGCGTGATCAGCAACGAGAGCAGGATCATGATCGCCAGCGAGACGATCATATCGATGCTGCGGGCCTTGTTGAGGAAGATGCTCATGTCGAAGAAGGGCCCGAGCTCCCACGCCGAGCTCGACAGCGGCGTACGGATCGAGGCCAGCACCGAGCCGAACACGATGAGGCCGCCGTTCTGCAGGATCAGCGCGATGCCGAGCGTGAGGATGAGCTGGGCGTAATGGCCTTCGCCTTCGAGCGAGGCAGTACGTGTCCCGGAGACGTGCGAAATCAAAGCCAGATGCACGAAATAGCCGAACACGGCGAGCACCGGCCCGGCCAGCAGGATGGCGACGAAGGGCCCCACGGCATTGCCGAACAGCGTCTGGATGCCGGCGGCGGTGAAGAGATAGAAGGCGGTGTACATGCCGAGCATCATGAAATCGCCATGGGCGAAGTTGATGACGCGCATGACGCCGAAGATCAGGCCGAGCCCGACGCACATCAGGCCATAGACGGCGCCGATCAAAAGCCCCGCGGCGAGCGCTTGCAGAAAGCCTTCCATCAGCCTGGCCTCCGAGTATCGGCTTGCCGGCAGCCATGCGCCGATGGCATTACTAAGCTGGTCTCGAAATCGACCATGTTTCCCCCGTACTCTCCGGCACTTCTCATGATGCCGGTCGTAAAGCCCGTTCCGTTGCATTCAGGCGGCACTGCGCGGCGATGTCGCCTGCATTGCCGAGCTGCTCGCAATCGTCGATGAGTTGCTCGAGCCGCCGCACGCGATCCTCGCCGAGGCCTCCGGCTGCCGAGCTGCGAAAGCGTGCGCGAATATCGGCAGGTGTTGCGGCGATGACGTCGGGCAGAGCGTGCCGGATGGTCCGGCCGCCGCGCAGCTGCACGATCACCTCCGCACCCTGCTTGCCGGGGAAGGCGGCGGTGAAGGCGGGATCTGCCTTGAGATCGGTGACCGCCACGAGGCGGATGATGTCGGCATCATCGAGCTCGGCGTAGTTCTCTTCCTCGATCTCGCCCCGCGCCAGCGTCGCCGCGACGCTGAAGGGAATGCTCATCTTGGCCTGGAGCGCGTTGCGGTAGGGCCCCATGGAATCGCAGCCGGGATAGCGCACCGCAGCGTCGGGCGCGCGGATGACGACGTGGTCGATCTCGTCGACGCTGGCGAGCTCGTGTGAGACGCGAAGCGCGGCCTGTGCCGCTGTCTGCGCGAAATTGCAGGCGGGGACCGGCTTGTTGTAGACGGCCATGATCTCGCACTCGCCATTGGGGAAGAGCGCGATGCTCTCCGGCGCGGGCTGGCGGCGATAGGCGGCGAACAGGCCGGCTTCACCCTCCAGTATGGTTTCCGAGCCGAAGGCGCCGGCCGCGGCAAGGCCAATTGCCCTGATCGCATTGCCGGCGGCAAAGCCGGGATGGAAATACATGTCGGAGCCGCCGGCATGCGGCCACTCGTTGAGACCGCTGGAGGTATTGGCCGCGATCGCGATGGCGCTGGTCGCCTGGGCCTCGGAGAGGCCGAGCGCGAAACTTCCCGCGAGCGCTGCGCCCAGAGGGGCCACGAGGCCCGTCGGGCGATAGAGGCGTGCGAGGTCCGAGGTCAGCAGCGCGCGGCCGATCCGCGCGCCGGTCTCATAGCCGATGATGGCGGCCGCGAGCAGCCTGTCCCCGCGCAGCGGCGTCTGTTCCGACAGCGCGAGCAGGGCCGGCCAGATCACGACGCCGTGGTGCGCGATGCTGGCCGCATGCATGTCTTCCCGCACGAGGCCGTGCCCCATGACGGCATTGGCGAAGGCTGCGTCGGCCGGCGAGGAGAGCTGCGACGTCCCGATGATCGTTGCGCTGCCGCCGGCCTGCGCAATCGCAATCGCCTGGCGGCTCCAGGGATGATGGCCGGCCTCGAAGGCGCAGGACAGGAAGTCGAGCAGGCAGAGCTTTGCCTTGGCAATGACGTCCTGCCCGAAATAGCCAATATCCAGCGCAAGCACGCTCCGCGCCATCTGGCGCGCAAGCGGGACCTTGCCTGATACGGTCGGACCGATCGTCATCGCGGGTCGCTCTCCCTGAAAAGCGTGCGCGATCAGCCGCGCATCTCGACCCCGGCCCACTCCTCGAGCACCTTGGCGATCGAGGTGAAGTCGGATGAGGCGCCGTATTTGGCGTTGGTGATCGCGAGCATCTGCCGCACCACTGCGCCGCAGACCATCGGCACGCCCATGGCCTCGGCCTCGTCCACGCAGAGACGAACGTCCTTGTAGGAGAGGCCGGTGGCGAAGCCGAAATCGAAGGTACCGGGCAGCACCGCGCGGGGGAATTTGTCTTCGGAGGCGCTGTTGCGGCCGCTGCTGGCGTTGATGATGTCGATCAGCACCTTGGCATTGACGCCGCCCTTGACGCCCATCGCGACGGCTTCCGAGGTGATCACGAGGGCTGCGGCCGCCATCAGGTTGTTGGCGAGCTTAGCCGTCTGCGCCACGCCGGGCTTGTCGCCGGTGTAGAACAGCTTGCCAAAGTTCTTCAGGATCGGCTGCACGATGTCGTAAGTCGCCTGCGGGCACGAGACCATCACCGCCAGCGTGCCGTTGACGGCGCCCTTGATGCCGCCGCTCACGGGCGCATCGACCAGGGTCATCCCCTTGGCCTTCAAGCCTTCCGCAACGAGCTTCGCAGCGCCTGGACCCGACGTCGAGAGATCGATGACGATCTTCGCACGGTTGCCGCTGCCGATGCCGTCCTGGCCGAGCGCAACGGCCTTGACGATGTCGGGCGTCGGCAGGCTGGCGAGCACGATGTCGGAGCGTGAGGCGACGTCGGCCGGCGAGCTGGCGAGGAGCGCGCCACGCTTGACCAGCGGCTGAGTCGCCTCGGCCTGCGTGTCATAGACGACGAGCGAATAGCCCGCGTCCATCAATCGTCCCGCCATCGGACCGCCCATGCGGCCCGTGCCGATTACGCCGAGAATCTCTCCCGCCATCGTCTGCTCCCTGTCGCGCGATCCCGTGACGGGCGCGCCTTCTTGATCTCGTTGGTCGATCGTTGTCGCCGGCCGGCCGTCTCGGCCGCCGTCGTCGTGGCAGCGGGGACCCCGCGCCAACGGGCCGGATTGTTATGATTGTCAGACAAGCTGTCAAGCATAACATTTTGGGGTCGACAGTTTGCCGCGGATCGGCATAAGGTTCGAACAAAATGAGGAAGACGCCCCGCGTGCCGCCAGTCCCAATTCCGAGTGTGAGCAAGACGCTCGCCGATTTCGTCGCTGCCTCGTCATGGACGGACGTCGAGGCGCAGAGCCTTGAGGCGCGGCGATCGATTCTCAATTTCTTCGCGACGGCGCTCGGCTCCGCGCGCGATCCTGTCGTGATCGCGGCGATGCGCACGCTGTCGCCGTTCACCGGGGCCGCGACATCGACGGTCATCGGTCACTCGCAGCCGATGGATGCGTTGTGTGCATCATTTCTCAATGCCATCTCGGCCAATCTGCTCGACTTCGACGACACCCATCCCGAGACAATCATTCATCCCGCCGCGCCGGTTGCCGCGCCGATATTGGCGCTTTCGGAGATGCGCAAACTGTCGGGGCGGGATGTATTGACCGCGTTCATTCTCGGCGTGGATGTGGAGTGCCGCATCGGCAATGCAGTCTCGCCGCACCACTACGCGCGCGGCTGGCACATCACCTCGACCTGCGGGATTTTTGGCGCGGCGGCGGCGTGCGCGAAACTATTGGGCCTGCCCGCTGCGGGAATCGCAAACGCGATCGGGCTTGCGGCCAGCCAGTCGGCGGGCAATGTCGAGAACCTGCCCAGTGCCGCCAAGAATGTCAGCGTGGGCAACGCGGCTCGGAACGGATTGTTCGCGGCGCTGCTGGCGCAGCAGGGCTACGAGGCGGCGCCCCGCGCCATTGAAGGCCCGCTGGGCTGGGCGCGTACCATGGGGGACGAGCCCGATATTGCTCGCCTGCTCGACGGTCTCGGCAAGACCTGGGAGATTGCGAAGAACACCTACAAGCCGTATCCCGCCGGCATTGTCTTTCACGCGGTGATCGACGCCTGCCTCTCGTTGCGCCAGCGCATCGGCGGGCGGGTCGACCAGATCGAGTTGGTGACGGTGCAGGGCTCGGCGCTGCTGCTGGCGCGCGGCGATCGCCCGGTCAATAACGAGCGCGATGCGCGCGTCAGCATCCATCATTGCGTGGCTTGCGGATTATTGCTCGGCACGGCCGGGGTCGCCGAATTCGCGCATGAGACGGTGGTCCGGTCCGACATCGCGCAGCTGCGGCAGAAGGTGAGGGCGGTGCTCGATGGCGCGATGCCGGATGGTGCCGCGCGCGTGACGTTGCGCCTGTCGTCCGGTGAGGTCCTCACCGAGACCGTGATCGCGCCGCGTGGCAGTCTCGCCGCGCCGCTCACAGACCGCGACCTCGAGGCCAAGCTGCGCGAGGCCATGCGGACAGGTCGAAGCGATTGGGATGCGGACCGCGTCATCGACGCGATCTGGCGGCTCGATTCGGTCGACGACGTCGGCAATTTCCTGCAATCGCTGCGACCGGCATCGCGCTAATCAACTTCCAACTCAACTCTCTCAAGACCTGAAAGGGACGATCATGAGCAAGACCGAACTGTTCGAAAAGGGCCTCAAAGTTCGTAAAGAGGTGCTCGGCGAGGACTACGTCAACAAGTCGATTGCCGGGGCCGACGAGTTCACGCGCACCATGGCGGAATGGTCGACCGAATTCTGCTGGGGTGCCTTGTGGACGCGGCCCGGCGTCGACCGGCGCACGCGCTCGATCGTCAATCTGGCGATGCTCGGCGCGCTGAACCGGCCGCATGAGCTGAAGCTGCACGTCAAGGGCGCCCTGAAGAACGGGCTGACCAAGGAGGAGATCAAGGAGATCCTGCTTCAGGTCGCGGTCTATTGCGGCGTTCCCGCCGGCATCGACGCCTTCCGCAATGCGCGCGAGGCCTTCAACGAGGTTGACGCGGCGGGGTCCTGAGCATCCCATGGCTGACCCGGACTACGAGCTCTTCGCGATCCGCTATGCGACGCGGGATGCGCAGCGGAGCGAGCACTTCATCGGCGGCGATCCGCATGACGGACCGATGCCGATGGACTATTTCATGTGGCTGGCGCGGGGAGGCGGGCGCAGCTTCGTCATCGACACCGGCTTCAACGCGGAAGTGGCCAGGCAGCGCAGGCGGAGTTTCCTGCGCTGCCCGGTGGAGACGCTTGCCGCGTTCGATATCGACCCCGCCGATGTCGGGGACGTGATCCTCACCCATCTGCACTACGACCATGTCGGTAATTTCGACCGATTTCCGAACGCGCGATTTCATCTGCAGGAACGCGAGCTCGCCTATGCCACCGGCCGCTATATGCAATATCCGAGATTGTCGCATTCGTTCGAGGTCGAGGACGTCTGCGGGATCGTGCGGCTGAATTACGCGCGCCGGGTGCTGTTCTACGACGGCGACGCCGAGATTGCGCCCGGGCTGACGGTCCATGCGGCGGGCGGCCATTCCGCAGGCCTTCAATTCGTCCGCGTCAACACACGCCGCGGCCCTGTCGTGCTCGCCTCCGACGTCAGTCATTTCTACGAGAACATGACCAGCGAGCGTCCGTTCACGACGGCGTTTCATGTCGGCGACATGCTTGTGGGCTTCGACAAGCTGCGCGCCGCGGCGCCTGACGCGGACCACATCGTCCCCGGCCATGATCCGCTCGTCATGAAGCTCTACCCGGCGCCAGGCCCGGAGCTGAATGGGATCGCGGTTCGCCTCGACGTGGCGCCGGCCGCAACGCCGGCGTAACCGCGCGTCGCGGGTTCCAAGTCTGCCTCTGCACCGCGGCGGTTCGGAACCAAAGCCTTCGCCTTCGCATTCGCAATGGATCGCCGAATGCGCTTGATGGTGGAGGACGATGAGGGACAGCACGTCGGAAGTGGCCGAGATCAGGGAGGCCGTTCACCTCTGCATCGACATGCAGAACATTTTCGCCCCCGGCGGTCTGTGGGCGACGCCGTGGATGGAGCGTGTTCTGCCGACGATCGCCTCGATCGTTGCGCGCCACCAGGCCAGAACCATCTTCACGCGCTTCATCACGCCGCAGGATCCGGAAGATCGCCCGGGCCAGTGGCAGAGCTATTTTCATCGCTGGAGCCAGGCCACGCGCAAGCATCTGCCGCCATCCGCGCTCGAGCTCGTGCCCGCGCTGAGCAAGTTCGTTCCGCCGGCTGCAATGATCGACAAGCCGGCCTATTCCGCATTCAGCAATCCCGCCCTCGCGGGCCGGCTGATCGACAAGAACGTCGGCACGGTCGTGATCTCGGGCGCCGAAACCGACGTCTGCGTGCTCTCGACGGTCCTGAGCGCTGTCGATCTCGGCTTCAGGGTCGTGATCGTCGAGGACGCCTTGTGCAGCTCGTCCGACGTCGGGCACGACGCGCTCATGACGATGTACCGCACCCGCTTTCACGGCCAGGTCGACCTGGTGACAACGGAAGAACTGGCCGAGTTCTGGCGGGAGTAGGGGGCGATCCGCTCAATTGACGTTGTCGGCGAGCATGTTGCGGACGGCCGTGGCGACGGCCGAAATGCCGCTCGCATCGTGCATCAGCGCGATCTCGCCCTGCTGGGCGTGACGAATGGCATGCGCCATGAGGCGCAGCCGTGGGTCTCCGCCACTGCGCCACATCCGGTCGGCCATCCTGGCCGCGCCCATGTGATGCTTGCTCATGGTCTCGACGAACACCGCATCGAACCGGTCCGCCGGCGCGGCCTTGACCTGTCGCATCTCGGCCTGAGCCAGGAAGCCCGGCATGGCGGCACGCTCTTCGGTGCTGCAGTCGGGCATCTCCGTGTCGAACCAGCTCAGCCACCAGTTCTCGAAAATCCTGATCTCGCCGGCCTGGCTCGCGACCATCAGCATCGCGAGCTTGCGCAGATGCGGGCCCTGGGCGCGCTCCACGGCGATCCGGGCCAGCTCGATACCCTGGGCATGATGCGCCGTCATGTGACGGATATAGGTCTGGTCCGCATCCCTGTCGCGGCCCATCCAGGGCGGCTCGTAGCCGTGGCTGCCGAACAACGCGATCGCGCCGAGCAGCGCCACCACGACCAGCGCACCGGTGATCCAGGCATTGGTGAGACGGATGTCGCGCTCGGCTGCTGCGCCGCGCCTCCAGCGCAACCGGGCGAACAGAGGATACATCAGGGCCGAGGTGCCATGAACGAGCAGGCCGATCCAATAGGGCTGCTGCAGCGTGAACAGCGGCTGCCAGAACGGAAACAGCGGCACCAGCACGAACCACTCCGTGGCTGACGAGAACGCGGCCCAGGGCAGCGCGAGCAGCAGGATGGTCGCCGGCCGCAAGTCGGCGGTCCAGCGTCCGAGCACACCGAAGAACACCAGCGCCCAGGAAAAATCCGCCCATTGATGAAAGGCGATCCCCGTCAGGATCGCGCTCCATGACGGCTCTGCGCTGATCGCCCAGTCGCGCGCGGGAATGGCAGCGACCGTCATCCAGTCGACCGCGGCATCGCGGCCGATCCGGGCGGCGAAGAGCTGGCTGACGATGGTCGAGAAGGTGCTGCTGATCAGGCCGAGCGCGACGGCGGCAATCCAGCGCGAACGTCGTCGTCGCCCCTTGACCCGCGACAGGCCTTCGTCGGTGCGCCGCACTGCATTGGCAAGTGCTGGTCGCGGCTCTGCGTTCACGTCAGCTGCTTGAGCTTCTTCAGCGGGTTGAGCTTGCTCGGCCTGTCCTGTTCGTCACGGCCGCGCTCGGCCTCGGCCTTGCCGGCGTCGTGCAGATCCTGGTCGCCGATGATCTCGCCGACGGCTTGTCTGGTCTTGCCGACGATGCGTTGCTGGAGTGCCTTCGTCTTGCCCATGGCTTGTCTCCGAGGTGACCTGCCTCCAGACCCACGCCGCTAACCCCGGCGCCTGAAGGGGCGGTGAGCGCCGGGGTCGCGGTTTCGTGCAGTCTGCCTCCGGCAGGGGGGACGTCGGAGGCGTTGATCAGACTCTCTGGCTCGCGGATGGTTCCTCGCGGCCCTCAGCGCGGATCGAGCACGATGATCACGCCTTCATTGCCCCGGAGCCGTGCTTCACCTCGTCAGGCCTTGGCCATGCCCTTGGTCATGCTTTGGCGGGCGCAGCAATCTGCCTGGCCGCTGTTCTGACGCTCTCGATGCCCTTGGGGAAGCCGCTGCGGTTCGGATAAAGCTTGCGCCGTGCCTCGCGCGGCGGCCGCCTCGGCTTGGTGTCCTGCGCGGCGCGGTAGTCGAGCATGGCGATGCCGCCGACCATCAAGAGCGCCAGCGCGATGTTGCCCTTCTTGGGATTGTCGATTGTCAGCCCCGACAGCAGCGCAGCGGCATCGAGACCGTCGCCGCCGACGCGGGCCCACAGGCCGGCGTTCTTGTCGACCGACAGCGACATGATCCCGGCCAGGATCTCGCGCACGCCGAAGGCGCGGACCATGGTCTCATGGCCTTCCATGCCCAGCGTTTCCGTGACGCGTCTCGGCGCGAAGAATTCGACGACGCCGAGTCCGATGCTGAACCAGCCGAGCGCGCGGGCGAGCTGGTCTTCCGGCCGCTTCAGGCTCGGCCCGCCCTCGACAATCTTCGGGTCGCCCTTGGTGCGGACGATGTTGGAGAAATGAAACATGGCTTGCTCCTTCAGGGCCTCAGCACGACCTTGACGCAGGAGTCGCGCTTGTCGCGAAACACCTGGTACATCTCCGGTCCTTGTTCGAGCGGCACGGTGTGGGTGATGACGAAGGAGGGATCGATCTCGCCCTCCTCGATGCGGCGGAGCAGATCGTCGGTCCAGCGGTTGACGTGGGTCTGGCCGGTCCGCATCGTCAGGCCCTTGTTCATGAAAGCGCCCATCGGCAGCATGTCGGACAGGCCGCTGTACACGCCCGGCACCGAGATGATGCCGCCGGGCCGGCAGACATAGATCATCTCGCGCAGCACGTGGGGCCGGTCGCTTTCCGCCATCACCATCTGCTTGGCGCGGTCGAGCAGTGTGTCGGGCAGGGAGGCCATCACGTGCGATTCCATGCCGACGCAGTCGATGCACTTTTCCGGTCCCCTGCCGTCGGTGAGATCGTTCAGCCGCTCCACCACGCTCTCGGTTTCGAAGTTGATGGTGGTGGCGCCGCCGGCTTCCGCCATGCTGAGCCGCTCGGGCAGGCAGTCGATCGCGATCACCTGGTTGGCGCCGAGCAGGATGGCGCTGCGGATCGCCATTTGCCCCACGGGACCGCAGCCCCAGATCGCGACGGTGTCGGTGGGCTCGATGTCGCATTGCACGGCGGCCTGCCAGCCGGTCGGGAAGATGTCGCTGAGGAACAGCAGCTGCTCGTCGGGAATGCCCGGTGGCACCTTGATGTGGGTGGCATCGGCATAGGGCACGCGGAGATATTCGGCCTGGCCGCCGGGATAGCCGCCGGTCAGATGCGTGTAGCCGAACAGGCCGGCCGTCGTGTGTCCGAACACCTTGTCGGCCAGATGGCGCTTGCGGTTGGTGGTCTCGCACACGGAAAAATTGCCGCGCTTGCACTGGTCGCATTCGCCGCAGATGATCGTGAAGGGCACGACGATGCGGTCGCCCTTCTTCAGCTTGCCGTCGACGCCGGAGCCGACCTCGACCACTTCGCCCATGGTCTCGTGGCCCATGATGTCACCGGGCAGCATGCCCGGAATGAAATTGTGGAAGAGGTGCAGGTCGGAGCCGCAGATGGCGCAGCTGGTGACCTTGATGATGGCGTCGCGCGGGTCCTGGATCTCGGGATCGGTGACGGTGTCGCAGCGGATGTCCTCCTTGCCGTGCCAAACCAGCGCCTTCATCGTCCGTCCTCCCGGCTGAACCAGTTGGCATCTAAGTCGAGGGGTGAACGATGGTTGCTACGCCGCGCGCAAATTCCTCGCACTGCACCGGCTGGCGCAAATCGCGACGCGGATTGGAACGAGAGCGCAGGGCAGTGATTGGGCGTGATCAACGTCAAGCGAGGACACGCTCATGCCCGCCAATCAGCTCGCAATCGTCACCGGCGCTTCCACCGGTATCGGCCTGGAACTCGCTAGGTGCTGTGCCCAGGCGGGTTTCAACCTCGTCATCGCGGCTGACGAGCCGATGATCGAGCGGGTGGCGGTCGATCTGCGCAGGCTCGGCGTCAGCGTGGAGGCCGTTGAAGCCGATCTCGCCACCACCGATGGCGTCGACAGGCTCTGCGCCGCGGTCGGCGACCGGCCGATCGATGCGCTGCTGGCCAATGCCGGCGTCGGCCTCGGCAAGGCGTTCCTCGATCAGGACTTTGCCAGGATCAAGCATCTCGTCGACACCAACATCACCGGCACGCTCTATCTGATCCATCGCGCCGGCAACGAGATGCTGCGGCGCAAGTCGGGGCGCATCCTGATCACGGGCTCCATCGCCGGCTTCACGCCCGGAAGTTTCCAGGCCGCCTATAACGCCAGCAAGGCGTTCCTGGACTCATTCTCCTTCGCGCTGCGCGAGGAGCTGCGCGACAGCGGCGTCACCGTCACCTGCCTGATGCCGGGCGCCACCGAGACCGAGTTCTTCCGCCGCGCCGACATGATGGACACCAAGGTCGGCACCGAGAAGAAGGACGGCGCGTACGACGTCGCCAAGGCCGGCTTCGATGCAATGCTGCGCGGCGAGTCCGATGTCGTCACGGGGCTGAAGAACAAGATCCAGACCACGGTTGCCAACGTGACGCCGAACGAGATGCTGGCCAGGCAGCATCGCAAGATGGCCGAGCCGGGCACGGCGAAGTCGTAGAGCGAGGTCGTCGCAATTTCTGCGGCGCTGCGCGGCCGAACGGGCGGACCGGCAAAAGGAAGAAAGCCGATTCACATAGCCTCGATTCACATAGCCTAATGCGCGGCGGCCCCGAAGCGGTCACATTGTGTGGGCTGGAGAGGGGCTGCGATGGCGATGGACCGCATCGAACGGGCCTTTGTCGCGACTGCGATCACGGGGTTTCTCGTGATGACGGTGGCGGTCGCCTGGATGATGATGAGCTGACGCGGAAAGGCTTGCCGTCGTGCGCGTCGCGCTACCTTACGCCGCCGTCGTCTTGTGCCTGGCAGTGACCGTCTGGCTCGCCTTCGCTCACCTGCTCTGATCCGCGCGGGGTTGCGGGCTCGCTCAGCGCAGCCGGTACAGGCGGTGATTGCTGTGGCCATGCCGGTTGACCATCGACGAGGCTCGCCAAATTCTGCACCATGGCCACGACGTCGATCGGCTTCTCCCAGATCGGCACGTCCTGGAATTCCGGCTCGATGCTGATCCTGTCGTAGCCCGTGGTGAACACGAAGGGCACCCGGCGTGCCCTGAGCTCCCGGGCGATCGGAAAGATCGGCTTTGCACGGATGTTCACGTCGAGCACCGCGGCGTCCAGAACGCCGCCATCGTGCAGCATCTCGATTGCATCCTCGATATGGCCGACGGGACCGGCGATCTCCGCGCCGAGCGCGCGCAGCGCCTTGCCGATGTCATCGGCAAGAAAATATTCGTCCTCCACGACGAGGATGCGGCGTCCCGTCAGCGGCGCGCGTTGACGAGACGACGAGGGTAATACGGACATGATCCCTCCGGCGAGCCTGCCGACCGATGGGAAAACCAAGGGTCGGGGCCGGCGTGCTACCAACGAGGGAGGCCAAGGCGGGTTCCAAGGGCAAACGCGACTCCTTCGTCATTTGCCTTTGATCCGTTGGGAGAATATCGATTTCTGCTATTGGTAGGAGCCGGTGCACGCCGGGCATGTCGAGCGTCCCGAGCGAACTGCACGCCCCAGACGAACTTCCAGGCTACTTTCGAGGAGTTCGAGAGCAGCCCCGAGCAGCTGAAACCGTCCACGAGGAAGACCAGTCTCTCAACGAGGAGTTACATTTGGCCCACGAGGAGATCGGAACCTCGCCTGAGGAGTTGCAGTCGGTCAACGAGGAGCTGACCTCCGTCAACGGCGAGCTGACGCACCGTGTCGAGGAGTTGACGCGCGCCACCCGCGATCTCAGGAATTTCCTGGAGAGCACGCGCATCGCGACCGTCTTTCTCGACAATGATCTTCGCGTGATGAACTTCACACCGGCGATTACCCAGGTCCTGCATCTCGTCGAGACCGACACGGGCCGCCCCATCGGTCACATCAAGGCGCGCATCCCGATCGAGGATCTCTACGACGACATTCGCCGCGTGCTGCGTACGCTTGCGAGCGCCGAGCGCGAGCTGAGCGCGTCGGACAGCGGCACGCGCTACATCGTGCGCATCCTGCCTTATCGCAGCACCGACGATGTCATCGCCGGCGTCGTCATCACTTTCATCGACGTTCCGGCGATCACCCGCGCCGAGGAGCGCCAGCGCCTGCTGCTGGCCGAGCTGCAGCACCGCGTCCGTAATACGCTTGGCGTGGTGCGCTCCATCGCCCGCCGTTCGGCCGAATCCGCCACCACTGTCGAGGAATATGCTTCTCATCTCGACGGACGGCTCAACGCATTTGCCCGCACCCAGGCGCTGGTGACACGCGATCCCCAGGGCGGTGTCGACCTGGAATATCTCGTGGTCGAGGAGCTTCTCGCCTATAATGCCCGCGAGGGCGAGCAGATGCAGGTCTCAGGTCCCAAGGTGCGTTTCCAGCCCAAGGCTGCCGAAACGTTCGCGCTCGCGATCCACGAGCTAGCGACGAACGCGCTGAAATATGGCGCCTTGAGCCAGCCGAGCGGACATGTTGAAATCTCCTGGCGCCTCGATGAAGGCACCCAGCCCGCGGAGCTGGTGTTCAAATGGCGCGAGTGCGGAGGGCCACAGGTCAAGCCGCCGCTTCGAAAGGGTTTTGGCACGGAGCTTCTGGAGCGTACGCTCGCGTTCGAGTTCAAGGGGCAGACCACCCTGGCATTCGACCCCGCGGGGCTGCAATGCACGATCGCCATTCCGCCGAGCAAGCGCACGTTCCACACACCGGCGGTGGCTGATTGATGCCCTTGTCGACCTCCGATCGCAGCCTCGTGGAGCTGGTCATTCGCCGGCTGACCGTGCTGCGGCCGTTGTCGACGGAGGCCCGTGCGTCGCTCGAATATGCGTTGCTCGAAGGTCTCGAGCGCGTCGGGGCGAATGAAGACCTGATCTCGGAGGGCGATCCCGTCGATAGCGTCCGGGTGGTGCTATCGGGCTGGCTCTGCCGCTACAAGACGCTCGAGGACGGCCGGCGCCAGATCGTCAATTTCATCTTTCCGGGCGAGAGCTGCGACGCGCACGCGTTCTTGCTCCCCGTGATGGACCATTCCATCGCGACAATGACGCCAGTGGTCTACGCCGAGATCAAGCGCGCGCGTTTCGAGAGTCTGACGATGGGCGATCGCTCGCTCGCCGAAGCGTTCTGGTGCGAGACCCTCGTCAACAACGCCATCCAGCGCGAATGGGCCATCAACCTCGGTCGCCGCACGGCCCTGGAGCGGGTGGCGCATCTGTTTTGCGAGATATTCGAGCGGCTTCGGCCCGTCGGGATGGTCGACGGCAATTCCTGCGTCATGCCGGTCACGCAGATGGACCTTGCCGACGCTACCGGGCTGTCGGTGGTGCACCTTAACCGGACCGTGCAGGAGCTGCGTGCGTCGGGCTTGATCGTGCTGCGCGATCGGACCCTGACCATCAACGATCTCGACGCGCTCAAGGCAGCGGCGTTGTTCGCGCCGAACTATCTGCAACTCTATCGACTCACTTGATCAGAGTGGGACGGCTGGTTTGGCCGAGGCTTTCGATGCGCCGGGGATTGACCGGCTCGGGCCCCTGAAACGCGTTGGATTCGGCTCGCTTGCGATACTCCTCCGCCATTTCCAGCAGCGCAGTTCGCGTTTCGGGTGAGGAGCTGAGAGCGGCCTGGCTCTCGCAGGTTTTCTGCAGTCGGCGATAGTTGTCCATCTGCGCCAATCCCAGGCGGTCCTACCACGTTCCTAAATTAGCAGATTTGGCCACCGACTAATTTAACCCATGTTACGCAAGCGAGCTTGTCTTGCAGCAGTCTCTTCCTCCTTCTGACCCCGGCAAGCAACCGTTCCGCTTCTGGAACGTTGTGGGAGCGTCGCCTATGCGCGATGACCTCAATCGGTGAGAACGCAACGGAGCGCTCCGACCCAGTGATCAGGGAGAACGCCCATGTTGACGCGGCGTCGAGTGAAGCTGACGGATCCGCTGGAGATACGTCTGGCCGTCGAAGCGGAGCGGCTGCGCGCGGAAGCCAGATCGCTTCCGCCCGGAGCGGCTCGCGACGAGATGTTGCGCAAGGCGCGCCAGGCGGAGACCGGGTCCCAGATGAGCGAGTGGCTGCGGTCGCCGGGGTTGCAGCCGCCGGATTGACGCCGGCTTGCCCTGTCCGTGTGAACGGAGCGAAGCGTGCCGCAGGTCAGGCTGCACCGCCGGGAACGGGTTAGATGTCGGCGCGTACCGATGCGCTGGTGTCGTGGGCAGAAACCGGAAAAATGAGCGCCACGTCCATCGTCCCCGTTGTGTCCGGTTGTCACCCGGCGGTGCCTTCGTCAACGCCGCTTCGCGGCTTTGGTTCGCCGGTTGTAGGGTGAGCGATTGACGGGTCGCAGCGAAATCCCCTCGCGCTGCGCCTTGCTGCGAATGGCCGCGACCGGGCGCTGAAGCTTGATGCTCATCACGCCGGTCGGCGTGTTTCCCTTCGCGAGCTGCTTCAGCTTGCTCACATCCGAGGGTGTCCAGGGCTGGCGCGCGCGGCGCTTATACGCGGGATTTGCCTTGCGCGGTCCCTTGCGGCCGATCGGTGAGCCCGGCCGCTTCCATGCTGCTTTTGCCATGACGATCCTCCTTCAAGTCCTTCTTGAACAAGCGAATCAGCAATTCGGTTCCGGCGCAGTCGATTGTCGTGACGAACGGCACGCGAGAGCGAGGGACGATGCCGTGCGGCCGTCCTCGCGCAAAATCGCGCAGCGTTAACTTTTTGAAATGCCGGAACCCGCCGTCGCGGCCGAAGCTGAAAACCATTGCCCGGCCGGGCCGCCCCCAACCGGCAAGCCACTCGAGTGACAAGAGAACCTGGGCCCCGGCGCCCGATCCCAGCCGGGGCCGATTTCCGTCCAACCGAATAGCCGTGAGTCCAATGACCGCCAAACGCAACCGCAACAAGCAGACCCGATCGCTCCAGGAGCGATTGGCCGCATTTGCCGAAAACGCCCGCGAGCGCGCGCGCAGCCTGCCGCCTGGCAGGGAGCGCGAGATGCTGCTGCGGCGCGCCAAGCAGAACGAAGTGACCTCGAACCTGACCGACTGGCTGAGCGCACCGGTCTGCACGAGACGAGGAGAATGACGATGCGCAGCTTCAAGCACTACCGCGCGTTCCAGATCGACCCGGATGGGCATGTGTTCGGATGTATCAATCTCGTCTGCGTCAATGACGAGGAGGCCAAGCGCGAGGCCGCTTCGCTCGTGCTCGGCCACCGCATCGAGCTGTGGCGGCTGGACCAGCGGATCGCGAAATTTGATGCGCCGCAGGACGTGGCGCGCCAGTAGCGGCAAGGAACCGGGTGCTGCCCCCCGGGTTGGTCGGATGATACCGACTTCGCCGGGAGCCTGCATGACGGACGCTGAAATTCGCAAAGGAATGCCGCCCGTCAAGCTGTCGCGCGAGGAGTTCGAGCGCCGCTACAAGCGTCAGTTCGTCGATCCCGCCTTTGCCCCGCTGCAGCGCGAGCTCGATGCCGTCGTCGGTGCCGCCTGGGACGCCTATAGCCATTCGCGCAAGGCGCCGTTGACGCGGAAGGCGGGCGCGGGTTTCTCCGATCCCGACTACGACATTGCCGTCGACTGGCTCGATGCGCGCGCGAAAGTCCTATCCGCGCAGCGCCGGCACGACGATGCGCAGGAGACGCCGCGCATTCTCGTCATCAACGGCTCGGCCCGCAGCGAGCACACCTGTCCCGGCGAGATGTCCAAGACCTGGCGTCTGGTCGAGCTGGCTGAACCTGTCTTCGTCGAGATGGGATTTGCCGTGGACATCCTCGATCTCTCTCGCCTGGCTTCGGAATTCGGCAAGACCATTCATCCCTGCAAATCCTGCGTCTCGACCGCGATGCCGCTCTGCCACTGGCCGTGCAGCTGCTATCCGAACTATTCGCTGGGGCAGACCGGCGACTGGATGAACGAGATCTACCCGCTGTGGGTCGCCGCGCACGGCATCCTGATCGTGACCCCGGTGAATTGGTACCACGTGCCTTCCGGGCTCAAGGCGATGATGGACCGCATGGTCTGCGCCGACGGCGGCAATCCCGATCCGACCTCGACGCATGGCAAGAAGGCCGACGCGGCCAAGGCGATGGAGCTGAAGGGCTGGCCCTATCCGCGCCATCTCGCCGGCCGCCATTTCGGCGTGGTCGTTCATGGCGATGCCGTCGGTGCCGAGGGCGTGCGCCGCGCCTTGTCGGACTGGCTGACCGACATGCAGCTGATCTCGGCGGGCCGCTTCGCCGAGCTCGACGGCTATGTCGGCTACATGGAGCCATATGCCGTTTCGCATCGCGAGCTCGATGACGACGGGGAATTCCAGCAGGAGGTGCAGAACGCGGCGCGCGCGCTCGGCAACGCAGTCCGGCTGGCCAGGAGCGGGTGCCTCCAGGAGCCCGGGACCGGGTTGCAGGACCCGAATCCCAAATGACCGGCGCGCGGTTTGATTGCCTGGTCGTCGGCGGCGGCCCCGCCGGGCTGATGGCCGCGATCTATCTGGCGCGCTTCCGCCGCAGCGTCTGCGTCGTGGACACTGGCGCCAGCCGTGCCGCGCTGATCCCCCGCAGCCACAACGTTCCCGGCTTCGTCCACGGGCTATCAGGTTCTGACTTGATCGCGCGCATGTCGGCGCAGTTGGGCGAGCTCGCCGTCGAGCGCGTGGAAGCCGAGATCACCGCCTTGCAGCGGCGCGGCAACGGCTTTCAGGCGGTCTGGAACGGTGGCGCGCTTGAGGCCACCACCGTCATCCTCGCCAGCGGCATCGTCGACAGCCATCCGCCGTTCGAGCAATGGCGCGCCGCGGTCGCGGACGGGCTGCTGCGCTATTGTCCCGTCTGCGACGCCTTCGAGGTGATCGGCCGCCGCATCGGCATTGTCGGCCCGCTTGGCCGGGCCGCCGGCAAGGCGCTGTTCCTGCGCGGCTATTCGCGCGAGGTGACGCTGCTCGCAACCGGACAGGATGACGAGGAGAGCGCGATAGCGGAGCTGGAAGAGGCCGGCGTCGACATCGTGTTGGCGCCCGACCTGCGCTTGCGGCGGAGGGTGGGGGGCCTCGAGGCCGTCTTGGCCGATGGCCGGACGATGCAGTTCGATACGGTCTACCCGGCGATGGGTGCCGAGGTGCGTTCGCAGCTCGCGGTCTCGCTGGGCGCCGAGCATAATGGGGAGGGCTATCTGAAGGTCGACGACCATCAGCGCACTTCGGTCGACGGCCTTTACGGCATCGGCGACGTCGTCACCGACCTGCACCAGATCTCGGTCGCATTCGGCCACGCCGCGCTTGCCGCCTGCACGATCCACCACAGCCTGCCCCGGCGCCTGGCGTGACCGGGAACGAAGGGCGCGGCTTCGCCTTGGTTGAGCGGGACGCGCGACATCGACGCGCGATGCCGGCCTGAAGGCCGCTTCTCATGCGCTTCGTGCCGCGCGTCGCAGCGACTGCGGCGGCTGACCGAAGGCGCGGATGAAGGCTCTGCGCATCCGCTCGGGGTCGCGAAAGCCGGTGGATTGGGCGACGCGCTCGATGGCCTCTCCGGAGGACTGCACCCGCTCGCGCGCCACCTCGACCCGCAAGCGCTCGACCGCCTTGGTCGGCGTGGATCCGGTCTCCGCGGTGAAGGAGCGGACGAAATGCCGTGCGCTCAATCCGGCGCGTTCGGCCAGCGCCTCGACCGTGAGATGCGCATCCAGATTCTCGCGCACCCATGAAAGAAGGCTGCCGAAGCGGCCGTTCGGCGTCTTGAGCTCGAGCAAGCTCGAGAACTGCGATTGTCCGCCGCTGCGGCGATGATAGAGCACCAGCTGCCGCGCGGTCGCTTGCGAGACCTCCTCGCCATGGTCCTGCGCGATCATGGCGAGCGCGAGATCAATCCCGGCCGTGATGCCGGCCGACGTCCATACCCGATCGTCGCGGATGAAGATCTGGTCGGGTTCGAGCCTCACCTTCGGATAGCGTCCGATGAAATCGCGGGTGCAGGACCAGTGCGTGGTGGCGCAGCGGCCGTCCAGCAGTCCCGCCTGCGCGAGAAGATAGGCGCCGTTGCAAACGCTGGCGATGCGCACGCCGCGGCTCGCCAGTCGCTGAATGAAAGCGATCGTCGTCTTGCAGCGCGCCGCGGCTTCCACGCCCTCGCCACCGGCCACGAACAGCGTCGTGACCGAGCTTGCCGATCGCAGATTGCGCGCCAGCATCTCGATGCCCGACGAGCTGCGCACGGCGCCCGCCTTCGTTGCGACCGTGATCACGCGCGGCGCATTCGGCGTGTGACGCCTGGCGATCTCGAACACCGAGATCGGACCGGCCGCATCCAGCAACTGGAATTCGGGAAAGATCAGGAAGCCGATCATGGGCGTGTCCAGAATTGAGGGAATTAAGCCATTTCGACCACAAGGCCAACATGGCAGGCTGCAACCGTCAAGCGCGTTGTCGAGGTTGGACATGTCGGGCCTGTTGCAGATCGGTCTTCTGGTTTTTCCGCGCGTCACCCAGCTCGATCTCACCGGTCCCGCCCAGGTCTTCTCCAGCCTGCCTGACGTGACGGTGCATCTGATCTGGAAACGCATCGAGCCCGTGCCGAGCGATTCCGTGATCGCGCTGATGCCGACTGTCACCTTCGCCGATTGTCCGCAGCTCGACGTGATCTGCGTCCCCGGCGGCTACGGCACCGACGAGCTGATGCTGGACGAGGACGTTCTCGCCTTTCTGCGAAAGCAGGAGAAGGGGGCGACATACGTGACCTCGGTCTGCACCGGCTCGCTGGTGCTTGGCGCCGCCGGCTTGTTGAAGGGATATCGCGCGGCCACGCACTGGACCGCGAGGGATGCATTGCCGTACTTCGGAGCCGAGCTGTCGCAGGAGAGGGTCTGCATCGACCGCAATCGCATGACGGGCGGCGGCATCACCGCCGGCATCGACTTCGCGCTCACTTTGGTGTCGATGTTGCGCGGCCGCGCCGCTGCGGAGATGATCCAGCTGCGCATGGAGTACAATCCCGCACCACCCTTTGCGGCCGGCTCGCCGGACACGGCGCCGGCGGCGATCGTCGCTGCCATGAAGGAACGGGTTGCGCCTGCGCAGGCACGGCGGCTGGAGTTCGTCAGGAAGGCCGTCCAGCGGCAGGGATAGCGAGCCAGCTTCGACCGGCCGCGCGCCGCGTGGACCGGCGCATGCGCTGTGAGCGAGGGCACATCGATCGATCATCGCGACATGCCGTCGCGATGCTGAAGCGGAGGGGGCAATGGCGCCTTGTCGTGTTGGAGAATTGCTATCGTCGCGCAGCCGGCTTTGCCGCTTGACCTTCGGCCTCATCCTGGCGCTGGGTCAGGCAGCGCTCGCCGAACGGAGCGCGGCTGCCGATTTCTCCGGTGGCGTGGTCAGGATCGGCATCATCAATGACCAGGCCGGACCGTTGTCGGACCTGGCCGGGCCCGGCTCCGTCGTCGCCGCGCGGATGGCCGTGGACGATTTTCAGCGCGCAACGCCGGGGCTGAAGGCCGAGATCGTCGTCGCCGACCATCAGAACAAGCCGGATATCGGCGCCCAGATCGTCCGCAAATGGTTCGACGTGGATGGCGTCGACATGGTCGCCGACGTCGGAAACTCCGCGGTCGCGCTCGCCATCCAGTCGATCGCACGCGACAAGAACAGGATCGTGATCTATTCGGCGGTCGGCACCACCGATATCGGCGGCAAGCAATGCTCGCGCACCGGCCTGATGTGGCTGCACGACAATTACAATCTAGTCGCCGGATCGGTCCGAAAGCTGGTGTCGCAAGGCTATGACAGCTGGTTCTTCATCGCGTCAGACTACGCGTTCGGACGCAATATGGTCGAGGTGTCCCAGCGCGTGCTGGCGGCGGCAGGGGCCAAGTCGCTCGGCGCGGTCTTTCATCCGCTCGGAAATGCCGATTACGGCTCCTTCCTGCTGCAAGCCCAGGCTTCCAAAGCCAAGGTGGTTGCGTTCGCCAATGCCGGCGAGCAGCTCGTGACCTCGATGAAGCAATGGAACGAGTTCGGAATGAATGCGGGGCCGCAGAAGGCCGTCGCCGAGCTGATGTTCCTGACCGATGTGCACGCCATGGGGGCCGAAACGGCCAAGGGCCTGACGACCGTCACTGCCTGGTATTGGGCGCTCAACGAGGAAACGCGCGCGTTCGCCCAGAGGTTCTACAAGCTTCACAACGCCATGCCGACCGCGCCGCAGGCCGCCGTCTACTCCGCCGTGTCGCAATATCTGAAAGCCGCTTCTGCGGCCGGAACGGACGAGACCAACGCTGTTCTGGAGCAGATGCGCGCGATGCCGGTCGACGATTTCTACGCGCGCGGCGCGCGGCTGCGCGCCGACAACAAGCTGGTGCATGATTTCTATCTCGTCGAGGTCAAGAAGCCCTCGGACGTGAAGACGCCGTGGGACTATTACAACGTCGTCGAGAAGATACCTGCCGAGGACGCCTTTCTGCCGCTGAGCGACAGCGAATGCCCGTTGCTCAAGACGTCACGAAACTAGCATTTGCGTCAAAGAAAGCGGCGGCCGGCCGCTTCAGCCATATTCCTCGCCGATGCCGTATTCCCGGTAGATCTCCAGCGGGTCGAGGTCGGGAAACAGGCGGCATTTGGCCTGGGCGAGGTGCAGGCTCACCGCCGCCGGCTCCTTGCCGTTCGCCAATATCTTGCGGATGTCGTCCATATGCGCGTTCGGCTGGTGCTTCGGTTCGAGCTGCTCCAGCGCGACCAGGGCGGTCGCGAGGGCCTCGGTCAGAACCCAGTCGTCGTGGCCGGTGATTCCCTTCTTCGGCATCGGCAGACCTCAGATGTGGCGGCAGCGTCCAGTCTATCGCGACTTTCGCCAAATCGCCATTGAGCCGTAGCGGGTGCGCTGCGTCAGGGCAGGCCCACCGCCATCGTCCGGCTTGCATTATGGCGGCGTGTGGCTAAAAGGCGGCGACTTGCAGTATCCTTGTTGAAACAAAGTTGGCGTAGACGGGCCGTCACAACCCAGCTCCCGGTCTGGGTCCCGATCCCGAATCTCGCAGCACGATCCGGCTGCGCACCCCTCAAGGCTCGAGCCAGCATGGTTTTTCTCAGCTTCGTCTACCGCTTCATCACCAACTTCGCGTTCATGGCGGTGGTCTATTTCAGCCTGAACTTCATGGAGAAATATCCGAACCGGGCGATCCTGGCGATCCTGGTGCTGATCTATGCCGCGATGCGTGCGGTCTCGACGCTGCGCGCGTTCTACTTCTTCCAGAAGATCGAGAAGCTGGAAGCCGAGACGCGGCGGCTTCAGGGCCCGATCAATGACGGCTCCGGGGGAACGAATGCGCGCAAGCAGGTGGTCGCCGACGTGGCCCGGCTGCGCCGCGACGGCGAGCTCAAGTCCTATATGGACCTGTTCTTCCTGGCGCTGATCGTGCTGCTCTGCGTCGCCGCCATCATGCGGCAATAGGTAGGGACTAAGCGCGCTTCTTCAGACTGGCGATGCGGGTCGAGCGCGGCGTGGCGCTCTTGGCCTGCGCGGCAGGCTTGGGTGCGGCCGGTGCCGCATGCGCGGTGTGCCGAACCTGGGACTTGGCCGTCTTGCCCTTTGCCGCCTTGCCCCTGGCCGCATGCGGCGTCTCGGCCGCCATTGCCAGCCGGGTCGCGGCACGCCGCGACAATGTCGTCGACAGCAGCACCTCGACCGAGCCTTCCGGGATCGCAAACAGCGCGCGGCCGGGCACGGGCAGGGCGGACGCGACGTCCATCTGACCCTTGGTCCGGCGCGGCAGCAGCGGCTGATGCTCGGTCCGCGCATTGAGGTCGGCGAGCGAGGGCGCCGGCAGCGTCCTGGTCTGCGTGAACACGAAGCTCGGAACGGAAGGCCAGCGCGCGATCGGCACGGTCTCGGTCGGCGGATGCAGCAGCCATTCCACCGGCGTGGTCGGCGTCGCTGGCCGGTCGGCGGTCGCGGGCACAACATGCACGATGCGATAGCCGCGCGCTTTGAGGTCGCGGATGATTTTTGGCAGCGCCGCCACCGTCCGCGCCTGGATGTCGTGCAGCAACAGGATGCCCTTGCCCTTGGCCTCCAGCCGCTGGATCGCGAGCTGATAGACGCGGTCGGAGGACACATGGCGCCAGTCGTCGGCCGGGAAGTCAGCGCTCCACACCTGGATGCCGCGCGAGATCAGATGATGCTCGACGCCTTCGGCGCGCATCAGGCCGGGAATGCGGAAGAACGGCGCCAGCTTGGACGGATCGGTCATCGCGGCCGAGGTCCACTCGATGCCGCCATTGATCTCGGCCTCGGCCTTCTCGATCGGCATCCGGTCGAAGGTCAGCGGATGGTTCATGCTGTGGGTGCCGACCGTGTGGCCCGCCGCCACCAGCTTGCGCACGCCTTCGGGGTTCGCCTTGGCCTGGCTGCCGATGATGAAGAAGGTCGCCTTGATGCACTCGTCGTCGAGCATCTTGAGGACCTGGTTGGAATATTTCGGCAGCGGACCGTCGTCGAAGGTAAGGACGACCTCATGATCCCTGAGCGGCAGCGTCTCGCGGTACTGCATGGTGCCGATCAGCGGATGCTCGCGCGGATCGACCACCAGGGTGCGGGACGTCCCGAGCGCGTCGGGATGGCCCGGGCAGTCGGCTGCAAGCGCCGCCGGCGATCCGATGGTCGAACATCCAAGGAATCCGCCGAGGCAAAGGACGATCCACGATCGCGTCCGCAAGACAACGCTACTTCCGATCATGAACCCCGTCTGCCCTCATGTGCGATTGCCGCCATAGTAGGTCGGAGACATCAGGAAACGGTTCAGGCCAAAGAACCTTTCCCGTCACAAAGTCCCCATCCATTTGCATGGGGTATCATGAACAGAGTGTTAATAGGGCCCAAATCACCCCATTTTGCGCCGGCGTGACATTCCGGCATCAGCGCGCATCGGCATTCTTCTGCGGGCCTGCCGGCGCGATGTGGACCACCCGATAGCCGTTCTCCCTCAGATACCGCAGGAAGGCCGGCATGATCGCCGCGGTGCGCGCCTTGGGGTCGTGGAAGAGGACGATGCCCTTGCCGCTAGCTGCGAGGCGCTCCGTGACCAGCTTCAATTCCTGCTCCGGCGTCATCTCGTTCCAGTCGCTGGCCCAGAGGTCCGCGCCGAACACGACGATGCCACGGGATTGGAGCAGGTCGAGCTGCGCTTGCGTCCCCTGGAAATAGGGAAAGCGGAAGAACGGCGTCGAAGGCGTCGCCGTCGAGCTGCCGTGCAGCGCCATCTCGACGGCCGCGACGCCGCGGTCGACCTCGCTCTTGGCCTTGTCGAACGGGATCCGCGCCATGAACGGATGCGAGAAAGTGTGGTGGCCGATGGTGTGGCCCTCGCGGGCGATGCGCTTGACCATGTCGGGATGCTGGCTGGCGTGGAGGCCGATCAGGAAGAAGGTCGCGCGCACGCATTCCTGCGCCAGCGCCGCCAGCACCTTCGACGTCGTCGGCGGGTTCGGCCCGTCGTCGAAGGTCAGCACGACCTCGTGATCGGCCAGCGCAAGCGTCTGCGGAAAGCTCTTCAAGCCCACGCGCGGCGTGGTCTTGGCATCGACGCTCAGCACGCGCGAAGTGCCGAGCGCGTCCTTGCGCGGACACTCAGCGGCCACGGCCGAAGCGACGCCGATCAAGGCCGCGAGGGCCGCGCCCGATGACATCGAGGTCCACCTCAGTCGAAGCATCTTTGTCATTGCGCTCGGAGTTGCCTTGTGGGTATTGCCTGACCGTCAGCCCAGACCATTCGTTCCAACCTGTCAAACGGCGAGGCGCGCCATGGATGAACATATGGACGTTGCCCGATCCGCCGCGGACTCGGTACTCGACCACGTGCCGATGCGCAATGAAGACGGCGATATCAGGCACGAATTCGTCGAGGAGGTCGCCCATGCGATCGAGGCCGGCGACAGCGCCTCGCTGCGCGCCTGCGTCGCCGAGCTGCACGAGGCCGATCTCGGCGATCTCATCGGCGCTCTGGAGCCCGACGACCGCGTCCGCCTGGTCGAGCTGACCGGGCGCGATTTCGACTTCTCCGCGCTGAACGAGCTCGACGAGGGCGTGCGCGAGGAGATCCTCGAGGAACTGCCGCCGGAGACCGTCGCGGAAGGTGTTCGCGAACTCGAATCCGACGACGCCGTCGAGCTGCTCGAGACCCTCGACCAGGCCGAGCAGGAGGAGATCCTCGAGAAGCTGCCGCTCAAGGAGCGCGTCGCGCTCGAACGCAGCCTGCTGTATCCCGAGAATTCCGCGGGCCGCCGGATGCAGACCGAGTTCATCGCGGTGCCCCAGGATTTCACCGTCGGGCAGGCGATCGACTACATGCGCGAGACGCCGGATCTGCCCGACCGCTTCTACGAGATCTACGTCGTCGACAAGGACCAGCACTGGCAGGGCGCAGTCCCCCTCGACGTGCTGCTGCGCGCGCGCCGGCCGGTGCCGCTCACCGAGCTCACCGACGAGGACCGCCGCCGCGTCTCCGTCCTGGAGGACCAGGAAGAGGTCGCGCGCATGTTCGGCAAGTATAATCTCGTCGCAGCTCCCGTGCTCGACACCCAGGACCGCCTGGTCGGCGTCATCACGGTCGACGACGTCGTCGACGTCATCGAGGAGGAGGCGGACGAGGACCTCAAGGCGCTCGGCGGCGTCACCAGCGACGAAGAGCTGTCGGATACGTTCCTGACGATTGCGCGCGCGCGGTTCAACTGGCTGCTGGTCAATCTCGCCACCGCCTTCCTGGCGTCCTCGGTGCTCGGCCTGTTCGAGGGCCAGCTGGAGAAGATGGTCGCGCTCGCCGTGCTGGCGCCGATCGTGGCGAGCCAGGGCGGGAACGCCGCGACCCAGACCATGACGGTGGCGGTGCGGGCGCTGGCGACGCGCGAGCTGGGCTCCTCCAATGCCTGGCGCGTGGTGATGCGCGAGGCGCTGGTCGGTCTCGTCAACGGGCTCGCCTTCGCCGTGATCACGGGGATTGCGGCGGTGGCCTGGTTCAAGATCCCCGGCCTCGGCATCGTCATCGGCCTGGCGATGGTGTGCAACCTCATCGCCGGTGCGCTCGGCGGCATCCTGATCCCGATGGCGCTCGAACGCGTCAGGGCCGACCCCGCGGTGGCGTCGGGCACGTTCGTCACCACGGTGACGGATGTGGTCGGGTTCTTCTCGTTCCTCGGCATCGCGACGCTCTGGTTCGGGCTGAGGTAGGTTTCACCCCAACGTCATTCCGGGGCGCGCCTCTTGGCGCGAGCCCGGAATCCATTTTTCCGCATCGCTTGCAGCCTGATGGATTCCGGGCTCGCGCTTCGCGCGCCCCGGAATGACAATCATCTTTAATCCGAACTTAAGCGACCTGCCGCATCATCGCCTCGCTTGGGGGAATGAGCATGCGGTTGCGGCTGAAGGCGGACGGACGGGTCGTTGAGTTGCGGGATGGACAGGAATTTCCGGTCCAGCCGTCTCCGGTCGAGCCCACGGCCAATGCCGCGCCGGCCGACGCCAACCCGCTCGCGGTGCGCGATTTGCGTCGCCGCGCCTGCCTGACCCAGATGGAGTTCGCCGCCAAGCTCGGCGTTCCCGTCGAGACCATCCGCAACTGGGAGCAGGGCAAGCGGGCGCCGCGGGGACCGGCCCGCGCGCTGCTCGCGGTGATCGCGCACGCCCCGGATACGGTGTTCCAGGCGCTCGCCAAAGCCTGACGCCAAAGCCCGACGTCGAGGGCGGCCGGGCCCTGACGCGAACCTCCTGTTAGCATTGCGCCAAATATCCCGCTGAACTGCCGCGGCCTTCCGTTGGCAGCGTCATGGGCCGGGTCCATAATGAGGCCTGATGACGTCAGGGGCTGCCGCAACGGAAGAGGAGTCCTCATGCTGTTCGTCGAGGCCAATGGCGCAAAAATCCCGGCGATCGGACTCGGGACCTGGGAGCTGAGCGGAAGACCTGCCGCGCGCGTGGTCGAGCAGGCGCTGCGGTTCGGCTATCGCCACATCGACACCGCGCAGGTCTACGAGAATGAACGCGAGGTCGGCGACGGCTTGCGCGCCTCGGGCGTGCGCCGGGACGACATCTTCCTCACCACCAAGGTCTGGACCAACCATTTCGCGCCCCACGATCTCGAGCGCTCGGTCAAGGAGAGCCTGGCTCGGTTGCGGCTTCCCTCCGTCGATCTGCTGCTGCTGCACTGGCCCAATTCGCATGTGCCGCTGGCGGAGACGCTCGGCGCGCTGTCGCATGCGAAGACCATGGGCCTGACCCGCCACATCGGCGTCTCCAATTTCACGGTGGCGCTGATCGAGCAGGCGGTCGCGCTGTCGCCTGAGCCGCTGGTCTGCAACCAGGTCGAATACCACCCTTATCTCGATCAGGCGAAGGTGAGGGCGGCCTGCGACCAGCATGGCCTTGCGCTCGTCGCCTACAGCCCGATCGCCAAGGGACGCATCAAGTCCGACCAGAGGCTGGCCGAGATCGGACGCGTCCACCGCAAGACGCCGGCGCAGGTCTGCCTGCGCTGGCTGGTGCAACAGAATGTCGCTGCGATCCCGCGCACCTCGCGCATCGAACGCCTGTCTGAAAACATCGAGATCTTCGATTTCGAGCTGTCGGAGGACGAGATGAGCCGGATCGCCGCACTCGCCAGTCCGAAGGGTCGCCTGACCGACTTCGGCTTCGCCCCGAAATGGGATTGAGAGGGGGCTGGGGTATGCTAGGACCGCGACGGCAACCCAAGATCGGTCGATGGAACTGCGGAAGATCATACGGACGGACATTGCGGCGTCAGCAATCGCGCATCTGACGCTGGTGGCGCTGATCATCGTGATCAGCGAGGTCCATCCGTTTCGCAGCCAGCCGCCGGAGACCGTGACCGTCGACATCGTCACGCCGGAGCAGGTGAAGGAAGAGATCAAGGAGCAGGAGACGAAGGAGGCGGCCAAGGAGAAGCCGCCGGAGCCAACGCCCGATCTGAAACTGCCGAAGCTTGATTTCACCGACCAGTCCGAAGCGGCGGGCAAGCCCGCGGCCAAGCAGCAGGACGCGGCACCGTCGTCGCAGCAGACGCCACCTGAACCGCAGCAGAAGCAGCCGCAGCCGCAACCCTCGCCGGCGCCGAAGCAGCGTGAGGCCAACGTGCAGCCTCAACCTCAACAGCCACAGCCGTCGCAACAGCCGCCGCCCCAACCGCAGCAACAACCGCCGCCCCAGCCACCGATGCAGCCGCCGCCTCAAGCGATGCAGCAGCCGGAGGCCGCGCCGCCGCCGGCCTATCAGGCTCCGCAGCCTGACGTCACCGTCAAGTACGGCGTCATGCTGGGCCTGCCGCCGGAATTGCCGCCGGAGCTGCCGAAAGACACCCCCAAGGACGATGGCGGCGATGCCAAGGATTCGATCGCAGCCAAGCTGCCGCAGGAAGTCATCGCCGCGCTTCGTCGCCATTTGCGCAGCTGTGCGAAATTGCCGGCCGGACTCAGCCCCACCGACGCCGTTCGCATCAAGCTGCGCACGGTGTTTGCGACCGACGGCACGCTGGCGCGCGAGCCGATCCTGATCGAGGCTCCGCCGTCCGCGAAAGGCGTGGCGCTCGTGAAGTCCGCCATGAGCGCGCTCCAGAACTGCCAACCTTACAAGATGCTGCCGGCAAATCTGTACGGGGAATGGAAGATCATGGACCTGCCGTTCAGCCCGCGGGATTTCGGATCGTAGCTCTTGTAGCCCGTTGGCTCCATCGGGGCTACGCGATCGTGCCTGTGTCGCGCTCTGTCAATCCATCCCGCCAAAAATATTCCACTTTACCGAAATTCGGTTTCGGCGTATGTGTCGTCCATCCCGGCTCACCAAGAGGGGCGATCATGTGTCGTCACGCATCGCGAGCCGGGCTTGCGGTGGACGCGGCAGCGTCGGCACGAGAGGCGCGGGCAGGGCGGGTAGTCCCTGTGAGCCCGAGGCTTCGTGCGACGAGCGGCGCTGCTAGGCTTCGTCTCGTCTGTAAGTTTCCGGCTTCGTCGACAGGGCCAGGAAAAACTGCGGCGAAATGGCGGGCCGTGCGTACGGCAAAACCGTGTGGTCCTGGCCGTCGTTGCCACGGTCAAGTCCTTGCGAAGGTGCGAGCGAGCCCAACCGGGCAGACTGCATCATCCAATTCGCGGGGCGAGGGAGGCCAGAAGGAATGGTCGGCTCCCGGGAGATCACGGCATAAGCCGTACGACCATCGCGCAGGGAAGGCCGAGTGATCGGCACCACCTGTATGCTGCTGTGCGGTTCTTTCTGCGTGTGCTTTTCGCGCAGCGGACCGCGGGTGCGAGCTGGCACCCGGCCTTCCCTGCGCCCTCTTGGCTAATGAGGGTACGAGATGAAGCAAAGCTCGGGCGAAACGCGCCGCGAGAATGCGAAGGCGTGTCTGCGAGCTGAGCTGCGTGCCACAAACTCGATCTCGCAGGGTGGGCAAAGCGGAAGCGTGCCCACGCCTTGTTGCTTATGGAGAGAGATCGTGGGCACGGCGCTATGCGCCTTTGCCCACTCTACGGCACTGCCGCTGGGATGCGCACTGGCGCATTGTAATGACGGTGGAGAGCGCGCGCGCCACTCACCGCTCTCGTGCCCCGGACGCGGCGCAGCACGAAGTGGTGCGCTGCAGAGCCGGGGCCCATCCATCCGCATCGCGCCGTGTTGCCCTGGGTCCCGGCTCTGCGCCGCAACACTCGCGCGTTGCAGCTTGTCCGGGACACGGGAGCGCCTCAATGACCGCGCTTCATCGCCTCATCGCCATCCGCCACCTCCGGCGCCATCGCGGCCCACGCGCTCGATGCGAATTGCCGGCGCCAGGTCACGACCACCACGGCCGCCGTGGTCACGAACAGCAGCCAGGGGCTGACGAACCAGCCGAGATAGCCGAGCGCGAAGAAGAAGGCGCGCTGGCCGCGGTTGAAGTGGCGGCCGGCAGATTCGAACAGGCGCGTGGTGCGGATGACATGGGCCTCCGCCTCCGGCGTGTCGCGCCGCTCGGCCGGGGGCATGCCGCCGAACAGGATCGCGACATAGTTGAACAGGCGATAGGACCAGGCGAATTTGAAGAAGGCGTAGACGCAGATCAGCACGAGGCCGACGCATTTCAACTCCCACATCGCCGGCGACGTGCTGAGGTCGATCGGCAGCTTGCTCAAAATCGTGATCGCGTCGTTGGTGGCGTGCAGCAGCGCCAGCGCGCCGCCGAGCGCGATCAGGCTGGTCGAGGCGAAGAAAGCGGTTCCGTTCTGCAGCGAGGCCATGATCTGCATGTCGACCATGCGCGTCTCGCGGTCGAGCAGCCGGCGCACCCAGACCTCGCGATAGCGGTTCATGCGCGCCGACAGGCTGTCGCGGCCGTAGGCCGAATGCTCCAGCGTCAGGGCATAGACCAGCCATTCGATGATGAAGAAGCCGACCGCGGTGATGTCGACCCAGTGCCTGCTCATGTCTGTCTCATGTCCGTCTCTTGTCCGTCTCTTGGCGAGGACCGCAACGATTGCCACGCATGACGGGGCGCAGCAACGATTGATTGGCGGCAGGGGATGGCGTTAAAAGCGGCTCGCCCTAGGACGTCTCGGGAAGGACTGATGACATGGCTGCGCTGAAACTCGCGATCGGTAACAAGAACTACTCGTCATGGTCGATGCGGCCATGGCTCGCGCTTCGCGCCAACGACATCCCGTTCGTGGAGACGCTGATCCCGCTCTACACCGACAATCCCGCGGACAAGGAGCAGATCCTGTCCTTCAGCCGTGCCGGCAAGGTGCCGGTGCTGGTCGACGGCGATGTCACGGTGTGGGATTCGCTCGCCATCATCGAATACATCGCCGAGCGCTATCCGGAAGTGAAGCTGTGGCCCGACGACGTCGCCGCGCGCGCGCATGCCCGATCGGTGTGCGCCGAGATGCATTCCGGCTTCGTGCCCCTGCGCAACGAATGCGGCATGAACCTGCACCGGCCGGTCCGGCCCTTGGCGCTGTCGGCCGACGCCAAGGCCAACGTCGCGCGCATCGAGGAGATCTGGCGCGAGTGCCGCACGCGCTACGGTGCCAAGGGTCCGTTCCTGTTCGGCCGCTTCGGTGCGGCCGATGCGATGTACGCGCCGGTGGTGCATCGCCTGCGCACCTACGCGATCGACGTCGCGCCGGACACCAAGGCCTACATGGAGACGATGATGGCGCTGCCGGCGTTCCAGGAATGGACCCGCGACGGGCTGGCCGAAACCCTTGTCATCGAGAAGTTCGAGGACGCCTGACCGGTCGGTCCGAGCGAGGCCGCTGGCTGTGTGCCGGCCGGCGGCGCTCACGTTCCGGACATTGACCGGGGCTATATGCCAATCGGGCTGCGACCGGCCCTGCGACATGCCGCCTGAACATGCGGCCCCGGCGGTATCATCGACCTGTCGGTTCCATCCCTATCATTCTGAAAAGATTGCAGGATTTACACGTTTGCCATGGTGGCATGGCGCTGGCCAAAACGGCTGGCCGCGTGCTATACAGCGCTGGGTTTCTGGCCGGCCGTCGCAGTGGGACCATGGGCGAGGCAGGCGTTGTTTGAGTGATGGAGAGGGTGTTGAAGCACAAATTCCCGATTGGAACGCGCGTATTGTTCACGGCCAGCAACGTCGCGCGCCCTGCTGCCAGCGGCTCGTACGAGGTCATTCGCCTGCTGCCGACCGACGGCGACGACTGCCAGTACCGGATCAAAAGCTCGACCGAAGCCTTCGAACGCGTCGCCAAGGAAAGCCAGCTCGCGCTGTCCTGAAAACCGACGCTCCCGCGCATTCGCGCCCCCTGCGGAATTGTGTCCTGCCGCCGTCAAAAGGCCCGCTTCACCTTCCCAAGGTGGGCCTGGGGGCAGTTGCCGACTCGCGGTGCTTGCTTGACCATTCGCTCTCTGCTCGCGTGAGGGGACGTCGCGCATGAACTGGGCATGGGCCACTTCGCTCGACCAAATCTGGCGCTCGCCGGCCTTTCCGATGTGGATGACGCTGGCGGCTGCCGGATTCTTCGGATTGATCCTGCTGATCACGCTGCTGCGCGCCGACAGGTCGGTCGCCAACGGCGCGCTGACCGTGATCACGCTGCTGTCCATCGCGATCGCCGGAGCTGCCACCGTGCGCGTCTATGGACCGGCGGGGCAGGACGCTCCGACCGAAGCGCGCGCGCAAGGTGCCGTCATCGCGAGCCTGCCGGCGCTGTCCTGTCTCGACGATCTCGCCGGCGATGCGGTCGCCATTGGCTGCGAGAAGGCGCTGTTCGGCTCGCCGGATGCCGCGGCTGCCGCCGTCTCCTATACCGCGGCCCGAATCGACCGGCTGACCGCGCTCGGTGATGCCGCGATCGCCGAGAAGAGCCTGACGACGGACATGAAGGTGCTGCGCAAGGCGCTGGAGCACGATCGCTACGGCTTCGTGGCGCAGGTGCTGGTCGTGCGCGACGGTTGCACGCAGTTCGACTGCGCCGCGTTCCGCTCGCTGACCGACCAGCAGCGGGTTGCCGCCAACATGGACGCCCATCTCTACGACATGCTGGTCGCGCGCCATGCGCCAACCTGGAACGCGCCTGCAACGGCGTCGGCGATGCCGGCCACGGCCGCGCTTGCCGGGCTGCCGCCCGCGATGCCGACGGGCAAGCCGACCAGCGCTGAGTTCCCTAGCGCCTCGTCGACGCCGCCGGTCAGCATCATGAATCCGGAGCCCACGGCGACGACGCGCCAGGCGGCGCCCGCCGCCGCGAACGCAGCGCCGGCACCGCGCGCGCCCGCCGCGACGTCGGCACAGGCCGCCGCACCACCGGCCGCGAAGAAGCCGCCGGCCCCGAAGGCTGCGCGTGCTCCTGCAGCGCCGGTTCCGCTCGCTCCGCCGCCAACCTCGGCGGCCGCGCCCGCGGCTGCGGATAACGAATAGATCGGCATTCCAAATGCGGTGCCGCCCGGCTAATGCTTGGGCATGCCGCTACATCTGATCAAGCTCGCCGTCGGTTGCGACTCCGTCAAGGAATTGAAGGAGTGGATCGCCGAACGGATGCAGACCGCCAAGAAGAAGGGTCTGCCGCAACATCACATCCACATCACCCGCATGGTCCCCAAGCGCGATGCCGAGATCCTCTCGGGCGGGTCGCTCTACTGGGTGATCAAGGGCGAGATCGCCGCACGGGAAAAGATCATCGGCATCGAGCCGTTCCGCGACAAGGACGGTATCGGCCGTTGCCGGATCGTGATGCAGCCGAAAGTGGTCTCGGTGTCGCCACGGCCGATGCGCCCATTCCAGGGCTGGCGCTATCTCGCCGACGATTCCGTGCCGCCCGATCTCGGCAAGTCCGCCGCCGGCTCGATCGCGGCGATGCCGGAGCCGATGCGGCGCGAATTGCGCGATCTCGGGCTGCTCTAAACCGCGATATTGTCGATCAGCCGAGTCGTGCCGAGCTTGGCCGCGACCAGGATCCGCAACGGTCCGTCCTTGCGCGAGGCGAGGGGCGCCAGCGTCTCGGCATGGCGCGCTTCGTAATAGTCGAGCGCAAAGCCGGCCGCCTCGATCGTTGCGGCGCCACGCTTCATGGCCGACGCAACGGCTTCGCCGGCACGGATGCGGCCGGCGCTGTCCTTCATGGCACGGTAGAGGATGGGGGCGGTCCGCCGCTCCTCGGGCGACAGATAGACGTTGCGCGAGGACATCGCGAGCCCGTCGCGCTCGCGCACGGTGCGGGAGCCGACGACCTTGACGCCGAGGTCGAGGTCGCGCGCCATCTGCGACACCACCCGCAACTGCTGAAAATCCTTTTCGCCGAAGATCGCGAAGTCCGGCCGGCACTGCGTGAACAGCTTGCCGACGACGGTGGCGACGCCGCCGAAGAAATGCGGGCGGAAGCGGTCCTCGAGGCCGGCGATCGCCGGTCCCTCCGGCACGATGCGGGTGGCAAAGCCGTCCGGATACATGGCATCGACGCCGGGATGCCAGACGATATCGACATCCTCGGCTGCGAGCTTGGCGATGTCGGCCTTCCAGGTGCGCGGATAGGCGCCGAAATCCTCGGTGGGGGCGAACTGGGTCGGGTTGACGAAGATCGAGACCACGACGCGGCTGGCGCGCCGCTTGGCGAGGCGGACGAGAGACACATGCCCGTCATGGAGGGCCCCCATGGTCGGGACCAGCGCGATCGTGGCCTTTCGCTTGCGGAGATTGTCGACGGCGCGGCGCAAG
The DNA here is from genome assembly GCF_028128695.1 of Bradyrhizobium sp. CCBAU 25360. Lineage (NCBI taxonomy): Bacteria > Pseudomonadati > Pseudomonadota > Alphaproteobacteria > Hyphomicrobiales > Nitrobacteraceae > Bradyrhizobium > Bradyrhizobium sp. CCBAU 25360. The sequence goes on from NZ_LBJA01000029.1 coordinate 55,828, forward strand.
GTTGGGACCGTGCGGGCGATCAAAGGGCTTGCTGACATCAGGACTCGACAGGGTTGGGAATCGGCGCGGCATGACCTGGCGCCAGGGGCGACTAACCTTAACAAGCGGCGATCGTGGACGCCATGCATCCGGATGCGGCACAGCATCCCGCGCAAGGTCGCGCAGGATGTCGCGACATTGTGGGCTGGATTACAGAAAGAAAGACGGCGCCGCGATTCATGATGAAGCAGGCGCGCTGCGATTTGCATTACCTGTCACGCATTTCACTTGACCGCAGACGCGGCCAACTCGAAGATATTCATCAGGGGTGTTGAGGATCGCCATGCTTGTGCAGGCTAGCCAAGGCCAATCCGGCTCGGCGCATGTGGTCGTGCTCGGTAACGAGAAGGGCGGCTCCGGCAAGTCGACCACCGCCCTGCACATCGCGGTTGCGCTCCTGAAGGCCGGCCAGCGCGTCGCCACCATCGACCTCGACTGCCGTCAGCAGAGCTTCACGCGCTACATCGGCAACCGTGCCGCCTGGGCGCGCCGCACCAAGCTCGACCTCGAACTGCCGGTGCATCGCTGCATCAAGCTCGGCGAGACCATGCAGATCGCCGAGAACGAGAATTCCGAGTTCCAGCAGTTCATGGAGGCGGTCTCGGCGGTCGAGAGCAGCTTCGACTTCATCGTCATCGATACGCCGGGCACCGACAGTTATCTGATGCGGCTGGCGCACTCGATGGCCGACACGCTGGTCACGCCGATCAACGACAGCTTCCTCGATTTCGACGTGCTCGGCACCGTCGATCCCGCCAATTACGCGGTGACGGGCGAGAGCCACTACGCCGAGATGGTGCGCGACGTCAGGCGCAAGCGCCGCCAGCTCGACGGCTCGACCACCGACTGGATCGTCGTGCGCAACCGCCTGTCGATGCTCGGCTCGCGCAACAAGCAGCTCGTCGCCGAGGGGCTGAAGGATCTGTCGCTGCGGCTCGGCTTCCGCTACGTCGACGGCTTCGCCGAACGCGTCGTCTATCGCGAATTTTTCCCGCGCGGCCTGACCGCCCTCGACGAGATCGACGAAACCACGCTCGGCATGCGGCCCAATCTCGGCCATCTGACCGCACGAGAGGAGGTGACGAGCCTGCTCCGGCAGCTCAAGCTGCCGCTCGACGAGCGCGGCCGCCGCCGCGCCGCCAACCGGGCCGAGTGGTTCAACCAGGTCGACAAGCCGCTCGAGGTTCACGACATCCTCGGCGCCTGAGCGGCGGTATATCGCTACTTCCGATCGATCTGAGGTGCCGGTTTCCGCGGGAACTGTGGCCGCGCTCCGCCGTTTTCACCTTACGTTGACCGTGAAATTGAACCCAAGCGAGACCGGTTGCGTCGGATGGTGACGTGCACGCTGGCGTAGCTTGGCGAGGACGGGATGCCTACAAAACGTGTGCGGCGCACAATGAAAGGGCTGCCGGTTCACAATATTTGGCCTTCCTGTCACGCGCCTGTGACATATATTAGCGAATAGGCGACAAGGGGTCGAAGAGCCCCGGAAGAACACGATTTTCAACAGGGATTCAGGCCGCAAGAGCCTGAGGCTGAGGACGAAAATGAAGCGTGGAATTGCCGTTCTGGTTTCGGTCAGTGCTCTCTGCGGCATCGCCTATTTCACGGCGAGCAAGTGGGCGATCAAGCACGAGACCATTACCTTCTACGACGCCTCGCGCGACAATCGCCCGGTGCCCGTCGACATCGCGGTGCGTCGTGACAAGGAAATGCAGGCCACCGCCGGCATGATCACGCTGCCGGTCGCAGTGATCAATCACGGCAACACCGTCAAGAACACCGAGTACGGCTTCCTCGCCAACATCTTCGCTGCGCGCGGCTACATGGTCCTGAGCCCGCAGCACGACTTGCCGACCGATCCTCCGATGGTAACCAAGCCCGGCGAGCTCTATGTCGGCCGCCTGCCGCAGATCCTGCGCGGTGTCGCCAACATCCATCTCGCCGTGCAGGAAATGAGGAAGCTTCAGCCGAACGCCGACTACGACAAGGTCACCATGGTCGGCCATTCCATGGGCGGCGACATCACGATGTATTTCGCCAAACAGTATCCGGATGAAGTCAAAAAGGTCGTCACGCTCGACAATTTGCGCGTGCCCTTCGTCACCGCCGGCAAGTTCAAGATCCTGTCGTTCCGCTCCACCGATCCGCAGTTCAAGGCCGATGCGGGCGTGATCCCGACGGACGAGGAATGCGAGAAGGCGGGTATCCAGGTCGTGAAGACTGAATTCCAGCACAACGACATGCGCGACACCGGTCCGGATGTCGCCAAGAACTCGATCCAGGGCATGCTCGACAAATTCCTGAGCGCCGCCGACAGCGAGATCGCGCCGGTCGACACGCAATCCTCGCCGCCCAATATCCTCGAGCCCGGTCCGGTCGCCTTGATGGGGCCTGCCAAGAGCTGACCTCTTCGCCCTGACGGCGCCCACATCGTCAGTCACGATCTGCAAAGCCCCCGCCAGCCTCTGCCGGCGGGGGCTTTGCACATTGACCGGGCTGCTTGCGCTAACCACATTAGCCGCCCACGCAGGGTCAAGGCATGTCGGGCGAACCCATTAAACCCCGCAGCGGCGATGCCGTCTCGGCGCAAGCAGGCGGTGCGGTGCCGCAGGCCGGAATGTCGACTACGGAAGACATCGCCGCCTTCGTCGCCAAGGCGCAGGCGATGTCACCGCATGCGCCGGGCGCGAAGGGGCGGCTGATCTTCGCGCTGGACGCGACGATGAGCCGGCAGCCGACCTGGGACATGGCCTGCGCGCTGCAGGCCGACATGTTTCGCGAGACCGCCGCGCTCGGCAGTCTCGACATCCGGCTGGTCTATTATCGCGGCTTCAACGAGTGCCGCGCCACGGGATGGATCTCCGACAGCAACAGGCTTGCGGCGTTGATGAGCAAGATCGATTGCCGTGGCGGCGACACCCAGATCGGCAAGGTGCTGACCGAGGCGCGGCGCGAAGCGGTCGCATCGGGCGTGCGCGCCGTCGTCTTCGTCGGCGATGCCATGGAGGAGAAGGTCGACGAGCTCTGCGCCAAGGCCGGCGAGCTCGGCATGCTCAAAGTGCCCGTGTTCCTGTTTCAGGAAGGTCATGACGCCGTCGCCGAGCAGGCCTTTCGCGAGATCGCGCGCCTGACGGGTGGCGCCTGGTGCCGGTTCGATCCGGGTGCGGCGGCGCAGTTGCGCGAGCTGCTGCGGGCGGCTGCGGCCTATGCCGCCGGCGGTCGCGAGGCGCTATTGAAGCTGGCGAAGACCGCGAGCGGCGCGGCCAGGCTGATCGGCCAAATGAAGTAGCGCTCAGGCGTCGCGGCGAGGCGTATGCCATGCATTTTGCCGCGAGGGCGACTATATTCCGGTCATGACCCTGATCGCCGGCGCTGTCGCAATTATCACGCTTTATCTGCTGCTCCAGATGTTTCGCGCTGCCAATCCGGCGGTGCTGGCGAGGGCCATCAGGTTCGGTGGCGGCGTGGTGGCGCTGGCGGTCGCAGCCTTCACGGGCTTGCGGGGCGAGCTGGTGGTGGCGATCCCGCTCGGGATTTTCGGCGCCGGGCTGCTGGGCTGGACACCGCTGGCAAACGCCGGCTTCGGCAATGTCGGCGGGCTGTTCGGCGGCGGTGGTGCTGCGCCCGCGTCAGGGCAGTCTTCACGCGTGCGTTCGCAATTCCTGGATATGCGGCTCGACCACGGCTCTGGCCAGCTCGGCGGGCAGATCGTCGCCGGGCCTCACGCCGGGCGCGATCTCGGCGAGTTCGATCTCGCTAGCCTGCTGGCCATGGTTCCGACATTCGACGCCGAGAGCGTGGCCTTACTTGAAAGCTATCTGGACCGCCGGTTTCCCGCCTGGCGTCAGAACGCGCAGAGCGATGCGGCAGGGGGGCAGCGCCGCACGGCGGCGAGCGGCAAAATGACGGCGGAGGAGGCCTATCAGATCCTTGGCTTGCAGCCGGGGGCGGGGCGTGACGACATCAGCCGGGCCCACAAGACCCTGATGAAGAAACTCCATCCCGACCAAGGGGGGTCGAACTATCTCGCTGCCCGTGTAAACGAGGCCAAGGATACTCTGCTTCGTACGCATAACGGCTAACTCCGGCACTACGCTACAAACGCCCGTACCGCGTGAGCTCCGCTTGCTCTGTTTGCCGTCGCCCTGACACCCGCCATTGTCGGCGTGGTTGATCTCTTGAGTAAAGTTTTAACCGTAAATCCTTGACGAGAAGTTGTCGCGGAACTGGCATCGAGATCCGCCAAAAACAAAAATGCCCGCGCAAGGCGCGGGCATTTTGAGCGGAGCGTTGCGAAAGATCAGTTGCGGACGGTGATGCAGGAGATGTCGGCGCGCTTCAGGGTACGGCAGACGGCTTCGGCCTGGTCGCGCTCGAGCCCGGCGAAGCGGGCGCGATAGAGCTTGCGATTGTCCTTGGCGACGACCTCGGTGAACGGATCGGCCTTGCTGAGCAGGCCGCGGGCCGAGCTGCGCGCGGCGTCGATGCGCTGCTGGGCCTCGTTCTCGCTCTCGAGCGCGCCGACCTGGACGATCCAGCCGCTGTGGGTGGCGACCGGCTTGGTGGTGGCGCTCATCTGGACCGGCATCGGGTCGGCGGAGGCCAGCTTCGGAGCGGCCGGGGCGGGCGCAGCAGTCGTTGCGGCCGGCAGTACCCCGAGGAGGCCGTTGCCGGTGCCGAAGCCCGCCGGCTGCCGCGGCAGCTCGGCGCGGGTGATCTCGGCCTTCGGCGCTTCCGGCTGGCTGACGACCTCGGGCTTGTTGATGAGATCGGCCCGGGCGACGACGGCGGTGGAGGTTTCCGCGACGTCGGAACGGGACGAAATGGCGTTGGTGACCGGCGGTGCGACCTGAGCGGGGGCGGCGGAAGCGACCTTCACGGCGCCGGCCTTGACCTGAACCGTCTTGACCCGGACCGGCTTCATCGGCTCGGACGAGCCGGGGATGATGGAGAGCGGCTGGCTCGAGATCACGCCATTGGTGAGCGGCGCCGGCTCGATCTTGGATTCCGTCGGCCGAACTTCAGGCTTGGCTTCGGATCTGGGCTGGGCCGGCGGCACCGCGGCAGTCGCAGCCGCGAGCGTCGACAGGCGTGCGGCCAGACGCGACGGAGCGGCTTCAGGAGCAGGGGCAGGAGCGGCCTGAACCTGCGGAACGGCGCGGGCCGGGGTAGGCGACGCGTCGGCGACCTCGGTGCTGGCGTCCGCGCCGTTGCGCTCCGTGACCGCGGCGACGGTGTGGGTGGTCGCACCCTTCTCGAGATTCTCCGCGAGCAGGTTGCGCATGATGGCATCGCGCGAACCGCCGCTGCGGCCCCCGAGCACGACACCGATCAGATGACGGTTGCCGCGGCGCATCGAGGTCACGAGATTGAAGCCGGAGGCGCGGGTGTAGCCGGTCTTGATGCCGTCCACGCCCTCGACATTGCCGAGCAGGTGATTGTGGTTGCGGATCGACTGTCCGCGCCAGTTGAAGGTCGCGGTCGCGAAATAGCGATAGTAGCGCGGGAAGCGCTCCTGGATAGCGCGGCCGAGCGTGGCCTGGTCGCGCGCGGTCGTGACCTGCTCGTCGTTGGGAAGGCCGTTGGCGTTGCGGTACACTGTCTTGGACATGCCGAGCGAGCGCGCCTTGCGCGTCATCATCTGGGCGAAGTCGTCCTCGTCGCCGCCGATCGCTTCGGCGATCACCACGGCTGCGTCGTTGGCGGAGCGGGTGACGAGACCCTTGATCGCGTCCTCGACGCGGATGGTCTGGCCGGCGCGCAAATTCAGCTTGGTCGGATCCTGATCGGCGGCGTGCTGGGACACCGGCATCTCGGTGTCGAGCTTCATCTTCCCGGACTCGAGACGCTCGAACAGCAGGTAGAGCGTCATGATCTTGGTGAGCGAGGCGGGGTGGCGGATCCCGTCGGGGCTGGTCGCCTGGAGCACTGCGCCGGAATTGCCGTCGACGATGATGGACGCGAATTTCGGGCTGGAGCTCTCGGACACGTCGCGCTGCACCCGGTGGTGCGCGTAATGGCGGCGATGACGCCGCGCCTCGGCGGCATCGGTGGTGAAGATGACCGCGGTGGTGACCGTAAGAAGCCCGAAAACGCCAACCCGCGCCAAGCGCGAGGAAGACAACTTTTTACGAAGCATGGAACCCCGTCCCCGTTTCTGACTTGATCACCGGCTCGTGAGGCGAAATTGTGCCCAATGGACCCGGGATCATTACCTGCTCAGGCTGTCCCTCCGCTGGTGCTCGCCGCGGGGGACGTTGGACCTGAACCGCTATTCTGGCTAAGGTGATGGTCTCAAACGGCTTTTGACCGTCTGCGGAAGTTGAACACGTCCAGGGAATCAGGGTAGGGGCCCGCGGTTTCCAAATGCTTAAAGAACCCTTGCGGGAAACTCCGGGAATCTTCGCGAAATGAGTCCAATTGTGCGTCGCACAAAATTCTTGACTTTTTTTGTGCGTTGCACTAATTGTGGGCAGAGTCAGGGAGCCGGGGCTTCCCGACGAGAGCCAGGGAAAAGGATTCCGAAATGTTCAAGGTTGAAGACTTTCAGAACTACGGGAAAGAGCACTTCGAGCAGTACGTCGCCTCCGCGACCTCGGTGCAGCACGGCCTCCAGGCGATCGCCAGCGCCTATGGCGACTATACGAAGAAGTCGTTCGAAGACACCAAGTCCTTCGTCGAGAAGCTTTCCGGCGTGAAGTCGCTGGACAAGGCCATGGAAGCGCAGACCGATTTCGCCCGTTCCTCCTACGAGACCTTCGTTGCGGAATCGCAGAAGATCGCCGGCCTCTACAGCGACCTCGCCAAGCAGGCGTTCAAGCCGGTCGAGACCATCGTGTCGAAGTTCACCCCGGCTGCTCAGTAAATTTTTCAGGACGTCCTGGAATCGAAAAGCCCGGCTGAACCAGCCGGGCTTTTTGTTGGCACGCGGTCGATCCGTCAGCGCGCCACGCGCAGCTTCGACAGCGAGGTGCCGATGTCCTTGAACACCGAAACGGTCTGGCTGGCCGACGTGACGAGATAGAACTTGTCGGAACTGCTGGCGCAATATTGCAGCACGCTCGAGGTCGGATCGCTGCCGGTGTTCACCTGCACGGTGTAGATCGTGATGTTGTTGGGCTGGGCCTTGGCATTGTCGCACAGCTTCTTCTCCCGCGCGTCGATCTGCGAGGAGTCGCTGTACCAGCGGTTCTGCGTGTTCATGCCGTCGGAGAGCAGGACGATTGCGTCCTTGTAGGTGTAGTTGGTGTCCTTGGCCGGCGCGTTCATGGGATCGCCGGTCGAGAGCGTCATCCAGCCCCAGGCGAGGCCGATGCCCTGGTTGGTGTTGCCGGTCGGGACCAGATTGCCGATCAGCGTCTTGAGCGCCGACCAGTCGTAGCTCAGCGGCATGATCGGTTGGATGTAGGCCGAATTGCTGGAATTGCAGTACGAATACTGCTCCGCCGGGAACAGCGTCGACGAGTTGCTGCTCACCGGAGCAGTATTCTTGGTGTCGTAGTCCTGATCGCGGTCGGTGACGCATCCCGTCCATTTGTTGTGGTTTTTCGGCGTCCACGTCTTGCCCGCGCTGACGCAGCTCGACTGTTGCTTGTACCAATTGTCGCTGCAGCTGCCATTCACCGCTTCCCAGTCGCTCCAGTCGATCCAGGACTTGTCATAGTTGCTGCTGCCGACGTTGACGTCCTTGGAAAACGGAACGACCGAGATGTAGACGTCGCCGTTGGTCTTGGCGAGCGTGCTGAGCTGGTCGACCAGGTTCTTCGCGGCCGTCTGCATGGCCGGCATCTTACCGTCGTCGGCCATCGATCCCGTGACGTCGAGCACCAGGGCCACGCGCATGCGCGTCAGGCCCCAGGCGCTGGTGGAGGTGGTGTCGATGCCGAGTGTCGGGAAGCCGGCGATCTTCATGAAGCTGGTCGTGTAGGTGCCGGTTCCGGTGAGCTGGATCGTCGAGCCGATGCTGGTGCTCGCGGTATAAGTGGCCCCAACGGTGACCGATGGCAGGGTCGTGGTGTTGGTGAACAGGGCATTGAAATAGGTTTGCGCCTTGCTGCTGATCTGGGACGTCGTGATCGTGCCGGACGACAGGTCCCTGGAGAGCATCAGCGCGGTGGAGTCGAGGGCCGACTGCATGGAGGCGCGGGCCTGGGCGGCGCGGCTATAATCGATCGCGGCACCGACGAAGCTCAGCACCGGGACCAGCGCGATGGCGAAGATCACGGCGATATTGCCTTGCTCGGCCGTTGCAAAGCGGGCGCATAGTCGACCAAGGCGGCTGACGAGCGGCGGGCGAGACATGACAATCCCCGAAATCTGTGTTTTGCCCGATTTCGCGCCATGCCATTGAACGGCAGGTAAATTGGACCGTAGAAAACCGGAGCGACCCGCGTGAAACCGCCGCAGCCGGGTTAGTAGCCGGGGTTCCTGGTCAACATGTTCTAAACGCGCGGGGGCGAAATTTTTGTCAAATCGGTCCGGATTGTTTAACCTCGCTCCTGATCGCCCGGACCGGGAATCGGGACTGCCGTGGCCGCATCGGCCGGACCTCTGCACGCTTGCGGCGGGCCGGGGGCAGGCCCATATTGCTGGCGAACGATCCGGTTTGGACCGGATTGTCGGGAGCGGCGATCCAACAAGGCGGCGCGCCTGCGCCAGGCTCCGAAGGGCGGGGTCGCGCGGCGACCGCCATTCGCTTCCATGGGGAATTTGAACGCCTGAGCCATGCCGCAATTGACTTCCAGACTCGACCTGTCCGCGCCAGCCGCTGCCTACGCTCCTCGCATGAGCAATGACGAGAACCGTTCGGGCAACCCCTCGGGTCCGAACACTTCGGTCATTACCAAGGTCAAGCCGAAGACCAAACGGCCGAACCTCTACCGCGTGCTGATCCTGAACGACGACTACACGCCGATGGAGTTCGTCGTCCACGTGCTGGAGAAGTTCTTCAACAAGGACATCGAGGCCGCGACCAAGATCATGCTGCACGTCCATCATCATGGTATCGGGGAGTGCGGCGTGTTCACTTACGAGATCGCCGAGACCAAGGTGACACAGGTGATGGATTTCGCCCGCAAGCACCAGCATCCGCTGCAATGCGTGATGGAAAAGAAGTAGTCGCCGGTCCCGTTCCTTAGAGTGGTTCTGCTCGTGTGGTGTGTGATGGCAGCGCATCCTGCTGCATGATCCGGTGAACTTCGGCGCCGGCGTCAACCCTGCCCAAATGGGTAGTCCGCCCAAATCGGAACGGGTTTTGCATCGAAAATACCGCGGGTGTGTCGCTGCCAGAGTCGCGGAACCGGTCTTTCGCCGCGGTCTTGTATAACTATATGTGACAAAGGTTGTTGTTGCCTGACCGGGCGATGACGATCATGATGGTGGGGGCCATAGAGGACGCGAATGCCGACTTTTTCCCAAAGCCTTGAACAATCCCTGCATCGTGCGCTGGCGATCGCAAACGAGCGTCATCACCAATACGCGACGCTCGAGCATCTGTTGCTCTCCCTGATCGACGACTCCGATGCAGCCGCCGTCATGCGCGCCTGTAGTGTCGATCTCGACAAGCTCCGTACGAGCCTGGTCAATTATCTAGAGACCGAGTTCGAGAATCTGGTCACCGACGGCGCGGACGACGCCAAGCCGACAGCCGGCTTCCAGCGGGTGATCCAGCGTGCCGTGATCCACGTGCAATCCTCCGGTCGTGAAGAGGTGACCGGCGCCAACGTGCTGATCGCGATCTTCGCCGAGCGCGAGAGCCATGCCGCGTATTTCCTGCAGGAGCAGGACATGACGCGCTATGACGCGGTCAACTACATCAGCCACGGCATCGCCAAGCGGCCTGGCGTCTCCGAGGCGCGGCCGGTGCGCGGCGTCGACGAGGAGACCGAGACCAAGGGCGCCGAGGACGCCAAGAAGAAGGGCGAGGCGCTCGAGACCTATTGCGTCAACCTCAACAAGAAGGCGCGCGACGGCAAGATCGATCCGGTGATCGGACGCAATTCCGAAATCAACCGTGCGATCCAGGTGCTGTGCCGCCGGCAGAAGAACAACCCGTTGTTCGTCGGCGAAGCCGGCGTCGGCAAGACCGCGATCGCGGAGGGCCTCGCCAAGCGCATCGTCGACAGCGAGGTGCCGGAAGTTCTGGCGGCTGCCACGGTGTTCTCGCTCGACATGGGCACACTGCTCGCGGGCACGCGCTATCGCGGCGACTTCGAAGAGCGCCTGAAGCAAGTGCTGAAGGAACTCGAGGCGCATCCCAACGCCATCCTGTTCATCGACGAGATCCACACTGTGATCGGTGCGGGCGCGACGTCGGGCGGGGCGATGGATGCTTCGAACCTGCTCAAGCCCGCGCTGGCCTCGGGCACCATCCGCTGCATGGGCTCGACCACCTACAAGGAATACCGCCAGCACTTCGAGAAGGACCGCGCGCTGGTGCGGCGCTTCCAGAAGATCGACATCAACGAGCCGACGGTCGAGGACGCCATTGCGATCCTCAAGGGACTGAAGCCGTACTTCGAGGACTACCACCGGCTGAAGTACACCAATGAGGCGATCGAGGCCGCGGTGCAGCTCTCCTCGCGCTACATCCACGACCGCAAGCTGCCGGACAAGGCGATCGACGTGATCGACGAGTCCGGTGCGGCGCAGATGCTGGTCGCCGAGAACAAGCGCAAGAAGACCATCGGCATCAAGGAGATCGAGACCACGATCGCCTCGATGGCGCGGATTCCGCCGAAGAGCGTGTCGAAGGACGATGCCGAGGTGCTCAAGCATCTCGAGCAGACGCTGAAGCGCACCGTGTTCGGTCAGGACAAGGCGATCGAGTCGCTTGCGGCATCGATCAAGCTGGCGCGCGCCGGCTTGCGTGAGCCGGAGAAGCCGATCGGTTGCTACCTGTTCTCGGGTCCGACCGGCGTCGGCAAGACCGAGGTTGCAAAGCAGCTCGCGGCAAGCCTCGGCGTCGAGCTGTTGCGCTTCGACATGTCCGAATACATGGAGCGGCACACCGTATCTCGCCTGATCGGTGCGCCTCCCGGCTATGTCGGCTTCGACCAGGGCGGCCTGCTCACCGACGGCGTCGACCAGCATCCGCATTGCGTGGTGCTGCTCGACGAAATCGAGAAGGCGCATCCTGATCTCTACAACGTGCTGCTGCAGATCATGGATCACGGCCGGCTCACCGACCACAACGGCAAGCAGGTCAATTTCCGCAACGTGATCCTGATCATGACCACGAACGCGGGGGCTTCCGATCTCGCCAAGCAGGCGTTCGGCTTCACGCGCTCCAAGCGGGAAGGCGACGACCACGAGGCGATCAACCGGCAGTTCGCGCCGGAATTCCGCAACCGTCTCGATGCCATCGTCTCGTTCGGCCATCTCAGCGTCGAGGTGATCGGCACCGTGGTCGAGAAGTTCGTGCTTCAGCTCGAAGCCCAACTCGGCGACCGCGACGTCACCATCGAGCTGTCCGAGCCCGCCAAGGCCTGGCTGGTCCAGCATGGTTACGACGAGCAGATGGGCGCACGTCCCATGGCCCGCGTGATCCAGGAGCACATCAAGAAGCCGCTCGCCGACGAGGTGCTGTTCGGCAAGCTGAAGGGCGGCGGCCACGTCCGCGTCGTCCTGGTCAAGGACGAGGCTGACGAGACCAAGGAGAAGATCGGGTTCGAATTCGTCGAGGGCCCGGTCACGCCGAAGCAGGAGAAGCTGCCGGGGGCCCGCAAGCGGCCGCCGGGCAAGTCCAAGCCGGGCGGTCCCGGCGGCTCGAAGGGGCCGACCTCCAAGGGCCCGCTGGTCAAGGCTTGATCCAGCGCTCATCATGAACAGAAAGAGGCCGGCTGCGAAGCCGGCCTTTTTTGTTTCCGAGGCTGTGTGTGACCCTTACGTCCCGGCTTCGGGCGCGGCCGCTGGCGGACGCGGCTTGCGCGGCGCGGCCGGCCGCGCGCTGCGGGCGGGGGCGGTCGGCTGCATCGTCACGATGACCGGATTGGGTTTGTGATCGGTGGCCGCCCCGGTCGCGGCATCAACGCCCATGCCGATGACGCCGCCGGCGAGGAGATTGCCGGCGAAGCCGGCGGCGCCCGTGCCCGACACTTCCTTGGTGAGTTGCACCGTCTGGGGTTGATAGCCTTCCTTTTCGAAGGTGATCGTGATGTCGGCGCTACGCTTGGCGACGATGGCGCAAGGTGTTGTGCAGGTTGTCGGCACCTCAAGCCCGCTGACCACAGCCTCCACGCCTGACGGTGTCGATGAGATGCTGATGTTTTCGGTCGTGCCGCGCGTCACAGACGCGCAACCGCCCAGCATGACGCTGAGCGCCACAATTCCCAATGAACGCATGAAGTGCCCCTTATTCCCCGCGCCAATCAAGCGCAACCGGAGCGCGAGGGCAATAGGTCATTGATCCTGATAGTTAAGCCACGCAGGGGTTGTGCACGGGAATAGCAGGCACCGGAAGGTGGGCTCTGTCAGTCGCCCCGCAGGCGCTGATCGTCCTGCACGCGGACGTGTTCGGCGCCGCGCGCGCCAGCCGGAGACAGCCGCAACATGCTCAGCACCGCGCCGCAGAGTGCAAACCCGACGCCTGCGAGCAGTGCCAGCCTGGTCCCCTCAACCGGATACCGTCCGAGCAACAACGCCACCAGTGCAGCGCCAGTGGTCTGGCCGAGCAGACGCGCCGTGCCCAGCATGCCGCTGGCGCCGCCGGCGCGCTCGCGCGGGGCGGCTGCGATCATGGTGCGGTTGTTGGGGGTCTGGAACAGACCGAATCCGGCACCTGCCAGCGCCATGCGCCAGATCACGTCGAACGGTGTGGGGTCCGCGGGCAGGAAGGCGAGCGCGGCGAGGCCGCAGGCGAACAGCGTGAGGCCGATGCCGCCGAGCAGGCCGGCCGGATAACGCTCGACCAGGCGGCCGGCCAGCGGCGCCGCGAACGCCACCGCGATCGGCCATGGCGTGATCAGGAGGCCCATATGCACCGCCGAATAGCCGAAGCGGCTCTGGAGGTAGAAGGGGATCGCGACGAAGGCCAGCATCTGCCCGCAGAACGAGGCGATCGAGGTCGCGATCGACAGCGCGAACACGGGGATGCGCAACAGGTCGACCGGCAGCAGCGGCGAGGTCATGTGGGTTTCGCGCCAGATCAGCAGCGCGCCTGCGACCAGAGCAATGGCGAACTGGATCAGGCAGGTGATGGCGGCCTCGCCATGACCGACGCTGTCGACGGCTGCGATCCCGACGCCGAAGGTGATCGCTGAAAGCCCCGCACTCTGCCAATCGAACGAATGGCTGGCGGGCTTTGTGTGCGGCAGGCTGCGCAGGCCCAGCACCAGCGTCACCGCGCCGAGCGGCACGTTGATGGCGAACAGCCACGGCCAGCTTCCGACCGCCAGGATGCCTGCGGCGAGCGTCGGGCCGACCGCTGCGGAGAAGGCGACGACGAGCGCGTTGAGCCCGATGCCGCGGCCGAGCTGGCTGCGCGGGTAAGTGAAGCGCACCAGCGCCGCGTTGACGCTCATGATGCCGGCCGCGCCAAAGCCCTGGATGATGCGCGCGATCGTGAGCAGCGGCAGCGTATGCGCCAGCGCGCAGAAGGCGGATGCCAGCGTGAACAGCACCAGCCCGACCAGATAGACGCGGCGATAGCCGACGATCTCGCCGAGCGAAGCCAGCGGCAGCAGCGAGATCGTGATCGCAAGCTGGTAGCCGTTGACGATCCAGATCGAGAAGGCCGGACTGGCGTCGAGGTCGGCCGCGATCGTCGGCAGCGCGACATTGGCGATGGCGCTGTCGACCACCGCCATGATGATGCCCAGCGCAATGGTCAGCACCGCCTGGTTGCGCTGTGGCTGCGGCAGGCCGTCGGCGTGCTCGATGGGGGCGGACGACATGATGGAGGCGCGCTTGATTCGAGCCGTGTTCCGTCTCCCGATTAGGAAATTGCAGGATGGATCGCAACCCGGCAGGACACGGACGGTTCCTGTGCCGCAGGCGGTCGGCATCGACCGGAACGGCCGCGCACCCTACCAGCGTGCTGTCGATTTCCCGAACACGTAGAGCGCAATGAGGCCGAGCGTCACCACCGTCGAGACGACCAGGACGGCGCGGTCCCGGTCGATCCGCGTCCGCTCGGTGCGGGTGAGATTGAGGACCGTGAACAGAGCCTTCATGGCAGATCGGCGCATCGGCGGCCTCGCGACGGCCGCATGGTGCCACGGCCGGCGCGAGCGGGCTTGATGCAGCTCAACGAGGCCTACACCGCCGGCGGGTTCCGGTCGGTGAAGGTCGTGCGCTGGTGCCAGTAGGGATAGGGCAGCGTCACCTTGCTCGCCGCGTCGAGTTTTGCGACCTGGTCCTTGGTCAAGGACCAGCCGACGGCGCCGAGATTTTCGCGCAGCTGCGTCTCGTTGCGCGCGCCGATGATCAGCGTCGATACGGTCGGGCGCTGCAGCAGCCAGTTCAGCGCGATCTGCGACACGCTCTTGCCGGTTTCCTTCGCGACCTCGTCGATGGCATCGACGACACGATAGACATGCTCGTCCGGCACCGGCGGGCCGAACTCGGCGGTCTTGGGCAGGCGGCTCACCTCGGGCTTCGGCTGACCTCGGCGAAGCTTGCCCGTGAGGCGTCCCCATCCGAGCGGCGACCAGACCACGGCACCTAACCCCTGGTCGAGGCCGAGCGGCATCAACTCCCATTCGTAATCGCGCCCGATCAGCGAATAATAGGTCTGGTTGGCGACGTAGCGCGGAAAACCGTGCTTGTCGGCAACAGAGAGCGACTTCATCAGGTGCCAGCCGGAAAAATTCGAAACGCCGACATAGCGGATCTTGCCGGCGCGCACGAGCGTATCGAGGGTCGCGAGCACCTCCTCGGGCGGGGTGAAGGCGTCGAAGCCGTGGAGCTGGAACAAGTCGATGTAGTCGGTGCCGAGCCGGCTCAGCGAACCGTCGATGGCTGCGAGCAGATGCTGCCGTGACGAGCCGATGTCGTTCGGGCCGTCGCCGAAGCGAAACGTGGCCTTGGTCGAGACCAGCACCTTGTCGCGGCGGCCCTTGATGGCCTCGCCGAGAACGCGTTCGGACTCGCCGAGCGAATAGACGTCCGCGGTGTCGAACATCGACACGCCGGCCTCGAGGCAGATATCCAGCAGGCGCCGCGCCTCGGTCGCGTCCGTCGTGCCCCACGCGGCAAGGCGGCCGACGCCGCCGAAGGTGCCGGTGCCAAGGCTCAAAGCGGGCACCATGAGGCCTGACCGGCCCAAGCGTCGGTATTCCATCGAAATGCTCCTCGGCTGCCGCTGATTGATCGTTGCGGCCTCGGCATCGAGGTTAGCGCAAGCGGGTGCCTTGTCCTATCACGCGCTCACATACCGGCCTTGCTCGGACGCCCTAATCGTGCCGAATCATATCGTCGAACGCGGCGTCAACGATGCGCGGGCCGACAAGCTTCGCCGAAAGTTTCGCCTCGTCCCTTGCCTGGGATGGGGGAGCGCAGCCGAGCTCTCGATTGCGCGTCTGCTGCGGCAGCAGAGTCAAACCCCATCCCACCACGACCAGCACGGCGAGACGGATCGCGATGACGCTCAGCAACAGCTCGTTTCCGCTTATCGTCGTCTGAGTCCTCATGCGTGGCAGCCTGATCCACGCCGCAACGCAAGACAATCTGGAATTGGCGAGCGTTGCCTTCGTCCAGGACGAAGGCTTGCGAAGATGGCTGCTCAGTGCCGCAGTTGGCTCTGCCTGAAATCGCGCGGCGACATGCCAAAATGCTCGCGGAAGACGCGGCCGAAATGCGAGAGGTCGTTGAAACCCCAGGCAAAGGCGATCTCGCTGATGTGGCGATGGACGAGCATGGGCGAGGCGAGGTCGCGACGGCACCGCGCAAGGCGTTCGGCGAGGACGTAACGTTGGAACGAGGTCTCCTCGTCGGCGAGAAGGTCGTTCACGTAGCGCGGCGAGATGCCGAGCGCGGCCGCGGTCTCCGGCAATGAAAGGTCGGGGTCGGCGAGATGGGCGCGGACATGCGCCTTGAGCCGGTAAATCAGCGCGGATCGGTGGGTCGAGGATGGCAGCGACGTCTTGCCGAGCCGCTCGCTCAGCGCCATCGCGAGCAGATCGACGGCCTGTTCGGACAGAACAGCGGCGTTGCCAGGGGCGAGCCGGTCGGCACTCTGGCAAAGCCGGAAGATGAAATCATAGGCGAGCCGCTCGAGCGGTGCCTCAGTGCCAAACGACATCGCGGTCAGCGTCTCCGTGCCGCCGAGCCGGCGCTGCAACATCTCGCGCGGCACCTTGAAGATGGTCTGCGTGAAGGCGTCGTTGAACTTCAGCTCATAGGGGCGCGTGGTGTCGTAGAGCGCGAACTCGCCGGGATGAACTACAGTCTCGCGGCCGTCCTGCACCACGCCGCCGTCGCCCCGATGGCCGAGCGCGACCAGGACGAAATCCTGATCCGAGCGCGCGATGCGGGAGGGCGTGCGGAATACGTGCTGGCGATCGGAGCAGACCTCGGAGCATACGGCCTTTCCGAGCGGGATTTGCGTGACCGAGCCGCGAAAGGCGCTGCCGAGATCGGATTTGCAGTCGAGCCCGACGAAGACGTCGCAGACGATGTCCTGCCAGAGGGCGAGCCGCCGGTAGCCCGGGCTGCCGTCCGTCGTGAACTGGATTGGCATCGGCAGGCCTCCCTTTCACATCCAGCGAAATCGCATGTTGGCGCAGATCCAGCCCGATCCGAGGCAAATCCCGTACCGGGCCAAAATCCCGGCCGGTCGAGTTTTTGTTCCGCCGCGGTCGAGCGGCCGGCTGCCCGCTTTGGCCCAATAGACTGCATCGGAGATGGCTTCCGATCAACCGGCAATGGAGGCGGCAATGGGCATCGAACATCCGAAATACAAGGTGGCGGTGGTGCAGGCGGCGCCGGCCTGGCTCGATCTCGACGCCTCCATCGACAAGTCGATCGCGCTGATCAGGGAGGCCGCGGAGAAGGGCGCCAGGCTGATCGCCTTTCCCGAGGCCTTCATCCCCGGTTACCCCTGGCATATCTGGATGGACTCGCCGGCCTGGGCGATCGGCCGCGGCTTCGTGCAGCGCTATTTCGACAACTCGCTGTCCTATGACAGCCCGCAGGCCGAGCGCTTGCGCGATGCCGTACGCAAGGCCAGGCTCACCGCCGTGATCGGCCTGTCCGAACGCGACGGCGGCAGCCTCTATCTGGCGCAATGGCTGATCGGGCCCGATGGCGAGACCATCGCCAAACGCCGCAAGCTGCGGCCGACCCATGCCGAGCGTACCGTCTACGGCGAGGGCGACGGCAGCGATCTCGCCGTGCATGCGAGGGCCGACATCGGCCGTCTCGGCGCGCTGTGCTGCTGGGAGCATCTCCAGCCGCTGTCCAAATACGCGATGTACGCCCAGAACGAGCAGGTGCATGTCGCGGCCTGGCCGAGCTTCTCGCTTTATGATCCCTTCGCGCCGGCGCTCGGCGCCGAGGTCAACAACGCCGCTTCGCGCGTCTATGCGGTGGAGGGCTCTTGCTTCGTGCTCGCGCCTTGCGCGACGGTCTCGCAAGCGATGATCGACGAACTTTGCGACCGGCCGGACAAGCACGCGCTGCTGCATGCCGGCGGCGGCTTTGCCGCGATCTACGGTCCCGACGGCAGCCAGATCGGCGAGAAGCTGGCGCCGGATCAGGAGGGGTTATTGATCGCCGAGATCGACCTCGGCGCCATCGGTGTTGCCAAGAACGCGGCAGATCCGGCCGGGCATTATTCACGGCCCGACGTGACGCGGTTGCTCCTGAACAAGAAGCGGTACCAACGCGTCGAGCAATTTGCCTTGCCGGTGGATACCGTCGAGCCCACGGACATCGCCGCGGCGGCGAGCTGATCACCGAGATCGAGGGGAGGGTACGATCGTGGAATCTGCAATTCCTCGGCATCTCGAAAACCCGCGCACGCGCCACAAGCGCGTGCCTGATGATTACCAGCCGCCATATCCGTCCTTTGTGGCGCGCTACAGGCCCGGCGTGAGCCGTGTCGTGATGGCCTATTTCGGCGTGCAGCATCGCGGCACGGCGCCGGTGGCCGCGACGGAGGCGCTCGCCGACATCGCGCGCTATTTCGCTGCGGCAGGCGGCCTTCGCATTGGGATCGCGCGCACTATGTCGATCAAGCCGGATACGAGACCGTCTGCTCGGTGGGCTATTGGGACGACATCGCACGCTTCGACGCCTGGTTCGAAGCGGCGCGCGAGGCCTGGACCGGACGGCAGCGCGAAGGCATCGGCACCTTCGTCGAAGTGCTGCGTCCCATTGTAGCGCGGCACGAGACACTGTTCTCCTCGCCCGACCGGACTGAGGGCGTCGCCTCGATCGCCGGCGGCATGAGCGGCGAGGTGCAGGAGCACGCTTACTGGGGCGGCATGCGCGACCGTATTCCGCTGTCGCAAACCGACGCGATGGCGCCCGGTGGCGCGCCGGAGCTGATCCGGGACGGTGCGCGGCTGCGCGTGACGGCGCACGACAATCTCTGCCTGATCAGGTCCGGGCAGGATTGGAGCGATACCGAGGCATCCGAGCGAAAGCTCTATCTCGATGATGTCGAGCCGGTGCTGCGCGAGGGCATGGATTTCCTGCGCGACGAGGGGCTTGCGATCGGCTGCTATGCCAACCGCTACATGGAGGTGCTCCAGGCCGACGGCAGCGTGAGCGAAAAGTCCTACGGCCAGAGCTGGTGGAAGAGCCTGGCGGCGCTCGAACGCTGGGCGGAGTCGCATCCAACCCATGTCAGGATTTTTGGTGCCGCGATGAAGTATCTGTCCACGCTCGGCCCGTCAGCCAAGCTGCGACTTTATCACGAGGTCACGGTGGCAGCTGCGGACGAGCAGTTCTTCGAATATCTGAACTGCCACGCCAAGACCGGCATGTTGACGGCGGTGGAGACCGTCAGCGCCTAGCCCACGCAATGACCGAGCAGCTCGGGATGTGCGGCGCAGATGTGATGCGCGCCGGCGTCCCTGAGCTCGGTCTCGCTGCCATAGCCATAGAGCACGCCGATCGCGGTCATGCCGTTGGTGCGGGCGCCGATCACATCGTGGCTGCGGTCGCCGATCATGATGGCGCTGCTCGCGTCGACCTTGGTCTCGTCGAGCGCGTAGCGCAGCAGATCGCGCTTGTCGACGCGGGTGCCGTCGAGCTCGGACCCGAACACGCGCTCGAAATACGGCTTCAGGCCGAAATGATCGACGATGCGGGTAGCGTAGACCGCGGGCTTGCTGGTCGCCACGAACATGCGCGGCGTCGTCGCGGCCACCGCGGCGAGCGTGTCGTGGATGCCCTGATAGAGCGCATTCTCGAACAGGCCGACCTCGGAAAACCGCTCGCGGTAGAGTAGCAGCGCCCGGTCAGCAAGTTCGTCGGTTCCGACGAGCCTCTTCAGGCTGGCATGCAGCGGCGGCCCAATGCACCAGGTCAGTTCGTCCTGGCTCGGGACCGGCTGGTCGAGTGTTTTCAGGGCATACTGGATCGAACCGGTGATCCCGGGCTTTGGATCGGTGAGTGTGCCGTCGAGATCAAAATAGATTGTCCGCATTTTGGCCGAGCTCAGCGTTGATTATTCCGGCCGTTGCTAGTTGCCTTGGGGCCCGAGTTCAAGGGCTTGGAGCGAAATGCAGCTTGGTGGGGTCCAGAAGCTGATCTGGCAGCTGCTCGTGGCAGCGTTCGTCTGCACGTCGGCGCTGGCCGAGGACGCACCGGTTCCTCCCACGCAGCTCGGCCCCGAAGCCCCCGCAAAACCGTTGCCATCGCCCGAGTCGGCGCGCGAGAGCGACACGCGGGAGTCGATCTGCCTGATCATCGAGGCCGCCGCGCGCGATGCCAATCTCCCGCTGGAATTCTTCGCCCGGGTGATCTGGCAGGAAAGCCGCTTCCAGGCCGATGCGGTAGGTCCCACGACACGCAGCGGCGAGCACGCACAGGGGATCGCGCAGTTCATGCCGGGCACCGCGAGCGAGCGCGGGCTGCTCAATCCGTTCAATCCGGTGCAGGCATTGCCGAAGTCGGCAGAATTCTTGAACGAGCTACGCAACCAGTTCGGCAATCTCGGCCTCGCGGCCGCTGCCTACAACGCAGGTCCGCGGCGCGTGCAGGAATGGCTCGCCGGCACCGGCGGCATGCCGGAGCAGACCCGCAACTATGTCTTGGCCATCACCGGCACCAGCGTCGATGCCTGGGCCAAGGCAGGCGCGACCGGCAAGGGCCCGCCGAGCGCGCCGCCGACGAGCTGTCGCGACCTGATGGCGCTGCTCAAGCGCGCGCCGAATGCTTTCGTCGCCGAGCTCGAGCAGCATGTGGAGCTTGCGGCCGCAAAGGCCTGGGGCGTGCAGCTCGCCGCCGGCTTCGACCGTAACAGGGCGCTGGCGATGTACTCCCGCGCGGTCACGCGGCTCGGTGCCGCGATCGGCGAGCGTGATCCGAGCCTGCTGAGTTCGGTGATGCGCAGCCGCGGCACCCGTGCGTTCTACCAGGTGCGCATCGGCGCCGACACGCGCGGCGAGGCGGATGATCTGTGCAACCGCATCCGCAAGGCCGGCGGGGCGTGCTTCGTACTGAAGAACAAGGGTGTCGCGGGGTAGGCTGTCATTCCGGGGCGCGACGAAGTCGCGAACCCGGAATCCATCGCGAGGCTGTCTCTGCGGCCCGATGGATTCCGGGCTCGCGCTTGGCGCGCCCCGGAATGACGGCGCTGGGTGCGTCACGCATGCCAGCCCCGCCGCGCGCTTCCTTGACGCGAGGCGCCGCATTGCCCGTTATGCGGGCACGATTCCGCAACCCGGCCAAGACTCCCGTGGCGCTTCCTCCGCTCGATTCACCACAATGGAATAGCCGGTGGCTTGCCTTCGGCTGGGGCCTGCGCTCGATCACGCAGACGATCCTCACCATCGTGCTGTTCGTGACCTATCTCGGCATCGGCGCGCTGGCCCATGACACCCATTTCAGTCTGGCCTGGGCGCTCGCCTCGACGCTGTTCGTCTGGGCGGGGCCGGCGCAGATCATCCTGATCACCACGCTCGGCTCCGGCGCCACCGTCATCCAGTCGGCGATTGCAGTCACCGTCAGCGCCATCAGGCTGTTCCCGATGGTGGTCTCGGTGCTGCCCTTGATGCGGACGCCGACGACCAAACGGCGCGAGCTGGTCTTTGCCGCGCATCTCACCGCGGTGACGCTGTGGGTCGAGTGTCACCGTTTCCTGCCGCAGGTGCCGCGTGAACGGCGCATCGCCTTCGTTCACGGGCTCGGCTGTGGCCTCGTCTCGGTGTGCCTCGTCGCCAACACCGTCGGCTATTTCCTCGCCGCCAACCTGACGCAGACGCTTGGAGCGGCGATCCTGCTGCTGACGCCGCTGTCGTTCCTGTTCTCGACTGCGCGCAACAGCCGCGAGGTGGCCGATGTCGTCGCGCTCGTGCTGGGCATCTTGCTTTATCCGCTGGCCGCGAAGATGAACTCCGGTGTCGATATCCTGGTCAGCGGGGTGGTGGCCGGCACGATCGCCTATGGCGTGCATTGGTGGCGGGAGGTGCGCGCGTGAGTTTTGCGCAAGCGATCGGCGACTGGCATGCGCTGGCGGTGCTGTTCGTCGCCGGGGTCGTGCCCAACCAGATCTGGCGCATGCTGGGCCTGTGGTTTGGCGGCGGTATCGACGAAGGCTCCGAACTGCTGGTTTGGGTGAGGGCGGTCGCCACCGCCATCCTCGCCGGCGTCATCGCCCAGATCGTGGTCGAGCCGCCGGGTGCGCTGGCCAGCGTGCCTGATACCTTGCGTTATGGCGCGGTGGCCGCCGGCCTCGTCGTGTTCCTGCTGACCCGCCGCTCGATCTTTGCGGGCGTCGTGACCGGCGAAGTCTTCATGCTGGCCGGCAAGTGGTGGTTGGGCTAAAACCGCCGGCGAACAGCCAAGGAACAGGAAATATGGTTCGCGAACAGGAGCTCCGCGAGGGCGAGGTCGCCATCGAGCTGCCACCGACACAGGACGCCGGTCTCGTTTTCATCGGCCGCATCCGCACGCCCTGGACCTCGCGGCTGGAGACGCCGCGGCAGGGACGTCAGGACGGCCCGATCTGCCGCCTCGAGATCTTCGAGCCGTTCGTGCCGGCCATCAAGGGCGTCGATTTCTACAGCAATCTCGAAGTGCTCTATTGGCTCGACCAGTCGCGCCGCGACATCATCCTGCAGAGCCCCAAGAACAACGAGAAAACCCGCGGCACCTTTTCGCTGCGCTCGCCGGTGCGGCCAAATCCGATCGGCACGTCGATCGTGAAGCTGGTCGGCATCGAGGGCAATGCGATCCTGGTGCGCGGGCTCGATTGCCTCGACAACACGCCGCTGATCGACATCAAGCCAGATCGGTGCGAGTTCACGCCATTGGCGGCGCCCCAGCCAGGGGATTTCGAGACGGAGTGATCTGTCATTCTGGGGCGCGCCGAAGGCGCGAGCCCGGAATCCATCAGGCGTCAGAGTCGGTGGTGAAATGGATTCTCAGGTGCGCAATTGCGCACCATAGCTCGCGCCAAGGGGGCGCGCCCCGGAATGACATCAACCCTTTAACGCCGCGATCAGCTTCGCCGCGTGCTCTTCCAGCACCTTGGCATCTTCCTTGCGGCTGGCGGGCGGCAGCATCGCCACGCCGTCGTGACGCGGCATCACGTGCATGTGCAGGTGAAACACCACTTGTCCACCGGCGGGCTCGTTGAACTGCTGGATGGTGATGCCGTCGGCCTTGAATGCCTGCATCGCGGCTGCGGCGATCCTGTGCGCGCCGCGGGCGACATGGGCGTAGTCGTCCGGCTTGATGTCGAGGATGTTGCGGGCAGGGGCCTTCGGGATCACCAGCGTGTGGCCAGGGACGCGCGGCATGATGTCGAGGAACGCGAAGACGTGCTCGTCCTCATAGACCTTGGAGCAGGGCAGCTCGCCGCGCAGGATCTTCGCGAAGATGTTGTTGGTGTCGTAGGCGGTCATGGCGGCTCCCCGAGAAACTTGCGCTTGGAATTTTGCGCTTACTGTCACCAGCGACGGCGAGACGTCAAGGCGCCTCGTCGGCGCCTTTCCGGAACGGGCCGAGCTCGGCGAGCTCGCGTCCGGCTTCGGCGACATAGGCGCGCTCGCGCTTGAGGTAATCATCAATCGCGCGGCGCAGGCCGGGATCGGCGATGAAGTGCGCGGAATGGGTTGTGCGTGGCAGGTAGCCGCGCGCGATCTTGTGCTCGCCTTGCGCGCCGGCCTCGACATGGGTGAGGCCGCGTTTGATGGCAAAGTCGATCGCCTGGTAATAGCAGACCTCGAAATGCAGGAACGGATGATGCTCGACCGCGCCCCAGTTGCGGCCGAACAGCGTGTCCGAGCCGATGAAGTTGATCGCGCCCGCGATCCAGCGATTGTTGCGGCGGACCATCACCAGCAGCACGTCCTCTGCCATGGTCTCGCCGATCAGCGAGAAGAACTCCCGCGTCAGATAGGGACGGCCCCATTTGCGCGAGCCGGTCTCCATGTAGAATGCGAAGAAGGCGTCCCAGGCATCCTCGGTGATGTCTTTTCCCGTCAGCCAGTGGATGGTGATCCCGGCGGGGAGCGCATCGCGCCGCTCGCGCTTGATCGATTTGCGGTGACGCGAGTTCAGGGTGCTGAGGAAGTCGTCGAAGCTCGCAAAGCCCTCATTGTGCCAGTGGAACTGCTGGTCGGTACGCTGCAGGAAGCCGTGCTCGGCGAGCAGCTTCCACTCGGCCTCGCGCGCGAAGGTGACGTGGACGGAGGAGGCCTTGCTGACGCCGCAGAGCGCTACCAGCCCGCTCGCCAGTGCGTCCATGATGCGCTCGTGATCGACGCCGTCACGGACCAGCAGGCGCGGGCCTGTGGCCGGCGTGAAGGGAACCGAGACCTGGAGCTTCGGATAGTAGCGTCCGCCGGCGCGCTCATAGGCGTCCGCCCAACCGCGATCAAAGACGTACTCGCCTTGCGAATGCGATTTCAGATAGCAGGGCACGACACCGGCGACGCGGCCGTCGACCTTGGCCACGAGATGCCGCGGTCCCCAGCCCGTGCGGATTGTCGCCGAACCCGATTTCTCAACGGCCGAGAGAAAGGCGTGTGAGACGAACGGGTTATAGGCAGGTTTTGAGAGGCCGAGGGAATCGCCTGGAAGTCCAGATGAGGTTCCCGCGCCAAGCCCGTTGCAGGCCTTTTCGTTAAGAACCTTGCCGGGATTGGCACAGGCGTCCCAGTCCTCCCGGGATACCTCGCCAATCGAAGGTACGGCCTCGAGCGTGATTTCGGATGATGCCATCGTTGCCCAAGATCGTGCATTGCAGCAGTGACTTCAAGAGGGTGCGGGAGCACGGCTCTCGTGCCCCGGACGCAGCGCAGCACGCAGTGGGGCGCTGCTGAGCCGGGGCCCATGTGGCAGCGCGCTCGCGGACAGATTGGTTCCGGCTCTGCGCCGCAACGCCGAAGCGTTGCAGCTTGTCCGAGACACGAGCGTGCCCTACGGCACGAACCCCTCAAAGATCATCTGGTCGGCATATTGCCCGACCCGCGTCCGCTGCTCCGGGGTGCGGACCGTCCAGCCGAGCAGGGCGCAGCCGAACAGATTGCGGGCGATCCAGGGGGCGGGGGCCGGGAGGTCGTCGACCCTGAAGGCGACGAAATGGGGCTGGGTCTGAAAGCCGTGGCGCAGGTACAGCATGCTATCGCGCTGCGGCTGCGTGAGCTTGGCCCAATAGTCGTCCTCATAGGTCCGCTGCGCGACGATGCCGCGCGGGCGGGAGGGCAGCAGCTCGCGCAGTGCCAGCACCTGGTCGGGATCGAACGACATGCCGACGGCGGGGCCGTCATAGGACGCCAGCACCTCGGCCATCCGCTTCACCAGCTTGCGGTCGCCGCCAAAATGGCTCTTCACCTCGATCACAAGGGGCACGCGGCCGGCGACCATGGCGCAGAGGTCGGACAGCGACATCATCCGCTCGTCGGTGTCCTTGAATTTGACGGCCTTCAGCTCCGCGGCGGTCTTCGACACGACCTCGCCGGTGGCCTCGGTGAGGCGGCCCAGCGCATGGTCGTGATGCACCATGGCCTCGCCGTCGGCCGAGAGTTGGATGTCGACCTCGATCGAAAAATTGCCTGCGATCGCAGCCTGCACCGCGCCCGGCATGTTCTCGACGATGCCACGGGAAATGTCATGCAGGCCGCGATGGGCGACCGGCCGGGCTGTCAGCCAATCAGGAGCGCGCATTGTCCGTCAGGCGACCTCGAACACGCCTTCGACCTCGACCGCCGCGTCTGCCGGCAACGAGGCGACGCCGACGGTGGTGCGGGCATGGCGGCCCTTGTCACCGAAGGCGGCGACCATCAGGTCGGAGGCGCCGTTCAGGACCTTCGGCCCATCCAGGAAATCGGGGGCCGAGTTGATGAAGCCGCCAAGGCGCACCACGCGCACGACCTTGTCGAGGTCGCCGAGCGCCGCCTTGACCTGGGCCAGCAAATTGACCGCGCAGCCTCGGGCCGCCGCCGCGCCGTCTTCGATCGAGACGCCGGCGCCCAGCTTGCCCTTGGCGATCAGCTTGCCGGCGGGGTCGAAGCAGACCTGGCCGGAGACGAACAGCAAATTACCGGTGCGCACGAACGGGACGTAATTGGCCACGGGCGTGGGGGCCTCATGCAGCTTGATGCCCTGTTCCGCCAGCTTTTGCTCGACCGTGCCCGCCATGTTCGACCTCGTTGTCCAGAAATTCCATTCGCCCCGGCGCATCCGTGGGAGGCCGGCCGCGCCCTGTTTCGCCCATCGTGCCGCCACATGCAAGCAACCCGCAGCGGCTGCCTTTTGCCGAGGCGAGGCCGCAGGTTCAACGGCAGGGCCGCAACTTTACGTGAAACGGCCTCAGTTGCGACGCAATGGAACGGTCATTAAAATGTCGAATCTGCGCATCTCAAGGACGCGTCCCCAAGGAACAGACATGGTGCACCTTTTCCGGACTTCGCTCGGTGTAATGGCGCTCGCGGCGGCCGGTTTAGGCCTCGCCGACGGCGCGCAGGCCGCCAACGGTCCGTTCCTTGCGCACCAGGCGCTTTACGATCTCAGCTTGGTGAAATCGCGCTCCAATTCGGTCAATAGCGCGCGCGGGCGCATCCTCTACAACTTCACCGGAAGCTCGTGCGAGGGCTACACCTCCGAATTCCGCCAGGTGTCCGAGCTCGACAGCGGGGAGGGCAAGGTCACGCTGAGCGACCTCCGCTCCAACTCCTGGGAAGACGCCGCGGGCAAAAGCTATCGCTTCAAGATCGAGACTCGCATGAACGAGGCCGATGCCGGCCGCGTCGATGGCTCGGCCGAGCGCGACGGGGACCACATCAACGTCAAGCTGAAGCTGCCGGCGCCGAAGAATTTCACCCTCGACGGCAAGATCGTATTCCCGACCGAGCAGATCCAGCGCATCATCGCCGCCGCCAAGGACGGCAAGCCGCTGCTCGAGCTCTCCGTCTATGACGGCTCCGACGACGGCCAGAAGGTCTACAACACGCTGACCGTGATCGGCCAGCCGATCCCCGCCGACCGCGCCGCCGCGCCGGATCCGTCGACCTCCGACGAGCACATGAAATCGCTCAAGCGCTGGCCCGTCACGGTCAGCTATTTCGACCGCGAGGCCCAGCAGAAAGAGGGCGAGCAGACGCCGGTCTATGCGATGGCGTTCGAGCTCTACGAAAACGGCGTCTCGCGCCAGCTCGTGCTCGATTACAACGACTTTGTCATTTCCGGCGCGATGGGCAAGTTCGACGTCAAGGACAGCAAGCCCTGTAATTGAGGGGGTCATGCTCTCTCCTCCGTCATTGCGAGTGTAGCGAAGCAATCCAGAATCCCTCTGCGGCTGGCAGTCTGGATTGCTTCGTCGCAAGAGCTCCTCGCAATGACGGGGCTGGCTCTCCCGTCCCTCACCAGCTACGCTCCCTCCCAACCAAAAACCCCAGGGAGGCAACCCATGCCCAAGCTCGATCATCTCCGTCCCAGCGGCCTGCATCACAATCCCGCCTATTCCCACGTCGTCACCGCGACCGGCGCGCGCACCATCTACATTTCGGGACAGGTCTCGACCGACGAGGAGGGGCGGATCGTCGGCGAGGGCGATATCGCCGCGCAGACCACGCAGGTGATGCAGAATCTCGGACACGCGCTGAAGGCAGCCGGCGCGAGCTATTCCAACATCGTGAAGATCACGACCTTCGTCGTGAACTACAAGCCGGAGCTGCGCCCCATCATCGGCAAGGCCCGCTCGGCCTTCTTCGAAGGCATGGAGCCGCCGGCCTCGACCCTGGTCGGCGTCTCCGCGCTCGCCGCGCCGGAATGGCTGATCGAGATCGAGGCGATCGCCGTCGCGGATTGATTTTCGTAGCCCGGATGGAGTGCAGCGCAATCCGGGAAGCCTGCCGCCGGGCTACAAGTGCCTCTCGCTCGAAATCCCGTGAAGAACAGCCATCGCTTCGTCGGCCCTGTCGTCGGGTACAAGCAGATGGTCGTGGTGGAAGGCCGACACCGCGTTCACGCTGATGCCGGCTTCAGCGAGACGGGCCGTGATCGCGGCCAAGAAGCCCACCGCGTCGAGTGCCGAGTGAACCGTCAGGGTGATCAGGCGCGAGGGGAACGCGTAGCGCAGCCCCGCCGCTTCGGCCTCTTCGCGAGAGATCACCAGCGTCGTGCCTTCCTGCTCGCGAAATGTCAGCAGCGGATTGAGCCCTGCGGGCACGGACTCGTTCTGCGGTATCGCGCAGAACACGAAGGTGCCGTTCAGCATCTCCGGCTTCATGTTGCTCAGCAGCGCGTCGAGATCGCGTTCCCCTGTCACGGGCCAACCCCTGAAGCCATGGCCAACATACCTTTGTATATCTCCTCTAATCCTTCTCATACGCCGACCTTACGCTGGTACAATTGAGTAACGGCGGCGGATTCTTACAATTTGAGTCCACTCGGGTCACTACGAGGAAGCTCAATGAATGTCGTCATTCGAAAGCTCAACGGTTTGTGGCACCTCATTGTCGGGTCTTGTCAGATCCGAACTCCGTTCCTGGAAACGCAGGATCGGCAGCTGGTCGTTCAATATGCCCGGCGCGTCTATCCGGGTGCGCGGATATTCGAACGCGATTGAGTTGAGCAGGTCTCGATCACTCGGGCTGTCCTGTTTCGGGGCCCTCATACGCGATCCCGCGGATCACCGCCGCGCTGCCGAATTTCTTGCGCAGGCTGTCGACGGCGCGCTCGGCGTGGGCGGCGCGGCGGTCGAGCATGTCGGTGTCGTCGGCGGGCGAGCCCTCGCGCAGCGCGCTGACGCCGGCGCCCATCAGGCGGAAGGCGGTGCCGTCGATCTCCTTGGCCAGCATCTCGCGGCAGATCGAGAAGATCTTTGCGGCGAGCTGGGTCGGGGCCGCGATCGATTGCGAGCGCGTGCGCTGGCGGAAATCGGCGGTCTTCAGCTTCAGCGTGACGGTCGAGCCGGCGAGTTCGCTGCTCTTGAGCCGTGACGATGTCTTCTCGCACAGCCGCCACAGGATCTTCTCCAGCGTCGCGAAATCGCGGATGTCGGTCTCGAAGGTGGTTTCGCTTGAAATCGTCTTGGCGCCCCGATCAGGCTCGACGCGGCGGTCGTCGATGCCGCGCGCGAGCCGCCATAGCCTGCGGCCGTCGCTCGGAAACTGCCGCATCATCTCGATCTCGTCGGCCTTTTGCAGATCGGCGATGATGCGGAAACCGCGCTGCACCAGCCGCTCCTGCGTGGCCGGTCCGACGCCGAAGATGAAGCCGACGGGCTTGTCGGCAAGCATCGATCGCGCTTCCTCCTGGTCGAGCGCGGCGAAGCCCCGGGGCTTGTCGAGGTCGGAGGCGATCTTGGCCAAAAACTTGTTGCAGGACAGGCCGACCGAGACGGAGATGCCGATGTCCCGCTCGACGTTGCGGGCAAAGCGCGCCAGCACTTTTGCCGGGATCATGCCGTGGACCCGTTCGGTGCCGGAGAGATCGAGGAACGCCTCGTCGATCGACAGCGGCTCGACCAGCGGCGTCAGCGCCTGCATGGCCTGGCGCACCTCGCGGCCGACGCGGACATATTTGGCCATATCCGGCGGGATCACGGTCGCGTGCGGGCAGGCCTCCAACGCCTTGAACATCGGCATGGCGGAGCGCACGCCGTAGGTGCGAGCGACGTAGCAGGCGGCCGACACCACGCCGCGTTTTCCTCCGCCAATGATGACCGGCTTGTCGGCAATGTCAGGATTGTCGCGCTTCTCGACCGTCGCATAGAAGGCGTCGCAGTCGATGTGGGCGATGGTCAGGCCTGCGAGCGCGCGGTGACGGACGAGGCGAGGGGAACCGCAGGCGGAACAGCGCCTCACGCCCATGTCCAGATCGGCCAGACAGTCCCGGCAGAAGCAGCGGGGCCCGGCCGTATCAGGGGCGGTCACGGCACGTCGCGCTCCCAGGAGGGGTCGCCGAGCGCGTCGCCGAGGACCTGCCGCGCCGCTGCGACGTTGGTCGGATGCAGTTCCGCGGTCGAGGCAAAGGCCTTCACGGTGGCGTCATCGCGCAGCACGAAATCGAGCACGCTGAGCAGAAAATTGGGGTCCGCGGCGGCATTGCGCAGGGTCTCCGGACCGACCCCCGTCTCGGCGAGAAACAGGCCCAGCCGCTCGGGATCGCTCGCAACGAAAGAGAGCGCCTGAATCGCAACGATTTCAGCGACTTCGCGGGGGTTGTGAACAGGCTTTTTCAAGGGGACGGTTTGCCTTTCCGTTAACTTTCGGTCTCTAATTTGGAATCATCATGCCCGAGTCTCGGCCCTGAGTCTTCCGACCCCAGGCAAGCAACTGGAAACCACATCGCAGAAAGTCGACCCTCGGGTTTAACGAAACTCAAGCGAATCTGAGGCTAGTTTGAATCCAGTTTTCGAAGCGCCGGCGAGCGGCGCCTGAGGCGTTACATGTATGGGTCTGCGGACCAATCAGGAGGGCGGGATGGCTAAGACCGTCCTGATCGTGGAAGACAACGAGCTCAACATGAAGCTCTTCCGCGACCTGTTGGAGGCGCACGGCTACCAGACCTCCGGCACCAGCAACGGCTACGAGGCGCTCGACCTCGTTCGCAAGATGCGGCCCGACCTCGTGCTGATGGATATCCAATTGCCGCAGGTCTCCGGGCTCGAGGTGACGCGCTGGATCAAGGACGATCCGGAGCTGCGTTCCATTCCCGTCGTCGCGGTCACGGCGTTCGCGATGAAGGGCGACGAAGAGCGCATCCGCGAGGGCGGCTGCGAGGCCTATTTGTCCAAGCCGATCTCGGTCGGCAAATTCATTGAGACGGTCCGGCGTTTCATCGGATAGGAAGTGAGTTCACAGTGTCCGCGCGTATCCTGGTCGTCGATGACGTCCCTGCCAACGTCAAGCTGCTCGAGGCCCGCCTCTCTGCCGAATATTTCGACGTGATGACCGCCTCGAACGGCACCGAGGCGCTTGCGATCTGTCAACGCGCCGAATGCGACATCATCCTGCTCGACGTGATGATGCCCGACATCGACGGCTTTGAAGTCTGCCGCCGCCTCAAGACCGATCCGGCGACGCACCACATTCCTGTCGTCATGGTGACGGCGCTCGACAGTCCGTCCGACCGCAATCGCGGGCTGGAAGCGGGCGCGGATGATTTCCTGACCAAACCCGTTTCCGACGTCGTGCTGATCGCGCGGGTGCGCTCGCTGACGCGGCTGAAGATGATGACCGATGAGCTGCGCATGCGCGCCATCACCTCGCTCGAGATCGGCATGCAGGCGCCCGAGCGCAGCGCCGTGGCCGACACCGGCAAGGGCGGCCGCATCCTGCTGGTCGACGACCGTCCGTCCTCCTACGAGCGGCTGGCCACGATCCTCGCCGCCGAGCACACCATCGACGTCGAGCCGAACCCGACGGAGGCGCTGTTCCACGCCGCCGAGGGCAATTACGATTTGCTGATCGTCTCGCTCGACCTCAACAATTTCGACGGCCTCCGCCTGTGCAGCCAGGCGCGCTCGCTGGAGCGCACGCGCCATGTGCCGATCCTGGCGATCGCGGACCCCGAGAACTCGACGCGGCTGCTCCGCGGCCTCGAGATCGGCGTCAACGACTATCTGCTGCGTCCCATCGACAAGATCGAGCTCTTGGCGCGGGCCCGCACCCAGATCCGCCGCCGCCGCTATACCGATCATCTGCGCGACAACGTGCAGAACTCGATCGAGATGGCGATCACGGACGCGCTCACCGGCCTGCACAATCGCCGCTACATGGAGAGCCATCTGGCGACGCTCGCCGAGCAGGCCGCGACCCGCGGCAAGCCGCTGGCGCTGATGATCCTGGACATCGACTTCTTCAAGTCCATCAACGACAATTACGGCCACGACGCCGGCGACGACGTGCTGCGCGAGTTCGCGGTGCGGGTGCGCAAGTCGATCCGCGGCATTGATCTGGCCTGCCGCTACGGCGGCGAGGAGTTCGTCATCGTCATGCCGGAGACCGATCTCCACGTCGCCGGCATGGTCGCCGAGCGCCTGCGCCGCTCGATCGCGGGCGAGCCGTTCGCGATTCACAAAGGGGCGAAGCGCATCGAGGTCACGATCTCGATCGGCCTGACCACGCTGGAGCAGAAGGGCGAGGCGGTCGCCGACGTGCTCAAGCGCGCCGACACCGCGCTCTACCGCGCCAAGCACGACGGGCGTAATCGGGTGGTATCGCAGGCGGCGTAAGGTCCGGCTGCGCAAAATCGCGAAAACAACCCCATGCACAGTAGCCGGCGTTAGCTCGATCAATAGGTTAGGCGAGGGCAGCGAAATCGCTCGTGCGGAGGAGCGCGCCGTTCGACGCGTCCGGGCAATACAGGAGTGTAACGAAGCATCACGGTCTGTCCCGATGCGGCAGCAAGAGTCCGGCCAGAGAGAAATCGCCAGACATTGCTTCCGGGCCTCGGCGGCCCGGGCAAAACAGCTCCGGCGTGACGGGGCGCGTGGGGTTACGGGACTGACCTGTGCAGTCCACTCCTCTCAGGAGCGCTTGGGGCGCTAGCCGATGAATTGCGTCTGCATCGCGGGATTAGTCGCGCCAAACTGGGCCAGATAGCAAAATCCTGCAGCCACTAACGTGAAGCCTCCTCCGAACATGCAAAGGGCGAGAATAAAACCGAAAAGTCCTGCGCTCGCTAGTGTGTTAGCCTCGGCTGATCGCTCTTCCTCTGTGATCGCGTGCCTCTCGACATTCCACGGCGGTGTTTATCTCCGCTCCTTTCAAGCAAGCCGCCCCCGCCTTGCTATCTCGTCCTCAAGCTTTTTCAGCAACTTGAGGAGTGCGGGACCGTCCATGTCCTCACGCGCGGCGCGCATATAGTGCTCCAAAATCGTCGGCCCGGTTTCTGACAAAGGCCCTGGCTTGTTTCCCATTACCGTCTCCGATCCAAGAAGGCGGGAGCATTTCGATCTCCGCCTTCTGCTGATATGCGATAAGCGGAAAAATGTCGCATATGCGGTCTTTGCAGGGTGGTCAATTTTGCTCACATTGAGCGGTGACCGCATCCCTTCAGGGGATCAAGCGTTCCAGAGAGACTGTGGCGGAGGTTGATGCCACGACCCGGCCTCCGCCGTCTCTGACCTCGATCTTGGTGAAGCCTGTCCTGCGGTGACGGGCGTGATCGAGAATAGCTTGGCCTAGAGCTCAAGAGCTCGCGTCTCGGCAGCGCTCAGATCGGTAACTTCGGCCCCTTCGTCACCGATAAAAACGCCGCCGTCATGGTGGATATCGAAGGGGTAAATTGGCATGGGCGTTCAATCAGCCCATGGCCTCAAGGTTCCTAAGGTCCAGCCCTCAAGGGAGCGGCTACTACGCCAGCAGCCAGGCTGCGACAGCGTGGACAAGCAAAAAGAGCACGTACAGCCAGCCGGACATCGCGATGGTTATGGTGGCAAAGAAGAGTGAGCCGAGGACTAAATCAGCCAATCTCCCGCTCGCGGCCTTGAGAGGTGCCATCGGCGGGATCGAGGCGGGTGCGATCGGGAAGTGTTCGACGCCGAACGGGTGGGCCATCTTTGCCCCTCTCATGGCTGGCAGGGGAGCGCAAAAGCGGTCTCTCAGCCACCGACGTCTGCAGGACGAGCCATTGATCGGTGATGCGTCTTCAATGCGCGATGATAGGCAAGGTTCAATTCGTCCCTGAGGAGTGCCATTCCACTCCCTCAGGGATGCTGGACCACTCTCTTGCCCCGTTTCATCGCCGGCTTCGCTTCCCCGCCCACATCCACCCCCGCATTCCGCAGCAGCACCTTCGCCGCTTCCTTCGCCGCACGCGCCATCGCCGGATCGTCGCGGACGAGGTCCTGCGCGATCGAGCCGTCGACCAGCAGCACCAGCTGCGTTGCGAGCCCATCCGCATCGGTCACACCGAGCTCGTTCAGGCGGTCGCGAAACCAGAGGCGGCGGCTCTCCTTGAAGGCGACCGCGATCTTCTTCACGGCGCGGTCCTGAGGGCCCAGCTCGGCAACCGCGTTCACGAACGGGCAGCCGCGAAAGTCCTTGGCCGCAAACCGCCGCTCCAGCGAATCAAACGTCGCAAGGATCTGCTCGGCCGGCGGCTTGTCGGAGGGCCGCGCGCTCACGAAGCGGCGTTCCAGATAGGCGGTGATCAGCGCGTCCTTGGACGGGAAGTGGTTGTAGAGCGTGCGCTTGGAGATGCCGATCTCGGCCGCAATGGTGTCGACGCCGATGGCGCGAATGCCCTGCAGATAGAACAGCTTGTCGGCGGTCTGAAGGATCCGCTCTTTCATCGTCTGTGGGGCGGGCGGGGGAGCCATGCGGCGACGCGCATCCTCTTGGCTTGACAGCTGGGGTCCTACATAGCCTAAGTACACAGGTCTGTGTAACCAAAATCAACCGATATTTCAGACGACGGCATTTGCGCCGTGTCCGCGAGGGAGAAGAATATGCCCCTGTTGCAGGTCCTGCGTCCGACATTGCCCATCCTGATCGGCGCCTCGATCATGCTGACGCTCAGCATGGGGCTGCGGCAGAGCCTCGGCATCTTCATGCAGCCGCTGACGCACGACATCCACATTTCGATCTCGGATTTCACGCTGGCGCTGGCAGTGCAGAACCTCGCCTGGGGCTTTCTCCAGCCGCTCGCCGGCGCGATGACGGTGCGCTACGGCTTCCGCCCGATCATGATCGTCGGCGCGCTGATGTACATCGCAGGCCTCCTTCTGATGGCGACCGCGAACGGCCTCGTCAGCATCATGATCGGCGCCGGCGTGTTGATCGGCACATCGCTCGCCTGCACCGCGGCCGCGATCGCGATGTCGGTGGCGGCACGCGCGGTGCCCGCAACGGTGCGCTCCACCGTGCTCGGCATCGTCTCCGGCGCGGGCTCGCTGGGCGCGCTGCTGTCGGCGCCGATCGGGCAGATGCTCAATGAGGGGTTTGGCTGGCGCGTCGGGCTCGCCGGCTTCGTCGTCATGTCGGTGCTGATGATTCCGGCCGCGTGGTACGCGGGGCGCGTCGACCAGGTCCCGCTGCCGAAGCCGGCTGCCGACGAGATCGACGATGCCACGGCTGCGACCGCGGCGAGGACCGCGTTCGGCAATGCCTCCTTCGTGGTGATGACCTGCGCCTATCTCGTCTGCGGCATGCAGCTGGTCTTCCTCACCACGCATCTGCCGTCATATCTTGCGATCTGCGGCCTCGATCCGATGCTGAGCGCGCAGACGCTCGGCATGATCGGCGGCTTCAACGTGCTCGGCTCGCTGTTCTTCGGCTGGGCCGGCGAGCGCTGGAACAAGCTGGCGCTGCTGGGTGCGATCTACATCCTGCGCTCGCTGGCGCTAGCCTGGTACTTCATGCTGCCGGCAACGCCGTTCTCGACGTTGCTGTTCGGCGCCATCATGGGCTTCCTCTGGATGGGCGTAGGGCCGCTGGTCGCGGGCGCGGTCGCCGAGATGTTCGGCCTGCGCTGGCAGGCGATGATCCAGGGCCTCGCCTTCATGAGCCACCAGATCGGCAGCTTCCTCGGCGCCTACGGAGGAGGAGTGCTCTACGACGCGCTCGGCTCCTACACCATGGCCTGGCGCATCGGCGTGGCGCTGGGCTTGGCCGGCGGCATCGTGCAGGTCGCGTTCGCGCTGCTCCGGCCGTCGCAACCTCCGTCGCCGGTGTTGGAGGCGGCGTGAGGCGTTCGGTCCCCGCGCGATGCTGTGCATCGCGCAGCTCGCACCTCGGGCGACGACCACGACAAGGCTCGATGACAATCTCATGACCATGTCCTTCCCAAATCCGGGCGGAAATTCCGTGCCGGGAAGTGCACGGTAACAGACATTACGGGTCGAGCAACTGAAGGTTGAAGAGCCGTTTGCGTAATGATGGGCCATGGTGGTCAGAAAGTGGAGCACGTCAATTCGTTCTCGTGCCCCGGCCGCGGCGCAGCGCTCCCGGCGATGCGAAGCATCGTCCGGTGCGGTGCGCTGCAGAGCCGGGGCCCATGTCTCGCATGGTGTCGTGTCGCGTTCTGGATCCGGGCTCAGCGGAGCAGCGTTGCACGCTGCAGCGCGTCCGGGACACACGAGAGGGCCAAAATGAAACGGGGCCCGAAAGGGCCCCGCAAAACGCTTCAATGCTTGTCCGCGATCTGACTTGATCTTTTACTTGATCTTGGCTTCGCGGAATTCGACGTGCTTGCGCGCGACCGGGTCGTACTTCTTCTTGACCAGCTTGTCGGTCATGGTGCGCGAATTCTTCTTGGCGGTGTAGTAGAAGCCGGTGTCGGCCGAGGACACGAGCTTGACCTTGATGGTGACCGCTTTGGCCATGTTCTGAACCTCAGAAAATTGGGGAATCTGGAGCCGGCCAAACGGCCCGCGTTGGCCGGCAACCTAGCCAGAAACCGACTGATGTCAAGGTTTTAGGGGGCGGAAACCACCCAAAACGGCCCGATTATCCCTCGAAGAACCGATTTTTGGGGCGCGGCAGGCCCAGATTCTCCCTCAAAGTGGGCCCTTCATACTCTTTGCGGAAAATCCCGCGCCGCTGCAGCTCCGGGACCACCTTGTCGACGAAATCGTCGAGCCCGGCGGGCAGGAACGGGAACATGATGTTGAAGCCGTCGGAGCCGCGCCCGACCAGCCATTCCTCCATCTGGTCGGCGATGGTTTTGGCGGTGCCGACGAAGGACAGCCCGCCATAGCCGCCGACGCGCTGGGCGAGCTGGCGCACCGTCAGCTTGTCGCGCTTGGCGAGGTCGACCATGCGCTGCCGGCCGCTCTTGCTGGCGTTGGTCTCGGGGATGTCAGGCAATTGGCCGTCCGGATCGAAGCCCGAGGCATCGGTGCCGAGGATGACCGAGAGCGAGGCGATGGCGCTATCGTAATGCACGCGGCTGTCGAGCAGCGCGCGTTTCTCCTTGGCCTCATCGACGCTGTCGCCGACCACGACGAAGGCGCCGGGGAGGATCTTCAGATGCTCGGGATCGCGGCCGATGGTCTCCATGCGGCCCTTGATGTCGGCATAGAGCTTCTGTCCGTCGGCGAGGCTGCCGCCGCCGGTGAACACGGCTTCCGCCGTTTCGGCGGCGAGCTGCTTGCCGTCCTCGGAGGCGCCGGCCTGCACGATCACCGGCCAGCCCTGCACGGGACGCGCGATGTTGAGGGGGCCACGTACCTTCAGATATTTGCCGTTGTGATCGAGCGTATGCATTTTCGAAGGATCGAAGAATAGCCCGCTCTCGACATCGCGCACGAAGGCATCGTCGGCGAAGGAATCCCACAGGCCCGTGACGACATCGTAGAACTCGCGGGCGCGCTTGTAGCGCTCGGCATGCTCCATGTGATCGTCGAGGCCGAAATTCAGGGCCGCGTCCGGGTTCGATGTCGTGACGATATTCCAGCCGGCGCGGCCGCCGCTGAGATGGTCGAGCGAGGCGAAGCGCCGCGCGACGTGATAGGGCTCGTCGAAGGTGGTCGAGCCGGTGGCGATCAGGCCGATCCGGTCGGTGACCGCCGAGAGCGCCGACAGCAGCGTGAACGGCTCGAAGGAGGTGACGGTGTGGCTGCGCTTGAGCGCATTGACCGGCATGTTCAGCACGGCGAGGTGATCGGCCATGAAGAAGGCGTCGAACTTGCCGGCCTCGAGCTTCTGGATCAGCTGCTTGATGTGCGAGAAGTTGAAATTGGCGTCAGGCCAGGCCCCGGGATAGCGCCAGGCGCCGGTGTGGATGCTGATCGGGCGCATGAACGCGCCAAGCTTGAGTTGCCGTTGTGCCATCGCCCGGTGTCCGTTCTTGGTGACGCTGAGGAAAGACATAGGGACGCCGGGGAGCTGCGCCATTGGGGGAGGCGGGAAGATTTTTTCGTTTTTCGATGTCCGCTCAGCACAATCGCGTCATTCCGGGGCGCGCCCCTTCGCGCGAGCCACGATGCGCAATTGCGCATCTGAGAATCCATCAAGCCGCGCACACCGAGGAGGGCTACTGCCCCCGGGCCCTTTGATCGAAGGCGCTCAGCACGGCGAGCGTCATCGCGGTGACGCCGGTCTGGATGGTCGGTTTCGGCACCGGGGCGAATTGCGGCGAGTGATTGCCGGGAAGCGGCGGGCCGCTGCCGTTGCGCGCGGCGGCGACGCGGTCGGGCTCATAA
Source organism: Bradyrhizobium sp. CCBAU 25360 (assembly GCF_028128695.1). NCBI lineage: Bacteria > Pseudomonadati > Pseudomonadota > Alphaproteobacteria > Hyphomicrobiales > Nitrobacteraceae > Bradyrhizobium > Bradyrhizobium sp. CCBAU 25360. Next base: position 93,587 of record NZ_LBJA01000029.1, read on the forward strand.
ACGCCGATGTTGAAGAACATCGACGGCACGCCGGCGTTGACATATTCCGAATAGTCTTCGCTGGTCGTGTTCGCAGGGCTGACGTTGAGCTTGTCGCCGAAGGCCGCTTTCAGCACCCGCTCGGCCTGGCCGACCACCGCGGCATCGTTCACTACCGCCTTGGTGCCTTCGTCGAGGTGGATTTCGGGCGCAGGCGCATCCGCCATCGCCGCCACCGCTTTCGCCGTTCGCTCGATCCCGGCCAGCATCCTCGCGCGCACCTGCGGCTTGAAGCTGCGGATCGTGCCGATCACCCTGGCCTCGTCGGGGATGACATTGCCGGCGGTGCCGGCGTGGATCGCGCCGATGGTGACAAGGCCGAATTCGGTCGGGTCCTTCTCGCGGCTGATCACGCTCTGGACATCGACGACAAAGCGCGATGCCATCATCACGGGATCGATGGTCGCCTGCGGTATCGCGCCATGACCGCCGCGGCCGACGAATCTGATGAAGAGACCGTCGACATTCGACGATCCGACCCCGACCCTGTAGGTCACGGAGCCGTAGGCCCCACTGCCGTCGTGCAGGGCAAATCCCGCATCGGGCTTCGGAAAGCGGGTGAACAGGCCATCGGCGATCATCGCCCTTGCGCCCGCGACCTCTTCCTCGGCGGGCTGCGCGATGAACATCAGCGTACCGTGCCACTGGTCCTTGATGCCGACCAGGGTCTTCGCCGTGCCGACCCAGCTCGCCATGTGGATGTCATGGCCGCAGCTATGGGCGACGAATGTCTCGCGGCCCTGCCAGATCTGCTTGTCGCGGCTGGCATAGGGCAGGCCGGTCTTCTCCTCCATGGGTAGCGCATCAAGCTCGGTGCGAACCATGATGGTGGGACCGTCACCGTTCCTGTAGATGGCAACAAGGCCCGTCTTGCCGACGTGCTCGGTGACTTCAAAACCAATCGCACGCATCTCGCCGGCGAGTTTCGCCGCAGTCTTCTCCTCCTGGAAGGCAATCTCGGGATGGGCGTGGATGTCCTTATAGAGCGCGTCGAGCTTCGGATATTCGCTCTCGAAGGCGGTCTCGATGGTTTGCTTCAACCTGGCGACGTCGAGCTCCGCATGGGCGGACGGCGAGAGCAGGCTATACAACGCCACGGAAGCGAGCAGAGGCCTTACGAAGCGCATCATCCGATCCTCCGGTTGTTTTTAAGCGCTCTTTTATTCACCTAGCACATCTCGTCGCATCTTTCCGCCATAGAAATGGAAGAACGGCACCGGCGCATCGCGGCGGAGCGGGCTGTCGCGTTGAGCAGGTTGCGCGTCATCGGATGCAGATTGGCGAGCGGTTTTGAGCCGAGCCCGACCCAGAGCGGCTTGTCCAGCCCCGCATCGAGGCGTCTCTTCGAACCAATCCGCTGCTTGCGCCGACCAAGCCATGACCCCGCGAGGAGACCCTTCATGGCCGGCGCAATGACCTTGGACGGCGGCATCGTCCGCATCGACCGGCCCATGCCATGGGTCGGCCGGCTGCTGTCGCTGCCGCTGCTGGCGGCAAGCGGCTATCTGCTGTGGAATGTCGCGCTCGGCCTGCGCCAGGATTTCTTCGGCTTCGGAAGGCTCGCCGACGATCTCGTGCCGGTGCTGGTGTTCACGGGGTTCGGGCTGCTCGTCGGCATCCCCGGCATCATCCTGCTGACGTTCCGCTACTTCGTCGTGCTCAACGAGACGCTGCGCCAGATCGTGATCACCAGGCAGTTCGGCCCGCTGAACATTCGCTCGTCGCGCAATCTCGCCGACTATCACTTCATCAGCGTCATCGACGACTACGATACGGATCTGAGGACGTACGACGTCAATCTCTGCGGCAACAAGGGCATCGAGCCGATCACACTTCAGAGCTTCACGCGTCGAGAGGAGGCGGACCAGCTCGCAAGCGAGATCGGCCGCGTCCTCAAGCTGCCGACGCGCGATTATGTCGGCACCGAGCCGGACGCGGACTGACTAAAGCGCGATGCGATGAGGATGAATCGTCATCGCACTTAGGTTGTTGTTTTAAGCATGATCTTTTCGGAAAACCGCTGCGCACTTTTCCGGATCATGCTTTAGCCCAAAATATCCTTCTGCATCTTGCCGCCGTAGAAATGGAAGAACGGCACCGGCGCATCGTGGCGCAGCGGGCCGGTGGCAAGGCGGGTGTGGAGCTCGTTGAGCACGTTGCGCGTCATCGGATGCAAATCGGCCAGCGGCTTGGAGCCGAGCTCGACCCAGACCAGCTCGACCAGTTCGGCATCGGCATGGATCACGCCGTCGACGCGGTGGGCGATCGCGGAGGCGTCCGCGGTGAAGAAGCGCGTGTCGAACCGCTTGACGCGGCCGGGCGGGGTGATCGCGCGCGCGATCAGGAACAGGCTGGAGGGATCGGGCAGCAGGCCCGCATCGGCAAACGGCTTCCAGGGGCCGTCGAGTTTTGACACTTTGCCCTCGGCCGTCCGCCCGAGGCAGAGGCCGGTTTCTTCGCAGGCCTCGCGGATCGCGGCAATGGCGAGCGACTTCGCGCGCGAGGCCGGCGTCTTTGGGCTGCCCTTGGCGAGATTGGCCTCCAGTTCGGCGGTGATGGGCGCAGCACAGGGCACGCGATAGTCGGCCTTGTCGACGCGTCCGCCGGGGAAGACGAACTTGCCGGGCATGAACACCACCTTGTCGTGGCGCTTGCCGACCAGCACTTTCGGAATGGCGCCGCTGCGGTCGACCAGGATCAGCGTTGCCGCATCCCTCGGACGGAAATAGGGATGATGATCGGCTTCCTTCTCCTCGTGGACCTTGGCCTTCTCCGCGACTTGCGCAATATCCGTCATGTCCTCACCCAACGCTTTTTACTTCTTGCTTACACCGGCGGAATACCATCCGGAGGGTTCTCGTCAAACCTGTGCATGCGCAGAGCCCATTGCAGGCCGACCACAGCTCCCTTCACCGGCTGCAGCAGCGCGAGCGAGGCGACGAAGGTGAAGGGCAGATAGGCCGCGAAGCTGAGCCAGACCGGCGTCGTGTAATTGGTCTCGATCCAGAGGATCGTGGGCACCACGATGTGACCGACGATGACGATCACGAGATAGGCGGGCAGATCGTCGGCGCGGTGCGGCGTGAAATCGAGGCCGCATTTGGCGCAATCGTCTGCGGTCTTCAGGAAGGCGCGGAACAGTTTGCCCTCGCCACAGCGCGGGCAGCGGCCGCGAAAGCCGCGCTTCATCGCCGTCCAGAGATCGCGCTTCTCGACGAGACCCGTCTCGCGCGTCCAGATTTTTGGGGCCGTGCTCATCGTCACCATGCTTTGCCCTTTTTACCGCCGCCTTTGCCCTTGTTCTTTCCTTTATTCTTTCCCTGGCCCTTCTTCCCCTTGCCGGATTTTGGCTTTCCCGGCTTGCGTTTTCTATCCGGGCTGCGTCCGGGCTGCGCCTTGAACGAGGGGCGGCGCTGCGGACCGGATGGTCTGCGTTCGCGCGGCGCGGTCTCACTGGAGGACGACAGCAGCTCGAAGCGCAGCGCGCCCGCGATCGGCGCTGCCTCGATCAGGCGGACGTCGACCACGTCCCCCAGCTGATACATGGTGCGGCTGCGCGTGCCGACGAGGGCGTGTCGGCTCTCGTCATAGTTGAAATATTCCGTGCCGAGGGATCGGATCGGGATCAGGCCGTCGGCGCCGGTCTCGGCGAGCTTGACGAACAGGCCGGCGCGGGTGACGCCGGAGACCCGGCCCTGGAAACTCGCGCCGATGCGATCAGCCAGGTGATGGGCAATCAGCCGGTCGACGGTCTCGCGCTCCGCCTTCATCGCGCGGCGCTCGGTCACCGAGATGTGGGCTGCGACCTCGCCGAGGCTTTCCGGCGTCTCGCTGTCGGGCAGGGCGCCTTCGCCGAGACCGAGCGCTCGGACCAGCGCGCGGTGCACGACGAGGTCGGCATAGCGGCGGATCGGCGAAGTGAAATGCGCGTAGCGGCGCAAATTCAGGCCGAAGTGCCCGTAATTCTCCGAAGAGTATTCGGCCTGCGCCTGGGCGCGCAGCACGACCTCGCTGACCAGCGGGTAATAATCATGGCCTTCGAGCTGGGCCAGCACGCGGTTGAATGTGGTGGGACGCAGAGCGCCTGATTTGGCGAAGGGAACGTCGAGCGTCTCCAGAAATTCCGCGAGTGCGTGGACCTTTTCCAGGGTCGGCTCGTCATGCACGCGGTAGATCAGCGGGAGCGACTTCTTCTCCAGCATCTCGGCGGCTGCGACGTTGGCGAGGATCATGAACTCCTCGATCAGCTTGTGCGCGTCGAGGCGCTCGGGCACGACGACCCGGTCGACCGTGCCGTCGCTCTTCAGGAGGATCTTGCGCTCGGGCAGGTCGAGATTGAGCGGATCGCGCTCGTCGCGGGCGCGCTTGGCGCAGGCATAGGCGGCATAGAGCGGCCTCAATATCGGATCGAGCAGGGGGCCGGTGGTGTCATCAGGCCGGCCGTCGATCGCGGCCTGCGCCTGCGCGTAGCTCAGCTTGGCCGCCGAGCGCATCAGGATGCGGTGGAAGCTGTGCGAGCGCTTGCGGCCGTCGGGGCCGAGCACCATGCGCACCGCGAGCGCGCCACGCGGCTCGCCCGGCACCAGCGAGCAGAGATCGTTCGAGATGCGCTCGGGCAGCATCGGCACGACGCGGTCGGGGAAATAGACGGAATTGCCGCGGTCGAGCGCGTCGCGGTCGAGCGCGCTGCCCGGCCGGACGTAGAAGCTGACATCGGCAATGGCGACGTTGACGATGAAGCCGCCCTTGTTGTTGGGATCTTCATCGGGCTGCGCGTGCACCGCGTCGTCGTGATCCTTGGCGTCGGGCGGATCGATGGTGAGAAGCGGCACGTCGCGCCAATCCTCGCGGCCCTTCAAATTGGCCGGCTCCGCCGCTTCCGCATCGCGCATCGCGGCGGGCGAGAATTGCAGCGGGATGTCGTGGGCGTAGATCGCGATCAGGCTGATCGCCTTCTCCGACTTGACCGAGCCGAGCTTCTCTTTCACCCGGCCGGACGCCAGCCCAAAGCTGCGCGTGCGGACGATGTCGACGCTGACGAGATCGCCGTCCTGCGCGCCGTGTGTGTCGGCCGCGGCGATGTTCAGCTCGCGGTCCGCGGACTTCTTGTCGACGGGCACGAGCCGTCCGCCGCCTTCGGGCAGGCTGCGAAACACGCCGAGGATGCGGCTCTTGGCCTTGTCGAAGACCTTGATGATGTGGCCGCGATAGGCGGGGCCTTCGGTCTCGGACGTCGGCTCGACGCGTAGCAGCACGCGATCGCGGACGCCGGCGACGGTGCCTGGCTTTGGCCGGCGCGGCATCTGGATGCGAATTTTGGGGGGCTCGCCACTCTCGACCTCGTCCCATTCGGTGGGGGAGGCGATCAATTCGCCGTCCTGGTCGCGGCCGGTAATATCGGCGACCAGCGTCGGCGGCAGCGCGTCCGGCTCGGACACCTTGTGGCGCTTCTTCTTGATGGTTCCGTCGTCGGCGAGCTCGCGCAATATGCGCTTGAGCTCGACGCGATCGGCGTTCTTCAGGCCGAACTCGCGCGCAATTTCGCGGGTGCCGACGTTTCCTTGATTTGCCTTGATGAAGGCGACGATGGCTTGCCTGTCGGGAAAGCCACGGTCATTCTTGCGTTTCACTTAACCTCTAATTCTTGATCTCAAGTCTTGCCGGCACTCTTCTTGGCCGGGGCCTTGGGGGCGGCTGCCTTGGTCGGCGACGTTTTTGCGGTCGACGACACGGCTGCGCGCGCCTTGCTGGTGGATTCAGTTTTCGATTTGGCCGCCTTCTTCGCGGCCGGTTTCTTCTTCGGCGTGGCGTCATCGCCGTCCGCAGCCTTCTCTGCAGTCTTCTTGGCCTTGGCCGGCTTCGCTGCCTTCTTCGGCTTCTTGCCGCCGCCCTTGGCAGCCCGCTCGTCGATCAGCGCGATCGCCTGTGCCAGCGTGACGGTGTCCTTTTCGAACTCGGCGGGGATCGTCGCGTTGACACCGCCGGCGGTGACATAGGCGCCGTAGCGGCCGCTCTTCACGGTGACGGTGCCGAGCGAGGGATGATCGCCGATCGCCTTGCCGGGATCGGCGCCGAAGCGGCGGCTCGGGCCCTTGGCGACCTTCTCCGCGATCAGCGTCACCGCGCGGTTGAGGCCGATGTCGAACACCTCGTCGCCGGCCTCCAGGCTGGCGTAGGTCTTCTCATGCTTGACGAACGGCCCGAAGCGGCCGAGGCCTGCGGTGATCGGCTGGCCGGTTTCCGGATGTTTTCCGATCTCGCGCGGCAGCGAAAGCAGCTTCAGCGCAAGCTCGAGCTCGACATCGCCGCGCGACGTGCCCTTCGGAATGCCGGCGCGCTTCGGCTTCTCGCCTTCCGCATAATCCTTCTGCTCGCCGAGCTGGATATAGGGACCAAACCGGCCGGCCTTGACCCAGACATCGAAGCCGGTGTCGGGATCCTGGCCGAGCGAACGGTCGGCGCTGGCCTCGCCATCGGCGGCGAGCTGGCGGGTGTATCGGCACTCCGGATAATTTGAGCAGCCGACGAAGGCGCCGAACTTGCCGGCCTTCAGGTTGAGCCGGCCGGTGCCGCAGTTCGGGCACTGCCTGACGTCGCCGCCGTCGGCACGGGGCGGATAGATGTGCGGCCCGAGCATCTCGTCGAGCACGTCGAGCACCTGCGCGACGCGCAGATCCTTGATGTCGTCGACGGCGCCGATGAAACCGGTCCAGAAATCCTTCAGCACCTGCTGCCAGGAGATCTCGTTGTTGGAGATGCGGTCGAGCTGCTCCTCGAGACCCGCCGTAAAATCGTATTCGACGTAGCGGCTGAAGAAGCTTTCCAGGAACGCGATCACGACGCGGCCCTTGTCCTCGCCGTGCAGGCGCTTCTTCTCCAGCTTGACGTAGCCGCGGTCCTTCAGGACCTGCAGGATCGAGGCATAGGTCGAGGGCCGGCCGATGCCGAGCTCTTCCATGCGCTTGACCAGCGAGGCCTCGGAGAAGCGCGGCGGCGGCTCGGTAAAATGCTGGGTGACGGACAGGCTCTGCCGCTTGAGCGCGTCGTTCGGGCTCATCGCGGGCAGGCGGCGGGAGTCCTCGTCCTCCTCGTCGTCGCGGCCTTCCTGGTAGAGCGCGAGGAAGCCGTCGAACTTGACCACCTGGCCGGTGGCGCGCAGCTCCAGCGTGCGGGAGCCTGCCTTCGCCGTGATGTCGACGGTGGTGCGCTCGAGCTCGGCCGATTCCATCTGGCTCGCGATGGTGCGCTTCCAGATCAGCTCATAAAGTCGCGCCTGATCGGCGTCGAGCTTGCGGCTCATGCTGTCGGGGCGGCGGGACATGTCGGTCGGACGGATCGCTTCGTGCGCTTCCTGGGCGTTCTTGGCCTTGGCCTGGTACTGGCGCGGAGCGTCCGGCACATAGGCGTTGCCGTAATCCTCACCGATCACCTTGCGCGCCTGGGTGATCGCCTCGGGGGCGATCTGCACGCCGTCGGTACGCATGTAAGTAATGAGTCCGGTGGTCTCGCCGCCGATGTCGATGCCTTCATAGAGGCGCTGGGCGATGCGCATCGTGTGCGCCGGCGCAAAGCCGTATTTGCGGCTGGCTTCCTGCTGCAGCGTCGAGGTGGTGAAGGGCGCCTGCGGATTGCGCCGGGCGGGCTTCGCGTCTACCGAGGTCACGGCGTAGGCGGCCGTCTCCAGCGCCTTCTTGAAGTCTTCGGCTTCCGCGCCGGTTCCGATGTCGAGGCGCTGGATCTTCTTGCCGTCCGCGCCCACGAGACGGGCCTCGAACGCATCGCCGCGCGGGGTGAGCAGGGTCGCGATCAGCGACCAATATTCACGCGCGACGAATTTCTCGATCTCGAGCTCGCGGTCGCAGACGAGGCGCAGCGCCACCGACTGCACGCGGCCGGCGGAGCGGGCGCCCGGCAGCTTGCGCCACAGCACGGGGGAGAGGGTGAAGCCGACCAGATAGTCCAGCGCGCGGCGCGCCATATAGGCGTCGACCAGCGCGCCGTCGATCTGGCGCGGATGCTTCATGGCGTCCGAGACCGCCTGCTTGGTGATGGCGTTGAACACCACCCGCTCGATCTTCTGGTCCTTCAGCGCGCGCTTTTCCTTCAGCACCTCCAGCACGTGCCAGGAGATGGCCTCGCCCTCGCGATCAGGGTCGGTGGCGAGAATCAGGCGGTCGGCGTTCTTCAGGGACTTGGCGATGTCGTTGAGCCGGCCGGCCGCCTTGGGGTCGACCTCCCAGATCATCTTGAAATTGGCGTCGGGATCGACGGAGCCGTTCTTCGCGGGCAGGTCGCGGACATGGCCGAACGAGGCCAGAACCTCATAGGACGAGCCCAAATATTTGTTGATCGTCTTGGCTTTCGCCGGCGACTCCACAATGACGATATTCATGTAGTTCCAGTAACTTACGGGAAAATCTGAGGCCGAAAACGAAAGGACTCGGGTCGGCCGTTTCGCTCCGAACATGGGTGGTGAGGCGGGTCCTGTCAAATCGAGGGCTGTTGAAGGTCGCCCGGGAGGGAAAAGTTTCATATCGAGAAAGTTGTAAAATACCACCTTGGAGTTGCGATCGCTATCGGCGTAATGTTTCTGCGGGGCATGGATTCGGGTGGGGTCTGGTGACTAAGCCAGGAAAGAAACGGGCGCGCGCCGCATCAGGCGCGCCGGGAGGCTCGCGTCACGAGGAACCGGGGGAGGGCGGCGTGGACGAAGCCGTCGCCTTCATCGCCGAGCAGGTCGGGGCATTGCGCAAGCTCGCCGAGCGCCACAAGCTCGACGTGCTGCATTATCTCCTAGGCATGACCAAGCTCGAGGCCGACGAGCATGTGAGGCTGCGGAGCAAGCGCAAGCTGTCGTGAGGGCACTACCCAACCCGTCGTCCTGAGGCTCGCCCTGCTTTGCAGGACGAGCGCCTCAGAGTTGAGAGCGCTGCTCCATCCCCGTCATTGCGAGCGCAGCGAAGCAATCCAGACTGTCTCCGCGGAGAGATTCTGCATTGCTTCCGCCTTCGCCAAGGCTTCGGCGGACAAGTCGCTGCGCTCAATGACGATGACGTTAGCCGTTGCGGCTGGCCGTTGCCGCCAATCGCTGGCCGAGATATTCGGCCGTGCTGACGTCGCTTTGAGGTAACAAGCCGCCAACCAAGTGGGTAGCCAAGCCAAGTTGGCTGCCCAACCGATTCCGGCCGCTCGGATCCTCCCCGCCCGGAATATCCAGCCCGCACCAGAGCATGCCGTGCTGCGCAGCCAGAATGGAGAAGTAGGTCAAGGTGTGGAGTTGATCGCCCCCCGCGAGAGCGCCCGCGGTGAATCCGGCTGCGAACTTGTTGGCCCATCGCTGCTGGGTCCACCGGTCGCTTGAGGCGTCTGCGAAGGCTTTGAATTGCGCCGCTGCTCCGCCCATGTAGGTCGGGCTGCCAAATGCGACGGCGCTGGCGCGGTCGATCGTTTCCAATAAGCTCTCATTCTGGAAGCGGCCCGACACGATATCGTCGCCCGTGATGCGACACAGCGCGACGTGCGCAATGCCATCCGCTCCGCGCGCCACTGCATGCGCCAGCGACTCGGTGGTGCCGGAGATGGAAAAATAGACGATGGCGAGCAGGGGCATGGGTGCCACTTTCGGCTATTTGAGCATCTTCGACGCCGTCTGTATTTTGTACAAGTCCTTTCAAGCCGTCATTGCGAGCGCAGCGAAGCAATCCAGAGCCTTTCCGCAGTGGCAATCTGGATTGTTTCGCTGCGCTCAATGACGCTGTGGTGGCAACCGTGCGTCATCACGCCGACCGCCGCCGCGGCGGCCGCGGCTTCAACATGGTGTCGGCGGGCGTAAGCAGCCGTCCGTCCTCCGCACGCGTTTCGAGCTTCTTCACCGGGCGGTGCTTGGCGCGATCCACCAACACGGTCGCGATCTCCTTAGGGTGATCGTCGAACTCCTCGCTCCATTGTCTGAGCGCCACCAGGATCGGGAAGGTGCCGCGGCCCTTCGGGGTCAGCACATATTCCTGATAGGCGCTGCCGTCGGAGGCGGGGGCGGTTGCCAGGATGCCGTGGTCGACCAGCGAGCGCAGCCGGACCGACAAGATGTTCTTGGCCATGCCAAGCTTGCTCTGGAATTCGCCGAAGCGGCGCAGGCCAAACAGCGCCTCGCGGATGATCAGCAGCGACCACCAATCGCCAAGCGCGTCCAGCGACCTCGCGATCGGGCAGGCATCGCCCTCGAAGCTGGTTCGTTTCACCATCGTTCCGTCCTGTCGCGTTCGCACGATCGTCGGGCCGATCACGCGCTTGTGTGGTTGCATAATAAAACCATATGCCCTAGATGGCAACATAGTTTTATGATGCAACCACTGGAGGCGAACGTGAGACTGAAGAACAAGACGGCCCTGATCACCGGCGGCAACAGCGGCATCGGGCTGGCAACGGCCAAGCTGTTCGTGGCCGAAGGCGCCAAGGTGGTGATCACCGGACGCAACAAACAGACTCTGGAGGCGGCGGCCAAGGAGCTCGGGCCGAACGCGCTCGCGCTCGCTGCCGACGCCACCGACATCGCGGCGACGGAAGCTGCGATCAAGCAGGGCGCCGAAAAGTTCGGCAAGTTCGACATCGTGTTCGCCAACGCCGGCATCGCCGGCGGCACGCCGCTCGGCTCTGCCACGCTCGAGGTCTTCGAGAAGGTCATCAGCACGAACCTGACAAGTGTATTCTTCACGGTGCAGGCGGCACTGCCTTATCTCAGCGACAATGCCTCGATCATCCTCAACGGCTCGGTGATCTCCGTGCTCGGCATTCCCGGCTACTCGGCCTATGGCGCGGCGAAAGCCGGCGTGCGCGCGATGGCGCGGATCATGGCCTCGGAGCTGTCGCCGCGCGGCATCCGCGTCAACGTGGTCGCGCCCGGCGCGACCCGCACGCCGATCTGGGGACCTGCAACGGCAACACCGGAAGCCGAGAAGGCGTTCGAGAAGCGGATCGCGCTGTCGACGCCTCTGGGGCGCATCGGCGAAACCGATCACGTTGCGAAGACGGTGCTATTCCTTGCCTCCGATGATTCCGCGCATGTGCAGGGCCAGGAGATCTTCGTCGACGGCGGCGCGGTGGCCTCGCCGAGCGGCGCGCCGATCTATCGCGGTTGATCAAGTGAAGTGAAAATTGAATCAGTCGGCGCGATCATTGCGATTGCGCCGGCAGATTCCTGCACCTGCCGAGCTGTATTTTCCTGAACCTTGCGTGAGGCGTTGAACCTTCGCGCCAGCTGCCAAGACATTTTTACGGGCAGGGGGCACAAGACTCATTTCAAGGGAGTCCGATATGCCAAAAGCAGCCCGCATTTTTTCATCGATTTCAGCACCACGCATTTATACCGAGAATTCCGCCGTTCCGGCCAAACGCTCCAATACGTCCGAACTCATCGGAGTGGTTCTGTTCGCCGGCATCGGCCTGTTCGTCTCGCTCGTCGCCGTCATCCTGGGCATGCAGGGCGCCTGGTTCTAGCCTCGCAGACCGGCCGCCGTCCATCAGCCGCCGCAGGCAAGGCCCCGGCGACTGATGATGTCGGCATGATCTCAGGCCGCGCGAAGACTTGTTGCCGCCTGAAGCGCACCCGCCAGCGCCTTCTCGCGGTGATCCGGTCCGACCTGGATGCCGTCGGCGGGGATGAACTCGACGTTCGTGATACCCATGAACCCGAACACCCAGCGCAGATAGGTTTCGAGATGCTCGCCGGCTGCGTAGGGCGTTTCGACGCCGTAATAGCCGCCGCGTGAGATCGCCACGATCACGCGCTTGCCGCCGGCGAGCCCCTCGGGCCCGGCTGCGCCGTATTTGAAAGTCTTCCCCACCACCAGGATGCGATCGATCCAGGCCTTGAGCTGGCTCGGAATCGTGAAATTGTACATGGGCGCGCCGATCACGACGATGTCGGCGGCCAGGAACTCGTCCAGCGCGGCTGCGCTTGCGGCAAGGTCGGGTCCGAGTTCCGCCGGTGCGGGCGCGCCTTGCGCGGCGGCAAGGTGCGAGCCGGAGAGGTGGGCCAGCGGGGTCTGGGTCAGATCGCGATAAATGATGTCCAGTGAGGGCGTCGCCTGCCGGAGCCGGTCGACGATGGCGGCGGAGACCTGCCTGGACACGGAGTGGGGGCCGAGCACGCTGGAGTCGAGATGGAGGAGTTTCATTTGGGGTCACCCTGGTATAAGTTTGTAACCAGAGCTACATGAGTGACTAGCGAAAACCCCGCAAGAACGCACTTTTTTGAGCCATGGGCACATCTTTGAAACTTGAGAACACTGGTTTTCCTGCGACGCCGAGGCCCGATCCAATGCCGCATCCCGACCATGCGGACTGCCGTGGGGTCGCCTCCGTGCTGTCTCGCGTCGGTGACAAATGGAGCGTGTTCGTCATCATGATGCTGAGCGACGGGCCTAAGCGCTTCAACGAGCTGAAGCGCATGATCAACGGCATCTCGCAGCGCATGCTGACCTTGACGCTGCGCGGGCTGGAGCGCGACGGCCTGGTCACGCGCACGATCTTTCCGACCATTCCGCCACGCGTCGATTACGAGCTGACCGATCTCGGCCGCGGGCTGCAACAGCCGGTGAAAGCGCTCGGGCAGTGGGCGATCGACCATCTGATGCAGATCGAGGCGGCGCGCACGCAGTTCGACCAGCGCAACGACGGCTAAAGCAGCGACACCAAGCCGCCGCCGTGACGTTCGAGCTTTCCGGCAAGCTCGAGCTCCAGCAGCACGGTGCGGACGATCGCGGGCGAGGCGCCGGACATCCGCACGAGATCGTCGATCGAGATGGGGGTGGGGCCGAGCAGGCCGGTGATCTGGTCGCGGTCGTGGCCTTGCGGCTCGCTCTCGAACGGCTCGCTGTCGGGCTCGCTCGCAGGAATCATCAGCGGCCGCTCCATGATTGGTGCGACAGCATTGATGATGTCGGCAGCTTCGGTGACGAGGGTCGCGCCCTGCTTGATCAGATCATTGGCGCCGGCGGCACGCGGATCGAGCGGCGAGCCCGGGACCGCGAACACCTCGCGGCCCTGTTCGGCCGCCATCCGCGCGGTGATCAGGGAGCCCGAGCGGTGCGCCGCTTCCACCACGACGACGCCGAGCGAGGCGCCCGAGATCAGCCGGTTGCGGCGAGGAAAGTCGCGGGCGCGCGGCTCGTGGCCGAGCGGCATCTCGGAGATCGCAGCCCCCGCGTGGTCGAGGATCCCTGCGAGCAGGTCGCCATGCTCGGGCGGATAGATGCAATCATGTCCGCCGGCGAGCACCGCGATCGTCCCGCTTGCGACACTGGCGCGATGCGCAGCCTGATCGACGCCGCGGGCGAGCCCGGAGATGACGATAAAACCGGCTTCGCCAAGCTCGCGCGCCAGCAGGCCTGCGAATTTCAGCCCGGCGCCGGATGCGTTGCGCGAGCCGACGATAGCGATCATCGGCCGCATCAGGGTTGGGGTATCGCCGCGCACCGCGAGCAGCGGCGGCGCATCGTCGATCATCGCCAGCCGGGCCGGATAGCCGTCCTCGCCGGGTGCGCGCCATGCGATGCCGAATTTGCGGCTCGCGGCGAGCTCGGCCTTGGCCTCGTCGGCGCTGCAGATGCGCCCCGATCGCTGGGCGCCGCCGCGGCGCGCCAGATCAGGCAGCCGCTCCAGCGCAGCACGCGGGCTGCCGAAATGATCCACCAGCGAACGAAAAGTGCGCGGCCCGACATTGTCGGAGCGGATCAGCCGCAGGCGGTCGATCCTGTCAGCCTCGGTCAGCTCCACGCTCGGATTGATGGCGTCCACGGCGTCTCCTTGTAGTCACAGCATGGAACAACCTGAGGGCGTTGCGCAACAGCGACCTGCGCTTGCCTGGTCCCGCCCCGATGCTAAAAGCGATGCCAATAAGAAGGGTTTTGCCATGATTTCACTCGCCGACCTCCAGCGCCGCATCGAAGCGGGGGAGCTTTCGCCCGAGGCCGCCATCGCCCAGTCGCATGCGGCGATAGAGGCCAGGGAGAAGGACGTTCGCGCCTTCGTCCGCCACGACAAATCCGCGAAGGCGCAAGCCTCCGGTCCGCTGCGCGGCATCGCGGTCGGCATCAAGGACATCATCGACACCGCCAATATGCCGACCGAGATGGGCTCGGAAATCTATCGCGGCTGGCAGCCGCGCGCCGATGCGCCTGTTGTCATGATGCTGAAGCGGGCAGGCGCCACCATCATCGGCAAGACCACCACGACCGCGTTCGCCTCGCGCGATCCGACCCCGACGCTCAATCCGCATAATTTCGGCCACTCGCCGGGCGGCTCGTCGGCGGGTTCCGCGGCGGCCGTCGGTGCCGGCATGATCCCGCTGGCTCTGGGCACCCAGACTGGCGGCTCGGTGATCCGGCCCGCGGCCTATTGCGGGACTGCCGCGATCAAGCCGTCGTTCCGGATGCTGCCGACGGTCGGCGTGAAATGCTATTCATGGGCGCTCGACACGGTCGGCCTGTTCGGCGCCCGCGCTGAGGATCTCGCGTGCGGATTGCTCGCGATGACCGGCCGCAGCGAATTTTCCGGCATCGTCCCGGCGAAGGCGCCGCGCATCGGCGTGGTCAGGCAGGAGTTCGCCGGCGCCGTGGAGCCGGCGGCCGAAGAGGGCCTGTTGGCCGCGGTGAAGGCGGCGGAGCGCGCCGGTGCCAGCGTGCAGACGATCGATCTGCCCGAGGCGGTGCAGGAGGCCTGGCGCATCCATCCCATCGTCCAGGACTTCGAGGCGCATCGCGCGCTGGCCTGGGAGTTTTCGGAGCGTCACGACGAGATCGCGCCGATGCTGCGGGCAAGCCTCGATGCCACCGCCCATCTGACGCCGAAGGACTATGACGAGGCGCGCCGGATCAGCCGTCGCGGCCGCCGCGAGCTCGGCGAATTGTTCGAGGGCGTCGACGTGCTCCTGACCTATTCGGCGCCCGGCACGGCTCCGGCCAAGGAACTCGCGACGACAGGCGACCCCCGCTACAACCGGCTCTGGACGCTGATGGGCAATCCTTGCGTCAACGTTCCCGTGCTGAAGGCGGGTGGCCTGCCGATCGGCGTGCAGGTGATCGCACGCTTCGGCAACGACGCGCGCGCGCTGGCAACGGCGTGGTTCCTCGAGGATGCGCTGGCGAAATCAGGCTAGCGCGGGCTCGTTGCTCGCGATGTGCTGATCGGATGCAGGTGAAGCTGCACTGACGGCGGTGCCTTGCCCGAGCCAGCGCTCGGCGGCTGCGCGACCACTCCGGTGCAGCAGGCGAATGAAGCCACGGCCGAGATCGGTGGACGAACGTTGCGCCAGGCCGTCAACGGAATCTTCCGCCGCGATCCTGGTGAGGCGCAGCGACGGCGCGGCATGAGCCTGCGCCCATTCGATCGCCGCGATCTCGGCATTGAGGGCGGCGTTGGCCGCGATCTGGTCCAGCCGGCGATCAATCGCGGCGAGCGTGATCGGCACGTAGCTGTCGCGCGCCGGCGTGACCTGGACGAGCAGGACGTCGGACGTCGTCGTGTCCTGCGTCAGCCGCAGCAGCGGCGGGTTGCCGCCAAAGCCGCCGTCCCAATAGGCTTCGCCCTCGATCTCGACGGCGCAGTGAACCAACGGCGGACAAGTCGAGGCCAGCGCGACCTCGGCGGTGATGGCATCGTTGCGGAAGATCTGCTGCTGCCCATCGCGGATCCGTGTCGCCGCGATCAGGAGCTTCGGGCAGTCCGGATTGAGTAGCGCGGCGAAATCGATGTCGCGCGATAGCGCCTGCCGCAGCGGATCGAGATCGAAAGGATCGAACTGGCCGGAGCGCAGCGTCGGACCGAACGCGACCGAGCTTCCCGCCGGCGAAAAGCCGCCGACCAGCATCAGCGAGCGGAACGAGGCCTCGTGCATCAGGCGGATCCAGAACCGGCTCAGCCGGCTACGTGCAGCTTCGCGGC
Organism: Bradyrhizobium sp. CCBAU 25360; assembly: GCF_028128695.1. NCBI lineage: Bacteria > Pseudomonadati > Pseudomonadota > Alphaproteobacteria > Hyphomicrobiales > Nitrobacteraceae > Bradyrhizobium > Bradyrhizobium sp. CCBAU 25360. Next base: position 109,565 of record NZ_LBJA01000029.1, read on the forward strand.
CGCCCTCGGCAAGGCCGGAGGCGAGCAGGAGCGCATTGATAGCGCCGGCACTGGCGCCGCTGATGGTGTCGATCTCGATCGGCTCTTCCAGCAGCCGCTCCAGCACGCCCCAGGTGAAGGCGGCAAAGGTGCCACCGCCCTGCAGCGCCAGCGAGAGCTTTCTCGGCGGCCATTGGCCGGCGGGTAGCTGCGCGGGCGCAACGGGCGCGGTCGCGGTCACTACCTCGGCCGTCACTGGCGCTTGCGCGATCGGATCAGGCTGCGGCGCTGGCGGCAAGACGGGAGGAGGCGCGGGAGGCGGCGAGGGCGCATCGGACCAGATGTCGGTGGTCGAGAGCAGCCGGCTTGCCGCGGTGCGCAACGCACCTCGCAAACCAACCCCGTCATGCGCGCCGACCATCTTCTCGCTCATTCTGAGCAACCGCGTAACGCCATCTCGACTGTCAGGATGACAGGCATGGAACACATTCGCTACTGCCTGCCGCGAAGCGCCGGCAGTTGCGAACAGGATTTGACATATAATGCAGAGAGGGGGCTTCGGTATCCGTAGATGCCCGGCTTTAGACGCGGACCTCGAAGCGACTACGCCTTCTCGCCGATCCGGCTTTCTTTGCCAGCTTGCAATCGCTTGATGTTCTCGCGATGCGCGTAGAACAAGAGCAGCGTCAGCACCGCGAACAAGGCTGCGAGCGCAAGGTGCCCGAACCACCACAGGAACATCGGCGTGACGAACGCCGCCACCAGCGCGGAGAGCGAGGAGTAGCGGGTGGTGAAGGCGGTCGCCAGCCAGATCAGGCAGAACACGACGGCGCCGGGCCAGAACAGTCCGAGCAGGATGCCGATATAGACGGCCACGCCCTTGCCGCCCTTGAACTTGAGCCAGACCGGGAAGAGGTGGCCGAGGAAGGCACCGAGCCCGGCCACCATGGCGGCATTGGGTCCTGCGATGTAGCCGGCGATCACCACCGCCACGGTGCCCTTGAGCGCGTCGAACAGGAGGGTGCCCGCGGCGAGGCTCTTGCGTCCCGTGCGCAGCACATTGGTGGCGCCGATGCTGCCGGAGCCGATCGAGCGGATATCCTGGGTGCCGGCGAGCCTGGTCAGGACCAGCCCGAACGGGATCGAGCCGAGGAGGTAGCCGATGACGAAGGCCACCGGCAGAAATGCTTCAAGCCCCATGGCGGCAGCTCCAAAGGCTAGATTTCACGTCAGACATGCTCGTAGACCGTGCGTCCGCCGACAATGGTGCGCACCACGCGGCCTGTAAAGCGGGCCTCGTCGAACGGGGTGTTCTTGCAGGGCGATTTGAGGTCGGCGGGATCGACCACCCAGGGCACATCGGGGTCGATCACGATGACGTCGGCCGGACTGCCTGCGCGCAGGGTTCCGCCGGGCAGGCCGAGCAACTCGGCCGGGCGGGTCGACATCGCCCGGATCAGCGTCTTCAGGTCCAGCTCGCCATTGTGGACGAGGCGCAGGCCCGCGGGCAGCATGGTTTCGAGACCAACGGCGCCGGGAGCGGCTTCGGCGAACGGCAGGCGCTTGACCTCGACGTCCTGCGGATTGTGGTCGGACATGATGACGTCGAGCAGGCCGGAGGCGATTGCGGCCACCAGCGCGCGGCGGTCGTCCTCGGTTCGCAGCGGCGGCGACAGTTTCAGGAAGGAACGGTAGGGGCCGATGTCGTTCTCGTTCAGCGCAAGATGGTTGATCGAGACCGAGGCGCTGACGGCGAGCCCGTCGTCGCGGGCGCGCTGGAGGATCTCGAGCGAGTCGATGCAGGTCAGCGAGGCCGCGTGATAGCGGCCGCCGGTCAACGCCACGAGGCGCATGTCGCGTTCCAGGATCACGGCCTCGGCGGCATTCGGGATGCCCATCAGGCCGAGCCGCGAGGCGAACTCGCCCTCGTTCATCACGCCTTCGCCGACGAGATCGGGGTCCTCGGTGTAGTGGACGATCAGCGCGTCGAAATCGCGCGCGTAGGTCAGCGCGCGCCGCATCACCTGCGCATTGGTCACGCTTCTGACGCCGTCGCTGAAGGCGATCGCGCCCGCGGCCTTGAGCAGACCGAACTCGGTCATCTCATCGCCGTGCATGCCCTTGGTGAGCGCTGCCATCGGCTGGATGTTGACGATCGCGGTGTCGCGGGCGCGGCGCATCACGAAGTCGACGGTCGCCGAATTATCGATCACCGGAGAGGTGTCGGGCTGGCAGATGATGGTGGTGATGCCGCCGGTCGCGGCCGCCTGGCTCGCCGTGGCAAAGGTCTCGCGATGGCTGAAGCCGGGCTCGCCGACGAAGGCGCGCATGTCGATCAGGCCGGGCGCCACGATCTTGCCGGTGCAGTTGACGATGTCGGTGCCTTCGGGGACGCCGGCCGCGCCGATGCCGCGGCGGGTCTCGCGGATGGCGCCGTCGGCGATGAGAACGTCGCCGACACCGTCGAAATCCCGGGAGGGGTCGACGACGCGGGCGTTGGCGAGCAGGATGGGGCGGCGATCGGTCAGCATCGGCATCACGCGTTCGGCAGGTTGCGGGCGAGCGCTTCCAGCACCGCCATGCGCACGGCGACACCCATCTCCACCTGTTCGCGGATCAGGGATTGCGCGCCGTCGGCCACGATCGAGTCGATCTCGACGCCGCGGTTCATGGGGCCCGGATGCATCACCAGTGCGTCGGGCTTGGCGTAGGCGAGCTTCTTCTGGTCGAGCCCGAAATAGTTGAAGTACTCGCTGGATGACGGCACGAAGGAGCCGTTCATACGCTCGCGCTGGAGCCGGAGCATCATGACGATGTCGGCGCCGTTGAGCCCCTCGCGCATGTCGCGCGCGACCTCGACGCCCATCCGCTCGATGCCTGGCGGCAACAGCGTGGTCGGGCCGACGACGCGGACGCGGGCGCCCATCGTGTTGAGCAGGATGATGTTCGAGCGGGCGACGCGCGAATGCAGCACGTCGCCGCAGATCGCGACCACGAGCCCTTCGATCCGGCCCTTGTTGCGGCGGATGGTGAGCGCGTCGAGCAGGGCCTGGGTCGGATGCTCATGGGCGCCGTCGCCGGCATTGATCACGGAACCGTCAACCTTGCGGGCCAGCAGTTCCACCGCGCCGGAGGCGTGATGGCGCATCACCAGGATGTCCGGGTGCATCGCGTTCAGCGTCATCGCGGTGTCGATCAGCGTCTCGCCCTTCTTCATGGACGAGGAGGACACCGACATGTTCATGACGTCGGCGCCCAGGCGCTTGCCGGCGAGCTCGAACGAGGATTGGGTCCGGGTGGAAGCCTCGAAGAAGAGGTTCACCTGCGTCCGTCCCCGCAGGACGGTGCGCTTCTTGTCAACCTGGCGGTTGAGCTCGACATATTCTTCGGACAGGTCGAGGAGGCCGGTGATGTCGGCCGCGGAAAGGCCCTCGATGCCCAGCAAATGCCGGTGGCCGAGGACGAAGGTCGATTTCGATGTCATTAAAACGAGAGCTATAGGCGCGGATGCATGACGGGGCAAGGGCCAATGCCGGGGCGGGGAGTTATCCCCTGAGGAGTCTGGTACACGGTCATTCCGGGATGGCGCGCAAGCGCCAGACCCGGAATCTCGAGATTCCGGGTTCGATGCTTCGCATCGCCCCGGAATGACAAGGAAGTTTAGATGCGCTCCATCAAATCGATTTTGATCGTACTTTTAACAATCGCCTCCATCTCATCCGCGTTGGCCCAATCGCTCCCCGGCGGCTTCGTCTATCTGCGCGAGATCGATCCCGGCATCATCCAGGACATCCGCTACGCCACCTCGAACAATTTCGTCGGCCGCCCGCTTGCCGGCTACAATGCCGGTGAATGCGTGGTGAAGCGCGAAGTCGGACTGCGGCTGAAGGCGGTACAAGAAGAGCTGGCGGCGCAAAACCTCTCGCTCAAGATGTTCGACTGCTACCGGCCGGCGCGGGCGTCGCTCGATATGGTCAAGTGGTCGCAGAACGGTCACGAGACGGCGGCCGAGCGGCGCTATAATCCCAAGATCCCCAAGACCGAGCTGTTCCGCCTCGGCTACATCGCGAGCCGGTCGCAGCATTCGACGGGCGCCGCCCTCGATCTGACCTTGGTCGATCTCAAAGCCGACAACGCCGCCAAATATGATGCGGCAAAGACCTATGCCGACTGCACGGCGCCGGTCGAAGCGCGCGCGCCGGAAGGCAGCGTCGACATGGGCACCGGCTACGACTGCACCGACACGAGGGGCCATACTGCGGCACCGTCGATCACACCGGAGCAGCGCGCCTGGCGCAAGCGGCTGGTGGCTGCGATGGCCAGGCAAGGCTTTGTGAACTATTCGAAGGAGTGGTGGCATTTTTCCCTGCCAGGGGCGGGCGGGGCCGCCTATGATTTCCCGATTCAGCCGCGCCGGAACTAAAGTCCGCGCCGAGGAAACCTGATGACCCAGCCGAGCTTCGCGACCCACGAGGTCTTCAACCAGTCGCCGCCGTTCGAGGATATCGACCTGTTCGCCGTGGATCGGCCGCTGGTCGATGCGGTGAAGGCCAATGGCGGCGCGGCGGCGGAACGCGAGCTGTCGGAGTTCGGCAGGCAGTGGGGCTCGGCCGCGATGGCCGATCGCGGGCGCGTCGCGAACGAGAGCACGCCGAAGCTGCGCACCTTCGACGCAAAAGGCAATCGCCGCGACCAGGTCGAGTTTCACCCGGCCTATCATGAGCTGATGGCACACAGCGCTCATGCCGGCGTCCACAATTCGACCTGGACCGCGAACGGCAAGCCTGCGGGCGATGCCGCCGAAGTCATTCGTGCCGCAAAATTCTACATGGCCGCGCAAGTCGAGACCGGCCACCTCTGTCCTGTTACGATGACGCGCGCCTCGGTCGGTGCGCTGGCGATGCAGCCGGACCTGCTCGGCAGGGTGATGCCGGTGCTGTCGACCCGGAGCTACGACCCGAGCTTTGCGCCGTGGTGGCAGAAGCGCGGCATGACTCTCGGCATGGGCATGACCGAGAAGCAGGGCGGCACCGACGTGCGTGCCAACATGACGCGTGCGGTGCGCGACGGCGAGGCCTATCGCATCACCGGCCACAAATGGTTCATGTCGGCGCCGATGTGCGATGCGTTCCTGGTGCTGGCGCAGGCCGAGCAGGGTCTGACCTGTTTCTTCATGCCGCGCTTTGCGCCGGATGGTTCGGTGAATGCGATCCAGTTCCAGCGGCTGAAGGACAAGCTCGGCAATCGCTCCAATGCCTCGTCCGAAGTCGAGTTCGTCGGTGCCTACGCCGAACGGGTCGGCGAGGAGGGCAAGGGCATCCGCACCATCATCCAGATGGTGCAGCTGACGCGGCAGGATTGCGCGATCGCATCCGTCGGCCTGATGCGCTCGGGACTTGCGCATGCGCTGCATCACGCCCGTCACCGCAGCGTGTTCCAGAAACATCTGGCCGATCAGCCGCTGATGCAGGCCGTGCTGTCGGACATGGCGCTGCATGTCGAGGCGAGCACAGCCCTGGTCATGCGGCTCTGCCGCGCCTTCGACCGCACGCCGCACGATGCGGCGGAGGCCGCCTATATGCGGCTGCTGACCCCCGCAATCAAATACTGGACCTGCAAGAGTGCGCCGCCGTTCCTCTATGAGGCCATGGAATGCCTCGGCGGCAACGGCTATGTCGAGGACGGCATTCTGGCGCGGCACTACCGGGAATCGCCGGTCAACGCGATCTGGGAGGGCTCCGGCAACGTGATGTGCCTCGACGTGCTCCGGGCGCTCTCGCGCGAGCCGGAGGCGGCGACGGCTGTGCTGCAATCGCTTGCGGCCGAGACGAAGGGCTTGCCCGGAGCAGGCGAAGCGATTGCGTTCATCGGTAAGACCTTCCGCCGCGCCGATGGCGAACGCGTCGCGCGGCTTGCGGTCGAGAAGCTGGCACTGCTTGCCGCCGCTGCGGCGCTCAACGGCGTGTCGCCGCGCCACGCCGAACTGTTTGCCGCCACGCGCCTCGCAGCGACCCACGCCAGCATGTATGGCGCGGTCGAGCTGGAGAGCGGCGAGATGCGCGCGCTGCTGGAGCGGGCGCTGCCGTGAGTCTTCCCAACGAAAGCCTCCTGATGGATTCCCTCAATCCCGACCATCCGCCGTTGACCGTGACGCCAGCGACGCCGCGCCTCTGGATGTTCTGGGGCACCGCGCTGTGGGGCCTCTTCGTCTTCGTGGCGATGTTCGTCGGGCAGATCGGCGCCGTTGTCCTGCTGGTGGTGCAGCGTGGTCTTCCCATGGACTTCGCCTCGCTCCAGGCGGTCGGCCAGGATCCGCAGGCGCTCGCGCTGTCGGTCATCATGGGCCTGCCGGCGACGCTCCTGGCGGTGTGGCTCGCCATTGCCATCAAGAAAGCCTCCTTCGTCGACTATCTCGCGCTGCACTGGCCGTCCTGGAAGCAACTGCTGTTCGGTGCGGTCGGCCTCATCCTGCTGGTGCTGGTCTGGGAGACGATGTCGCGCGCGCTCGGCCGCGAGGCGACGCCGGGCTTCATGACCGATCTGTTGAAATCGGGCCGCGACAAGGGCGCGGCGCTGTTGCTGCTGTTCGCCTTCAGCGTGGCTGCGCCGATGTCGGAGGAGATCCTGGCGCGCGGCTTCCTCTATCGCGGCTGGTCGGCGAGTTTCTTGCGCGTGCCGGGCGCGATCCTGCTGTCGTCGCTGGTCTGGACGGTCGTGCACCTGCAATACGACATGTACTTCCTCGCCGAGGTCTTCACCATCGGCCTGTGGTTCGGCTACATGCGCTATCGCGCGAATTCGCTCTGGCTCACCATCGTGCTGCACGCGCTGAACAATCTCACCGCGGTGGTGCTGACGATGTGGCTAGGAAGCTAGGCCGCCAGCGCGATCGCGATCGGCATCGTGATCGCCGCCAAAATCGTCTGCAGCGTGATGATCTGCGCCAGCAGCGGGGCATCGCCGCCCATCTGGCGCGCCATCACATAGGCGCTGGACGAGGTCGGCACCGCCGCGCAGATCGCCACGATCGCGCGGCTGTCGCCCGACAGTCCGAACCAGACGGCCAGCGCCAGTGCCAGCGCAGGCATCAGCGCGAGCTTGAAGACGACGCCGATGGCCGCGGCCACGCTTGGACGCAAGAGGCCTTCGAGATGCAGACCGGCGCCGGTGACGAGCAAGCCGATCGCGAGCGAGGAGCGGCTAAGCGCGTCCGCCACCTCGTGCCAGAGTTTTGGCAACGGCAGGTGGGTGACGTTGACGAAGAGCCCGATCGCGCAGGCCCAGATCAGGGGATTGCGGATCACCGTCATGACGATGGTCCGCGCTGACTGCTTCTCCGGCGCGGCGTAATGGGCGAGCACCACGACGCTCAACACGTTGACGAGGGGAATGATCGCGACCATCGCCACGGAGGCGAGCGCCAGCCCGACATCGCCGAACATGTTGGCGGCGACCGATAGCCCCACGAAGGTCTGCCAGCGCGTCGCGCCCTGGAAGATCGAGGTGAAGGCGGGGCCGTCGATATCGAGCCGGGCCAGGGCAGGGCGCAGCGCGAGGCAGAGCAGCGACATCGCCAGCGCCGACAGCAGCAGCGCGCCGCCGACACCCGCGACCGGCACCTTGGAGAGGTCGGCCTTCACCAGCGTCTGGATCAGCAGCATCGGAAACAGCACGAAATAGGTCAGCCGCTCCAGCCCGTGCCACTGCGTGTCCAGCCGCATCAGGCTGCGCTTCAGCACGATGCCGAGCACGATGAGGATGAAGACCGGCAGCAGCGCCGCAATCACGACGGCCATCAGTCAGGTGGTCCCTGAACGGAGATTGGCGAGGCGGTCGAGCGCGCCTTGCAGGATGAAGATCGCGGCGTGCTCGTCGATGACCTCGGCGCGCTTGGCGCGGCTGACATCCATGCCGATCAGCTCGCGCTCGACGGCCGCGGTCGAGAGGCGCTCGTCCCACAGGCCGATGGGGAGGGCGGTCAGGCCGGCGAGATTACGGGCGAAGGCGCGGGTGGATTGCGCGCGCGGACCCTCGCTGCCGTCCATGTTGATGGGCAGGCCGAGCACGAAGCCGACCACCCTGCGCTCGGCCGCAATCGCGAGCAGCCGGGCGGCGTCCTGCTTGAACTGCTTGCGCTGGATCGTCTCGACGCCGGTCGCAAGCCGCCGGTCCGGGTCGGATACGGCAACGCCGATGGTCTTGGTGCCGAGGTCGAGCCCGACCAGCGCGCCGCGGGCGGGCCAGTGGGTTGCAGCATCGACGAGAGGCAGGATAAGAGCCGGCATGGCGTAGCGCATATCACGCGTTACGCCGCGGAGTGAACCCGGAACAATGGATGCGCTGACATTATTCGGTCTGTTCGCCGTCACGGCGATGCTGGTCAGTTACGCCCTGGAAGATCGCAGCCATTGGTTCGTGCTGTTGTTCGCCGCATCCTGCGCGCTCGGCTCGGCCTACGGCTTTCTCCAGGGCGCCTGGCCGTTCGGTCTGGTCGAAGCGATCTGGGCCGTCGTGGCGCTGCGGCGGTGGCAGCTGAAGCCGTAGATTATCCGGCGGCCGCGACATGCGCGCGTAATCGTAATGCACAAAGTGCGTCGATCATTTGTGGCAAATCTCACACGGGGACGTCGCGGGCCATGGCATGATGTCGCGTCTCCGGCAGCGCGCATCGATTGACGCTATGGTTGTGAAGCGGTAGAAATGTAGGTCTAAAGTAGTGTGGGGCACGTGCCCCGATTTCCAGAACGATCGGCAGCGACCGGCAGTCCCGCCCGTGCTGCAACCTTGGCGCAAATTTCTAGTGCGCCCCGACCACGTCCCATATTCGCCCAATCATTTGAGAGGTCACGATGCTCATCAAGCCAAGCCTGATCGCGGGCTCAGAAAGGCGATTCAAACAAGCCGAGTTCTCACCCGAAGCCCTGAACCGGAAACTGGGCGACGGTCCGATCGAGATGACCGTCGAGAAGATGCGCCTGCGCCAGCGCCAACTGCTGGCGGAGACGCAGGACGTGGAGAAGGCCGAGATCGGCCTGGAGCGGATCATCCAGGGCAATGATCTCGACAGCATCAATTATCTCGCCAAGGGGACCGCGGCCTCGCGCTCGATCTGCCGCATTCAGCTCAGGGATCTCAAGTCGAATCTGCTCGGCTACGGCTCGGGCTTTCTGATCGGGCCGGGCCTGCTGCTGACCAACCATCATGTCTTCGGCAAGCCGGCGGAGGCCGCCAATTCGATCGCCGATTTCAACTACGAGCTCGACGTCTCTGGACAGGAGCGCGTGCCGGTGCGGTTCGGCTTCGAGCCGGGCAAATTCTTCTACACCAATGACAGGCTGGATTTTTCGATCGTCGCGGTGGCGCCGACCTCGCTGTCGGGCGGGGAGGAGCTCGAGGATTGGGGATGGCTGCCGCTCAGCGGCGCGCCCGGCAAGGCAGACCCCGGCGAGTACCTCACCATCGTCCAGCATCCCAGCGGGCAGATGAAGCAGGTCTGTGTCCGCGAGAACAAGCTGCTCAAATATGTCGGCGACTTCCTCTGGTACAACACCGATACGACGGCGGGATCGTCGGGCTCGCCGGCATTCAATCGCTTCTGGCAAGTGGTCGCGCTGCATCACAGCGGCGTTCCCCGGAAGGATGCGCAGGGCCGCACCCTGACCAAGGACGGCAAGGTGTGGAAGTCGTCGATGGACGAATCCTCGATCGACTGGATCGCCAATGAAGGCATCCGGATCAGCGCGATCGTCGCCGATCTCAAAGTGGCCGTCGGCTCCCATCCCCTGATCAAGCCGGTGCTGGACGAGGAGGAGCCGCCGAACCGGCAGGAGATCGAGAAGGTCCGCGCACCGGTCGCCGCGCCCGCTTACGGCGCCAACATCTGGGTCGAGCAGTCGCTCGACGGCGCCGCGCTGGTGGTCCCGATCCGGGTGCCGTTGCCGATGTTCAGGAAGGACATTCCGTTCGCTCCGCTGGTACCCGTGCCGGGTCCGGCTGGGGGTAACGCAGGGACGCAGAACGGCGGTATGCCGAACGGTAGCAAGCCGTTGATCGCTCCGCCGGCCGGCCTCCTGCCTCGCATCAGTGCGAACGGCCTGCCCATGGAGGCCGTGCATATCGATCAGAGCACGCTGAAATCGCGTCCCGGGTACAAAGCGAATTTTCTCGGCACCGGTAAATTCTCGGTGGCCCTGCCGAAGATTCCGGCCGCTCTCAAGTCCCGGATCGCGACGCTGAAGGGAAGCTCCAGGCAGTCCGAGCTGAAATACTTCAACTACAGCGTCGTCATGAACAAGGAGCGCCGGCTCGCCTTCTTCAGCTGTGTCAATATCGACGGCGGACAGCAACAGGACGTCGGCAAGCGCGAAGGCGATTCCTGGTTGCGCGATCCGCGCATCGACGACGATGCCCAGATCGGCGACGAGTTCTACCGCAAGCAGGCCACCTTCGAGGCGGACCGCAGCAAGAACCCGTTCGATCGCGGTCATCTCGTGCGCCGCCTCGATGCGACCTGGGGCGACACCGTCGCCGCGGCCAAGCAGCACGGCGACGATTCCTTCCACTTCACCAATTGCTCGCCGCAGTTCTTCTCGTTCAACCAGGGCAAGCAGCTCTGGGCGGGCCTCGAGGATTACACGCGCGATGTCCTGCTCGAAGGGGAGGAGAAGGGCATCGTCATGAACGGTCCGGTGTTCGACGGGCCGGACGCCGACGGATCCGATCTGCCCAATCCGGCCGGCCGGCCGCACAAGGATCCGAGCTTCGGCGGCGTTCAAATCCCGAAATATTTCTGGAAGATCCTGATCCGACGCAACGAGGATGACGACGCTCTCAAGGCGGCAGCATTCCTGATGAGCCAGCGAAAGCTGGTCATGGAGATCGATCGCATCCAGGAGGTGGACCTGCGCGAAAAGATGTCGGAGGAGGACGTCAGCGTCTTCCAGGTCTCGATCGCGGACCTGGCGAAATTGACCAAGCTCGACTTCGGCAATCTCGCCGACGCGGATTCGCACGAGGCGACCTCGGTCGGCCCGCGGCGGATCGAATCCTATGAGGACATTCGACTCTAGAACAGCGCCGCCTGACGCGGCGTCACCGCGTCAGGCCGCGATGACGTCCTCGTCAGTCTTCAGGCAAGCGGCAAAACTGCAGAGCGCGCTGGTTTGATGGCCGGCGCGACGCTGGATGAACAGTGTCTCGACCCGCGCTTGCGACGGGCTCAGGGTGTGGATCGAGACGGTGCCATTCATTGCGCTACGTTCGACGACCGCGCGCGGCAGCAACGTCACGCCCATGTCGGCGGCGACGCAGCCGATCATGCCGTCGAGCGTGCCGAGCTCGAAGCGTGCGGCGGAAGGCCAGCCGAACTCGACGAAGATCTGCTCGAGCCGCTGGCGGTAGGTGCAGCCGGTGCGGAATACCAGCGCGGTCGGGCCGGACTCCGGCGTGCCGGCGCGCAGCTCGGCAAGCGAGGCCCAGCGACGCGCGCTGACCAGCACCAGCTCCTCGCGGAAGGCGCTCGTCGCAGCGAGGTCGTCATGCGCGATCGGACCTGCGACGAAGGCACCATCGAGCGCACCTTCGAGCACGCCGGCGACGAGGTCGGCGGTCGGCGCGGTACGCAAGGAAAGGCGCACGGCAGGAAAGCGGCGGTGGAAATCGGCGAGCAGCGGCGGCAGCCGCACCGCTGCGGTCGTTTCCATCGACCCGATCGCAAGCGGTCCCTTGGGCTCGCCATCGTCGCGCGCCGCAAGCACGGCCTCGCGCGACAGCGCCGCCATCTTTTGAGCGTAGGGCAGGAGGCGCCTGCCGGCGCCGGTCAGCGTCATGCCCCGGCTGTGGCGTTCGAACAGCGGCGTGCCGATCTCCGCCTCCAGAGCCTTCACGCGCTGGGTGACGTTGGATTGCACGGTGTTCAGCTCTTCCGCGGCGCGAGTGATGCCGCCGGTGCGGGCGACTGCGGCAAAGGTGTTGAGATCGCTGAGTTCCATGGCCCGTTTCTCTTTTGAGATGGCAGCGTTCTGTAGAATTCAATTTTGAAGAATGATATTCGCGCCTAATCTTCCTGTCCAGAGCAGGAGGACTCATGCCGATTGCCACGCCGCTGACGGAGTTGCTGGGGATCAGACATCCGATCTTGTCGGCTCCCATGGACACGATCGCGGGCAGCCGGCTGACGCGCGCTGTCAGCGAGGCCGGCGGATTCGGCATCCTGGGTGGTGGATACGGTGACCGTGTCCGACTTCAGACGGAGGCCGCAGAGCTGAAGGGCTTTGCGCCGTTCGGCATCGGCTTCATCACTTGGAGCCTGGCGAAACAGCCCGAACTGCTCGACATCGCGCTCGACGCTCGCCCCCAAGCCGTGATGCTGTCGTTCGGCGATCCCGCGCCATTCGCGCCGCGCATCAAGGCGTGCGGCGTGCGACTGATCTGCCAGGTGCAGAGCGAGGACATGGCCAGGCAGGCGCTCGATGCCGGCGCCGATATCCTGATCGCGCAAGGCACCGAAGCCGGCGGCCATGGCGCATCGCGCACCACCGTCGATATCGTGCCGGCGATCGTCGATCTAGCGGCCGGACGCGTGCCGGTCGTCGCGGCCGGCGGGATCGCCGACGGCCGGGGCCTTGCCGCAATGATGATGCTGGGCGCAGCCGGTGTGCTGATCGGCACGCGCTTCTATGCGAGCGCGGAGGCTAACGGGGCGCAGGAGGCCAAGGAGCGCATTCGCAGAGCTGACGGCAATGACACCGTGCGCGGCGTCATTGCCGACTGGTCGCGCAGCCTGTTCTGGCCGGCCCCGTTCACCGCGCGAACCCTGGTCAATGATCACATCAGGCGCTGGACCGGCCGCGAGATCGAGCTGATGCAGCGCGCAAGCGAGGTCGCCGTCGAGTATGCTGCGGCGAAGGCCGCAGGCAATTTCGAGGTCGCCGCGGTCTTTGCCGGCGAGGCGGTTGGCTTGATTCATGATATTCCGCCCGCAGCCGAACTCGTCGAGCGGATTGCGATTGAAGCCGAACAGCTCCTTGCCGGACGGCGCAACTCCATTGCGTCAGTCGCCTGAACCTAGAGAGAACAACCATGTGGCCTGACCGTCGACTGATCGACCTCTTCAAGACCGAATTTCCGATCGTGCTGGCGCCGATGGCCGGTGTGATGGATGCGGAGCTGGTGATCGCCGCGGCGCAAGGCGGAGCGCTGGGGTCGCTGCCGTGCGCGATGCTGTCGCCGGACAAGATACGCGAGCAGGTCAGGATCATCCGCAACGGCGTCACAGCGCCGGTCAATCTGAACTTCTTCTGCCACACGCCGGTCGAGCTCACGGCGGAGGCCGAGGCGCGCTGGAAGCAGCGCCTCGCGGGCTATTACAGGGAACATGGCCTCGATCCGGCGGCGCCGGTCAATGCCGCCAACCGAGCCCCGTTCGATGCGGCGACCTGCGCGCTCGTGGAGGAGCTGAAGCCGGAGGTCGTGAGCTTCCATTTCGGGCTCCCGGAGCAGGCCTTCCTCGACCGCATCAGGGCAGCCGGGTGTCTCGTGATCGCCTCGGCGACCACCGTGAAGGAAGCCGTCTGGCTCGACCAGCGCGGTGTCGACGCGGTGATCGCGCAAGGCGCGGAGGCCGGCGGCCATCGCGGCATGTTCCTGACCGAGAAGATAAGCGAGCAGCCCGGCAATCTTGCGTTGGTGCCGCAGATTGTCGATGCCGTGAAGGTGCCGGTCATCGTGGCCGGCGGCATTGGGGACGGGCGCGGCATCGCGGCAGCTTTCGCGCTGGGCGCCTCCGGTGTGCAGATCGGAAGCGCTTACCTGCGCTGTCCTGAATCCAAGGTGACTGCGGCGGGGCGCGCGGCACTGGCGGAAGGACGCGATGATTCCACCGTCATCACCAACGTCATGACCGGGCGGCCGGCCCGCGGCGTCCAGAACAGGCTGATGCGCGAAGCCGGTCCAATCTGCCCGGATGCGCCGCCATTTCCCCATGCGGCAACGGCGCTGGTGCCGTTGAAGGCGGCGGCGGAGAAGCAGAGCCGCGCGGACTTCACCAATCTCTGGGCGGGGCAGGCGATTGCCATGGGGCGGGACCTCCCCGCCGCCGAATTGACCCGGGATCTCGCCAAATCGGCGCTGGCCCGCATGAAAGCGCTGGCTGGGTAGCTCCGGCCCCGGTTGCGGCGCAAAACCGGCCTCTGCTATACGGCACATAGGTTTTGCCGTGAGAGGCCTTATATAATGTCCGTCGACGCCGCTACCGTCCGCCGCATCGCGCATCTGGCGCGCATCGCGGTTTCCGAGGGCGAGGTTCCGCATCTGCAGGGCGAGCTTAACGCCATGCTCGCCTTCGTCGAGCAGCTCTCCGAGGTCAATGTCGAGGGCGTGGAGCCCATGACCTCGGTCACCCCGATGCAGATGAAGAAGCGGCAGGACGTGGTCGATGACGGCGAGATCGCCGACGATATCGTTGCCAACGCGCCCGCGACCGAAGGTCACTTCTTCCTGGTGCCCAAGGTCGTCGAGTAATTTTTAGGACGTGGTCCGATGTGTCTGCTTTGCGACGATGAGAAGGCCTATCAGGCCTACATGAACTATCTCGACAAGATGGAGCGGCAGGGCAAGGCTGCCGATCCCAACGTCGCCGTGAATGCCGTGCTCGACGAGATCGAGGCCGCCGCCAATGCGGCCGCCAAAAAAGACGACCCAGCCAACGACAAGACCCTGTCTCCGTTCTTCTGCAGCCCGATCAATAAATGACCGATTTGACATCGCTGACGCTCGCCGAGGCCCGCAAGGGTCTCGCCGACAAGACTTTCACGTCCCTCGAGCTGACCGACGCGCATCTGAGCGCCATCGAAGCCGCGCGGGTGCTCAACGCCTTCGTGATGGAGACGCCGGAGCAGGCGCGCGACATGGCCAAGGCCGTGGACGAGAAGATCGCCAAGGGTGACGGCGGTCCGCTCGCCGGAATCCCGCTCGGCATCAAGGATCTGTTCGCGACCAAGGGCGTGCGCACCACCGCATGCTCGAAAATCCTCGGCAATTTCGTGCCGACCTACGAGTCCACCATCACCTCGCAGCTGTGGCGCGACGGCGCGGTGATGCTCGGCAAGCTCAACAATGACGAATTCGCGATGGGCTCGGCGAACGAGACCTCGTGCTTCGGTCCCGTCGGCAATCCCTGGCGGCGCGAGGGAAGCAACACCACGCTGGTGCCGGGTGGCTCGTCCGGCGGCTCTGCCTCGGCGGTGGCGGCGCTGCTGTGCATGGGCGCGACCGCGACCGACACCGGCGGCTCGATCCGCCAGCCGGCGGCGTTCACCGCGACCGTCGGCATCAAGCCGACCTATGGCCGCTGCTCGCGCTGGGGCATCGTCGCCTTTGCCTCCTCGCTCGACCAGGCAGGTCCCATTGCGCGCAGCGTGCGCGATGCCGCGATGCTGCTGCGCTCGATGGCCGGCTATGACCCGAAGGACACGACCTCGGTCGACATTCCCGTGCCCGATTACGAGGCGGCGATCGGCAAGTCCGTGAAGGGCATGAAGATCGGCATTCCCAAGGAGTACCGCCTCGACGGCATGCCGGCCGAGATCGAAAAACTCTGGAGCGAGGGCGCGGCGTGGCTGAAGGCGGCCGGCGCCGAGCTGGTCGAGGTGTCGCTGCCGCACACCAAATACGCACTGCCGGCCTATTACATCGTGGCGCCGGCGGAAGCGTCCTCGAACCTCGCGCGCTATGACGGCGTCCGCTACGGCCTGCGCGAGCAGGCCAAGAACATCACCGAGCTCTACGAGAACACCCGCGCCGAAGGTTTTGGTGCGGAGGTCCGCCGCCGCGTCATGATCGGCACCTATGTGCTCTCGGCCGGCTATTACGACGCCTACTATTTGCGCGCCCAGAAGGTGCGCACGCTGATCAAGAAGGATTTCGAGGATTGCTTCGCCAGGGGCGTCGACGCGATCCTGACGCCTGCGACGCCGTCGGCGGCCTTCGGCATCGGCGAGAAGGGCGGCGCCGATCCGGTCGAGATGTATCTCAACGACATTTTTACGGTGACCGTGAACATGGCGGGCCTTCCCGGCATCGCGGTGCCCGCCGGCAAGGATGCGCAGGGCCTGCCGCTCGGCCTGCAGCTGATCGGCCGTCCGTTCGAGGAGGAGACGCTGTTCTCGCTCGGCGAGGTGATCGAGCAGGCGGCCGGCCGCTTCACGCCCGCGAGGTGGTGGTGAATGCCGCGGCGTTCATCGCGAGCCTCGACGGCGCGGCGCCCGCGCCACACCTGAGCGCGCCGCTCGCCGGCCTGTGGTGGGCCGCGAAGGGGGACTGGGACCGCGCCCACAAGATCGTCCAGGACGAGCAGGGTCGCGACGCAGCCTGGGTGCACGCCTACCTGCACCGCGTCGAGGGCGATCTCGGCAACGCAGGCTACTGGTACCGCCAGGCCGGCCAGCCGGCTGCAAAGGATTCATTGGAAGCGGAGTGGGAGCGGATCGCTGTCACGCTGCTCGGGAGCACGACATGAGCACGGCCACGCACAAGCTTCTCAAGGGCGCCACCGGTGACTGGGAGGTGGTCATCGGCATGGAGATCCATGCTCAGGTGACGTCGAAGTCGAAACTGTTCTCGGGCGCCTCCACCGCGTTCGGCGGCGAGCCGAACACGCACGTCTCGCTGGTCGATGCCGCGATGCCGGGCATGCTGCCCGTCATCAACGAGGAATGCGTCAGGCAGGCTGTCCGGACCGGGCTCGGTCTCAATGCGCAGATCAATCTGCGCTCGGTGTTCGACCGCAAGAACTATTTCTATCCAGACCTGCCGCAGGGCTACCAGATCAGCCAGTACAAGTCGCCGGTCGTGGGCGAGGGCGAGGTGATCGTCGATCTCGACGGCGGCCGCACTGTCTCCATCGGCATCGAGCGGCTGCATCTGGAGCAGGATCCGGGCAAAATGCTGCACGACCGGTCGCCGTCGCTGTCCTACATCGATTTCAATCGCTGCGGCGTGGCGCTGATGGAGATTGTCTCGAAACCGGATATCCGCGACGCCGAGCAGGCCAAGGCCTATGTGACCAAGCTGCGCTCGATTATGCGCTACCTTGGCACCTGTGACGGTGACATGGAGAAGGGATCCTTGCGCGCCGACGTCAATGTGTCCGTGCGCAAGCCCGGCGCGCCGCTCGGCACCCGCTGCGAAATCAAGAACATGAACTCGATCACCTTCATCGGCCAGGCGATCGAGTATGAAGCGCGGCGCCAGATCGAGATCCTGGAGGACGGCGGTCAGATCGAGCAGGAGACGCGTCGGTTCGATCCCAACAAGGGCGAGACCCGCTCGATGCGGTCCAAGGAAGA
Source organism: Bradyrhizobium sp. CCBAU 25360 (assembly GCF_028128695.1). Lineage (NCBI taxonomy): Bacteria > Pseudomonadati > Pseudomonadota > Alphaproteobacteria > Hyphomicrobiales > Nitrobacteraceae > Bradyrhizobium > Bradyrhizobium sp. CCBAU 25360. Next base: position 126,889 of record NZ_LBJA01000029.1, read on the forward strand.
GGCGCACGACTATCGCTACTTCCCCGATCCCGACCTGCTGCCGCTGGAGTTCAGCCAGGAATTCGTCGACGAGCTGAAGGCTGAGCTCCCCGAGCTGCCGGACCAGAAGAAGACGCGCTTCGTCGCCGATCTCGGCCTGTCGGCCTATGATGCGAGCGTGCTCGTCGCCGAGCGCGAGAGCGCGGTGTTCTACGAGACAGTGCTCGACAAGCTCGGCAACCGCGCGCGCGACGGCAAGATGGCGGCGAACTGGGTGATCAACGAGCTGTTCGGCCGTCTCAACAAGGAAGGCCGGGATATTACGGGCTCTCCGGTGGGCGCCGAGCAGCTCTCGGGGATCATCGACCTGATCGGCGAGGGCACGATCTCGGGCAAGATCGCCAAGGATCTGTTCGAGATCATCTGGCAAGAGGGCGGCGATCCCCGTGCGCTGGTCGAAAGCCGCGGCATGAAGCAGGTCACGGATCTTTCGGCGATCGAAAAGGTTGTCGACGACATCATCGCGGCCAATCCCGACAAGGCCGCGCAGGTGAAGGACAAGCCGCAGTCGCTCGGCTGGTTCGTCGGCCAGGTGATGAAGGCCTCCGGCGGCAAGGCCAACCCGCAGAGCGTCAACGACCTGCTCAAGTCCAAGCTCGGCGTCTAGCGTCGCGCGTTCGAACGAGGTGACGGACACGCTTCGTCACCTCGCTTTCGGTTCGTGATGCGACGCTCGCGCGCATCCTCAGCGGCAAACTTCATCCCGACCAGAGGCGATGCGACGGCCGAATCGCCGTCACGCGATTCGCGCAAAAAGGCGGCTCGCTCACGCTCTGGCGAGCGCTCGCGCCGTTAAGCATGAAAATAATTTCGTTGCCAAAAATCGCGACTCAGAGTCCGCGAAATGCCTTTGCAAGGTGATCTCGACCGTCACGATGCGCACCGTCGGGTCGATCGTGCGCGATGCGCGCGTGCAGGAAAATACTTGCTGCATAGAGTTTTCTGCAATCGCATCTCTCGCAGACATCGACGATGCGGGCACTCTGCGCGATCGTGCAAACGCGTCATGCAGCGTGCTTGCATCGCGCTCGCCAAGCGCACGCGCCTTGCGCCGTCAACACTTCTTTAAGCGAGACGCTGTTTTTTTCGTTGTGTTGGTGTATTCGGGATGAGTGTGCACTCGATCCCCGAATGCATGCAGCGATTAAGCCATCTCACACATCGGAGGGCAACATGGCCAAGAAAGCTAAGAAGGCAAAGAAGGCGAAGAAGGCGAAGAGCGCAGTGAAGAAGACTGCGAAGAAGACCCGCAAGGTCGCCAAGAAGAAGTAACTTCGCTTCTGAAGTTGCCGGCTCCTCGAGAGCCGGCACGTCATCAGCGCCTCCCAGAGGTTCTGGTCGACGATAGAGGGTGTCGGCGAGACATCAGGTCAACGGTCGGATCGCTCTCTTCGCGGTCCGGCAGAAGAAACAAGTTTTCTTCGTTCGGTGCGGGGCCGGTTCTCCGGTTCTGCAATTTCACGAGTGGCCTCACGGTCAAAGTGGAATCTGGTCCTGACGTGTTCGCCGACGCCCTCGTTCTCCTGAGGCCGGGGTATTGCCGGCATTCCTTTTCCCCACATTGCTGATTTGACCACAGCGTCATCGTTGCGCTGGCCGCTCCACCTTGGGCAGGCGAGGGCTGCGGCCCGATTGCGTGCTGCCGTGGCTTATCGAGCGACGTTGCAGTCTCTGGAATGCCGGGTCGTCCGCCCGCCGCATTGCTGAAGCTTCGGCATTCTAAGACGACGGGCCTCGGCGAAGCCTTGGCCGTAGCCGGGACGCCGGTGACGACAGCGAGTTGGGGACGCCGCAGGATGCGCCCACCGTACGCGATGGTTATCGATGTCCCAAAATCCCAGGGTAAACCAAATCTGACGAATCGCGGAAGTGCCTGCAAACCAGGGACTTCTAGAATTCTGTGCGCCGGCGCCGCGCGCTCGCGTTTACGTCTGCTTCATCGCGATACTTAAACTGCCATTCAAATTTGCCCGCCATCATCGCCTCCAACAAGCCGGCAAACGGCGTTGGGTAAAAAGACTAAGGGATGAGTTGAACAGTGCACGGTCCCGGGAAGGGGCATGCACATCAGAGTTGGACGGGAGCCGCGCTCGGGGGAGCAAGGCACAAGAAAAAGGGGATGCGTTATGTTTCAGGGTACTTTCGATCTGGAGACGGCAACGCCGATCGACGCGACCGCGCTGTCGGACGTGCTGTTCGAGCGGGGGATCTATTGGGCGAGCGGCCGTTCCGGGCTCGTCGATCTCGTCGCCGCACACAAATGGTTCAACCTCGCCGCCCTGAAGGGCCGCAAGGACGCCGTGACGCTGCGCCAGGAAGTCGCCGGGCAGATGTCGGATGCCGAGATCTCGGCCGCGCAGCGCGAGGCGAGGGCGTGGGTCTCCACGCACTGAACCGAGAATTGCATCCGCACCCGTGTTCGCACGGGTGGGCCTGGTTGCGCTGAATCAAGTTTCTTCGTCGTGCCGCCACATAAGACCCGTGCGGCATGAGCGAGCCCGACACTAAGAGACGATGGCTGCCGATTCAGATCGCTCCCGATGAGTGCGATCTGGAACTCGGACGTCCGCACAAGACGGGGATTCTGCCCTGGTCGTTCCCGTGCCGGCGCAGGTCCGGCGTCTGGTACAACGTCTGGGCCGGCGAGGCGGTGCTGATTTCGCCCTCGCATTGGCGGATCTGGCGGTTCCACCGGTAGGCACGGACCACACACATATAAGATGGCGCGAATCGAGCTGGAGCTCGCCGCGCCGATCCTTGCGCCAGGCTTTCGCGCGGCCTCACGAGCGCATTCAGGTGAAAGAACGCCCAGACTTTGATTGATTCTGCCGCTGGGTGGCGGAGAGGGAGGGATTCGAACCCTCGATACAGCTTGAGACCGTATGACGCTTTAGCAAAGCGTTGCCTTCAGCCACTCGGCCACCTCTCCGGTGCGAGCCTTATGCATCTAATTACTCGGGCCGGTCAATTTGGAAGCGTGTGTTTTCGCTCGAATATTCCCAGCGATTTTCGCAGCAAAGCAGTTTGCTCCCGGGGCGTGACCGTAACGTTGCGAGAATCGGGCACAGAGTTGGAGCGTCCGGCGCATCTCGAAGGATAGTTCCGCCCACGAGAACGTCTTAGCTCGCGTAAGGGACTGATTTTACTGGAAGAGTCGATTGAGCGGGGGCGGGCGGTCGAAAGTTCGATTCGTGGCATCTCCGTCAGCCGGCTCCAATAGCCCCGCTATCCACAAAGGTGCTCGTCGCGCACCTTAAAGCCACGCCTGCATCAGGCTGGGGAGGCGCGGAGCAGGTCGATGAGCTCTCCTTGAGTCTGCCTCCGATTCTACGATTCGAGTGCGTCAAAGCCCCTCCAGGCCGAGATCTCGCTTGCGGTGCCTTAAGTGCGGAACTTTGATGGCAAAAGGAACCGTCTCTAAAACATCAAAGAAAACAATTGGTTGCGAGGGCGCTCCGATCACATCTGCGTGTTATTTGTGCAACACCCGCCGGAAAACAAGCTTCATAGGCCCGTTTCAAAGCGTTCTCTTGTTGTGTGTGCAAGGACGTTCGGTAATTGTGACTGAGCGACGGAGGGGGGCATCCCGAGGTCGTCCCGTTTAGGTCATTTCGCTTAAGTCCCTCGCGTTCATGCGGGTGTGTCCGAAGACGCGAAGGAGCCCGGAGCGGTGATTTAGAGGGGGTTGGGGAATTGGCCGTCCGGTCAGTGACCTTCCCTGAAGAGCAACTTGGAGGTTTAACATGAAGTTGGTTAAGAGCCTTTTGCTCGGCTCAGCGGCGGGTCTGATCGCCGTGGGCGGAGCTCAAGCAGCCGATCTGCCCGTGAAGGCCAAGGCGGTCGAATACGTGAAGATCTGCTCGCTGTACGGCGCGGGCTTCTACTACATCCCGGGCACCGACACCTGCATCAAGCTGGGTGGTTATCTGCGCGCTGAAGTCGCGCTGAACACCAACTCCAGCTTCAGCGGTCAGCTCACGTCGAACAACGGTTCGCGCAACCGTCTGACGAACTACTACACCATGCGCGCTCGTGAAGATCTCAACATCGACACGCGCACCGCGACCGAGTACGGCGTCGTCCGTACCTTCTTCGACGGCGTGTTCTCCTGGACCACCGGCAACTACGCCGGTACGGGCAGCGCGACCGGCACGACCGCCTACAGCGGCACGCTGGCTCTCAACACCTCCGGCGCCACCCCGGCGCTCGTTGGTTCGTCGATCAACGGCACCGACGGCAACACCTCGGGCGGTTCGCTCGGCGTGTACTACGCCTTCATCCAGTTCGCTGGCTTCACCATGGGTAAGGCCGTGTCGCAGTTCGACGCGCCCTGGACCAACTATCCCGGCAACAACTTCGACAGCCTCGTCGGCGGCAGCGGCACGGTCACTGGTGTCAACCAGTTCACCTACACCGCTGACTTCGGTCAGGGCGTGACGGCGTCGTTCTCGGCGGAAGACGCGACGGCTTACTACCAGGCCGGCAACCTCAACATGACCGGCGCTTCGGCGACTGGCATGATCGGCGGTTCGTATGGCTCGAACGCCATCGGCGGTTCGCGTTCGCCGAACCTCGTCGGTATGGTTCGTGTCGACCAGGCCTGGGGTCTGTTCCAGGCGTCGGTCGCCGCGCATGACAACCACGTTGCCTACTACGGCGCCACCGAGCCGACTGGCCACCCCGACGACAAGTGGGGTTGGGCTGTTCAGCTCGCTCTGTCGATCAAGAACATCCCGACTGGTGCGGGTGACGTGATCAACATTTCGGGCGTCTACACCGACGGCGCGTCCCGTTACAACTTCCAGAACCTGTCGGGCGGCAGCTACTCGATGTTCGGCAGCTCGGGCGTTGCCTACCAGAGCGTCGGCTTCGCCATCGCTCCGGACACCGTGTTCGTGACCGGCTCGTCGCAGGAGACTGTGAAGACCTGGGGCTTCCGTGGTGCCTACACCCACAACTGGGATCCCTACTGGAACACCGCGCTCTACGGTGCCTACGCTCAGGCACAGTTCGGCTCGCTGGCCAAGACCACGCTTTGCGGCGCCGGTGGTGCTGGCGGCGTGTTCGGCGGTCTCGCCGGTGTGACGGGTTGTAATCCTGACTTCGCCATCGGCCAGGTCGGTATCATCACCCGCTGGACCCCGGTCAAGAACCTCACGTTCTCGGCTGACCTGAACTGGACCCATCTCGACCAGAAGTACTCCGGTACGGTTGGTTACGCTGGTGCCGGCACGACGGCCAAGCCGGCCGCTGTGTACGAGCTGAAGGATCAGGACACCATCACCCTGCTCCTCCGCGCTCAGCGCAACTGGTAAGTTCGGTCTAACGACCTGACAGAGAGCCCCGGCGGGAAACCGCTGGGGCTTTTCCTTTGCCGCGATGCTTGCCTTCTCGCTTGGCGCAATGGGCCAAGTTTGGCGCATCGCTCTCCATTGACGGTCTTCGTTGCGATCTGATGGAAGTCGTGGTGGGAGGGCAGGGCAATCGCACACGGCGTTTTCCGCCAACTGAGCGCGCGCCTCGTCATTCGAGACGACCGCGAAGCCTGTCATAAGGCCGCCCTTTGCGCGGCCCCGTGGCGGTCTCCTGAGGCTGAGGCCAAGCGGCATCAGTGCCCGTCAAGACTGCTGCCGCACACTCCGTCCTCATCCTGAGGGCCCGCCAACGGCGGGCGTCTCGAAGGTTAGCTACAGAGGGGGCGCTCCCAAATGCGATTGCTCCGGGGTGGGAGAGGGAAGCTCCGCGCTTCCCATCCCTGGCAGTGGCGCGCGGGCGGAGAGCTGCGCTGGCCGGCGCGGCCGCGCATACGCTTCGCTGGTCTGTCTTTGCAGCGGTGGCGACAGGCCCTTCATCTGCACCGTGAGGCAACGGCAGCGCTCGCAACCCATGCTCGCGGCTGCGAATCGAAAGAGCGGATCGCTATTCCACGCTGCCGGCGCCACGACGCAGATCGGCTTCGATCTGTAGCCGCGTGCCGCCGCCGAAGCGGGCACGGTAGACTTGCAGGTTCTCCATGATCCGCTGCACGTAGTTGCGCGTTTCGGAGAACGGAATCAGCTCGACCCAGTCGACCGCGTCGACCTTGGGGTCGCGCGGATCGCCGTAGCGCTCGACCCACTTCTTCACGCTGCCGCGGCCGGCATTGTAGGCGGCAAAGGTCATGATGTAGGAGCCGCGGTAATCCTCGAGCAGTCCGCCGAGCTCGGCCGAGCCGAGCGTGGCGTTGTAGACCGAATCGTTCTTCAGCCGCCCCAGATCGTAAGTCGCGCCGTGACGCTTGCAGACATAGCGCGCGGCGTCGGGCGTCACCTGCATCAGGCCGTAGGCCTGCGCCGGCGAGACCACTGACGGATTGAATGCGCTCTCCTGCCGCGCGATCGCATAGACGATGCTGCGCTCGACGTCGGGACCGATCGGGGTGAACTGCGGAATGCCGTTGACGGGGTAGGCGTAAAAGTCGAACGGCAGGCCGCGATTGAGCGCGGCCTTGCCGAGCAGCAGCATGCCGCGCGCATCGTTGTAGCGCTGGGTCAGCTCGCCGAGGCCGGCGAGTGCTTCGGGATCGCCGTTCTCGCCCATGTCGGCCAGCAGCGGTATCGCCATCTCGCGCTCGTCGAGCTCGTAGAGCAGGTGCGCGGCGCGCACGATCTCCAGCCGCTCGGCGCCGCGGCCGCGCGGCTGGCTGTTGAGCTCGATCTGCGGCAGGCCGAGCTTGGCCCGGGCGAGCTGGCCGTAATAGCTGGTCGATTGTTCGGCCGCGCGGGCATAGGCGTTGCGCGCCTCCTGCTGGCGCCCCGCCGCTTCCGCGGCGCGGCCCTGCCAATAGCCGGCACGCGCCAGCGCGGTCGGATTGACGCTGCCGACGCCGATGCGGGCGAAATGCTGGGTGGCGGCCGCGGGGTCGTTGAGGAAGCGCAGCGCGATCCACCCGGCCGTGAACTCCTGCTCGGTCTTGTAGATGTCGCGCGAGGGCAGTGCGGCGTCGCGCGCGATCAGATAGGCGCTGCGGAATTCCTCGGTGTCGATCATCTTGCGCGCCAAAAGACGCCGCTCGATCCACCATTCGTCGAGATTGTGGAGCCGGTTCGGATCCTTCGGCGCCGACAGCATGAGCTGGGCTGCTTCGGCGAACTTCTCCTCGCGGCGCAGCAGCTGGATCCTGCTGAAGGTGAAGCCGGGGTCGTTGTGCAGCTCGCGGGGCACGGCGTCGAGCAGCGCGCGCGCGTTCGGCGCCTTCTTGACGGCGGCGATGCGGGCCTTGGCGAGTGCGACATAGCCGGCGCCCAGGCGCTTTGCGGCGCGCAGCGCGGCCTCGTTCTCGCTGCCGTAGAGCAGGGTGTCCATCCGCGCCTTCTGGTCGCCCGGCGTCAGCAGGGCGCCGAACTGGTCGAGCGCGTTGTTCTCGGTGTCCTCGGACATCGGATCGCTGCGCCAGGCCTCGCGCACCAGCCGCTCGGCATTGGCGCGGTCGCCGCGCGCCAGCATCGCCTTGGCGAGCGTGAACCGGCCCTTGGCGGAGATCGGAGATTCGTTCTCGAACCACGACCACGCGACGGAATCGTCGCGCCTGTCGTCCCACATCGCGGCCTCGAGGCGCCGGCGCAGGAAGGTTTGCGACGGCCAGCTCGGATTGGCGGAGAGGAAGGCGCGGTAGCGCTCCACGGTCGCGCCATTGTCCTCGCTGCGCAGGATGATCCATTCCGCGAGTTTTCGCGCGACCGGATCCGAGATGCCCGCTGCGACGCTGCTGGCGTCACCCGCCTTGCGCTTGCGCACGAGCTCGATGACGCTCTCGAGGGCGTCCTTGTCACCCTGGGGCGTCGACGACGTCGCAGCGACCGCGGCCGGTATGACCGGCTTGCGCGGCGCGGCATGCTGGCGCGTCGCCGGGGCCAGCACGGGCGCTGCGGCCGGTCTGGCCGCGGGGGCGGAAGGTCTGACGGTGGCGGTCACGGCCGGCGCGGGGGCCGTTTTCGGCGGCGAACCGCTGGCGGCCGGATGCGATTTCGGCGCAGGGGTCGCTACGGCGGGCTTTGCGGCAGGCGTTGCTGCAGGCTTGGGCTTGTCCTTCGCGGGCTCTGTTCCGGCGCTCTTGCCGCCGTCCTTGCCGATCTCCTTGGCCGGTTTCTTCGCAGCGTCCTTCGCCGGAGCGCCAGCGGCACCCTTGCTCGCGCCCTTGCTTGCTCCCTGGCTTGCTCCTTTGGCCGCGTCCTTCGAAGTTTCCTTGCCGGTTCCCTTGGACGAGCCCTTCGCGCTGTCCTTGGCAGCGTCCTTGGCGGCCGGCTTCGCGGTGTCCTTGCCGGCTTCCGCAGGTGTCTCATTGGACTTGGCCAGGGCGGCGCAGCCGACCGACAGCCCTGCCATCAGGCACACGATGAGACCGGTGGATCGCCAGGCGGCACGAGGGAATGAGGTCACGGGTTTGGTCGCCCCGAATCAGTCAAGTGGCTCAAGATCTAGCTGTATTTGATTGAATATGCGGACAAAATACCAACAGCGGCTTACCGCGGGCGGGTTTGCACCACTACCACGGCAAAATCGCGGCCTAAACGGTGCGTCACACGGAAGCGGGCCTTTTACCGGCGGGATAGACCCGATATGAAAGGGGCTTGCTCAAGAGATAGCCGCGTACGGAGGAAGTCCATGGCAGCCAAGACGAAATTCCGGGGGTCGTTCACCGCCTTGGTCACGCCGTTCAAGAACGGCTCGCTGGACGAGGCGGCATTCCGATCCCTGGTCAACTGGCAGATTTCGGAGGGCACCAACGGCCTGGTCCCGGTCGGCACCACCGGCGAGAGCCCGACGCTCAGCCATGACGAGCACAAGAAGGTGGTCGAATGGTGTATCGCTGAAGCCAAGGGCCGCGTGCCTGTGATCGCCGGTGCTGGCTCCAACTCGACCAAGGAGGCGATCGAGCTCGCCCAGCACGCGGAGAAGGCCGGCGCGGACGCCGTGCTGGTGGTGACGCCCTACTACAACAAGCCGACCCAGGAAGGCATGTACCAGCACTTCAAGGCGATCAACGACGCGATCGGCATTCCGATCATCATCTACAACATCCCGCCGCGCTCGGTGATCGACATGTCGGTCGACACCATGAAGCGGCTGTGGGAGCTCAAGAACATCGCCGGCGTGAAGGACGCCACCGCCAGCATGGTGCGCGTGTCGCAGCAGCGTGCGGCGATGGGCGAGGATTTCAACCAGCTCTCGGGCGAGGACGCGACCATCATCGGCTACATGGCGCATGGCGGCCACGGCTGCATCTCGGTGACGTCGAACGTCGCGCCGCGCCTGTGCTCGGAGTTCCAGGCCGCCTGGGCGAAGGGTGACCATGCCACCGCGCTGAAGATCCACGACAAGCTGATGCCGCTGCACAACAACCTCTTCATCGAGAGCAACCCGGCGCCGATCAAGTACGCGATGTCGCTGCTCGGCAAGCTCGACGAGACGCTGCGGCTGCCGATGGTGCCGGTCTCCGAGCCGACCCGCGTTGCCGTGCGCAGTGCCATGGTTCATGCTGGGTTGATCAACTGATGGGTTGACCAATCGGGGGGGGCCGTTCATGAGCGTCGACGAGAAGGGCAGGCGGATGCTCACGGAGTTCCGCGAATTCGCCATGAAGGGCAACGTCGTCGATCTCGCGGTCGGCGTCATCATCGGTGCGGCCTTCGGCGCCATCGTCACCTCGCTGGTCGGCGACATCATCATGCCGATCATCGGTGCAGCGACGGGCGGCCTCGACTTCTCGAACTACTTCGCCCCCTTGTCGAAGGCGGTGACCGCCACCAACTTAGCGGATGCGAAAAAGCAAGGCGCCGTACTTGCTTACGGTAGCTTCCTGACGCTGACGATCAACTTCATCATCGTCGCCTTCGTGCTGTTCCTGGTGATCCGCGCCATCAACACGCTGAAGCGGAAGGAAGAGACCAAGCCCGCGGAGCCGCCGAAGCCGTCGGCGGAGGTCGTGCTGCTGACCGAGATCCGCGATCTCCTCAAGAAGTGACGCGCGCGCTTCATCCAAACTGTTAGCATCGCTGCGCATCGCGCTCAGGTTTCGTCGCCATGGCTGAAAAGAACGAACGTCCGATCAAGGTCATGGCGGAAAATCGCAAGGCCCGCTTCAACTATGCGATCGAGGATACGATCGAGGCGGGGATTGCGCTGACCGGCACCGAGGTCAAGTCGATCCGCAACGGCAAGAGCACGATCGCGGAGTCCTATGCCGATTCCAAGGACGGCGAGATCTGGCTGATCAACGCCACCATTCCCGAATATCTGCAAGGAAACCGCTTCAATCACGAGCCCAAGCGGCCGCGAAAGCTGCTGCTGCATCGCCGGCAGATCAACAAGCTGATGGGCGCCGTCGACCGTGAGGGCATGACGCTGATCCCGCTCAAGCTCTATTTCAACGAGCGTGGTCGCGCCAAACTGCAGCTTGCGGTTGCAAAGGGCAAGAAGCTCCACGACAAGCGCGAGACCGAGAAGAAGCGCGACTGGAGCCGGGAGAAGGGCCGCCTGATGCGGGCGAGGGGATAGCGAGATGAACCAACGGAACCTGCTCGAGGTCGATTGGAGCCAGATTCCCGCACCCGAAGACGACGGCGCCGCCGCGCATCTGACCGGCATGACGTTGCCGCCGATCGGCCTGCTCGCGACCAACGACACCTCGGTGACGCTGTCGGCGCTGCGTGGCCGGACTGTGGTGTTCGCTTATCCCCGCACCGGCGAACCCGGCAAGATTTCGTTGGTCGACGATTGGGACATGATCCCGGGCGCGCGCGGGTGCACGCCGCAGACTTGCGCATTTCGCGATCTGTTCGCCGAGCTGAAGGGCGCCGGCGCCTCCCACGTGTTCGGCCTCTCGACCCAGAGCAACGCGTACCAGACCGAGATGGCGTCACGGCTGCATCTGCCGTTCCCCGTGCTGTCGGACGAGAAGCTGGCGCTGACGCGCGCGCTCAATCTGCCGACGATGGAGGTCGCGGGCCTGACGCTGATCAAGCGTCTTGCGCTGATCGTCGACGACGCCAGGATCACGCATGTGTTCTACCCGGTGTTTCCGCCCGACCGGAACGCAGGCGACGTCCTGGACTGGCTCAAGGCCAATCCGGCCAAAGCCTGAACCCGGGCGCTAATCGAGATCGGCCTTCACCTTCGCGAACACCGACCGGAACATGTCCGGCGTCAGCACGCCGGTATTCGTGTTGTAGCGCGAGCAGTGATAGCTGTCGTAGAGCCTGAACGCGCCGGCCTGATGCACGGCGCCGTGGCCGAAGGGGGCCTGCGAGGCCTTCAGGTTCAGCGGCTTGAGCACGCTGTCGTGCGCAATCCGCCCGAGCGCGATGATCGCGCGCAGCTTCGGCATCGTCTCGAGATTCGCGACGAGGAACTGGCGGCAGGTGTTGATCTCGACCGGCAGCGGTTTGTTCTGCGGCGGAACGCAATGCACTGCATTGGCGATCCGGCAGTCGACCAGCTTCAGGCCGTCGTCGGGACGCGCCTGATAGGTGCCCTTGGCAAATCCATATTCGAGCAGCGTGGCGTAGAGCAGGTCACCGGCGTAGTCGCCGGTGAACGGCCGTCCCGTGCGGTTGGCGCCCTGCATCCCCGGCGCGAGGCCGACGATCAACAGGCGTGCCTTGACGTCGCCAAAGGGCGCGACCGGCGCGTTGTGCCACAACGGCTCGCGCGCCCGGTTCGCCTCGCGAAAGGCGACCAGGCGCGGACAGAGCGGACAATTGCGGTCGGGAACGACGGTTGGAGCCTGGCGACTTGACCGGGCCGCCTCACTCCTCGAAGTCGTCATCGCCCCTCGGCGCCACGGTGGTTGCGCGCTGGAGGAATTGCGGGGCGTGGTGGCGGGCCTCGCGATCGCCGCGGTCGCGCGGGGCGGGGCGTTCGGAGGGATCGCGGCCGAGCTTGGATTGCAGCTCGACGAGGTCGGTGAAGACGTCGGCCTGGCGGCGCAGCTCGTCGGCGATCATCGGCGGCTGGCTGGCGATGGTGGAGATCACCGTGACCCGCACGCCGCGGCGCTGCACGGCCTCGACCAGGGAGCGGAAGTCGCCGTCACCGGAGAACAGCACCATCTGGTCGATGTGCTCGGCAAGCTCCATGGCGTCCACGGCGAGCTCGATGTCCATATTGCCCTTGACCTTGCGGCGGCCGGAGGCGTCGATGAACTCCTTGGTCGCCTTGGTGACGACGGTGTAGCCGTTGTAATCCAGCCAGTCGATCAGCGGGCGGATCGAGGAGTATTCCTGATCCTCGATGATGGCGGTGTAGTAGAACGCCCGAAGCAGCGTGCCGCGGCTCTGAAACTCCTTCAGCAGGCGCTTGTAGTCGATGTCGAAGCCCAGAGTTTTCGCCGTCGCGTAGAGATTGGCTCCGTCGATGAAGAGCGCGATCTTGTCGGTAGAGGAAGGTGACATTCAGTTTGCTCGCGTAGTGTTCGTGATTGATCGTTTATTGTTGGCGCGGCGGCAGGAGGCCGCGCAATTGTAGAGTGCCGCTAAAACCCATCGAAACCGCAAATCCGGAGAAGTCGGGGCAAACAAGGTATAGTTATGGCGGACTTTCCATACACCCGGCGCCGCCATCGATGGCAGCCCGGGTAACCACCCATCCCAGCCCCAATGTGGGGGTAGCAGAGCCGTTTGGCGAGGCCAAATCACAAATTGGCCTTGCGAAACCGCCCCAGCCCCTATAACTAGCCCCAATCATCCACATATTTCGTCCCACCCACAACGGAGCGACAGTCCATGGCTCGCGTCACCGTAGAAGATTGTATCGACAAGGTCGACAACCGGTTTGACCTGGTCCTGCTGGCCGCCCACCGTGCCCGCATGATTTCGTCCGGTTCACAACTAACGGTTGACCGCGATAACGACAAGAACCCTGTTGTGTCTTTGCGCGAAATTGCTGACACGACCATTTCGCCCGAGGACCTGCGCGAGGAGCTGGTGCACTCGCTCCAGAAGTTCGTCGAGGTCGACGAGCCCGAGCCGGATACGGTGCCGTTGATCGGTTCCGCGGGCGCGAGCGTCGATGCGGACGATACCGAAGTCGCCGTCGAGCGCATGACCGAAGAGGAGCTCCTGAAGGGACTCGAAGGCCTTGCGCCGCCCGAGGAGCAGCCCGAGGAAGACGAGTAAATCGTCCGTCGCGATCGTCGATGTCTTGTGATTTTATCAAAGGCCCGAACCGGTGTTCGGGCCTTTGCTTTTGTTGACGTTTTCGTGGTTACCATGCGTTGTACTTGGCGATGCGTCCTGTCACTGAATTGATCGGACACAAGCGCGATCGGAGCTAAGATGTATACAGCGGGCCGGCTCGGGCTCGTTTGAAGGCAGGACGGGATGGTATATCGGCGCCGCAGATCCACGCAGATGCAGGCCGCAACCGAATCGGTTGCCGTGGCCCCGACTGCGCCGGTCGCGCGCCCGGCCAAGCCGCGTGCGCGCATGATGCGTCAATATGACCTCGTCGAGCGCGTCAGGTCCTACAATCCCAACACCAACGAAGACTTGCTGAACCGCGCCTATGTCTACGCCATGAAGGCGCACGGCTCGCAGACCCGCGCCTCGGGCGATCCGTATTTCTCGCACCCGCTCGAAGTGGCAGCGATTCTCACCGACCTCAAGCTCGACGACGCCACCATCGTGGCCGCGCTGCTCCACGACACCATCGAGGACACCGAAGCGACGCGGGCCGAGATCGACCAGATATTCGGGCCGGAGATCGGCGCGCTGGTCGAGGGCCTGACCAAGCTGAAGCGGCTCGAGCTGGTGTCGCGCGAGGCCAAGCAGGCCGAGAACCTGCGCAAATTATTGCTGGCCATTGCTGACGATGTCCGCGTGCTCCTGGTCAAGCTCGCCGACCGCCTGCACAACATGCGTACGCTGGATTTCGTGCCGACGGAATCGCGCAGGCGCATTGCCGAAGAGACGCTCGACATCTATGCGCCGCTGGCGGGCCGCATGGGCATGCAGGAAATGCGCGAGGAGCTGGAGGATCTGTCCTTCCGCACCCTCGATCCCGAGGCCTATTCGGTGGTGATGCAGCGGCTCGACGCGCTCGCCGAGCGCAACCGCAACCTGATCGGCGAGATCGAGGACCAGCTCTCCAACAATCTGCGCCACCGGGGCTTAGGGGCGCGGGTCTATGGCCGCCGCAAGAAGCCGTTCTCGATCTGGACCAAGATGGAGCGCAAGTCGGTCGGCTTCGAGCAATTGTCCGACATCTTCGGCTTCCGCCTCGTCGTCAACGACATCGAGGCCTGCTATCGCGCGCTCGGCATCGTCCACACCACCTGGCCGGTCGTGCCGGGACGCTTCAAGGACTACATCTCGACGCCGAAGCAGAACGACTACCGCTCGATCCACACCACGGTGATCGGCCCCGGCAACCAGCGCGTCGAGCTGCAGATCCGCACCGAGGCGATGGACCAGATCGCCGAGCGGGGCATCGCCGCGCACGTCTTCTACAAGGAGGGCGTCGGCTCGCCGACCGAATTCCTCAAGCGCGAGTCCAATGCGTTCGCCTGGCTGCGCCACACCATCGGCATCCTTTCGGAGAGTGCCAACCCGGAGGAATTCCTCGAGCACACCAAGCTCGAGCTGTTCCACGACCAGGTGTTCTGCTTCACCCCCAAGGGCAAGCTGATCGCGCTGCCGCGCCACGCCAACGTGATCGACTTCGCCTATGCCGTGCACACCGACGTCGGCAATAGCGCGGTCGGCTGCAAGATCAACGGCCAGTTCGCGCCGCTGTCCTCGGAGCTGCAGAACGGCGATGAGGTCGAGGTGCTGACCTCGGAAGCGCAATCGGCGCCGCCCTCGGCCTGGGAGACGCTTGCGGTCACCGGCAAGGCGCGCGCCGCGATCCGCCGTGCCACGCGGACTGCGGTGCGCGATCAATATGCCGGTCTCGGCCGGCGCATCGTGGAACGCCTGTTCGAGCGCGCCAAGATCGAATACGCCGACGACAAGCTCAAGGGCGCGCTGCCGCGGCTCGCGCGCACCTCGATCGAGGACGTGATGGCGGCGGTGGGCCGCGGCGAGATCAAGGCCTCCCACGTCGCGCGCGCGATGTACCCCGACTACAAGGAGGAGCGCATCGCGCGCTACGGCGTCAAGAAAGGGCTTGCCGCCAAGCTCAAGGAGAAGTCGTCGGAGCCGCCGCGCAGCCCGGTCGCGATCCCGATCCGCGGCATCAATTCCGACCTCCCGATCAAGTTCGCGCCGAATGGCGGCGCCGTGCCGGGCGATCGCATCGTCGGCATCGTCACGCCGGGCGAGGGCATCACGATCTACCCGATCCAGGCGCCGGCCCTGAAGGATTTCGAGGAGGAGCCGGAGCGCTGGCTCGACGTCCGCTGGGACATCGAGGACTCCGCGCCGCAGCGCTTCCCCGCCCGCATCAAGGTCGAGAACGTCAACGAGCCCGGTGCGCTTGCCCAGATCGCGACCGTGATCGCCGAGCACGACGGCAATATCGACAACATCAGCATGCAGCGCCGCTCGCCTGATTTCACGGAGACGACGATCGATCTCGAAGTCTACGATCTGAAGCACCTCAGCGCGATCCTGGCCCAGCTGCGCGCGAAGGCGGTCGTCGCCAAAGTCGAACGTGTTAATGGATAGACGTCTTCCGCAGCCGTCCGTCCCCCCGATTTCGTGAGTTTCTGAAATGCCCGCAATTCCGCTTCGCCTCGGCGTCAATATCGATCACGTCGCAACCGTGCGTAACGCGCGCGGCGGCCGCCATCCCGATCCGGTGCGCGCGGCGCTGATGGCCATCGAAGCCGGCGCCGACGGCATCACCGCCCATTTACGCGAGGATCGCCGCCACATCCGCGATGAGGACATGGCGCGGCTGAAGGCCGAGATCTCCAGGCCGCTCAATTTCGAGATGGCGGCGACCGACGACATGATGCGCATCTCGCTCGCGACCAAGCCGCACGCGGTGTGCCTGGTGCCGGAGCGCCGGCAGGAGGTGACCACCGAAGGCGGGCTGGATGTTGTCGGCCAGCACAACGCGCTCGCGCCCTACATCGCCCGGCTGAACGATGCCGGCATTCGGGTCTCCCTGTTCATCGCCGCCGATCCCGCCCAGATCGCGATGGCGGCGCGGCTGCGCGCGCCGGTGATCGAGATCCATACCGGCGCCTGGTGCGATGCCGTGGTCGACGGTCACACCGCCAAGGCCGAGGCCGAATGGCAGCGGATCGTGGCGGGGGTGAAGCTGGCGAAGGCCGCCGGGCTGGAGGTTCATGCCGGGCACGGGCTCGACTATGCGACGGCGGAGACGATTGCCGCGCTTCCAGAGATCATGGAGCTCAACATCGGCTACTACATGATCGGCGAGGCACTGTTCGTCGGTCTTGCCGAGACGGTGCGCTGCATGCGCGCGGCGATGGACCGCGGCCGGAGCCGGGCATGATCATCGGCATCGGCTCCGACCTGATCGACATCACCCGCGTCGGCAAGGTGATCGAGCGCCATGGCGAGCGCTTCCTCGATCGCATCTTCACCGCGGCCGAGCGGGCCAAGGCGGAGCGGCGGGCCAAGAACGAGAAGATGGTGGTGGCGACCTACGCCAAGCGCTTTGCCGCCAAGGAGGCCTGCTCCAAGGCGCTCGGCACCGGGATCCGGCGCGGCGTCTGGTGGCGCGACATGGGGGTGGTCAACCTGCCGGGCGGGCGGCCGACCATGCAACTGACCGGCGGGGCGCTGGCCCGGCTCCAGGCCCTGACCCCGGAGGGGTTCGAGGCGCGGATCGACCTGTCGATCACCGACGACTGGCCGCTGGCGCAGGCCTTCGTGATCATTTCCGCCGTCCCGCTGCCGAAACCCTGAGGGGGCCCGGCGATTTTACGATTTGTGTTGTAAATCAATATCTTACCCAGTTTTGATGCGATCCTTGATTGCGTGGCCTCCGACAACCGTCTAAAAGTCCGCGGACACAAAATCAGCTTGGGCGAATTCGGCTTTACGCCGGAATTGGCCCTCACTATCAGAATCAGGACAATCTCCTTGCGCCGCGAACCGGTGGGCCGTTCGCGGGAGGAGGGCGCTCTGTGATCGCCGGGCGGAATTGAGAGAGCAATGAGCGTGACTTCAGGAACGAAAACTGAGAGCGGCGTCGGTGAAACGATCCGGGTCGTGATCCACGCTCTCCTGATCGCGCTGGTGATCCGCACCTTCCTGTTCCAGCCGTTCAACATCCCGTCCGGCTCGATGAAGGCGACGCTGCTGGTCGGCGACTATCTGTTCGTCTCGAAATATTCCTACGGCTACAGCCACTATTCGATTCCGTTCTCGCCGCCGCTGTTCTCCGGGCGGATCTGGGGCTCGGATCCGAACCGCGGCGACATCGTCGTGTTTCGCCTGCCGAAGGACGATTCCACCGATTACATCAAGCGCGTGATCGGCCTTCCCGGCGACCGCATCCAGATGCGGGACGGGCTGCTCTACATCAACGACACGCCGGTCGAACGGCAGCGCATGAGCGAATATGTCGGCGAGGAGCCCTGCGGCTCGGAAGGTGGCGGCATCTCCCGCGTGAAGCGCTGGAAGGAAACGCTGCCGAACGGGGTGTCCTATGAGACGCTCGATTGCGCCGACAACGGCTACGTGGACAACACCAACGTCTACACCGTGCCATCAGGCCATTTCTTCATGATGGGCGACAACCGCGACAATTCCACCGATAGCCGCTTCCTCGGCCAGGTCGGCTATGTGCCGCAGGAGAATCTGATCGGCCGCGCCCAGATGATCTTCTTCTCCATCGCCGAAGGCGAGCATGCCTGGATGTTCTGGCGCTGGCCGTGGGCGGTGCGCTGGAATCGGTTCTTCAAAATCGTCCGATGAAAGACGAAGCCAAGGACATCGCGATCCAACCGACCGAGGCGCAAGCCGCTCCTGAGAGCGAAGCTGCAGCGAAGACGCCTGCAAAGAAGAAGCGGACACGGAGCAGCAAGGCCAAGGGCACCGATGCCAACGCGGCGCTCGAGGCGCGCATCGGCCATAGCTTCGCCGACCCGAATATGCTGATGCAGGCGATCACGCATGTCTCGGCGCTGAAGTCCGGGCGCAAGCGGGGCGACAGCTATCAGCGCCTGGAATTCCTCGGCGACCACGTGCTCGGGCTGGTCGTCTCCGACATGCTCTATCACGCGTTCCCGAACGCCGATGAGGGCGAGCTGTCCAAGCGTCTTGCCGAACTCGTGCGCAAGGAAAGCTGCGCCGACGTCGCCAAGTCGCTCGGTCTGCTCGACGACATCAAGCTCGGCTCGGTCGGCTCCAGCGCCGACGCGCGCCTGCGCAAGTCCATCCTCGGCGACATCTGCGAGGCCGTGATCGGCGCCGTCTTCCTCGACGGCGGGTACGCGGCGGCGTCCGAGTTCGTCAAGCGCAACTGGACCGAACGCATGCACAAGCCGCGCCGTCCCTTGCGCGATCCCAAGACCGTGCTGCAGGAATGGGCGCAGGGCAAGGGACTGCCGACGCCGGTTTACCGCGAGGTCGAGCGCACCGGCCCGCACCACGATCCGCAATTCCGCGTCGCGGTGGACCTGCCGGGGCTCGCGCCGGCCGAGGGCATCGGCGGCAGCAAGCGCGCGGCAGAGAAAGTAGCAGCTTCAGTGATGATCGAACGTGAAGGCGTTGGCGGCGGCAATGACGGCTGAAACAAGCGGCGAGGCGCCCACTGCCACGCGCTGCGGCTTCGTTGCGCTGATCGGCGCGCCGAATGTCGGCAAGTCCACGCTGGTCAACGCGCTGGTCGGGGCCAAGGTCACGATCGTCTCGCGCAAGGTGCAGACCACGCGCGCGCTGATCCGCGGCATCGTGATCGAGAACAACGCGCAGATCATTCTGGTCGACACGCCCGGCATCTTCCTGCCCA
The DNA here is from genome assembly GCF_028128695.1 of Bradyrhizobium sp. CCBAU 25360. Taxonomy (NCBI): domain Bacteria; kingdom Pseudomonadati; phylum Pseudomonadota; class Alphaproteobacteria; order Hyphomicrobiales; family Nitrobacteraceae; genus Bradyrhizobium; species Bradyrhizobium sp. CCBAU 25360. The sequence continues at coordinate 145,837 of NZ_LBJA01000029.1, forward strand.
AGCGCCGGCTCGACCGCGCCATGGTTTCGACCGCCTGGAGCGGGGCGCATGACGCCGATCTCGTCTGCGTGCTGCTCGACGCCAAGACCGGGATCGACGAGGAGGCGGAGGCGATCCTCACCAAGGCGGCCAGCGTCAATCACGAGAAGATCCTCGTCATCAACAAGGTCGATCTGGTCCAGCGCGAGAAACTGCTGGCGCTGGCGCAGGCCGCCAACGAGCGCATGAAGTTCGCGCGGACCTTCATGATCGCGGCGATCTCGGGCGACGGCGTCGACGACCTCCGCAAGACGCTGTCCGAGATGGTGCCGGCGGGTCCGTTCCTTTACCCCGAGGACCAGATGTCGGACGCGCCGATGCGGCAGCTGGCGGCCGAGATCACGCGCGAGAAAATCTATCAGAAGCTGCACCAGGAATTGCCCTACCAGTCCACGGTCGAGACCGACAAGTGGGAGGAACGCAAGGACAAGTCGGTGCGGATCGAGCAGACGATCTTCGTCGAGCGCGAGAGCCAGCGCAAGATCGTGCTCGGCAAGGGCGGCGCCACCATCAAGTCGATCGGCGCAGACTCGCGTAAGGAGCTGATGCAGATCCTGGACGTGCCGGTCCACCTGTTCCTGTTCGTCAAAGTGCGCGAGAACTGGGGCGACGATCCCGATCGCTACCGCGAGATGGGCCTGGACTTTCCGAGAGAATAACCAAGAAAAGATCGGTATCCGATGAGCGTGCCCAGCAATGTCCGGCGCTTCGAAGCGCTGCTCTATGCGTCGTTGATGCTGGACGCCTTGTCCGTTGCGGTCCAGGACCGCACGCCCAGTGCCGAGGTGACCGAGCAGATGATCATGACGGGGACCTTGCTCGCCGGCGGCATGATCCTGCTCCTGGTCTACTTCGTCTGGTTAGCTGCGCATTGGCGCAAGAACTGGCCGCGCTGGGTGCTGGCGGCGGCGCTCGTGCTGTCGGTGATCTCGCTCGGCCAGATCATCGGGGAGAAGGGCATGGAGCTCGACAGCGCCATCGAGATCGTCTCTTGCGCGCTGACGACGGCAGGCCTGTATTTCTCCTTCAGCGGCGACGCGCAAGGCTGGTTCAACGCGTGAGGTTTCGCGCGGTGCCACA
>NZ_LBJA01000030.1:0-169480 GCF_028128695.1 Bradyrhizobium sp. CCBAU 25360
CCCAGCGTCCAGTCAATCCGTGACAACATCGCAGCACCCCCGTCCAAACCATGGAGTGCCGCAATAGGAATCACACAGATCTCCGATTCTGGAACCCCCAGGGCGAACCCGAGTCAATCCGCCGCACCAGAATGTGCATGCCCTAGTGCGTACGCAGGGACGACAGTGAGGGTGCCCCGCCAGCTTACCCCTGCGACCGCAGCCTCTCCGCCGCCTTCGGCGCAAAATAGCTCAGCACGCCGTCGGCGCCGGCGCGCTTGAAGGCGAGCAGGCTCTCCATCATGGCGCGCTCGCCGTCGAGCCAGCCGTTGTTGGCGGCGGCCGCGATCATCGCGTATTCGCCCGAGACCTGGTAGGCGAAGGTCGGCATCGCAAAGGTGTCCTTCACGCGGCGGACGACGTCGAGATAGGGCATGCCGGGCTTCACCATCACCATGTCGGCGCCCTCAGTGATGTCGAGCTCGACCTCGCGCAGCGCCTCGTCGGTGTTGGCGCTGTCCATCTGATAGGTGCGCTTGTCGCCGGTCAGCGTCTTGGCCGAACCGATGGCGTCGCGGAACGGGCCGTAGAAGGCGGAAGCGTATTTGGCGGCGTAGGCCATGATCTGCACGTCGAGCAGGCCGGTGCGGTCCAGGCCCTCGCGGATCGCGGCGACGCGGCCGTCCATCATGTCGGAGGGCGCGATGATGTCGCAGCCGGCTTCGGCCTGCACCAGCGCCTGACGCACCAGCACGGCGACCGTCTCGTCGTTCAAGATCCTGCCGTCCGAGATCAGGCCGTCATGACCGTGGCTGGTGAAGGGGTCGAGCGCGACGTCGCAGAGGATGCCGATCTCAGGAAACTCCTTCTTGATCGCGCGCACCGCCTGGCAGACCAGATTGTTCGGATTGGTGGCTTCGGAGCCTTCCTCGTCGCGCAAGGACGGCTCGGTGTAGGGAAACAGCGCGAGGCAGGGGATGGTGAGCTTCATGGCGCGCTCGGCCTCGCGCACGGCCTGGTCGACGCTGAGGCGCTCGACGCCCGGCATCGAGGCGACCTGCTCGCGTTTGTTGTCGCCGTCGATCAGGAACAGCGGCCAGATCAGATCGTCGGTGGTGAGGACGTTCTCGCGCACCATCCGCCGGGCCCATTCGGCCTTGCGATTGCGGCGCGGGCGGACGGTCAGATCGAGGGCATGGGGCACCGCCGCTCCCTCGCGGCGCGAAACCTCGCGCAGTTCGATCGGACGTCCGTATTTGATCGCCATCACTCTTCCTCCGGCTGGAATTATTCTTATACCAGCTCGCATGGTTCCCGTCACCGCGGCTTGACCTGCCGCAACGTGATGGCAGCCGATTGATTTTGCGGGCCGAAGCAGCCAGAAGGGGGCCATGTCCGAGATTTCCACCCGCGATGCGGCCCGTGACGGCAGCCCCAGGGACGCCGTCAGAGACAGCGCCAGAGACAGCGCGATGTCGGTGGCTGCGATCTCGTCGGAGCGCTCGGAGTCCGACGACAATGTCTGGACTCGCCGCCTCGTGCTGTTCCTGCGGGTGATGGCGCTGCTCTCGATCCTGAAAGGTCTCTATCACTGGGCGCAGGTGACGGGCTTCGTCGGCGGCGAGGACGAGGCGTTCGAGAACCAGTCGATGGCCTGGCAGGCCGCGACCGTCTACTTCGCGGTGATCGAGCTCGTCGCCGCGGTCGGCCTGTGGCTGGCGACGCCGTGGGGCGCGGTGGTGTGGCTGACCACCGTAGTGTCGATGGCGGTGATCGAGCTGATGTTCCCGGGAATCTACGGCGGCAGCCTGATCGTCGTCGGCGTCGAAGCCTTCATGCTCGCCGCCTATCTCGCGCTCGCCTGGATGGCCGCGCGCGAGCGACCGCCGTAGGCGACACCTTCGATACATAGATACTCTCGTGCCCCGGACGCGACGCAGCGCGCCGCACTTGCGGCGTGCTGCGTTGCAGAGCCGGGGCCCATCTCTCCGCGATCCCGCTTTTGGCTTTCGGGGTCCCGGCTCTGCGCTCCGCTTGTCCGGGACACGCGAGTGGAGCTTGCGGAGTTGTGCCGGTTTGGTTGACCGTTGGTTGCCTAAAATTTGCGGTAAGTTCTCGTTGACCAGCCGGTTCCGCCACAGCCGTTACGCGCCCGTTTCGAAACGAAGCGGGGCTGTTCTGGAATGCGACAGTTGCGGCGGACGGAGGGTGAACAGGACCTTGCGAAGGTCAACAGAGCGTTGCGAAAAGTGCTTGTGGCACAGGCTTAATCCGCAATTCACTGTCTTAAATTCATGATCTCTTTATTCTCTTATTTAAGCCGATCTTCAAACGAGCCCCTTAAGTTGCACCTATCAGACGGGACACAAGTTTCGTCGAATAAGTGTCGATAAAAACGACAACAGGGGAAGTGTCATGATGAAAGCCGTCGCAACTGCGGCAGATACCGCAGAGCGCGTCTCCGGCCAGCAGGGTTCGGTGCAGTCGCTCTATCTGGAAGCTTTGACTCTGGTGGAGCGGCTGCATCGCCGGCTCCTCGACGTGATCAAGGACGAATTCGATCGCCGCGGCCGCGCGGACATCAACTCGGTGCAGGCTCTCCTGCTCTACAACATCGGCGACAAGGAGCTGACCGCGGGCGAGCTGCGCACGCGTGGCTACTATCTCGGCTCCAACGTCTCCTACAATTTGAAGAAGCTCGTCGAGCTCGGCTTCCTCGATCATCAGCGCTCGCGCGTCGATCGCCGCTCGGTGCGCATTCGCCTGACCCCGCAGGGCCAGGAAGTCCGCCGCATCGTCGATGCGCTCTACCAGAAGCACGTCAAGACGGTGGAGCAGGTCGGCGGCATCTCCGGCGAGGAATTCTCGACCCTCAACAAGTCGCTGCACCGCCTCGAGCGGTTCTGGACCGACCAGATCCTGTATCGGCTCTGAGTTTCCAAGGGATAAGGCCAAGCCGGCCCCGCAACAAGACCGGCAAGCCGCCCGAACGTGCCTCAACTTCCCCAGCGCGCCGGCCCGGAGTTGCCCCCGGACCGGTGCGTTTTGCATTTTGCACCTGCGAAGAAAATTTTGCGACCCCGAGGAACCAGTTCCGGGCTTGGCGCTTATCTCCTTCGGATCGGAGACAGGGCGATGCTGGTCGAGCGCGGGTTGCAGGCGATGAACGTGGAACTCGTGAGCGAGGCCTACGCCATTGCCGCGAACTACCTTCGCCGGTCCGGCGCGATTGCCGATACGCTCGTGACCGACGAACATCTGCTCGGGATCATCATCAAGCTGCTCCAGAACGGGGAGTTCAACAAGATCCGGCTCGCCAACACGGCGATCGCCCGGTTCCAGGCGCAGGCCGAGGCCCGCGCGGTTGCCTGATCAACAGTCGCAAAATACCGACGAACCCAGAATATCGCACGAACCAGAGGGTGCCATGGAAGCCGCCATCGACCGCATCATGCAGACCTATGACCTGCTCGCCAACCGCACCGCTGCGGCCAGCGAGGAGGCACGGGCCAAGGTCACGAACTACCTCACCACCCTGATGGAAGCGGGCGAGAAGGACCCGCACAGGTTGACGGTGTGCGGCCTGACTTATCTGCGCCAGCTCGACGGCAGCGTGGACCCTGTGAAGGCGGGGTATACCGGGCTGTGATAGACAGCCGGCGGCTCCACGGATGAGGAGTTAGGGCCCAAAGCGGCCCCATTCGGGAGGGGTGGACGGGCGGCTCCCCAGAGCCGGCCCAAGTGCCGAAAACCGCCACCCTCCACCATATCTTGCATAAATATCAGGCCCGACCCGCAAATGCTTGGCCTGTTGCGGGCGATGTGGTAGATCGCGCGTGCTTCCGATCGCCACACCAGACCCGCCCGTAGCCCGCCAAAAGGCTGCGGCGGTGGAGATATTCGCAAGATGACTTCAGCAAAAACCGCCTCCGCGCCCGATTCGTTTTTCACTGCCTCGCTCGAGCAGGCCGACCCGGAAATCGCCGCCGCCATCAAGGGCGAGCTCGGCCGGCAGCGCCATGAGGTCGAGCTGATCGCCTCCGAGAACATCGTCAGCCGGGCCGTGCTGGAAGCGCAGGGTTCGGTGATGACCAACAAATACGCGGAAGGCTATCCGGGCGCGCGCTACTATGGCGGTTGTGAGTGGGTCGACGTCGCCGAGAACCTCGCGATCGATCGCGCCAAGAAGCTGTTCGGTGCCAAATTCGCCAACGTGCAGCCGAACTCCGGCAGCCAGATGAACCAGGCGGTGTTCCTGGCGCTGCTGCAGCCCGGCGACACCTTCATGGGCCTCGACCTTGCGGCCGGCGGCCATCTCACCCACGGCTCGCCCGTCAACATGAGCGGCAAATGGTTCAAGGCCGCGCACTACACCGTGCGCCGCGAGGACCAGATCATCGACATGGACGCGGTCCAGAAGCAGGCCGAAGAGGTCAAGCCGAAGCTGATCGTCGCGGGCGGCTCGGCCTATTCGCGTGCCTGGGACTTCAAGCGCTTCCGCGAGATCGCGGACAGCGTCGGCGCGTATCTGCTGGTCGACATGGCGCACTTCGCGGGCCTCGTCGCCGGCGGCGTGCATGCCTCGCCCGTGCCGCATGCCCACATCACCACGACGACGACGCACAAATCGCTGCGCGGTCCGCGCGGCGGCCTGATGCTGTGGAATGACGAGGCGCTGACCAAGAAGTTCAACTCGGCGATCTTCCCGGGGCTGCAGGGCGGCCCCCTGATGCACGTGATCGCGGCCAAGGCGGTCGCCTTCGGCGAGGCGCTGCGTCCGGACTTCAAGGTCTACGCCAAGAACGTCGTCGAGAACGCCAAGGCGCTGGCCGAGGCGATGAAGAGCCACGGCTTCGACATCGTCTCCGGCGGCACCGACAACCATCTGATGCTGGTCGATCTCAGGCCGAAGGGCCTGAAGGGCAACGCCTCGGAGAAGGCGCTGGTTCGCGCTGCCATCACCTGCAACAAGAACGGCATTCCGTTCGACCCCGAGTCGCCGTTCGTGACCTCCGGTATTCGTCTGGGCACGCCGGCGGCGACCACCCGCGGCTTCGGCGTCGCAGAATTCCAGCAGGTCGGCGGCATGATCGCCGAGGTCCTCAATGCGATCGCGCAGTCGGACGACGGCAAGGCGCCGCTGGTGGAAGCCGCGATCAAGGAACGCGTCAAGGCGCTCACCGATCGGTTCCCGATCTATCAGTAAGGCTGGGCCACGAGGATGCGCTGCCCGAACTGCAATAGTCTCGATACGCAGGTAAAGGACTCGCGTCCGACCGAGGACTCTTCCGTGATCCGCAGGCGGCGCGTGTGCGTCGCCTGCAATTTCCGCTTCACCACCTTCGAGCGCGTGCAATTGCGCGAGCTCACGGTGATCAAGCGCAACGGCCGCCGCGTGCCGTTCGACCGCGACAAGCTGATGCGCTCGGTGCAGATTTCTTTGCGCAAGCGGCAGGTCGAGCCGGAGCGGGTGGAGAAGATGGTCTCCACCATCGTGCGCGAGCTCGAGACCGGGGGCGAGGCCGAGATCTCCTCCGAGGTGATCGGCGAGACCGTGATGGAGCATCTGCGCACGCTCGACGACGTCGCCTATGTGCGCTTCGCCTCGGTCTATCGCAATTTCCGCGAGGCCAAGGATTTCGCCGACGTGCTCGGCGAGCTCTCCGGTGAGGAGGAAGCGCGGCTCGCCGCGATCCGCAAATGATCTTCCGTATCCTGGAGGATCAGTTCGCGCAGAAGGCCCGCGAGGCCAGGGACGCCGATCGCCGCTTCATGGAGCTGGCGCTGGCGCTCGGACGCCGCGGGCAGGGGCGCACCTGGCCCAACCCGGCGGTCGGTGCCGTCGTCGTCAAGGACGGTGTCATCGTCGGCCGCGGCTGGACCCAGACAGGTGGACGCCCGCATGCCGAGCCCGAAGCCTTGCGGCGGGCCGGTGAGACCGCACGCGGCGCCACGCTCTACGTCACGCTCGAACCTTGCTCGCATTTCGGCAAGTCGCCGCCTTGCGCCGACGCGGTGATCGCGGCCGGCATCAAGCGGGTGGTGGCGGCGATCGAGGATCCCAATCCTGAGGTCGCGGGGCAGGGCCATGCGCGCCTGCGCGCCGCCGGCATCACAGTAGATGTAGGCCTGTGCGCGGCGGAAGCCGCCTTCGACCATGCCGGGCATTTCCGTCGCATCCGGGACAAGCGCCCGCATGTGATCCTGAAGCTGGCGGTCTCGCCCGACGGCAAGATCGGCGCCGCCGGCGGCAAGCCGGTCGCGATCACGGGGGAGGCGGCGCGCAATCGCGTGCATCTCCTGCGGGCGCAGAGCGATGCGATCCTGGTCGGCATCGGCACGGTGCTGGCGGACGACCCGCTTCTCACCTGCCGCCTGCCGGGCATGGCGGCGCGCTCGCCGGTGCGCGTGGTGCTCGATCAGAGCCTGCGCATTCCCGGGGGAAGCAAGCTCATAGGCTCCGCGCGCGAGACGCCGCTCTGGGTGATGGGCTCCGACCTTGCGGAAGCCGCGGCAGCAACACGTCTCGGCGCGACCGGCGCGCAAGTGATCCGCATCCCGCCGGCAAGTGCCTCCGGGCTCGATTTGCCGGCCGCGCTGCATGCGCTGGCCGGGAAGGGCATCACCCGCCTGATGGTCGAGGGCGGCAGCCGCGTTGCGGCTTCGTTCGTCGCGGCCGACCTCGTCGACGAGATCTGGCTGTTCCGCGGCACGGAAGCGGTGGGCAGCGGCGGCGTCGATGCGCTCGATGCATTGCCCCTGTCGAAAATCACGCAGTCGCAGGCCTACAAGGTTCATGCTAGCGAAACATTCGACAAGGATACTCTCACCATCTACGAGCGCGCGTAATGTTCACCGGCATTGTCACCGATATCGGCGAGATCGTCAGCTTCACGCCTGTGGCGCAAGGGCAATTGCACCGGCTGCGCATCGCCTGCCGCTACGATCAGACCACCATCGCCGACGGTGCCTCGATTGCCAGCAACGGCGTCTGCCTGACCGTGGTTGCCTCCGGCGTCGCAGGCGGCAAAACCTGGTATGACGTCGATGCGGCGGCCGAGACGCTGGCGCTGACCACGGCAAAGCACTGGAAGCTCGGAACGAAGCTCAACCTCGAGCGCGCGCTCAAGATCGGCGACGAGCTCGGCGGGCACATCGTCGCCGGCCATGTCGACGGTATCGCGACCCTCGTCAGCCGCGAGGATCTGCCCGACATGGCGCGGTTCGAGCTCTCGACCACGCGGGAGCTGGCGCGGTTCATCGCCACCAAGGGCTCGATCACGCTCGACGGCGTTTCGCTCACGGTCAATACGGTCAGGGACGTGACTTTTTCGGTGCTGATCATCCCGCACACGCTCTCGGTCACGACGATCGGTGGCTGGAAGGCGGGGGACGAGGTCAATATCGAGGTCGACCTGATGGCCCGCTACGCGGCGCGGCTGACGGAAATGACGGCGTAGTCGTCATTCCGGGTTCGCTTCGCGCCCCGGAATGACAGTCTTTGAACTTGGCTTACGTGCCCGCGGCGACTACATAACGCGCCGACCCCAGTAAACGGATTGAGACGATGGCAGACGCGCGGCGCGCACCCCTGAAGGACCAGACCGACATTTCCGGCGCGCGCGCGCTGATTGTCGAGGCGCGGTTCTATGACGATCTCCAGGACGCGCTTCTGGACGGCGCGGTGACCGAATTGAAGGCGGCGGGCCTGACGCATGACGTGATCACGGTTCCCGGCGCGCTGGAGATCCCTGCGGCAGTCGCCATCGCGATCGACGCGGCGGCGGCGAACGGAAAGCCCTATGACGCGGTGATCGCGCTCGGCTGCGTGATCCGCGGCGACACCATCCATTTCGAGATCGTGTCGCAGGAATCCTCGCGCGCGCTGATGGATCTTGCCGTGGCGCGAAAGCTGCCGCTCGGCAACGGCATCCTCACCGTCAACAATGAGGCGCAGGCCTGGGCGCGGGCGCGCGCCAGCGAGCTCAACAAGGGCGGCGATGCCGCACGTGCGGCGCTTGCGATGTTGCGCATCAAACGCCGCATGGCGCGGGCCTGAAGCCATGGCTGATCCCACCAAGAAGCCGGCAGGGCCAAACGAGAAGAAGGCGAACCGGCGCGGCGCGGCGCGGCTCGCGGCGGTGCAGGCGCTGTACCAGATGGATATCGCCGGCGCCGGCATCAACGACATCTTCGCCGAGTTCGAGAGCCATTGGCTCGGCAACGAGGTCGAGGGCGACACCTACCTGCCGGCCGAGGCGGCCTTCTTCCGCGACGTCGTCTCGGGCGTCGTGCGCGACCAGAAGAAGCTCGATCCCCTGATCGACGAGGCGCTGTCGAAGGGCTGGCCCTTGAAGCGGATCGAAGCGATCCTGCGCGCGGTGCTGCGGGCAGGGGCCTATGAGCTGGAGCACCGCAAGGACGTGCCGGGCCGCGTCGTCATCTCCGAATATGTCGACGTCGCCAACGCCTTCGTCGACCGCGAGGAGACCGGCATGGTCAACGCCGTGCTCGACCAGATCGGCCGCCAATTTCGCGGCGACGAGTTCGGACGGGGGTAGACATTCACTCCGCTGTCATCACCCGCGAAAGAGGGTGATCCAGTACGCCGCGGCAGCGGTGATTGATAATCGGCTTCGCGGCGTACTGGATCGCCCGGTCCTGGTGCGCAAGTGCGCACTGGCTGGGCGATGACAGCGAAGTTTGAGGCCGGCGCCGATGACGAACACGCAAAACCCCTCCGCCGAAGACTCCCTCATCGCGCGCTATTTCAAGCCGCTGGCGACCGATCCCGGCGCGTTCGGTCTGGTCGATGACGCGGCGGTGCTGTCGTCGTTCGGCGATGACATCGTCGTCACCACCGACGCCGTCATCGAAGGCGTGCACTATCTTGCCACCGATCCCCCTGACACCATCGCGCGCAAGGCGCTGCGGGTGAACCTGTCCGATCTCGCCGCCAAGGGCGCGACGCCTGCAGGATTCGTGCTGACGCTGGCGCTGCGCAGCAGGGAGGATGCCTGGCTCCAGCCCTTCGCGGACGCGCTGGGCGAGGACGCAAAGGAATTCGCCTGTCCGCTGCTCGGCGGTGACACGGTGTCGACGCCGGGTCCGCAGATGATCTCGATCACCGCCTTCGGCCGCGTGCCGCAGGGGCGGATGGTCGGCCGGACCGGCGCGAGGCCAGGCGATCGCATCCTGGTGACCGGCACGATCGGCGACGCTGCGCTCGGCCTCGACGTGCTCACGGGTGGTGCCGCTGCCGCAGCGCTTGCGACCGATCCGGCGGCAAGGGAAGCCCTGGTCTCCCGCTATCGCGTGCCGCAGCCGCGCAACCCGCTGGCATGGGCCGTGCGCGATCATGCGACCGCGGCGATGGACGTCTCCGACGGGCTCGCCGGCGATCTGACCAAACTCTGCGCAGCGTCCGGGGTCTCGGCCATGGTCGACGTGGCAAGCGTGCCGCTCTCGGCCGCGGCAGCAAGCCTGATTGCCCGCAACGTCGTTTGCGTCGAGACGCTGCTTGCGGGGGGCGACGATTACGAGGTGCTGTGTACCGTTCCGCCCGCGCAGGCAGATGCGCTGATTGCCGCGGGGCGGGCGGCCGGTCTTGCCGTCACCGCGATCGGCACAATCGTCGCGGGGAAGCAAGGGCCGCGCTTCCTGGACGGGCAGGGCCAGGAATTGGTCTTGAGGCGGCTGTCCTACAGCCACTTCTAGGAATTGCTCCAAACCGGCATCTTAGTTCGCTGCACTTGGTCTAAATACCTGCCGAGATCGGCGTTTTCGGCCTTATCCGGCGTTGCACCCTCAATTTGATTTTGGCAAGCTTGCGACCGACTGAGGCCGCCCCTTTTGGGCAAGGGGCGGCTTTGTTCGAAATCAAGGCGCCGCACCGCTCGACGGACAACAAAAGGCGCCGGGGGTACATCAAGGATCTGAGGCAAAAATCACATGACAGCATTATGGTTGATAGTGCTCTGCGGAGTGCTTTCCGTCGTTTACGCGATTTGGGCGACGTCTTCGGTGTTAAGCGCGGATGCGGGGTCGCCGCGCATGCAGGAGATCGCGGGGGCGGTCGCTGAGGGTGCACAGGCGTATCTGCGGCGCCAGTACACGACGATCGGCATCGTCGGCGTGGTCATCTTCCTCTTGCTTGTCTATTTCCTCGGAATCTACGTCGCCATCGGCTTTCTGATCGGCGCCGTCCTGTCGGGGGCGGCCGGCTTCATCGGCATGAATGTCTCGGTCCGCGCCAATGTGCGGACCGCCCAGGCGGCGACCACCTCGCTCGCCGGCGGCCTCGAGCTAGCCTTCAAGGCGGGCGCGATCACCGGCATGCTGGTGGCAGGTCTCGCATTGCTCGGGGTGACGCTCTATTTCGGCTTCCTGGTGCATTCGCTGAAGCTTGCGCCTGACAGCCGCACCGTCATCGACGCCATGGTGGCGCTCGGCTTCGGCGCCTCGCTGATCTCGATCTTCGCCCGTCTCGGCGGCGGCATCTTCACCAAGGGTGCGGACGTCGGCGGCGACCTCGTCGGCAAGGTCGAGGCCGGCATTCCCGAGGACGATCCGCGCAACCCGGCCACCATCGCCGACAACGTCGGCGACAATGTCGGCGACTGCGCCGGCATGGCCGCCGATTTGTTCGAGACCTATGCGGTGACCGCGGTCGCCACCATGGTGCTCGCCGCGATCTTCTTCGCCAAGACGCCGATCCTCGCCAACATGATGACGCTGCCGCTCGCGATCGGCGGCATCTGCATCATCACCTCGATCATCGGCACCTTCTTCGTCAAGCTCGGGCCGAGCCAGTCGATCATGGGTGCGCTGTACAAGGGCCTGATCGCAACCGGCGTCCTGTCGCTGATCGGCATCGCCGGCGTGATCTACAGCCTGATCGGCTTCGGCAAGCTCGATGGCGTCGACTATACCGGCATGGCGCTGTTCCAATGCGGCGTGGTCGGCCTCATCGTCACCGCGCTGATCATCTGGATCACCGAATACTACACCGGAACCGACTATCGTCCGGTGAAGTCGATCGCCCAGGCCTCGGTGACCGGCCACGGCACCAACGTGATCCAGGGCCTCGCCGTCTCGATGGAAGCGACCGCGCTCCCCGCGATCGTGATCATCGCCGGCATCCTGGTCACCTATAGCCTCGCCGGCCTGTTCGGCATCGCGATCGCGACCGCCACCATGCTGGCGCTGGCCGGCATGGTCGTCGCGCTCGACGCATTCGGCCCGGTGACGGACAACGCGGGCGGCATCGCCGAGATGGCGGGCCTGCCGAAGGAGGTGCGCAAGTCGACCGATGCGCTCGACGCGGTCGGCAATACCACCAAGGCGGTCACCAAGGGCTACGCGATCGGCTCGGCCGGTCTCGGTGCCCTCGTGCTGTTTGCGGCCTACAACCAGGACCTCAAGTTCTTCGTTGCAGACTCCGCGCACCATCCCTACTTCGCCGGCGTCAATCCGGACTTCTCGCTCAACAACCCGTATGTGGTGGTAGGCCTGCTGTTCGGCGGCCTGTTGCCGTATCTGTTCGGCGCGATGGGCATGACCGCGGTGGGCCGTGCCGCCGGCGCGATCGTCGAGGAGGTCCGGCGCCAGTTCCGCGAGAAGCCGGGCATCATGCAGGGCACCGACAAGCCTGATTACGGCAAGGCGGTCGACCTGCTGACCCGGGCGGCGATCAAGGAGATGATCATCCCCTCGCTGCTCCCGGTGCTGTCACCGATCGTCGTCTACTTCCTGATCTACGCGATCGCGGGCGGCGGCGCGGCCGGCAAGTCGGCGGCGTTCTCCGCCGTCGGTGCCATGCTGCTCGGCGTCATCGTGACGGGCCTGTTCGTCGCGATCTCCATGACCTCGGGCGGCGGCGCCTGGGACAACGCCAAGAAGTACATCGAGGACGGTCATTTCGGCGGCAAGGGCTCTGACGCCCACAAGTCGGCGGTGACCGGCGACACCGTCGGCGATCCCTACAAGGACACGGCGGGTCCCGCGGTGAACCCGATGATCAAGATCACCAACATCGTGGCCCTGCTGCTGCTGGCGATCCTGGCGCACTGAGCGGCGCAGACGAGACAAGACAAACCCCGCGGCGCGAGCCGCGGGGTTTTTGTTTGTCGTGACAGTGCGTAGGGCGGATTAGCGAAGCGTAATCCGCCGCCGCCCAAACTGCATCGAAGGCGGATTACGCTTTGCTAATCCGCCCTACAGACCGCGGCCGTGCGTCACTGCACGTCCATCTGCAGTCCTTCCTTCTGGATGATGCCGGCGAACTTCTTCGTCTCGGCATCCACGAAGGCGGCGAACTGCTCGGGCGTGCCGTAATCGGCGCGGGCGCCCATGGCGGCGATCTGCTTCTTGATGTCGTCGCGCTCCAGCATCGCCTTGACCTGGAGATTGAGCGCGCTCAGCACCTCGGGCGAGACGCCCTTCGGCAGGAAGACCGAGAACCATGACGAGACGTCGAAATTCGCCAGCTCCGGTGCGCTCTCGCGCATGGTCGGCAGGTCCTTCGCGAGGTCGCTGCGCTCGGTGGTGGTGACGCAGAGGCCGTTGAGCGTGCCGTTCTGCACCTGCGGCAGGCTCGGATAGAGATTGTCGAACAGGATCTGGATGTCGCCCGCCAGTGCGGCTTGAAGCGCGGGGCCCGCACCGCGGAACGGGATGTGCGTCATCTTGAGGCCGGTGAGCTGGAGGAACCAGGCGCCGGTGAGGTGAGGGCTCTGGCCGACGCCGGAGGAGGCGTAGCTGAGCTTGTCCGGATTGGCCTTGAGATAGGCGATCAGCTCGGCGACCGACTTGATGCCGGTCTTCGGATGCGCCGACACGATGTTCGGGATCCGGATCATGTTGGAGACCGGCTGGAGCTGGTCCGGCTTGTAGGTCAGATTCTTGAAGATGCTGTAGGCGATCGCGTTCGGACCGGGATTGCCGACCAGGATGGTGTGGCCGTCGGGCTTGGCACGAACCACCTCGGCGGTGCCGATCGTGCCGCCGCCGCCCGAGCGGTTTTCCACGACAGCCGACTGGCCCCAGGCGGTTTGCAGATGCGCGGCCAGGAGCCGGCCCAACACGTCGGTCGAGCCGCCGGCCGCAGCCGGCACGACGAGGCGGACGTTTTCGGTCGGCTTCCAGTCCGCAAGGCTCGATCGCGGCAGGATCGCTGCGGCCGAAAGGCCGGCCATTCCGGTGAGCACGCGACGTCGGGACAAAGTCTTAGGCACGAATCCACTCCCTGCTTCTTTCTTTGCAGGGAGGGTAGGAAACCGCAGGTGCGACGGCAAGTCGCGCGCGGCGGTCAGTGCCGCGTGGACGGCGGCACGACGCCGCAGGCGAGGGCCATATACCTTCCGGCGGAATTGGAAGGCGTTCTGGGTGCTTGTCTTGAAGCGTTTTCCTGATGCGAGCCGGTCCCCGGCTTCACCCGAAAACGCTTCGGGGACTCAGTTGAAGCTGAGCAGCTTGAACAGCGGCGTGAGGTAGCTCATCTCCTGGCCCGACGTCGGCGTGGTGCGGCTGATGAAGTCGAAGATCTTGCCGTCCTGCAGACCGTAATTCGCGAGACGCCGCACGCGCCGGTTCTTGTCGAAATAGATCGCGATGACGCGCTGATCGACCACCTTCTGGTTCATGAAGGCGACCATGCGCTCCGAGCGCTGCGAGATGTAGTAGAACACCTCGCCGTCGAGGGTCGCGACCGTGGAGGGCGTGCCCATCACGATCAGCACCTGGTCCTGGCTCGCGCCGATCGGAATCTGCTCCAGCGCGCCGGGCGGCAGGATGTAACCCTTCTGGAATTGCTCGCCCGTGCAGCCCGTGAGCGCGGCGCCGACCAGGGCGACGGCGGCGAGCATGCGCAAGCCGCGCCAGCGTGCATGAAGGCCGCGCCGCTTGTCCGCGCGCAGGCTGATCTGGTTCGTTGTCGTCATAGCGGAACTGATTCCGTCCCCTTGCGTCGCGCGAGGCGCTGAAGTACCGGGCTGGGCGTCTGAATGCAACTCGCGCGCGCCCGCTTGCGGAAACCACAATGCTTTGGCCGTTCAATCACTTCAGGAAACCCCGGCTAACCCCGTCGGGCACCATTGAAGCCATCTATGGCATGATCGTGACGCAGGCGCGAGAACCCATGTTTTACCGCGACTTGGGCGTGCCCGATACGGTTAACGGGCGTTTCGACCTGTTGCTGCTGCATCTGTGGCTGCTGCTGCGGCGCCTGCGCACGGTTCAGGGCGCCATCGCAGGAGCCTCGGAGCTGTCGCAGGCGCTGTTCGACCGCTTCTGCGAGGACATGGACGACAATCTGCGCGAGATGGGGGTGGGCGACCAGACCGTGCCGAAGCGGATGCGGGCGTTCGGCGAGGCGTTTTACGGCCGCGTCCAGGCCTATGACCAGGCCATCGAGGCCGGCGGCGAGGCCCTGGCAGAGGCGATCCGCAAGAATATCTTGAACGGGACCGACCTGGACCAGGCGAGGCGGCTTGCGGCCTATGCGCGGGTCACCGAGGCCGATCTCGGCCGGGCCGACGAGGCCGCGCTGCTGCGCGCCTCCTTCAGGTTTCCTCCAGCGCTTCCCGAGGGCGACAAGCCATGAGCCGACCAAATACCGAGCCAGATCCCTGGCGGGTCCCAATCATCGTTGCGCAAATCCCCGACACCGGCCTGCACCGCAAGCTCGAGGCCTCGGCCGCCGAGCGGCAGGCGATGGCCGGGCTTGCGGGCCTCCGCGAAGTCCTGTCGGCCGAGGCCGAGTTCGACGTGGTGCCCAGGAGCGGCGGCCGGG
The DNA here is from genome assembly GCF_028128695.1 of Bradyrhizobium sp. CCBAU 25360. NCBI lineage: Bacteria > Pseudomonadati > Pseudomonadota > Alphaproteobacteria > Hyphomicrobiales > Nitrobacteraceae > Bradyrhizobium > Bradyrhizobium sp. CCBAU 25360. The sequence goes on from NZ_LBJA01000030.1 coordinate 14,771, forward strand.
TCCAGGTGACCGGCAGCGTCCGGGCCCGAATCGGCCAGACCTGCGTGGTCACGCTCGATCCGATCGAAAGCGAGATCGAGGAGGAGGTGGACCTGATGTTCGCCCCCGAGGCCGAGGCGCGGCGTCTCGCCGACCTGATCGCTGAGGGGCAGGACGACAAGGAGCCGCCGGAGGTCGCCGACCCGCCCGAGGCGATCGTGGGTGGGATCATCGACCTCGGCCGGCTCGCCACCGACGCCCTGTTCCTGGCGATCGATCCCTATCCGCGCAAGGAGGGTGTCGTGTTCGAGGCGGAGGTCACCGCTCCCGATCCGGAGGACCATCCATTCGCAGCCCTGAAGGCGCTCCAGGACAACAAGAAGGGCCGATAGCCGGGCATTTCCCCGCGGGATCGTCTTGCGGGGGTGCGCGAGGCATTTGCCGGGATGGTTTCAAAGCGCTCTTTATCTGACTGATTTCAGTGTGTTTCTTGCAAATTTCGCGGTTCGCGGCCGGATCGCCCCGGATGCAAAAGGCTGGGGGCAAGAGGTTGTTTCGGGGTAACAAAACGCTATTGTCGCGCCCCGGCCCGGGTGCGGCGTGGCGCTTGGCCGGCCGCCATGTCCGTGGCGAACTCATTTTGCGGTCCCGCTGATCCAAGACCGCACCAGACCAGGTTTCCAGGACTTTTATGCCAAGCAAGGTTCGCATCGCGCTGGACGCCATGGGGGGCGACGCCGGCGCCGCCGTGGTCATTCCCGGCGCCGCCATCTCGCTTCAGAGGCATCGCGAGACCGAGTTCCTGCTGGTCGGGGACCGCGCCAAGATCGAGCCCGAGCTCGAGAAACATCCGGCCCTCAAGGCCGCTTCGACGATCATCCACACCGACGTGGCCGTCAGCGGCTCGGACAAGCCGAGCCAGGCGCTGCGGCGCGGCCGCAAGACCTCCTCGATGTGGCTCGCCATCGATGCCGTGAAGAAGGGCGAGGCGGATGTCGCGGTCTCCGCCGGCAATACCGGCGCGCTGATGGCGATGTCGCGCTTCCACCTGCGCACGCTGAAGGGGATCGATCGCCCGGCGATCACGGGCGTTTGGCCGACCAGGCGCGGCGATTCCATCGTGCTCGACCTCGGCGCCACCATCGGCGGCGACGCGCACCATCTGGTGTCGCTCGCGGTGATGGGCGCGGCGATGGCGAGCGTGCTGTTCGACAGGAAGCGCCCCACGGTCGGGCTGCTCAATATCGGGGCCGAAGAGATCAAGGGGCACGAGGAGATCCGCGAGGCCAGCGAGATCCTGCGTGCCAGGAACCTGCCGGAGCTCGACTATATCGGCTTCGTCGAGGGCGACGGCATCGGCAAGGGGCTGGCCGACGTCATCGTGACCGAAGGTTTCAGCGGCAACATCGCGCTCAAGGCCGCCGAGGGAACCGCGCGGCAGATGGCGGACTTACTCCGCAACGAGATGCAGCGGAGCTGGCTGTCGAAGCTCGGCTATCTCTTTGCACGCAGCGCCTTCCAGGCCCTGCGCGACAAGATGGACCCGAACAAGTCCAATGGCGGCGTGTTCCTGGGTTTGAACGGATTAGTGGTCAAGAGCCACGGCGGAACCAGCGCCGAAGGCTTTGCCTATGCGATCGATGTTGGCTATGAGATGGCTCACTACGATCTCCTGAACAAGATCAATCAGATGCTCAACCGCGAGGGTGGTGCACTCAATTCCGTGCAGGCCGCGCAGGAGGCTGTTTCGTGACTCAAATTCGTTCGGTCGTGCTCGGCTGCGGCTCCTATCTGCCGGAGCAGGTGGTGACCAACGCCCAATTGGCGGCGCGTATCGACACCTCCGACGAGTGGATCGTGCAGCGCACCGGCATTCGCGAGCGCCACATCGCGGCCGAGGGCGAGTTCACCTCGCACTTGGCGATCAAGGCGGCGCAGGCCGCGCTGACCGATGCCGGCATGGACGCGCAGTCGATCGACCTGATCGTGCTCGCGACCTCGACGCCGGACAACACCTTCCCCGCGACGGCCGTTGCCGTGCAGCACGGGCTCGGTATCACCCACGGCGCGGCCTTCGACCTCCAGGCGGTATGCTCGGGCTTCGTGTTCGCGCTCGCCACCGCCGACAATTTCCTGCGCACCGGCGCCTTCAAGCGCGCGCTGGTGATCGGCGCCGAGACCTTCTCGCGCATCCTCGACTGGAACGACCGCGGCACCTGCGTGCTGTTCGGCGATGGCGCCGGCGCGGTGGTGCTGGAGGCGCAGGAGCAGCCGGGCAAGGCCGCGACCGATCGCGGCATCGTCACCACGCATCTGCGCTCCGACGGCCGCCACAAGGCAAAGCTGTTCGTCGACGGCGGACCGTCCTCGACCCAGACCGTCGGCCATCTGCGCATGGAGGGCCGCGAGGTCTTCAAGCATGCGGTCGGCATGATCACCGACGTCATCGTCGATGCCTTCCAGGCCACCGGGCTCAATGCCGAGACCATCGACTGGTTCGTGCCGCACCAGGCCAACAAACGAATCATCGACGCCTCCGCCCACAAGCTCCACATCGCGCCGGAGAAGGTGGTGCTGACGGTGGACCGTCACGGCAATACCTCGGCCGCCTCGATTCCGCTGGCGCTGTCGGTGGCCCGCAGGGACGGCCGCATCAAGAAGGGCGACATGGTCCTGCTGGAGGCCATGGGCGGCGGCTTCACCTGGGGCTCCGCACTCGTGCGCTGGTAGAGCCACAGTCGATAAAATTTTGCCGGATTTAGCCGCGATTATCGATGCGTCTGCATTGATGAGCGCTGTTGACCGCTGTAACGTAACCTCATAATTTCAGACAACAATTGTTCGCCGTGATGTGGGGCAGGGCGATGACCGATCAAAGTAAAACCGTAACGCGTGTCGACCTGTGCGAAGCCGTCTACCAGAAGGTGGGCCTGTCGCGCACGGAATCGTCCGCCTTCGTGGAACTCGTGCTGAAGGAGATCACCGACTGCCTGGAAAAGGGCGAGACGGTGAAACTGTCCTCGTTCGGGTCCTTCATGGTCCGCAAAAAGGGTCAGCGCATCGGCCGTAACCCGAAGACCGGCACCGAGGTGCCGATCTCGCCGCGCCGTGTCATGGTGTTCAAGCCGTCGGCGATCCTGAAGCAGCGGATCAACGGCCAGCACCGCGCCAACGGTGACGCCAGCAAGGCTCAACAAGAGGCGTAACGCCTTCGGCAAAGGATTTGGCATTTGGACAAGGCGCCGGATGCGTTCCGAACCATCAGCGAAGTAGCGCAGGAACTCGACATTCCGCAGCACGTGCTGCGGTTCTGGGAGACCCGATTCTCCCAGATCAAGCCGATGAAGCGCAGCGGCGGCCGCCGCTATTACCGCCCCGACGATGTCGACCTGCTCAAGGGCATCCGCCGGCTGCTCTACGGCGAGGGCTACACCATCCGCGGGGTGCAGCGGATCCTGAAGGAGCACGGCGTCAAATCGGTGCAGGGCCTCGCCGACAGCGCCGCCGCGGTCTCGTTCGGCGCCATCGAGGACGCCATCGGCGCCAGCCTGATGGAGCCCGAGGACGAGGAGGCGCCCATCAAGGGCGTCGCCGACAGCGACGATGACGACTACCAGGGGGATGAGGAGGAAGGCATCGACTTCCGCTTCACCGAGGTCGACGACGAGGACATTCTCACCACCTTCCGCAAGGGCGGCACGACGGCCGCAGCCCCGGCCGGCCCTAGTGCGCTGGACCGGGAGCGCCTCGGACGCGTCCTCGCCGACCTCGTCGCCTGCCGCGAAATGCTGGATCAGGCGCTGAAGGACGGGTGAGGAGCGGGTTCAGTCGGCTTTGCCGGCAGTTCCGGGCGCTTGGGCTCCGAGCCCATGGAGGGAGAGGCACCAAAATGCTGTGGCCTCGCCTTGCGCATCGCGCCGATCCTAGCTAATGGAACGACGTTCGGAGCGTGGCGCAGCCCGGTTAGCGCACTAGTCTGGGAGACTAGGGGTCGGAGGTTCAAATCCTCTCGCTCCGACCATTTCAAAGAATCAAATTTTCGGGCGGGTTACCGCGGGCCGCACGTTTGCGGTTGCAACGTTCCGCGAGTGTTGCCTTGACGTCACAGCGTGCAGCGTCAACATGATTTAAGAATTTCGGGCGCGTTGGAATCGCGGAGGGGGCGTCCCGTGAGAAGAGTGCTGGCCGCTGTAGCAGTCTTGGCGAGTGTCGCGTCGGGGGCGGAAGCTGCTGACCAAAGCCCTTCACTTTTCACGAAAGCGCGCACAGCTGACCCCAGCCCGAGCTGGACGGGATTTTATGTAGGCGGCAACGTTGGTGGGGCATGGGCAAACCGGTCCGTGGTTTTTACGAGTGACGCCGCTTCCGCTTTCCTTTTCAATCCCGGAGTTCCGCTTGTAGCTCCGTTTGCGGGGCAGGTTGCTCTCAGCGCTCACGATTTTTCGATGAATGGTGTAACGGGAGGTTTGCAGGCGGGCTACAATTGGCAGCTGGGTGGCAAATGGCTCGTCGGCGTTGAAGGCGACTTGAGCGCATCCAGCTTGCGCGGAAGCGGTCGCGAAACCGCGCCGATTCTGCCCCCAGCTTTCACACAGACCATCTCGGCCGAGCAAAAGATTGATTGGTGGGGCAGTATTCGTGGGCGCTTTGGGGCGCTGGTCTCGCCTAGCGTTCTTCTGTATGGGACCGGCGGCTTCGCTTTTGGTCGGGTGGCGACATTTGACGACTATATCGTAAACGGACCGCCTGGAGGCTTCAGTATCTCCGTCAGCGGCACTTCATTTGCTTGTACAACGGGATTGACGTGCTTCACGGGGAGCAATTCCCGCATTCAGACCGGCTGGACGTTGGGTGGAGGCGGCGAATGGCGCTTTGCGCCTCGTTGGAGCTTCAAGGCCGAATATCTTTACGTTGACCTCGGCAAATCGTCAGTGACGGCCAACGCACTCGCAACGGGTATTGGTCCGAACCTGTCCAGATACACTGCGAATTTCGGCCGGGCGGATTTCCACGTGGCGCGAGTGGGCGTGAACTATCACTTTTGAGCTTTGGAGCAGATCTCCGTAAGGGCCGCCTACCTCAAATACCCCACCACCATCCGCGTCGTCTCGTCCACCAGCGTCCGCACCATCTTCTCCGACAGCATCTCGGCGCCGTGCAGCACCGTGTTGTGCGCGATCGCTTCGATCGCGCTGACGCAGATGAAGGTTGCGACATCGAGATCGACCTTGCGCATCTCCTTGCGGCGGCTTTCGAGATAGGCGCGCACTAACGTTTGGATCTCTCGGTTGTAAGCTTCGACGTCTTTGAGCTGGCCGGTGCGTGGGATCTGCTCGGCGAGGACGCGGTGTAGCTTCGGATTGATGCGGTGGGCGTCGATCGCGACGGTGACGAGTTTTCGCACCGCCTTGTCGATCGGCAGATCGGCGACTTCAACGAGCGCGGCGCGGACGATGCCCATGATCTCGTCGTTGTGACGGTCGATCACGGCGGCGACGAGCGCTTCCTTGCTTGGAAAATACTGGTAGAGCGAACCGACGCTGACGCCGGCGATTTCGGCGATGCGGTTGGTGCTGGCCTTCTCAAAACCTTCGCGGACCAGAATGCGAGCGGTCGCCTCGACCAGAGCGTGGATGGTGGCGCGTGATCGCGCCTGCGAGGCATTTTTCCGGGGTTTTGTCGGCGGTTGGCGAGCCACGATCTTGTGATCCGAATGCGAGTAGGAAAAGCGAGCGAATACTCGCATTATATCGGCAGGTGGCGGTGGGTCGGCAAGCCCCTTGTCGCCGTTTCGAAAGTGCCAGATGGGGATGTGGCCATGAGCGTTGCCAGACTAGTGTCGGCCTTGCAGTTCTGCCCGGGCGGTTGCGTGTTCGGTCCACCGGCCCGGCGCGATCCCGCCCCAAGCCTGCAAAGTCGCGTCTTCAACATGCTGCTCGCCTTGCTGCCCTACAAGCAGCAGCTGGCATCAATCGAAGCCGTGCAGGCGCATGTGCAGAAGCTCGCCTTGCAGCCGGCCTCTTACGAGCCGCCGGGCCTGGGGCGCGGCGTCGAGGCGACGCTGACCAAGATGGGCGGCTGGCCGGTCTATTACACCGCGCCGTCGTCGGGCTTCGAGGACTGCAACTACGTCATGTTCCTGCACGGCGGCGGCTTCATCAACGAGATCGCGCCGGCGCACTGGCGCTTCGTTGGCGAGATGACGCGCAAGGCGCGCGTGTCGTGCGTCGTGCCGATCTATCCGTTGGCGCCGCGCGCGACTGCCAAGGACGTCGTGCCGGCAACGGGTGAGCTGCTGCGCATGCTGCTGGAAGACGCCGGATCCGCAAAGGTCACGGTGGTCGGCAACTCGGCCGGCGCTGGCCTCGCGCTCGCTGCCTGCCAATGGCTACGCGATCGCGGTCATCGGCAGCCTAACCAGATGGTGCTGATCTCGCCGGCGGGCGATGCGTCGGTCAGCCGTCCGGAGCAGATTGAGATCGCAAAGCGCGATCCGATCCAGGACATTCCGGGGATCGTCGAGGCCGGGCGGCTCTATGCCGGCGCGCTCGATATCGGCCATCCCTTCGTCAGCCCGCTCAACGGCGCTTTCCGCTGTCTCGCGCCGATGACGATCTTCGCTGGGACTCGCGATCTGCTCTATCCCGACAGCGTCGATCTCGCCGAGCGGGCGAGGGCGGTGGGCGTGCCGGTCGAGCTGCATCTGCTGCGTGACCAGCCACACAACTACGCGCTGATGCCGACGCCGGAAGGGCGCAGGGCGCGTGCGCTCATCATGCGCATGGTGGCTTAGGGGGACGGTGTGACCGTGGTCACAGGGCGCGCCGCCTCGATGGGGCTGGCGCTGACGGTGCTCGCGCGGAGGGCACGGCGGCCCCCGGGCGTTTCCTCGGATCAGTAGTTTTGCGGGGCCTTAGGCGTGGCCCTTGATCTCGTAATGGCCGGGCACGCATTTGTACCGATCCAGGCGCCAATTGGCGTGATAGATCGGATGCTCACCCATCCATTTCGCGAGCGGCGCCTGTGCGCCGATCGCACATTGCATCATCGACATCTCGGGCGTCATGTTGCTGTCGGTCACGATTTCCTCGATGCAACTGCCTGAGCTGGCTGCACTCAGCCGGCAGAGCACGGCAACGACGGTCACGAACATTCCTGTCACCTCATCGGTAGTTTCAGACCACGAAGAGGATGCAAGCGGAGTGCCAGAGCCTGTGACACGCAAACAACACGCTGGCCTGGCCGACTCGACCCAGCGTCCGGAGTCCATTTGATGATTCGGATTGTAAAAAAAATGCCCATAAACCGAAGCCGGACAAATACGGGAACCGGGCATTTTTGCCCGACTGTGGCGGCAGCGACGCGGGCGCTCTCTCGCAACGGCCGGGCTATCGCGTGTGCTTCCTGGCGATGGCCGAGCAAGCGCCTCGTCCTTCGAGACGACCGCTGCGCGGTCTCCTCCGGATGAGGCTGATGAACATCGGTGCTCGTTGAAGGTGCTGCCACGCACCGAGTCCTCATCCTGAGGGCCCGCCAACGGCGGGCGTCTCGAAGGATGTGCCGCGGGCGAGGCTGCCTCACATGCACGGACCGCGTGGCAACAGCATCGGAACGGCCAATAGTCCGCGCGCCGAAATAACTGATGCTGAAGATTGCCTCGCCGATCCGCTTTCATTTGCGGATGCGGCGCTGCTACATTTCGTGCGCGCTCCAGTGAGTGCGCGATGACGAAGAAACATACCGACAAGGGAGGGGCCGAAAGTCCCATGAAGGATTTCGCAGGAAAGATCGCAGTCATCACCGGCGGCGGCACGGGAATGGGGCGCGAGCTCGCGCGGCAACTCGTCGCCGAAGGCTGCAATGTCGCGATGTGCGACGTCTCGGAGGCCGCGATGGCGGAGACCAAGCGACTCTGCGAGATCGAGAAGCTGCCGCAGGGCCTGCGCGTCACGACGCATGTCGCGGACGTCTCGATCGAGGATCATCTGAAGCGCTTTCGCGACGAGCTCGCCGAGCAGCAGAAGACCGACAGGATCCACCTGCTGTTCAACAATGCCGGCATCGGCGGCGGCGGCAGCCTGTTCACCAACACGCGCGAGCAGTGGGAGCGCACTTTCAACATCTGCTGGGGCGGCGTCTATCTCGGCGTGCGCACTTTCCTGCCGATGCTGGTCGCGGCGGACGAGGCCCACATCGTCAACACCGCGAGCGTCAACGGCTTCTGGGCCTCGATCGGCATGGGCCAGGCGCACACCGCCTACAGCTCGGCCAAGTTCGCGGTGAAGGGATTTACCGAAGCGTTGATCAACGACCTCCGCCTGCATGCGCCGCACGTCAAATGCTCGGTGGTGATGCCCGGTCACATCGGCACCTCGATCGTCTCCAACTCGCGCAAGGTGCAGAGCGCCGACGGATCGGAGCGACTCAATGCCGACGAGGTCGCGCTGACCCGCAAGCGGATGGTCACGGCCGGCGTGCCGGATGCCGACAAGATGTCGGACGAGGACATCCAGGCGGCGTTCGCCGAACGCGCCCGCAGCTTCCTGGAGGATGCGCCGACCACGGCTGCGCAAGCCGCGAAGATCATTCTCGACGGGGTCAAGGCGGAGCGCTGGCGCATCCTCGTCGGCGAGGACGCTGAGCGACTCGACGAACGCGTGCGCGCCACGCCGGAGCAGGCCTATGACCGCGCCTTCTACGAAAGCTTTACGCAGGAGGTCGGCTGGCGGCTCGGTTGAGACCGCCTCGAAAGGCGCGCCGATATAGGTATGATAATCATCATGGCAAGAGGCGCGCAGGTAATTGTACGTGCCACCTCCTGCCAATGTTCGTCGCCTCATGACGAATTGGAATGTCACGCATGCGAGGGGGCCGTTTCGTTCAAGCGATGGTGATCTCGAACGGCTCTCATTCGGTGCACGGCTGCTTGGTCGGTAAACTGAAATAGTTTACTCAATCGGGGATAACGCGATGATAGAGCGTAGCTCCGATGATTCCCGCATGCCTCTCCGACGACTGGATCCTTTGCCCGGAGCGGGAGGACATCTCCGCTGAATTTACGCGGCTCTTGACCGCGGCCCAGGAGGGCGGCGCCACGATCGCCGAATGCCTGATGATCGCGCGGCAGCTGAAGCGCGGTGACGACCGGTCCTGGCATCGCGAGTGGAAGAAGCTGGCGCAGGCCAATCGGCAGCGCGCCGAGGCCGCGTTCGCGGAAGGCCACATGGCGAGCGCGCAGCGCAACTGGCTGCGCGCCATGAACTACTACGGTGCGGCGGCGATGCCGCTCGACCCGGCCGACGAGCGCCGCTGGGTTGCGGTGCTCGCGATGCAGGAATGCGCACGCCGCTATCTCGCGGCGCGCGGGCCCGCCGGCGAAGTCGTGACCATCCCCTGGCTCGACGGACATGCGTTGCAGGGCTACTTCGTTCCCGCGCCGACGGGAAGCGGACGGGCTCCGACCGTGATCTGCATCGGCGAGCCCGGCCATCGCAAGGAGGAATTCCTGTTCAAGCTCGTGCCGCATGCGCGCGAGCGTGGATTCTCGATGCTGGCGCTCGATTTGCTCGGCGACCAGCGCGACGACTATCTCGACGCGCTGTTGCGGCGCCGGGATCTCGAGAGCGCAATTCCCGGCGTCATGGACTATCTGGAGACGCGCGGCGACATCGATTTCGCCCGGGTCGGGATCATCGCTGACGGCTGGGGCTCGTCCTTCGTGGCGCGCGCGGTGTTGCAAGAGCCGCGGCTCGCCGCCGCCGTCTGCGACGGCGGCCTGTGGGACCTGCACGAGCGGGCCTTCTTTGCCAGCCGATTCGCGATGAGCGATGTCAGCATCGTGCCGGTGCCGCATGCGCCGCTGATGGCCTCCAGCGCCGACTGCCCGGTGCTGATCACGCTCGGCGAGGACGGCTGGCTCAAGGCCGACCGGGCGCGTCAGATCGTCGAGAACTCCCGGCTCGCCAGTTCGGATGTCATGCTGAAGGTGTTCAGCGCGGCCGAGACCGGCGCGGCGCAGGCCCATGCGGACAATCCGAGCCTTGCCAACGAATACATCTTCGACTGGCTCGAATCGCGGCTCGGCACCGCCGCGCGGCGGATCTGAGCGCGGGGCCCTAAAGCATGATCCGGAAAAGTGCGCAGCGGTTTTCCGAAAAGATCATGCTTAAACAACAACCTGAAGCGCGATGACGATTCATCCTGATCGCATCGCGCTTTAGAAGTCGAGTGAGATCCGGACGCAGGCTTTCTGGAGGCGGTTCTTCAGCGTCGCGAGCTTGCCGGTGAATTCCGTCAATTCGTTCTCGTCGAACTCCTGGAAGACGAATTCGCGGATCGTCTTGTACTGCTCGTTGAGGCTTGCGATGTGCTTCTGGGTCTTGTCGGTCAGGGACAGCCGGACCACCCTGGCGTCGGTCGGCGAGGGGCGACGGCGGAGCAGGCCCTTCTTTTCGAGCAGCTTGGACTGGGTGGTGACGAAGGACGGATCCACGTGGAGGAGCTTGGAGACCACGTTGACCGGAATGCCGTCGTCCTTGTCGAGGTCGGAGATGGCCATCAGGATCAGCCATTGCGGGCCGCTGATGCCGAGCGTCTTCGCCCAGAACTGACGCAGTTCCTCCAGATACATGTTGATCGACGATATCTCCCAGGTGAAGCGCCTGATGATATCCAGGTTGCCGATCGAGCGCAGGCGCGCTCCTTCTTTCCTCGTCGCGGACACAGCGTCACTCCCGTGAACCGATTGTTCAGGCCGGTGTTCGTGGAGGGCCATAGTCCACGCAAGCCTGCTCTGACGCAAGTGCAGGGCAGGGTAATTTCGTCACTAAAACTACAAAGATGATCAGCTCAGCGATCGGCTTGGTCCCGGTGTTGCGCGCGGGGCACAGGCTTAGCGAAAACCGGAAAGCTGACTTAATAAAGTATTTTGATTAGCGAACGACGCAGGCATATTGGTGCGCGACGGTGGGGGGTACTCGATCGTCCCGTTGCAGGTGGTTCGCTGACGTTGCTCGCGTCGAAAGCGGGTGTGTCCGAAAGCGGCCGAGCGGATTGATAGAGACGGGGATCTTGGGGGGCCTCACGGTCCGGTCTCCGTAAAATGAGCAACTTGGAGGTTTTTAAGATGAAAGTGGTGAAGAGCCTTTTGCTCGGCACTGCGGCGGGTCTGATCGCCGTCGGTGGAGCCCAGGCGGCCGATCTTCCGGTCAAGGCCAAGGCAGTCGAGTACGTCAAGATCTGCACGCTGTACGGCGCGGGCTTCTACTACATCCCGGGCAGCGACACCTGCATCAAGCTCGGCGGCTATGTGCGTGCCGAAGTGGCGCTCAACGCCGGCGGCAATTACAGCGCCCAGTACAACGGCGTGTTCGCGGCCAACAACCGCCTCACCAACTACTACTCGATGCGCGCTCGTGAAGATCTCAACATCGACACGCGCACCGCGACCGAGTACGGCGTGGTCCGCACCTATTTCGACGCGGTCTTCACCTGGACGACCGGCAGCTATGGCGGGACCGGTTCGGGCACGGGTGCGACCCAGTACAGCGGCACGATCGGCCTCAACGCGGCCGGCACCGGCCTCACCGGCTCGAGCGGCGGCAACATCAACGGCACCGACGGCAATCTCTCCGGCGGCGCGCTCGGCGTCTACTACGCCTTCGTCCAGTTCGCCGGCTTCACCATGGGTAAGGCCGTGTCGCAGTTCGACGCGCCATGGATCAACTATCCCGGCAACAATTTCGACCAGCTCGTCGGCGGCAGCGGCACCACCAACGGCGTGACCCAGTTCACCTACACCGCCGACTTCGGCCAGGGTGTGACGGCCGCGTTCTCGGCGCAGGACCAGACGCAGGTCTTCCAGACCAACATCTGGAACACGGCGGGCATGTCGACCACCGGCGTTCTCGGCGGTGCCTACGGCTCGAACGACATCGGCGGCACCCGCTCGCCCGACCTCGTCGCCATGGTTCGCGTCGACCAGGCCTGGGGCCTGTTCCAGGCGTCGGTCGCCGCGCATGACAACCATGTCGGCTATTACGGTGCGACCGAAGCCACCGGTCATCCCGAAGACAAATGGGGCTGGGCCGTTCAGCTCGCGTTGGGCATCAAGAACATCCCGACCGGTGCCGGCGACGTGATCAACATCTCGGGCGTCTACACCGAAGGCGCGAGCCGCTACAACTTCCAGGAGCTGGCCGCGACCAGCTACTCGATGTTCGGCAGCTCGAACGCTGCCTATCAGAGCATCGGCTTCGCCGGCGTGTCCGATGCAGTGTTCGGACCGGGCGGCCAGCTCGAGCTGACCAAGACCTACGGCTTCCGGGGTGCCTTCACCCACAACTGGAGCCCGTACTGGAACACGGCGCTGTACGGCGCGTGGGCTGCGGTCAATTACAGCGGCACGGCGAAGAGCATGATCTGCGGCAGCGCGGCGTTCGCCACCCTGACCGGCTCCTGCAACCCGGACTTCAACATCGGCCAGGTCGGTGTCATCACCCGCTGGACGCCGGTGAAGAACCTGACCTTCTCGGCTGACTTCACCTACAGCCATCTCGACCAGAAGTATTCGGGCGTGATCACGACCGGAGCACTGACGGGCGTCGCCAAGCCGGCGGCGACCTACGAGCTCAAGGACCAGGACACCTACAGCATGCTGCTGCGCGCCCAGCGCAACTGGTAAGCTCGAGGTCTTTTGCGATCCGACACGGCCCCGGCGGGACACCGCCGGGGCTTTTTTGCAGGGCCTTCAGAAATCCGAATGGCCCGTGCGGAAGGCGAAGACGAGCTATGCGATTCCGTCGGCCCCGATTTATTTACTTACATGAGTTACTAAGCTATATATCTCTCAGCCAAATACGAAAGTTGCGGCTCTTAGCTTCATGCTAAGCCTCCAGAAACCTCCGGCGATGCCCCGCCGGAGGTTTTTCGTTTTTGGGAGGCACAGCGTTTTCGAGCGAAGTGGATACCGGTTCGCGTCAAGAGAACGCGTCAAACAGATGCTAGCCACGCACCACGCGGGCGCGTGAGTTCGGCCGGTAGGCGAGGCGGCTATGGCCGGCGCAATAGGGCTGAGCGTCGGACGCGGCGTTGCCGCAGAAGCAGAAATCCTCGGCGCCCGGCGTCGAGATCGGCCAGCGGCAGCGGTTCTCGGCCAACTCCATCAGCGAGCAGCGATTGGCGTCGTCGATCGGACCTGTGGCCACGGGTGCGTCGGCTTCGCCATAGATCGTGGCGAGCATCTCGTATTGCAGCCGCGGCACGGCTCTCGGTGCCCGCGCCGGCCTGTCCTGAACCTTGCGCTCGTCGATGGTGCGGCCGCGCGTGAGATTGAGGCGGGACAGCTTGCCGATCACCGCGTTGCGGCTGACGCCGATGTCGGCGGCGATCTCGCGGCAGGAGAGGCCGGCCTCGAAATGCCGCTTCAGAAGTTCGATGCGCTCGTCGGTCCAGGTTTTCGAGGAATAAGTCCTCGCGGAATAAGTGCTTGAGGAAGACGTCGGCGCAGGACAGGTCGATGAAGACGTTGGTGAGAGAACAGGCATGTGTCACGGTCCCAGGTTGCAGATGTGGCCATCCGCCTTGCCGAGATCCGTCCGCCTCGCATTCGGCGCGCGCTCACGTCCTGCCATTGTCGCGAATCGACAAAAGCCCGTCCTTGATGGCGAGACGGATGCCTTCCTCGATCAGGGTACGTGCGACGCCGGGAACGCTGGTGCCGTGGGTGCCCTGTCTCACCAGCTTCTCCAAATAGGTGATGGTCGAGAGCGCCAAGGTTACGGGAATACGGTCAGTCTCGGCTTTTTCGGTGGCCATGGCGCGAACGCTAGCCTCTTACTCGGGTACATAAAAGTAACGATTAAGACTCTATTTAGGTTCGGGGGTGGAAGTCAAATGCAGGCTGAGCTTGACGCTCAGCACGTTGGAATCGCACGGGAAATTAGACGCGACGAGGCGCGCCGCGCGGGAGTCCCGGCGGCGGCGTGGCGTCGACAGGTCACGAGGTGCGGGCCGGCTCAGCCGTCCACGATCGCCTTTTCGATCATGCAATGGATGCCCTTGGCGCCGTTGACGGTCTGGGTCACCCTGAGATCTGCGGCCAGGCTGCACAACGTGTAGGCATCCTCGCGCGACAGGTTTCGCCGCTCGCCGAGCAGCGCGATCATGCCCCGCAGCGCGCGTACGACGCACTGGTCGAGGTCGGGATCCATCGCCATGGTCATGTAGTGGGTCGCCGTCTCGGCGCGGGGATAGTCGAACTTCAGGTCCTTGCGCAGCGTCAGGCGGAAGCGGCCCTGCAGCGCGGTCTCGATCGCGGTGACGCACACCTCGCCGTCGCCCTGCACGCCGTGGCCGTCGCCACAGGAGAACATCGCGCCCGGCACGAACACCGGCAAATAGAGCGTCGCGCCGGCGCCGAGCTCCTTGTTGTCGAGATTGCCGCCCATGGCGCGCGGGATCAGCGAGGAGATGCGGCCCCAGCCAGGGGGCGGCGACACGCCCATCACGCCGAAAAACGGCTTGAGCGGCAGGTCGAGGCCCCACGGCATGCGGCCGGTCATCCGCGTCCGGTCGAGCGGGATGTTCAGGATGCGGGTCTCGTGGAAATCGTCGGGCAGGGTGCCGGACAGTGGCTTGATCATGTTCCAGCCCCAGTCCTGCCGGAGCTGGACGTCGAGGATCTCGACCGCGAGCACGTCGCCGGGCTCGGCGCCTTCGACCGCGATCGGGCCGGTGAGAATGTGGCCGGGCAGCATGCGCTCGTTGTTGGCGTGAACCTCGAACATCTCGGGGGGAATGTGAAACTTGTCGCGGTCGGGCAGCATGTCGGGGCCGCCGCTGATGGTGTCGACCGTCACCTCGTCGCCGCTTTTGATCGTCAGCACGGGCTTGAGCGCGGCTTCGAAGAAGCCCCAATGGCAGGTTTTGGGGCTGGAATGCAGGTGGTGATGGGTCATGTGCCGCGTCCGGTCGCTTTCATCAGGCCGGGCTTGACCCGGCGATCGATCCTCTTTCAAGAAGATTTCTGAAGATCGCCGGGCAGGTCAAGCCCCGCGCGGACCGGCCAGTTCATGCCAGCGAGGCTCCCCTGTTTTTCGTCCTGTCCAAGACGCTTGGCACCGCGTTGCTGCCGATCAACTTCATGGTCGAGCTCGGCATCCTGTCGCTGGTGCTGATGGCGACGCGCTTTGTCGCGCTCGGCCGCAAGCTTGCCGTGACCACGCTGGTGCTGCTGGCGCTGGCGGCGTTCTCGCCGCTCGGCAATCTCCTGATCTATCCGCTGGAGTCGCGCTTTCCGGCGTGGGACCCTGCGCGCGGCGCGCCCGACGGCATCATCGTGCTCGGCGGCTCCGTCGACGCCGATCTGTCGGCGGCGCATCGCACGCCGGTGGTCGCGCACGCCGCCGATCGTCTGTTTGCGCCGGCCGAGCTCGCGCGCCGCTATCCGAATGCGCGCATCGTGTTTACTGGGGGGACCGCGAACCTGGTCGCGACAGACGCGAAGGAGGCCGACTACTCCGCGCCGATCCTGGAAAATCTCGGCATACCGAAGCAGCGCCTGATCCTCGAGCGCAATTCCCGCAATACCTGGGAGAATGCGATCTTCACAAAGGAGCTGGTGGCGCCGAAGCCGGGCGAGCGCTGGCTTCTGGTGACATCGGCCTTCCACATGCCGCGCTCGATGGGGATCTTCCGCAAGGCCGGATTCGACGTCGAGGCCTATCCCGTGGACTGGCGGATGGGCGGACGTGACGATCTCTTCGCCTTCACCAATATGGGCGCGGACGGGCTGGGCCGAACCGAAGTCGCGGTGCGCGAGTGGATTGGCCTCGTGGCCTACCGTCTGATGGGCAGGACCGGCGAGTTGCTTCCGGGACCGGGCAAGGACTAGAACGAGAGCTGTAAAACAAGAACACACGGCGCACGATCGCCGGGCCGGAGGAAGCCATGCAACAGCAGAGTGCAGACAGCATCGATCTTGGCGGCCTCGTCGCCGATCTCAACAGCCTGCTGCGGCTGAAGACGACAGTGATCGGCATGAAGCTGTTCGCGCAAGCGGCAGAGATGGAGGCGATCCCGAAAATCCGGCGGCCGAATGCGATCCACACCACCGACCAGATCGTCAGCATGGCCGCACGGCTGGGCTGGACCGTCGGCATCACGGCCGATGACCTTGTCGGCGCGCAATGCCGCGCGGTGATCGGGCTTGCGCCGCAGGACGAGAAATGGCTCGCCGGTGAAAATTATGTCGGGGTCTGGCACGGCACCGCGGACGACGCGCGCAAGCGCCAGGAGGCGCTGGACGTGGTTCCATTCGGACACTATCAGGCGCTCGCCGTCAGTCCGCTCGCCAGCGGCCGGCTCGATCCGCCCGACATCTGCCTGGTCTATGCGACGCCGGGACAGATGATCATCCTGATCAACGGGCTGCAATATACCGGCTACAAGAAGTTCGAATGGGGCGTGGTCGGAGAGACGGCTTGCGCGGATTCCTGGGGGCGGGCGCTCAAGACCGGGGAGCCCAGCCTGTCCTTGCCATGCTATGCCGAACGGCGCTATGGCGGCGTGCCGGACGAGGAGATGCTGATGGCCTTGAAGCCGTCGCATCTCGCCAAGGCAATTGAAGGCATGAAGGCGCTGGCCAGGAACGGCCTGCGCTATCCGATCCCGCCCTATGGCATTCAAAGCGACGTCCGTGCCGGCATGGGCGTGAGCTACGCGAAGAAGTAAAGGCCAGTCATGAGCTCTGCGAAATTCGACATCGTCGTCTACGGCGCGACCGGTTTCACCGGCCAGCTCGTCGCCGAGTATCTGGCGGCACATTACAAGGACGACAAGGCGCTGACATGGGCGATGGCGGGCCGCAGCCTCGACAAGCTCAAATCGGTGCGCGACGCCATCGGCGCGCCCGCGGATACGCCGCTGATCGTGGCGGATGCGTCGGACGCTGCCTCGCTGAAGGCGATGGTGGCGCAGACCAGATCGGTGATCACGACGGTCGGACCGTACCAATTCTACGGTGAAGAGCTGCTCGCAGCCTGCGTTGCACAGGGCACAGACTATTTCGATCTCTGCGGCGAGCCGGTCTGGATGCGCCAGATGATCGACAAGTACGATGCGGCGGCCAAGGCGAGCGGCGCGCGCATCGTGTTTTCCTGCGGCTATGATTCCGTGCCGTTCGAGCTCGGCACATTCTTCGTGCAGGAAGAGGCCAGGCGCGTGTTCGGCGCGCCTGCTGCGCGCGTCAAGGGCCGCGTGCGCGACATGCGCGGCACGCTGTCAGGCGGGACAGCGGCGAGCGCGAAGGCGACCTTCGATGCCGTCGCCAAGGATCTCAGCCTCGTCGCCATCCTCAACGACCATTTTGCGCTGACGCCCGGATTTACCGGTCCGAAGCAGCCGAAAGGCAACAGAGCGGCTTACGAGGAGGATCTGCAATCCTGGGCCGCGCCGTTCATGATGGCGCTGATCAACACCCGCAACGTCCATCGCTCCAACATGCTGATGGGCTTTCCCTACGGCCGCGAGTTTGTCTACGACGAGATGGTCCTGACCGGTCCCGGCGAGAAGGGCGAGGCCAACGCGAAGCGAGTGATGGCGGTCAATGCCGAGAAGACCGGGCCGAATGCGCCGAAGCCAGGCGAGGGGCCGTCGAAGGAAGAGCGCGAGAACGGTCTATTCAACCTGCTCTATGTCGCGATCGCGCCCGACGGCCGCATGGTCCGCGCCGGCGTCACCGGCGACCGCGATCCCGGCTACGGCTCGACCTCGAAGATGATCTCCGAATGCGCGATCTGCCTGCTGCGCGACGCCGCGGACGTTCCGGCCGGCTTCTGGACCCCGGGCGCAGCGATGCAGCACAAGCTGATCAAGCGGCTGCAGGATCATGCCGGGCTGACGTTCGGGGTGGAGGGCTAGCTCGGTGCCGTAGGGTGGGCAAAGGCGCAACGCGCCGTGCCCACCATTGTCCCGATTGGATAGAAATGGTGGGCACGCTGCGCTTTGCCCACCCTACGGCACCGTCTCTGTTACATCGCCCGCGCATCATACGCGTACATGAACTCCATGCTTTTCGATCCCAGCGGCAGCAGCCATTTCAGCATCTGATTGCGCACCCACGCGCCGGTGGCGCTGAATTCGCGCTTGCTGTTGCCGTTGCGGCGGGCCATGGCGACGATCTTCTCGGTGCGCGGGCGACGCTCGGCCTCGAAGGCCTGGAAGGTGGCGCCGAGCTCCTGGCCCTCCTGCATCAGGCGGGCAAGGCGCATCGCATCCTCGAGCGCGAGCGAAGCACCCTGGCCGGCATGGGGGCTGGTCGCATGCGCGGCGTCCCCAATCAGCAGCGAGCGCTTGCGCGACCAGGTCGGCAGGCTCGCGACGTCGAGCGTGTCGGTGACCACGATGTTCTCGGCGGCCTCGATGATATCGGGGATCGGGTCGTGCCAGCCGCGGTGGAAGCCGCGCAGATGCTGCTTCAGCGTCGACGAGTCGAGCGCGCGAAACATCGCGGCGTCCATGCCGTGCGCGGGCTGCGTGCTCCACCACATCACGCCGTCCGTGGGATCGGGGCTGCAATAGCCGTAGCCGAAGAAGCCGCTCTGGCCGAACGTGGTCTCGACGTGCCGGCCGATCGATCTGCCGTCGAGGACGGCGTGCGGCACGAAGCCGCCGAAGCCGATCAGTCCGGTGTTGAACGGCTGGGGTCCGTCCGGCACCACCTGCCGACGTGTGATCGAGTGCACGCCGTCGGCACCGATCAGGAAGTCCCCCTCGGCTGTGGTGCCGTCGGCGAAATAGGCAATGATCGGCTGGTCGCCGCGATCCTCGACCTTGATCAGGCGCTTCTCGAAATAGAGCGAAACGCAGGCGCACCAGGCCTTGTCGATCAGGATTTCGTTCAGCGTGGCGCGGCAGACGTTCACCGCAGGCTGGCCGAAGCGCCGTTCCATGTCGCGGTTGATCGAACCGAGCCTCACGCCGCCTTGAGAATAGAAGTCGAAGGATTCTGCGACCGAGCCGCGGCCGATCAACTCATTCGCCAGCCCGATCTCGTCCATCACATGCATGCCGTTCGGCGCGATCTGAAGGCCGCCGCCGATGCCCTTCGAATAGGGCCAGGCCTCGAAGATCGCGGACTCGATGCCGGCGCGGCGCAGCAGGATCGCGGCCACGGGGCCGGCAATGCCGGCGCCGATGATCAGGGCCTTGCGGGGTCGATAGGACATGGCTTGCTCCCGACGTTTCCGTGGTGCTAGGAGGAATTACGGTCGCTAAATATCTTAGTTACTAAGATATATATCGCCTAAGATATGAGGTCCGCCTTGTCAAGGACGAAGGCGCGCAACGCGCTGCTGCAGGAGCTCGAGGACGCCATGCGCCGGTCGTCCGCGCAGGGCGTGCTCTATGGGCAAACCGTTGCCAATGTTGCCGGAATTGCCAATTCCGATCTCGAATGCATGGACATCCTGTATCTCGAAGGACGCGTCACTGCCGGGAGGCTCGCCGAGGTCACGGGGCTCACGACCGGTGCCATCACCGGCGTGGTCGATCGGCTCGAAAAGGCGGGGCTGGTGCGCCGTGAACGCGATGAGAAAGACCGCCGCAAGGTCTTCATCGCCGTCGTGCCGGACGCGGCGATGAAGATCGGCCAGTTCTACGTGCCGATGCAGCAGGCGATGGAAAAGGTATTCGGCGGCTATTCCGACGAGGAATTGAGGCTGCTGCTGCGTTTCGCCAACGAAGGCTACAAGGGCGTGCTCGCGGCAACCGAGGCGCTGAAGAGCCTGCTCGACACGCCGCCGGAAAAACGTCCGGCTCTCAAGCTGAAGACGCGTCCTCGCCAGCCCTGATCTTGTAGATCTGCGCGGCCGCGATCATGCCCCACATCGCGCCCAGCATCATCCAGAAGTGCCGCCAGTGGTCGGTGTCGATCACGAAGCTTTCGCCGACGGTGCCGACGAAGGCGGAGAACACGGCGAGATAAGCGCGTTGCCAGGGCACCGGCACGAAGATGTGCCGGAAGCCCATGATGACGGTGGTGAAGACCAGCGCGGGATAACACACGCCGGACAGCCAGCCGCCGGACATGAAGGCGTTGAGATAGGAGTTGTGGGTGTCCTCGGGGAAGAAGCGGTGGAATTGCAGGGGGCCGATGCCGAACGGCAGGTCGAGCGCCATCTCCGCGCCCAGGATGTGGCGGCCGAACCGGCCGAAGCGGCCCTCGTCGTAGCTCTGGTCGAAGCTCGCGCGCTGCTTGAACATCTCGGCGGTGGAATCGAACGACAGCAGCACCGCGATCAGCGCGAGCCCCAGCACCGCGGCCACGATCGCCATGATGATGATGCGCGAGCGCTGCGCGTTGGTGCGGCTGGTCAGCACCATCAGCGCCAGCATGAAGGCGGAGGTCAGCACGAGGCCGCCCCAGGCGGCGCGCGAGAAGGCGAGCAGGATCGCGAGCGACATGATGCCGAAGGCGATGACGTTGCGGAACGCCTTCGCCAGCTTGTCCGAAACCACGCTCTGCAGCGCAAACAGCGCGGGCAGGATCAGGAAGGCGCCGAGCACGTTCGGGTCCTTGAACGTGCCGCGCGCGCGGCCGTAGAGCGTGAGGAGGTCGTTGCCGCCGGGCACCAGGTGGAAATAGCCGGCGACCGCCAGGAGTGAGGCGATCATCGCGCCGACCACGAGGCCGCGGCGGAGCATGTCGAGCCGGGCCGCGGTGTCCTCGGACGTGACCATGGCGAAGAAGACCACCGTCACCGCCATGTACCAGGAGGTTGCGATCCAGCTCACCACCTCGGGCTGCTCGAACAGCGGGATCGCGCTGATGGTGTAGCCGACATTGAGCAGGACCAGCATCAGCACCAGCGGCATCAGCGCGAGCCGCAGCCGCAGGCCGGTGGCGAAGAACGTGACGGCTGCGAGCAGCGTCATGATCTCGTAGGGGCTCGGCTCGATGAAGACGACCGCGCCGGAGGCGCCGACCAGCCACACCAGCGCGCGCTGCAGCGCCAGCACGCCGGGCGCAGCCGGTACGACTACGTTCACTCCACCGGCTGTCGCCACATACGCCATCACATGCTCACGCTATTCGGACGCCAAACACCGCTGTCATCGCCCGGTCAAGCCGGGGCATGACGGAAAACTCAATACGCGTTCTCGTTCTTGGTCAGCAGCGAGATCGGCGTCTTCAGGAGAATGTAGAGGTCGAACAGCACCGACCAGTTCTCGATGTAATAGAGGTCGAACTCGACGCGCTTCTGGATCTTCTCTTCGTTGTCGATCTCGCCGCGCCAGCCGTTGATCTGGGCCCAGCCCGTGATGCCGGGCTTGACGCGATGGCGGGCGAAATAGCCGTCGACGGCTTCGTCGAACAGCCGACTCTGCAGCTTGCCCTGCACCGCATGCGGGCGCGGGCCGACCAAAGAGAGATTGCCGGAGAAGACCACGTTGAAGAGCTGCGGCAGCTCGTCGAGGCTGGTCTTGCGGATGAAGCGTCCGACGCGGGTGACGCGCGGATCGTTCTTGGTCACGACCTTGGACGCCGTGGGATCGGCCTGATGGTGGTACATCGAGCGGAACTTGTAGACGTCGATGCGCTCGTTGTTGAAGCCGAAGCGCTTCTGGCGGAACAGCGCCGGGCCGGGGCTGTCGAGCTTCACCGCCAGCGCCACCAGCCCCATCACCGGCAGCGCCACGAGCAGCGCGAGGCTGCCGACGACGCGGTCGAACAGCCATTTCATCACCAGATCCCAGTCGGTGATCGGCGCCTCGAACACGTCGAGCGTCGGCACTTCGCCGAGATAGGAATAGGAGCGGGGCCGGAAGCGCAGCTTGTTGGTGTGCGCGGAGAGGCGGATGTCGACCGGCAGCACCCAGAGCTTCTTCAGCATTTCCAAGATGCGCGTTTCCGCCGAGATCGGCAGCGCGAACAGCACGAGATCGACGCGGGTGCGGCGGGCGAATTCGACGATGTCGTCGACCTTGCCGAGCTTGCGCGCGCCGGCGCAGGTATCGAGCGCGCGGCTGTCGTTGCGGTCGTCGAACACGCCCAGCACGTGGATGTCGGAATCCTCCTGCGCTTTGAGCGCTTCGACCAGCTGCTCGCCGTTGCTGTCGGCGCCGACGATGATGGTGCGGCGGTCGAGCCGGCCCTGGCGCGCCCAGCCGCGCACCAGCGATCGCAGCACCAGACGCTCGGCAAGCAGCGCGGCGAGCCCGAGGAAATAGAAGGCGGCAAGCCACAGCCGCGAGATTTCGCTGCCGTATTTGGCGAAGAAGGAGATGCCGATGAACAGCAGGAAGACGAACGACCAGGACGAGATCATCCGTGTCATCTGCCGGAGCTGACCGCGGAACAGCTGCACCTGATAGATGTCGGCGGCCTGGAAGCAGATCACGGCTGCGATCGATACGGCGATGACCTCGGCGGGATAGACCCAGCTGAAGCCGGAGAGCGGCATGACGTAGCCGACATAGAGCGCGATACCGACGAGGCTGAGCAGCGCGAAGTCGGCCACGCGCACGAAGCCGGCGATCACGATCGGCGAATAGGCGCGGGCGACCTTCTGGTTGACGACGTCGAGGGCTGCGGGCGAGAGCCGGCGGCGGCGCTCCACGAAGGGTTGGTCAGCGGGTTTCGCCGCGGCACTGGTCGCGGCATCGAGCATCGAGCGTGCGTTGAGCGGTTCCACGGGCGTCCACGTCCATTTCAAGCACCCGCGGGCCAATGGCGTTGGCGCCCCGGGCGGCATCCCCCGGTCCTTCGATTATCGAACAAATCGGAAGATTTTCTAAAGCGGGCTTAAGGATGGTTAATGATTGGCAAATGCATCGCGATAGCCGGCGATCACGCCGTCGACCATGGCGGCTTGCGAGAAATGCGCCGAGATGCGTTCGCGCAAGGACACGGCGCGCTGCGCCGTTGCGGTGGGATCGTCGAGTGCGGCCGCGATCGCCTCGGCCATGGCCTCGGAATTGCTCGGCGCGAACAGGGCCGGACTGTCGGAGCCGAAGATCTCGGGAATGCCGCCGATGCGCGATGCGATCATGGGAATGCCGGCCGCGCCGGCCTCGATCACGACATAGGGCATGGAATCGCCGCGCGAGGGGACGACCAGCAGCCGCCCCTTGGAGAAGCCGTAGCGCGCCTTGACGTGACCGATGAAGCGGATGGCGCCGGACAAACCGAGCTTCTCGACCTGCGCCTTCAGCGCCGCCGTCTCCTCGCCGTCGCCCCCGAGCGTCAGCGTGACCTTCTTGCCGCCCTCGTGCAGGCGCGCCACGGCATCGACCAGGAGATCGGCGCCCTTGATGTGCCTGAACTCGCCGACATAGGCGAGGTCGGTCGCATCGTCGGTGGTCACGACCGGCTCGAACTCCTCGGGCGTGACGCCGTTGAAGACGCAATGCACCACGCCCTTGGGCGTGCCGACGATGCGTTGATAGGTGTCGCGGGCAAACGCGCTTTCGAACAGGAACAGGTCGGTCGAATCCATCAGCGAGCGCTCGAGTCGCGCGTAAAACTCGCCCTTCAAGGTGTTGAGGGGATAATGCAGCGAGCCGCCGTGCGGCGTGTAGATGCGGATGGTGTCGTCGGAGCGTCGCCGCATGCGGATGAAGGCGCCGGCCTTGGCGCCGTGGCCGTGCATGACGTCGGGCTTCAGGGTGGCAATCAGGCGCCGCATGCGAAGCCACACCAAAACGTCGTCCGGAGAGGGCTCGCGGCGGATCGCCATCCGGTGCACGCCGAGCTTCAGCCGCGGCGCGAGCTCGGCGAGGGCCTTGTCGGCGCGCTCGCCGCCGGTGAGGCTATCGGCGAGGATGCCGACATGGTGGCCGCGGTCGACCTGGCCGTTGGCGACGTCGAGGATGTGGCGGAAGATGCCGCCGACCGGAGCACGCACGGCGTGCAGGATACGAAGCGGCCGGTCAGGAGAGGGGGGCATGAATCAAAACCAGCGCTCGACGGCGAATGCCGAACAATTCCTAGGAAAATATCGAGACGGATTAAGGGGCCTCGTGGTTAACAAACGGTGACGCGTGCGCCTGCGCAAGTCGCCGCATGCCGCGATTAACCCAGCGGCAACCTTAATGGAGTGTAATCGCCGGGGTTGAGGTAGCTTAGTGGCGTTGCCCCTGCGGGAGTGTTCGATGCGTTTAGCGTTCTGGCGTGCCGGCAAGGACAAGGCGGTGGTTGCGCGGGCTGTTGGAAAGTCCAAGGCCGAAGTCGCGCCCAAAGCTGACGTCAAGGCTGAAGTCCAAGTCGAGCCCAAGATCGAGCAGAAGATCGAGCAGACGATCGAAGTCAGGCCTGCGCCGATCGTCACGAAGCAGGCCCAAGTCGAGTCCGGCGATATCGACCTGCACGCGCTCGGCGCGGCATTGGCGCGCAAGCGCGGCTGGATCATCGTGCCGACGGTGCTGGCGCTGGTCGCATCCTTTGCGGTCGTCAATCTCGTCACGCCGCGCTACAAGTCCGAATCGCGCATTCTCATCGACGGCCGGGAGAACGTGTTCCTGCGTCCGAGCAGCGACCGCGCCGAGGAGCGGCAGGCGCTCGACGCCGAGGCCGTCACCAGCCAGGTGCAGCTGGTGCTGTCGCGCGATCTCGCGCGGGAGATCATCAAGAAGAACAAGCTCGCCGAACGCCCCGAGTTCGATCCGGTGCTGCAGGGCATCTCGCCACTGAAGTCGCTGGCCGCGATGATCGGTATCGGCCGTGATCCGTTCTCGATGACGCCGGAAGAGCGCGTGCTCGATGCCTATTACGAGCGCCTGCAAGCCTATGCCGTCGACAAATCGCGCGTCATCGTGGTCGAATTCCAGTCCGCCGATCCGGATCTTGCCGCCCGCGTCGCCAATTCGATCGCCGACGGCTATCTGGTGCTCCAGCAGAATGCGCGCCAGGACCAGGCCAAGAATGCCAGCCAGTGGCTCGCCGGCGAGATCGAGAGCTTGCGCAAGAAGGTCTCCGACGCCGAGGCCAGGGTGGAGGACTTCCGCTCCAAGTCGAGCCTGTTCATCGGCACCAACAACACCACGCTGTCGAACCAGCAGATGGGCGAGGTGAACACCCAGCTCAACAATGCGCGCTCGCTGAAGGCGGATGCGGAATCCAAGGCTAGGCTGATCAAGGAGATGCTCCAGAGCGGCAAGCCGATCGAGGCATCCGAAGTCGTGAACTCCGAATTGATGCGGCGGCTGTCGGAGCAAAGGGTGACGTTGCGTGCGCAGCTCGCCGAGCAGTCGTCCACGCTGCTCGGCAATCACCCGCGCATCAAGGAGCTGAAGGCGCAGCTTGGCGACCTCGACAATCAGATCCGCGACGAAGCGGCCAAGATTTCCCGCTCGCTCGAAAGCGACGCGCGGATCGCCAGCGGCCGCGTCGATGGCCTGACCGTGAGCCTCGAGCAGCTCAAGAAGCAGGCGACCTCGACCAACGGCCAGGACGTCCAGCTCCGCGCACTCGATCGCGAGGCCAAAGCGCAGCGCGATCTGCTGGAAGGCTATCTCGCCAAGTACCGCGAGGCCAATACCCGCGAGACCATCGACACGGCGCCGACCGACGGCCGCGTCATCTCGCGCGCCATCGTTTCGAACACGCCGGCCTACCCGAAGAAGCTGCCGATCGTGCTGATCGCGACGATCGCGACGCTGCTGCTTTCGTCCGGCGTCGTCGTCACCGGCGAGCTATTGCGCCAGACCGCACCGCGCGCTGTGGCCGCGGTCGGCCCGGCGCAAACGCAGGCACCGGTGCGCCGGGAACCGGTTGTCCAACCGGTCGTCCAGCCGGTTGTGCGGCCCGAGGTCGAGCCGATCGCCGATCCGGTCATGGCAGAGGCCGCGCCGCTTCAGCCGGAGATGACTGATCATGCCGACGTCACCGAATTCACCGAGATCGAAAATCTGGCCGGCAGCCTGCGCGCCGCGGGCGCTGCGGCGAAGAAGGTCACGGTGCTCGGCACCGCCTCCGGCGAAGCCATTACGCTGTCGACGCTGACGCTCGCCCGGCATCTGGCGCGCGAGGCGCGCGTCGTCGTGGTCGATCTCGCTGCGTCCTCGCCGACGATTGCCGCGGTGTCCGTCGATGCTTCGGCGCCCGGCCTTGCCGAGCTGATGCAGGGTGAGGCGTCGTTCGCGCAAATCATCACCCGGGACAAGCTGTCACGGCTCCACCTCGTCATGGCCGGCCGTCCCGGCTTCGACCGCAGCGTGCTGCAATCGCCGCGGGTGACGCTCGCGATCGACGCGCTGCTGCGCGCCTATGATCACGTCCTGGTCGACGCCGGCAGCGCCTCCGACCTTCCGGCCGAGCTGCTGACGGCGCATGCCCGCGCCGTCGTGGTGCCCGATGCCTCGATGGCAAGCGATGCGCGCACGCTGATGTGCGAGCAGCTCCGGGCGGTCGGCTTCAGCGAGGTGACGATGCTGAGCAAGCCCGTGCAGGCTTCGGATGCGGTCGACGCGCCGCGCGTGGTGGCGGCGTAGGCGTTTCTTTCTCTCTCCGCGCACTCGGAATCGTAGGGTGGGCAAAGGCGCGTTCGCGCCGTGCCCACCACCTATTCGATACAGTAACAGAAGACGTGGGCACGCTTCCGCCTTCGCTCTGCGAGCTACGGCGGACAAGTCGCTTTGCCCACCCTACGATATCGGTGTTTGGGGAGAAGTCTTACCCGAACGCCTGCCGCAGCCTGCGTGCCAGATCAAACAGCATCTGGTTCTGCTTCACCAGCCGCTTGCCGTGGCTGAGCGAGGACATCGCCATCGCCGCGAGCTTGCCGCGCGAGGTCAGCGGGACAAAACTGTCGAAGATGTCTTCGTCGTCCTTGCAGAACATCCGCTTGTAGTCGTCCGAACCGATACCGAGGTCGAGCGAGCGGTAGCCGTGCTCGCCGTAGCGATCGATGATGTAGCGCATCAGGATCAGGCCGGGGCTGTAGCGGGCGTGCTCGGACATCGTGTAGGTGTTGAACATCATCGAGAAGCGCTCGCCGTCGGCGACGCCGGCGAAGATCGCGATCACCTCGTCGTCGCATTCCAGTGCATGGATGTCGATGACGCGGCCTTCGCCGCGCGGCGCAAGGCAGGCGCTGCGGACGAACTGTTCGACGCCCGGCTCGGCGAAGACGTTCGGGAGCTTCTGTTCTGCCATCCGCACCGGCTTGACGCGGAAGAACCAGTCGAGCAGGCGGGTGACGTCCGCGTCTGACGTGGCAAGGTGATAGCGATAGCCGGCGAGCGCCTGGAGCTTCTTTTCCTTGCTCTTGAGTCGGCGGCGGAAGGAATTGCTGATCCGCGATGCCGGCGGCCCGCCCGGCTCCAGCACCAGTTGCGGGCAGCCGTTGATCGGGCTCTGCCGCGGCAATAGGGCAAACGGGTTCTGCTGGCCGTGCCAGCGCTGCGGCTGCTGCGTCAGCGCGAGCACGTCGATGTGCTCGCGCAGCGGCGCAAGCAGCGTATCGAGATCGGCGGCAGTGGTCTGCGCAGCACACGCGGCGTTCCACAGGCCCATGTTGAAGGTCGTATGCTTGCCGCCCATGAAGCAGGCCGTACGCACGCCGTGGCTTTGGCGCAGCGAGAGCGGCAGCAGCATCAATGGCGTGTGATCGGCGTCGCGGCCGATCACGATGAAGGGCCGCGCGCCCTCGCGCTCGCCGACCAGTCCCTGCCAGGGGCTCAGCAGATCGAACCGCTGATAGGGCGTGAAGAGATGGCCGGGCTCCTCGAAGGCGCGCCAGACCGCCTCGGCGGCGCCGAGATCGGTGACGATATCGACATGCGCGATACGGCTCGCTTTCGACCGCGCTGGCGCTTCTGCCGTCCGGCTTTGCATCGCCGCAGCCATGGTCATTCGCGAAACCTGTCGAGAAATCAAAATAGACGTAATTCGGCCTGTGGCCGACCTTTGCAAAGAAATGTCAACAAAGGGTAAGGACAATGGAGAGGGAACGGGCGCCTTCCGGGCGCGAAGGGTCAAGATTTTGGCATCCGACGACAGATGGCTGGAACGGCTGCGCCTCGAGCTGGCCTGGTTCACCGGCCAGGCTGCGCTGCGCAGCCGCGGTGCCGGCGCCATCCTGCGCTTTGCGCGGGTGCGGCCACGGCGGCGCGGCGGGTTTCAGCCGCTGCGCGCGGACGAGATCACGCCGCAATTTCTCGACCGCGCCATTCGCGCGTTGAAGCGCTGGAACTACGATCTTCTCGGCATGGACGAGGTCTGCCGGCGCGCGGTGACACTGCCGGAGAAGCGGCGTTTCGTGGCGCTCACTTTCGACGGCGCGAACAAGGATCTGATCGACTTTGCCTATCCGGTGCTGGCGCAGCACGCCGTGCCCTTCACGATCTACGTGCCCACCGCGTTTCCCGATGGCGTCGGGCAGGCCTGGTGGCTCGGGCTCGAACAGGTGATCGCGCGCGAGAGCCGCATCAATCTGATAATGGGTGAGAAGGAGCAGCGCTTCACCGTCACCGGCAATGCCGAGAAGAAGGCGCTGTTTTCGCATCTCGAGAGCTGGCTGCGCTCGCTGTCGCCGGCGGATCTGTCGGCCGCGATCGCCGATCTCTGCACGCGCTACCGGATCGATCTCGCCGCGCTCTCGCGCGAGGCGTCGATGGATTGGGAGGATCTGGCCAAGCTCGCCGCCGATCCGCTCGTCACGATCGGCAGCGCCACGGTGAACTATCCGGTTCTCGCCAACATGAAGGATACGGCAGCCTCGCGCGAGATGGCGATGGGCAAGGCCGTTGCCGAAGCGGCCTTCCGCCGCGATGTCAGGCATCTCGCCTTTCCGTTCGGCGATCGTACCTCGTTCCGGCGCGGCCACGTTGTGATGGCGGAGGAGGCAGGCTTTGCCAGCGCGGTGTCGACGATCCCGGGCATCGTGGACGCGGAGGGGCGGACCAATCTGCGCGCGCTGCCGCGGATTTCCTGGGACGGTCGCGTGCGCTCGCTGCGCATGTTGCGCGTGCTGGTGTCGGGTGTTGCGTTTGCGCCGGTGAGGCCGACCGCTACGAGCCAGACTTGACGCGATCAGGTCGCTGCATCCAGCTCACGATCGGCATCGCCGGCAGCACCCAGCCCATGCCGACCACCACGTAATAGATCGCCTGCCGCCAGCCGGACTCGGCGATCCACGGCATCTGCGCCGCCGCCATGCCGAGCAGGGCCCAGACCGTGGCCAGCACCAGGAGCAGGATGGCGCCGAGGAACTTGCGGGTGCGGATCGTCATGGCTGACTATACGGCCTTCGCGTAACTTGCGCTGCGGGAGCGGGGGACTATAAGGGGCACGCAGTCCGGTTCAAGCCCTGGTTTTAGCGCCTGAAATGACGACGAATTCCGTTCCAACCAACCCGCATCGCGCCGTGCGCTGGTGGCTGATCTCCGTCGCCGCGCTGATCGCGCTGATGGTGCTGGTCGGCGGTGCGACGCGGCTCACGGAATCCGGCCTTTCGATCGTCGAATGGAAGCCGGTCACGGGCAGCGTCCCGCCACTGTCGGAAGCGCAGTGGACCGAGGCGTTCGAGGCCTACAAGAGAATCCCGCAATATCGCGAGCTCAACGCGGGCATGAGCCTGTCCGAGTTCAAGCAGATTTTCTGGTGGGAATGGAGCCACCGGCTGCTCGGCCGTTTCATTGGCGTCGCCTATCTCTTGCCGTTCCTGTTCTTCCTGTG
This sequence comes from Bradyrhizobium sp. CCBAU 25360, assembly GCF_028128695.1. Lineage (NCBI taxonomy): Bacteria > Pseudomonadati > Pseudomonadota > Alphaproteobacteria > Hyphomicrobiales > Nitrobacteraceae > Bradyrhizobium > Bradyrhizobium sp. CCBAU 25360. Next base: position 44,427 of record NZ_LBJA01000030.1, read on the forward strand.
GCGCGGTGGCCTGTCCGGTGAATTGAAACGTAGACTGTGGCTCCTATTCGCGCTTGGCGGTCTCCAGGGCGCGGTCGGCTGGTGGATGGTCGCCTCGGGTCTCACCGAGCGTGTCGAGGTGTCGCAATATCGGTTGGCGACGCATCTTGTGCTCGCGCTCCTGATCTTTGCTGGCATCGTCTGGACGGTGCGGCGGCTCAAGGAGCGGCCGCAGATCGCGGCGTCTGCGCGGTTGCGCTTCACGGGCGCGCTGCTCCTCGTCGTGACGTTCGTGCAGATCTATTTCGGTGCGCTGGTTGCGGGCCTGCGCGCCGGGCGCGCCTACAACACCTGGCCGCAGATCGACGGCGCGTTCATTCCCTCGGCCGAGCGGCTGTGGTTCGAGACCCCGTGGTGGCGCAACATGTTCGACAATGTGCTGACGGTGCAGTTCGAGCACCGCATGACCGCCTATGCGCTGTTCGCGCTGGCCGCGCTGCATGCGATCGACGCGGTGCGTTCGCGCGCAGGTGCGGCCGCAAGCGGCGCGCTCTGGCTGTTCGCGGCGGTGAGCCTGCAGGCGGTGCTCGGCATTCTCACGCTGCTCAACCAGGTGCCGATCGACCTCGCGCTGTCGCATCAGGCCGTCGCAATCGTCGTGTTGACGCTCGCGGTGATGCAGGTGGAGCGGCTCGCTTCGCGGCGATCTGCGGAGGCGCAGCCGCGTGCGGTTCCGATTAGCCAGCCCGGCTGATCAGCAATAGCCGTAGATGCCGCACGCGTAGGGTAGGCGCCAGAAATAATCGACCTGCTTCCCGCCGTAATACGCGCCCTGATAGTCGTAGCTCCAGGGGCGGCCGTAGTAGCCCGGCAAGGTGTGCGAGCCCGGCAGCAGCGGCGTGCCCGGCAGATTGCGGATATAGCTGCCGATGCCATAGGCCGGCGAGATCAGCGCATCCGGGTCGGTATCGACATAGACCTGCGGCGGCTCCTGTGGCGGAGCGGCGGCGCGCCGCTTCGGCGTGGCCGGCAAGTCAGCGGCAACGGCGGCTGAAACCGTCAGCATCGCCGCAAGGGCAGGCACCATCCAGCGCAGCATCGTCGGCTCCGAATCAAAAGGGCGATCCAAGGACGATGTATGGGGCAGATATGGTTAATGACTGTTAACCGGGACGTCATTCCGGGGCGCATTCAGGCGTCCCGGAATGACCGGGAAAGCTACGCCCCCAGCGCCTGTTCCAGATCGGCGATCAGGTCTTCCTTGTCCTCGATGCCGATCGAGAGCCGCACCACGTCGGGGCCGGCGCCGGACTTCACCTTGGCGGCGTCGTCGAGCTGGCTGTGCGTGGTGGACGCCGGATGGATCACCAGCGAGCGGGTGTCGCCGACATTGGCGAGATGCGAGAACAGCTGCAGTTTCGACACCAGGCTGACGCCGGCGTCATAGCCGCCCTTCAGGCTGAAGGTGAACACGGCGCCCGCGCCCCTCGGTGCGTATTTGCGCGCGAGCTGGTTATACTTGTCGCTTGCCAAGCCCGCATAGCTAACCGACGCCACCGCCGGATGGCCGGCGAGGAATTCGGCGATCGCTTTCGCATTGTCGCACTGCTTCTGCATGCGCAGCGGCAAGGTCTCGATGCCGGTCAGGATCATGAAGGCGTTGAACGGCGACAGAGCGGGGCCGAGGTCGCGCAAGCCCAGCACGCGGCAGGCGATCGCGAAGGCGAAATTGCCAAAGGTCTCCTGCAGGCGGATGCCGTGATATTCCGGTCGCGGCTCCGACAGCATCGGATATTTGCCGCCGGTCGACCAGTCGAAGGTGCCGGCATCGACGATGATGCCGCCGAGCGAATTGCCGTGACCGCCCAGGAACTTCGTCAGCGAGTGCACGACGATGTCGGCGCCGTGGTCGATCGGGCGGATCAGGTAGGGCGAGGCCAGCGTGTTATCGACGATCAACGGCACGCCCGCCTTCCGCGCCACCGTCGAGATCGCCTCGATGTCGGTGATGCTGCCGGCGGGATTGGCAATGGACTCGATGAAGATCGCCTTGGTGCGCGGCGTCACCGCGCGCTCGAAGCTTGCGATATCGTCGGGATCGGCCCACACCACGTTCCAGCCAAAGCTCTTGAAGGCGTGCGTGAACTGGTTGATAGAGCCGCCATAGAGTTTTCGCGCGGCGATGAACTCGTCGCCGGGCTGCATCAATTGCTGCAACACCACGACCTGTGCGGCATGGCCCGAGGCCACCGCAAGCGCGGCCGTGCCGCCTTCGAGCGCGGCGACGCGCTCTTCCAGCACCGCGTTGGTGGGATTGCCGATGCGGGTATAGATGTTGCCGAACGCCTGCAGGCCGAACAGCGAGGCGGCGTGGTCCGCATCGTTGAACACGAACGACGTCGTTTGATAAATCGGAGTCGCGCGCGCGCCGGTGGTGGGGTCGGGCTGTGCACCGGCATGCACGGCGAGGGTTGAAAATCCCGGAAGGCGATCGCTCATTGAGGGCGTCCTGTTCTCTTGGTCTGAAATCGCGCGGCATGCTGATGGGCGCCGCGCTCGGCGTCAAGGCGCCGTGTCACATCAAGACCATTTGGGAATGATCTTGCTACGCATTGTCGCGTTGGCAAAATGAATCCCTCGCAATTGCGTCAGCTTTGCTCGGTCTTGTTTTTGGCGGCACGATCGGAGGCCGCTGTGTCGCCGCCGCCGACGCTCATCCGATTGAGGGATAGCCGCATGCCTTGCGTCGGTGCCGGCGCGCGCTTGGAGCTGAGCGTGCGCGAATTCACGCCCATCCAGGAGATCTCGGACGACAGGCGGCCATATTCGATCTTGGGGCAGCGGTTCATCACCACCTTGATACCGACCGACTCGGCTTTCGCTGCCGCCACGTCGTCACGTGCGCCAAGCTGCATCCAGATCACTTTCGGCAGCGGGTCGAGCGTGAGCGCTTCCTCGACGACAGGCATGATGTGGCTGGAATTGCGGAAGATGTCGATCATGTCGATGGGACGGCCGATGTCGGACAGCGAGGCGATGAAGGGCTTTCCGAGCAGCTCCTTGCCGACATGGCCGGGATTGACCGGGATCATGTCGTAGCCACGCTGCGCCAGATATTTGAATGCGAAATAGCTCGGCCGCACATTGACCGGCGAGGCGCCGACCATCGCGATCGACTTCACGCTGTTGAGGATGGCGCGGATGTAATTGTCGGAATAGGAGTCGTGGTTCATTTGTTCTTTTTCCTTGTCATTGCGAGGAGCGAAGCGACAAAGCAATCCAGTCTTTTTCCGCGGAGGGATTTCCGGATTGCTTAGCTTCGCTCGCAATGACGAATTCTATTCATCCCGCCATGTCGGCGTGCGCTTCTCGATGAAGGCGCCGATGCCTTCCTCGGCATCGCGTGCCATCATGTTCTCGGTCATTACCTCTGCGGCATAGCGATAGGCATCCACAAGGCTCATCTCGGCCTGGCGATAGAACGCCTCCTTGCCGAGCTTGACGGTGTAGGCCGATTTCAGCGCGACCTGCTCCGCCAGCGCGATCGCGGCGTCGCGTTCGGTGCCGGCGGGCACCACGCGGTTGATGAGGCCGATCTCGCGGGCGCGCGCGGCCGTAACAGGCTCGCCCGTCAGCAGCATCTCCATCGCCTGCTTGCGCGGCACGTTGCGCGATAGCGCCACCATCGGGGTCGAGCAGAACAAGCCGATGTCGACGCCCGGCGTTGCGAATTTCGCGTCCTCCGAGGCGATGGCGAGATCGCAGCTGGCCACGAGCTGGCAGCCGGCCGCGGTCGCGATACCCCGGACGGATGCGACCACAGGTTTTGGCAGGTGCACGATCGCCTGCATCATCGCGCTGCAGGCGGTCATCATCTCGGCAAAGAAGGCGCGGCCACGATCGGGGTCAGTGCGGCGCGCGGTCAGCTCCTTCATGTCGTGGCCGGCGGAGAAGGCGGGACCGTTGGCGGCGATCACGACACCGCGGACGGCCTTGTCGCTGCTGATATCATTGAGCTCGGCATGCAGGCTTGCGATCATCGCCGCCGACAGGCTGTTGCGCGCGGCGGGGCGGTTCAGCGTCAGTACGGCGATCGGGCCTACGGTCTCGCGCAGCAGGATCGGCGGTTGCGGGGAGGGAGCGCGGGCAGCCTGGGCGGACATCGAAGCGTTTCCGTTGGATTATTGCATTTGAATGACGCAGATAACTTAATGTAACAGGGCAAGTGAAGCGAGGGTGGGGAACAGCATGGCGTTAGCGAAAATGAGCGTGGCAGAGGTCGAGCAGTTCCTCCGCCACGAGTTTCCCCAGGCCTTCAGCGGCGACGACATCACGATCGAAAGCGCGGACGGCCAGACCTGCCTTTTGCGCCAGCGCTACAGCGAAAGGATGCTGCGACCCGGCGGAACCGTGTCCGGCCCGACGCTGATGGCGCTGGCCGATTTCGCGATGTACGTGGTCCTCCTGTCCGCGATCGGGCCTGTCGGGCTCGCCGTCACCACCAATCTCAACATCAACTTCCTGCGCAAGGGCGGGCCCGGGCAGGACGTGCTGGCGGAGGCGCGGCTGCTCAAGCTCGGCAAGCGGCTGGCGGTCGGGGAGGTGAAACTGTTGTCCGGCAGCTCGCCCGATCCGATCGCCCATGTCACCTCGACCTATTCCATTCCAAATGTTTGAGCTTTTTGCAGGTAATATAGCACCATATTTTCAAGCCATTGATATTACGGTACTAATTTCCGCCGCCGGGCATTGACCGTTGCGCGTCTCTTCTCTAGAAAACCGCGCAGTCCGGTGCGGTGTTCGCGCCGATGCTCCCCGTCCACGGAAACTCTGACATGAAAACCTTTTCGGCAAAGCCGGCTGAGGTGACGAAGAAGTGGGTGCTGATCGACGCCAAGGGTCTGGTCGTCGGCCGCCTCGCCACCATCGTCGCCATGCGCCTGCGCGGCAAGCACCTCCCGACCTACACCCCGCACGTTGATTGCGGCGACAACGTCATCATCATCAATGCGCAGCATGCGGTCCTCACCGGCCGCAAGCGCGAGCAGAAGACCTATTACAAGCACACCGGCTATGTCGGTCACGTCAAGGAGCGCACCGCGCGCCAGATCCTCGAGGGCAAGCATCCCGAGCGCGTGCTCGAGAAGGCCGTCGAGCGCATGATCCCGCGTGGCCCGCTCGGTCGCGTCCAGATGGGCAATCTCCGCGTCTATGGCGGCGCCGATCATCCGCACGAGGCACAGACGCCCGAGAAGATCGACATCGCCAAGTTGAACCGCAAGAACACGAGGGCCGCATAACATGGCCGAATCCATCCAGTCGCTCGACCAGCTCTCGCAGCTCAAGACGGCGGCGGCGCCCGATGCGCCCAAGCACGAGAAGAAGGTCGACAAGTTCAACCGCGCCTATGCCACCGGCAAGCGCAAGGACGCGGTCGCCCGCGTGTGGATCAAGCCGGGCGCCGGCAAGGTCACCGTCAATTCGCGCGAGGTCGAGGTCTATTTCGCCCGTCCCGTGCTGCGGATGATGATCGAGCAGCCGTTCTCCGTGGCCGCGCGTTCGGGCCAGTACGACGTGATCTGCACGGTTGCCGGCGGCGGCCTGTCCGGTCAGGCCGGCGCGGTCCGTCACGGCATCTCCAAGGCGCTGACCTATTTCGAGCCGGAGCTGCGCTCTGTGCTCAAGAAGGGCGGCTTCCTGACGCGCGACTCCCGCGTGGTCGAGCGCAAGAAGTACGGCAAGGCCAAGGCCCGCCGGTCCTTCCAATTCTCGAAGCGTTAATCGCTTCGGTCACATTCGCCGCGAAAGCGGCTTCAATGAGATGCAAAAGGGCGCTGATTTCAGCGCCCTTTTTGTTGTTCGTTTGTATGCAAATTGATGGCGTGTTTCCCGAAAACTTGGCCTCCCGCGAAAACCTGAATGGAACTCGCGCGACCTAGCGTCGCATTCGGAAGGGCGCGCAAATCGGCTGGGCCGGTCGCGTAACTGCTATGTTCTAGAGGGGGCCGACATGATGTCGCTCGATAGCATCACGCTCTATTTGGTCGCCACCATGGTTGCCGCACTGCTCGGCGCCATGATGGTGTTTTTCGGCAGGCAGGAGAACAGCCCTGCACTGAAATGGTGGGGCACCGCGTATCTGCTCGGTGCCGCCTCCGTCGCGCTGTGGACCGCGGCCGGCGACAGGCTGGGCCCGCATCTTTACCTTGCGCTGAACGCGGTCGGCTTCGTCGCCTGTGGCATGGTGTGGAATGCGGCGCGGGTCTTCCACGGCCGCAAGCCGAACTGGCCGGGTCTCGTGCTCGGCGCGCTCGCTTGGGTCGCCGCCGTCACGCTGCTCGACCCCGAGGCATCCATGTTGCGGATGATCATCGGCGCCGGCATCGTCTCGGTTTACGCGGCATTGACCGCCAGCGAGCTCTGGACCGAACGGCGCAAGAGCCTGCAGCGGCGCTGGCCGGCCTTCGTGATGCCCGTGATGCATGGCTGCGTGTTGATGCTGCCGGTCCTGATCGGCAGCTTCCTGCGTCCGCACGATGCCGGCTTCTCCCAGAGCATCTGGGTCAAGGTGTTCGCGGTTGAACTCATCCTCTACGCCGTCGGCACCGTGTTCGTGATCTTCATGCTGGTGTCCGAGCGCACCGTGACCGCGCACCGCACCGCCGCGTCGACCGATCCCCTGACCGGCATGCTCAACCGGCGCGGCTTCTCGGAAGCCTGCGGCCGCGTGATCGAGCGCGAGGCCAAGGCCGGACGTCCCGTGACCGTGATGATCTTCGACATCGATCACTTCAAGTCGATCAACGATCGCTTCGGCCACCCCGCCGGCGACGAGATGCTGAAACTGTTCTCCACCGTCGTCGTCAGTAATTTGCGCATCACCGACATGTCGGGCCGCATCGGCGGCGAGGAGTTCGCCGCGCTGCTGCCGTGCTCGCTGGAGGAGGGCGTGCTGGTCGCCGAGCGCGTGCGCGAGGCGTTCGAGACGTCCGGCGTCGTGGTCGATGAAGGCCCGGTCGACACCACCGTCAGCATCGGCGTCGCCGGCGGGCCCGCCGGCACCGAGCTCGAGGTGCTGCTGGCTTCGGCCGACACCGCACTCTACCAGGCCAAGCGCGGCGGCCGTAACCGCGTCGAGGCGGCGGAGGAGCTGCCGCTGTCGCTGGAGAACTGGCGCCGACAGAGCGCCGCGCGGATCAGTGCGCCGCAGCCGCGGCCGGCTACCGCCTGAGACGCAAGGCAGCACCCGCGGTAATCCTCTGTTTACCATTCGATCCCTACCATTGCGGTCATGGAATCGATCCGTCGACAGAACCCGCAAGCTGCCCTGATGTCGCTCGAAGCCGCTGCGGCCTCGGCACGCAGCGGCTTCGCCTGTCTGTTCTCGACCGCGGACGAATACGAGAGCGCGCTGATCACCGAGCGCCGCGCGCAGGGGCGTTACACGCAAGGCCGCCGCAGCTACTGGCCGCTCGCGCTGTTCATCGGCTGCGCCCTGATCGTGGCGGGCACCGTCCTGCTGCTGCTCTGAGAGACCTGCATTTTTGGGCCGACCAGGGCGCCGTTTCGGCGCCTTTTTCTTTCTTGCTGCCTGCGCTAGACACGCCCATCGAACAAAAAGGGTGGAAACCGATGATCACCGAGATCGCGCAAATCGACGTCAAGCCGGGCAGCGAGAAGGACTTTGAGGCCGCCGTCGCCAAGGCCAGGGCCGCCTTCGGCCGCTCCAAGGGCTTTCACGGCTTCGAGCTGCACAAATCGATCGAGAAGCCGCAGCGCTACCGGCTGATGGTGAAATGGGCGACGCTGGAAAATCACACCGTCGATTTCCGCGGCTCGGAAAACTTCACCGAATGGCGGGGCCTCGTTGGCCAGTACTTTGCCTCGCCGCCCGAGGTGGAGCACACCGAGACCGTGCTGACGACCTGAGGGTTTATTTCTGGAGCATGATCTTATCGGAAAACCGCTGCGCACTTTGCGCTAACGCGGCCCTTCGGGTCCGGATCATGCTCTAGGCCGCTTCTGCCAAAGGCGGCGCCTCATAGGTCTTGAAATGGTCGATCATGACCTTGGCGATGGCGACCAGCGGCAGTGCCAGCGCCAGGCCCCAGATGCCGAACACGACGCCGAGCACGATCTGGAACGCGAACAGGGTGGCCGGCGGAATGTCCAGCGCCTGCCGCTGCAGGATCGGTGTCAGCACGTAGCTCTCCATGGCGTGCACGCCCATGAAGAGCAGAAAGGCCGATAGCGCCGGGATCCAGCCCGAGGCGAGGCTCGCCAGCACCACGACGACGCCGGCGATGATGGCCCCGATGGTCGGGATGAAGGCGAGCAGGCCGGCCTGAATTCCCAGGATGAACGAGCTGGGGATGCCGATGATGGCAAGCCCGATCCAGGTCACCACGCCGACCGCGAGCATGACGATGATCTGCGCGATCAGCCAGCGCTCCAGAGTCTCACTGATGCGATCGATGATGAGGGCGACGCGGGTGCGGTGCCTGGCAGGCGCCAGGAATAGCAGACCGTCGTGATAGACGGCCGGCTGGGCGGCGAAGGCGAAGCCCAGGAACAGCACGATGAAGATGTTGCCGACACCGTGGATGGTGCCGAGCAGCAGCTTGAAAGTCTGGCTCACGATCGCCCCGCCACTGGAGGCCAGCGCGCCGGCGCCGGGCAGGGGACCGCGCGAGGGCGCTGCTGGTGCGGGCGCCGTCTCCGACGGCGCAGTGGCCGAGGCGTCGGTCGCGCCGTTGCCGAAATCGAAGAAGCTGGTGTCGATGCCGTGGTTGTCCAGGAAGGACTTCACGTTCCCGATCTGCGACTTGATGGTCTTGCTCAGCAGCGAAGCCTGTTCGGCAATGGTGGCGCCGCCGAGATAGGCGATGCCGGCCAGCATCAGGGCGAGCGCGGTGCAGACGATCGCGAGCCGCACCGGATGCGGCAGGGGCACGCGGCGGCCGAGCGCGCCTGTCAGCGCGTTGAGGCCGAGACCGAGCAGCATGCCGGTGAAGATCAGCAGCAGGGTGGCGGCGAAATACCAGGTGAAGGCGAGCAGCGCGGTGAACAGCACGACGCCGATGCCCCCGACCGAGATCGCCCAAGCGAGGTCGCCGCGGGTCCGGGAGCGTTCATCTTTGGACGACATGGTCACATCGGGTCCTTTTCAGCGCAATGCGCGCTGCACTCTCCGGGCAAACGCGCTTCGGATCAAGACCGCGTCAACGCGCTGATTTGACGTCGGCGTGCCGACGGTGCAGAGCGATGAGGAAAGAGCAATGGGGGCGGTTTGAGCTTCATCAGCAAATGGGCCGGTCTGCTCGGGCTTCTCGCCGTGCTCGTGGTCGGCGACCAGATCCGGATCAACCGGCCCGGCCACAAATTTCGTCTCACGGTCGAGGTCACGACGCCTGACGGGATCAAGGCCGGATCCGGCGTTCTGGCCGTCGTGCCCGACCGCAACTATAACCGCGGCGGCCGCACCACGATGCGCGGGGAGGCGGTGTTCGTCGACCTCGGCCAGAGCAAGAATCTGGTGGCATTGCTGGCGCACCGGCAGGACGCCAAGCTGGACTTCGACGACATCAACTATGTCGCGCTCCGTGCCTATGGCGCCGCGCGCGGCAACCGCGTCTCGTTCAACGATATCCACCGGCTGACCGGCGTTGTCCCGGTGCAGGCAGACCTCGTGCCGGTGCTCGTGAGCTTTGGCGATCCCAAGGATCCCAAGACGGCCCGCCTTGTCGCCGGCGACCATGCGGAGGCGGTTCTGGGCGAGGGCTATGCGATCCGGGGCATCACTGCCGAGGTCGAGCCCAACGGGTTCTGGCCGATCGATTTCGGTGGGGTGCTCGGAGAGCCCGTGACGCGCGGCATCGATGCGAAACTGCCCTGGCTGGCCGCCCCGGGCGATCCTGCCGCAACCGCACTGCAGGCCGCCGGGCTGCCCGCCGGGGGCGAGGCCCGGGAGGCATTTGCGCGAAAATAGCATTGCCGTCCCGCGATCCCTTCTGTTGAATTTGTTCCAGCCCAAGGGCATGTTTGGAGAATCTTCTTATCGGAGAGGCGCGGAACGACAGATGAGAAAGCCGGTCGTCGGCGTGATCGGGAATGCCCATCGCGTCGAAAATCGATTTCAGGTCCAGATGGTCGGCGAGCGCAATTTGCGCGCCGTGGCCGAGGTTTCCGGTGGCCTGCCGATGATGTTCGCGGGCGCGCCTGATATCACCGATATCGGCGCGCTGCTCGACGTGGTCGACGGCATCGTGCTCACCGGCGCCCGCGCCAACGTCCATCCGACCCGCTTCAATGTCGATCCCTGCGAGCGCCACGAGCCGTACGATATCCATCGCGACGAGGTGGCGCTGGCGCTTTCGGTCGCCTGCGTCGCCCGCGGTGTGCCGCTGTTCGGCATCTGCCGCGGCCTCCAGGAGATGAACGTCGCCTTCGGCGGCTCGCTGCATCCCGAGATCCGCGAAATTCCCGGCCGCATGAACCATCGCATGCCCAGGCTCGAGAACGGCGAGATCCACCCCGATCCGACCGTGGTGTTCGCCGACCGTCACGACGTCGAACTGACGCCGGGCGGGGCGTTCGCAAAACTGCTCGGCTGCGAGAAGATCAGGGTCAATTCGCTGCATGGCCAAGGCATCCTCGATCCCGGCAAGCGCGTGCTGGTCGAGGGCGTCGCCGAGGACGGCACCATCGAGGCGATCCGGATCGCGGAAGCCCCGACCTTCGCGCTCGGCGTGCAATGGCACGCCGAATACGATCCCCAGCGCAATCCGGTCAACCGCAAGCTGTTCGAAGCCTTTGGCGAGGCCCTGGTCGCGCGGCAACGCGCGGCGGCGTAGGGTACTCTCGTGTCCCGGACAAGCTGCAACGCGTATGCGTTGCGGCGCAGGGCCGGGACCCAGCGCCGCACCGCGCACCGTTGTGACGTGGGCCCCGGCTCTGCAGCGCACCGCTAAGGGGCGCTGCGCTGCGTCCGGGGCACGAGAGGCGGCTGAGGCGCTTTCTCCCACCGTCATTGCAAGCGTAGCGACTTGTCCGCCGAAGCCTTGGCGAAGGCGGAAGCAATCCAGAATCTTTCCGCGGTGGGATTCTGGATTGCTTCGTCGCAAGAGCTCCTCGCAATAACGGAGCAAGGTGCATCGTCGGCATCTCCACGCTCTCAGCGCAACTCGCAGACACGCCTTCGCGCTCTCGCGGCGCGTTTCGCCCGAGGCTTGCTGTCGTTCGCGCTCCTTGAAGACCAAAGGGCGCAGGGAAGGCCGGGCGCCGGCGGCACCCGCAAGTCCGTGCGCGACGAAGATGCACACGGGGTGGACCACAGGTGATGCCGGTCGCCCGGCCTTCCCTGCGCGGCTGGTTTTAACGGTGTCCTTCGTGCTCTCCTCGGGGAGCGATGCACTATTGCCCCCGTCGCCTTGCGGGATGATCGATGCGCGTGCCCGGTCGGGCCGCCGCATCACCGCAAGCCTTGACGCACAGACCCCGGGCGTCAGGACCACACGACTTCTCCGTCCGCGGACGATCCCGCCGAAATCCCGGAAGGCTTGCGTGTGCTCGCCCTCTGGCATCGACGAAACCGCTGTGACCGCGCCGTGTCGTATCGCGTGGCCTGAGGACTCACGGTTGCCCGCCCTGTCATCATGCCGAGCCGCGCCGGCGCTACCGCGTCCACCGCCACCCGGCCCGCATCTCGTGACGATCGCGAAGCGCCCCTTTGGCAGGGGCCGGGATGGGCGAGGGTATGCCACAAATCCGAAATTCGGGAAAGCGGAATATTTTTGCGCCAAGGACTTGACCGGGTGTTTTGCCCGACGCGTCTCGGGGAGTGATCCCCATCGCTGACCGAGCGGACCGGAAGGGATTGCGCTATCCCAATGCCGGTAGCTGCTTTATCGGGAAGACTTGTTTGGTGGATTTGGCAGATACAACTAAAGTTCTGCCCCAAGACGGAGGATGACCTTCATGAGCAGACCTGTGAAGACGGAAAGCGAACTGATCGCCATGGCGAAGGCCGAGTTGAAGGTCCACGCCGATTGTCCCGATGGAATGACAATCTCGATCCTCCGAGATGGTACTTCCTGGGAGTTTCGAGCCAGCGCGGACCAGGCCACCTCGGACCGGCCCGGCTACCCTGAATGCGTTGCCATGCTGGTCCAGATCGGCGATCACCTCTGCAAGCAGTACGACGTGGAAGGGTAGGCGCGCCCGCGCTTCGACCATGCCCCGCAGGTCAACCCGTTAAGCACTGCGACGATGTTTTAGACCCCGCTGCGGCAAACTGTCCAATTTTCCTGTTGACCCGGAATTGGGCGACGGTAATGGTGGCCTCGCTTCACGCGGCTGGCGAGACCTGAACATGTCTTGTCTTGCCCAAAACAAGAACGGGCGGAAGCATCAGGAGGGGAACTAGCTCCCGCGCAGAAATGGAAGGCTGCTGCTGCAGCGCCATGGTCCTGCTCGCCTGGGGGGTAGCACTCAGCGAGCGGGGAAAAGGCATCGATGCGCCCATTGTTGGCGGTAAGTACGGCTATCGACTGGCTGAATGAAAAAGTCGGCAACGTCTGCAACGTTTTGGTGCTCGCGGCCTGCGTGGTCAGCGCTGCAAATGCGATGATCCGTTATGCCTTCAGTTACAGCTCCAACAGCTGGCTCGAGACGCAGTGGTATATGTTCGCCGTCGTCGTGATGTTCGGCTCGTCCTATACTTTCAAGCGTAACGAGCATGTGCGCGTCGAAATCATGTACCTCATGCTTTCCGAGCGCGGCCAGCTGTGGCTCGACCTGATCGGGACATTGGTATTCCTCGTCCCGGCGTGCCTGCTCCTCAGCTACCTCTCATGGGCGATGTTCCACAACTCGTTCATCATCGGCGAAATGTCCAACAATGCCGGCGGCCTCCTCCGGTGGCCGATCAAATTTGTCCTGCCTGCGGGATTCTTCATGCTGGCTTTGCAAGGCGTCTCGGAGGCCATCAAACGCATTGCGGCCTTGCGTGGTGAAGTCACGATCGATGCGAAATACGAGCGGCCGACCCAATGATCACGATTGAAATGATGCCGCCGATGATGTTCGGCGGGCTGGTCCTGGCCATGCTGATCGGATTTCCGGTCGCCTTCACGCTGGCCGCTCTCGGGCTTTCGTTCGGATTTCTCGCGATTCACGAGGGATTTTTCGGGTTCAGCTTCCTCCAGGCCATCCCGGAGCGCATCTACGGCAGCGTTCTGGCCAACGAGCTGCTGCTGGCAATTCCTTTCTTCACGTTCATGGGCTCGATCCTCGAACGATGCGGCCTCGCCGAGGATATGCTGGATTCAATGGGGCAATTGTTCGGTCCCATTCGCGGCGGCCTCGGCTATTCCGTGATCATCGTCGGCTTCATCCTCGGCGCCATCACGGGCACCGTGGCGGCGCAGGTCATCGCGATGGCGCTGATCTCGATGCCGGTGATGATCCGGTACGGCTACAACATGCGCTACATCACCGGCGTGCTCGCAGCCTCCGGCACCATTACCCAGCTGGTGCCTCCCTCGCTGGTTCTGATCGTGCTCGCGGACCAGCTCGGGAAGTCGGTCGGCGATATGTATCTGGGCGCCTGGGGCCCCTCGATCCTCCAGATCGCACTGTTCGCCGGCTACACGTTTGCGCTGAGCGTGATCAAGCCGGGCCACGTTCCGGCCGTGCCCAAGGAAGCAAGGACGCTCACTGGCTGGGCGCTCTGGCGCAAATGCCTTTTGGGCATCATTCCGTCCGCTGTCCTGATCTTCGTGGTGCTCGGCACGATGATGCTGGGCCTCGCCACCCCGACCGAAGCAGGCGCGATGGGCGCCGTCGGCGCGATCGTCCTTGCCGTCATCCATCACAAGGATTTCAGCCTGGCTGGCCGCAAGATATTGCTCGTCGGCGTTGCGGCGGCGGGTGTCGGCACCATCATCGGGATCTACTTCACGCCGAATCTGCCGTTCAAGATCGCCTTCGCGATTGCCTATCTCGCCGTCGCCTGGGTCTGCATCGAGGCGGTCAGGATTCCGGACCTGCGCACCCTGGTCAAGCAGGGCTACGAGACCACGATGCGCATCACCTGCATGGTGACGTTCATCCTGATCGGATCGACCTGCTTCTCGATCGTCTTTCTCGGTTGCAACGGTGGTGTCTGGCTGGAGCACATGCTGACATCGCTGCCGGGCGGGGTCTGGGGATTCCTGATCTTCATGAACCTGTTCATCTTCTTCATCGCCTTCTTCCTCGACTTCTTCGAGATCGCCTTCATCATCATCCCGATGATCGCGCCGATCGCGCAGAAGCTGCTCACTCCCGTCGTCGGGGCGGATGCTGCCTTGATCTGGTTCGGTGTCATGCTCTGCGTCAACATGCAGACCTCCTTCCTGCATCCGCCGTTCGGCTTCGCCTTGTTCTACCTGCGGGGTGTTGCGCCGAAGGAGGTCAAGAGCTCGGACATCTATTGGGGCGCTATGCCCTGGATCGGCCTGCAGGCGATCATGGTTGCGGTCGTCATCGCATTCCCGATCACGGTCACGGGGCTGCTGGATGCTCCGAGGAAGGTGGATCTGGACAAGATCAAGATCGAAATTCCGGACATCGAGCTGCCGCCGCCGCTTGATTTCGGCCAGCCGAAGAATTGAGGAAGTATCTCCGCCCGGGGATTGATCCAAAGATATTGGAGGGCTGCCGGTGACCTGCGAACGCTGCCCTTGCACGGGGAGCGGCGGATCTCGATTGCGACGTCGCAACTGATCAGCAGGCTGGCGGAGTAGACGGTCGCCTCGCGCTGTGGCTAAGTCCGGGCCCAGAGCAGCGAAAGGGGCGCCCGATGCCGTATTTCCCGTCTGGACACGACCGAGACTTCCGCGTCTGCAAGGTGCTTGCCGACCTGTTTTGCGCAATCTTGCTCGGGACCTTTTCCATCGTCTTCTTCGGCTGGGTCGGCGGCATTGTCGCGTTCGTTGTCCTCGAAGTGTGCCTGATCGGGCTCGATTGGCTGATCCCGAGCACGGACGACGCGGCTGGCGTTGTTCGCTAAGGGCAGCGATGAAGCGCAGCGCCACCGTCACGGTCCTTCTCCTGCTCGCATCCTCCGCATTCGCCCAGAGCGGGCCGTAGGGCGGATTAGCCGAAGGCGTAATCCGCCATCTTGTCTTGATTGGGCAGCTTCAATGCCAAACTATCGCCGTGCATTTGTTGCGGGTGGTTGCTGGTTCTTCACGGTCAATCTTCTCGACCGCAAGCAGAGGCTGCTCGTCGAGCACATCGCAGCGCTGCGCGCGGCTGTTGCAGCGACGCGTCGGGACTATGCTTTCGCGATCGATGCGTTTGTCGTTCTTCCGGACCACCTTCATGCAGTCTGGACGCTTCCGGACGGCGATGCCGATTTTTCCATGCGGTGGAGATTGATCAAGACGCGCTTCGCGAAGACCTTGCCGAAGACGGAGCCTTTGACCGCGGTACAGATCGCAGGACGGGAGCGTGGCATATGGCAGAACCGATTCTGGGAGCACCTCATCCGCGACGAAACCGACTACGCACGCCATGTCGAGTATTGTTACATCAATCCCGTGAAGCATGGTTATGTGACCCGCGTGTTGGACTGGCCGCATTCGTCGTTCCACCGAGATGTCGAGGCGGGCCTGTTTCCTGAGGATTGGGCAGGAGAGAGCAGCACGGACGGTGACTTTGGCGAACGCGCGTGAGCGTCGCGAGCAGTCGGCGGATTACGCCTTCGGCTAATCCGCCCTACGTAAACCAATCAGTAGGAATTGGTCCGCCCTGATTTTTGCGGCTCTGATTTGTTCTTTGAGAACGAAGTGGAGTCGGATGCGGAACGAAAGCGGACGGCTCGAAGGCGTGTCACATCGTCCGCTCCATCCGTCGCGCGCGATAGGCCTGCGGTGACATCAAAGTGAGCTTGCGGAACGCCTTGCGAAAGCTGCTCTCGTCTTCATAGCCGGTCGTGCGTGCGATCGCCTTGATCGGCTGTGTCGTCGTCTCCAGCAACGTGCGCGCGTGCTCGACGCGGCGGCGCATGATGAAGGCCTGCGGCGGCTCGTGCGTGAGCTCCTGAAACTTCCGGTTCAGCGTCCGCTCGCTGAGGCCGAGCGCGCCGGCAAGCCGTTTGACCGTCATGGGAGCCTTGCCGGTGCGGCGAACCAGGAGGTCGGCCCTGGTCAGCAGCGGGTCCTGCGAGAGCAGATAGCCGACGGGCATGAAGATCGACTGGGTGCGCTGCGCGGTATCGATGACGACGTAGTCCGCGCATAGTTTTGCGGTCTCCTTGCCCTCGACCAGCTCGATCAGCCTGAGCAGCAGGTCGACCCACGACATCGGGCCGGCTGCGCAGACGATGCGGTCCGCAACCGTGATGACGGCGTCGGCGGCGAGGTCGATGGTGGGATGACGCTGCCGCAGTTCGCCCTGCAGCCACCAGGTGATGGTGGCGCGGCGGTTGTCGAGCAGGCCGGCGCCGGCCAGCAGGAACACGCCGCTGCAGAACGCGCCGATCAGCCGGCCGTTCGCGTGTTGCTGCCGGAGCCAGGCGCCGGCCCGGGCATATTGCGGTTGCAGGCGCTCGGCCGTGACGTGATCGACGAGGTTACCGGGGACGAGGATCGCGTCGAAGCGAGCGCGTTGCCCGATCCCGCCATCGACCACGACCATCCGGCCGCCGCCGGCGCGCACGGGTTTGCCGTCGAGCGAAAGCGTCTGCCAGCTGAAGCGGGATTTTGCGCCGCTCTGCTGCATGACGTGATTGGCCAGCGACAGGATGTCGGCGACGCCGGCGATCGCCGAATGCATGCAGCCTTCCAGTGCCAGAATTGCGAGCTTCATGAGACCCCCCGGGGTTGACGCCGCGATCCTATCCGATGGGGTCCGCGGGCGCGTGGCGGAAATTGCCTGATCTCTGTCTTATCCGCCACTGCCTTGCGGAGAGCGTCCGGTCCAATCTGCCGCCGTCGTCAACCGACATGATTGGAGAGAGACATGCCTTACGTCACCATTTCCACCGTCCGCGGCATTCTGGATGCCGCGCAGAAGAAGACGCTGCTCGAACGCGTCACCGACCTCCTGGTCGAGGTCGAAGGGCAGGGCAGCCCGGATTTCCGCCGCAACGTCTGGGTCAGGATCGAGGAGCAGGAGCCCTCGCACTGGTCGCTCGGCGGCATGCAGCCGACAGCTGAGATCATCGCGAGCACGTTCGGCCCGATCGGGACGGACGGGGTGCGGATCGCGCGGCGCTAGCAGCACGGAATGCGTGGGCGGATCAGCTCAAGGCATGGTCCGCCCGCCACCGCCCCGTGCTCAACCGATCTACGGGGCGGTTTCCATTGCATCGCACAATCAGGACAAGGGCCTACACCAGCACACGGCTGCATTGAGGTTCGAGAGGCGAACACCATATGCTCTGCAAGGGAGCCCTGCCGTGCAGACCATGAAGGCGGCCCTCGTTGCGGCGATTGGCGTCGTGGCTTTGATCTGCTGCCTCCTTCCCAGTTCAGCGGAGGAGAACGGCCGTCTTGCACTGATTGTGTCGATCGACGGAGCCATCGGCCCTGCGTCGGCCAGTTACGTGAAGGAGGCCTTGGCCAAGGCAAGCGAACGGCGCGCCGAGGTCGTGCTTCTGAGAATCAACACGCCCGGCGGCCTCAATACCAGCATGCGCGAGATCATTGCGGATGTGCTGGCCTCGCCCGTGCCCGTCGTCGGTTACGTCGCCCCCTCCGGCGCCCACGCGGCGAGCGCGGGGACCTATATCCTTTATGCGACCCACATCGCGGCGATGGCGCCGGGCACCAATATCGGTGCGGCAACGCCGGTGCAGATTGGCGGACCGCTGCCGGGGCTGCCGGGCGGTACACCGGACAAGGGCGGCAAAGACAAGAAGGACGGCGACCAGCAGAGCGAGAAGGATCAGCCCAGAGATCAGCCCAAGGATGCGATGACGGCAAAGGTGACCAATGATGCGGTTGCTTTCATCCGCAGCCTTGCGGAGCTGCGTGGCCGCAATGTGGACTGGGCGGAGAAAGCGGTCCGTGAGGCCGCCACTCTCTCTGCCAACGGCGCGCTGCAGGCCCACGCCATCGAGCTGGTCGCGCGCGATCAGGCTGAATTGCTGAGGCAGCTCGATGGCCGTGTGGTCGAGGTTGCAGGTGGCAAGACGCAACGTCTCGCGACCAAGGATGCGGTCGTCGAAGCCATCGACCCCGGATGGATATCCCGCTTCCTGGCGGTCATCACCGATCCGAATGTGGCGTTCATTCTCCTGATGGTCGGCATTTACGGCCTGATCTTCGAGTTCATGTCTCCCGGAGCCGTCGCTCCCGGCGTGGTCGGCGCGATCTGCCTGCTGATCGGTCTCTATGCGCTCAATTTGCTGCCGATCAACTATGCCGGCCTTGCCCTGATGCTGGTCGGCATCGTGCTTCTCACCGTCGAAGCCTTCAATCCGACGGTGGTGATCGGTCTCGGGGGCATCATCGCTTTCGTGCTGGGAGCGCTGATGCTCTTCAGGGTCGAGGCGCCCGGCTACCACCTGTCGTGGTGGGTGATCGGCATCACGGCAGCCGTGTTCGCCGGCTTTGCTCTGGTCGTGCTCGGTTCGCTTCGGCGTGCCGCCCGGGCTCCGGAACGGGTCGGCGCGCAGGCGATGCGAGGTTTGCCCGCCGAGGTTCTCGACTGGAGTGGGAGCGAAGGTCACGTCTTCGCCCATGGCGAGCGCTGGCAGGCGCGTGGCGCCGAAACGTTCAAGCCCGGAGAGACGGTCGAAGTCGCGAACGTCGTCGACCTGACGCTGCTGATACGGCGCGCACCGGCCAGGACCGGTGAGGGAGGTACATCATGATGCTGGAATATCTGACCTATGCGGCGCTTCTGCTGCTCGTCATCATGTTTCTATCCCAGGCCATTCGGATCCTGCGCGAATACGAGCGTGGCGTCATCTTCACGCTCGGCCGTTTTACCGGCGTGAAGGGCCCGGGCCTCATCATCCTCATTCCGGTCGTGCAGCAACTCGTCAAGGTCGACCTCCGCGTGATGGTGCAGGTCGTGCCGCCGCAGGACGTGATTTCGCGGGATAACGTGTCCGTCAAGGTCAACGCCGTTCTGTACTTCCGCATCGTCGACCCCGAACGTGCCATCATCAAGGTCGGCGATTACATGGCCGCCACCAGCCAGCTCGCGCAGACCACGTTGCGCTCGGTGCTCGGCAAGCACGAGCTCGACGAGATGCTGGCCGAGCGCGACAGGTTGAACGCCGACATCCAGGAGATCCTCGACAAGCAGACCGACGTCTGGGGCATCAAGGTGACCGGCATAGAGATCAAGGACGTCGATATCAACGAAACCATGGTGCGCGCGATTGCCAAACAGGCCGAGGCGGAACGGTTGCGGCGCGCCAAGGTGATCAATGCGATGGGCGAGCAGCAGGCTGCCGAAAAGCTCGTCGAGGCCGGCCGGATTCTCGCGCAGGAGCCTCAGGCGATGCAGCTGCGTTATTTCGCGGCCCTGCACGATATCGCGGGCGAACGGTCGTCGACCGTGGTCTTTCCGCTGCCGACGGGCCTGCTCGACCATTTTATGCCGCGGCGGGACAATCCTTAGCGACAAGAACAGGCCGACCCATCTTCGGCCCCATTGGGCGTATCGAATGTCGATCCCAACTTGAACGGGAGGAGAATTCGATGACGCAGCATGCCGCCAGACCCGCAATCCACCGCCGAAATCGGCCGTCGATCCTCGCCGCTCCGCTGATCGCCCTCGCACTTTGGTCGTGGGGGATCGCCGCGGCGCAGGCCGCGGAATCGGGCAAGGACGCGATGGCTGCCGGCCTGCCGCGCATTCTCGTGCTTGCGACCGGCGGCACCATCGCAGGCCAGGCCGACGCGCGTGCGACCGGCGCCTACAAATCCGGCCAGATCACGGGCGAGCAGCTGATGCAATCGGTGCCGGGCCTGGACAAGCTCGCAAGGCTGAACGCCGAGCAGATCTCGTCGATCGGGTCCCAGGACATGAACGACAAGGTCTGGTTTGCGCTGGCTCGTCGCATCCAGGAGGCCTTCGACAAGAACGAGGCCGATGCGGTCGTCATCACCCATGGCACCGATACGCTCGAGGAGACCGCGTTCTTCCTCGACAACGTGGTGCGCGGCGACAAGCCGGTGGTGATCGTCGGCTCGATGCGGCCGGCGACGGCCGTCAGCGCGGACGGCCCCGGCAATCTCTACGAGGCCGTGCAGGTGGCGGCCGACCCGCGCTCGCGCGGGCGCGGCGTGCTGGCGGTGCTGAACGACAAGATTCAGGGCGCACGCTCGGTCACCAAGACCAACACCACCAGCATCGAGACGTTCAGCTCGGCCAATGACGGGCCGGTCGGCTATGTCGACAGCGCCGGCGGCATTCGCTTCATGGCGCAGGCTCAAGGTCTCAAGCGCGCGACCTATCAGCTTCCAGCCGGCGAGCAATTGCCGCGCGTCGCGATCGTGTACTCGCACGCCAACATGGACGCCGTTCCGATCGAGGACGCCATCTCGCACGGCGCCAAGGGCATCGTGCTGGCCGGCGTCGGCGACGGCAACACCTCGAAGCCGGCGCTCGATGCGCTCGAAGCTGCGGCGAAGAAGGGCGTCATCGTGGTTCGCTCGACGCGGGTTCGGTCGGGCTTCGTGACGAGGAACGTCGAGGTCGACGACGACAAGAACGGGTTCGTCGTGTCCGAAGACCTCAATCCGCAGAAGGCGCGGGTGCTCACGCAATTGCTGATCGCGGGCGGCGTGACCGCGCCGGCAGAGCTGCAGAAGGCCTTTACGGCGACGTGGTAGCGGGCAGGTCGTACACCCTACGATTCAAACGAAAAGGCGCTCCTTGCGGAGCGCCTTTTGCTTGTCGGATACCTTCCGGGCTGCTTAGCCCGAATAGTACATCTCGAACTCGACCGGATGCGGGGTCATTTCGAAGCGGGCGACTTCGGTCATCTTCAGCTCGATATAGGCGTCGATGAAGTCGTCGTCGAACACGCCGCCGGCCTTGAGGAAGCCGCGGTCCTTGTCGAGGTTCTCGAGCGCCTCGCGCAAGCTACCGCAGACGGTCGGGATCTGCTTCAGCTCTTCCTTCGGCAGGTCGTAGAGGTCCTTGTCCATCGCCGGACCCGGATCGATCTTGTTCTTGATGCCGTCGAGGCCGGCCATCAGCATCGCGGCGAAGCCGAGATACGGGTTGGCCATCGGATCGGGGAAGCGCACCTCGACGCGCTTGGCCTTCGGCGAAGCGGTGTAGGGGATGCGGCAGGAGGCCGAGCGGTTGCGCGCGGAGTAGGCGAGCAGCACGGGGGCCTCATAGCCCGGGACCAGGCGCTTGTAGGAGTTGGTCGACGGGTTGGTGAAGGCGTTGATCGCCTTGGCGTGCTTGATGATGCCGCCGATGTAGTGCAGGCAGGTCTCCGAGAGGTCGGCGTATTTGTTGCCGGCGAACACCGGCTTGCCGTCCTTCCAGATCGACTGGTGCACGTGCATGCCCGAGCCGTTGTCGCCGAAGATCGGCTTCGGCATGAAGGTGGCGGTCTTGCCGTAGATGTGCGCGACCTGGTGGATGCAGTACTTGTAGATCTGCATGTGGTCGGCCATCAGCGTCAGCGTGTCGAACTTCATGCCGAGTTCGTGCTGGGCGGAAGCGACTTCGTGGTGATGCTTCTCGACCTTGACGCCCATCTTGGCCATGGCGCCCAGCATCTCCGAGCGCATGTCCTGCACCGAGTCCTGCGGCGGGACGGGGAAGTAACCGCCCTTGGTGCGGATGCGGTGGCCGAGATTGCCGCCTTCATATTCGGTGTCGGAGTTGGTCGGCAGCTCCGAGGAGTCGAGGCGGAAACCGGTCTTGTAGGGCTCGGCCGAATAGCGCACGTCGTCGAACACGAAGAACTCGGCCTCGGGGCCGACGAACACGCTGTCGCCCACGCCCATCGACTTCACCATGGCCTCGGCCTTCTTGGCGATGCCGCGGGGGTCGCGGTTGTAGGGCTCGCCGGTGGTCGGCTCGAGCACGTCGCAGGTGATGACCATGGTGGTCTCGGCGAAGAACGGGTCGATCGTCGCGGTGACCGGATCGGGCATCAGGCACATGTCGGACTCGTTGATCGCCTTCCAGCCGGCGATCGAGGAGCCGTCGAACATCGTTCCTTCGGCGAAGATGTCATCGTCGATCATGCTGACGTCGAACGTCACATGCTGCCACTTGCCGCGCGGATCGGTGAAGCGCAGGTCGACGTACTTGACGTCGTTGTCCTTGATCGATTTCAGGACGTCTTTGGCGGTCTTCATGCATACCCCTTTTGGCTCTGCGGGTCGGTTTCCAGATGAGCAAAATTATTCTCGCTCGGGCGAGTTTTGCGCGACCGCACAAACGAAATCAGGCCGCCGAAGCAGCCTTCTTTCTAGTCGGAGTGTCGCAAAATTCGGGATAGCACCCGGCTCAGATAGCGTCCAGCCCGGATTCGCCGGTTCGGATGCGGATCGCCTCTTCGATGTTGGAGACGAAGATCTTACCATCGCCAATGCGTCCGGTTTGCGCGGCGCGGCGGATCGCGTCGATGGCGCGCTCGACCAGATCGTCGCCGATCACGATCTCGATCTTCACCTTGGGCAGGAAGTCGACGATGTATTCTGCGCCGCGGTAGAGCTCGGCGTGCCCCTTCTGCCGGCCAAAACCCTTGGCTTCGGTGACGGTGATGCCCTGAAGGCCGACTTCCTGAAGCGCTTCCTTCACCTCGTCGAGCTTGAATGGCTTGATGATGGCTTCGATTTTCTTCACTGCGCGCCTCCGGCCTTTCGATCAAATAGCAACGTCTTCGTCAGGATGCGCTTTTCTTAACGCACGATCTTGTCTTCGCTATGCCTGAAACCCTGACCAGTCCGGCAACAACGGCCGGCCACACCCTGATAGATGCCAGTGAGCACGACGAACCGAAGCGGCTTCCTCGAAAGCAGGGTCTATGCCAAGTTGCACATGTCCTGATTGTTGGAGCGTTATCAGCCTTTTAACGAGCATCTCTGAGTAGTGGTGCCGACCTGCACAAAATACCGAAGACTACGAAATAGGCAAACGGTTCAATAAGTGTGCAGATCGATGTTCCCCAGGGTGGGGCGGCGCGGCATGTGCCTGTTGAAAAGGCGTTTGGACCAGGGAAGTGGCATGGAAGTTCTGACCACCGCTGAAATGCAGCGCGCCGACCAGCTCACCATCGCGGCCGGCACGCCCGGTTTCAAGCTGATGCTGAGCGCGGGCCAGGCCGTCGCCGAGGCCGCCCAGGCGCTGGTGGAGGAGGGGCCGATCCTGATCGTGGCCGGCCCCGGCAACAATGGCGGTGACGGTTTTGTCGCAGCCGCCGAGCTCGCCGCGCAGGGGCGGGAGGTCTCGGTCATCCTGATGTGCGAGCGCGACCAGCTCCAGGGCGACGCGGCCTCCGCGGCGCGCGGCTGGAAGCATCCGGTGCTGCCATTCAATCCACAGGCGATCGGACGCCCGGCGCTGATCATCGATGCGCTGTTCGGCGCAGGCCTCAGCCGTCCCGTCGATGGCGAGGCGCGCGCGATGATCGAGGCGATCAACGCCAACGGCGCCCCGGTGCTCGCGGTCGACCTGCCGAGCGGTATCAACGGCACCAGCGCGGCGGTGATGGGCGCGGCGGTGAACGCCACCGAAACCGTCACCTTCTTCCGCAAGAAGCCGGCGCATCTCTTGCTGCCCGGCCGGATGCATTGCGGCCGCGTGCGCGTCGCCGACATTGGTATCGACGCGCAGGTGCTGGACGAGATCGCGCCGCAGACGTTCGAGGACGATCCGGATGTCTGGGGCGCTGCTTTTCCGGTGCCGCGCATCGATGGCCACAAATACGCGCGGGGGCATGTGCTGGCAGTCTCCGGCGATGCGGCGGCGACCGGCGCTGCGCGGCTCGCCGCGCGCGGCGCGCTGCGGGCAGGGGCGGGCCTTGTGACGCTGGCAAGCCCGCGCGATGCGCTCGCGATCAATGCGGCCGCGCTCACGGCGGTCATGGTTCGCCCCGTCGACACCGTCGTCGAGTTCGGCGAGCTGCTCGGCGACAAGCGCTACAACACCTGCATCATCGGCCCCGGCGCCGGCATCGGTGAGCGCACCTGCGATCTCGTCCACACCGCGCTCGGCGCGCAGCGTCGTCTGGTGCTCGATGCCGATGCCCTGACGAGCTTTGCCGCAACCCCCGAGCGCCTGTTCGAATCGATCAAGTCATCGCAAGACAACGCGGTGGTGCTGACCCCGCACGAGGGCGAGTTTCCGCGCCTGTTCTCGGACCTCAGCAACAAGCACCCGGGCCGCTCCAAGCTGGAGCGCGTGCGCGACGCCGCCGAACGCTCCGGCGCGGTGGTGCTCCTGAAGGGCCCGGACACCACCATTGCCGCCCCCGACGGCCGCGCCACCATCGCTGCCAACGCGCCGCCCTGGCTCGCCACCGCCGGCGCCGGCGACGTGCTCGCCGGCATCATCGCCGGCCTGCTGGCGCAAGGCGTGCCGGCCTTCGAAGCCGCCAGCATCGGCGTCTGGATGCATGGCGAGGCGGGACGAGAAGCCGGGCCGGGCCTGATCGCGGAGGATCTCACCGAGACGCTGCCGGCTGTGCACCGGCGGATCTATGATGCGCTGGGGGTGGAGTACTGAGCTGTTCGCTACGGCGGGTAGGACGGGTAGGGTGCAGCGAAACCGATCTTACAAGAGATCACTCCACCGCGTACCACCGCACCAGCCGCGGCGCGGTCCAGTCCGTGACGACGGATTCGATCAGCCATTGACCGGGGGAGGTCGCCGCGAAGGCGATGCGCTGGGTCTGGCCGGGCTCGATGGCGAGCGTGTCGAGCCAGTACGGCTTCCAGCCGTCGTCGAGCTTGTCGAGCAGGCGGAAGTGGTGGCCGTGGAGGTGGAAGACGGTCGTCACCGGGCCTGTGTTCTTGAGGGCCAGCACGACGGTGCGGCCCGCCTTGGCGCGGAGGGCCGGGGCGGAGGATCTGGAGAAGTCGGCACACCGTGCCCATCCAGCGTCGGCTGCGCCGAGCGCGACATCGAACCGCAGGGCGCCTCGGAGATCCAGCTTGTCGGGCAGGTCGTTGGAAGGGAGCGGCTGCGGCGGCAACAGCGGCGCGCGGCGCTCCAGTCTGCCGGAGACCGCAAGCGAGCCGATCCGGTGCGCCTCCTTGCCGTCATGGAGCAGAATCGGGGCCGAGCTGGCCGCATGCGCAATGGCATCGGCACGCCCGCCCGGGGCTAGGACCAGAGCACCGTTGCGCGCCGGGAACGGTTCGGCTGGTTGTCCGTCCAGGGCCATTACCCGGACGTCGTGGTTTTCCAATTTGATCGCCAGAACAGTGCGTTGGGAGCCGTTGATGAAGCGCAGCCGCAAACGCTCGCCAGCTGCAGCTGAGAGTTCAAATGAAGTCTGTCCGTTAAGCGTATAGAGCGGCGTCACGTCTTTTGGGGCCTGTCCCGGGGGGAGTGCGGTGCCGTCCGGCCGCAACCGCCACTCCTCGATCAGCAGGACCTCGTCGCGATCGACCGCGCCAGCGTTTGCCTCCTGCGCGATGACCGGAAGCGGGCGCGCAGGCCGCGTCAGGACGTCCTCGAAGAGGCGGAAGTCCGCCAGCAGGGTTCCCGCGCTTGGTACTGAAATAATTGAGGTTTCGGTCGCGCCCGGGGGAGCGGGCGCGCGCCCGCGCAGCGGGTCGGCCGTGGCCGGGCCATTGAGGCCGTACCAGGCTGGGGCAAGTGGGACAGGCAGGTCGTTGCGAAACACCACCTCGCAGCGGTCGCCGCGCTTGAGACGGACGCTCCCGAGGTGGCTTACGGCGGCCAGCTCCCAGATTGGTGTAGCTGGCTGACCCGGCCTCAGAGCCAGGGTTTGCGGCCTTGCCTGAAGGGAAAGCTGGGCGGTCAGGGCCGGGGCGGCACTGCTGGCGACCAACCCGGCCGCCGAGGCGCCAAGCCCGGTGCCAAGCCCGGCGGCAAGGCCGGCCAAAAGCTCACGTCGGGTCGGGTCGAAGAACCGCGTTTTCATGGGCCGATCCGGACCACGCTACGCTGGATAAGTCCAGCCGTCGTGCCTACGTAAAGCCTGCCTCCATCGGGCCATTTTTTTGCTGCGAACAGTCAGGCACATGTTATAAGCCCGGCCGCCCGCGGCATCGCGGCCGGTCTTGATGCAAATTTACGCGGGCGTGGCGGAACTGGTAGACGCGCTGGATTTAGGTTCCAGTGACGAAAGTTGTGGGGGTTCGAGTCCCTCCGCCCGCACCAAGCGCTTATCGCGTTTGCACGGATTACGAGACCTGCTTTCGCGCGGATGTTTGTCCGCCGGGAGCCGGTTCGATGAAGCACCGGCGTTGAGGCGTTTGCCTCGCGCCGGATCGATTAATGACAGCGTCCCGACGCATGCGCGCCGGGACCGAACGGGAAGAAGATTGGACGCCATGCAGGTCACAGAAACCCTCTCGGAAGGTTTGAAGCACGAGTTCAAGATCAGCGTTCCCGCGTCTGATCTCGACGCCAAGGCCGGCGCCAAGCTCGTCGACCTCAAGGACAAGGTCCGCATCAACGGCTTCCGCCCCGGCAAGGTGCCGGTCACTCACCTGAAGAAGGTCTACGGCCGCTCGGTGATGGCCGAGACCATCGACCAGACCATCCGCGACACCAATACGCAGCTGTTCTCCGAGCGCGGCTTCCGCCTTGCGACCGAGCCGAAGATCACCATGCCGAGCGAGCAGGCCGAGGTCGAGGAGCTGCTGAGCGGCAAGACCGATCTGACCTACACGGTCGCGATCGAGGTGGTGCCGGCGATCGCGCTCGCCGACTTCAAGACCTTCCAGGTCGAGAAGCCCGTGGCCGACGTCACCGACGCCGACGTCGACGAGGCGATCAAGCGCATCGCTGATACCAACCGCGGCTATGCCGCGAAGGCCGAGGGCGCCAAGGCCGAGTCGGGTGACCGCGTCACCATCAACTTCAAGGGCTCCATCAACGGCGAAGTCTTCGAGGGCGGCACCGGCGAAGGCATCCAGGTCGTGATCGGCTCCAACACCTTCATTCCCGGCTTCGAGGAGCAGCTGACCGGCATCGGCGCGGGCGAGACCCGCACGCTGAAGGTGTCGTTCCCGAAGAACTACATGAACGACAAGCTCGCCGGCCAGCCCGCCGAGTTCGAGACCACCGCGACCTCGATCGAGGCGCCGCAGGACATCGCGATCGACGACGAGTTCGCCAAGACGCTTGGCCTCGAATCGCTGGACAAGCTCAAGGAAGCCGCGCGCGAGCGTCTGAACGTCGAGTTCGCCGGCGCGACGCGCCAGCGCGTCAAGCGCGCGCTGCTCGACCGCCTCGACGAAGCCCATCGCTTCGAGGCGCCGCCCTCGCTGGTCGACGAGGAGTTCAATCTCATGTGGAACTCGGTCAAGGCCGAGATGGACTCCGCAGGCAAGACCTTTGCCGACGAGGACACCACTGAGGACGCCGCCAAGGAAGAGTACCGCAAGATCGCCGACCGCCGCGTGCGGCTCGGTCTCGTGCTCTCCGAGATCGGCGAGAAGAACAAGATCACCGTGACCGACGACGAGGTCGGCCGCGCCGTGATCGAGCGCGCCCGCTCGATGCCCGGCCGCGAGAAGGAAGTCTGGGACTATTACCGCAGCAACGCCCAGGCGTTGGCCCAGCTCCGTGCACCGATCTATGAGGACAAGGTCGTCGACTTCATCCTCGAGCTCGCCAACGTGACCGAGAAGAAGGTCTCGCGCGAGGACCTCTACAAGGACGACGAGGCGGAAAAGACCGCAGCCTGAGGCCCGTTTCGATACCATCGGAATGGGGCTCTGAGGCAGCCATCCATTAAGGATGATCGGCAAAGAGGCCCAGCTAGCCAGATGGCCGGCTGGGCCTCTTCGTACGAATCAGCTTCAACTGCCCCGCGGATTAAGCCTTAATGCGCTCCGCACTTGTCAGGTGCGAATTGGGCTATATCTGTCGGTACGCCTTCTACCTCTACCAAGTTCCTGCATCACGGGACGTCCATCGGCCTTCAGCAGATCCAGCCCAAACTGGCAGTCAAGACTGGCGATGTCCGCCTCTTAAAAACCCTAGGTGACTCATGCGCGATCCGGTTGAAACCTACATGAACCTCGTGCCCATGGTGGTCGAGCAGACCAACCGTGGCGAGCGCGCCTACGACATCTTCTCGCGCCTCTTGAAGGAGCGCATCATCTTCCTGACCGGTCCGGTCGAGGACGGCATGTCGACGCTGGTCGTCGCACAGTTGTTGTTCCTCGAGGCGGAAAATCCGAAGAAGGAAATCTCGATGTACATCAACTCGCCGGGCGGCGTGGTGACGTCGGGCCTTGCGATCTACGACACCATGCAGTTCATCCGCCCGCCGGTCTCGACGCTGTGCACGGGGCAGGCGGCCTCGATGGGCTCGCTGCTGCTCGCCGCCGGCGAGAAGGACATGCGCTTCTCGCTGCCGAACGCGCGCATCATGGTGCATCAACCCTCCGGCGGCTTCCAGGGCCAGGCCACCGACATCATGCTGCACGCGCAGGAAATCCTGAACCTGAAGAAGCGGCTCAACGAGATCTACGTGAAGCACACCGGCCAGACCTACAAGGCGATCGAGGACGCGCTGGAACGCGACAAGTTCCTGACCGCGAACGACGCCAAGGAGTTCGGCCTGGTCGACAGGGTCATCGACAAGCGTGCCGAGGAACCGGCGGCGGCGAAGACCCCGTAGCACTACTGGGGCTGCGGCGATCCCTTACTCGACCCTCGGGCATCGCCGGGCACCATCAGGGCGGCGTTCACGTTTAGGACGCGTGTGCGCGTCGCAAAACGGTATTTTGCGCCCTGCGGCAAGCAGAAGGTTCCGCTTTCGTGCTTGTTTTTCGTGGCAATCCAGCAACGCCGGGGTGATTTCGATCACTTCGCCCGTGCCAAGACCGGAAATCACGGTATTGTCACGGGTAGCCGGCGACCCCGATTAGCGAATTCTTGATAGTCGGGTGACAGCATGGTTGGCTACGAATGATCGGCTATGATCGCGGAGAATCGAGTGACCGTGATTCGCACGGGATGTAACGCGTAGGGTCTTTTTTGGTACGGAATTTGCTCTACTTAAGCTTCATGCCGACCATCGTGTCGGAATGGAGCGATCGAGCGGAACGGGATCGAACCGCGGACGGAGACATGAATGAGTAAGGTCGGCACGAGCGACTCCAAGAACACGCTATATTGCTCGTTCTGCGGCAAGAGCCAGCACGAAGTCCGCAAACTGATCGCGGGTCCCACGGTCTTCATCTGCGACGAGTGCGTCGAGCTCTGCATGGACATCATCCGCGAGGAAAACAAATCCTCGCTGGTCAAGTCGCGCGACGGCATTCCGACGCCGAAGGAAATCTGCAAGGTCCTGGACGACTACGTGATCGGCCAGAGCCATGCGAAGAAGGTCCTGTCGGTCGCGGTGCACAATCACTACAAGCGCCTCAACCACCAGACCAAGCACAACGACGTCGAACTCGCGAAGTCGAACATCCTGCTGATCGGTCCGACCGGCTCGGGCAAGACGCTGCTCGCGCAGACGCTCGCCCGCATCCTGGACGTGCCGTTCACCATGGCCGATGCGACGACGCTGACCGAGGCCGGCTATGTCGGTGAGGACGTCGAGAACATCATCCTGAAGCTGCTCCAGGCCGCCGACTACAACGTCGAGCGCGCCCAGCGCGGCATCGTCTACATCGACGAAATCGACAAGATCAGCCGCAAGTCCGACAATCCCTCGATCACGCGCGACGTGTCGGGTGAGGGCGTGCAGCAGGCGCTGCTCAAGATCATGGAAGGCACGGTGGCTTCGGTCCCGCCGCAGGGCGGCCGCAAGCATCCGCAGCAGGAGTTCCTGCAGGTGGATACCACCAACATCCTGTTCATCTGCGGGGGTGCCTTCGCCGGCCTCGAGAAGATCATCTCGGCGCGCGGACGGTCGACCTCGATCGGCTTCGCAGCCCAGGTGATGGCGCCGGAAGACCGCCGGACCGGCGAGATCTTCCGTCACGTCGAGCCTGAGGACCTCCTGAAGTACGGCCTCATCCCCGAGTTCGTCGGCCGTCTGCCGGTCGTGGCGACGCTCGAGGACCTCGATGAGACCTCGCTGAAGAAGATCCTCACCGAGCCGAAGAACGCGCTGGTGAAACAGTACCAGCGGCTGTTCGAGATGGAGAACATCGAGCTGACCTTCGCCGACGAGGCGCTTGGCGCGGTTGCCCGCAAGGCGATCGAGCGCAAGACCGGTGCGCGCGGATTGCGTTCGATCCTCGAGGCGATCCTGCTCGAGACCATGTTCGATCTGCCGGGCCTGGAAGGTGTGGAAGAGGTCGTGATTTCGCGCGAAGTCGTGGAAGGAACGGCGCGTCCGCTCTACATCTACGCCGATCGGTCCGATCGCGCCGTCGAGAATGCCAGCGCCTGATCTTTCGGCGCTGGAACGCTCCAATTGTATCTTCAAAGTGGGCTGCGGAAGTGTATCTCCGCAGCCGATGTTGCGTCGCTTACCGCGTTGCGTAAGCGCCTGATGGCGCGCGTTTTTCAATGACTTGACACCCCCCGGGTCGATAGCCACCTAATGTCGGCGGCGAGCGAAAATTCTCTTCCGGATTCGCCTCAGTTCCGATCCGGCGAGCCGGTCCAACGCGAAAAACGGACCGATCGGTTTTGCGGATCACCTCGGCACCTTGTGGCGGTTGCGCATGAGCATGGCGGGCTGCGTGCAAGGGGGCAAAGCAAAAGGAAAAGGCCATGACTAATCCAAAACCCAGGCCAACCATCGTTCATGGCGAAACGCACGCCTATCCCGTGCTGCCGCTGCGCGACATCGTCGTCTTCCCGCACATGATCGTTCCGCTCTTCGTCGGTCGCGAGAAGTCGATCCGCGCGCTCGAAGAGGTGATGAAGAACGACGCGCTGATCATGCTCGCGACGCAGAAGAACGCGTCCGACGATGATCCGGCGCCCGACTCCATTTACGAGACCGGTACGCTTGCCAGCGTGCTGCAGCTCTTGAAGCTTCCCGACGGCACCGTGAAGGTGCTGGTCGAAGGGCTCGAGCGTGCGCGCGTGCAGAAATACACCGATCGCGCCGACTATTACGAAGCGACCGCCATTGCGCTGGCCGACACCGATGCGAAGTCGGTCGAGGCGGAAGCGCTGTCGCGCTCGGTCGTGTCCGACTTCGAGAGCTATGTGAAGCTCAACAAGAAGATCTCGGCCGAGGTCGTCGGCGTCGTGCAGGCGATCACCGATTTCGCCAAGCTCGCCGACACCGTTGCCTCGCATCTCGCCGTCAAGATCGCGGATCGCCAGGGTATCCTGGAGACGCTGTCCGTCACCACGCGCCTTGAGAAGGTGCTGGGCCTGATGGAGAGCGAGATCTCGGTGCTGCAGGTCGAGAAGCGGATTCGTTCTCGTGTCAAACGACAAATGGAGAAGACCCAGCGCGAGTACTATCTCAACGAGCAGATGAAGGCGATCCAGAAGGAACTCGGCGACGACGACGGTCGCGACGAGCTCGCCGATCTCGAAGAGAAGATCGCCAAGACCAAGCTCTCCAAGGAAGCGCGCGAGAAGGCGCAGCATGAATTGAAGAAGCTGCGCCAGATGTCGCCGATGTCCGCGGAAGCGACCGTCGTGCGCAACTATCTGGATTGGCTGCTGTCGATCCCGTGGAACAAGAAGTCCAAGGTGAAGAAGGACCTGGAATCGGCGCAGGCCATCCTGGACTCCGATCACTACGGGCTGGAGAAGGTCAAGGAGCGCATCGTCGAGTATCTCGCCGTGCAATCGCGCGCCAACAAGCTCACGGGCCCGATCCTGTGCCTGGTCGGGCCTCCCGGCGTCGGCAAGACCTCGCTCGGCAAGTCGATCGCGAAGGCGACGGGGCGCGAATTCGTGCGCGTCTCGCTCGGCGGCGTGCGCGACGAGGCCGAGATCCGCGGTCACCGCCGCACCTATATCGGCTCGATGCCCGGCAAGATCATCCAGTCGATGCGCAAGGCGAAGTCGTCCAATCCGCTGTTCCTGCTGGACGAGATCGACAAGATGGGCGCCGATTTCCGCGGCGATCCGTCCTCGGCTCTGCTCGAGGTCCTCGACCCCGAGCAGAACGGCACCTTCAACGACCACTATCTCGAGGTCGACTACGATCTATCCAACGTGATGTTCATCACGACCGCGAATACGCTCAATATTCCCGGGCCGCTGATGGACCGCATGGAGATCATCCGGATCGCGGGCTACACCGAGAACGAGAAGGTCGAGATCGCGCGCAAGCATCTGATCCCGAACGCGGTGTCCAAGCATGGCCTGGACTCCAAGGAGTTCTCGATCGACGACGACGCGCTGCTGCTTTTGATCCGCCGCTACACCCGCGAAGCGGGCGTGCGTAATCTGGAGCGTGAGCTCTCCACACTCGCCCGCAAGGCGGTGAAGGAGCTGATGATCTCCAAGAAGAAGTCGGTCAAGGTCACCGAGAAGACTCTGGAAGAGCTGCTCGGCGTGCCGAAGTACCGCTTCGGCGAGATCGAGAGCGAGCCGCAGGTCGGCATCGTTACCGGCCTTGCCTGGACCGATGTCGGCGGTGAGCTGCTCACCATCGAAGGCGTCATGATGCCCGGCAAGGGCAAGATGACGGTCACGGGCAATCTGCGCGACGTGATGAAGGAGTCGATCTCGGCGGCGGCGTCCTACGTCCGCTCGCGTGCGATCAACTACGGCATCGAGCCGCCGATGTTCGACCGCCGTGACATCCACGTGCACGTGCCTGAGGGCGCGACGCCGAAGGACGGCCCGTCCGCGGGCGTCGCCATGGCCACCGCGATCATCTCGGTCATGACCGGCATCCCGGTCCGCCACGATGTCGCGATGACCGGCGAGATCACGCTGCGCGGCCGCGTGCTGCCGATCGGCGGCCTGAAGGAGAAGCTGCTGGCTGCGGCCCGCGGCGGCATCAAGACGGTGCTGATCCCCGAGGACAACGCCAAGGATCTCACGGAGATTTCCGATGCGATCAAGGGCGGCATGGAGATCATCCCGGTCTCGCGCCTCGACGACGTCGTCGCCAAGGCTTTGGTGAAGAAGCCGGTGCCGATCGTCTGGGAAGAGGACACCAAGGTGACGGTGAAGCCGGACGGCGATGAAGCCGCCGGCGGCCTGACCGCTCACTGAGGTTCAGCGAAAAGATGATAGAACGGCGCCTTCGGGCGCCGTTTTTGTTTTGGGGGCAAGGGGAGGAGGGCGATGCACGTCGACGGGCAATGCCATTGCGGGACAATCACCTTCGAGGCCGAGGTCGATCCGGAGGAGGTCTCGGTCTGTCACTGCACCGATTGCCAGACGCTGACCGGCTCGCCGTTCCGGGTGACGGCCGTCTGCTCCGGCGTTGATGTCCGCCTGACCGGCGGCACGCCCAAGGTCTACGGCAAGCGCGGCGACAACGGCCGGATGCGCTTCCAGCACTTCTGCGCCGATTGTGGTTCCCCGCTGTTCACCAGCGGCGAGGGCGATGAGGCCGACGATTGGGGCATCCGCTGGGGCTCTATCCGCCAGCGCGACAAATTGCGCCCCCGTCAGGCAGATCTGGTGCCAGTCGGCGGCGGTATGGATCGACGCGGTGCCGCTGCTGCCGGGGAGGCCGCAGGATTGAGGTTGGCTTGCCGAGCCGAAGCTCGCGGCTCAAAGCCCGCCTTCGCCCGTTGGGCTTCGGCGCGGCAGCCTTCGCTCACTTCGCGCCACGAGCACGAATGCTGGCCTGCCGAGTTGCCGGCTTGCCCAGCCGAAGCTCGCGAAGCGAGCGAAGGCTGGTGGGCGGTCACGGATTCGAACCGCGGACCCTCTCGGTGTAAACGAGATGCTCTAACCAGCTGAGCTAACCGCCCCACGGCGCCTCTTTAGCGCCTCGGCGGGTGTCGGAGCAAGGGCCGAGCGCGCCCGAGAAGGCGGCGATCGTGCTCGCCGCCGCTGCGCAACGCCTCGGCCCGGAACCCCGCCTGATTGTCAGGCTGTCTTGGTGAACATCGTCAGGACACCATCGGCGATGTTGATCGCGACGACTTGTGACGAGCTCAAGCCCTTGGCCTTGAGCACGGAGGCTGCTTGCGGTGTGGCGTCGATGGACTGCCGGAGCGACTGGATGTCCTTGTCGCTTGTGTGCGCCACGAGTTCATCGACCTTCGCGCGCACGGCCGGCTGCAATTCCTTGACGTCCACAACCTGTATGCTCCGGATCTCGGTGCTGGACTGCGTGGACGGCTGTTCCGCGCCGGGTTGCGACGATGCGCCCTGTGCCTGCACCAGAGCCGGTGTTCCGAGACAGAGAGCTGCAACGATGACGGATGCCGTGAAGCTGCGCATGGTCATGCCTTTTCCAGTTTGAGGAACGGCGAAACCTATCGACGAAATCTGGTTGGCATCTGATTCCGATGTGGCCGTTCGGTGAAACCAATGCGGCCGTAATGCGCACGGATGAGACCGGCTGCGCCGGGTCTGGTGATGTCTACGGCAAGGGGTTAGCTCAGCTGGTTAGAGCATCTCGTTTACACCGAGAGGGTCCGCGGTTCGATTCCGTGACCGAAAGTGAAGAACAGCCAACTCTGGGGCCGAAAAATTCGACCCGGCTAAACTCCTGAAGCTGCCGAAGAGTTAGGGACACACTTCCCTGTATCCGACCGATCCCGCACCCGACGAGCTCCCACTCTCGACCCGGCATCCCGATTTGACCGGACGACAGCCTGCGTTGCCGCATATAAGCTGCCCGCTTGCCTGAGGCTTGGATGGTTTGGCTTCCGTTTGCTTGCGCTCAGTATCCCGCTTCTTGGCGTCCTCGCGCGTCGCGACCGGCTTCTTGTCCTGCACCTTCTCACATTCATTGTCGTCATTGACGCGGTAGCCGGCGCGGCAGGCGATCTTGGTGCAGGTGTCGCCGTCTGCCCTGAAGCCGCGGTCGCAGATCAGCGGACAGACGCGGCCGGGCTTCGCCTTGATCGCGTCCAGCGCATCGAAGCTTGCAAGCTTGGCGTCGAATTTGGTGCCGGCATATTTGTTGAACAGCGCCAGCGAACGCTGTGATGAGGCATTCCAATCGCCCTCTGCGGAAGCTGTCAGACAGCCGACACGGCGGAGCTCCGACTGAACCAGCTTCGTCGTTTCCTGCGGCGACATTGTCGGCGGGGTCGAAGAGGGCGCTATCGCTGCGACCTTCTGCTCCGCGCTGGCAGAGGCTTGTTTCTCCGCGGCCAGCTTGGCGGCCGTCTCGGCGGTGGCCTTGTCGTTCGCCAGCTTCTCGGCGAGCGCCTTCTCCGCGGCCAGCTTCTCGGCGAGGGCCTTCGCCGCTGCCGCCTCGGCGTCCTTCCGGCGCTGCTCGGCTGCGGCGGCCTTGGCTTCCTCGACCTGCTTGGCCTTCTCGGCCGCAAGACGCTTCTCCTCGGCCGCCTTGGCCGCGGCCGCCGCCTTCTCCTGCTCGGCCTTGGTGGCGCGCTCGGCTGCGAGCCGGGCCTTCTCCTCTTCCGCCTGCCGAGCCTTGTCCGCCGTGGTCGCGCGGGTTTCTTCGGCAGCGATCTTGTTCAACTGGCCTTTGGCAAGATCGGTATAGAAGCTACTCGGAAAGCGGTTGAGGAAGGCTGTCCAGCCGTCACGCGTACCGAGCTGAAGCGCCAGTTCGTAGTCGCGCCGGATCTCACTGTCGGGGTTGGCCTGGGGGCCGGCGACGACCGGTTTCGTCGCAACCAGCGGCACGTCGTCGCCGCCCAGCGAGCCATAGACATAGGGCTCCTGCTTGTAGCCGGTGTTCTTGAGGACATCGTCGCGCACGAAGCCGAAGGCCTTGCGCAGGTCGAGCCCCGGCGTCGGCAGGCGTTCGACCAGCGCTGCGGCAAACGGGCTGTTTTTGGCGTCGCCGTCCGAAGCGGTCGAGCCCGCCTTCGCCGCGAAGGCGACCATGGTGTTCGGGCTGGTCGGCTCGACCTTGGCGAGGCCGCGGCCGATGGCGCGCGCGGCGATCGTGCGCTTCATGGTCTTGGCAAAGGGATTGTCGCGGCAGGCATCGAGAATGACGAGGCGAAGCTGCTTGGCCGGCTCGATGGCGAACAGCAGCCGATCGAGCGGGAAAGCCTCGTCGAAGACATCGGTATCGGTTTCCAGCGCGGCGTCGGTCGGAACGAGATAATTGTTGCCGTCCAGCTCGATCCCGTGGCCGGCATAATAGATGACGGCGACGTCGGCCTCGCGCGCCTTGCCGCCGAACTCGCGCAGGGCCTTGCGCATGTCGACGACGCTCAGGTCGAGCTTGACGTCCACGGTGTCGAAGCCGGCCTTCCTGAACATGCCTCCGACCAGCGAGGCGTCGTTCACCGGATTGGTCAGCCGGGGCACGCTCTTGTAGGCGGAATTGCCGATGACGAGAGCCACGCGCTTTTCAGCGTGCGCCGATCCGCAGCCCAGGCAGAATATCGTCAGAAAAAATAGAATCCGAATCGTGCCCATTGCAGCCCCAAATCGCAATGTGATCAGAGTAGTCGGAGTATGCCCTGGAGGCAAAGACGCCTAATGTGACGAACATCACAGGCGCCCGTGCGGGCAATAGGCCAATGTCCGCCCGCAAGTCACAACGGAGGGTTGGCCAATGTGTGCTCTGCTGGATCTCATCTACCGACATGTCTGCCGGGCGTGCCTGCGCGAAGCGCGTCGCATGAGCCGAGGCCGTTCGACCATCGCAATCTCGTAATTCCGGGCCCGGCGCGCGACCCGCCTTGACTCCTTGAAGGGGTGCGCCCGCCATCCCGACGTGGTATCGCCCCTGTGCGGTTGCAAAACCGACGGGATGGGCATCGCGAATGGGAATGACCGGGAACACCATGCAGCAGCCGAGCGGACACGAGCAAAACGCCGACCAGATCGCCTATTGGAACGGCCCGAGCGGCCAGCGCTGGGCCGATCGCCATGCGGCGCAGGAGAGCCTGCTCGGACCGATTGCCGCGGCGCTGATCGACCGCGCCAAGCCGAGGCCCGGGGAGCGCGTCCTCGATGTCGGCTGCGGCTCCGGTGCGACGACGTTCGCGTTCGCCAAGGCGGTGGCGCCCGATGGGTTTGCGCTCGGCCTCGATGTGTCCGAGCCGATGCTGTCCCAGGCGCGCGCGTTCGCGCCAAAAGGCCTGCCGCTCGATTTCGTGCTGGCGGATGCAACGGTGCATCCGTTCGAGCCGGCGAGCTTCGATCTTTTGGCCTCGCGCTTCGGCGTGATGTTCTTTGCCGATCCCATTGCGTCCTTCAGCAACTTGCGGCGCGCGTTGAAGCCGACCGGGCGGCTCGCCTTCGCCTGCTGGCGCGAGCCAAAGGAAAACCCGTGGATGATGGCGCCGCTGATGGCGGTCTACAAGCACGTGCCGAAGATGCCGCCGGTCGGGCCGGAGGAGCCGGGCCCGTTCGCGTTCGCCTCGGAGGAGCGTGTGATGCGCATCCTGAAGGGAGCGGGTTTCGTCGACATGGCGATGGAGCCGCATAATCTGGAGATGGATGTCGCGATCGGTGGCGGCCTCGATGCCGCGGTTGACGGTGCCCTGCAGATCGGTCCCGCCAGCCGCGCGCTGCAGGGACACCCGCCGGAGACGTATGCGGCCGCAAAAGCCTCGATCCGCGAGATGCTCGCGCCGTTCCAGAAGGAGCAGAGCGTCGCGTTGCAGGGCGCGATCTGGATCGTGACCGCGAAGGCGACGTAGTCGCCCCCAACTCCCGGTTGCGAGCATTGAAGATGAATCCAGCACTGAGCCAGCGCACTGGTCTTTGGTCCGCCTTGCCCCGGTGGGCAGTCTCTATTGCGTGGTTCTGGGTCTGGGTTTGCGCAATCGGCCTGGCCTTGATGGTTCATCTTGCTTTCCTGATGAACTGGCCGGATCACTTCATCCATGAGGACAGCGCGGCCTATATCATACAGGCCGAATCCATCCTGAGAGGACAATATCTCGAGGATATGATGAAGCGGCCGTACGGCGTGGCCGCCTTCCTTGTGCTGCTGTCAAAACTGTTCGGCCCGCACATCCTCGTCTTCGTCATCGCGCAGCACCTGATGAGCATCGGCACTGCGCTTTTCGTTGCAGGGATCGTGCGTTTTGCCGGCGCGCCGCGTTTCTTCGCGCTGTTGGCCTTTTGTCTTGCGACGTTGCACGGCCGCATCGTCCACTACGACAACACGATTGGTGCGGAGACGATCTCCAACTTCCTGGTCAGTCTTGCGGCCTTCATCGCCGCGGGCGTCGCATTGAGGAAATGGCCGGCGTTGCCGGCCGCAGCGGCCGTGGGCTTGACGCTCGGCGCCGTGATGACATGCCGGTCGGCGGCGATAGGTCAGGCCGGGGTCATTCTGTTGTGGCTGGTGGTGGTGCTGGACGCAGGGCTCCTGCGCCGGCTTGGCGTGCTTGCACTGGCAGGCTTTTTCGCTTCGGCCGTCTACCTGACGCCGGCGGCGATCAACTTGGCGATCGGCAAACGCCCCGCCGGCAACGAGATCGTGGCCGCGATGGCCTTCGTGGTCGGCTATTCCGGCGATTTCGAGCACGGCGTTCATCTCGACCGGAAGGCGCAGGCGCGGGGATACGTCGAGCAGATGCGAGCTGCGGACACTCCTCAGGGATGGCCCGACACCGGTGTCTATCAGTGGCCGTTCGGCGCGATACACCGGCTGGCGAAGCCCGGCGACAGCGAAGTGGATATCGAGCGGGTCGTGCGTGACATCTTCATCGAAACGCTGACGACGCCGTCGACGCTCTATCGACACCTCACGAAGCACTTTCTCCGGGAAATGTACTTCCTGCTGTTCGACGCAAATTCGGTTGCGCGGCGGACGCCCAATCCGCAGGGCTACGAATATTTCATGGACCGCGACAGGTTCCCGTTCTTTGGCAGCCCGACCGGGTTGAAGTCCGGACAGTTGGTTCACGACTACTACAAACCCTGGTGGCCACTGTCGCGGCTGCTCTCCGCGGATCGGCTTCAGCTCACCCTGAACCGCCTTTTTGCGCGTGGCTACGCGCCCAACTCGGAGCTGGTCGCGCTGTGCTGCGGGTTGCAGGTTTCGACCGAATACGACGATTTCCCGGGTCCGATCTGGTGGCTGTCCGCGGCGACACTCGGCCTCGCTCTCGTGCTTCTGATTGGCGTCCCTGCGAGCCATGCGGGTTTGGTGCGGTGGCCGACCGGCCGCCTCGTTGCCGGTGGCACATTGATGATCCTGCTGGCGATGGCCAGCGCCGCGTTTCCGACCTTCCTCGTTTATGGGCTCAATCGCTACGCGTACTACGTCATTCCCTTCCTCGCCGGCTCGAGCGCGATCCTGGGGAGTGTGCTGTTCGATTGGCTCAGGGCCGGAGCCAGGGCCAAGGCCGGCCGGGCCGGCGGCGGCGAGGCATAGACGCGGTCACACCACATCATCCGGTGCCAGCGCGCAGCCATTGTCCGGATGGGTCTCGACCTGAAGCGTGGTGTGGCCGATGCGATGGGCCGTCTTCAGGAGCTGCGCCGTCTCCATCAGGAAGGCATCGCCGGCCCCAGTGGGCATGACGAGGTGGCAGGTCAGCGCCGTCTCGGTGGTCGAGATCGGCCAGACATGGAGATCGTGGATCGCGGACACGCCGGGACGCGCGAGCAAGAACGACCTGATCGCGGCGAGGTCGGTGCCCTTGGGCGCTGCCGCCATCGACATGTCGATGGAGCCGCGCAACAGGCTGGTCGTGCTCCACAGGATGGTGGCGCAGATGACGAGGCTGGTGAGGGGGTCGAGCCAGAGCCAGCCGGTCCAGATGATCAGCGCCGCCGAGACCACGACGCCAAGCGAGACCGCTGCGTCGGCGGCCATGTGCAGATAGGCGCCTTCGACGTTGATGTCGTCCTTGCGGCCGCTCGCAAACAGCATGGCCGTGAAGCCGTTGATGAGGATGCCGATGCCGGCGACCACCATCACCGTGACGCCCGCGACCGGCTCCGGCTCGCGCAGGCGCAGGATCGCCTCCCAGCCGATTGCGCCGGTTGCGACCAGCAGGAACACCGCATTGGCCAGTGCCGCCAGAATGGTGGAGGCGCGAAAA
The DNA here is from genome assembly GCF_028128695.1 of Bradyrhizobium sp. CCBAU 25360. Lineage (NCBI taxonomy): Bacteria > Pseudomonadati > Pseudomonadota > Alphaproteobacteria > Hyphomicrobiales > Nitrobacteraceae > Bradyrhizobium > Bradyrhizobium sp. CCBAU 25360. The sequence goes on from NZ_LBJA01000030.1 coordinate 84,596, forward strand.
CCGTAGGTGAAGCGTCCGCTCGGCGCGCGCCGTGCCGCGATCGAGGCGCCCCAGGCCACGACCAGTCCGAGCACGTCGGACAAATTATGGCCGGCGTCCGCGAGCAGGGCGGTGGAATTGCCGAGATAGCCGTAGACCGCCTCGGCCACGACGAGGGCGGCGTTGAGCGAAATGCCGATCGCGAACGCCTTGCCGAAATTGGCGGGCGCATGGACATGGCCGTGACCGTGGTCGTGACCATGACCAGGACCATGGTCGGCGTGATCATGGTGATGATGACCGTGATGGTCGTGGCTGCCCAATTCTAGCGCTCCCCGGACGTCGCCAAATCAGCTGCCATTGTAGGCGTTTCGTTTGCGACGTCACGGCGGAACAGCACGTAGAGCGCGGGCAGCACCAGCAATGTCAGCACGGTCGAGGAGATGATGCCGCCGATCACCACGGTCGCCAGCGGCCGCTGCACCTCGGCGCCGGCACCGGTCGCGAGCGCCATCGGCACGAAGCCGAGCGAGGCGACCAGCGCGGTCATCAGCACCGGGCGCAGCCGCGTCAGCGCCCCCTCGCGCACGGCGTCCGCGATGGGCCGCCCCTCGCTGCGCAGGCGCTCGATGAAGGCGATGATGACGAGGCCGTTGAGGACAGCGACGCCCGACAGCGCGATGAAGCCGACGCCGGCGCTGATGGAAAGCGGAATACCGCGCAGCAAGAGCGCGGCGACGCCGCCGGTCAGCGCCAGCGGCACGCCGGAAAACACCAGCGCTGCGTCCGCCGCCGACCCCATGCCCATGAACAGCAGCAGGAACACCAGCAGCAGCGCCACCGGCACCACGATCATCAGCCGTTTTGTCGCGGAGACCAACTGTTCGAACTGGCCGCCCCAGCCGATCCAGTAGCCGGGTGGCAGCTTGACCTTCTCCGCGACCGCCGTCTCGGCTTCGGCCACGAAGGAGCCGAGGTCGCGCGCGCGGACATTGGCCGTGACGACGATGCGCCGCTTGCCGTTCTCGCGGCTGATCTGGTTCGGGCCGGGCGTGGCATCCACGGTTGCGACCGACGACAGCGGCACATAGCGCATCTGGGTGAGCGGGGAGGCGGACAGCGCGGTGCGAACGGCCGTGCCGGTTGCTGCGTCCTCGCCGGGCGGCAGAGGGATCGGGATCGCCCGGATCGCCTCGAGATTGCCGCGTAGATGCTCCGGCAGGCGAACCACGATCTCGAAGCGGCGGTCGCCCTCGAACAGCTTGCCGGCCGACTTGCCGCCGACGGCGATCTCGACGATGCCCTGCACCTCACCGACGCTGAGGCCGTAGCGGGCGAGCGCCTGGCGATCGAGGCGGACGGTGAGGATCGGAAGCCCTGCGACCTGCTCGATCTTGACGTCGCTGGCGCCGCGGACGCCGCGGATCGCGGCCTCGACCTGCTTGGCGGCGCCTTGCAGGATGTCGAGGTCATCGCCGAAGATCTTGACGCCGACGTCGCTGCGCACCCCCGAGATCAGCTCGTTGACGCGGAACTGGATCGGCTGGGAGATCTCATAGGCGCTGCCGGGAATGTCGTCGGCGGCCTTGTCGATCGCTTCGATCACCTCCGATTTCGATTTGCCCGGGTCGGGCCATTCGGCGCGCGGCTTCAGCATGATGTAGCCATCCGTCTGCGCCGGCGACATCGGATCGGTCGCGATCTCGGCGGTCCCGATGCGGGTGAAGAACTCCTTCACCTCCGGAATCTGCGTGATGCGCTTTTCCAGCGCCTTCTGCAGGTCCAGCGATTGCGTCAGACTGGTGCCGGGAATCCGGATCGAGGCCAGCGCGACGTCGCCTTCGTCCAGGCTCGGAATGAACTCGCCGCCCATCCGCGAAGCGGCGATGCCGCTTGCGACCACGATGAATGCGGCCATGACGGCGACCGCGAGCCGGTTGTCGATGGCAAAGCGGAGCAGGGGGAGGTAGGCGCGCTTGGCCATGCGCATGAACAGGTTTTCGTGCTCGGACACCTTGCCGGTGACGAAGATGGCGACGGCCGCCGGCACGAAGGTGATGGAGAACAGCACCGCGGCGCCCAGCGCCATCAGCACGGTCAGCGCCATCGGCGTGAACATCTTGCCCTCGACGCCCGTCAGCGTCAGCACGGGCAGATAGACCACGGCGATGATCAGCGTTCCGAACAGGCTCGGCTTGATCACCTCGCTGGACCCGCGCAGGATCGCACGGAGCCGCTCAGAGGTCGTGAGCAGGCCGCCTTTCTCGCGCTGGGCCGCGGCCAGCATGCGCAGGCAATTCTCGACGATGATCACGGCACCGTCGACGATGATGCCGAAGTCGATCGCGCCGAGGCTCATCAGGTTCGCGCTGACTTTCGTCTCGACCATGCCGGTGATCGTCATCGCCATGGACAGCGGAATGACGCAGGCCACCACGAGGGCGGCGCGGATGTTGCCGAGGATCAGGAACAGCACCGCCACCACCAGGGCGGCGCCTTCGAGGAGGTTGTTCCTGACGGTACGGATGGTGGCTTCGACCAGATCGGTGCGGTCGTAGACGGTTCGCGTCACGACGCCATCGGGCAGCGATTTGGCGATGTCCTCGAGCCGGGCCGCGACGCGGCGGGCCACCGTGCGGCTGTTCTCGCCGATCAGCAGCATGGCGGTGCCGAGCACGGTCTCCTCGCCATCGCGCGTCGCCGCGCCCGTGCGCAGATCGCGGCCTTCCGTGACGGTCGCGACATCCCTGATCCTGACGGGATTTCCGCCGCGCGAGCCGATGACGATGTCCTGGATCTCGCCGATATTGCCGACCTGGCCGGGGGAGCGAACCAGATATTGCTCGCCGTTGCGCTCGATATAGCCGGCGCCGACATTGGCGTTGTTGGCGGCGAGCGCCGTCATGACGTCGCGAAAGCCGAGCCGGTAGGCCATCAGTTTGCCCGGGTCCGGCAGCACATGGAATTGCCGCTCGAAGCCGCCGATGGTGTTGACCTCGATCACCCCTGGCACGTTGCGAAGCTGCGGCTTGATGATCCAGTCCTGCACGGTGCGCAAATCGGTCAACGAATAGTCGTGACCGCCTTGCGTCTTCGCGCCCGTCTTGACTTCCACGGTGTACATGAAGATCTCGCCGAGCCCGGTCGAGACCGGGCCCATCGCGACCTCGACGCCAGCCGGAAGCTGGTCTTTCACCTGCTGGATGCGTTCGCCGACGAGCTGGCGGGCGAAAAAGATGTCGGTGCCGTCCTTGAAGACGACCGTCACCTGGCTGAGGCCGTAGCGCGACAGCGAGCGGGTATAGTCGAGCTTGGGCAGGCCGCCCATCGCGGTCTCGACGGGGAAGGTGATGCGCTGCTCCGTCTCGAGCGGCGAATAGCCGGGCGCGCGGGTGTTGATCTGGACCTGGATGTTGGTGATGTCAGGCACCGCGTCGATCGGAAGGCGCTGGAAATTCCAGGCCCCGAAAGCAATGGCGCCGAGCGCCAACAGGAGGACCAGCCAGCGCTGATGCAGCGAGACGGCGATGAGGCGCTCAATCATGTTCGGCCTCGCCCTTGCCCATCTCCGCCTTCACGACGAAGCTGTTCTCGGCGACGTAGTGCTCGCCGGCCGACAGGCCGGCCTTGATCTCGACATGGCGCGGATCGGAATCCCCTGTTTCAACCGGGCGTGCCTCGATCTTGTCGCCGTCCTCGCGGACGAACACGATGGTCCGGTTCTCCAGCGTCTGGATCGCGCTGCGGCGTACGGCGACCGCGACGTTGCGCGCGGCGAGGATCAGCCTCGCCGTGACGAACAGGCCGGGCCGCAGGCGGCCATCCGGATTTTGCAGCACCACGCGTGCAAGCGCTGTCTGGGTCTCGCTGGAGCCGATCGGCGCCATGTAGGAGATCGTGCCCTTGATCTCGCCGCGGCCATCGTCGGGATCGATCAGCACCTCGTCGTTGAGGTGGACGCGCCGGAGATCCTGCCGATAGATCGACAGGTCGACCCAGATGGTCGAGAGGTCGGCGACGACGAAGGCCGGCTTCTGTTCGGAGGCATATTCGCCGAGCGAGATTTGTCGCTCGATGATGGTTCCGGCAATGGGAGCTTTCAGCTCGTAGACGGTGAGGCTCTGGTTGCTCTCGATCGCGGCGAGCAGATCGTCCTTGCCGACCTTGTCGCCGATGCGCTTCTGGATCGATTTGGCGAGGCCCGGAAAGCGCGGCGTCACCTGCACCACGGCTTCCTGGTTGGCACGCAGAATGCCATTGAAGGCGAGCGTGTCGGTCAGGGTCGCGCTCGCGGCCTCGGCGAGCGTGACGCCCGCGGCCGCCAGCTTGACGTCGGAGATGCGGATGCGGTCGGCACCATGCTCATCCTGCTCGACATGGTCGTTCGGCTTCTTTTCGGAATGCTCAGTGTGCTCGGTATGCGCGGGCGTGGCCGGCGCGAGCAGGGAATAGCCGTAAGCGCCGAGCGCGGCGGCAACGATGGCGACGAGAATGGTGGAGGACGTCTTCATCGTGCGCTCTCCCGCGCCAGCGTGAAGGGATTGCCGACGAGACCTTCGATGGTCGCAACGCCTGCGTGGAAATTCTGAAGCGCCTCCTGCTCGCGCAGCCGCGCCTGGGTGACGCTCGCCTCGGCGTCGAGTACCTCGAGCAGGGTGAAGCGGCCCTGGCCGTAGCCTTGCGAAATCGCCTCGGACGCCTCGACGGCCTTGGGAATGGCGGTCTCACGCAGCACGGCGAGCTCGCGCAGCGAGCCCTGCAACGAGTCGTAGGCGCGGCCGGCAATCACGATCAAGGTGTTGCGGTTGGCCTCGCGCTCGGCCTTGGTCTTGGCGAGGCTTTCCTGCGCCGAGAGGATATTGCCCTGGTTCTGGTCGAACACGGGGATCGGCACCGAGAGGGAGAGCCGCACCGCATCGTCATTGGTCTCGTTGAAGTGGCGCCAGCCGGCGGCGATCCGCACGTCCGGATAGGGCTTGAGCCGGGCCAGCAGCAGCTCGGCATTGCGCTGGGCGAAGACGGCGGTCCAGCGCACCAACTGCGGATTGGCATCGATGGCGGCGACCACCGACTGGAACGTCGGCGGCTTGCCCATGGTGTCGAGACGGCCGGAGACCTCGCCGAATTTCGCGGATGCGTCGCCCATCAGCACGGCAAGCTCGCGCCGGGCGCTGGCCAGCGTTGCCTTGAAGCGTTCGCGGTCGGCCTTCACCAGGGCGGAGGCCACTTCGGCGCGGCCAGTCTCGGCCGGCGAGGAGGCGCCGGCCTCGACGCGGCGGCGCAGGAGCGGCGTCAAGCGGTCGATCGCCGCAATCTGCTCGTCGAGGATCTGGATGCGTCGCTGCGCGCCGAGCACGCTGAGGAAGGCGATCGCGGTCTCCGACAGCACCTCCAGCCTGACCGCCTTGCGCTGGATCGCGGCGACCTCGATCCCGGCCGCGCCGGCCGCGATCCGCGCGTCGCGCTTGCCGAACAGCTCAAAGGCCTGGCTGATCTGGAGCGTGGTCTCGGCCGATCGGGTCCCGCGATATTTGCCGGAGCCGAATGAATCGTCCTGCTCGTAGGACAGTTCCGGATTGAGCAGGGCGCCCGCCTGGATGCGCTGGCCCGTGGCGATGCCGACGTCGCGCTCCGCCGCCGTCAGCCGTGGGCTCGCGGCCAGCGCGCGCGACAGCGCGCTCCGCATCGTCAAAGTCTGGGCGTGCGACGGCGCAATCGCCGATCCAGCAATCAGACACGCCACCGCGCACGCCAGGCGCGCGGCCATTCTCCTGCGCAACATAAAACCGACCTGTGAAGGATGAACCTAATGGGCGCGGACGCCCCGACCAATCCGTTCAGGCAATATGTTTGGGAGGCGGGGAATCGGTATCGGGGGTAATTCCGGCGAGCCGGGGTGCAGGCTGCGGGCTGGATGCGGATGCAAGCGCGACCGAAACGGCCGCCGGCGCCGGCTGTGTCACCGTCAGCGAGAAGCAGCCATGGCAATGATGTCCGCCGATGGCCTTGTGGTCGCTGTGGCCCGTGGGGCCATCGAGGACCGCTGCGATCTCCGAGCCGCCGCCCGGCGTGGTGACGTCGATGTCGTGCGAGCCATGCAGCGCGCTCGCCAGCAGGTAGACAGCCGCGATCAGCACAGACAGCAGCCCGCGCCAGTTGCGCCGGCGGCAAGTTCCTGAGGGCTGGCGGTTCGCGGGCACGACGTCACTCTGGTTGCGGTCTGTGCCCGGCCTAGCATGGGGGTGGGAACAGTGTCGACCTGCAACATTGTTACGTCCCTTGAAGAATTGCCGCAGTGCTGGCCGCAAACGCCAACACGCGTCTCATTGGCGCGTGATCAGGCCCAGTTGAGCGTCGGCTGCTGCTTCGCATGCCACCTCTGGAAAATCGCCGGTGTCGCCGGCTTCGGCCGAGACGATTGCGCAACGGCCGGCTTCCATCGCCCGCTCCAGCCATTTGATGGCTTCATTGACCCATCTGTCGTGCTGCTCGGGATCGGCGATCGCCTTTTCCCGAAATGCATCTGCCTGATGAAGGCACGCCGTTCTGCGGTCCACGCGGCTCTCCCCGATCCGGAGGTTCCGCCCCGGTGGCATCCTTTATGATCGCAGAGCCGGCGTCGCTAACATAGGACAGGAAGCGCAAATGGAAGGCCCCAGCCCGGGGCTGACCGGCTGAGGCCTTCGTGCTCACAATCTTCATCCTTGGGACTCGAACAGGCAACGCCCGTCTCGCCGGTTCGTTCCGCAATTGATGCCGAATTAGGAACGTTCCTCATATCTCGCGATTTAGCGAGCAGGAGAAACTGAGGAGGACGGGACTATGGACGGACTGATTTATCTCATCGGCTTGATCGTCGTGGTCATGGCGATCCTGTCGTTCTTCGGCCTGCGCTGAGAGAACGGCAATGGAAACCCTCGTACGCGACAACATGATGGAGCGCGGTGCCACGGCTGCCGACGACCGCCGGACCATCCAGTGGAGCTCGGTGCTCGCAGGCGCTCTCGCCGCCGGCGCAATGTCGTTCATTCTGGTCGGCTTCGGTGTTGCGGTCGGCCTGGGTGTCAGTTCGGCCTCGCCGACCTGGCGCGATGCCTCGGCGGCGCTGGCGCTGCTCTCCGGGCTCTATCTGATCGTCCAGGCGATCATCAGCTTCGGCCTCGGCGGCTACATCGCTGGCCGGACGACGCGACCGGCGCCTGCGCTTGCAACGATCGAGGATGATGGCGAGCGGCGCGACGGGCTGCATGGCCTGACCGCCTGGGCATTGGCCGTGCTGGCTGGCGCAGCTCTGCTGGCGCTTCTTGGCGCTGCTGCGATCGACCGTTCGCCGATGCGCAGCTCGGCGAGCAATACCTCCGCAGCCGAGCCGCTGCTGAGCTATGAGCTCGACAAGCTGTTCCGCGCGCCTCGCCGCGCGCCAAACACGGATCTGAGGGAAGCCCGCGCCGAAGCGGGGCGTGTCCTCATGACGTCATCCAGCCACAGCGGCGTCAGCGCCGATGACCGGACCTACCTCGTGCAGCAGGTTGCCGCAGTAACGGGACTGGCGGCCCCTGACGCCGAACGGCGCGTCGATGTGCTGATCGCAGACTCGAAGACGGCCATCAACCGCGCGCGGCGCAACGCGATCATCGTGGCCTTCTCGGTCGCAGCCGCGACCCTGATCGGCGCCGCGGTGGCTTGGGCTGCGGCTGTCGCTGGCGGACGGCATCGTGACGGAGAGCCGTTGCCGAACTGGATGGCGAGCTCAAATCGCTTCCACCGCAGCCCGCGCGCAATGCCGGTGCCGTAGGTTCCAAAACAAATGGCCGGGCGCAAGCCCGGCCATAACGGACGCCTGCACGAAGTTTCAGGCTTTCTCCTCCCAGATCATCGCGAGATGCACGATGGTCTGCACGGCTTTTTCCATGTCCTGGCGGCTGACCCATTCGAGCCGCGAATGAAACGCGTGCTCGCCGGCAAAGATGTTGGGGCAGGGCAGGCCCATGAAAGACAAGCGCGAGCCGTCGGTGCCGCCGCGGATCGCGGTGCGCATCGGGCGCAGGCCGGCGCGGCGGATCGCCTCGATAGCGTATTCGAGCACGTGCGGGTGACGGTCGATCACCTGCTTCATGTTGCGGTACTGCTCCCGCACCTCGAACGTGTAGGTCGAGCGCGGATAGTCCTTCATCACGTCCTTGACGATGGTCTCGAGCAGGACCTCCTTCTCCTTCAGCCCTTCCTCGGTGAAGTCGCGGACGATGAACGAGAGCCTCGCCTGTTCCAGCGCACCCTCGATGCCGATCGGATGCAGAAAGCCCTGCTTGCCCGAGGTCGTCTCCGGCGAGCAGCCTTCCTTCGGCAGCCGCTCGACGATGGCGGCCGCGATCTTGATCGCGTGCTCCATCTTGCCCTTGGCGTAGCCGGGATGGGCGCTGACGCCGTTGATGGTGATGGTGGCGCCGTCGGCCGAGAACGTCTCGTCCTCGACGCAGCCGGCGCTTTCGCCGTCCATGGTGTAGCCGAAATCGGCACCCAGCTTGTTGATGTCGACATTGTCGACGCCGCGGCCGATCTCCTCGTCCGGCGTGAACAGGATCTTGATGGTGCCGTGCTTCACATCGGGATTGTTGATGAAGAAGTGCGCTGCATCCATGATCTCGGCAACGCCCGCCTTGTTGTCGGCGCCCAGCAGCGTGGTGCCGTCGGTAGTGATGATGTCGTTGCCGATCTGGTTCTTCAGCGCGGGATGCTCATTGAAGCGGATCACTTGGCTGGCATCGCCCGGCAGGGTGATGTCGCCGCCGCGATAGTTCCTCAGAACTTGCGGCTTCACGTCCTTGCCGGTGACGTCGGGCGAAGTGTCCATGTGCGAGCAGAAGCAGATCACCGGCACCTTCTTGTCGGTGTTGGCCGGGATCGTTCCGTAGACGTAGCCGTAATCGTCGAGATGCGCGTCCGCGACGCCCATGGCCTTCAGCTCGGCGGCGAGCACGCGCCCGAGATCCTTCTGCTTCTCGGTCGAGGGCGAGTGAGGGGATTCCGGATCGGACTGGGTGTCGATGGTGACGTAGCGCAGGAAGCGCTCGGTCACGGTATGCGAAAAGGTGAGGGAGGACATTTCTGGTCAAACCGCCGGGGTCAGGGAAGCAGCCGGTATACCAGAAAAGCGGGCCGCGTTGCGGCAGGAAGGAGGTGGGATCAGGCTTAACGAAGAGTAGCCTCAGATCGCCTCTTTCAGTTCCTTGACCGGGCGGAAGGTGACCTTCTTGCTGGCCTTGATGTGGATCGGCTCGCCGGTGGCGGGATTGCGGCCGGTTCGGGCGGCGCGCTTGCGGACCTGGAGGATGCCGAGCCCGACGATGCGGACCCGGTCGCCCTTCCTGAGGTGCTTGGCGATCAAGTCGACCATGTCGGTCAGGACCGCCTCGGCGTGCTTTTTCGACAGATCCTGGCTCTCGGCGATATCGGCGGCGAGCTGCTTGAGCGTGATGGTGGCGGGAGCGGCTGCCTTCTTCGCCGAATCCTTCTTGGCCGAATCCTTCTTAGCCATGACTGGCCTCCCCGGTTGTCCAATGACAGGGAATCCCTGGAAATGCCGAGAATGTGTGGGGATCCCTCTAAGTCCTTTGAGACGTAGACGATTCGGGCGCGGGCTGACTATGCCGAGAGTTCCCGCCAGCGGCAGGGAATCGCCGGCGCAGATGCGGCAGAAGTCGAGAAGTTCAAGCTAAGACTATGAAGGGGTTGCCAAAATGGCGCGAGAGACGGGGCTCGAACCCGCGACCTCCGGCGTGACAGGCCGGCGCTCTAACCAACTGAGCTACTCCCGCGTGGTTCGCTCGATGCGCGCGGAACGAGGGGGGAATTAAAGGCGGGGCTGAGTGAAGTCAAGGACGTTGCGCTGGCACGGTGTATCTCGGCTAAGCATTGCTCTGGAAAACGAAAAGGCCGCCCGGAGGCGGCCATCGGTCAGCCCGGAAGAGGACCTTTCAGCGAATCTCGGACGTGCCGGCGCTCGTCACCACCACCGGCTTGCCGGCCTTGATCACGTGGGTGGACTGGGCGGACTGGCTGTAATCGGCATTGGTGCGGGCTGCGATCCCGAAGGCCGCCACTGTGATGCCAGCCACCAGCGCCACCACCACGATCTTCAGGTGGGTCGCACGATCAGCAGAGTGAATTGAGTGGTTCATCTGAGCCTCCCGACGGGCTTTGCCGCCGTCTATGGGCTCATGTCTTAAGGACCATCTGTTTCCGGATGGTTTCGCGGGTTCCGCAAAATGGTTTCATCTCGCCGCCCGGCCTGTTTCGCCGGGCGGGCCCAACCGGGCCGGTCTCAGGCCGCGGCACGGCCGATGTCGTCCCGGATCGCGCGGGCGGCCCAGATGAACAGGAGTGCGCCGAGCGTGGTCGTGACCGCCGCCGAGAGCAGGGAATAGCGCACGGCCTCTGCGCCATAACTGCCCTTCAGCGCGTCATTGACCATGCCGACCGCGAGCGGGCCGACGCCCTGGCCGAAGCAGGTGGCGGTGAGCGCAATCAGCGCGGAGGCGAGCGCGCGCATGCTGGGCTTGGCCACCGTCTGCGCGATCGCGAATATCGGGCCGAGATGGAAGCCGACCAGGAACGAGGTCAGCGCGAGCATGGCGACCATCATCGCGAAATCCTGCGTCAGCATGCACAGCGCGAACACCGGCCCGGCGAGTCCCGAGGTGATCGCGGGCGCCCACAGCTTCCAGCGGTCGTCGCGGCGGCTGACCTGCGCCACGACGAAACCGCCGAGCAGGGTGCCGGCCATGCCGGCCAGGCCCTTGAAGGTGCCGGCATAGGTGCCGATCTCGGCGCTCGACAGATGATGCACGCGGGCCAGGAACGGCGGGATCCAGGCCGCGGTCGCGTAGTTCGTGTAGGTGGTGAGGCAGAAGCCGATCAGGACGATGATGAAGCTGCGCTGCGAGGCGAGAAAGCGCAGCGTCGGCCCGAGCGGCTCGGGCACGAAACTCTCCTGCATCGCGCCGCGCTTCGGCTCGGAGATCGTCAGCCACAGCACCAGTGCGAGCAGGATGCCGGGCAGGCCAGCGACATAGAAGGCCATCCGCCAGCCATAGTGCTGGTTGACGTAGCCGCCGATGAAATAGCCGAGGAAGACGCCGAGATAGGTGCCGATGGCGTAGATGCCGAGCGCGCGCGGGCGCTCATTCTTGGCGAAGAGGTCGGCGACGATCGATTGCGAGGCCGGCGAGCCCGCGGATTCGCCGACGCCGACGCCGATGCGCGCCAGCGCCAGCGAGGTTACGCTGGTGGCCGCGCCGCACAGCGCGGTCATCGCGCTCCAGAACGCAAAGGCCAACGCCACGATGTTGCGGCGGTTGAGCCGGTCGGCAACACGCGCAATGGGAATGCCGAGCAGGGAATAGAACAGCGCAAAGCCGAAGCCCGCGAGCAGGCCCATCATGGTGTCGCTGAGGGCGAACTCCTTCTTGATCGGCTCGATCAGCACGTTGAAGATCGTGCGGTCGAGGAAGTTCAGCGCGTAGATGATGGTGAGCAGCCCCAGCACGTAATAGCGCCGCGCCGGGGGCTTTGCCGCGGCAGCCGTTTGCACCGACATCTGTGACGTCACATCGACCATCGCTTCCCCCAATCTGTCGTTGTTATCGTTGTCGGTCCAGCTCCGTTTGGAGCTGGTAGATCAGCCTTCGCGGATGTAATTCCCCGCTTCGAATGCGACCGGAGGCGCGCCGGCATCGAACGAGACGCCGATCGGATCGCGGCCCGCGGCGAGCGCATCGAGCTGGTCGCTCAGCATGCGCCGGATCAACAGGATGCCGCGGTCGCTCTGGCCGAAATGCTCCTCGGAATGAACGGTGACCTCGCCCTGGCCGACCTGGGCCTCGTAATCGCCCGGAAATTGCTGGTGCTCTTGCTCGGTCATGTCCCACCAGAACTTGCCGTTGAACTTCGAGCGCATGCGGCTGATGTCGCCGGGAGCCTGGACGCGGCCGGCGACATAGATCCGGAAGGAGCCGTCGTCGATCGGAAGGACCCAGCCGATCGACTCGACGCGCGCGAACTGCGCGACGCGCGGGTTCGGCACGACGCGTAAGGTCGGCAGCGCAGCCTCGCTGACGCGATAGAATACCTTGCCGTCGTCCTGCTTGCGCTCGGAGCGGACCAGGACGCCGCGCGGCGATTTCTCGAACGTCACCTCCGGGATCGACGCCATCATGTTGGTGAATTGCGGGCCCGAGAACGAGCCGTGCAGCACCGGCACGTGATAGGGATCGACCACGTTCTCGAAATGCTGCAGCCAGTTGCACGGAATGATGGCGGGGCCACCGCCGCCGATCGAGGAATCATCGGCCTCGACCAACTCGCCGTCGTCCATTGTCTCCAGGCATTCGTAAGCCGGCAGCACCGGGCGTTTCTCGGCCGGGCCCATATAGGCGAAGATCAGTCCGTAGCGTTCCTCGACTGGATACCAGGGCTGGCGCACCTTGTCCTTGAACTGACCGCCATCGGGCTCGCAGGGCTGCTCCAGGCAGTGGCCCTCGGTGTCGAACTTCCAGCCGTGATAGCAGCAACGGATGCCGTCCTCCTCGACCTTGCCATAGTAGAGCGTAGTGCCGCGGTGGCAGCAGCGGGCGTGCAAGAGGCCGGCGCGGCCATGCTTGTCGCGGAACAGCACCAGATCCTCACCCAGTGCGCGGACCTTCCTCGGTGTGTCGGTGGCGTCACCGACGAGCCCGACCGGGTGCCAGTAACGGCGCAGCAGTTCGCCCATCGGCGTGCCGCGCACGACCGAGGTCAGCTCGGTGCGGGTGTGCGCCGGCTTCATCGCATAGGCCGTGCCGAGATCGCGATCCCGCTGGGTGATGGTCATGCTGGTCCTCCCGCTTTGGCCGTGATGGCCGGGCCTTTTCGATGCCTTGGATCCAGTGAAAGATAGTTCGATGACAATGTCAACGATCTTCCAAATGCGTCTTAGTCGCATTTGATGAGGTGGCCGGCCGGGCTTGGCAGGCTCGGGCTTGCAGGCCCAGACTTGTAGGCTCGGACTTGGCAGGCTCGGGCTTTCTTGGCAGAGGTGGATCATGAGCCAGACCGAGAGCAGGGGCGGGGCGACGTCGCCCGCAGACGAGAACGAACCGTCGGCCCCGATCACCGTGATGCTGTCGTCGCGGCTGATGGTGCTTGCCAATCTGCTCAAGCGTGGCGCGATCCTGCGCTACAAGCGCCTCACCGGATTGTCCTCGGTCGAGTTCGGTCTCGTCGCCTCGCTCGGCCGCCGGCCGCCGATGAGCGTGGCGCGGCTTGCCGAGGCCGTCGGCCAGGACAAGGGACAGATCAGCCGCGCGCTGGCAAATCTGCTCTCGCGCAAGCTGATCGTGAAATCGGCTAATCCGAAAGATAGCCGCGAAGTGCTGATCTCGCTGACGGCGGCGGGCCTCGCCGCGCATGATGCGATCGTCGACGGCGCGCAGGAGCGCAACCGGCGCCTGCTGGAACAGCTGAGCGAAGCCGAGTTCCACACGCTGCTGGGTCAAGTCGATCGGCTCACGGCGATCGCCGCCGAGATGCTCGAGAGCGAGAAGAACGCACGCTGATCTCGCAGCGCTCTCTCGACAGGTTGGATCCCTTCTAAGAGTCCTTCTAAGAAGCTTTCAATTAGGGAATTCTCGCGCCCTCCCATAAGCGTCGCCGGTGAGCGCATGCCGTCCGGGGACAGGCGGCATGACGCATCGAACATGCAGCTTCGGGGTGGCGCGTTGAACAGTCTGGGAATGCTGCGGTCGGCCGTGTTGGCGACTGCGTCCGCTTGGGTTTTGATGCCGCAGGCATCGCTTGCACAATCGTCCGCGCAGGGTGGCGCAGCGAGCCTGCCGCCGGTGACCGTCACCGCGCCGGAAGCGCGCCGCCGCGCCGCCACGACCCCTCAGCGCCGCGCGCCGCGGTCGTCGGAGCAGACTGCCAACAGGAACAGGCCGCAGCTGCAGCGCAACGTCGGCTTCGTCGAGACGCCGCGCGGCCCGGTGAACGGCTACGTCGCGGGTCGCAGCTCGTCCGGCACCAAGACCAACACGCCGATCATCGAGACGCCGCAGTCGGTGTCCGTCATCGGCGCCGAGCAGATCCGCGACCAGAAGCCGAACAAGCTCGATGAGGTCCTGCGCTACACCGCCGGTGTGCGGGCGGGAACGTTTGGCACGGACACCCGCAACGATTGGTGGCTGATCCGCGGCTTCAAGTCCGAGGACATCGGACTGTTCCTCGACGGCATGCAGCTGTTCTACACCTCCTATGCGAGCTGGAAGCTCCAGACGCCGAACATGGAGCGGGTCGAGGTGCTGCGCGGTCCGTCCGCGGTGCTCTACGGTGGATCGAGCCCGAGCGGCATCGTCAACGTCATCAGCAAGTTGCCGCCCGCCGAGCCGATCCGCTACGTCGAGACCGGCGTCAACAATTTCGGCAACGCCTATGTCAGCTTCGATTTCGGCGGGCCGGTCGCGACCAGCCCCGAGAACGGCAAGCTGTTCGCCCGCGTGGTCGGCCAGGTCCAGAACGGCGGCACGCAGGTCAACTTCACGCCCGACAACAACTACTTCATCGCGCCATCGTTCACCTGGAAGCCGGACGCCGACACGAGCTTCACGGTGCTGGCCTCGGCCTCGAAGCAGGACACCCGCGGCATCAACTTCCTGCCCTACCAGGGCACGGTGACCAACGCACCGTTCGGCAAGATTCCGACCAGCTTCTTCGTCGGCGATCCCAGCGTCGACAAGTTCACGCGCGAGCAGGAGATGCTCGGCTATCAGTTCGCGCGCAATCTCACCGAGGACCTGACGTTCCGTCAGAACGCCCGCTTTGCGCATGTCGACATTACCTACCGCGGCTATGTCGGCAACGATTGGGCCAATATCAACACGGCCACGCTCAATCGGTACAATTGGTATGCAAAGAACACTGCCAATCAGGCCAATCTCGACAACCAGCTCGAGTATCGCTTCAATACGGGCCCGGTCAGGCACACGATGCTGTTCGGCGTCGACCTGAAGGGATACCAGATCGACGACTACCAGGCCTTCGGGGGTGGCGTGCCCGCGATCAACGTCTTCAATCCCGCCTATGGGGCGGCCGAGGTCGCACTGCCGGCCGCTCCGTTCCGGAACTTCCTGATCACTCAGAAGCAGGCCGGCACTTATCTTCAGGACCAGATGAAGCTCGGCAACTTCACGCTGGTGCTGAGTGGCCGCAATGACTGGGTCGAGACGACGCAGGAAACGCGTGACACCGGCGCCACGGTCGGGAGCCGCAACGACAGCAGGTTCAGCGGCCGCGCCGGGCTGATCTACAATTTCGACAATGGCATCGCACCCTACGTCTCCTATTCGACGAGCTACAATCCGATCATCGGGCTCAACGCCCAGAACCAGCTGTTTCTGCCGGAGACCGCCAAGCAGGCCGAAATCGGCGTAAAGGTCGCGCCAAAAGGCTTCGACGGTTATTTCACGGTCTCGGCTTTCGATCTGGTCCGTCAGAACGTCGCGACGACGTTGCCGGGCAGCGTTCCAGTCCTGCAGAACCAGACGGGCGAGGTGACCTCGCGCGGTATCGAGCTCGAAGCGGTGGCCAATGCCACGAAGGAGCTGAAGTTCATCGGCTCCTTCACGGCCTATCATCTCTTCAACAGCAAGGATCTAGATCCGACGCTCGTCGGCAAGACACCGACCAACACGCCTGAGCTCCTGGTCTCGGGCTGGGCCGACTACACCTTCAAGGACGGACCGCTGGAAGGATTTGGTTTCGGCGGCGGCGTTCGCTACATCGGCGCGTCCTGGGCCGACACTGCCAATACCCTCGAGGTTCCCGCGGTGGTGCTCGGCGATCTCGCGGTCCATTACGAATGGCAGAACTGGCGGACGGCGCTCAACGTGATCAACGTGACCGACAAGATGTATGTCGCGAGTTGCGCGTCGACCACCTCCTGCTTCTACGGCGACCGCCGGCGCGTCACCGCCAGCGTTTCCTACAAATGGTGAGGACAGGTGAGGGCGGCTGACATCTGGTGCCGCCGGTCCTCCACCACGAGATAGATGAGCACCCGGGCTATGCCCCCCAGCCCGAAGCTCATCGGAGCGCGGCGCGCGCGACGGCCCTCCACGTCGCCGCTCGCCGCGCTCGCGACCGGTCGGGCCGCAATATATCGCAAGCCCGAGTTGTCTTCGCAGCAGGCAGGCCCGGTCCGGCCCCGATGCATGGCTCGTCAGATCGCTTGCGCCTGTGGATAGGTGTCTTTGCTCCGGGGCGCTCGGCATTATGTCGCCGGGGTGACAGTCAGTCGGGGCCTAATGGCGGCCGCAGCTCGGTTTGGGTGCGCTGCCGCACCAAAAAACCAGGTGCTTTTCTCGTGCAATGCGTGGCAAAAAGCTGCCTTGGCTCGCGCGGCCGCAATCTCAGAACGGCTGCCCTGCAAAACGGTGGCCGCCCTTGCTGGCCTTGGCGATCTGCTCCATACCAGCGCGGGGTGATTCCGGGATTTTCACCGTTCTGGGGGCGGCAAAGGGCCTAAAAAGAGCGTGTCTTGCGCCCATTGGTGCACTGCGCTAAGGCTCAGAATAATTCCAAATCGGACGAATCCGTGGCTGTCCCGAGGCTGCGGGAAAAAGGGCTCGCCATGAGCGGCATTCTGCAGAACTATCTTCCACTCGTCGTCTTTATAGGGGTAGCGGGCCTCATTGGCCTCGTGCTGCTGATTGCGCCCTTCGTCGTGGCGTTCCAGCAGCCGGACCCGGAAAAGCTGTCGGCGTATGAGTGCGGTTTCAACGCCTTCGACGACGCGCGCATGAAGTTCGACGTCCGCTTCTATCTGGTCGCCATTCTCTTCATCATCTTCGATCTCGAGGTGGCGTTCCTGTTTCCCTGGGCGGTGGCGTTCGGCAAGCTTGGCGCGACCGGCTTCTGGTCCATGGTGGTGTTCCTCGCCGTGCTGACGGTCGGGTTCGCCTATGAATGGAAGAAGGGAGCACTCGAATGGGATTGAACCCCGTGTCGTCCACAGGTCCGGCTATCGCGCCGGCCCCCAAGGGCATCCTGGATCCGTCGACCGGCCGGCCGGTCGGGGCCAATGATCCGTTCTTCCTCGAGGTCAACTCCGAGCTGTCCGACAAGGGCTTCTTCGTGGCCGCGACCGACGACCTCATCACCTGGGCCCGTACCGGCTCCCTGATGTGGATGACCTTCGGTCTCGCCTGCTGTGCGGTCGAGATGATGCAGGTGTCGATGCCGCGCTACGACGTCGAGCGCTTCGGCTTCGCGCCGCGTGCCTCGCCGCGCCAGTCCGACGTGATGATCGTCGCAGGCACGCTGACCAACAAGATGGCGCCGGCGCTGCGCAAGGTCTACGACCAGATGCCCGAGCCGCGCTACGTCATCTCGATGGGCTCCTGCGCCAACGGCGGCGGCTACTATCACTATTCCTACTCGGTCGTGCGCGGCTGCGACCGCATCGTGCCGATCGACATCTATGTGCCGGGCTGCCCGCCCACGGCGGAAGCGCTGCTTTACGGCGTGCTGCTGCTGCAGAAGAAGATCCGGCGCACCGGCACCATCGAACGCTAAGGTTTTACGTCATGGACGACGCCAAGCTCGACGCCCTGGGGCAGACGATCGTTAGCGCGCTTCCGGGCGCCGCCATCGGTCATTCGGTGGCCTTCAACCAGCTGACGGTTGATGTCGAAGCCAGCAAGATCGTCGAGGTGGTCAAGTACCTCCGCGACGACCCGAACTGCCGCTTCATCAACTTCACCGACATCACGGCCGCGGACTATCCGTCGCGCGAGAAGCGCTTCGACGTGATCTATCACTTCCTGTCCCCGACCCTGAACGCGCGG
Organism: Bradyrhizobium sp. CCBAU 25360; assembly: GCF_028128695.1. NCBI lineage: Bacteria > Pseudomonadati > Pseudomonadota > Alphaproteobacteria > Hyphomicrobiales > Nitrobacteraceae > Bradyrhizobium > Bradyrhizobium sp. CCBAU 25360. The sequence goes on from NZ_LBJA01000030.1 coordinate 102,451, forward strand.
ATCCGGCTCAAGGCCCAGGCCGACGAGACCACGCAGGTGCCGTCGCTGATCGAGGTGTTCCCCGGCGCCGACTGGTTCGAGCGCGAGGCTTACGACCTCTACGGCGTGTTCTTCGTCGGCCATCCCGACATGCGCCGCATCCTCACCGATTACGGGTTCGAGGGCCACCCGCTGCGCAAGGACTTTCCGACCACGGGATTCGTCGAGGTCCGCTACGACGACCAGGAGAAGCGGGTTGTGTACGAGCCCGTCCGGCTCAACCAGGAATTCCGCAAGTTCGACTTTTTGTCTCCGTGGGAGGGGGCCGATTATCCGGTCCTTCCAGGGGATGAAAAAGCGGGACCGAAGGTCTGATCATGAACGAGCAACCCGAACAGCTTCGCAACTTCACCATCAATTTCGGTCCGCAGCATCCGGCGGCGCACGGCGTGCTGCGTCTGGTGTTGGAACTTGACGGCGAAGTCGTCGCCCGCGTCGATCCCCATATCGGCCTGCTTCACCGCGGCACCGAGAAGCTGATCGAGCAGAAGACCTACCTCCAGGCGATCCCGTATTTCGATCGGCTCGACTACGTCGCGCCGATGAACCAGGAGCACGCCTTCTGCATGGCGGCTGAAAAGCTGCTCGGCATCGAGGTGCCGCGCCGCGGTCAGCTCATCCGCGTGCTCTATTGCGAGATCGGCCGCATCCTGTCGCATCTGCTCAACGTCACCACGCAGGCGATGGACGTCGGCGCGCTGACCCCGCCGCTGTGGGGCTTCGAAGAGCGCGAAAAGCTGATGGTGTTCTACGAGCGCGCCTCGGGCAGCCGTATGCACGCAGCCTTCTTCCGCGTCGGCGGCGTGCATCAGGATTTGCCGCAGAAGCTGGTCGACGACATCGAGGCCTGGTGCGATCCGTTCCTGAAGGTCGTGGACGACCTCGACCGGTTGCTCACCGCCAATCGCATCTTCAAGCAGCGCAACGTCGATATCGGCGTGGTCCCGCTGAAGGAAGCCTGGGAGTGGGGCTTCTCCGGCGTGATGGTGCGCGGCTCGGGCGCGGCCTGGGACCTGCGCAAGTCGCAACCCTATGAATGCTACGCCGAGATGGATTTCGACATTCCGATCGGCAAGAACGGCGACTGCTACGACCGCTATCTGATCCGCATGGAAGAGATGCGCCAGTCCATCCGCATCATGAAGCAGTGCATCCAGAAGCTGAACGCGCCTGAAGGCAAGGGCCCGGTCGTCGTCGAAGACAACAAGGTCGCGCCGCCGCGCCGTGGCGAGATGAAGCGCTCGATGGAAGCGCTGATCCATCACTTCAAGCTCTACACCGAAGGCGTCCACGTGCCGGCCGGCGAAGTCTATGCCGCGGTCGAGGCGCCGAAGGGCGAGTTCGGCGTCTATCTGATCTCCGACGGCACCAACAAACCCTATAAGTGCAAGATCCGCGCGCCGGGCTTTGCGCATCTGCAGGCGATGGATCACATCTGCCGCGGCCATCTGCTCGCCGACGTCTCGGCAATCCTCGGCTCGCTCGACATCGTGTTCGGAGAGGTCGATCGGTGATGGGGCAGCAGGCGCCAATCCAGTTTGACCGCGCCTCGGGGGCCCTTGAAGGGGCCAACCTGTGGGAGCGGACGGCTGCCTTGGCGCTGGTGACGGGATCGAAGATCTCCTCGCACTTCTCGCATATGGGCTACATCGCCTGCGCGAATTTGCTGCGGAAGACGCTGCCCGAGCGCAACATCGCGATCAGGCTCAATCCCGACGCCGTGTTCGAATTCCCTTACGGCGACGGCTATTGGAGCAAGCTGCTCAACCGCTCGTACAATTATGAGGACGAGCTCGAGCTCTTGTTCGCCGATTCCGTCGACGTCGACTACACGCTGCTCGATTGCGGCGCCAATTACGGTTATTGGTCGGTGCTGGTGTCGAGCAGGCCGTTCGGTTCGCACAAGGCGATCGCGATCGAGCCGTCGGGGCAGAACTATCCGAAGCTCGCCAACAACGCCCGCGTCAACGGTAATCGCTTCGAGACCATGAAATGCGCGATCGGCGCCAGCCGCGGCACCGCGCGTCTGTCAGGCACCAAGCACGAGGCCTTCAGCATCGCCGGCGATCCCTCCGCGGGCGGTGAGGAGGTGCCGGTCATCGCACTCGACAATCTGATCGAGGACGGCAAGGTCGCAAGCACCGGCAAGTACCTGATCAAGCTCGACGTCGAGGGCGTCGAGATCGAGGCGATCAAGGGCGGCGCGCGTCTGCTCCAGGCCGACAGCGTCATCATGTGCGAGGAGCACGGCAGCGACCGCTCTCATGCGGTGTCGCGCTTCATCCTCGAGCAGACCCCGCTGAAGCTGATCGTGTTCGATCCGCGCAGCAACCGGATGGAGACCGTGACCGAGCTGTCGATCCTCGACCGCATCAAGGTCTCGACCCACGTCGGCTACAACGTTTTCGGCACCGCAAGCGCATTTTGGCAGGACAGGATCGAAGCCCTGAATGCGAAAACAGCGCGCCGCATGCAGTGAGAGATTGAAGAGATGTCCGTTCGCCGATTAGCACCGAAGGAAGTCCAGCCCGCGAGCTTTGCGTTCACGGAGGAGAACCTCGCATTCGCCAAGCAGCAGATCGCGAAATATCCGGCGGGACGTCAGGCCTCCGCCGTCATCGCCATCCTCTGGCGTGCCCAGGAGCAGCACGACGGCTGGGTCTCGGAAGCCGCGATCCGCGTCATCGCCGACATGCTCGACATGCCCTACATCCGCGTGCTGGAAGTCGCGACCTTCTACACGATGTTCCAGCTTGCCCCCGTCGGCAAGAAGGCCCACGTCCAGGTCTGCGGCACCACGCCGTGCCGCCTGCGCGGCGCCGAGGATCTGATCCACGTCTGCGAACACCGCATCCATCACGAGCCCTTCCACCTGTCCAAGGACGGCAATTTCAGCTGGGAGGAGGTCGAGTGCCTCGGTGCCTGCGTGAATGCGCCGATGGTGCTGATCGGCAAGGACACTTATGAGGACCTCACCAAGGAAAGCTTCGGCAAGGTGCTCGACGGTTTCGCTTCGGGCAATCCGCCCAAGCCCGGTCCGCAGAACGGCCGCCAGTTCTCGGCGCCGATCACCGGGCCGACCACGCTGAAGGAGAGCACCTGATGGGTGGTCTCTCGCAGCCTTCGGTGCAGGGGAGTGGTGCCATGAAGAAGTGGGGCTTCATCGCGTTGCACGCCGCCGTGGCGGCCGCTTTCATTTTCCTGCTGCAGCGTTTCAGCCTGAACGCGTCGCTGGAATCCAGTCTGCTCTGGGCGCTGACCTTCGCCGTCTGCGCCGCCGGACTTGCCTACAAGCAGACCATTCGTTGATCGGAAAGCACTGATATGCTCGAGGACAAGGACCGCATCTTCAAGAACCTCTACGGCCTCCACGATTGGGGGCTCGAGGGTGCGCGGCGCCGCGGCGCCTGGGATGGCACCAAGAACATCATCGACAAGGGCCGCGACTGGATCATCAACGAGATGAAGGCGTCGGGCCTGCGGGGCCGCGGCGGCGCCGGCTTCCCGACCGGCCTGAAATGGTCGTTCATGCCGAAGGAATCGACCGACGGCCGGCCGAGCTATCTCGTCGTCAACGCCGACGAGTCCGAGCCCGGCACCTGCAAGGATCGCGAGATCATGCGGCACGATCCGCATCTCCTGATCGAGGGCTGCCTGATCGCGAGCTGCGCGATGAACGCGCATGCCTGCTACATCTATGTCCGCGGCGAATTCATCCGCGAGCGCGAGCATCTCCAGGCCGCGATCGACCAGGCCTATGAGGCCAAGCTGGTCGGCAAGGACAACGTCAACGGCTGGCCGTTCGACATCTACGTCGCGCACGGCGCCGGCGCTTACATTTGCGGCGAAGAGACCGCGCTGCTCGAAAGCCTCGAGGGCAAGAAGGGCCAGCCGCGGCTGAAGCCGCCGTTCCCGGCCAATGTCGGCCTGTTCGGCTGCCCGACCACCGTCAACAACGTCGAGTCCATTGCCGTTGCTCCGGACATCCTGCGCCGCGGCGCGGCGTGGTTCGCCGGCATCGGCCGTCCGAACAATGTCGGCACGAAACTCTTCTGCATCTCCGGCCATGTCGAGCGGCCCTGCAACGTCGAAGAGGCCATGGGCATTCCGTTCCGTGAGCTGATCGACAAGCATTGCGGCGGCATCCGCGGCGGCTGGGACAACCTCAAGGCCGTGATCCCCGGCGGCTCGTCGGTGCGCATGGTGCCGGCCGAGCAGATCATCGACACGCCGATGGATTTCGACAGTCTGAGCAAGCTGCGCTCGGGCCTCGGCACCGCGGCTGTGATCGTGATGGACAAGTCCACCGACCTGATCCGCGCGATTGCCCGCATCTCCTATTTCTACAAGCACGAGAGCTGTGGCCAGTGCACGCCGTGCCGCGAGGGCACGGGCTGGATGTGGCGCGTCCTCACCCGCATGGCCGAGGGCCGCGCCCACAAGCGCGAGATCGACATGCTGCTCGAGGTGACCAAGCAGGTCGAGGGCCACACCATCTGCGCGCTCGGCGATGCGGCGGCATGGCCGATCCAGGGGCTGATCGCGCATTTCCGTCACGAGATCGAAGCGCGCATCGACCAATATTCGCACAGGGCCGACATCGACGATATCGGCGTCCGCGATCCCGTGAACATGGTCGCGGCGGAGTAAGAAGAATGACCAAGCTCATCATCGACGGCAAAGAGATCGATGTGCCCGCCGAGTACACGCTGCTTCAGGCGTGCGAGGCGGCCGGCGCCGAGATTCCGCGCTTCTGCTATCACGAGCGGCTGTCGATCGCCGGCAATTGCCGGATGTGCCTCGTCGAAGTGAAGGGCGGCCCCAAGCCGGTCGCAAGCTGCGCCTGGGGTGTGCGCGACTGCCGTCCGGGCCCCAAGGGCGAGCCGCCGGAGATCTCGACGCGTTCGCCGATGGTGAAGAAGGCGCGCGAAGGCGTGATGGAATTCCTTCTGATCAACCATCCGCTGGATTGCCCGATCTGCGACCAGGGCGGCGAGTGCGACCTGCAGGACCAGGCGATGGGCTATGGTGTCGACACCAGCCGCTTCGCCGAGAACAAGCGCGCGGTCGAGGACAAATATCTCGGCGCGCTGGTCAAGACCTCGATGAACCGCTGCATCCAGTGCACGCGCTGCGTCCGCTTCTCGGCGGAAGTCGCCGGCGCGCCCGAGATGGGCGCCACGGGCCGTGGCGAGGACATGGAGATCACGACCTATCTCGAGCACGCGCTGACCTCCGAATTGCAGGGCAATCTCGTCGACATCTGCCCGGTCGGCGCCCTGACCTCGAAGCCCTACGCCTTCGCGGCGCGCCCGTGGGAGCTCGGCAAGACCCAGTCGATCGACGTGATGGACGGCGTCGGCTCGGCAATCCGCGTCGACACCCGCGGTCGTGAGGTGATGCGCGTGCTGCCGCGCATCAACGAGGCCGTGAATGAGGAGTGGATCTCCGACAAGACCCGCCACGTCGTCGACGGCCTGCGCACCCAGCGCCTGGACCGGCCCTATATCCGTGAAGCCGGCAAGCTGCGCGCGGCGAGCTGGACCGAAGCCTTCGCCGCGATCGCCGCCAAGGCGGCGCGCACCGACGGCAAGCGCATCGGCGCGATCGCGGGCGATCTCGCCGGCGTCGAGGAGATGTTCGCGCTGAAGGATCTGCTCGCCAAGTTCGGCTCGACCAATATGGCGGTGCAGGGCGGCGACGCCTTCGACCCCGCGCTCGGCCGCAGCTCCTACATCTTCAACCCGACGCTGGTGGGGGTGGAGCAGGCGGATGCGCTGCTCATCATCGGCGCGAACCCGCGGAAAGAGGCGGCCGTGTTCAACGCCCGCATCCGCAAGCGCTGGCGTGCCGGCGGCTTCAAGGTCGGCGTGATCGGGGCCAAGGTCGATCTGACCTACAATTACGATCACCTCGGCGCAGGCACCGAGACGCTCGGTGATCTCGCGGCCGGCAAGCATTCCTTCATGGACGTGCTGAAGAACGCCAAGCACCCGATCATCCTGGTCGGCGCGGGCGCGGCTTCGCGTCACGACGGCGCCGCCATTCTCGCCAGCGCCGCCAAGCTCGCGCTCGACGTCGGTGCGGTCAAGGACGGCTGGAACGGCTTTGGCGTGCTGCACGAGAGCGCCTCGCGCGTTGGTGCGCTCGATATCGGCTTCTCCGCGACCGGCGGCGGCCTGAACGCCGCGCAGATGACGACGTTCGGCACGCTCGACTTGCTGTTCCTGCTCGGCGCCGACGAGATCAACGCGCCTGACGGTACCTTCGTCGTTTATATCGGCACCCATGGCGACCGCGGCGCGCATCGCGCCGACGTGATCCTGCCGGCGGCCGCCTACACCGAGAAGTCCGCGATCTACGTCAACACCGAAGGCCGCGTTCAGATGACGGGCCGCGCCGCGTTCCCGCCGGGTGAAGCCCGCGAGGACTGGGCGATCGTCCGGGCGCTGTCGGAAGCGCTCGGCAAGAAGCTCGGCTATGACTCGCTTTCGGCGCTGCGCCAGGCGATCTTCAAGGCCGTGCCGCACCTGATCCGTCTTGACCAGATCGAGGCCGGCTCGGCCGACCAGATCAAGAAGCTGGCGGGGAAGGGCGGTTCGCCCGAGAAGGCACCGTTCAAGCCGCTGGTCGAGGACTTCTATTTGACCAACCCAATCGCGCGTGCGTCCGCCGTGATGGCGGAATGCTCGCGCCTCGCCTCCGGGCACATGCTGACCGCAGCGGAGTGAGCGTGATCTGATGGAATTCTTCGAAAGCGCATTCTGGACCGGGTTCCTCTGGCCGCTGATCATCATGGTCGCGGAGAGCGTCTTGGTGCTCGTCGTCCTCCTGGTCGCGATCGCCTACATCCTGCTCGCCGACCGCAAGATCTGGGCGGCGGTGCAGATCCGGCGCGGCCCGAACGTGGTCGGCCCCTGGGGCCTGCTGCAATCCTTCGCCGACTTGCTGAAGTTCGTGCTGAAGGAGCCGATCATCCCGGCCGGCGCCAACAAGGGCGTCTTCCTGCTGGCGCCGCTGGTCTCCTGCGTGCTCGCGCTTGCCGCCTGGGCGGTGATCCCGACCAATCTCGGCTGGGTGATCTCCGACATCAATGTCGGCATCCTCTTCATCTTCGCGATCTCGTCGCTGTCGATCTACGGCATCATCATGGCCGGCTGGTCGTCGAACTCGAAGTACCCGTTCCTGGCCGCGCTGCGCTCGGCGGCGCAGATGGTGTCTTATGAAGTCTCGATCGGCTTCGTCATCATCACGGTGCTGCTCTGCGCCGGCACGCTGAACCTGTCGGCCGTTGTCGAGGCCCAGCATGTCCGCGGCCTTGCCAGCCTGATCGGGCTGCCGCAGCTCACGATCCTGAACTGGTACGTCTGGCCGCTGTTCCCGATGTTCGTGATCTTCTACGTTTCGGCGCTGGCGGAAACCAACCGCCCGCCGTTCGACCTCGTGGAAGCCGAATCCGAGCTCGTCGCCGGCTTCATGGTCGAGTACGGCTCGACCCCGTATCTGCTGTTCATGCTCGGCGAGTACGTCGCGATCGTCACGATGTGCGCGATGGCGACGATCCTGTTCCTCGGAGGCTGGCTGCCGCCGGTCGACCTGCCGCCCTTCAACTGGGTGCCGGGGATCATCTGGTTCTCGCTCAAAGTCTTCTTCATGTTCTTCCTGTTCGCGATGGCAAAGGCGATCGTGCCGCGCTACCGCTACGACCAACTGATGCGCCTCGGCTGGAAGGTGTTCCTGCCGCTGTCGCTGGCGATGGTGGTCGTGGTGGCCGGCGTGCTGCATTTCGCCGGCATCGCGCCGAAGTGAGGGCCGTCATGGGTATCAACGTCAACGCCACTGCACGCTCGCTTCTGCTGTCGGAATTCGTCTCGGCGTTCTTCCTCGCCATGCGCTATTTCTTCCAGCCGAAGCCGACCCTGAACTATCCGTTCGAGAAGGGCCCGATCTCGCCGCGCTTCCGCGGCGAGCATGCGCTGCGCCGCTATCCGAACGGCGAAGAGCGTTGCATCGCCTGCAAGCTCTGCGAGGCGGTCTGCCCGGCGCAGGCCATCACCATCGAGGCCGGCCCGCGTCGCAACGACGGCACCCGCCGCACCGTGCGCTACGACATCGACATGGTGAAGTGCATCTATTGCGGCCTCTGCCAGGAGGCCTGTCCGGTCGACGCCATCGTCGAAGGTCCGAACTTCGAGTTCGCGACCGAGACCCGCGAGGAACTGTTCTATGACAAGGCCAAGCTGCTCGCCAACGGCGACCGCTGGGAACGCGAGATCGCGAAAGCGATCGAGCTCGACGCGCCGTACCGGTGAGGTGAGGGCATGATCCTTCCCGCGCTGTTCTTCTATCTCTTTGCCGGCGTCTGTGTCGCCTCGGCCGTGATGGTGATTGTCTCGCGCAATCCCGTGCACTCCGTGCTGTACCTGATCCTGGCCTTCGTCAACGCCTCCGGCCTGTTCGTGCTGATGGGCGCCGAGTTCCTGGCGATGATCCTGATCGTCGTCTATGTCGGCGCGGTCGCGGTGCTGTTCCTGTTCGTGATCATGATGCTCGACGTGGACTTCACCGAGCTGCGCGAGGGCTTCATCGAGTACCTGCCGGTCGGCCTCGTGATCGGCGGCATCTTCCTGTTCGAGCTGCTGCTCACCGTCGGCTTCTGGGTCATCAATCCCGGCGTCGCCAAGACGATCACGGCGGCGATCCCGGCCAACGTCTCCAATACCGAGGCGCTCGGGCTCGTGCTCTATACGAAGTACATCCACTACTTCCAGCTCTCGGGCATGGTGCTGCTGGTCGCCATGATCGGCGCCATCGTGCTGACGCTGCGGCACAAGGCGAGCGTGAAGCGGCAGGACATCAACGTTCAGAACGCGCGCACGCCCGACATGGCGATGGCGATGCGCAAGGTGGCGCCGGGGCAGGGGCTCCAGGACTCTGACGCGGCGGAGTGGGTGAAATGACGATCGGGCTCGGACACTATCTGGCGGTCGGCGCGATCCTGTTCACGCTCGGCATCCTCGGCATCTTCCTGAACCGCAAGAACATCATCGTCATCCTGATGTCGATCGAGCTGATCCTGCTCTCGGTCAACATCAACCTCGTCGCGTTCTCGACCTTCCTCGGCGACATCGTCGGCCAGGTCTTCGCGCTTCTGGTGCTGACGGTCGCTGCCGCTGAAGCCGCGATCGGTCTCGCCATCCTGGTGGTCTATTTCCGCAACCGCGGCTCGATCGCGGTTGAGGACGTCAATCTGATGAAGGGCTGAGCTCAGTCATGGTTCAGGCAATCGTATTCCTGCCTCTGCTGGGCGCCATTCTGGCCGGGCTCATCGCCCTGGCCGGCGCGCATGCCCGCAACCCCTCGGGTGACGAGGTCGAGCATCACGGCGATCACGGTCATGGCGATGCCCATGCCGCGGCCGCCCATGACGACCATGGCCACGACGATCACGCCCATGAGGACCACGGCCACGGCCCGGTCGAGCCGCCGGCGGCGGGCTCGCGCGGCGCCGAGCTGATCACGACGGGTCTGCTGTTCGTGTCGGCGGCGCTGTCCTGGATGACGCTCGTCGACGTCGGCTTCATGCATCATGACGCCCGCATCCAGCTGCTGCCTTTCATCTTTTCCGGCGACCTCCAGGTCTGGTGGACGCTACGCGTCGACACGCTCACGGCCGTGATGCTGGTGGTGGTGACGACCGTGTCCTCGCTCGTGCACCTCTATTCCATCGGCTACATGGACGAGGACCCGAACCGGCCGCGCTTCTTCGGCTATCTCAGCCTGTTCACCTTCGCCATGCTGATGCTGGTGACGGCGGACAACCTCGTGCAGCTGTTCTTCGGCTGGGAAGGCGTGGGTCTGGCGAGCTATCTGCTGATCGGCTTCTGGTACCAGAAGCCGTCGGCGAATGCGGCCGCCATCAAGGCCTTCGTGGTCAACCGCGTCGGCGACTTCGGTTTTGCGCTCGGCATCTTCGCGATCTTCATGCTGACCAGCTCGACCGATTTCGAGACCATCTTCCATGCCGCGCCCGGCCTGACCGGCAAGACCATCAACTTCCTCGGCTGGCACGCCGATGCGCTGACCCTGACCTGCCTGTTGCTGTTCATGGGCGCGATGGGCAAGTCGGCGCAGTTCCTGCTGCACACCTGGTTGCCGGACGCGATGGAAGGCCCGACGCCTGTGTCGGCGCTGATTCACGCCGCGACCATGGTCACCGCGGGCGTCTTCATGGTAGCGCGCCTGTCGCCGCTGTTCGAGCTCGCCCCGAACGCGCAGGCCGTCGTGATGTTCTTCGGCGCGACCACCGCGTTCTTTGCCGCGACCATCGGCCTCGTCCAGAACGACATCAAGCGCATCGTCGCCTATTCGACCTGTTCGCAGCTCGGCTACATGTTCGTGGCGATGGGAGCAGGGGCCTATTCGGTCGGCATGTTCCATCTGTTCACGCACGCCTTCTTCAAGGCGTTGCTGTTCCTGGGCTCCGGCTCGGTGATCTACGCGATGCACCACGAGCAGGACATCCGCAACATGGGCGGCCTCTGGCGCAAGATCCCCTACACCTATGCGGTGATGGTGGTCGGCACGCTGGCGCTCACCGGATTCCCGCTCACCGCCGGCTACTTCTCCAAGGACGCAATCATCGAGTCCGCCTACGCCTCGCACAATCCGTTTGCGATGTACGGTTTCCTGATGACGGTCGTCGCCGCCGGCCTGACCTCGTTCTACTCCTGGCGCCTGATCTTCAAGACCTTCCACGGCGAGCCGCATGACGAGCATCACTACGAGGCCGCACATGAGGCCCCGCTCTGGATCCTGATCCCGATCGGCGTGCTCGCGGTCGGCTCGATCATCGCCGGCTTCCCGTTCAAGGAGCTGTTCGCAGGTCACGGCATCGAGGAGTTCTTCCGCGAGTCCGTGAAGATGAACCCGCACATCATCGAGGAGATGCACCACATCCCCGAGACCATCGCCGTCCTGCCGACGGTGATGATGGTGCTGGGCTTCCTCGTCTCGTACCTGTTCTACATCCGCCGGCCGTACATCCCTGTGCAGCTCGCTAAAGAGCAGCCGATGCTGTACCAGTTCCTGCTCAACAAATGGTACTTCGACGAGCTCTACGACATCATCTTCGTCCGTCCAGCGAAGTGGATCGGCTATCAGCTCTGGAAGAAGGGCGACGGCTTCATCATCGACGGCCTCGGTCCCGACGGCGTTTCGGCCCGCGTCCTGGACGTCACCCGCAACGTCGTGAAGATCCAGACCGGCTATCTCTATCACTACGCATTCGCCATGCTGATCGGCGCCGCCGGCCTGATCACCTGGTTCATGTTCGGCTTTGGAGGCCAGTAAATGACAACCTGGCCCATCCTATCGGTCACGACGTTCCTGCCGCTGGTCGGCGCGCTGATCGTCTATCTCAGCCGCGGCGATGACGAGGCGGCCAAGCGCAACTCGCGCTGGATCGCGCTCTGGACCACGCTGATCACCTTCGCGGTGTCGGTGATCCTGGTCATGCGGTTCGACCCGACCAATCCCGACTTCCAGTTCGTCGAGAAGGCGAACTGGCTCGCGACCGGCATCACCTACCACATGGGCGTCGACGGCATCTCGCTGCCGCTGGTGATCCTGACCACCGCCGTGATGCCGTTCTGCATCATCGCGAGCTGGAAGGCGATCACCAACCGCGTCCGCGAATACATGATGGCGTTCCTGATCCTGGAAACGCTGATGATCGGCACCTTCTCGGCGCTCGATCTCGTGCTGTTCTACCTGTTCTTCGAAGGCGGCCTGATCCCGATGTTCCTGATCATCGGCGTCTGGGGCGGTCCGCGCCGGGTCTACGCGTCGTTCAAGTTCTTCCTCTACACGCTGCTCGGCTCCGTCCTGATGCTGCTCGCCATCATGGCGCTGTACTGGAATGGCGGCACCACCGACATTCCGACCCTGATGCACACCGCCGTGCCGCGCTCGCTGCAGACCTGGGCCTGGCTCGCTTTTTTCGCCTCGTTCGCGGTGAAGATGCCGATGTGGCCCGTGCATACCTGGCTTCCCGACGCGCACGTCGAGGCGCCGACGGCCGGCTCCGTGGTCCTGGCCGCGATCCTGCTGAAGATGGGCGGCTACGGCTTCCTGCGCTTCTCGCTGCCGATGTTCCCGCTGGCCTCGCACGACTTCGCGCCGCTGATCTTCACGCTGTCGGCCATCGCCATCCTCTACACCTCGCTGGTGGCCTTGATGCAGGAGGACATGAAGAAGCTGATCGCGTACTCCTCGGTCGCGCATATGGGCTTCGTCACCATGGGCATCTTCGCCGGCACCATGCAGGGCGTCGCCGGCGGCGTGTTCCAGATGATTTCGCACGGCATCGTCTCCGGCGCGCTGTTCCTCTGCGTCGGCGTCGTCTACGACCGCCTGCACACCCGCGAGATCGCGGCCTATGGCGGCCTCGTCAACCGGATGCCGCTCTACGCGCTGACCTTCATGGTCTTCACCATGGCCAATGTCGGTCTGCCCGGCACCAGCGGCTTCGTCGGCGAGTTCATGACGCTGCTCGGCACCTTCAAGGTCTCGATCCCGACCGCGTTCTTCGCCAGTTTCGGCGTGATCCTGTCGGCGGCCTACGCGCTGTGGCTCTACCGCAAGGTCGTGTTCGGGGCGCTGGTCAAGCCGTCGCTGGCGAGCATGAAGGATCTGACCCTGCGTGAATGCGTGATCCTGTTCCCGATGATCGCGCTGACGATCCTGTTCGGCGTCTATCCGAAGCCGGTGCTCGACATGTCGGCCGCCTCGGTCCAGCAACTCGTCAACAACTACAACACCGCTGTGACGGCCGTGAAGGCCGCCGCACTGCTCCAGTGATCGGGCAGGTCAGGATATCGCCATGAGCTTTGAGACTGCAGGTTATCAACTGGCGCCGGTGCTGCCCGAGATCGTGCTCGCGATCGGCGCCATGGCTCTGCTGATGCTGGGAGCCTATCGCGGGCAGGGGACGACCGGTGCGGTCACCTCGCTGGCGGTCGTGCTTCTGGTCGTGGTCGGCGTGCTCGAGTACATGCTGCCGGCGGGCAAGCAGGTGACCTTCGGCGGCAGCTTCATCGTCGACGACTTCGCCCGCTTCATGAAGATCCTGGCCCTGATCGGCTCGGCGGTGACGCTGGTGCTGTCGACCGAATTCCTGTCCGACCCGTCGCGCCGGATCTTCGAATACGCCATCCTGGTGCTGCTCTCGACGCTCGGCATGATGGTGCTGATCTCGGCCGGCGACCTGATCTCGCTCTATCTCGGCCTCGAATTGATGTCGCTGGCGCTCTATGTCGTGGCGGCCTCGAACCGGGACAACGCCAAGTCGACCGAAGCCGGCCTGAAGTATTTCGTGCTCGGCGCACTGTCCTCGGGCATGCTGCTGTACGGCGCCTCGCTGATCTACGGCTTCACCGGCACGGTCAGCTTCACTGGTATCGCGGCGGCCGCGACGGTCTCGAATGTCGGCCTCGTCTTCGGTCTGGTCTTCCTGCTCGTCGGCCTCTGCTTCAAGGTTTCGGCCGTGCCGTTCCACATGTGGACCCCTGATGTCTACGAGGGCGCGCCGACCCCGGTCACCGCCTTCTTCGCGTCGGCGCCGAAGGTCGCCGCGCTCGCCGTGTTCACCCGCGTCACGCTCACCGCTTTCCCGGGCATCGTCTCGCAGTGGCAGCAGATCCTGGTGTTCGTGGCGATCGCCTCGATGGCGCTCGGCTCCTTCGCCGCGATCGGCCAGAGCAACATCAAGCGCCTGATGGCCTATTCCTCGATCGGTCACATGGGCTTCGCACTGGTCGGCCTTGCCTCCGGCACGGTCGAGGGCGCGCAGGGCGTCCTGATGTACATCGTGATCTATGTCGCGATGACGCTGGGTTCGTTCTCGATCATCCTTGCCATGCGCCGCAACGGCCAGGCGGTCGAGCAGATCAGCGATTTCGCCGGCCTGTCGCGCACCAATCCGCTGCTCGCCTTCATGTTCGCGATGCTGCTGTTCTCGCTCGCGGGCATTCCGCCGCTCGCGGGCTTCTTCGCCAAATGGTACGTGTTCGTCGCCGCCATCAAGGCAAACCTGTTCACGCTCGCCGTCGTCGGCGTGCTGACCAGCGTGGTCGGCGCCTACTACTATCTCGCCATCGTCAAGACGATGTATTTCGACGAGCCGGCCGGCCAGGTCGATCCGGTGCGCGTCGAGGTGAAGACGGTGCTGGCGGTCTTTGGCCTGTTCAACATCCTGTTCGCGCTGTTCGCAGGTCCCGTGGTGAGCGTCGCCTCCGCCGCGGCAAAGTCGCTGTTCTAGGATGGGGTTCGCGCTCGGTCCTCGCGCATCATCCGCGGGCTACAGGCTCGCGGCCTTCGAACGGACCGGCTCGACTAATACCGAGGCGATCGAGCAAGCCAGGCGCGGCGAGCGCGGCCCGATGTGGTTCGTCACGTCGGAGCAGACCGCCGGCCGCGGCCGCCGTCAGCGCGCCTGGATCGCGCCGCGCGGCAATCTCGCCGCCAGCATCCTCGAAGTCATGGACGTGGCTCCCGCCGTCGCCGCCACCCTCGGCTTCGCCGCGGGCCTCGCCGAGGAGGCCGCGCTGGAGAAGGTCAGCCTCGAGGCCGCAATCCGCCTCGGCTCTGATCGTCCGCGCTACGCCCTGAAATGGCCGAACGACGTTTTGGCCGGTGGCAAGAAGCTGGTCGGCATTGGCCTCGAAGCCGAAGCCATCGACGACCGCCTTGCCGTCGTCGTCGGCATCGGCACCAATGTCGTCGCAGCGCCCGAGGGCATGCCGACGCCTGCGGTGTCGCTGGCCGCGCTCGGGGTGCAGATCAGTGCGGAGGAACTGTTCTCGGCGCTCTCCGACGCCTGGGTCGAGTTCCGCGGCATCTGGGACAATGGAAGCGGCTTTGCCGCGATCCGCAAGCTGTGGCTGGAGCGCGCCGCGGGGCTCGGCGAGCGGGTCGCAATCCACACGGGAGCGATGACGCTGGAAGGCATTTTTGACACGATCGACGACACCGGCTGCCTGATCGTCCGCACTGCGGAGGGCCGCCGCGTGCCGGTGGCCGCGGGCGAGGTGTTCTTCGGTTCGGCCGCGTCCGTAGGAGCTGCGTGATGGCGAAGCCCGAAGAACTGGTGTTTGCGCCGCTGGGCGGCGTCGGCGAGATCGGCATGAACCTGTCGATCTATGGGCTCGGCAGCCGCCAGCAGCGCGCCTGGATGGCGGTCGATCTCGGCGTCTCCTTCGGCGACGAAGAGCACCTGCCGGGCATCGACCTGATCATGCCCGACATCAGCTTCCTGGAGAAGGAGCGAAAGAACCTGATGGGCCTGGTGCTGACCCACGCTCATGAGGACCATTTCGGCGCGATCATCGACCTCTGGCCGAAGCTGAAATGCCCGATCTACGCGACGCAGTTCAGTGCGGCCCTGTTCGAGGCCAAATGCGCTGCCGAGCGCAACGCGCCGAAGATCCCCGTGACGGTGGTGCCGTCCGGCGGCCGCGTCGACGTCGGCCCGTTCAACGTCGAGTTCATTCCCGTCGCGCACTCCATTCCTGAAGCGCATGCGCTGGCGATCCACACCTCGGCCGGCACGGTGCTGCACACCGGCGATTGGAAGATCGACCCGACCCCGACCCTGGGAGCTCCGACCGACGAGAAGCGCCTGCGCGAACTCGGCGAGGAGGGCGTGCTCGCCCTGATCGGCGATTCCACCAATGCGGTGCGCGACGGCCGCTCGCCGTCCGAGGCCGAGGTCGCCCGGACCATCATCGATCTGGTGAAGGCCGCCAAGGGCCGCGTCGCGGTGACGACCTTCGCCTCCAACGTCGCGCGCATCAAGGCCGTCGCGGCGGCGGCGAAAGCTGCCGACCGCGAGGTCGTCGTGGTCGGCCGCGCCATGGAGCGCGTGGTGCAGGTCGCGCGCGAATGCGGCTATCTCGACGGCGTGCAGAATTTCCGCTCACCCGAAGTCTACGGCCATCTGCCGCAGGACAAGGTGCTGGCGCTGTGCACCGGCAGCCAGGGCGAGCCGCGCGCGGCGCTGGCGCGCATCGCCAATGACGACCATCCCGAGATCACGCTGAACCGCGGCGATAGCGTCATCTTCTCCTCGCGCACGATCCCGGGCAACGAGAAGGCGGTCGGCTCGATCATCAACAATCTGGTGCTGCAGGGCGTCGAGATCATCACCGATCGCGACCATCTCGTCCACGTCTCCGGCCATCCCCGCCGCGACGAATTGCGCGACATGATTGGCTGGGTGAAGCCGCAGCTCCTGATCCCCGTCCACGGCGAGGCGCTGCATCTGAACGAGCACGCCAAGCTGGCGCGCGCCGCCGGCGTGCCGCGCGTGCTGGTGGTCCGCAACGGCGACCTGATCAAGCTCGGCCCGGGCGATCCCGGCATCATTGGCGAAGTGCCTTCCGGCCGCCTCTACAAGGACGGCACGATCCTGGAGGATTCCAGGTCCCGCGCCGTGGTCGAGCGGCGGCGCATGGCGTTTTCCGGCTGTGCCTTCGTCGCCATCGCCATGACCGAGCAGGGCGAGCTGGCCGACGATCCCGAGGTCGATCTGGTCGGCATCCCCGATAAGAACAGGGCAGGCGAGCCCTTCGACGACCTCGTCTTCGATGCCGTGGTCTCCACCATCGAGGGCCTGCCGAAGGCGCGCCGCCGCGACCCCGACGCATTGGGCGAGTCTGTGCGACGTGCTGTCCGGGCCGTGATCAACGAACATTGGGGCAAAAAGCCCCCCTGTCTGGTACACGTACTGACAGTATAATTTGGGCATGATCTTCTCGGAAAACCGCTTCACATTTTTCCGGATCTTGCCTTAGGGGAGAAGACACATGCTGGGCCGGCTCAACCATGTCGCGATCGCGACCAAGGACGCCGTCAAGGCCGCCAGGATCTATGGCGCCGCGTTCGGCGCCGAGATTTCGGAGGCTGTCGCGCTGCCAGAGCACGGCGTGACCACCGTGTTCGCGACGCTCCCCAACACCAAGATCGAATTCATCGAGCCGCTCGGCGAGACCTCGCCGATCGCAAAATTCCTCGAGCGCAATGCCGACGGCGGCATCCACCATGTCTGCTACGAGGTCGTCGACATCGTCGCCTCGCGCGACACGCTGGTGAAGGAGGGCGCGCGGGTGCTCGGCGACGGCGTGCCGAAGATCGGCGCCCATGGCAAGCCGGTGCTGTTCCTGCACCCGAAGGATTTTTCCGGCGCGCTGGTCGAGATCGAGCAGGCATAGGGCCGAACCATGGCCATCCAGATCTCAACCGCGATCGCAATCTACTTCGTCATCTGGTGGGTCGCGCTGTTCCTGACGCTGCCGTTCGGCGTGCGCAGCCAGCACGAGGATGGCGTCGGTGCGCCCGGCACCGACCCCGGTGCGCCGATCCTGACGCGGATGGGCCGCAAGCTGATCTGGACCACCATCATCTCGGCGATCATCTACGGCCTCGGCCTCGCGGCCTATCACGCCGGCTATCTCTCGATCGAGCGCCTGTCGAAATTGATGGGAATGCCTTTCTAGACGTTCTTGCTAGACGTTTTTGCCGACGACATTGTTTGGGGGGAACGAATGACTTTTCAGAGGATCGTCATTGCACTTCTGGTGCTGATCGTCGCCGGCATCGGCGCCATCGGCTATTTCGAATGGCGGATGGCCGCGCAGGTGCGCACCCTGAAGGCGTTCGTCGAGGGCTATGTCTTCAACGAAGCCGTGATGGCCTGCGAGCAGGCCAAGAGCTCGACGCCGTTCAAATGGAACGGGGGCAAGAGCACCTCGGTGATCGGCCTGAACTCGGCCAAGCTGGACAAATACACGGTCAGCGCCAGCTACACGCTGGTGGCGGACAGCGTCTACTGTGATTACGATCCGATCAAAAGAAAAGCCGAGATCGGCTCCAGCTTTTTGGAGCGGGAGTAACGATCCGGCGCTGGCAGGCATGAGCGCGCCGCCGCCTGCTCGATGCGGCGCGAGTTCGCGCACGCCCGATCGGCCGCTTACGCAGTCGGGCTAGATCGCTCGGCGTTGTCGGCCGGCGATGAGCCCGTAGACGAACAGCACGATGATCGCGCCGACGACTGCACCGATCAGTCCCGCACCTTCTTCGGCACGATACCAGCCGAGCGCCTGCCCGAGATAAGTCGCAACGAAGGCGCCGACGATCCCGAGGATGGTCGTCAGGATGAAGCCGGACGGCTCGTTGTCGCCAGGCATGATGAACTTGGCGATCACGCCGGCGACGAAGCCGATGATGATTGTCCAGAGAACACCCATTTCCACACCTCTTCCAGGTTAAGCGGCAACAGCTATGCCTCAGGCAGACGTCCATCCGGCGTGTATTTGTCGACCGCCGAGGGCAATTCCCGGGATAGCCTTGTGAGGATCTCGTCTTGCGAGAGCCCCGTCTGCTGTTCGAGCTTCTCCAGAACGTCGGAGCCGATCGCATTCCTCAGCTCAGGCGACGAAATCTCCTTGTTGGGTCCGGGCTTCACCCATGAATCGGCGACTTCACCCTGGCCGTTCTGGTTGAACCGCTCCAGGAGCTCGCCAATACCGCCATTGAGCAGGCCCCCGATCCCGCCCGCGCCGAGCATGCCGCCCAGATTGCCGAGCACTCCCCCGGGCGGCTGCTGACTGCCCGCGGACGAGCCGCCGGTCGCACCTTTCAGCAGCTCAGCCAACTTGTCGCGGTTCTGATAGCCAGCCATAGCCAGCATCGCCAGAAGGGCAGTCATGGAGGGCATCCCGCGGTTCATTGGCAACTCCTTTAAAATCTCAGAAACGCAAAACTGTCTCAGCCCGCTTGTGTTCCAAAAATCGGCAAATCGTGGGCTCGCGACCGCGCGGCCCGGCCTGGTCGCCCGACACGGAGAACTTTGCCTGCAACTGCTCCTGGCGTGCGCCGGCGACACTCATGTGGCGGACCGCCTTGATTGCGATTACGATCCGATCAAAAGAATGGCCGGGATCGCCCAAGCTTCCCAGGAGCGGGAATTGCGATCAGGCCATGCCAAGCATGGGGTGGGATCGTCATGACCGGGGACCGGGCAGGGGACTATCGAATTCTGCATGAAGCGGCGCTGCGGGATTATCTGGCAGGCCTCCCTGATATCGCCGCACTCCTGGGCGGCGAGCCGGCCTCATGGGAGATCACCGAGGTCGGCGACGGCAATCTCAATCTCGTCTTCATCATGAAGGGCGCGCGCGGCGGCGTCGCCGTCAAGCAGGCGCTGCCTTATGTCCGCCTCGTCGGCGAGAGCTGGCCGCTGCCGCTGTCGCGGGCCCATTACGAATATCTGGCTCTGTCCCGGCAAGCCCAGCTCGCGCCCGGCCTCGTGCCGGCTTTGCTGCATCACAACGAGGCCCTGGCGCTGACGGTGATGGAGCTGCTCGAACCCCACATCATCATGCGCAAGGGGCTGGTTGCGGGAACGCAATATCCAGGCTTCGTCGGTGACATCACCACCTTCATGGCGCGAACGCTGTTCTTCACCTCCGACCTCACGCTGTCCGCGGCCGAGAAGAAGCAGGGCATCGCCGCGTTCGCCGGCAACCATGCGCTCTGCAAGATCACCGAGGATCTGATCTTCACCGATCCCTACCGCATCGCCGAACAGAACCGCTGGACTGCGCCGTATCTCGATGCCCTCGCTACAAGCCTGCGTGATGACATGGAGCTGCATGTCGCGATCTCCCGGCTGAAGCTGAAGTTCATGGCAGGCCCCGAGGCGCTGCTCCACGGCGACCTCCACACCGGCTCGATCATGGTGACGGACAACCAGACGCGGGTAATCGATCCCGAATTTGCGTTCTATGGTCCGATGGGGTTCGACGTCGGCGCCGTGATCGCCAACCTCGTGATGGCTTATTTTGCCTCCGCCGGCCACGAGCGCTCACCGGGCGAGCGGGCTGCGTTCGAGGCCTGGGTGCTGGAGACGGTCGAACAGGTCTGGAACGAGTTTGCACGAAAGTTCCTCGACCTCTGGCGGGCGAATGGCACCGGTGATGCCTATCCGGTCTCACTCTTTGCCGGCGCGCAGGGCGCTGCGCGCCTGGAGGCCGAGCGGCAGGTCTACATGCAGCGTCTGTTCGCCGACACCGCCGGCTTCGCGGCCGCAAAGACCATCCGCCGCATCTTCGGCCTTGCCCACAACATCGATTTCGAGCTGATCGAGGACCCGAAGAAGCGCGCCGTCAGCGAAGCCCGCGCGGTGCGGCTCGCACGGGCGATGATGGTGGAGACGGGGACGTTTCGGACGATCGCCGACGTTACGAGTGCTGCGCGAAAACTGCGGGATTGGCAGCCGGAGCTAGCGGGTTGAAGACGTCGCGAAGGATGGACCCGCATACTCCGTCATTGCGAGGAGTCGCGACAAAATTGCGTAGCAATTTTGCGCTAATGCGACGAAGCAATCCAGACTGCCACCGAGATTCTGGATTGCTTCGCTTCGCTCGCAATGACGGGGAGGGAGCGCAGGCTGGCCCTCAATACAGCCGCATCGGCAGCGGGACGCCCTCGGGTCCGACCAGCAGCCCCCAGGTCTCGTTGACGGCGACCTCGAACGCACGCGTCTGGGCCGCGCTGCCTTTGAGCTTGAGGGTGATCTTGTACTTGCCCGGCGGCAGATCGATCTTCTGGCCATCAGGCAATTTGTCCGCGGCGGCGTCGGAGTCCATCAGGTTCTCTCCGGCGTGAGCCGCCAGTCTGATGGTTCGCTCATTGACCGTGATGTCGGCCGCTTCATCGGTCTTGTTGCCGAGCAACAACATCACTTGTCCCGGCGCCGGCCGGATTTTGGCCGTGGCGGCCAACGGCTTGCGCAGCGCAAGGTCGGCGATCGTTGTGTTGTCCTGACGGACGAGCCGGAGCAGCGCCGGCCCGTCCGACGTCGTGAAGGCGACAACGGCCCTGTCTGGCTCGACGACGGCACCGTCGTTCTCGGTCCAGCCGCGTTTTTCGAGTGCAGCGCGATAGAAGCCGAGCACGGCCTCGAGACCGAGCGGCGTCTCGACGTGAGCCGACCTCATGAAGGGCGAATTCTTCGCGGTCATCAGGGCCCAACGGTCGACCAGCGGCAGGCCCATGTCGTCGGACATTTTGGCCTCGAATGTCCGGCCCGTGGCTTGTGTCAGAAGCCCGATAGTGCCGCAGAGCAGGCGCTCGCCAAGATAGTCCGGGGCGCAACGGTCCCTTGTCGCCCACCATGTATCGTCGACAAATCCGCTTGACCGCTTGGTGTGGGACCAATTGATTTGAATGTTTTTCGTCGCGCCGTCGCGGGCAGGGTCCAGCGTGACGGGGATCGCCATCGCCGCTGTCGCGGCGACCAGACTGCCGGCGAGCAGAATACCTAGCGTTCGGCGGGTCATTTTTTGCGCGATCCCTTGGGCTCAGATAACGATCCTGAGCTTGGTCGCGTCGATCACGGAAAATGTTCACTATCCCTGGTCGCCGGATGACGCACCGCGTCAATCGACGGCTTGCATCGCCGGACGGATGCAACCTGACTTCCGGGTCCTCCATCGAAGAGCCGCCTTCCGGAACTGACATTGGTCTCCATCAAAAACGAAGCTTGCGCTCGACGGGCAACGAATGATCAAATCCCTGATCGGAATACCTGCGCTGGTGGGGACACACACACATGATGTTCAGGATGATGGCGATCGTCGCGGGCTTGGGACTGGCGCTCGCTGGATCTGCGGAGGCCCAGACGCCGCGCAAGGGCGGAACCATCCGCATGACAGCGCCCTATGGCTCGAGTTTCACCAGCCTGGACATTCACACCACACAGCGCGCCCAGGACGAGATCTACGCCAAGGCGCTGCATCGTTCGCTCTACATCTGGAATTCTGCGGAAGGAAAGCCGGTCCTGGAGCTTGCCAAGGAGGATGTGGTCTCGGGCGGAGGCCTCGTTCACACCTTCAAGCTGCGCGATGACGCCTATTTCCACCATGGCCGCAAGATGACGGCCGACGATATCATCTGGTCGTACACCCGCATCATGGACGGCACCAAGGCCTATCCCGGCGCGCGGTTTGTCCGCGTGATCGAGGGCGCGGCCGCGGTCGAAAAGGGCCAGGCCAAGGAGATCTCCGGGCTGAAGAAGATCGACGACCTCACCGTTGAGATGAAGCTGACCGAGAAGGTCGATCCCGGCTTCTACTTCTTCACCGCGCTGACCTCGATCTATCCCGCCGACGAGGGTGCCAAGGAGAGTTTTATCCAGAAGCCGATCGGTCTCGGGCCCTTCAAATTCGTCGAGCACGTACCGGGATCGCGCATTGTCCTGGAGCGGTGGGACCGGTTCTACAAGCCCGGCAAGCCCTACGCCGACAAGATCGTCGTGTCGATCATGGGCGAGGCCGCGGCGCGCGATGTCGCTTTCCGCAACAAGGAGGTCGACACCTCGGTGCTCGGGCCCGCGCAATATGTGGCCTACCAGTCCGACGCCAATCTCAAGGGCACCATCGTCGAGGTCGCCGAGGTCTTCACCCGCTACATGGGCATGAATCCGTCATTCAAGCCGTTCGCCGACAAGCGCGTGAGACAGGCGATCAACTACGCGATCGATACCGACCTGATCATCAACAAGCTGGTCAAGGGCAAGGCCTATCGCGCCACCAGCTGGCTGCCGCTGACCTCGCCCGCTTACGACAAGGCGATGAAGCCGTACGCTTACGATCCCGCCAAGGCGAAGCAGCTGCTTAACGAGGCCGGCTATCCCAACGGCTTCGAGTTCGAATGGACCACCAGCCAGAACGAAAGCTGGGGCTTGCCGATCGTCGCGGCCGTGATCCCCATGCTGGACAAGGTCGGCATCAAGGCGAAGGTCAAGCAGGTTGAGACCGCGGTGCTGGCGGAGGTGGTTCGCACCGGCGACTACCAGGCCTTCATCTATTCCCAGGCGAGCGGGCCCGATCCCCAGGCGGCCCTCAAATGCTTCCACTCGTCGACGCCGCAGCCAGCCTGCAACTACATGATCTTCAAGAACGCCGATTTCGACAAGATCGTCGACGAGGCCGGGCAGGCCGACGACCCGGCAAAGCGGGCCCAGCTGCTGCAAAAGGCCAATGCGCTGCTCTATGAGGAGGCACCGGTCTGGTTCTTCAACTACAACAAGGCGGTCATGGCGGTGCAGCCATGGCTCAAGGGGATTCAGCTGAACGCGACGGAGCTGACCCATCAGAACGTCGAAGACCTCTGGGTCGACGAGACCTCGCCCGCGAAGTGACATGCGCTCTCGCGCTCCCTCCGTCGCCACAGACGATGGAGGGAGAGAGGAAAAGTGCCGATGCTCTCCTTCCTGTTCCGTCGCCTGCTGCAAACCGTTCCGACCGTGCTTGCCGTCGTGCTGCTGGTCTTCGTGTTGTTCAGCGTGGTTCCCGGCAGCATCGTCTCCTCCATGAGCGACGACAGCGATCCGCAGGTCGAGCTGCGCATGAAGAAGCAGCTCGGCCTCGACGATCCCGTTTACGTGCGTTTCGGCGTCTACATTGCCAAGCTCGCGACCGGTGATTTCGGCACCTCGTTCCGGACCCGCGAGCCTGTCACGACCATGATCGCCAAGCGGGCTTGGCCGACGCTGCAACTGATCTTCGCGGCCATGGCGTTTTCCGTCGTGATCGGCGTGCCGCTTGGCTTCATCGCGGCACTGCGACCGGGCGGAATCGTTGATACGCTTGCCATGGTCGTCGCGGTATCGGGCCTTTCCATCGCCAAATTCTGGCTCGGACTTGTTCTGATGTACCTGTTCGCGTTGAAGCTCGGCTGGCTGCCGAGTTTCGGCTATGGCGACGGCGGACTGAAATATCTGCTGCTGCCGGCCGTGACCCTCGGCGTCTCGCCCATGGCGCTGTTTGCCCGGACGACGCGCGCCGCGGTCCTCGAGATCATGACCGCCGATTTCGTCCGCACCGCGCGCTCCAAGGGCATGAGCGAGACGCGGGTGGTGAAGTGGCACGTGATGCGCAACGCGCTCGTCATCATTCTCACCACCGTCGGCCTGCAATTCGGCGCGCTGATGGGGCAGGCGGTCGTGGTCGAGAAACTGTTCTCGTGGCCAGGCATCGGCTCATTGCTGGTCGACAGTGTCTTGCAGCGCGACATTCCGGCGGTCCAGGGCTCCATTCTCGTGGTGGTGCTGGCCTTTCTCGCGATCAATCTGCTGATCGATTTGCTCTACGGCGTGATCGATCCCAGGATCAGATACGCATGAAGCTCCGCGCCAATCTCGTCATCGGTGGGGTGTTGTTCGCGCTGGCGATCCTGGTCGGTTTGCTCGCGCCCTGGCTGGCGCACACCGATCCCGTCATGGACGCGAATTTGATGAACGCGGAGGAGCCCCCGAGCTGGACCTGGTGGTTCGGGACCGACGACCAGGGCCGTGACATCTATTCCCGCGTCGTGTACGGCGCGCGGGTCTCGCTGACGGTCGGTATCATCTCTCAGCTCATCAACAGCGTCATCGGCGTGGCCCTGGGGCTGAGTGCCGGCTATTTTGGCGGCTGGTGGGACGATGTCGTCAACGCCCTGACCAATCTCATGCTCGCGATCCCCTCGTTGATCTTCGCGCTCGCGATCATGGCGGTGCTCGGACCCGGCCTGACCAGCCTGCTCATCGCGCTCGGGCTGACCAACTGGTCCTTCACGTGCCGGATCGCGCGGGCCTCGGCGCTGTCGCTGAGGAGCCAGGGCTATGTGCAGGCTGCGACCGTGCTGGGCTACGGCGATCTGCGCATCATGATCACGCAGCTGTTGCCGAACATGCTGGGCCCCATCATCGTTATCGGCACGCTGGGTATGGGCAGCGCGGTGTTGTCCGAAGCCGCATTGTCGTTTCTCGGCCTCGGCGTCCGTCCGCCGTTTCCCAGCTGGGGCAGCATGCTGTCGGAGGCCCGCGAGCAGATCACGACGGCGCCGTGGCTCTCGGTGTTTCCGGGCCTGGCCATCTTCCTGACGGTGCTTGGCCTCAACCTGCTCGGCGATGGCCTGCGCGACATGCTCGATCCCCAATCGCGGAGCCGGCGGACATGACCGGCGCGCCGCTGATCGAAGTCGAGGATTTGCGCATCGATCTCGACGACGGATCGAGGCGCGTCGCGGCGGCCGAGGGCGTTTCGTTCCGCATCTCACGCGGCGAGACGTTCGGCCTCGTCGGCGAATCCGGTTGCGGCAAGAGCATCACGGCGCTCGCCTTGATCGGGCTGTTGCGGCCGCCGCTCTCGATCGGCGGCGGCCTCATCCGGTTCGAGGGACAGGAGATCCAGCACCTTTCGGCGGCCAAACAGCGGGAGTTGCGCGGCAACCGCATTGCCATGATCTTCCAGGAGCCGATGACG
This sequence comes from Bradyrhizobium sp. CCBAU 25360, assembly GCF_028128695.1. Classification (NCBI taxonomy): domain Bacteria; kingdom Pseudomonadati; phylum Pseudomonadota; class Alphaproteobacteria; order Hyphomicrobiales; family Nitrobacteraceae; genus Bradyrhizobium; species Bradyrhizobium sp. CCBAU 25360. The sequence goes on from NZ_LBJA01000030.1 coordinate 127,860, forward strand.
GCACTGAACCCCGTCTCGCCCGTGGGCCGGCAGATCGCCGAGATGTTCGTGCTGCACAAGGGCAAGAGCTGGCGGGAAGCGAGCCGGTTGGCGGTGGAGGCGCTGGCGAGCGTCCGCGTCCCCGCGCCCGAGCGCCGCGTCCACGATTACCCGCACCAGCTCTCCGGCGGCATGCGCCAGCGCGTGATGATCGCGATTGCGCTCGCCTGCGGTCCGGATCTCCTCATCGCCGATGAGCCGACCACAGCGCTCGACGTCACCGTGCAGGCCGAGATCATCGAGCTGATGCGGAATTTGTGCGCCGAGCGTGGAACGGCCATCCTGATGATCAGCCATGATCTCGGCCTGGTCGCGAACGTCTGCCGCCGCGTCGCCGTGATGTATGCCGGCCGCATCGTCGAGGAGCGGGGTTCGGCCGATATCTTCCGCTCGCCCTCGCACCCCTATACGCAAGGCCTGGTCGCCTCGCTGCCGAGGCTCGGCAGCCGCGCTGCGCTCGGGCGCACCAGGCTCAAGGAGATCGCGGGCGTCGTCCCGGCGATCACGAATTTCCCCGATGGCTGCCGGTTCAATCCGCGCTGCGCGCAGGCGACCGAGATATGCCGGACAGTCGTGCCGGAGACGGATTGGCTGGACGCCGGCGGCCTGGTCAGGTGTCATCACCATGCATGAGCCGCAAAACATGCTGGGTGAGCGGAGGCCGGACGATGACCTCATCCTCAGCGTTAGGGATCTCGCGGTTCACTTTCCGCTCGGTGGCGGCCTGCTGGGCCGCGGCAAGCGGATGCTCCGGGCTGTCGATGGCGTCGATCTCAAGCTGAAGCGCGGCGAATGCCTCGGCCTCGTCGGTGAGTCCGGCTCCGGCAAGTCGACGGTCGCATTGTCGATCCTTGGCCTGCTGACGCCGACGCGCGGCCGCATCGTGCTGGACGGGCAGGTCGTGAGGAGCAGGCAATCCGGCGATCGGAAGGCGTTGGCGCGCACCGTGCAGATGGTGTTTCAGGACCCCTACGCCTCGCTCAATCCGCGCCAGACCGTTCGCCGCACGCTGGAGGATCCCCTGCGTGTGCACGGCGTCACCGCGAGGAGCGAGATCGAGGATCGCGTCGCGACCATGCTGCGGCATGTCGGCTTGCGGCCCGAGCAGTCGGGCCGCTACCCGCATGAATTCTCCGGCGGCCAGCGCCAGCGCATCGGCATTGCCCGTGCGCTGATCCTCAACCCGAAAATCGTCATCTGCGACGAGCCGGTCTCGGCACTCGACGTCTCGATCCGCGCCCAGATCATCAACCTGCTGCTGGAACTGAAGGACACTCTCGGCCTGTCCTACATCATGATCAGCCACGACCTCGGCGTCGTCGAGCACATGAGCGACCGCGTCGCGGTGATGTATCTCGGCCGCATCGTCGAGAACGGCCACTGGCGCGAGATCTTCGAACGTCCGGCGCACCCCTATACGCAGGCCCTGATCGCCGCGATTCCTGATCCGCTACACCATGCCCCGCTGGCGACCACAGGCGGCGACCTTCCCAACCCGCTCAATCCGCCGAACGGCTGCGCCTTCAGCCCAAGATGCCGGTACGCCGAGGCTGTGTGCCGGAGCGAGCCCGGGCCGTCGCTGGAGACGCGAGCCGATGGACATGCCGTGAGGTGCTGGCGGGCAGACGAGATCGGTGCAGCGGGCCTTGCCCTATCACCGTCACCCTGAGGTGGCCGCTTCTTCAGCGGCCCTCGAAGGACGACGGCCCGGCTGGCAGCGTGGCCGGTCATCCTTCGAGGCTCCGCATGCGATGCTTTCGCATCGCCTGCTCCGCACCTCAGGATGACGGGTCCTCGCACGACGTTTCACTTCAGCCCGGCCAACACGACATCACGCACCACCCGGACAGGCGGCATCCATTGCTGCTCGTCGGCGTAGTTTCCGCAGGTGATGGCGACCACGATGCCGAGGTCGGGCATCGCGAACAGCCGCTGGCCGCCATAGCCGAAGCCGCCGATCCAGTGCGTGATCGGGCGGTGCGGCGGCTGGCCGTATTGCAGGTCGCCGCTGTACCAGAAATAGCCGTATCGGCGCTGCTCGTCACATGGGACGTACGGCTGGAACGATTTCGCGAGCCAGTCCGACGAAACGACCTGACGCCCATCCCATTGCCCGCGGTTGAGGATCAATTGCCCGACGCGCGCGAGATCGCGCGGCGTCATACGCAGTCCTGATGCGGGCGCGGGCTGCCCGTTAAAGCCCTTGGTCCATTCGGTTGGTCCGATCCCGAGGGGATCGAACAGGTTTGCGCGCGCGAAATCCGGCAGCGAGTGACCGACGCCTTTCACCAGCAGTTGTCCGATCAGCTCGGTGCCGGCCGCGCCGTAGATCCAGCGGGTGCCGGGATCGGAAATGAAAGGCCGGCTGAAGATGTAGCGCAGGCGATCGGGCGCCTGCTCCATCTGAATTTCGCTGTTGGTCGGGTCCTGGTAGGGAATGTCCTCGTTCCAATCGAACCCCAGCGTCATGGTGAGCGCGTGCGCGATGGTCAGACGCTGGAGGCGGGGATCGGTCGCGGCGGCGGCGCATTCGGGGAATTGCGCGATCAGATTCTGGTCGGGCGCGGGCACCTTGCGGAGGTCGAGCGCGATGCCATAGAGCAGGCCGAGAATGCTTTTCGTGACCGAGCGCAGGTCGTGCAGCGTGTCGGGGCCGAAGGCGACGCTGCCGCGCGGAGCACCCCAGACTTCGTCCTCGCCGGCGAAATAGCGTTCGAGCACGAGCTTGCCCATGCGCGTGACGACGACACCATGCAGGCCCCAGGCGCGTTTGTCCGCAATCGCCTTGTCGAGCCGCTCATCGAGGTCGGGCGCGAAGCCGGCGTCGGCTGGGTTGATCGATCGCCATTCGAACTGAGCGGAGGCAAGCGGGCCTGTCGTCAAGAGAAGCGCTCCTGCACCCGCAAGGGCAGCGCGACGATCGATGACAGCCATTCGGGCGCTCGCTCCACGGGGCACGCGATCGGTGCCATGATGAAGTTGTGCTCCTGCATTGCCCGACGTGTCAAACGTCAGCGCGGTGGCATTCACGCAATTGTAGTTTGATAAGCAGCTGAACTTCCTTACAGTTTCTACTGTGCATGGGGTTGTTTTCGCGTTTTTTGTTTTGGGCTCGTCTAGTCCGCCGCCTTTTCCCTCAGCCGCTGCGCATAGACGTTGATGACAAGCGCTGCCAAGAGGATCAGGCCGCGGATCAGGATCTTCAGGAAGCTGTCGATGTTGACGTGGTCGAGGCCGTTATTGAGAACACCGAGAACGAAAAGCCCGACGATGGTGTTGCCAATGCCGCCGCGGCCGCCGAACAGGCTGGTGCCGCCGACCACGACGGCGGCGATGGAGTCGAGCAGATAGGTGTCGAACTCGTTCTGCTGCGCGCTGCCGAAATGGGCGACGCCCAGCATGCCGCCGATGCCGGAACACACCGCCGAGATCACCATGACGGCGCCGAGGATGAGCTTGACGTTGAGGCCGGAATATTCGGCCGCTTCGCGGTTGCCGCCGACCATGTAGACGTAACGGCCGAAGCGCGTGTAGGTCAGCACCAGATGGCCGCCGAGCAGCATCAGCGCGGCGATGATGACGAGCCAGGGGATGCCGCCGATCGAGCCCGAGCCGAGCGTGGTGATCAGGCTGGGCACCTTGTAGGCGATCTGGCCGCGCACCAGCAGCGCGGAGATGCCGGCGGCGATCTGCATCATCGCCAGCGTCATGATGAAGGAGGGGATGCCGATCACGGTCAGCCCCAGCGCGTTGACGAGGCCGAGCAGGGCGCAGAGCAGGATCGACAGGATGATCGCGACCGCGCCTGGCAGCGGAATGTTGGCGATGTTGACGTAGGATTCCTGCAGCGTGAAGTAGGCGACCGCGATGCCGGTGACGTTGGCGATGCTGGCGATCGAGAGGTCGATCTCGGCGCAGAGGATCACGAAGGTGAGGCCGACCGCGATGATGCCCGTGACCGACACTTGCGTGAGGATGTTGCCGAGATTGTCGAGCGTCGCGAAGGAGGGGCTTGCGAAGGCGAAGAAGCCGGACAGGAAGATTAGTGTCAGGAACGGGGCGATGTTGCGCATCTGCGAGCGCAGGAAGGGCGCAACGCCTCGCGCCCGCTGCCCCGCCGCCAAAGCCGTTTCGCTGCTCATGTGCTTCTCCGTCACGCCGCTTCCAGCAGGCGGTCCTTGCTGACCGGCTCGTTCTTGAATTCCCGCACCAGTGCGCCGCGCTTGAGCACGAGAATGCGGTCGGCCAGCGACAGCACCGTTTCAGGCTCGGTCGACAGCACGATGATCGCAAGCCCCTTGGCGCGGAGGTCGCGGACGATGTTGATGACGTCGTTCTTGGCGCCGACATCCATGCCGCGGGTCGGCTCGCACAGCACCAGCAGCTTGGGCGGGTAGGTCAGCCATTTTGCCAGCGCCACCTTCTGCTGGTTGCCGCCGGAGAGCATGCCGAGGTCGAGGCCGACCACCGGCGGCCGGATCTGCAACTGCTCGACCTGGCGCTGCGCGATGTCGCGCTCCTGCGCCGGCTTGAGCAGCAGCGCCGAGATGCGGTCGAGAATGCTGATCGAGATGTTCTTGTAGACCGGCTCCTGGTGAAACAGCATGTCGCGGCGGCTCTCGGGCACCAGCGCCACGCCGGCGCGCCGCGCCGCCGCCGTGCTGGCAAAGGTTTTTGGCTTACCCTCGACGAGAAGCCCGCCGCTATCAGGCTTCAGCTTGCCGAACAGGATTCTCGATAGCTCCTGCTGGCCGCAACCCATGAAGCCGTAGATGCCGAGCACCTCGCCGGCGCGCGCCTCGAAGGAGATGTCGTTCAGGCTACGGGCCAGTGACAGCTGGTCGACTTTCAGAACGACCGAGCTGTCGCTCGGCTGCGGCAGCATAAGGTCGTCGGTGTAGCTGTGCTCGAGCGCCTCGCCGCCGCGCCCGATCATGGCCTCGATCAGCGCGCCCTTGCTGGTTGCGGCGCTTGCCGTCTCGGCGACCTTCCGCCCGTTGCGGAACACGGTCACCGTGTCGGACACGCGCAGGATGTCCTCGATGAAATGCGAGATGAAGACGATGCTGGTGCCTTCTTCACGTAGCCGCCGCAGCGTCGCGAACAGCCGCTCGACCTCGGGCGGAGAGAGGGCGGAGGTCGGCTCGTCCAGGATGACGATGCGGGCGCCGGAGAACAGCACGCGCGCAATCTCGATCAGCTGCTGCAGCCCGATGGGCAAGTCACCCAGCCGGCTCATCGGATCGACGTCGATGCCGAAGCGGGCGAGCTGCTCGCCGGCCTCGCGCGCCATGCGCCGCCACTGCACGAGGCCAAGGGCGTTGGTTGGCTGGTTGCCCAGGAAGACGTTCTCGGCGACCGTGAGATCAGGCGCGACACTGAGCTCCTGATGCACCATGGCAATGCCGGCCGCATGCGCATCGCGCGCCGAGCGGAAATGTGTCTCCTTCCCGTCGATCAGGAAGCGGCCGGAGAATTCGGTGTGCACGCCGGCGATGATCTTCATCAGCGTGCTTTTTCCAGCCCCGTTCTCGCCGACGAGACCATGGATCTCGCCGGGATGGAGCGCGAAGTCGACACCACGAAGCGCTTCGACGCCGCCGAAGCTCTTCGTGATGCCCTGTAGTTCAAGGATGGGCGAACGCACCTCGAGCATGAAAGTTCAGATCAGGAAGTGATCCTGCATCCACTGCATCCCGGCGGCGTTGGCCTTGGTCACGACCGGGCCGTCGGTGACGACGTTCTTGGGGATGCCCTGGCCGCTCTTCTCGCCGCCAACTACGGCCGATACGCCCGCGATGATCGCGCCGCCATGGATGCGGCAGGACGGATTGCGGACGGTCGCGAACATGCGGCCTTCGCTCACCGCCTGGATCGCCGGCGGCATGGCATCGACGCCGCCGATCAGGATGTTGGTGCGGCCCCGCGCCTTCATGATGTTGGCAGCCGCGAGTGCCATGTCGTCATTGTGGAAGAACGCCGCATCGATCTGCGGATACTTGGTCAGATATGTTTCCCAGAGGCGCGCGGTCTTGGAGACGTCCCAGTCGGCCGGCTGGGTGTCGAGCACCTCGATGCCGGGGAATTGCTTGACCACCGAGGTGAAGCCCTTGGCTCTTCCTTGCGCGCCTGTATGGCCGAGCGCGCCCTGCGTCATGATGATCTTGCCCTTGCCGCCCATGGCATTGCACAGCGCCTGGGTCACCGAGGCGCCCATGAACTCGTTGTCGGGGGCGAGGAAGGAGTGGACGTTGATCTGGTCGAGCGGCGCGATCAGCGTGTCCATGTCGATCACGGGCGTGCCGGCGTCGATCATCTTCTGCACGGGCTGGGTGAGGGTGCCGATGCCGAAGGCCTGGATCGCGACGAAGTCCCATTTCTGCGAGGCCATGTTGTCGATCGCCGCGCGCTGCTTCACGGCGTCGAGCTGGCCGTCGAACCAGGTGACTTCGACGTTGAACAGCTTGCCCCAGAATTCGGCGGCTTGCTTTCCTTGCGCGCACCATGTGGCCTGCAGGCCCGCATTGGAGAACGCCGCCTTCAGCGGCTTCTCGCTTCGCCCGACCTCGGCGGCCAATGCGGGGTTTATGCCCATGCTGCCGAGGAGGGCAGCTCCGGCGCCGGCGGTCGCAGCCGCCTGAAGAAGATCGCGCCTCGTCGTCGAGAAATCTTTCGTCCCGGACATCGCTCGCTCCCATAAATTTTATCGTCGGCGCGTCATTGATTGCGCAACCGATGTCGAAAGTGTCTCACAAGAGTTGATGCCACTCAATCTGCAATCACACGCGCCATCGCAGTACGCCGCGTGGTGCAGCGCAAAGCGTCAGGCGGTCGATCCGGCGAGTGCGTCGATGTCGACGAGCAATTTGTCCCAGGCTTGCGCAATCTCGATCGACCATTCATCGCCGAGCAGATCGCGCAGCGTATCCCTGATGATGGTGAAGAAGGCGGTGAACAGCTGGCGCGACGTGCCATAGGCGTCGTGCGAGGCAAGTTCGCAGGCAATCAGACGGAAATGCCCATGACGCATCCCGGCAAAATCGAGAATCGCCTCGATCGTCAGCGCGAGCATCGATCCCTTCACGAGGTCGCCGCCCTTCGAGCGGAACATCGCCTGCGTTTCGGGATGCTCGTCGAACAGGCGCTTGTAGACGAGGGGCGTGAGATCCGCGCAGCGCGAGGCGGCGAGTTCAAAGCTGAGTTCGACTGGATTGGAGGGCATATTCATCGGCGAAAGTGCCATGCAGACAAAAAAAGAGCGGGGCCCTGGCCCCGCTCAAAAATTGTGTCGACCCTATTATCCCCGATTCTAAGATTTGCTCTTGATTGACGGGGCGACGCTGCGTTTTGCGCGCCAGGGGCTCCTCCCGAGACTTGGACCACCAGACTTCGACCTCACGGCCAGCCTGAGCAAGGGTGATGCTAGATCAACTTTTCTCACTTGTCATCATTTTCGGCAACGAATGTTCAAAATTCGAGCAATAGACGAAATGATCGGGCTTTTGGCCCCGCAAGTATATGACAAATATAAGAAATCTGTGGATGCCGGGCCGTTTGATTTGGCTCAAATACCCCCGCTCGGTGCCGTGCTGGGGTACCACGGTCACAGTTTTCGCCAATTTGCGCTGGGCCAAGAAGGCGGCGGAACTGATCTCGACTTGGGCCCGGCGCGGTGTTTAGTTAGCGGACGAACGAACGGTTCGGCAGATGCGCGCGCGGTTACAGAAATTCCTACCCCTGGTCCTGCTCGCCCTGGCGATGCAGGTGCTGGCGCCGATTGCCGCCTGTTGGGCGACGGGCCAAGCCATCGCCGATCCGCTGTCTGCCGCCGTCATCTGCCACAGTGCGAGCGATCAGGGTGGCCTCGACGATCGGACGGGCACCCCGACCGCGCATGCCGGCGCGTGCGCGCTGTGCTGCCTCGCCCAGGCGGGCGCGTCGCTCGATTCGCCGACGCACGCGGCACTCTCGATTCCCTTCCGCCATGCCGCGCGCGTGGTGTGGCAGCCGGCGGATGCGTCCGCCATCGCCGCTCCCAGGGGTTCGAGCGCTCAGGCCCGCGCCCCACCTCAATTTTCCTGACGTAGCGACAAACCGAACCGTTGGCGCGCGCCGTTGCCGCCGATGGCGTGCTCAATGGACCGGCCGAGGCGCCGGATGTCAGGAATTCAAGAGATGTTACGCATTCGTGCGATCGGAAGTGCGGGCTTGCCCGTGCTTTTCGGGCTGGTGTCCCCGATCGGTTCAGACGCGCTCGCCCAGGCTGCGTCGGAAGCGATTCCCGCAGTGACGGTCGAGGCGCCTAAGACGTCCCGTCCCAAACCAATCACCCGGCCAGCGCGGCTGCGTTCCGCTTCGGCGGCGCGCGCAGCGAGGCCGGTCGCGCCGATCGGGACCGATGGCGCCCAGGGGCAGAACAACACGATGTCCGCCGGCGCAGTGCGAGCCGGTCTCAATCAGGCGCCGGCCGGCCAGACCGCGACGACCATCGATCGCAGCCAGTTCGACAACCGGCCCTCGTTTTCGGTCAGCGACGTCTTGCGGGACAGTCCGGGCATTTCGATCAAGCAGGGTAATGGCCCGCGCGATTTCGGCATCTCGATTCGCGGGTCCAACGCCCGGAACGGTTTCGGCATCCGCAATCTCGTGATCTTCGACGACGGTTTCCCCGTCACGCAGCCGGACGGCCTGTCGCGCAGCGACCTGATCGACCCCCACGCCTATGGCGCGATCGACGTGATCCGCGGCCCCTCGTCGGCGCTCTACGGCAATTACGCGACCGGTGGCGCGCTCAATTTTCGAACGCGGCCGGGCGGCACGATCGACGGTGTCGAATACGGCGTCGACGGCGGCAGTTATGGCTACCTCAACAATTACCTGGCGGCCGGCAAGAAGGTCGGGAATTTCGAGGGCTCGCTGTTCGCGAGCGACACGCGAGGCGACGGCTATATCGGCAATAGCTGGTTCAACACGCAGACCGTCAACTTCCTCGGCACGCTCAAGGCGACGCCGGACGACCGTTTCACGGTCAAGATCATCAACAACGATCTCAGCGCGCGGCTGCCGCTTCGCTCCACGCTGAACCAATACTATCAAAATCCCTTCCAGCAGGGTTGTGCGACCGGTGCCACGGCCGCGCCCGGATGCGGTACGGTCAGGCTGTTCAACAATGGCTTCAACGCGACCGCCGGAACCGATACGGAGACGGCCGTGCAGGCCGGGCTCGGCCGCAACGACCGCCGCACCATCGTCGGGGGCCGGTGGGAGCACGATTTCGACAACAACACGACGTGGCGCAACCAGTTCGTGTTCGACGACCGGAACATCAGTCAGCCAACTGGCTCAACCAGCTCGATCGGCGACTTCCCGTCGTACAACTACATGAGTGATTTCACCAAGCGCGGAGAGATTCTCGGCCTGGAGTCCACCGCATTCTTCGGCGCCTTCTACAATACCCTGACGGCGTCGAGCGACACGCGAAACGTGATGCCGGGAGGCAACGCAACACTCGGCAGGCTGTCGAGCAATCTCTACAGCGAGACGACCAACTACGGTGTTCGTGCCAGGGAAGAGCTCAAGCTTACATCGTCGCTAACGGCCGTTGCAGGCATCGGTTGGGAGACGACCTTGCTCAAGGGCACCAATACGGCCTATTCGTACGCTGGTCCAACCGGCATCACCACGACAACGCCGACGACAGCGGACCGGCAGTTTCAAAACACTGCACCAGAGTTGGCGCTACTCTACAATCTCAATAACGAATGGCTGTTCCGGGCACGCGTTGCCACGGGGTATGGCACTCCGCAGGTCTCGAATCTCTTCGTCGCTCAGACCGGACTATCGGGCAACAATACGCAGCTCCAAGCCCAGAAGAATCTTGGCTACGATCTCGGTTTCGATTGGACGCCGAACAGCGCGCTCAAGCTCAGCGCGACTGGCTTTTACGAGTTCTTCCGGAACGAGATCGTCAACCAGGCGACATCGGTCGCGGGTGTAAACTATTCGTTCAACGCGCCGCGCTCCGAACATCGCGGCATCGAGCTTGCAGCCGATTGGAAATTCTATCCGGGCTGGCGGTTCATGGCGGCGTACACCTATCTCGACGAGGTCTACACCGAATATGTCGAGAACATCACCAATGGCGCCGTGTTCAGCTTCAACCGTGCCGGCAACAAAATTCCCGGTATCTCGCCCAACGAGCTGACGGCTCGAATTGGCTACGACGAGTTCGCCGGGCCGCTGGCAGGCCTCGGGGGCTTCGTCGAGGTCCAGTGGAAGGACTCTTTCTACATGGACAACGCGAATCTGCTGAAGGCGCCGGGCTATGAGCTGGTCAATGTAAACGTCCATTACAAGACCGACTTGGTGTCCGACACCTTCAAGTCACTCAATCTGTTTCTTGAGGTCAGGAACGTGTTCGATCGCACCTATGTTGCGTCGGCAAACAACATCGCAAACACTGTGACGGCGGCCGGCCTGCAAATTCCAGGGAGCACGCTCGCAAGCACGGCGCCCGGATCGATCTATGCGGGCTCGCCACGCCTGTTCGTTGCAGGTATGAAGGTGGCCTTCAAATGATCCGGGCTCTCGAAGGGAATAGGGCCATGATCCGAACTGGCTTGCTCGCGATAGCCGCTCTCGCCTGCCTGCAAGGTGCGGCGCTGGGGCAGATGCACGGCAAGCACGCGTCCGAAGCCGCGTGCGAGGAGCCGACGCTGCGCTGTGCGACCAAGGCGACGCCCGCCTTCGGTCCGGACGGCGCGCTGTGGCTGGTCTGGATGGCGGGAGGGCAGGTCTCGGTCGCAAGTTCGCAGGATGCGGGCCGAAGTTTCTCGACGCCCACGCAGGTCACGACGACGCGGCTGAACCTCGATTGGGGGCCGGATGCGCGGCCGAAGATCGTGGTCGACCGCAAGGGGGGCATTGCGCTCGCGTTCTCGACCTTCAGGGACGAGGCCTTCAACGGTCAGGTGCTCACCACGCGCTCGGCCGACGGCGGCAGGAGCTTTGCCGAGCTGAAGCCGATCACCGCCAGCAACGAGAGCCAACGTTTCGAGGCGCTGGCGCTCGATCAGGATGGAACAGTATTTGCGGCGTGGCTGGACAAGCGCAATCGCATTTTTGCGAAGGAAGCGGGACAGAAGTACGAGGGAGCCGGGCTGTTCTTCACTTCGTCCAGCGACGGCGGCACCACCTACGCAGAAGCGAAGCTGGCGCGCGAGGGCACCTGCGAATGCTGCCGGTTGGGGCTGGCATTCGCTGCGTCCGGGCGGCCGGTCGTGATCTTCAGGAACATATTTGAGGGCGGCGTGCGCGACCACGCGGTGATGACCTTCACGGACGTCGCGACGCCAGGCGAAGTCCGTCGGGTCAGCAACGACGACTGGCAGATCAATGCCTGCCCACATCATGGGCCGAGCCTCACCGTTGCCCCGAACGGAACCTATCACGTCGCCTGGTACACCAACGGGAAGGCGCGGAAGGGATTGTTCTACGCCCACTCGCGCGACGAAGGCCGCACGTTCTCTTCGCCGATGGCGTTGGGGCGGCCGGATCGTAATCCGACGCACCCCTTCGTGCTCGCGGGCGCGGCGGGAACGGTGATGGTCTGGAAGGAGTTCGACGGTGAAAAGACCTCGGTCCAGATGACGGTCTCCCGCGACGATGGCGAGACGTGGTCGGCGCCGAAGGCGATATCGAGCACGACCGACACGTCCGATCACCCTTTGCTGGTCTCCAACGGCAAGCAGACCTACCTGTCGTGGATGACGAAGGCGGACGGCTATCGGCTCACGGCAATCGAGGACCAACCATGAGATTTCGATTTGCAGGCATTGCCAGCCTTGTTGTTCTGATCGCATCGGCGGCGGCGCTCGGCGCATCTCCGGCTCTGAAGCCATTCGAACGCGGCACGTGGCAAGGCGTCCTGAGGGGGCACGCCGGCCGCCCCGTGCTCGTGCATTTCTGGGGTGTGACCTGCGGGCCTTGTAAGGTCGAGCTGCCGCTGCTCGGGCGGTTTGCAAAGGAGCATCCGGAGATCGACGTCGTCACGGTCAGCGCCGATCTCGTGCCGAACCTGCCGGCCGCCACGCAATCGATGCTCGACAAGGCGGGTCTGGCGTCGACCGAAAATTTCATCTTCAACGACGGCTTTGTCGAGCGCTTGCGGTTCGAGATCGATCCGGCCTGGCAGGGCGACATCCCCAGGACCATGCTCATCTCCCCGGAAGGAACCATCACGACGATCGAAGGCTCGGCCGAAATTGCCGATCTCGAAAAGTGGTCGGCGCAACAACTCTCCAAACACTGAAGTTAAAGACTGCAAAGGGAATACCGATATGAAGACAAGCTCGAAAAACGTGCTGCTCGCTGCGTTCGCTCTCACGATCTCCGCAGCACCGGCGGTCGCCGACGACGTCAAGGCCGGCGATCTCGTCGTTTCGCAGGCCTGGAGCCGGGCGACGCCGGGCGGCGCCAAGGTCGCCGGCGGCTATCTGACCATCGAGAACAAGGGCACTGCGGCCGACAGACTGGTCAGCGTGTCCGCCGATATCGCGGGCAAGGCCGAGATCCACGAGATGGCGATGGACAACGGCGTGATGAAGATGCGCCCGCTCGACAAGGGGCTCGCCATCGATGCCGGCAAGACGGTGAAGCTCGCGCCCGGCGGCAATCACTTGATGCTCCAGGAGCTGAAGGGCGCGTTCAAGCAGGGCGACAAGGTGCCGGTGACGCTGCAATTCGAGAAGGCCGGCAAGGTCGCCGTGTCCCTAGACGTCCAGGGCGTCGGCGCGCAGGCGCCTGGCGATGCCGGGCATTCAGGTCATATGGACATGAAGAAAATGCCGGATCACTCGGGAATGAAGATGAAATGAAACGGATCTGGACTCTCGGGAGGCCGAACATGTCGAAGCAATCCTGCCTGATCCTGATTGCCGCGCTAGCCGCCTCGCCGGCGGCGGCGCACGTGTCGATCGAGACCAAGCAAGCCACGGTCGGTACGTCCTACAAGGCCGTCTTCACCGTGCCGCATGGCTGCGCGGGCTCGCCGACGGTGAAGATCCGGGTGCAGATTCCGGAAGGGGTGATCGCGGTGAAGCCGATGCCGAAGGCCGGCTGGAATGTCGATGTCGTCGACGGCAAATATGCCGGGGAATACGACTATCACGGCAACAAGCTCTCCTCCGGCGTCAAGGAGGTCGCGTGGTCCGGCGGCAAGCTGCCGGACAAGAACTATGACGAGTTCGTCCTCAGCACGTTCCTGACCGACAGCCTGAAGCCGAACACGGTTCTGTACTTCCCTGTCGTTCAGGAATGCGAGGCCGGCGTCAGCCGCTGGATCGAAATTCCGGCGGCGGGGGCAGGGCATTCACATGAGGGCAAGTCCGAGGGCAAGTCCGAGGGCAAGTCGCCGGCGCCGGGCGTGAAACTGTTGCCAAAATCCTGATGCGCCTCTTCGCCGCGCTTGCGACGCTGCTCCTCGTTGCCGGCTTCGCAAGCGGTGCGTCGGCGCATGCGGCGCTGGTCTCGGTTGAGCCGGCGAGCGGCAGCATGCTCAAGGCCGCGCCCAAGGCGGTGGAACTGCGCTTTAACGAGGCGGTGACGCCGGGCGCGATCCGGCTGATCGATGGCGCGGGCAGGGCGCGGAATGATGCGCGCGTCAGCGCATCGGGCGAGACGATTTCGGTCGTGATGCCGGTGGATCTGCCTGAGGGCACCGCGGTCGTCAGCTATCGCGTGATCTCGCAGGACGGCCATCCTGTCACCGGATCGGTGATCTTCTCGATTGGCATGCCGACCGCGACGAAGCCTGCCGCCGCTGAGGATAGCGGGTTGAACGCGCTGATCTGGCTGGCGCGCGTCGGCCTGTACGTTGGGCTGTTCATTGGCGTCGGCGGCGTGTTCTTCGCGCGCTGGGTTGCGTGGTCGATGACCGGCATGGCCGTGCCGCGCATGGCGCTCGCCATCGGCATCCCAAGCGCGGTGGCGTCCGTCGGCGCGTTGGGCCTCGATCTCCTCGGGCTGCCACTGGCAGCCCTTGCGACCGCCGCTCCCTGGAAAGTCGCGCTCGCGACCAGTGCCGGCCCTGCGCTGCTGGTTGCTCTGCTTGCGATGCTACTCGCGTTGATGGCGCTGCGCAGTGCGTGGTACGCGCGTGCTCTTGCGATCATGGCGTTGGTCGGCGTCGGTCTGTCGCTCGCCATGACCGGGCACGCCGCAACGGCACCGCCGGAGGCGTTGACCCGGCCTGCAATCTTTCTCCACGGCCTCGGTGTCACCATTTGGATCGGTGCTCTCGCGCCGCTCGTGGTGCTGGTGTCGAAGCCGACGATTGCGACGCTCGCGATTGTGAACCGCTTTTCCCGCATTGCTGCGCTCGCGGTCGGCGTGTTGGCCTTGACCGGCCTCGCACTCGCGATCGTGCAGCTCGAAAAGCCTGAAGCGCTGGTCGGGACCCGCTACGGGCTAATCCTCTCGGTCAAGCTAGTTCTGGTCACGGGATTGCTGGCGCTGGCCGCGCTCAATCGGTTCCGGCTGACTCCGGCTCTGGCCCGGAACGAGACAGGGACGCCCGCGCTTAAGCGCTCGATCGTGCTGGAAGGTACGATTGCTCTTGCCATCCTGGCCGTGGTCGCCGGCTGGCGCTTCACGCCGCCGCCGCGGACGATCGTGCCGGAGACACCCTTGGCGATCCACATCCATAGCGACAAGGCGATGTTCCAGGTCCTGGTCTCGCCAGGCAAGGCGGGGGCCAATGATGTCGTGCTCCAGCTCATGACCGGCGAGGGGACGCCGCTGGCGTCCAAGGAGGCGACGTTGACCCTGAGCCTGCCCGAGCGCGGCATCGAGCCGATGGAGCGAAGGGCCTCGCTCGGGCCCGACGGCTATTGGCATGTGCGCAAGGTCGAACTGCCGTTTGCCGGCCGCTGGCACGTGCGGATCGACGCGCTGGTGACCGACTTCGAGCAGATCACGCTCGAAGATGAACTCGACGTCACGCCGCCGTGAGACGCAGCTTGGGCCGAACCTGAAGTCCGACGGAAAAATGACAGGAATTCCGTTGCGTTAGCGGCTTTTCCTCATTCCCGGTCTTGTGTTTTCGCTCTCAATCCGGTTTCACTGCAACCCATCACTGATTCCCAGAGTATTACCATGCGGTTGTCGCGGTTCTTTCTGCCCATCCTGAAGGAAAATCCGAAAGAGGCGGAGATCGTCTCGCATCGGCTGATGCTGCGCGCCGGCATGATCCGGCAGGAGGCCGCCGGTATCTATGCCTGGCTGCCGCTTGGCTTCCGCGTGTTGAAGAAGATCGAGCAGATCGTGCGCGAGGAGCAGGACCGGTCGGGCGCGCTGGAGCTGTTGATGCCGACGCTCCAACTTGCCGACCTCTGGCGCGAGAGCGGCCGCTATGACGCCTATGGTCCGGAGATGCTCCGCATCGCCGACCGCCACAAGCGCGAGCTGCTGTACGGGCCGACCAACGAGGAAATGATCACCGAGATCTTCCGCGCCTATGTGAAGTCCTACAAGAACCTGCCGCTGAATCTCTATCATATTCAATGGAAATTCCGCGACGAGCAACGTCCGCGTTTCGGCGTGATGCGCGGCCGCGAGTTCCTGATGAAGGACGCCTATTCGTTCGACCTCAACGAAGCCGCCGCGCGCGTCGCCTACAACAAGATGTTCGTGGCGTATTTGCGCACCTTTGCGCGGATGGGGCTGAAGGCGATCCCGATGCGCGCGGAGACCGGCCCGATCGGCGGCGATCTCAGCCACGAGTTCATCGTGCTGGCCGAGACCGGTGAATCCGGCGTTTTCATCAATCGCGACGTGCTCGACCTGCCGGTGCCGGGCGAGGACGTCGACTACGACAGCGACCTGACGCCGATCATCAAGCAATGGACCTCGGTCTACGCCGCCACGGAGGACGTCCACGACGCCGCGCGGTTCGAGCAGGAAGTGCCGGCGGACAAGCGGGTGAACACCCGCGGCATCGAGGTTGGGCAGATCTTCTATTTCGGCACCAAATATTCCGACGCGATGAAGGCCCTGGTGGCGGGCCCCGACGGCGTCGACGTGCCGATCCATGGCGGTTCCTATGGCGTCGGCGTCTCGCGCCTGCTCGGCGCGATCATCGAAGCCTGCCATGACGATGCCGGCATCAAATGGCCGGAGGCCGTCGCGCCGTTCCGCGTGTCTATCCTCAATCTCAAGCAGGGTGATGCGGCGGTCGATGCGGCCTGCGAGAAGCTTTATGCCGAGCTCACGGCCAAGGGCGTCGACGTGCTCTATGACGACACCGACCAGCGCGCCGGAGCCAAATTCGCCGCCGCCGACCTGATCGGTATCCCCTGGCAGATCATGATCGGGCCGAAGGGGCTCGCCGACGGCAAGGTCGAGATCAAGCGGCGCAGTGACGGCTCCCGCGAGACTATGTCGCCAGCGGACGCGGTCGCAAGACTTGTGGGCTGATAAGCCTGGTCGGCTGAATATTGTTCATCGCGATATCGCGGCCGCCAATCCGGCCACAATTGACCCCGAATCATGGGATTATCGAGCGATGGATGAGACCATGACCGAGACCGTGCAAACCGCGCCTTTTGCGCCATTCGAGTGGATGCTGTCGGCGCGCTATTTGCGGGCGCGCCGCAAGGAGGGATTCATCTCGGTCATCGCCGGGTTCTCCTTCCTCGGCATCATGCTGGGTGTGGCGACGCTGATCATCGTCATGGCCGTGATGAACGGCTTCCGCAAAGAGCTGCTCGACAAGATCCTGGGGCTGAACGGGCACATCCTGGTGCAGCCGCTGGAATCGCCGCTGACCGACTGGAAAGACGTCGCCGACCGCCTCAGCCAGGTCAAAGGCATCCGGCTCGCCGCGCCCGTGGTGGACGGCCAGGCGCTGGCGTCCTCACCCTGGAACGCCTCGGGCGTGCTGGTGCGCGGCATCCGCTCCGACGACCTCAACAACCTCACCTCGATCGCCAAGAACATCAAGCAGGGCTCGCTCGAGGGCTTTGACGACGGGCAGGGTGTCGCGATCGGCCGGCGCCTCGCCGACCAGCTGTCGCTGCATGCCGGCGACAGCATCACGCTGGTGGCGCCGAAGGGCGCGGTCACGCCGATGGGCACGACACCGCGCATCAAGCCGTACAAGATCGTCGCCGTGTTCGAGATCGGCATGTCCGAATACGATCTCGGCTTCGTGTTCATGCCGCTCGCGGAAGCGCAGGCCTATTTCAATCGCAGCAACGACGTCACCTCGATCGAGGTGTTCACCACCAATCCCGATCAGATCGTCGCCTTCCGCCAGGCCGTGACGGAGGCTGCGGGCAGGCCGGTGTTCCTGGTGGATTGGCGGCAGCGCAACTCGACCTTCTTCAACGCGCTCCAGGTCGAGCGCAACGTGATGTTCCTGATCCTGACCATGATCGTGCTGGTCGCGGCGCTGAACATCGTCTCCGGCCTGATCATGCTGGTGAAGGACAAGGGCAGCGACATCGCGATCCTGCGCACGATGGGGGCCTCGCAGGGCTCGATCATGCGTATCTTCCTGATCACGGGCGCCTCGATCGGCGTGGTCGGCACGCTGGTCGGCTTCGCCGTCGGCCTCGTGATCTGCCTCAACATCGAATCCATCCGGCAATTCCTGTCCTGGCTGACCAGCACCGAGCTGTTCTCGCCAGAACTCTATTTCCTTTCGAAACTGCCCGCCGAGATCGACGTCGGCGAGACCACGGCCGTCGTCATCATGGCGCTGACGCTGTCGTTCCTGGCGACGCTGTATCCGTCGTGGCGCGCCGCGCGCCTCGATCCTGTCGAAGCGCTGCGGTACGAGTGAGGGGTTGATGGAGCAGCAGCAGGGGGCGGAAGACGTACCGGTCATTTATCTCCACGAGATAAAGCGGCAGTACTTGCAGGGCGAGGTGCCGCTGACGATCCTGGACGGCGCCAAGCTCGCGCTGTGGGCCGGGCAGTCTGTCGCGCTGGTGGCGCCGTCGGGCTCGGGCAAGTCGACGCTGCTGCATATCGCGGGGCTATTGGAAGCGCCCGATTCCGGCGAGGTCTATGTCTCGGGCGCGCCGACCTCGCAGCTGCCCGACATCGAGCGCACCCAGCTGCGCCGCACCGATATCGGCTTCGTCTACCAGTCGCACCGGCTCTTGCCGGAGTTCTCGGCGCTGGAGAATGTGATGATGCCGCAGATGATCCGCGGCCTGAAGAAGTCCGAGAGCGTCAAGCGCGCCAAGGAGATCCTCGGCTATCTCGGTCTCGGCGACCGCATCACCCATCGCCCGGCCGAGCTGTCCGGCGGCGAGCAGCAGCGCGTCGCGATCGCGCGCGCGGTGGCCAACGCGCCGCGGGTGCTGTTCGCGGACGAGCCGACCGGCAACCTCGATCCGCACACGGCGGACCACGTGTTCCAGGCCCTGATGCAGCTGGTCAAGGCGACCAAGGTTTCGATGCTGATCGCGACCCACAACATGGAGCTCGCCGGCCGCATGGACCGGCGGGTGTCGCTGTCGAACGGCCAGGTGGTCGAGCTCGAGTAGAAAATCGCGAAAACAACCCCATGCACAGTAGCCAAGTGCTTAGGCCGACTGACGAAAAAATCGGTGACGACGGGCACGCCGTCGTCTGAATTTTTCAAGGCCGGATCACCGTCATTTTGAACGGCCCGCCATTGGCGGCGGCGTGCGCCACCGCCTCGTTGGCATGGTCGAGGTTAAAGGCCGTCGTCTCGTATTCCTCCAGCCTGAGCAGACCCGCACGCACCAGCGCGATCAGACGGCTCGCGGCATCCGGCGGGTACATCCAGACGCCGTGGATGCTGATGCAGTTGCGCATGATCCAGGGGTAGGGCAGCTCGAGGCCCGCGCCGCCGGTCATGCCGACGCCGCCCATCAGCACGACGCGTCCATAGGGGCGCACAGTCATGATCGCTGCACGCACGACGTCGGTGCTCACGGAGGGCGGCATGATGTCGAACGCGCAATCGATCGGGCCGGGCGCTGCGCGCTTCATCGCCTCGCGGTCGTGATCTTCATTGCCAGTAAGCTTGACCGGTTGCACGCGGCTGCCGAAGCGTCGGACGAGGTCGGCGAGGATTTTCTCGTTGCGGCCGGGCGCGACCACGCTGGCTGCGCCCATCGCCAACGCAACCGAGACGGCGGCGCTGCCGAAATTGCCGGTAGCCCCGCTCACCAGCACGGTCTCGCCTGCTCTAAGGTTCGCAGCGAGGAAGCCGCCGTAAGGCACTAGCAGCGTGCCCAGCGCGCACCATTGCGTCGCGTCCTCGGGCGTGATCGCACCGAGCCGCTTCACGTTCTCGGTCGGCACCCTCATTTGTTCGGCAAAGGAGCCGTGGCGAAAATGCTGTTGCAGCCGCATGCCGCCGGGCCCGGCAGCGGTGAGCCCTTGCAGAGCGATATCGGGCGCAACGGTGTCGTCGCGCGAGCGCACCGTCGGGTCGCAGAACACCCAGTCGCCCACGCTGAGCTTGGTGGCATCCGGGCCGACCGCGCGCACCCGGCCGATGCCGCCGGGACCGGGGATAACAGGCAGATCGAGCGCGTAGTTGCGTGTCCCGTCAAAAACCTCGTTCATGTACGACAGGACGCGCGTGGCGACGATGTCGACAACGACTTCGCCGGTACCGAGGGTCGGCTTCGGAACGTCCTCGATCACCAGCGGCGATCCAAGGGATTTTAGTACGGCAGCTTTCATGGATGTTCACCTCAAAGTCGCGGTGAATCCCATATGCGCCGCCTTGGAGGGGCCAAGAAGGCCTGGTATTATCCTAGTATTCCAAAGACCCTCCATGCGGGAGCGACATCATGGCCGATCCGCGCCGCGTTGAGTTCGGCGACTTCCTGAGGTCTCGCCGCGAAAAGCTGTCGCCGAAGACGGTTGGTCTTCCGGTCGGCCGGCGCCGGCGCACCGCGGGGCTACGCCGCGAGGAGGTCGCGCAGCTCGCCGGCATCGGCGTCGACTGGTACATCCGCCTCGAACAGGGCCGCACCGTCAGCCCGTCGGTGACCACCGTCGATGCGCTGGCCCGCGCACTCCGCCTCAGCAAGACCGAGCATGCGCATTTGAAGGCGCTGGCGCGCGACGGCGCCAGGGGGGCGTTCACGCGCGAGACCGTGCCGCCGGCGATCCTGCGGCTGGTCGAGAGCCTGCACCAGCCGGCCTATATCACGGGGCGGCGCTGGGATGTGCTGGCCTGGAACGCGGCGGCCGAGGAGGTCTTTGCCTTCGGTCAGTTGCCCGAGCAGGATCGCAACACGCTGCTGCTGATGATGACCAACAAGCGCACGCGAAAATCCTACGGGGCGGGCTGGGCTGACGTCGCCAAGCGCATGGTCGCGATGTTTCGTGCCACCCATGACGTCTGGGCCGGCGATCCCGCCTTTGCGGAGCTGCTGACGCGCTTGCGCGAAGGCAGTCCCGAATTCGTCAAATGGTGGGGCGCGCACGAAGTGCACGGCACATTGTCGGGCCGCAAGGCCATGACCCATCCCACCAAGGGCGTCCTTCATTTCGAGCACACCAGCTTTCAGGCCAACGACGATCCCGCGCTGAAGCTGGTGATCTATACGCCGGTCGGGGGCTAACCGAGCGGCAGGCTTTCACTTCTGAAGACTGATTGTCGAGTTTGCCCGCCTTGCGCTACGGCGCGGGCGCGGCCGCAGGCGTTGCGCTGACGTTCGGCAGCGCACCACCTGCTGTCCATGGACTGTCCGTCCAGGGTGTCGGCTGCAGAGAATTCGCCGGCCAGGGTTTTGCCGGGCCCGTCGCCACTGAAGTGCACGACGTCCCGAGTTGCGTCCACACCGACGCCAAGCCGGTCGTGTCGATGTTGAAGCTTGTGACGTCAGCCCGTCCCTCTGGTTCCGGCGTGGTTTCCCGGACCTGCAGGGAGTGCGAGGCCAGCACCGCCTTGACCATGTCCGGGTCGACGGCGCCGTTCCAGACCTCGTACTTCCCGAACCGCACCGGAGGCCCTCCCGCTTGCTTGCTCATGTCGGCGCTGGCCGCGATCAGGATCGTTTTCTTGCCGGCGGCCGATGCGTCGATCTCACCCGCGAACATCAGCGGCACGCGCTTCTTGTTTTCGCAATACAGGCGCCATTCCATGGTCCGGAACGAGGCATCGTTCTCCTTCTTCACCGCGGCGATCTTGCTGATGAACGGTCGCGCTCCCTTTTCCAGCCGCCACATCGTCTCGGCCAGCGGTCGCGTGTCGATCCCGAACCGGTAGAGTTCGGGCCGCGTCAGCACGTGCAGGTTTTCGAATTTCACGGTGCTGATCAGTGCATCGAGCTCGCGGCTGATTCCCATCGCCGCAATGAACGCGGCGCGGTCGCGGTCGGCACCGGCGATCCGGCGCCGCCGCGCTTCGGCGACCACTTCCGGAGGCGGATTGCCTTGAAATCGGAGGATGAGCCTGGAGTTATGGACCGCCAGCGCGGCATCGGGCGCAACCTCGCGAGAGGTCGCTCCGAGAAACAGGTAACCGCAGGCCGAGTTGCACATCGCATGATAGGTGCTGAGTTCGGCCTCGACCTCGCCGTTCCCGTTCTTGATCTTCTGGCATGCGGCGTCGATCTGCGTGCCCGCGGCGCACGCCGTCGCGATCGTCCGGCCAACCCGGGCGATCGCCTTGCGGCTGCGCAGCAGCCGGGCGATCACATAGGACTGCTCAACGTTTCCGCCGGGCGAATGGAGGTAGATCGGGCGCTGCAGGTCCTTGACGCCGGCGAGGAAGCGGCGAATGCGGGACGCTGCGTCTTGATCGATCTGGCCCTCGATCGCGATCCAGCGGTCGCAGCCCGGCCCGCACGCGTCGGGCGCGCCTTTGGCAAGATAGATCGTCAGCCTGGAGGCAAAGCCGGGTTTCTCGGCCGGGGTCCCTTCGGCACGCAATGCGCCGGGAAGCGACAGCAAGGCCAGCAGAAGCAGGGCACGGACGAGCATGAATTGTGAGACCACGAGGTGCATCCTGATGCTGACGCTATACGACCAAGGGTGCGTCCACAACTTGCGGTGGCGCGGGCAGTCGCGTTTATTTTCTGCCGACACCTGCAGATGGCTGCGTGCGGGGACACGCAACTTTGACGCCGGCAGCGTGTCCATCGGCCCAGGCGCTCACGCTGTTGCGGCGAGGCGGTCGAGGTCGCGGCAGCATGCGCTAACTAAGCACTGACGTCGTGATTTGCTCGAGCCCGCGCATGGCACAGGCCGGGCCGGAACCTTGATGCCTTCATGAAGTTATCAGAACGCGCGGGTGCCACTCTCCCGCTGGCATCGTCGTCGGCCTGAAGCGGATGCCGCAAGAAACGCTATTCGGTGACGAGCCAAGTGTCAGGGGAGGTCAGATGACATCGACGGCCGGGGAGAACTCGACCGATCGCAATGCCGTCCTGGCTGCACTTGGCGATTACATCCGAGAGATCGCCAACCCCGACGATCTCGCTTATGCCGCGGTAGAGCTGCTCGGCCGCAGCCTCAAGGTCAGCCGGGCAGGCTACGGCACGGTCGACACGTCGGCCGAGACCATTACCATCGCCCGTGACTGGAACGCGCCGGGCATTTTGAGCCTGGCGGGGGTGCTGCACTTCCGCGACTATGGCAACTACATCGAAGATTTGAAGCGCGGCGAGACGGTCATCTGTGCCGATGCGGAGAAGGATCCTCGCGTTGGCGACCGCGCCCGCGCGCTCGAAGCGATATCCGCTCGCGCGCTTGTCAACATGCCGATCTCCGAGCCCGACGGAGTCGTCGCGCTGCTCTACCTCAACAACGCAACCCCGCGGGTCTGGAGCTCCGAGGAGCTCGAGCTCATCCACGATGTTGCCGAGCGCACGCGAACCGCCGTCGAACGTCGACGCGCCGAGGCGGCGGTGCGGGAGAACGAGATCCGTCTGCTCTTCCTTGACGCTCTCAACAAGGAGACGGCCAGGACCCGCGATGCCGACGGCGTGATGGCAGTGACGACGAGAATGGTCGGAGAGCACCTCGGCGTCTCGAACTGCGCTTATGCCGACATGGATCCCGATCAAGACGGCTTCACCATCCGCGGGGATTGGGCGGCTCCTGGTGCGATGCATATCCTTGGCCACTACAGCCTGGCCGACTTCGGTGAGAAGGCGGTGCGAGAGCTCAGTGCTGGCAGGCCTCTCGTCATCAATGACAATTTGAAGGAGATCGCGCCGGAGGAGGCGGCCACCTTTCAGAACATCGGAATAGGTTCGACGATCTGCATGCCCTTGGTCAAGGAAGGGCAGCTCACGGCCTTGATGGCCATTCATCACCGCGGCCCGCATCGGTGGACGGCGCGCGAGCTCGCGTTGCTCACGGAGGTCACCGAGAGATCGTGGGCCCACATCGAGCGGGTTCGTTCGGAACAGGCGGCGCGAGAAGCTGCCGAACGCCTGAGTCTTGCGAACAGGGCGGCAGGTATAGGCATCTGGGACTATAATCCGGTGACCGACGTTCTTAGATGGGACAACCGCTGCAAGGAGGTGTTCGGTTTGTCGCCGGACGCCGAAGTGAGCTACGAAGGGGCGTTCCTGAAGGGTCTCCATCCAGACGACAGGCAGCGGGCCCACGAGGCCGTCTCCGCAGCCCTGACGCCGGATTGCCCGAAAAGCTACAACATTGAATTCCGAACCATCGGCATCGAGGATGGTGTCGAACGCTGGATCGCGGCGACGGGGCAGGCGATCTTTTCCAATAGGCAGGCCGTCCGGTTCATCGGGACGGTTCTGGATATTTCCGCGCAAAAGAAGACCGAACGCCAGCTTCGAATACTGAATGATACGGGGGCGTCGGTCGCCCGCGAACGCGACCTCAAGAAGATCGTGCAGATCGTCACAGATGCCGGCGTGGAGCTGACGGGCGCCCAGTTCGGAGCCTTCTTCTACAACGTTCTGGCGCCGGACGGCGGCAGCTACATGCTGTATTCGCTGTCCGGAGCGCCGCGATCCGCCTTTGAGAAGTTTCCTATGCCGCGCAACACCGCGGTGTTCGAGCCCACGTTCAGGGGGACGGGCGTGGTGAGGTCTGACGACATCCTGCAGGACCCGCGCTATGGCAGGAACGCGCCGCGTAAAGGCATGCCGGAGGGACATCTTCCAGTCCGATCCTACCTCGCGGTCCCCGTCATCTCGCGAACGAGCGAAGTCCTCGGCGGACTCTTCTTCGGCCATGTGGAGACGGGTAAATTCCAGGCAGAGCACGAAGCCGCCTTGCTCGGGATTGCCGGCCACGCCGCCACGGCTATCGACAACGCTCGGCTCCTGACCCGGCTCGAGGCGCTCAATGCCGAACTGGAGCAACGTGTCGCCGACGAGATTGCCGAACGCATGAAAGCCGAAGAGCAGTTGCGCCAATCCCAGAAGATGGAGGCCGTGGGTCAACTGACCGGAGGCATCGCACACGACTTCAACAACATGCTGGCCGTGATCCTCGGCAGCTTGAATCTCGCCAAACGACGGCTCGGCAAGGGAGAGGTCAACATTGACCGCTTCATCGAGGGTGCAATCGACGGCGCAAATCGCGCTGCCACTTTGACGCAGAGGCTGCTGGCGTTCTCGCGCCAGCAGCCTCTGGCGCCTGAAGTCGTGGACATCAACAAGATGATCGGGGGGATGAGCGAACTGCTCGAACGCTCGCTCGGAGAGCTTATCCGCCTCGAGGCAGTCCTGGCGGCCGGTCTTTGGCGCGTCAAGGCAGATCCGGCCCAACTGGAAAGCGCCGTGATCAATCTTGCGGTCAATGCGCGCGATGCCATGCCGAAGGGCGGGCGGCTGACGATAGAGACCAGCAACGCCTCGATCGATCGGAAATTTGCCCGGGAATATGCCCTGTCGCCCGGACAATATGTTCTCGTTGCCGTGACGGATAACGGCACCGGAATTCCGCCCGACGTGCTGGGAAAGGTGTTCGACCCGTTTTTCACGACCAAGGTCGTGGGTAAGGGCACCGGCCTCGGCCTCAGTCAGGTCTACGGCTTCGTGCGGCAGTCGGGCGGCCACGTCAAAGTCTACTCGGAAGTCGACGTTGGCACGACGGTGAAGATCTATCTTCCACGCTTCGCCGGCGACGAGGGAGTATCGACCCCATCGCAAGGAGTGACGCATCCCGGCGCAAGCCTTCAAAGTGAGACCATTCTCGTCGTCGAGGACGACGAGCGGGTCCGCAGCATCTCATCCGAAAGCCTGCGGGAGCTTGGTTATACGGTCATCGAGGCCGCGAGCGCCAAGGAGGCGATCAGGATGATCGAAAACGGTCTCGTCCCGGATCTGCTGTTTACCGACGTCGTCATGCCCGACATGACCGGCGCTGAACTTGCGGGCGAACTGTCGAAACGATACCCGGCTTTGAAGGTGCTGTTCACCACCGGCTACACGCGCAACGCAATTGTTCACAACGGCATGCTCGATGCCGGCAAGCATCTGCTGTCCAAACCCTTTGCGATCGAAGATCTGGCCGCGAAAGTCCGTGCCTTGCTGGACGAAATTTGATCGTCTATTCGGTCCGGCAAATCCAGCCGGTCCAGCCGACGGGTATCCATTCAAGCCCTGATGCTCTCGTTTGCAGCCGACTGGCGAAACCGTCGGCCTGCATGCGGCACGGTGGCCCCGGATTCCTCGAATGGCGAGGGCCGCACGAGATCCGAAACACGCATCGGTCTCAACATCATGACTTGACGGATGTGCGACACCAAGAAACGGATCAAGGGTCTGATCGCAGCCACTCCGAAAAGGCTCGGATGGTTCTTGCGCGCGGATGGCCTGCCTTACTGACCACATGGAAGCCGTAGCCAGGCAAGCTCAGCTTGAACGCCTTCACGAGCGTACCGGCGGCGAGGTCGTGTGCCGTGAGCACATCACTGAACACTCCTATTCCTTGTCCTGCGAT
The DNA here is from genome assembly GCF_028128695.1 of Bradyrhizobium sp. CCBAU 25360. NCBI lineage: Bacteria > Pseudomonadati > Pseudomonadota > Alphaproteobacteria > Hyphomicrobiales > Nitrobacteraceae > Bradyrhizobium > Bradyrhizobium sp. CCBAU 25360. The sequence goes on from NZ_LBJA01000030.1 coordinate 153,828, forward strand.
CACCGCCTCGATGGCGTGCAATTCCTCGCGGAAACTCAGATGCTGCATGTCCTTGAACGGGGGGACGTCACGCCATCTGCGCTGAGCCGCGGCGAGCCATCGCTGCCAGGTGGGCGGCTCACGATCGGCCGGCGACCAATAAGAGTGGATCAGGACGTGATTTGCGAGGTCGACCGGTCGCATCAAGCGCCCCGTTGCAAGCAGGCGCGGACTGCAGACGGCCCAGAATGTATCGGTGAAGAGATCTTCGACGATGCCGTCTGTCGGCCGTACTCGGCTGGTCGCGTAGCGAATGGCGACGTCGCCGTCTCCGGCCTGCAGATCGAGCACCGTGTCAGTGCCGATGACCTCCAGCGGCACGTCGGGATGCAACTTGCGCCACAGGGGCAGGCGGGGCACGAGCCAGCGGCTGGCGAACGCGTTGGTCGTCGTCACGCGGAGAGGCTGTTGGGCGCCTTCCTGCTTGACGCTCGCAACGGCGGCGGCAAACGCCTCGAGCCCGCCGCGTATGACGGGGAAAAGCCGCGCTCCGGCATCGGTCAGCGAGAGTGGCCGTGGTCTGCGGCGGAACAGAGCGCGACCGCAATATTGCTCGAGCAACCCGATCTGGTGGCTGATCGCCGTTGGCGTCACGCCGAGTTCTGCCGCCGCCTTCTTGAAGCTCAGATGGCGGGCGGCGGCTTCAAAAGCGCGAAGCTCGATCAGGGGCGGGAGCTTGTGCATGCCGGCCAGTCTAGGTGAAATCAATTCATCGTCACCTGAATTCTTCGGATTTGCGCGGAGATCGTGCGCGGCCAAGGATATGGCGGGTCAAGCTGAGGAGATCAGGTCATGTCGTCCATCGCATCTGTCGCCAGCGCTGCCGCCGATCTTGGCGCCTCCTTCGGAGGACAACTGCTCAAACCGGCGGACGAGGGCTATGAGGAGGCGCGAAAGGTCCATAACGGGCTGGTCGACAAGCGGCCGGCATTGATCGCCAGGTGCCGCAGCGTGGCCGACGTCGTCGACGCCGTCGCTCTTGCGACCAGGCTCGGCCTCGAGGTCGCCGTTCGCGGCGGTGGCCACAATGTAGCAGGACGCGCAACCATCGACGGCGGGATCATGATCGACCTCTCGCCCATGAAGGGCGTCCGGGTCGATCCGGTCGGCAAGACCGTCTGGGCGCAGGGCGGGGCCACCTGGGGCGAGCTCAATCGCGAAACGCAACTTCACGGACTTGCGGTCACCGGCGGCGTGGTCTCGACCACCGGGATTGCCGGCCTGACCCTCGGCGGAGGACTGGGCTGGCTGATGGGCAAGTACGGTCTGGCACTGGACAATCTGCGGGCCGTCGAACTCGTCACCGCCGATGGCAGGGTTTTGCGCGCCAGCAGGCAAGAGGAGCCCGATCTGTTCTGGGCTCTCCGCGGCGGCGGCGGAAACTTCGGGATCGCCACCAGTCTCGAATACGATCTTCATACAATCGGGCCGATCATCACCGGCGGCCCGATCGTCCATCCCATCGAACGCTCCCGCGAGGTGCTCGAATTCTTCCGGACCAGCACGCGGTCGCTCGCGGACGAGCACATGCTGTTCGCATCCCTGACGCATGCGCCCGACGGCTCCGGCACGGAGGTCGCGGTCCTGGTCACCAGTCACTGCGGACCGCTGGCGGATGCCGAACGAGCGGTGCGGCCGCTGAAACAGTTCGGGACTCCGATCCTGGATGCAGTCGGGCCGATTCCCTATTGCGACCTCAACCGCATGCTCGACGCCAACTATCCGAAAGGCGCCTTCAACTATTGGAAATCGAACTTCCTCGCGGAGCTCAGTGATGGCGCGATTGCGACCATGATCGAATGCTTCGCGCGCTGCCCGACTCCCATGGGGCAGTTTCTGGTCGAACACGTCCACGGCGCGGCGGCCCGCGTCGATGCCGTGGATACGGCATTTCCGCATCGGCAGGAGGGCTATAATTTCCTGATTCTCGCGCAGTGGATGCAGGCCAGCGATACCAGCCGCTGCATGTCCTGGGCGCGCGACACCTACGAAAGGATGCGGCCCTTCTTCGCCTCCGGCCGCTATGTCAATTATCTCGATGATGACGAGACGGGCGATCCTGTCGCGGCCGCCTATGGACCGAACTACCGGCGACTGCAGCGGATCAAGGCGAAATACGACCCGACCAACTTCTTCCGCATGAACCAGAACATCCGGCCCCTGGCCTGATTGCCGGCTGAGGATTTCGTCGCTCCCATGGGCCGTGTTGATCTCTTCGGGAGGATTCGAGAATGGCTGTCGTGTGCCGGCCCGCTTGTAGCGACGATTTGGCGAGAGCCGACGAGATCGTGGTCGCCAGCATCAACGAACTCACGGAACGGCGGGGGTTCGGCAAGATGGCATCCTCTCGCCCGCACCATTTTCAGGCCTTCTCGCTTGCGGATGATCCCGAAGGTCTATGGGTTGCCGATGACGACGGAGACATTGTCGGCTTCGCGTGGAGTTGGGTGTGTGGCGAGCTTTGGTTCTTGGCGCAGTTGTTCGTGGCGCCTGATCGCCAAAGCGACGGCATTGGCAATCAATTGCTCGGGAAGTCATTCGCTCACGCGGCAACGCGCGGAGCATCCGTCAAGGCGTTGATTACCTTCACCTTCAACAACGTGTCTCAAGGCCTCTACATCCGTCACGGACTATTCCCGCGCTGTCCGATCTACATGGTCAGCGCGCCTCGTGACCGCCTGGCGTCACGGTTGGCTGAGCCGCTGCTCTGTCTTGAACCTCTTGCCGCCGCGACGGCCCGGTTCGAGGACCTGGTGCCCATTGATATCAGCGCTCTCGGCGTTTCCAGAGCGAAGCATCACCGATATCTCCTGGGCGACAGCACGACGAACGGGTTCACCATTCACGCCGGCCGCGAGTGCGTCGGGTACGTCTACGTTTCGGATGGACACATTGGTCCGCTCGCGGTCCGCCGGCAGGATCTGGTTGGCCCCGCCCTTGCGGCTGCGCTGTCGCTCGCGGCACGGGGCGGTGTTCCAACCATCTCGGCCTTCGTGCCGGGTACGAGCGAGCCGGCGCTCAAAGTCGCGACCGACCACGGCATGCATCTGACGCTCCCGATGCTGCTGATGTCCAATCGACAGTTCGGAGATTGGGTTAGTTACCTCCCGCGTAATCCGGGTTTCATGTAGATCTTGCGATCCCGCGTTGGCGGAACGCTGACTAGGCCGCGCGAACGATTCTGGCGTACACGCTGCGTTTGCAAGCCGACCTCGCAGGGGCTATGTCCGGGCCTCCCGGACAAGAGCCCTGACATGACAATCTCCGATGACAACGACCTGACGCGCCTGAAAGAGATCGGTCGCATCGTCGCCAATACGCTGGAGGCGATGGGCAAGGCGATTGAGCCGGGCATGAGCACCTCCGAGCTCGACCAGATCGGGCGAAAGCTCCTGGAGGCCGCCGGCGCGCGTTCGGCCCCGGAGCTGGCCTATGATTTTCCCGGGGCGACCTGCATCAGCGTGAACGAGGAGATCGCTCACGGCATTCCGGGCGAACGGCGGATCGCGCGCGGCGACCTCGTGAACATTGACGTGTCAGCCGAGAAGAAGGGCTTTTTTGCCGATACGGGTGCTTCCTTCGCCGTTCCCCCCGTAAACCGCGCGATCGAACGTCTTTGCCGGGACGGCCGGCGGGCGATGTGGACCGGCCTGCAGCAGGTCGGCGCCGGCAAACCGATTGCCGGGATCGGCCAGGCGATCGGGACCTTTGCGCGGAAGAAAGGCTACAGCCTGGTCAGGAATCTGGCCAGTCACGGCGTCGGCCTGTCGCTCCATGAGGAGCCGACGGAGATTGCAACCTGGCCCGACCGCTCCGAACGCCGCATCATGAACGATGGCCTCGTGTTCACCGTCGAGCCGTTCCTCTCCATGGGTGCCGAATGGGCGGAGAATGGCGACGACCCATGGACGCTTTACAGCAGCCCCGAGGCCCCGACCGTTCAGTACGAGCACACCGTGATCGCCACCCGCAACGGGCCTTTGATCGTGACGCTGGAGGGTTAAGCTGCCGACGCCGGAGTCGGATCACGTCAGTCGGTCGATGATCTGAAGGAGCCGGTCGCAGGACGCCTCGATCCTTTTGAGTGGAGACGTCGCGACGCCTAGCAACAGTCCCGGGCGCGCCGAAGCCTTCGAGGCATACCAGAGCGAGAGCGGCGTGGGCGCAAGTCCGAACGATGCAGCTTGCCTGGCGATGGCAAGATCAGGCGCTCCGTCCGGCAAGCGCAGGACCGCGGCCAGTCCTGCAATCGCAACGTTCGTGGTGCGCGTTCGAAGCTGCTTCAGCAGTGCATCGCCTTGCGCGGTGTAGGCGCGCTTGGTGCGCCGCAGATGCCGCAGATAATGGCCCTCGCGGATGAAGTCTGCCGTGGCGAGCTGCACCGCGGGGCCGGGTGCCGGCGCGAGGCACGCTGCGGTCTCGGCGAATCGCGACGCCAGAGCGGCCGGTGCAACGACAAAGCCGAGCCGTAGGGCAGGGGTTACGGTCTTGCTGAAGGAGCCAATGTGAATGACGCGGCCGGCGCGATCGAGCGAGGCGAGCGCCGGCGTGGCCCGGCCCTTGAGCTGAAGTTCGCTGAGATAGTCATCCTCGATCACCCAGGCGTTGTTTTGGTTCGCCCAGTCGAGCAGGCGCGATCGACGTGCCAGTGACAGCGTGGATCCGAGCGGCGCCTGCTGCCCCGGTGTCACGACAACCAGCGCGGCGTCGGGCGCCTGTTGCAGGCCGTCATCGACATCGATCCCATCTGCGTCAACCGTGATTGGCACGATCGACAGTCCCGCAAGTTCGAGGCCGTGCCGGGTGAAGGGAAAGCCGGGATCCTCCATCCAGACTTTCTTCCTTTGCCCAAGGTCGAGGACACGGAGCGCCAGGCCGAGGCCGCCGCTGAAGCCGCTGGTGATGATGATCTGGGACGGTGCGCATTCGATCCCGCGCGCCAGCGCAAGGTAGGCCGCGATCTCGCGTCGCAAGTCCAGTTCGCCGCGCGGGTCGGGGTAGATCGCAGGTACGCTCATCTCGACGCGAACCGCCCGTGCGCGCATTCGCGCGAGCAGCGTCGCAGGAAAGGTCTCCTGCGAAGGAACGCCCATCTGGAAGATCGCCGGCCCCGCCGTGAGTTCCTGGTACATCTCCATGAACGAGCCGGGGTCCGGCGCCTTGTCCCGCCGCACGGGAATGGACGGTCGGTCGGCGACATGGGTGCCTGTCGCGCGGGCCGCGATGATCAGTTGGGCCGATGAGAGCTTTTCATAGGCTGAGCGCACGGTGCCGCGCGCGACGCCAAGCTGGGCCGCCAAATCCTGCCATGAGGGCAGGCGCGCGCCCGGGGCGAGCACGCCGCGCTCGATGGCGGCCCTGATCCCCCTGTGGATTTGCTCCGCCAGCGGCGTCTTCGCCGACCGGTCGAGCTTCAGCCGCAGCGATCTGGTCATGATCCTTGGTACACGATTTCCCCGCGTTCTTGGTCCTTTTTTATAGACCACGGCAGGGGCATCTGAGGGAGGAAAGAGGGGCTCCCTCGATCATCAAGGAGAAAGCGGATGAGTGAACGCCTCAACTACAACCACATTGCACCGGCAGGCGCGAAGGCACTGGGCGGCGTCTATGGCTACGTCATGCAGAGTGGGCTTCCCGCGACGCTGGTGACCCTCGCTTACCTGCGCGTCTCACAGATCAACAACTGCGCCTACTGCCTCGACATGCACACGCGGGATCTGCTGAAGAGCGGTGTGAAGGTCGAAAAGCTCGCGCTGCTGCAGGCTTGGGCCGAGGCCGGCGATCTCTTCGACGACCGCGAGCGCGCGGCCCTCGCCTGGGCCGAGACTGTCACCCGCGTCGCCGAGACCAACGTGCCCGATGAAGCCTATCAAGCCGCCCGCAAGGTCTTCAGCGAGCGCGAGCTTGTCGATCTCACGATCGCAATCAGCCTGATGAATGCGTACAATCGCATGTCGATCAGCTTCCGAAATACTCCGCAGGCCGCGCTCGAGAAGGCGGCCTGACGGATCGCGCGGCATCAGTCGAAATGCAAAGTAGGAGCTTGAAGATGATGAGCGTGATTTCCAGCGTCAAAATCCCCGACAGCAAGCTGGCGCGCGAGGCGGCTGAACTGGTGCGCAGCCACGAAGACGACATGCTTTTCAACCATTCCGTCCGAGTCTACGTCTTCGGTGCCATGAAGGGGCTGCGTCAGCAGCTGAAATTCGATCCCGAACTTCTTTACGTCGCGGCGTTGTTTCACGATCTCGGCCTCGTCGACCATTACCACACGCAGACAAAGCGATTTGAGGTTGACGGAGCCGACGCTGCGCGTGAGTTCCTGCGGGCGCGCGGCATCGCCGAGCCGCAAGCCGATCTGGTGTGGGAGGCAATCGCGCTGCACACCACGCCCGGCATTCCGCAATTCATGCGGCCGGAAATCGCGCTCACCAACGCGGGTGTCCTGGTGGACGTCGTGGGCATTGGGTATGACGACTACACGCCGGAGCAGCGCGACCAGGTGATCTCGGCGTTTCCGCGCGGCGACTTCAAGAACGAGTTCCTGAAGGTGCAGACCTGCTCGGCGCTGAAGAAGCCGCAGACGACGTTCGGGACGGTCAATTTCGACTACATCGAGGATCACGATCCCAGCTTCCGCAAGCCGAATGCGTGCACGCGCATCCGCAGCACGCCCTGGCAGAGCTGAGCCGATGACGGCATTCGCCGCACGCCTACGCCGCCCTATCTCCGGCGGAAACTGAACGGTTAGGATCCGGGGCGAGGCGGCGCGCTCGAGCGGCGAGGGCGCGTTGGTTTCTTCAGCGGAAAATACGGGTTCACCACGCAACTCGCCGAGCGTCCGACGGCGAGATATCGGCACTGCTCGAGCGAGCCGTAGCGGCAGTCGAAATAGCCGACAGGGCCGTAGATCTGCATGCACACGGGATAGCTCGGATCGTAGGTCTGCGCGGGTGCAGATCCGCCCGCGAGAAGCAGGCCGATCACGACCAGTGCGAGGCGAGCCCGGCGCATCTCAGCGCAGGAAGTAGCCTGGTGAATAGCCCGGCGTCTGCGCGCGCGGACGATTCTGGTAGGCGTAGGGGTCGTCGCTCTGCCCGACGAAATACGGATTGGCGATGCAGGTCAGCGCGCGTCCCGATGCGCTTGCCTGACACTGCGCGTAGGTGTCGAACCTGCAATTGCTCAGGCCCGGCCATTCATCGCCGGTGAGGCAGAATGGATGATGCGTTCCGAACGCGCGTGCGGGTGTTGATGTGCTCGACACGAGTGCAAATGTGGCGGTAGCGAGCGAAAGTGTGGCGACAATGGGGAGGACAATTCGTCTGCGCATCTTCAATTCTCCATCACGCGAATGTGCGCGCGACGTTGTTACGCGCGCATGCAATTTATCTCGTGTCGCCGACAATGGAACTACAGAAAACACTTATTTCAAAGGGTTTCCAGAACGCGCTGATAAATCTTCATTAATGAAGCGCGGGCCTTTGGAGCGAACTGTTGCGTCGAGGTTACAGCAATTCCGTCGATCACTGTTATGACCACGCTGCGGCCAGGGGGCCTAACGACGAAACTGGAACGGGACTCAAATGAAGAAGAATTTGTTGCTTGCCGCTGTGAGCCTTGTCGCGCTGAGCGCGACTGCGCCGGCGCTGGCTGCCGACCTCGCAGCTCGGCCGTACACCAAGGCGCCGCCGGCGGCGATCGCCGCGGTCTATGACTGGAGCGGCTTCTACATCGGCATCAACGGCGGCGGCGGTTCGTCGCACTCGACCTGGGATCTCGTCGGCGGCGGCCGCGAAGGTTCGCATGATGCGACCGGCGGCACGGTCGGTGGTCAGATCGGCTATCGCTTTCAGTCCGGCCAGTGGGTGTTCGGCGTGGAAGGTCAGGGCAACTGGGCCGACTTCTCGGGCGACAATGTCAGCGCGCTGTTCGCAACTCGCAACCGCTCGAAGATCGACTCGTTCGGTCTGATCACCGGTCAGGTCGGCTACGCCTGGAACAACGTCCTGCTCTACGTCAAGGGCGGTGCGGCTGTGGTCGGCGTCAAGTACGACGTTTCCAGCACGGTCTCGGGCGCGCTGCTGTCCTCGAACGACCAGACCCGGTGGGGTGGTACGGTCGGTGCCGGCCTCGAGTACGGTTTTGCGCCGAACTGGTCGGTTGGCGTCGAGTACAACCACATCTTCCTGTCGGACAAGGACGTCACCTTCGCCGGCCTCGCGGGTACCGACCGCATCAAGCAGGACGTCGACATGGGTCTCGTCCGCCTGAACTACAAGTTCGGCGGCCCGATGATTGGCCGTTACTGAGACTGATCGTTCTTCGTTGAGCGGTCCTCGAAAGCCCCGGCCTTGGCCGGGGCTTTTTTATTGCGTGAATTCAGCGAGTTAACCATTGCTCCTGGAGGTCGTCCGCCGCGCTTGACTCTTGAGAACGAAATGAGAACAATGTTCTTCATACGTTCCAACAAGGGAGCAAGCCATGTTCAGGGTTTTCGTGGAAGAGGCCGCCGCACTGGCGTCGATCACGCTGTTCGTCGGGATGATCGCGATCTGGGCGCAGGTCATACCGCAGCTCTAGGGGCAGCGGTTTTGTAAACCGCAGCTCCCCTTTACCGGTGCCCCCTTGGGGAAAAGCAGGACGACGCGGCCAATTGGCCGCTCCGGCGTAGACTCTGAAGCTGCGACACCTCACCATTGCGAGGCGAGTCGGCAAACGAAGGCAAACGGCGAGTGCATGATGCCTTGAGGAGCCGGCGACCGCTCCATTCCATCTGCAAGAGGCCGTCACGCGACCATGCCGAGCGCCGGATTTGTCCACCTTCACGTTCACTCGGCCTATTCGCTGCTCAAGGGCTCGATCAAGATCGCCAAGCTCGCCGAGCTTGCCAAGAAGGACCATCAGCCGGCGCTGGCGCTGACCGACACCGACAATCTGTTCGGTGCGCTGGAGTTTTCCGACAAGATGGCGGGCTCCGGCATCCAGCCGATCGTCGGCTGCGAGCTGGCGATCGATTTCGGCGACCAGGATCCGAATGCGCGCAACGCGATGGGGCCGTCGCGCGTGGTGCTGCTGGCCGCGCAGGAGCGCGGCTATCGCAGCCTGATGCGGCTCAACTCGCGCGCCTTCCTCGAATCGCCGGATAGCCATGCTCCGTTCGTCAAATTCGACTGGTTCGAGGGCGAGACCGAGGGGCTGATCGCGCTGACGGGCGGACCTGACGGGCCGATCTCGCTGGCGCTGGCCGGCGGTCATGCCGAGCTCGCCGCCTTGCGCTGCGAGCGTCTGGCCGGCCTGTTCGGCGACCGCCTCTACATCGAATTGCAGCGCCACAACACCGAGAAGGAGCGGCGCGTCGAAAGCGGCCTGATCGACCTCGCCTACGCCAAGGGACTGCCGCTGGTTGCGACCAACGAGCCGTATTTCGCCGCGACCGACGATTACGAAGCGCATGACGCGCTGCTGTGCATCGCCGGCGGGCGGCTGATCGCCGAGACCGAGCGCGAGCAGCTCACGCCGGATCATCGCTTCAAGACGCGCGCCGAGATGGCGGTGCTGTTCGCCGACATTCCGGAGGCGCTGGCCTCGACGGTGGAGATCGCCGAGCGCTGCTCGTTCCGCCCGATGACGCGCAAGCCGATCCTGCCGTTCTTCACCGTCGGTGCCGCGCAGAGCTCGGACGCCGCCGCGGTCGAGGCGGCGGAACTGAAGCGCCAGGCGGAGGAGGGGCTCGTCAATCGCCTGCGGGTCCATGGCCTGTCGCAGGGCATGACGGACGAGGATTACAGCAAGCGCCTGGCGTTCGAGCTCGACGTCATCATGCGCATGAAATACGCGGGCTACTTCCTGATCGTGTCCGACTTCATCAAATGGGCGAAGGGCCAGGGCATTCCGGTCGGGCCGGGCCGCGGCTCCGGCGCAGGCTCGCTGGTCGCCTGGGCGCTCACCATCACCGACCTCGATCCGATCAAGTTCGGCCTGCTGTTCGAGCGCTTCCTCAATCCCGAACGCGTCTCGATGCCGGACTTCGACATCGACTTCTGCCAGGACCGCCGCGGCGAGGTGATCAGTTACGTGCAGCAGCGCTACGGCCGCGATCAGGTGGCGCAGATCATCACCTTCGGAACGCTGCAGGCGCGCGGCGTGCTGCGCGACGTCGGCCGCGTGCTGCAGATGCCCTATGGCCAGGTCGACAAGCTGACCAAGCTGGTGCCGCAGAATCCCGCCGCGCCCGTCACGCTCGCGGCCGCGATCGAGAGCGAGCCGAAGCTCCAGGCGTTCCGCGACGAAGACCCGGTGGTGGCGCGCGCCTTTGACATCGCCCAGCGCCTGGAAGGCCTGACCCGCCACGCCTCGACCCACGCCGCCGGCATCGTGATCGGTGATCGCCCCCTGAGCGAGCTCGTGCCGCTCTACCGCGATCCCAAATCCGACATGCCGGTGACCCAGTTCAACATGAAATGGGTCGAGCCCGCCGGCCTCGTGAAGTTCGACTTCCTCGGCCTGAAGACGCTGACCGTGCTCGACGTCGCCTGCAAGCTGCTCAAGCCGCGCGATATCCATGTCGATCTCGCCACGTTGCCGATCGACGATGCCGAGAGCTACCAGATGCTGGCGCGCGGTGAGGTGGTCGGCGTGTTCCAGGTTGAAAGCCAGGGCATGCGGCGCGCGCTGGTCGACATGCGCCCCGACCGTTTCGAGGACATCATCGCCCTGGTGGCGCTGTATCGCCCGGGCCCGATGGCGAACATCCCGACCTATTGCGCGCGCAAGCACGGCGACGAGGAGCCGGAATATCTGCATCCCGTGCTGGAGCCGATCCTGAAGGAGACGTTCGGCGTCATCATCTACCAGGAACAGGTGATGCAGATCGCGCAGGTGATGTCGGGCTATTCGCTCGGCGACGCCGACCTGCTGCGCCGCGCCATGGGCAAGAAGATCCGCGCCGAGATGGACAAGCAGCGCGACATCTTCGTCGCGGGTGCGGTAAAGAACGGCGTGCCGAAGGCGCAGGCCGAGACCATCTTCGAGCTGCTCGCCAAGTTCGCCGACTACGGCTTCAACAAGAGCCACGCGGCGGCCTATGCGCTGGTGTCCTATCACACCGCCTACATGAAGGCGCATTATCCGGTGGAGTTCATCGCGGCGTCGATGACGCTCGACCTCAACAACACCGACAAGCTCTCCGAATTCCGCGCCGAGGCGCAGCGCCTCGGTATCAAGGTCGAGCCGCCGAACATCAACCGTTCCGGCGCGACCTTCGAGGTCGGCGACAAGGTCATTTACTACGCGCTCGCAGCGTTGAAGGGCGTCGGCATCCAGGCGATCGAGCAGATCATCGAGGAACGGGCCAAGCGCGGACTGTTCACCTCGCTCGCCGACTTCGCCGCGCGGGTCAATCCGCGCGCGATCAACAAGCGTATCATCGAAAGTCTTGCCGCCGCCGGCGCCTTCGACACGCTGGAGACGAACCGCGCCCGCGTCTTCGCCGGCGCGGACTCGATCCTCGCCGCCTGCCAGCGCGCGCATCAGGCCGAGACCATCGGTCAGAACGACATGTTCGGCATGTCGGCGGATGCGCCGACCATCATGCTGCCGCAGATCGAGCCGTGGCTGCCGGCCGAAAAGCTCCGCCGCGAATACGATGCCGTCGGCTTCTTCCTGTCGGGCCATCCGCTCGACGATTACGCCACCGTGCTGAAGCGGTTGCGGGTGCAGAGCTGGGCCGAGTTTTCGCGCGCGGTGAAGACCGGTGCCACCGCCGGCAAGGTCGCAGCCACCGTGGTCTCGCGCATGGAGCGGCGCACCAAGACCGGCAACAAGATGGGCATCATGGGGCTCTCCGATCCCACGGGCCACTTCGAGGCGGTGCTGTTCTCCGAAGGCCTCGCGCAATATCGCGACGTGCTGGAGCCGGGCGCTGCCGTGCTGCTGCAACTCGGCGCCGAGCTTCAGGGCGAGGACGTCCGCGCCCGCGTGTTGCATGCCGAGCCGCTGGACGATGCCGCCGCCAAGACGCAGAAGGGCCTGCGCATCTTCCTGCGCGACACCAAGCCGCTGGAATCGATCGCCAAGCGTTTGGCCGGGCCCGACATGGCCGCCTCGAACGGCGCCGCGCCGAAAGTCGGCAGTCCGGGCATCGCACCGCGCTCGAATGGCGACGGTGAGGTCTCGCTGGTAATGATGCTCGACCTCGAGACCGAGGTGGAGATGAAGCTGCCCGGCCGCTTCAAGGTCTCGCCGCAGATCGCCGGCGCGATCAAGGCGGTCGCGGGCGTGGTAGACGTGCAACAGCTCTGACATTGCGGGCCCCGCCGCAAACCAAAGCTTAACTATTTGGCCCGCGCCCGGTTTCGAAGTCGCTCGCGCGCAGCTATCAGTTGTTGTCACGAGAATCGCGTTGGGCGGGAAGCCAGGAAGAACAACAACCATGTGCGACAAATGCTCCGAAAATCTGCTTCAATCGACCGCTCCTTCGCGGCGCTCCATGATGCTCTTTGCCGCTTCGGCGCTCGGAGTGGCAGCGTTTGGCGGGACCGCGTTGGCCAAGGAGGCGAAGGCGCCGCCCAAACCTCAGAACGTGCTGTCGCCCGATGCGGCGCTCAAGAAGCTGATGGAGGGCAATGCGCGCTACGTGTCGGGTGTGTCGCGCCGCCACGACTTCACGCATGAGCGCGAAGCGCTGGTCGGCGGTCAGAATCCCTACGCGGCCGTTTTGAGCTGCGCCGATTCGCGCATCGCGCCCGAATATGCCTTCGACAGCGGACGCGGCGATCTGTTCGTGTGCCGTGTCGCCGGAAACTTTGCCGGCGACGAGACCGTCGCGAGCATGGAATATACCGTCGCCGTGCTGGGCACGCCCCTCATCCTGGTGCTCGGCCATGACAATTGCGGCGCGGTCGATGCGACCATCAAGTCGCTGAAGGACGACAAGCCGCTGCCGGGACACATCCCCACGCTGGTCTCCGCGATCGCACCTTCGGTGAAGACGGCGGCCGGGCAGAGCGGTAACGCGCTCGACAACGCCATTCGCCAGAACGTCATCGACAATGTTGCCAAGCTGAAATCCGCCGCCCCGCTTCTCAACGCAGCGGTCGAACAGGGCAAGCTCAAGGTGGTCGGCGGTATCTATCGGTTGCGCACAGGGGCCGTCGAGTTGATCGCGCAGGGCTAAAGCCCAGCTTCGGGAACACCGGAGCCAGGCGGTCGGCCTCCGTCGGGCAAGAGGCCGGCCGCCATACAGCCGTCTGTGGGATCCGCGCAAGGGTCGATCTGATCGCGCAGGGCAGGGACTTGAAGGAGCCTTGCGAAGTTTCTAGGCTCGCGGCCTTGAGGCTGGCGTGAGCTGATTTGCAGCTGACCTGAAGCTGACGCCAGCAGCCGCGTGGCCACGCCACCGCCTCAATCCGAGCTTTTCGTTCAACCGCCGTTCAGCCGGCTGCGCGCCTCATGCGTGGTGGCACCTCAACTACAGTAGCGGGCAAGCAAGCCATGCGTGGGACGTTTCGAGTCGTCATTTGCCTTCTCCTGCCGATCGTGGCCCTTGCCGCCGGCGCGCCGGGAGCAGCAAACGCACAGCAGCAGGAGAAGCGCATCGCACTCGTGGTCGGCAACGGCGCCTATGCCAAGTCGCCGCTGGCAACGACCGCGAACGACGCCGGCCTGATCGCGCAGACGCTGCAGGCAGCCGGCTTCGACGTCGTCGGCGCGCGCGATCTCGACGGCGATACGCTGCGCAAGAGCTTTCGCGACTTCATCCAGAAGGCCCAGGCCTCGGGGCCGGGCACCGTCGCGATGATCTATCTTTCCGGCTACGGCGTGCAGCTGGCCGGCGAGAACTATTTCATCCCGGTCGATTCCAACATCACCCGCGACACCGACGTTCCGACCGAGGCGTTGCGGATCAGTGATTATGTGCGCCAGCTCGCCTCGATCCCGCTCAAGGCCAACATCGTCGTGCTCGACGCGGCCCGCGCGCAGCCCTTCATCGAGGGCGGCCAGCCGATCGCGAGCGGTCTGGCGCTGGTCGAGCCCGAGCCGAACATGCTGATCGCGTTCAACGCGGCACCCGGCACGGTCGCGCCGGAGGAGGCGGGGCCTTACGGCATCTACGCCCAGTCGCTGGCCGAGATGATCCGGACCGGCGGCCTGCCGCTGCCTGAGGTGTTCGACCGCATTCGCCTGCGTGTCAATGAGGCCTCCAAGGGCGCGCAGGTGCCCTGGAACGAGCAGAAGATCTCGGCGCCATTCTCGTTCTTCGAGCGCGGGCCCGACGCGCCGCCCCCGGAGGCCGCGCCCGACCAGGTCGCCGCGATCCGGAGCAAGCCGATCCGCGACCTCGGCGTGCGGGATGCCTATGCCGCCGCGCTCGAGCGCGACACGCTGCCGGCCTATGAGGAGTTTCTCGCCGCCTATCCCGGCGATCCCCTGGCGAAGCGCGTGATGGCGATCGTCGCGGCGCGCCGCGAAGCGATCACCTGGAGGCGCACCTACCGGAACGATACCCCGGAAGCCTATTGGTCGTATCTGCGCCGCTATCCGCGCGGGCCGCATGCGGCGGACGCGCGCCGGCGCCTCGCGATCCTCACCGCGCCGGCCGAGCCGCCGCCGAGCTTTGCGATGATCGACTACGACGTGCCGCCCCCGCCGCCGGAGGAGGTGGTCTATGTCGACCGTCCCGTGCTGTATTTCAGCGATCCCGATTTCGGCTTCGCGCCGCCACCGCCGCCGCCGGTCTACTATCTGCCGCCGCCGCCGCCGGATTTCGTCGTGCTGCCGCCGCCGCTGCCCGTGGTCGGCCTGTTCGTGCTGCCGCAGCCGGTGTTCGTGCCGATCCCGGTGTTCGTCAGGCCGCCGGTCTATGTCGCGCCGCCGCCGAACAACATCATCTACCAGAACATCCATAATACGACGGTGATCAACACCGTGATCAACCGCCTGCCGGCACCAGCACCGGCTACGGGGGCAGGGGCCGGACCGGGCAATCTGGCGCCAGCGATTGCCGGCCGTGCCAACCCGGCCGGGCCTGCCGTGCCGCAGGCGGTCGTGCAGCGCGCCGCGCTGATCCAGCAGGGCAAGGCGCCGATGCCGCCGAGCGCGGCGATCCAGCCGACGGCGAGGCCCGGCCCGCCTCCGGTGACGCCGACGACGGCAGTCGCGCCGACCGCAGCGCCATCCGCTGCGCCGCAGACGGCGCCGACACTTGCTCCGCAGACCAGGCTGCCCCAGGCCAACACGCTGCCGGTTCCTGGTGCCCATGGTGGCCCGCCGCCACCGCCGGCCGGGGCAGGGGCTTTGCCGGGCGGAAGGCCCGTGCCGCCGACGGCGACCGCACCCGGTGCGACACCGCCGGCTCGTCCGGGGGCGCCGACCACAGCTGCACCCGGCACAACGGCTGCTCCTGGCACAACACTGCCTGCCCATTCCAATGCGCCAACGGCTGCCGCGCCGGCAACCGCTGCGCCCACTGTGGCCAACCCGACTGCTGTGCCCGGCCAGGCGCCCAAGCCGCCGGTGGCACAGACGCCGCCCGGCGCCGGGCCTGCGGATCGCGCCAAGTCTGCGACCCGTGAGCCTGCAGGCTCGCCGCCCGCCGCCGCGGGCGCGCCGGC
>NZ_LBJA01000031.1:0-175185 GCF_028128695.1 Bradyrhizobium sp. CCBAU 25360
ATCAGTGGCGGCTCGCTGCGCGGAACGCGCGGGGGCAGCGGCTCGGGCCGGGGTTCGCGCTCGGGGCGCGGCGCGTTCGGCTCGGCCGTAAAGCCGGCGAGGGGATCGCTGCGGCGTTCGGCCAGCGCGGGAGCGGGCCGGCGCACCTCGTCGGCGAAGGACGGGCGCGCGGGCCGCGGCGGCGGCTCGGGCATCTGCGGCTCGGGATGATCGAGCAGTTCGGGCCGCGGTGCTTCGTCGGCCCAGCTGCTGGTATCCGGCATGGGCGCGAGCCGCGGCGGTTCCGCGGCGTTCGGACGCTGCGGAAGCTGGTCGCGGCCGGGCGCGGCGCGAACGATATTGGGCTCGACGACGATATCGGTCGGCCCGCCGATCATCAGGAGATGCTCGACATTGTCACGCCGGACCAGCACCAGGCGGCGCCGACCGTCGACCGCGGCAGCGTCGATCACCGCGAGCCGGGGCATCCTGCCGCGCTGGGTGTTGGCGCCGACCCGGCTGCCGGCGAATCGGCGAACCAGCCAGGCAGCGACGCCGATCAACGCCAGAACGACGATGAACGCGACGATGAAGGTGATAGGGCTGCCTTGCATACTTGTCCCCGACAAATGGCGCTGTTCTCGTGCCCGTGGTCAGACGCGCCAACCACCGGCTTAACGATGCCCCAAACTGCGATCTCTTAACGTCCCACGGCAAGTTTTGCCGTCCCCAACTCTTAATAACCTATGAATCGCTCGATCCAAAACGACTTCTTGGCCCGTGAATGCGCCGCCAAATGGTTGGGTTAATGCCATTTTTGGAGGCGTAGAATCACGGGGCGCAAAATAGTGTCCCGCCCGGGGACACGCCTCGAGGGCGTCCTTAACCAGCTGTTAACCATACACGCGGCAAATTCTGCCTAGTTGCGGACCTCAAGGTTCGCAAGAGGCGGAAGGAGCCGCGACGATGTCCATCAACGACCTCCCGGTGCTGTCGGCGCTTCGCACCAAGATGCAGTGGCACCAGGAGCGCCAGCGCGTCCTGTCCGAGAACGTCTCCAATTCCGACACGCCCAAATTCCGGCCGCGCGACCTGGTCGAGCCGAAGCTCGACAAGTCCGGGGCCGTCACAGGCTCGATGGGCCCCCTCGCGCTCGCCCGCACCAGCGGTTCTCACATGACGCCGTCAGGGGCTGCTTCCGGATTCGACCAGAACAAGAATGCGGGGTTCGAGACCCGCCCCGCGGGCAACGCCGTCAATCTCGAAGAGGAGATGATGAAGGCGGCCAGCAACCAGATGGACTACGCGGCGGCGACCTCGCTCTATTCGAAGAGCCTGCATCTGCTCAAGACCGCGATCGGCAAGGGCTAGCCGCATGATCCGGGAACAGAAGAGCTAGAGGAGGCGCATCATGGCCAATGACAGCAGCGACTTTGCCCGCTCGATGGCGATCGCGACCTCCGGTCTGCGGGCGCAAGCCGGCCGCATGCGGGTGATCTCGGAAAACATCGCGAACGCGGATTCGACCTCGCAGACCGCAGGCGGAGATCCCTACCGGCGCAAGGTTCCGACCTTCTCCTCCGCGCTCGACCGCACGCTCGACGCGCAGGTCGTCACCCTCGGCAGGATCAAGCCGGACCAGTCGAACTTCCGCGTCAAATACGAGCCGAACAATCCGGTCGCTGACGCCAGCGGCAACGTCAAATATCCGAACGTGAACTCGGTGGTCGAGATGACCGACATGCGCGACGCGCAGCGGTCCTACGAGGCCAATCTCAACATCATCAGTGCGACGCGCCGGATGATCCAGCGCACGCTCGACATCCTCAAGAGCTGAACAGGACAATTGAGCCATGGCATCACCGACAATCGCGGCCAACGCTTATGCCAACCTCGCCCGGGTGCTGGAGAACAGCGGTGCCGGCAAAGCCACCGAGGCAGGCGGGCAATCCTTTGCCTCGATGCTGAAGGACGCCGTCGGCAGCGTCATGGAGTCCGGCCGCAAGTCGGATGCGCAGACCGTGGCGATGGCCTCCGGCAAGGCCAACGTGATGGACGTGGTGACGGCGGTGGCGGACACCGACGTCGCGGTGTCCACGCTCGTCTCGGTCCGCGACCGCGTGATCGCGGCGTATGAAGACATCATGAAGATGCCGATCTGACGCGCACTGTCATTCCGGGGCGCGACGAAGTCGCGAGCCCGGAATCATGGTGCGACCAACGCTGCGGCCCGATGGATTCCGGGTTCTCGCTTCGCGAGCCCCGGAATGACGACAAACAATTCAGAGATAGGAATTCAAATGACCGGACCCGAAACCCTCGACGTTGCGCGCGATGCGATCTGGACGATCGTGATCGTGTCCTCCCCCCTGATGGTGGTCGGTCTGGTGGTCGGCGTCATCGTGTCGCTGTTCCAGGCGCTGACGCAGATCCAGGAGCAGACGCTGATCTACGTGCCGAAGATCCTCGCCATCTTTGCCACGATGCTGCTGGCGCTGCCGTTCATGGCGGACGCGCTCCACGCCCACATGCTGCGGATCTCGTCGCGAATCATCGGCGGCTGAGGCAAGATGCGTCAATCATGCGCATCGACGTCTCGCTACTGCCGGCGCTCGCCGCTTCCTTCATGCTCGCCTTCGCCCGGGTCGGCGCGATGGTGATGCTGTTGCCGGGGCTGGGCGAGACCAACATTCCGACGCGGATCAAGCTGTCGATCGCGCTGGTGCTGACGCTGATCATCCTGCCGCTGCATCGTAACGCCTACCAGGTCGACATGGGATCGCTCGCGCCGCTCCTGGTCCTGATGCTGCATGAGATCGCGATCGGAATCGTGCTGGGCGCGACCGCGCGCGTGACGCTCTCGGCGCTCCAGGTCGCGGGATCCGTGATCGCACAGCAGATGGGACTCGGTTTCGTCACCTCGGTCGACCCGACGCAGGGCCAGCAGGGCGTGCTGGTCGGCAACTTCCTGACCATCCTCGGGGTAACGCTGCTGTTCGCCACCGACAGCCATCATCTGGTGATCGCGGCGCTGAACGACAGTTACACGATCTTCTCGCCGGGCGAGACCGTATCGAGCGGCGATGTGGCCTCGCTCGCAACGCGCGCCTTTGCCGCCGCGTTCCGCCTCGGCCTGCAGCTCTCGGGGCCGTTTCTGGTGTTCGGCCTGGTCTTCAACATCGGCCTTGGCGTGCTGGCGCGGCTGATGCCGCAGATGCAGGTCTATTTCGTCGGTGTGCCGCTCTCGATCTTCGCGGGCTTCCTGGTGCTCGCCGTGGTGCTCACGGCGATGATGGGCACCTATCTGGATTACTTCATCGGTGTCATGCACCAGTTGATGCCGCTGAGGTCACGGTAGATCGATGTCAGAAGACAAGGACCCAGAGAGTCAAACAGAAGACCCGACGCAAAAGCGCCTGGACGACGCGCTCGAACGCGGCGACGTCGCCAAGAGCCAGGAGATCAACACCTGGTTCATGATGGCGGGCGGCACGCTCGTGGTCTCGACCTTCTCGGGCTCGGTGGGCAGCGGGCTGCTGGCGCCGATGCGGGGCCTGCTCGCCAATTCCTGGATGATCAAGACCGACGGCAAGGCCCTGCTCGCGCTGATGCAGCAGATCGAATTCGCCCTGCTCGCGGCGATCGGCGTGCCTCTCTTGATGCTGATGCTGGCGGCGATCGCCGGAAACATGCTCCAGCACCGCCTGGTCTGGTCGACCGAATCCCTGACGCCGAAGTTCAGCAAGATCTCGCCCGGCGCCGGCTTCAAGCGCATCTTCGGCAAGCAGGCGGCGGCCAATTTTCTCAAGGGCATCGGCAAGCTCGTGCTGCTCGGCGTGGTCATGACCATGATCCTCTGGCCGGAGCGGCACCGCATGGAAGCGATGGTCAGGCTCGATCCGGCTGCCATGCTCGGCGCCAGCACCAGCATGACGATCCATCTGCTGGGTGCGGTGGTCGCAGCGCTCGCGATCGTCGCCATTGCCGACTATTTTTTCCAGTACCGCAGCTGGTTCCAGCGGCAGAAGATGTCGCTCCAGGAGATCAAGGAAGAGTTCAAGCAGTCCGAAGGCGATCCGCACATCAAGGGCAAGCTCAGGCAGTTGCGGCAGCAGCGCGCCAAGAAGCGCATGATGGCGGCGGTTCCCAAGGCCTCGGTGATCATCACCAACCCGACCCACTATTCGGTGGCGCTGTCCTACGAGCGCGGCATGACGGCTCCGATCTGCGTCGCCAAGGGCGTCGACAATCTCGCCTTCAAGATCAGGGAGATCGCGCGCGAGCACGACATCCCGATCGTGGAGAACGTGCCGCTCGCCCGCGCGCTCTACGCCACCGTCGAGATCGACCAGGAAATCCCGACCGAGCACTACCATGCGGTCGCCGAAGTCATCGGCTACGTCATGCGGCTGAAGCGCGGATTCAGCGCCGGGCGAGAATAAAACACCCGAAAAGTACCGGAAATGGCCGTAATCTGGGAATCAGCGTACCTTTCGCCCCTGCTGCCCTTGCACCTCAGGGTCCGATTCAGGCAGGGAGGACCCCACGCGCCCCGTAGCGCGTTGATTCTCTGCCGACAGGCTGCGCCAGCTCGAGAATGACCGCCGAGACCGACCACGACCTCACCCGCGAGCCCGTTGCGACGCACGAGCCGTCGCCGCGCTCGGGTAGCATTGCGTTGGTGCTGCTGGTGGCCGCCGGCCTCGTCGCCGTCGCCGTCGGGCTGATGACGCTCGGGCGCGCGCAGGCGCAGCCCTATATCCTCGGCATCCTCGCCGTGCTGGCCATGGTCGGCCTGTTCAACCTGTTCGCCTTCGCCGCCGGGATCATCCGCTTCGCCGACCGCAGTCTCGATGATCCGGTCGTGGGCCGCATCGCCGATCATGGATTCGACGGGCTCGCGGTCACCGATGCCCGCGGCCACGTGGTCTATTCCAACGCCGCCTATCTGACGCTGACGGGCGCGACCGGGCCGCAGGACGTGCGCCCGGTCGAGCGTGTCTTCATCGGCAACCCCGACGTCTCCGAAGCCGTGTTCCGCCTGCTCAAGGCCGCGCGCGAAGGCAAACGGCAGCAGGAAGAGGTCCGCATCTCCGGCCAGGACGGCAGCCAGGGCCGTTGGTTGCGCATGCGGGTGCGCCCGCTCGGCACCGGCAAGCGCGAGGCGAAATACGCGGTGTGGTCGATCGCCGACATCACCCGCGACCGCGAGCGCCAGGAGGACGTGTTCCAGGAGCTCCAGCACGCGATCGAATATCTCGACCACGCGCCGTGCGGCTTCTTCTCGGTCAATCCGGCCGGCGAGCTCGCTTATGTCAACGCGACGCTGGCGAACTGGCTCGACTACGACCTCGCCGAGATCGGCTCGGGCGGCCTGAAGCTGACTGACATCGTCTCCGGCGACGGCGCCTCGCTGCTGACGTCGATCGTGGCGGTGCCGGGCGAGGTGAAGACCGAGGTCTTCGACATCGATCTGCGCATGCGCACCGGCAAGACCATGCCGGTGCGGCTCTATCACAAGCTCGCCTTCGGCGCCGACGGCGCGCCGGGGCCGTCGCGCACGCTCGTCATCAGCCGCGCCCGCGACGAGCGCAGCGATCCCGACCGCGCCGCCGAAGTGCGCTTCATGCGCTTCTTCGACCATACGCCGATGGCGATCGCGACCGTCGATCGCGGCGGCAACGTGGTGCGCGCCAATGCGCGCTACGCCAAGCTCGGCCAGGCGCTCGGGCTCGACAGCGCCTCCAAGTCGATCTTCCGCGCGGTCAATGCGCGCGACCGGCACCTCCTGATCGCGGCCATCAACCAGGCCGCCGACGGCCAGGCCGACATCGCCCCGGTCGAGGTGGCGCTGGAAGGGACCAAGGAGCGCTGGGGCCAGTTCTTCGTCACGCCGGTCGATGCCGCCGAGAACGAGGCGGAAGCCGCCATCGTGCACATGCTCGAGACCACCGAGCGGCGCGCGCTGGAGAACCAGATCAACCAGTCGCAGAAGATGGAGACGGTCGGCCAGCTCGCCGGCGGCATCGCCCACGACTTCAACAACGTGCTCTCCGCCATCATGATGGCGAACGACTTCCTGCTGAACGCGCACAAGCCGACCGACCCGTCGTTCCAGGACATCATGCAGATCAAGCAGAACGCGACGCGGGCCGCGACCCTGGTGCGGCAGCTGCTGGCGTTCTCGCGGCGGCAGACGCTGCGGCCGCAGGTGCTCGATCTCGGCGACGCGCTGTCGGATCTCGCCATGCTGCTGCGCCGCCTGATTGGCGAGAAGGTCAAGCACGAGACCATCCACGGCCGCGATCTCTGGCCGGTCAAGGTCGACGTCTCCCAGTTCGAGCAGGTGATCGTCAATCTCGCGGTGAACGCGCGCGATGCCATGCCCGACGGCGGCAAGCTGATCATCCGCACCGCCAACGTCACCGCGGAACAAGCGGCCAAGCTCGCCTACAAGGGCATGCCGGCCGCGGATTATGTCCGGATCGAGGTCGCCGACACCGGCACCGGCATTCCCGCCGACATCCGCGACAAGATTTTCGAGCCGTTCTTCTCGACCAAGGAAGTCGGCAAAGGTACGGGTCTTGGCCTTTCCACGGTCTACGGCATCGTCAAGCAGACCGGCGGCTTCATCTACGTCGATTCCGAGCCGGGCCAGGGCACCTCGTTCCACATCTTCCTGCCGCGTCACCATGCCGAGCCTGAAGCGCAGGTCGAGCAGCCGGCGGCTCTGGTGAGCGCGACCAGCGGCGCCGGGAAGGACGCCGCGGCGGCCGAGGCCAAGCCGCGCACCGATCTCACGGGGCAGGGCACCATCCTGCTGGTCGAGGACGAAGAGGGCCTGCGCGCCCTGAACGCACGCGGCCTGCGCTCGCGCGGCTACACCGTGGTCGAGGCCGAGAACGGCGTCGAGGCCATGGAAGTGCTGGAGGAGCAGAGCGGCGCGATCGATCTCGTCGTCTCAGACGTCGTCATGCCCGAGATGGACGGCCCGACGCTTTTGAAGGCGATGCGGGAGAAAAATCCCGACATCAAGTTCATCTTCGTCTCCGGCTATGCCGAGGACGCCTTCGAGAAGAGCCTGCCCGAAGGCCAGCAGTTCGACTTCCTGCCGAAGCCGTTCACGCTCAGCCAGCTCGTGGCGGCGGTCAAGGAGACGATGGCGAAGCAGGGGTGAGGATAGGCGGCGCACGCCGTTCGCCCCTCCGTCATTGCGAGGAGCCCGCGACAAAATTGCGTAGCAATTTTGCGCTGGTGCGACGAGGCAATTTAGAGTCTTTCCGCTGAGGCAGTCTGGATTGCTTCCGCCTTCGCCGAGGCTTCGGCGGACAAGTCGCTACGCTCGCATGACGGGGAAAGAGCGGAAATCTCGGCCCAAACCGCCGGTATCCCGCGACCACGGTTCCTTGGCGCGCCCGGCCAAGCCCCCGCCAAATATGGGCTTTTGCCACATCCCCGCGACTGAGGGCCGCAGCCATAGGTTCCGAAACCGGCTTCACTTTTCGGGAAGTCTGCCCATCTTAGGCGCACGTCCCCATGCCGGGGATTTGGGAAACGCACATGAATTTCTCGCTACGCTCCCGCAGTCTCTTCAAGACCATCGCTGTCGTGCTGGCGCTTGCGCTGCCGACTGCGCTGGCGATCTCGTCTGCCGACGCGCGCGTCGGCGGTGGCGGCTCGTCGGGTTCACGCGGCTCGCGCACCTATTCGGCCCCGCCCTCGACCACGACGGCGCCCGGCTCGGCCTCGCAGTTCAACCGCACCTACACCCAGCCGGGTGCAGGCATGAACTCGGCTGCTTCCGCGCCCGCGCGCGGCGGCCTGTTCGGCCGCGCCGGCGGCTTCATGGGCGGTCTTGCGGCCGGCTTCCTCGGCGCCGGCCTGCTCGGCATGCTGTTCGGCGGCGGCCTGTTCGGCGGCCTCGGCGGCCTGTCCTCGATCCTGGGCCTGATCATCCAGATCGCGCTCGTGGTGCTGGTGGTGCGGCTGGCGATGTCCTGGTGGCAGCGCCGTCACACGCCGCAGGCGGCCTATGCCAATGCGGAGGCGGGCGCAGGTTCCGGACCGCAGCCGAACCAGCGCGGCGGCCTTGGCGGTGGTCTTGGCGGCTTCGGCTTCGGCGCGAATGCCAATAACGCGCCGCTCGAGATCAAGCCGGACGATTACGAGGCGTTCGAGCGCCTGCTCGGCGATGTCCAGACCGCCTGGTCGAACGAGGACGTGGCCAAGCTGCACACGCTCGCGACGCCGGAGATGGTCTCCTATTTCGAGCAGGACCTCGCCCAGAACCGCGCGCGCAACGTCGTCAACAAGGTGACTGGCGTCAAGCTGCTGCAGGGCGATCTCGCGGAGGCCTGGCGCGAAGGCGAGACCGACTACGCCACGGTGGCGCTGCGCTTCGCGCTCACCGACAAGACGCTGGATCGCAACAGCGGCACGGTCGTCGCCGGCAGCGAGCAGCCGGGCGAAGTCACCGAAGTCTGGACCTTTGCCCGACGGCCCGGCAGCGGCTGGGAATTGTCGGCGATCCAGCAGACCAACTGATCGCAAAGCGATGGAGAACAAAGGGCGTCGTGCTTAGGCACGACGCCCTTTTCTTTTGTGCCCCATTCATCGCGGCACCGGAATAAGTGGCGGCGCATCGGGTTGAAATCAGGCGGCCAACGACAAACACAACGGGAGGACAAGATGATCCGTATCAAGAGATCCGTGACGATTTCAGCGCTCGCTGCGGCCTCGCTTGCATTGCTTGGGGCGCCAGCCGTGGAGGCGCAGTCGGCCGACATGACGTTCTTCGTGACGTCCAACGGCCCGGGCAAGGGCGCCGATCTCGGCGGCCTGGAGGGAGCCGATGCGCAGTGCGCGAGGCTCGCACAGACCGCCGGCGCCGGTGCGAAGACCTGGCGCGCCTACCTCTCGACGCAGGCCGCCGACGGCAAGCCGGCCGTCAACGCGCGCGATCGCATCGGCAAAGGACCGTGGCAGAATGCAAAGGGCGCGGTCATTGCCAAGGATGTTGCCGAGTTGCACGGCTCCGCCAACAACCTCACCAAGCAGACGGCGCTCAGCGAGAAGGGCGAGGGTATCAACGGTATGGGTGACCAGCCGAACCGGCACGACGTCCTCACGGGATCGCAACCAGACGGCACCGCGTTTGCCGGTCCGGACGATCGCACCTGCAAGAACTGGACGTCGAGCACGCAAGGCACCGCGATGGTCGGCCATTTCGATCGCAAGGGCCTGCGCGATGACGAGCCGTCAAAATCCTGGAATAGCTCGCACCCCTCGCGCGGTCCCGATGGTGGCTGCTCGCAGGCCGATCTGAAGAGCACGGGCGGCGACGGCCTGCTGTATTGTTTCGCTGCGAATTGAGAGGCCGAGCTCCCTCGGCTCGTCATTGCGAGCGTAGCAATCCAGACTATCTCCGCGGAAAGGCTCTGGATTGCTCGCTAACGCCCGCAATGACGCGTGGGGCCGACGTTCCGCCTCATCACGACGGAACTTGCGCCGCATGCTAGGCTTGTCCTGCCTGCGTCTCAAAGGACCTCTCCCATGAAATACGAGCTCTACTACTGGCCCGAGATCCAGGGCCGCGGCGAATATGTGCGGTTGGCGTTGGAGGAGGCGGGGGCCGCTTATGTCGACGTCGCGCGCAGACCACGCGGCACAGCTGCGATGATGAAGATGATGGATGCACAGAAGGGCACGCCGCCCTTTGCGCCGCCGTTCCTGAAAGCCGGCAAGCTCGTCATCGGCCAGACCGCCAATATCCTGCTCTATCTCGGTAGCCGCCATGCGCTCGCGCCGAAGGCGGAAGCCGGCAGACTCTGGGTCCACCAGCTTCAGCTCACCATCACCGACCTCGTGGTCGAGATCCACGACACCCATCATCCGCTCGGACCCTCGCTCTATTACGAGGACCAGAAGCCGCCGGCGAAGAAACGCACGGCCGATTTCTGGGACGAGCGGGTGCCGAAATATCTCGGCTATTTCGAGCAGCTTCTCACCGGGAATGGCGGCGCCTATGTCACCGGCCGGCGGCTGACTTACGTCGATCTCTCGCTCTTCCAGATCGTCGCGGGGCTGCGCTATGCCTTCCCCAGGCGCATGAAGGCGTTCGAGACAGACATTCCGGGCCTCGTTTCCCTGCACGACCGCATCGCCGCGCGGCCGAACATCGAGGCCTATCTGGCGAGCGAGCGCCGCATTCCCTTCAACGAGCAGGGCATCTTCCGCCGCTATCGCGAGCTGGATGGCTAGTCTAGTCCATCCGCTCGAGCGAGCCCGCAGCCAGCGCTTCCCGCAGGCGGAACTTCTGAACCTTACCGGAGGCCGTCAACGGAAATTCGGAGCAGGCGAACCACAATATCGGCGTTTTATGTGGGGCCATTGCGTCGCGGCAATGCGCAGTCAGTCGCTCGGCGCATCCTGAAGCGCTTGACGACAGGCGAACGGCTGCTGCGACGACTTCGCCCCATTTCTCGTCCGGCGCCCCGAACACGGCGACGTCGGCGACCTCCGGATGGCGCAAGAGGCAGGCTTCGATCTCGACGGGATAGATGTTCTCTCCACCGCGGATGATCATGTCCTTGAGGCGACCGGTAACGCGGATATAGCCGCCCTCGTCGATCGTTCCCAGATCGCCGGTACGCAGCCATCCGTCGGACGTGATAGCCTGTTGGGTGTCGTCCGGTGCGTCGAAATAGCCGATCATCGTCTGGTACCCGCGGACTTGAATTTCGCCCTCTGTACCCGTCGGCAAGACACGAAAATCGCCGGGATCCGCGATGCGCACCTCGACGTTCCATAGCGGCTTTCCTACCGTATGAAGCCGTTCAAACTCCGGATCGTCGTCGCTCGTCTGCGCGACGATCGGGCTGAGCTCGGTCTGACCGAAGACGGTGACGACCGGAAGACCAAGCGCATCTTTCACGCGACGGTGTATCTCCGGCGAGACCGGAGCGCCCCCGGACAGCGCCACACGCAAGGACGACAGATCGTGCGGGGTGGCCTTCATCGCCTCGATCAGCGCGAGCAGCATCGTAGGAACGCCGAAGAGGACCTGCGCCCTGGACGCTTCGATGGCCTGCAGGACCGTTGGCGGATCGAAAAAGAGCGGGAGCACCAGTGTCGCGCGTGAGGTCATGCAGCCGAGCACGCTCATGACCGACCCGGCGGTGTGAAAGAGCGGCATCGGACTCAGCAGTACGCTGTCTTCTAGACCTGCTCTGGCCGCCACATAGCTCGCGTTCGTCACCAAGCCGCGGTGATGGAGGAGCGCCCCTTTAGGCTTGCCCGTGGTCCCGGAAGTGTACTGGATCTGCGCCGGATGCTGCGAATCGATCTCCGGCAACGCCGCTTCCGGCGTGTTGCGGATCTCGTCAAGCCAGCCTTCGAAGCAATAGCGGTGGATGCCGAGACCTTCCAACTCGCGGGCGATGGCACCTGTATCGACTTCGCGGAAACTCGATAGATGAAAGAGAGCTGATGATCTGGACTGCCGAAGAACGAATTCGAGCTCGCTCGGCTTGAACGCGGGATTGGCGGTGACCAGGATCACGCCGGCAAGCGCCGCCCCGTACTGCAAGACAACCCACTCCGGCACGTTCGGGGCCCAGACGCAGATGCGGTCTCCGCTCTCGACCCGTTGTAGCAGCCAACTCGCGCAACGCTGCGCATCGTCGTACAATTGAGCGTACGTCCACCGACGGTCAGTGCGTGAGGCCCCGACTGGGGAGGCCATCGATGACGGAACGACTTCGACCAGCGCTTCGCGATCAGGCACGGTGCCGGCAGCGGACGTGAGAGCACGACCGATGCTGACGTCGAGGATCGGCCGCGACGGATCGGCGGGATAGTAGGAATTGCGAAGCCTCGTTTCGTCCATGTCTAAGCCCCCTGACTCTTTTGTCTGTTTCGGACGTTGGATTTCGTCTCGAGAACCGTCCGCATCGCTTCTGCCCAGGCGGCGATGAGGCGCTCGCGCTTTCGCGCCGAGCTTCGGAGGTTGTCCGAGATCGCCAACCCCCTGATGAAATGGAGCGTCAGCGCCACGAATTCATCGTAGGCTTCCGATTCCGTCCATTTGCCAAAGAGCTGCAAATAGACTCGTTCGAGATCACGACGCGCGCCGCGCTCGGCCGCGATGAGCGCCTGCTTCAAAGCCGCGTCCGTGCGTGCGACGGCCCAGAGTTCAAGCTCGGCGAGATAGGCGGGCTGATGGGCGGCGAAGGCCAAGGCCTCGATGGCCGACTGCAGGGAATCCGACGATGCGCCGCTCGCCGCGCGGGATTGCGACACCGCCCGCTCATTGCGGCGGACAAGCTCCGCGACGGTCGCGGCCAGAAGCGATGCATGGTTGGGGAAATAATGCAGCAGGGCGCCCCGGCTAACTTCTGCCCGATGCTGGACAGCGAGGGTGGTCGTGCCGGCTACGCCGTGTTCGATCAGACATTCGACCGCGGCGTCGAGCACTCTCGATCGCATGGTCTCGGAGCCTTCAGACCCGCGCACGGACTTTGCCGCTCTGGACATGCACTTCCTCCTATCGACAGTCAGCGTTGACTGTAGCATGAGATGTGCTACAGTCAATGCTGACTGTTTATGCCCGGAGGATACTATGCCGAATTTTTCGACGCTAAGCATCGTGACCCGCGAGGACGCTCCGCGCATCGCTCGCCTCGTCCTCAACCGCCCGGAACGCTTCAATGCCATCGACGATGCGATGCCGGCCGAAATCCGCGCCGCCGTGGAGTGGGCCGAGAAGAATGACGACGTGCATGTCCTCGTTATCGAGGGCGCCGGCAAGGGCTTCTGCGGCGGGTACGATCTCGTCGCCTATGCGGAAAGCGAGATCGAGCATCCATGCCAGCAGGAGAGCGAGCCTTGGGATCCGCTCGTCGATTACGCAGTCATGAAGAAGAACACCGAAAACTTCATGAGCCTATGGAAATGCTCCAAGCCGACGATCGCAAAAATCCACGGCGCGGCGGTAGCTGGCGGTAGTGATATCGCGCTGTGCTGCGACCTGATCGTAATGGCAGAGGACGCCCGGATCGGCTACATGCCGACGCGGGTCTGGGGATGTCCCACCACCGCAATGTGGACATTCAAGCTCGGCCCGTCGCGCGCGAAAGAGCTCATGTTCACCGGCAACATGATCGACGGCCGGACGGCGGCCGAGTGGGGTCTGGCCAACGCCTGCGTGCCGATGGAGCAGCTCGAGAACGCGACCAGGAAGCTTGCGGACCGGATCGCCGGGGTGCCGAAGAGCCACCTTGCCATGCATAAAATGGTGGTCAACCAAGTCATGCTGAATATGGGATTGGAGCAGACGCAGTCGCTCGCCACCCTGTTCGACGGCATCACGCGTCACAATCCCGAGGGTCTGTGGTTCAGGCGGTACGCCCAGAAGCACGGCTTCAAGGCCGCGATCGAGTGGCGCGACAGCGGACGTCCGATTCCGGAGCGCGACGAGGCACGCAAGCAGATCAGCGAGTTGAAGAGCGGCACCTAGCGTGTTGCGCGAGAAGCGATCGATCGCGGCGCGATTTTTCCTTCTTCGAGAACGTCGCCGAAAGTGGACAGTCCGTCTCAGCCATCGACCCCCTGAACGATGATCGATCGATAGTCCGCGCCCAAAAAGCGGTGTCGGACGGCAGCTTGGTATTCGGGGCTGTCATAGAAGGTGCGCGCGGTCTCCATGGTCGGGAAGCTGACCATCACCACGCCTTCAGGCGAAGGCCCCTCCAGAACGTCCTGAGCGCCGTAGGCCGCGAGAACCGTCGCTCCCGAATTCCCCAGTAGGGGGGTGACCATTTCGGCATAGGTCTCCAGTTCACCCGCGTTGCGGGTGCGTTCGCGAATGAAGATGGCATAGACGCTCATCGATTAAAATCTCCGTTGAGGGTTCAAGATGAAATCAGTGCTGAACGACGATCTTGCCGAACACTTGGCGTCGACCCAGGTGTTCGATCGCCGCTCGCGCCTCCTCGAAGATGAAGGTACTGTCGATGACGGGTTTCAGGCCAGTTCGAGCGACGAAGCGCGTGAGCTCCTCAAGATCGCGGCGGCTGCCGGTCGTGATCGTCTGGAAGCGAGCAAAGCTAAAAAACATCGCCGTGTAATCGACGCTGCCCGCAAAGCCGCCGAGCACGCCGACCAGCGAAATCTGTCCGCTGGGAGCGATTGCCTTGATGGACTGCGCAAGCGAGGTCGCACCGCCCGTCTCCACGATACGGTCAATCCCACGATCGGTCATTGCGCGTGCCGTGGAGCCCCAGTCCTGATCGGCGCGATAATCGATGACCTCGTCAGCGCCCAGCGCTCGCAGACGATCGGCCTTTTCCGCGCTTGAGGTGGTGGCGATGACACGCGCACCCAACGCTTTGGCCAATTGCACTGCGAAGATTGAAACGCCGCCCGTGCCTTGCGTCAGCACGATGTCGCCCGCCCGGACGCCGGCAAGAGCCGACCAAGCAGTGACGCCCGCGCAGGTCAGAGCAGCGGCCTCTGCGAACGACAAAGTATTGGGCGCGGCGACCAGGGCTTCGGCGTCGACGACCTTATACTCGGTCAGCCAGCCATCCCGTTCGACCGAATATTGCTCTGCACCAGCCTCGAACGCGCCACCGAACCAGGTCGGAAAGAAGCTGCTGACAACGCGGTCGCCGATTGCAAAGCGGGTTACATCCGATCCTACCGCCTCGATTTCACCAGCCGCATCAGACAGCGGAACGACGTCCGCCTTGGCGGGAGCAGGGAATATCCCGGTGAGAAGGGCGAGGTCGCGAAAGTTAAGGGCCGTGGCGCGGACCCTGACCCGAACTTGTCCAGGTCCGGGAACGGGAAGATCCTCCTCGATGATCTTCAGGTCGTCGAGCGATCCAATCTTATTAGCTCTGTAGCTTCGCATGTCCCTCTCCAATCGATGAGGTGGGATAGATAGACTGGCTCGATCGTATGAGTAATGGCCCAAGCGCCTTGATTCCTGACCGATCGTCCGATATCGAATCGGGATGGATCCCTTCGACGACGTTGTGAGCGCGATGAGCGTGGCGAGTTCGCTCTATGTGCGATTCCGCTTTACCGCGCCGTGGGGTGTGGCATTCGATACCGGCTATCAGGCCCGGCTGGTGATGATCGCAGAAGGTGTGGGCTGGTTGCTGTCCGAGGGTGAGGTTCCCCTACCAGTGGCCAAGGGCGATTGTCTCATCGTCAAGGAAGGCACGCGGTTCGCGCTGGCGGATCGGCCCGACAGTGCCCTCGTGGATTGTGTGAACCTGTTTGCGGACCTGCCCGGCTTCTCGGAAGGGACCGGCTTCACCACCATCCCTGACCGCACGGTCAACTATGGCGGTAACGGCGCGCTGATGGAAATGGTATCGGCGCGTCTTTCATTCGATCCGATCGCGGCCGAGCCCTTGCTCGCCTTGTTGCCCGATCTGCTCCACGTTCGCTTGGCGCATGGTGACCTCGATCTGCTCGAGACCACCCTAGGCCTGATTGGCCTGGAAAGCCGCGCAGATGGGCTCGGCGCGGACTTAGTGGTAGAGCGACTGACGGACGTGTTGTTCATTCAAACGATCCGCGCGTGGGTTGCGGCGGACGGGACACGGGCCGGCGGGTGGCTTGCTGCGCTGAGGCACAGATCCTTGGCCAAGGTTATTCGCTCCGTTCATGCGGACATCGCACGCGACTGGACGGTCGAGGAGATGGCTCGTGTCGCAGGCGTCTCGCGCTCCACCTTCGCTCAGAACTTCCGTTCGGTTCTCGGAGAGACGCCGCTGAGCTATGTGACGCGGTGGCGGATGTATCGCGCCAAAACCCTGATGCGGAAGGGCGCGGCCTTGGCGGAAGTGGCGGTCAGGGTCGGGTATGACTCCGATACCGCGCTAAGCCGCGCCTTCCGGCGTGTCGAGGGACTGGCGCCTGGAGAGTGGCGGCGCACCTTGGCTGCGGAGGCGAACAGGCCTGCGTTATGATCCGCGGCGTGCGGCCGGGTCCAGATCTTCGTCAATATTGCGGGCCTCTCAACCCTTCTCGACTGCGCTCCAGCTAGAGCGTTTTCGAGCGAAGTGGATACCGGTTCGCGTCAAGAAACGCGTCAAAAAATAGAAACTTAGCCGGTCCGGAGGGAGGCTGGCGGCAGCCCCCGTTCCGGACCGGCCGCTTCGGGCGCGATCAATCGCCCGAAAACGTCATGGCTGCCGCCGGGCTGCGCGTGCGCCGGACCAGGATGACCGTCTGAAGCATCGGGAGCGGAAGAAAGCTCTGGCTGGTCGGGGCAGGGCGGCTTGCAGAACATCGTCGCGTCTTTCGTTGCGTTGCGTGCCGCCGCTGTCTAGCGAAGTCCGCTTTCGGCGGCGTCAGCCGTTCGGAGGAGGCAGCGCAATGCGCGCTCACCAAACGCCGGGCATCAGGCGATAGCGCACCCGCGCCGCATAATCGGCATAGCCCGGCAGGCCCTCGCGCAAGGTGCGCTCCTCGATTCCGATTCGGATCGCGAACAGGAGGACCAGGAGCGGGACCATCACGAGTCCCCACCACGAGCCCAGCAGCAGCGGCACGCCGGCGAAGAACAGGACCATGCCGCTATACATGGGATGACGCACATGGGCGTAGGGACCGCTCGAGATCACGCGCTGGGCGCGCTCAGCCTGCAGTTTCACCACCGGCGCAGCGAACGAGTTTTCGCGGAACACCCACATCGTGGACAGTGTCGAGGCCAGGAACAGCGCAAGGCCGAACGCCTGGAGTGCGACCGGCATGTCGGACGATTGAAGGCGCCGGTCGACGCCGATCAGCACCAGCCAGGCCAGCATCGCGACGACGAAGACGCTCATGAACAATTTGTCGGCTGCTGGCTGATCCTTCTGCAGCACCGGCCGCAGCCGCTCGGCCAGCAGCGCCGGATCGATCCGGTAGAGCCACCAGCCGCAGAGCGGGCCGAGCAGGGTGCATGTCGCGAGGAACACCCAGGCCGAAGGCCAGCGCAGCGTCCCTGCGGAGGCGAACAGCAGCGCGCCCATCGCGGCGGTGGTGATCGTGTTCTGCAGCAGCAGTCTGGCGATCATTGGCGATCTTGTTCTGTCCCACGCCGGCGTATTGATAGCCTGCTTTCCGGCAAACATGCGGCGCGAGGCGACAGGGACCGGGTTCAGACCTTGATCGGCGGTGTAAAGGCCGCGATGAGCCGAACCAGATCCGCCTGTCGTTTGGTTCCGGTCTTGGCGAAGATCCGGGCGAGATGGGTCTTGATCGTGGATTCGGCGATGCCCATGCTCCTGGCCACGTCGGGAACCCCGCCGATCTCGACGATGGACAGGAAGACGCGCAGCTCGGTCGGCGTCAGCCTGAACAGCTTGCGGATGAGGTCGGGCGCGACGATCGTATCGAGCGCTGCCTTGCTGACGAACAGGACGGCGCAGGCGTCGTAGCTCGCTGCGAACCTTTGCCGGCGCCCGGCGGTCAGCGGCAGGAGATGCGCGACAAAATGCGCGCCGTCGCGGGCCGTCAGATGCAGCGAGATGCTTGCGCTCGTCGTCGCGCGGTCGCCGACAACCGTGCCCGCCAGCGCCTGCCGCAGCACGCGATCGGCATTCGGCTCGGACGTCACCAGCCGGCCACGGGCCGAACGAAGCACGTCGGCCTCGTCCAGGATGTCGCGCGCGCTGGCATTGGCGTGCCTGATATGAGCCTCGGCATCGAGCAGCAGGATGGCGGTTCGCAGGGCGTCGAGCGTGCGCATCGACGTCGTCTCCAATGCGTTCTGCTGCTGCAGCTTCTGCCTGACGACCATGGCCCGTTGCAGGTGCGGCGTGAGGTGGGAGATCACCTGGTACATCCTGCGGTCGACGGGGCCGCCGGCCTTCATGATCGAGAGGCGGGATATTCCCTCAGGCGATTTGTCGAGCAGGATATTGGCGGCGTCCTCGAGGCCCTGCGGCCGCGTCCATTCGTTGTAGAACATGGTGGTGCGGAATTCGTCGACGTCGATCCAGTCTCTGATGGTCTGGATCTGGCCGACCGGCGCGTGGAGCACGCTGCGCGACGGATCGAACGGTTCATAGGTTTCGATGTAGGACTGAACATAGGCCGGCTCGACACCAACGGCATGCGCGATCACGGCCTCGCCGTCTGCTCCGATCCGGACCAGACCGCCGCTTTGGCCGCCCGCCAGGTCGACGATGCAACGAAGCGTCGCCGACCATCGGGAATCGTCGAGCGCTGCATCGTAGATGTCCGCCACCAGCGACAGCAGCGCTCCATTCAGTTCCATTGGCTTGTCCCATCGACGCATGCTCATTCGGCCTCGCAGATGAGCACGCCGCATGCGGAAATTTGATGAGCCGGATCACACTTGAAGGCCGCGCCGAGCCGGAGCGGTGGTTTTCGGCCCAATCGTGCGCGTAGGGAAAATGGCCGCGGTGGGGCAGGCGGGCCGGGTGCAAGGTTCGCGTGGACGCGAACAATCGCGCGCCCATGGCGGCAACGAGCGTGGTGTCAAGCAACGGCCGTCTTGCGATCATGCGCAGGTTCCGGGGTGGCCGCGCATGATGTTCCCGCTATCCGGCGAAGATGCGCCGGACACGAAACAGGCCCGATCGACCGGATCGGGCGATTCGTCCTTCGAGAAGATCGATCAGACGAGCTGATCGATCCGCGTGCCCTGACCCGGCGGCAGCGGTGCGGGCGGCTGCGGCTTGTAGGTGGGGTCGGCGTCCTTGGTCTTGGTCTGATCGTCCTGCTGCTTGGTCGTGTCGTAGCTCGGAACCACGATCGCGATCGGCGGCGGCGCAACGGTGGAAACCTTCATCCGCAAATCCTCACACATGGAAACAATTGACCCTGCGCTGCGAGGAGCGAAAATTCCTTCAAGGCAATCGTTAAAATGCGAGCGATTGGTGTGGTAGGAGGCGCTGTTCGTGCCCCGCACCGTGCCTTATGCGAGCGACGACTAAACCCTCCTCGTCATTGCGAGGAGCTTTTGCGACGAAGCAATCCAGACCGTCACCGCGGAAGGATTCTGGATTGCTTCCGCCTTCGCCAAGGCTTCGGCGGACAAGTCGCTCCGCTCGCAATGACGGAGTACGTGGCGACCTGCGTCGCGTCGCAATTGCACCTTGTCCGCAGCAAGTGCGGAAGAGGGCCTCCGCCTATTCGTCCTTGCCGCGCGTGATCGCGATGGACGCGTCCTTCTTGGTGCGGGTGCATTCCATGTTGAGTCGCCGATAGCGCATGCTGATCTTGTCGCCGCGCAGCAGACCCATCCGCTTCAGGCAGCGTGTCGCGCCCGTCGTGGTGTCGTCCTTGGTCACGGTGAAGACGATCGCCGCCATCGATCCCACCAGCGCATAGAATTCCGGCGTCGGCTTGCGATCACCTTTGGCATAGAGCTCGATGGAATATTTGTCGCCGCGGCAACCCACGGACAGCTCCTTGGCCGCCGGGTGCGTCAGGTAGACGGTGTTCGCAGCGCGGAAGTTCACCTTGAGGCGATCGACCTGGTTCGCCAGCTCCTTGGCACTGTCGTCGCAGCGGTCGGCGCGTGCGGGCGAAATGAGGGTCACAAGGCCGGTGATGGCGGCGGCGACCAGGATCGCGCCGCGGACGTTCAAGTTCAATGTCATGATGAAAAGCCCCTTAGGGCGCGCATTCAAGCGTCGTCGGGCGCGAAGCGCAAGAGTGGGAACGGGCATTTCCCCGTGCGGCTTGGCTGTTCTCTCGCCTGCAATCTGCTATACTTGATTGTATGACCAAGCTCCTGGACGAGGCTATCCGTCAGGTCGTGCAGCTTCCCGAAGGCGAGCAGGATGCCGCCGCGGGGGCGTTGCTCGACTATGTCAAACACATGCGGGACATCCAGCTGACCGAGGAGCAGATCGCCGAAGTGCGCCGTCGCCGAGCCGATCCAAACCGCAAATTCCTCTCCCTGGATGAAGTGCGTGCGCGCGTCGAGCGCTTTGGGTCCTGAGGGGCCATGGAGCTGATCTTCGATGATCAGGCGGTTGCTGATCTCGAAGGTATCTTCAACTGGATTTCACAGGATAGTCCGGCCGCTGCCCGGAAGGTGACCGATCGGCTGCTCAAGAGTATCGGGCAGTTGACGTCCTTCCCCTTTATGGGGCACGTCGGGCATGATCCCCAGACATTTGAGTGGTTGTGCCCCGGCTCCCCTATGAGGTCGATGTGTTACGCGCACGAGTTGTCGTAACTGCAGTATTTCACGGCGCACAGGCCCGAGATTCTTGAGTGGGCGCCTGCCCCTTGCCGGGAGACAGAATGGGGTCTCTTCCATGCGCTCCGCTCACTTCCCTTTGCAGCAAAAAAGCTTAGAACGCTTCTATGCTGAGAGGCCCGCCAGGGCTCCAAAAACCCGAGATTCGCTCCATGAACGCTCCGACCGCCTTCCCCGACCCGTCAAAGCCCGTTCCGCCCTACAAGCACACCCCGCTATTCCCGCTGGGCAAGGACGAGACGCCCTACAAGAAGATCACGGCCGAGGGTGTCAGGGTCGAGAAGGTCCTGGGCAAGGACATGCTGGTGGTGTCGCGCGAGGCGCTGCGGGCGCTGTCGGAGGCGGCTTTCGGCGACATCAACCATTATTTGCGCCCCGGCCATCTGAAGCAGCTCCGCGCCATCCTGGAGGACGGCGAGGCCAGCCCGAACGACAAGTTCGTCGCGCTGGACTTTTTGAAGAACGCCAACATCGCCGCCGGCGGCGTGCTGCCGATGTGCCAGGACACCGGCACCGCGATCATCATGGGCAAGAAGGGTTGCAACGTCATCACCGACGGCGACGACGAGGCGGCGCTGTCGGAAGGTGCGCGCGACGCGTATCTGCGCCGCAATCTGCGCTACTCGCAGGTCGCGCCGCTCTCGATGTACGAGGAGAAGAACACCGCCAACAACATGCCGGCGCAGTGCGAGATCTACGCCGAAGGCGATGACGCCTACAAGTTCATGTTCATGGCGAAGGGTGGCGGCAGCGCCAACAAGAGCTTCCTGTTCCAGGCGACGCCCTCGGTGCTGACCAAGGACCGGCTGCTCGCTTTCCTGAAGGAAAAAATCCTCACCCTCGGCACCGCTGCTTGCCCGCCCTATCACCTCGCGATCGTGATCGGGGGCACCTCGGCCGAGCTCTGCATGAAGACGGTGAAGCTCGCTTCCGCCCGCTATCTCGATGCGCTGCCGACCCACGGCTCGCCCGACGGCAACGCCTTCCGCGACGTCGAGATGGAGAAGGAGATCCACAAGATGACGCAATCGCTCGGCGTCGGCGCGCAGTTCGGCGGCAAGTACTTCTGCCACGACGTCCGCGTGATCCGCATGCCGCGTCATGGCGCATCGCTGCCGATCGGGCTCGGCGTTTCGTGTTCTGCCGACCGCCAGGTGCTCGGTAAGATCACCAGGGACGGCGTCTATCTCGAGGAGCTCGAGCACAACCCGGCGCAATATCTGCCGCAGGTCGAGCAGGCGCTCGGCGGCGAGGTCGTCAAGATCGATCTCAACCAGCCGATGAAGGACATCCTGGCGACGTTCTCCAAGCACCCGATCAAGACCCGCGTCTCGATGACCGGCACCATGATCGTCGCGCGCGACAGCGCCCACGCCAAGCTGCGCGAGCGACTGGAGAAGGGCGAGCCGCTGCCGGACTATTTCAAGAACCACCCGGTCTATTACGCCGGCCCGGCCAAGACGCCCGAGGGCTACGCCTCCGGCGCGTTCGGTCCGACCACCGCGGGCCGCATGGATTCCTTCGTCGACCAGTTCCAGGCCGCCGGCGGCTCGATGGTGATGGTGGCCAAGGGCAACCGCGCGCCGGCGGTGCGCGAGGCCTGCAAGAAGTATGGCGGCTTCTATCTCGGTTCGATCGGCGGCGCCGCGGCGAACCTTGCCGAGCACTGCATCAAGAAGGTCGAGGTGCTCGAATATCCCGAGCTCGGCATGGAAGCGATCTGGCGCATCGAAGTCGTCGACTTCCCCGCGTTCATCATCATCGATGACAAGGGCAACGACTTCTTCAAGGAGCTGAACCTGGGCTAGCCAATCCTGCGTCGTCCGCCGGTTCTCGAACCGGCGGACGATTTACGCAGCGCGCGCTCAGCGCTTTATTGTGAACGACATCGCGCCGCCATTTTCGGCGCTGTCGAACATGACAAGCACACGGATGTTGGCTGCGTCTTCCTCGAGGGGAAGCAGAATTTCCGCTTTCGCCTCTTTTGGGGCTGTGCTCAGATCGAGCGTCGCCAGGGATTTGGCAGTCTTGCTGCTGCCGTCCCACAGCCAGACGCTATAGGGAACGTCTTCGTCACGCGTTGGCCCTGCGAGGATCAAGATGCCGTTGTTCACCACGGCAAGGTCGCGGATGCCGGTATTCTCCCCGAGATCGAGCGGCGTCGAGGCGGGTTTGAGATCGTCGTCCTTGGTAAAGAGCGCGCTTGCATCGACGCTGAGCACAAAGGCCTGACGGTTCAGCGATGGACCTCGCAGCCCGAAGTAAATGCGGTCGTTCCTGACTGCAATCCCTTCGACGTTGACACCGCCTTCCGCGAGCGGCTTGTTGAACTTCGATCCGACGTCGTTACTCTTTTCAATCACTTCGCGCAGCCGCGGGCTCGGCTCGACGCCTTCGACCTTCTTGGCGTTGGGTTCGGTCTTGGGTGCGCCGGTTTGCGGATCCACGGCAATCCGAAACACGACATAGCTCGACAGATTCTCCTTGTCGCTCTTGCGGCTTCGGCCGTGCGAGCCGGTTACATAGAAGAAGCCCTTTTCATACGCGACGCCTTCGGCATCGGGGTCCTTGTCGTCATCCGAAAGCCGGATGAGCTTCCGGGGAACTAGGACGTTGCCTTCGATCGAGAAGAACTGTGCGTATTTCTTCTCATCATTGGCGATCAGGCATGACGTGAACTTCGGCGTGGTGGGCACGCACGCCGCTCCGCTCAAATTCATGCGTGGCTGATCCTTGAACTTGTCGTCCTTGTCGTCTTTCTCGAAGATCGAGGCGGGCTTCCAGGCGGTTGCCTCCGGGGCAATCTTCGGCGGCAATTGTTCGCCGTGCCCGGTCGACATCGCTGCTCCGAGCAGAATGCAAACGAACGCGGCTGTCAGTGATCGATGAAATGCATGCGTGATGCTGTACGGCATTTTTCCCTCTCGGGTGCAATGCTCAAATACAATCCTGAATTGTTAAGAAAAGACAAGAGCGAGAATGTCGCGGAGCGCTCTCTTCTCAGCTGCAATTCGTGACCTGGTTCGAGCAGAGCGCGCGCCACCAGCCGCGGACGCCGTCATGGCTCTCGACCAGACCCCAGAAGCCGCTGCAGGCGAACAGGCGCTTCGGGCCGCCGTCACCGTCGATCGGGCCGCCGAGCTCACGCTGCGCCGGCATCCATTTGGCATCGACGAAGGGAGCCTGGAACAGCCCGCCTGCGCGCGTATAGCCATTGGCGTAGCTCGCGCCGACCTTGTTGGACGCAACCCAGCCGCGCCCGGCATAGGGTTTGGGCGCGCTCCGCGGATATCTCTTCTCGTCCTCGTAGTCCTTGCCCGGCGGCTTGGCGTCTTCGATCAGAAACCAGCCGCTCTTGAAGCCGATGATGCGGAATTCGGTGAGCCAGCCGCCGTCGGGCGTGTTCTCAGCGCCGCCTAACTTCAAGCGGTAAGGCGGCGGCAGCGTGCCGAGCACGCGCGCCGTCGCCGACGGCTCGGCGCGCACGTTGAGGCCACCGGGGTCCTTGTCGATGGACCAGGCGCCGAGACTGCAGGGCTCGGTGCCCTCGGGCAGCTTTGTTCGTCCGGCGGCGAGATCGGCGTGCAGCTTTGAGAAATCGCTGTCGTCATTGTCCGGATCGGGCTCTGTGCGCGGCTTCAACTCGGCTGAAACCGCGCGTGTCGCATCCGGTGTCAGCTTGACCACGAGGGCCTGGCGCGCAGCGAACACGCTTGCCGGTGTTTTTGGATCGTTCGATGGCGCGGGATAGACGGCGAGATATCCCATCGAGCCATCAGTCCGATAAGCGGCGCCGGCGACATAGCCTGCCGGGACCAGGGCGAGCGCGCTTGCGCGCCACGCCGGTTCGGTGTCATCCGCGCGCGCCGCTTGTGTCGCGACGCACAGCATCGTCGTCGCGATGAGACGAAGCACGCGCATGATGCTGCGCCGCCTTACGCGCGGGCGCCCGTGAACGGGAAGCTGCCCATCGGGCCGATGCCCATCTCGCCGTTCATGCTGTCGCCGGAGACGGTGCCGGCGAATTCGAGCGTGAGCGGCATCGGGTTGGTGATCGAGACCTTCCAGGAGACGTTGTCGCCAGCGACGGTGCCGTCGAAGATCTCGGCGGTATTACCTTCCGCGCCTTGCGTGCCCGTGAGCGTGCCGCCGGCGGCCTTGAGGCTCAGCGTCGCCTGGCGCTCGCCCATCGGCGTCGTCATGGTCAGATTCCAGTTGCCGTCTACGGCCATTCCCGTCTCCCGAACAAATCCCGGCGGACCGCGACGATCCGCGGCCAGTCCCGGACGAGCCTATAGCCCAACTCGCAGCTCCTGCCTAACGCTCCATTTGAGGCATGGAAGCATGTCCCGAAAAGTGCGTAGCGGTTTTCGGAAAGGATCATGCTCAGACAACAACCTAAAGCGCGATCACATCGCGCTTTAGGCGCGGGCTGCAGCGCGCCTGCGGCTGGTGACGATGAGCCTTAGAACGACATACTGCACGGCAAAGGCGAGGATCTTGGCGCCGCCGGCGACCACCGTGAGGTAGAACGCCCACAGCTTCAGATCGCCCGTGGAGGCGACGAGGATCATGCCGACGCCGATCACGAACATCAGCGCCGCCCAGGCATAGCCTGCAGCCGTCACATATTCCGGAACGGTCTCGACGACGATCGGCGGCATGTAGCGCAGCATCCAGCCGCGCTTGAGCATGATCGCGCCGATGGCGAAATGCGCGATCGAAGGCTTTGCCATCATGAAGCGGGGATCATTGGTCAGCAGAGTGATCCCGCCCAGTCCGACGACGAGCGCGAGGCTCGCATAGGTCATGTAGTTGAGTTGCTGCCCCTTGATGCGGGCGTGGATCACCTGCGCGATCGCGCCGGCGATCGCCACTGACGTCGCTAGGATGACGTTGTCGGTGGCGAGATAGACGACCAGGAAGACGATGGCGGAGAAGAGGTCGGAGCCGAGGCGGGCGAATACGTCCTTCATCGTCAATCCTGTTCAGCGGGCGGTGGGCAATGCGCGGGCGGGCGTACCGTACTTGATCTGGCGATACTCGGGATACCATTTTGTGAAGTAAATCGCGCTGTTGCGGGCGGCGAAGGCGACTGCAAGGCTCGACCAGAGCGGCAGGCCGGGGACGTAGAGCAGCACGAGATTGCCGGCCGCCATCAACAGCGCGGCTACGGTCCAGGCGCCGGTGATGACGTAATTGGCGGTGAGAAAGCCGGGCATCGCCGCGGTCTCGGCCGGCACTGATTCCAGCGCATATTGCAGCGTGAAGGGACGGCGGACCAGCAGCGAGCCGAGCGAGATGACGAAGATGCCGATATCGACCGACAGCTTGACGCCGAGCGTTCCGAGCTGCGGGTCGAGCAGCGCCAGGTAGAGGCCGATTGCGGCGAACACGATCGCCGAGCCCGCGGCCAGGGTCTTCACCGAGCGCCCGCGCGCCACATCGATTGCGACGGTGGCGAGGCAGATCGCGGAGGCCACGAACACGCTGATCGCGGCCGACGTTACCAGCATCAGGAAGCTGTAGGCGCCGTAGGGCGCAAGGATCAGGAAAATCGCCATTACCTACCTCGGTCAGGCCGATCTTTACGATGTAAAGATCAATAGGTCAGAGGCGAGACCGGGTCAAGCGAAATCTTTACAGTGTCAAAATGATGTAGGCGGCATGTAAAAGTTGAAGTGCCGCAACGGCTTGGTCGGACGCCTCGTCAGCCAATTCCGCCCAGGGCAGGCGCGACAGAATGGGGAGCGCGCAGGCGATCGCGAGGCCGAGGGCGAGCAGGATGCCGCCGTTGAAGAGGACTTGGCCGCTCCGCCGCAGATGGACCACCTCGAGTGTGAGCGCGGCGCAGACCATGGCGAGGATGGCGAGGAGGTCTGCAGTGATGGAGGGCATCTGCATACGGGCCTCTTTGGTGACACGTCCGTGCTGTGGCTCCGGGCGGGCGCCAAGTGGCGCGCCCCGGAATGACGGGAGCTACTGCGCCCCCACCCAATTGCCGTGAAAACCATCCGGCACGCGATGGCCGAGCTGCACCAGCGCGACGGGACCCGCTTCGACATCGGTGGCGTTGAACACGGCGAGGTCGCTGCGGTTCTCCCGCGCCCGCCAGACCACGGCGAGCAGCCAGCCATCGCCCTCAGTCGCATCCTTCGATCGCTCGACGAACACCGGCTCGGAGATGGTGTCGCCGGCGGGCAGCAGGTAATGGCCGAGACGTCTTCCGTTGCCGTCGACATGGACGACGCCGGAGAGCGCGCCGAACATCGGCAGTTTCGGATTGGCGCAGGCGTACCAGCCGTGACGGTTCTTCAGCCCGGCGCGGCGGTCGTCGATGCGCGGAAATTCGCCGGTGAGATCGTCGAGATAGGTCTGCTGGAAGCGATCGGTATTGCCGGAGAGATCGAAGGTCCAGCGGCAGTGCCGGGCGCGCGACTTGTCCGGATCGGTCGGCCGGCCGTCGGAATGCGGAAACAGCGGCGCTTCCTCGAACTGCATGACGTCGGCGATGATGCGGTTCTCGTCCTCCCACGCGTTCATGATGTGGAAGACGTAGCAGGCTTCACCGCGAAACCAGACGATGTCCTTTGCGGTGCCGCTCCGCTTCATCACGCCGACATAGGCGCCCTTGTCCGGCTCCCAGGCGTAGGGCGGCTGCCCGCGCATCGCGCGCTCCATGCTGCCGGTGATCGGCAGGATCGGAAACAGCACATGGTTCGCGGTGACGATGAAGTCATGCACCATGCTGGCATAGGGCGCCTCGAACCGCTCGAAGCGGGTCGCCTTGCCGGAGGCGTCGATCGAGCCGTAGGACAGGGCAGGGGTCAACGGACCCGCGGCGTTGTAGCCGAAGAACACGAGCTCGCCGGTGACGGGATCGATCTTCGGGTGCGCGGTAAAACTGCCGGCGACACGGCCCTGGTAGTTGTGATAGCCGCGCGTCGCCAGCGTGCCGGGCTCGATCTCGGTCGGCAGATGCGCCTCTTCCAGCGCCAGCAGCTTGCCGGCATGGAAGATGATGTTGGTGTTGGCGACGCCGCCGTCGGTGAGATCGGCCGGCGCATCCGGCAGCTTGCGGCCGAAGCCGCCGAACAAGGCGCGGCCGGCATCGTGCTCGGCGAGCCATTTCGGCGTGCGGACCCAGCGGTTGCGATAGCTGGCGCGCCCGTTGTCGAGGTGGAACGCGTGCAGCATGCCGTCGCCGACGAACCAATGCGCGCCGGGGGAATCGAACTGCGGATTGGGGCCGTTGCGATAGAGCGTGCCGTTCAGCTCGCGCGGCAATTCGCCGATGATCTTCAGGAATGGCGCGTCCGCTTCGAACGGGATCGGCGCGATGTTGTTGCGGCGCTCGGCGATGGCGTCGTGCTGCACGGCGTACACTCCTTATCTTTACATCGTAAAGATCGGATAGCGTCGATTGCCGCATCGGTCAAGCGAAATCTTTACACTGTCAATATTGCGTCATATAGCTTGCAAATGGCCAAGATCGACACCAAGACCGATACCAAGAGCGAAACGGCGCGAAGCGCGCGTGCCCCCAGAAAGACGACGTCGACTGCGGCATCGCGCCCAAGGCGCGGCGCGGCGAGCGCGAAGTCCGAGACGCCGTATCACCACGGTGCCTTGCGCGAGGCGTTGCTGCAGGCTGCCGAACGGGTGCTGGAGCGCGACGGACTCGCCGGCCTCACCTTGCGCGCGGTGGCGCGGGAGGCGGGCGTCTCCCATGCCGCACCCACCCACCATTTCGGTGATCTCACCGGCCTGCTCAGCGAACTCGCGGCCGTCGGCTTCCGCCAGTTCAACGCGGCGATGGCGGCATCCTGCGGTGCCGCCACCACGCCGCTCGAAGCCGCGCTGGCGCGGCCCAAGGCCTACGTCGCCTACGCGCAAGCCCATCCCGGCATGTACAGCATCATGTTCCGTACCGAGCGCCTGGACTATTCCAGGCCCTCGCTGCACGAGGCGGCCGAAGCCTCCTTCG
Organism: Bradyrhizobium sp. CCBAU 25360; assembly: GCF_028128695.1. Classification (NCBI taxonomy): domain Bacteria; kingdom Pseudomonadati; phylum Pseudomonadota; class Alphaproteobacteria; order Hyphomicrobiales; family Nitrobacteraceae; genus Bradyrhizobium; species Bradyrhizobium sp. CCBAU 25360. Next base: position 28,206 of record NZ_LBJA01000031.1, read on the forward strand.
CCGGGCTGGCGAATGCGATCGGCATGATGCGGCAGGAGCAGATCAGCGGTGACGCGCTGACGCTGAGCCAGGGTGCCGCGATCGCACGTGCCTGGTCGATGGTGCATGGCTTCACCATGCTGCTGCTCGACGGACGGCTCGAGGATATCTTGGGACGTCTGCCCGAGGGAACGACGGCCGAGCGGCTAATGGAGGCGATGCTGATGGCGCCGGTGGCCACCAAACACCCCGCATAGCGGTCGTGGGCCGCCAAGGCCTAAAGCATGATCCGGAAAAGTGCGCAGCGGTTTTCCGAAAAGATCATGCTTAAACAACAACCTAAAGCGCGATGACGATTCGTCCTAATCGCATCGCGCCTTAGCGCATCGTCGCAAGCTCGACGGCGCGGCCGCGCGTGCCGATGATCTTCACCTCGTCCTTGCCGCAAGCGAAGCCACGGGCGAAATCGTCCGCGGCCTTGCGCGCAAGCTCGTTGGTGGTGGGGTTTGCGATCGCATCGACATAAGCAACGTGACAGACCGGGCCCGGCGGGAGCCGGGTCACGACCAGCATGTCCCTGGTGTTCGGCCGGCCCTGCTTGTCGGGATCGGCATTGTCGGCGATGTGCCAGCGCTGGATGATCGCGAACGGCTTTGCGCCCACGGCACGCCATTCGATCGTGGTCTCCGACGAATTGAACGGTGCGAACCAGACCTTGGCTGCCGGTTCCTCGGCCGCCTGCTTGCGATTGCGGCCGACCGAGACGATTTCGCGAAGATCGTCCTCGGCGATCAGCACCAGGAGGCCGTCCTTGCCCGGACAGATGCGCGTCGTGCTGCCGTCGAGCTCGCTGGGCTTGCCGATCTGGCGGCAATCCTTGGGCGCGGTCGAGGTGTAGGTGCTGCCCACGGTTTGGGCGGCGGCGCTGTGCAGGCCGATGCAGATCATCAAGACGGCCAGGCCTGTGCAGGTGATGCGGTTCATCATGAGGGCTTCGATCGCAGGGAACTCCGCACCATCAGACGTCTTCATTGTGGGCAAGGTTCAAACAGGGGTGGGATAGACCTGACAGCGGCGCGGAATCGTTCTAGAAGAGCGGCTTCGCTTGGGCTCCTCCAGCCTCGTTCGCGTCCTCCTTTACTTGATCATGCCAGCCATCTCCTCGCAAAAACCCTATCGCGTCGGCCGCTCCAAGACCGGGCTCGGCCTCTTCGCCACCAAGCCGATCAAGAAGGGCACCCGGATCATCCGCTATTTCGGACCGATCCTGGATTCGCGGATTCCCGAGCAGGACGACATCGAGAACAAGTACCTGTTCGAGCTCAACGGCCGCTGGACTATCGACGGCTCGGTGCGCAAGAATCTGGCCCGCTACATCAACCATTCCTGCCGGCCCAACGCCGAGTCCGACGTCCGGCCGCGCGAGCGCAAGGTCTTCATCCGCGCCATCAGGAACATCGAGCCGGGTGACGAGATCAACTATGATTACGGCACCGACTATTTCAAAGCCTATCTGAAGCCGATCGGTTGCAAGTGCGAGTCTTGCGAGAAGAAGCGCAAGAAGCTGCGAACCGAGGCGCGGGCGGAAGCCGCCAAGGTGAAGGCGCGCACGGAAGCCAAGGCCAAGAAGGCGGGCACGAAAAGCACGGCGAAAAAGAAGAAGCTGAACGGCAAGCACTTCGCCGGCAAGGTCGGCCGGGCGAGGGCGTAGTCGCAGGCGATGGCCGCGATTGGTGCGCGGCCAGGCCGGGCCTCACGCCGCCACCGCGCTCGCACTTCTCCGCAATCCCACATATTGCAGCTCAGCAAACACGCCGGTGGCGATCGCCTGCGCCACGACCATGAGCGCGCCGGCAAGGTTCGGCGACACCGCGCCCGAGAGCAGCAGCGCAATGCTGCCGACCGTCCAGGCCGCATTGCCGATCACGACCAGCAGCACGAGCGCCTTCGCCACCGAGGCGCGTGACGCCAGCCAGCCGACCAGCGCGGCGTAGGCGATCAGGAACAGGCCGGTCTCGCGCAGCAGCGCTTCGGGCAGGTTGAACATCGCAGCGAACGCGCTCGCGCCGAAAGTGAAGCCGAGGGCGGCGACGCCGCTGAAGATGGCATCGGCGAGCAGCGCGCGGCGCAGGAAGGTGGAAGCGTCGATCATCAGAGGTCTCCATGGTTGGGGTGGGCTCGGGGGTGAAACTCAGTGCCGTCCGCGCCACCAGGCGCGAAGCAGGCGGGCGAGGCGGAACGGACAAAGGCTCCTGCCGACGCCGTGCTCGAAGGCCGTGACCTGCGCGAGCACATAGTCGCCGGTGGAATGCACCAGCGGCTCCGGCATGTTGAGGCTGCGCGCCAGCATCCGCGTTGCGAAGGCCATGGCCCAGGGAACAAGGTGGTCTGCGACGGTCCGGTAGAGCAGCAGCGCGATCATGGTCATCTCCTGTCGCCACTGAAGATGCGCGCGCCGGCGCGCCAATTCGATTACCTCGCGGGTAATGGAAGGGCCGAAATCCGCATGCTAGGTTTCCGGGCATGAACGCACATGCATCCACGGCACAGGCCGACCGCAGCCAGCCGGTTCACATCGGCGACCATTTGCGCGAATGGCGGCAGCGCCGCCGCATGAGCCAGCTCGATCTCGCGGGCGAAGCCGAAATCTCGGCGCGTCATCTCAGCTTCGTCGAGACTGGCCGCGCCGCGCCCTCGCGCGACATGGTGCTGCGGCTCGCCGAGCGTCTCGACGTGCCCTTGCGCGAGCGCAACGTGCTGCTGGTCGCCGCCGGCTACGCGCCCGCGTTCCAGCAGCGCCCGCTGGAGGACTCGGCCTTGAAATCAGCCCGCCAGGCGATCGATCTCGTGCTGAGGGCGCACGAGCCCAATCCCGCGCTCGCGGTGGACCGGCACTGGAACCTGGTGTCGGCCAACCGCATGGTGGCGCCGCTGCTCGACGGCATTCCGCAGCGGCTGCTCGGCCAGCCCTTCAACGTGCTGCGGCTCGCCTTTCATCCCGAGGCGCTGGCGCCGCGCACGGTCAATCTCGCGGAGTGGTGCGGCCACCTTCTGGAGCGTCTGCACCGGCAATGCGAGGTGACGGCCGATCCTGAGCTGATCAAGCTCTACAACGACCTCAAGAGCTATCCGATCCCGGCGCGCGCGGGGCCGCTGTCGAGCGACAATGTCGCGATCCCGTTCAAGCTGCGCCACGGCGGGGAGATACTAAGTTTCTTCTCCACCACCATGGTGTTCGGCACGCCCGTCGACATCACCCTGTCGGAGCTGGCGCTGGAGACGTTCTTCCCGGCCGACGAGCGCACCGCAGAGCGGCTGAAGCAGATCGCGGCAGCCATGACCTAGAGCCCTTGACCTAGAGCCCTTGGCACCCTTGCCTCCGAGCGGCTTCGGCTTATCTTTGGGCCAACCTTGATCGCCCGAAGGAGGCGCCTGACATGAGCACGCTGAAACCGCTCCAGATCGATGTCGTCTCCGATGTGGTGTGCCCCTGGTGCTATATCGGCAAGCACCGGATCGAGAGTGCGCTGGCGCTCGTGCCGGACGTTCCCGTCAAGCTCAATTTCCGCCCGTTCTTCCTCAACCCCTGGGTGCCGCGCGAGGGCATCAGCCGCGAGGCCTATCTCACCCAGAAGTTCGGCTCGGTCGAAGCCTATAAGGGGATCGCGGGGCGCGTCGTTACGGCCGCAAGCGAGGAGGGCCTCCTCTACAAGCCCGAGCTGGTCGCGCGTCAGCCCAACACGACCGACTGCCATCGCCTCATCCTGTGGGCGGAAGCGATCGGCAAGGCGCCCGAGATGAAGCAGCGCCTGATGGAGCTGTATTTCCGCGACGGCGGCGATCTCACCGATGTGAACGTGCTGGTGCAGGCGGCCGCCGATATCGGCCTCGACGCCGAGGACGTGCGCCGGCGCCTTGCCACCGACGAAGACGTCGCGCGCGTCTCGGCCGATGCGCAGGAGGCCGCCGAGAAGGGCATCTCCGGCGTGCCGACCTACGTGTTCGCGCAGAAATACGCCGTCTCCGGTGCGCAGGACCCGACCCTGCTCGCGCGCGCCATCCGCCAGGTCTCGGAGGAGATCAACGCGCAGGCGGCGGAGTAGCTTTCGCTGATTTGCGGAGCCGGCGGACCACGTGTCGCGCGCCCTCGTGCGCGGCATTGAGTCCGGCCAGTGCTGCGTGAATCAGGGCCACGACCGGATCGTGCCGCCGCAGCGGGATCAGCACGTCGCCGACTGCAAAACGCCCGCGCCAGATCGGGTTGATCATGGGGTGATCGGCGCTCGCGGTGGAATCCGCGCTTGCGATGGCGGGATCGGCGCAGAGATGGCGGGTGAGCTCGATTGTGAGCTGCACGCCCGGCGAATATTTCGCAAAGCGTTCGTCAATGCCGAGCTTGAAGAAGAAAGCGCGGTCCTGATGGCTCAGCACGATGCCGGCGGCGACCGGGGTCGTCCCGGCGCGAAGCGTGATGATTTCGCACTGCGCGGTCTCCGCCAGCGCCGGCACCGCGCGGCGAATGAAGGTCGCATCGCCGACATGCTGCACCAGCGCGGTGCCGCGCTTGCCTTTCCAGCCGCTGGCTTCGAGCTGCAGGAATGTTTCGAGTGCGGGCCCGATCTCGTCAGGCCGGCGTGCGACGTCGAACGTAACAGGGCCGTGCTCTTCGAGGCGATGGCTTTGTCGGCGCAGCTCCTTGAGCTTCTTGGTGCCGAGTGCGTCGCGCAGTAGCGTTTCGTCATCCTGCGTCGCATCGAGGCTGGCGCGGATGTAGGAGGAAAGCACGCGCGGCTTCAGGCCGTCGCGGGTCAGGACCTGCTTAAGCGCAGTCATCGCAGCGCCGTCGAGCGCGACGTCGTTGAGCACGAGCGCATGCGCGCCGGCCTCGCGCGCCCGCCGCAACAGTTGCGTCGCCGCCTCGATCGGGGCGTCGCGGTCGATCAGCGGACTGCACAGGGTGCCGTAGGGATGCGCGCTCACCAGCGCGGGCAGGGGAATCTTCAGGGCGCGCCACAGCGAGATCACCGGCATCAGCCCGATCAGCCGGGTCGACGCGCCGTCGAAAGCGGGCAATGCCGAAGCTGCGGTGCGGCCGCGCGCGGTGGCGCTGACGGCGAGCTCCCAGGCGGGCAGGTAATATCCGTTCGGCTCGATCGCGCGCTGCGCGAGCGCGCGCCATTGGCCGGGATCGATCGCTGTAAGCGGGACGCGCGCCGCCATGGCATCCTTTCTCGATGCCGCATGGATCGCTGCCTGCTGCGCGATGTCGACCACGTCCCCTCGTCCCGTTCACGCGGGCAAATGCCGCGTCACGTGGCCATGCTTAGCCCAAAGATTGGAAAATACCGTTGGGACGCGGCTCCAATTCGACCGGTAATGTTAACGTCTCGTTGAGCATCCGGTGCCGGATGCTCAACGCAGATCCCTATTTGTCGCCGGGCAGGAAGTGATCACGGGCGCTCGCCCGCCCCCCGCTGGCGGTATCGGTGATCGCAACCTCGAGATCGCGCGAGCTCTTCGGCAGATCGGCAGGCCCGACCTGCACCGACAGCCTGACCTCGCGGGTCTGGTCCTGCCCGACTTCTACGACGGGCTTGCCATCCGGAGCGACTTCAACGCCTGCGACCCGGATGTTCGCGCCGGGCAGTCCGGAGACCTCGATCGCAAACGATCGCTGTGCGCCCTTGTTGAGAATGCGCACGGTGTAATCGTTGCGGACCCCGCCGTCCGAGAGCTGAACGAACAGCGGATTGCGCTCGTGCAGCACGTTGACGTCCATGGTCGCGCGCGTGGCGAGGGTGTAGACCATGATGGTGCCGACGATGGCAATGGCTGCGGTATAGATCAGCGTGCGCGCGCGGACGATGCGATAGATCGGCGGCTTGCCGTCGCGCCGGCGCTGCATGTTGATATCGGTATCGTAGCCGATCAGGCCCTTGGGCCGGCCGATCTCGCGCATGACGTTGTCGCAGGCATCGATGCAGAGGCCGCACTGGATGCAGCCGAGCTGGATGCCGTGGCGGATGTCGACGCCAGTCGGGCAGACGTTGATGCATTGGTGGCAGTCGACGCAATCGCCGGCGAAATCGCCATGGGCGCGGGCAGCTTCCGCCTTCTTCACCGACATGCGCGGCTCTCCGCGGTCGCCGCGATAGGTGACGTTGAGCGCCGATTCGTCGGTCAATGCCGCCTGGATGCGCGGCCACGGGCACATGTAGATGCACATCTGCTCACGGGCGTGGCCGGCGAAGACATAGGTCGTCGCGGTCAGGATGCCGATCCAGAGATAGGCGATGAACGGGGCCTGGAAGGTGGCGAGCTCCTTCACCAGCGTCGGCGCGTCGTCGAAATACAGCACCCAGGCGCCGCCGGTCCACCAGGCGATCATGATCCAGAGAAAGTGCTTCAGCGCCACCTTCCGGATGTGGTCGAACGTCCAGTAGCGCTTGTCGCCCTGCATGCGCTCGCGCCGGTCGCCTTCGACCCAGCGCTCGACGGCGTAGAACAGGTCGGTCCACACCGTCTGCGGGCACAAATAGCCGCACCACAGTCGCCCCGCGACTGCATTCATCAGGAACAGGGCCATCGCCGCGATGATGAGCAGACCGGTGAAGTAATACACCTCCTGCGGCCACAGCTCGATGAAGAAGAAATAGAAGCGGCGATGCGGCAAGTCGATCAGCACGGCCTGGTCGGGCAGGCCGGGTCCGCGATTCCAGCGCATGAATGGCAAGAGATAATAGATCCCGAGCGTGACGCACAGGATCGCCCATTTGATGCGGCGGAACGGGCCGTGGACCGATTGAGGATAGACCTTCCTGCGCTTCTCGTAGAGAGGTCCTTCGATGAAGGTGTCGTCGGTCATGCCGCGCTCCCGCGTTTGCGCCGGCGAAGTCCTAGGGTGCGCAGAAGAGGCGGTACAGCGTCTCCAGCACCGCGCGGACTTCCCGGCTCGCGATGCTGTAGTATATCGTCTGGCCGTCCCGCCTGGGTTTGACCAGGCTCAATGCGCGCATCTTGCCGAGATGCTGAGATAGCGCCGCCGAGGACAGGCCCGCGATCTCGGCGAGTTCGCCGACGGACTTTTCGCCGTCCAGCATGTTGCAGAGAACCAGCAGGCGCTTGGGATTGCCCATAGCGGTGAGGAGGCGGGAGGCGTCTTCGGCCTTCTCCTCCAGAGCGAGCAATTCCTGATTGCGGGGCTTGCGATTCATGGTCGGCTAATATATTAGTATATTCGAAAATAAGAAACAACTGAAATAAAGGTATCGCCGCCCGTGAAGGGCACTCTCGGTCCGGAGGGTCGAATGGTTGCAACGTCTTTCACGCCAATGGCTTCGCTCGTGGGCGGCGCGCTGATCGGCCTGTCCGCCGTTCTGCTGATGTGGGCGAAGGGACGGGTCGCCGGCGTCAGCGGCATCGCGGCAAGGTTGTTTCCGCCCTATGAGGACGGCGAGTTCGCCGGACGGCTGGCCTTCGTCGCCGGTCTTGTCGCCGCACCCGTGCTGGTGCGGCTCGCCACCGGAAGCCTGCCGTCGCAGACGATCGAGGCGGGCACGGCAATCCTGGTTGTCGGCGGCCTGCTCACCGGCTTTGGCTCGGTGTGGGGCAGCGGCTGCACCTCGGGCCACGGCGTCTGCGGCCTGTCGCGGCTCTCCACGCGTTCGCTGGTCGCGACCGTGACCTTCATGGCAGCCGGCATGGCGACCGTCTTCGTGATGCGGCACTGGAGCTGACGCCGATGGCCATTCTCGTTCAATTCGTGATCGGCCTGATCTTCGGTCTCGGCCTGATCGTCTCCGGCATGTCCGACCCGGCGAAGGTTCTGAACTTCCTCGACGTCGGCGGCATTCCGGCGGGGACGTGGGATGCGAGCCTTGCCTTCGTGATGGCCGGCGCGGTGGCCGTGACCTTCATCGGCTTCAATCGCGTCCTGCGGCGCGCGCGTCCGTTCTTTGCCGAACGATTTTTTCTCCCGACGCGAAACGATATCGATCTCAGAATCGTCGCAGGTCCGGCGATCTTCGGTATCGGCTGGGGACTGGCCGGCTTCTGTCCGGGGCCGGCGCTGACCGCGCTCGGGTTCGGGTCTTCTTTGGCCTTCATCTTCGTCGCGGCGATGTGTGCCGGCATGGTGCTGGCACGCTTTGTCGCTCACCTGCCGTCGCTGACGCGCTTCGTCGCGCCGGCCGATCCGCTCGAAACCTGAAGTCACTGCAGAGAGTAAAGACCATGGACAAGAACTATCCCGACATCGTCAGGCAAATCTCCGCCAATATGCGCAAGCTGCGGAGCGACATTCCCGAGACGATGAAGGGATTTTCCGCACTCGCCCAGGCCGCCACGCGGGACGGCGCGCTGGACAAGAAGACCAAGGAGCTGATGGCGCTGGCGCTCGGTGTCGCCGCGCGTTGTGACGGCTGCATCGGCTTTCACACCGAAGCCCTCGTCAAGCTCGGCGCGACGCGTCAGGAGGTCGAGGAGACGCTCGGCATGGCCGTTTACATGGGCGGCGGGCCGTCGCTGATGTACGCCGCCGACGCGATCGCGGCCTACGAGCAGTTTCAGCACCAATCCGTCGCCGCCTGATCCGATTCAATCACGTGACGGGACCGGGCGATTGTCTCGCCCGGTCCCGCCCATGCCGGATCTAGCAACTACCAGCGGTCGCCGACACCGACGCCCACGCTGACGCCGGGCGCGCGAATGCCGACGCCGCCGCGCGGCCCGTCATCCCAGTCGCGATAGGTGCGTCGCTCATAATAGCGATCGCGCGGCATGGAATTGTAGGAATCGCGCACGATCACGCGCGAACCACCGCGCGTACGATAGCAGCGGCCGGCGTCGTCGCAGACAAGCCGGACCTGCTGGACGAGATCCGAATTGGTATACTCGCTGCTCGTGTAGATATCGGAAGCCTTCGCACTCGACGCCGCCGCCAAAGCACCGACGCCCGCCAAAAGCGCAATCGTAAACGTCTTCATCCTGTCCTCCACCGAAACTGCCCTCGGCGGTAACAAGAAGGGGAGGCGGCGATCGTTCCCGATTGCGATACTGGTTTTTCCCGGAACCGGAGCTTTGTTGCGCGGATTCGCTGCTAGATCGGCTCGTAGGTCTCCGTTCCGCAGATATCGTCGGCTTCCGCCCGGCGGCGGTCGACCACCTTTCCGCCTGATATCGTCACGATGTAGGTCTGGGCGCCGAGCGAGGTGCCGGTCGCGGAGGTGAGCTGGGCGCGGACGCAGGCGGTCCAGCCGGGCCCTCGCACCTCGCGATGGGGCGAAGCGACGTGCACCTCGCGCGGATAGGAGGTGGCGAGGAAGACGACGTCGATCTGCTCGCGCACCAGGCGCTTGACGTCGGGAGGCGCTTCGGGCGGCGGCTGCTCGGTTTCCTTCATGCGCATGAATTCCGGCACTGGGGCGCGGCTGTCGGCAACGCCGCAGGCGCCGAGCGCGAGCGCGCCGGCGAGCAACGCCGCATGAGCAATGATCCGCAACATCCGTGAAGGTCCCCTGCGGGCCAACAGATAGGCAGGAATGCGATCCGGCGAAGTCCCCGGCGATCAAGATTTGCTGAAGTCTTTATGGAAGCCTTGATGGAATGGTTGGAACTCGCGGCATTTCATATTCCGGAATTGCAGGCTAAGTTTGTACCCCAGACGAGGGGGATTGCACCAATGAGGATTTTGGTCATTGCGGCCGCGGTCATGGCGCTGACGGTTGCCTCGGCGCAGGCGCAGGGCCGGCGGCCACCCAATGACGGAGCCAAACCGGCGGACAACAAGCCCAAGGTCGACGAGAAAGCCTACAAGGCCGCGCTCGAGCGCATTCCCGAGCCCAAGGACAAGTACGACCCTTGGGGCGGGGCCCGGCCGAGTGAACCCGCCAAGAAGCCGAAATAGAGCGAGGGAAGCGTTGCGGAGCAGCCTGCGAATTCCGATCGGGCTCGTTGCGCTGCTGCTGATTGCCGTGCGGCCAAGCGCGGCCTGGGAGAGTTGGGGCGGCGATGCCGGCGGCTCGCGCTTCTCGCCACTGCAACAGATCACGCCCGACAATGTCGGCAATCTGGTTCGGGCCTTCGAATTCCGCACCGGCGATCTCACGGTGCGTCCGCCGGAGGTGATGCGGCGAACCAAATTCCAGGCAACGCCGCTGTTCGTCGAGGACAGCCTGATCTTCTGCTCGCCCTTCAACGAGGTGATTGCGCTCGATCCCGGCACAGGCGCGCAGAAATGGCGTTACGATCCGAAGATCGCGACCGATCAGCGTCCCGCCAATCGTTACGTCTGCCGCGGCGTCACCTACTGGACCGACGATGAGGCGCCCGCGAATGCCGCCTGTCGATCGCGCATCTTCACGGGCACGAACGACGTCCGCCTGATCGCGCTGGACGCGAAGACGGGAATTCCCTGTGCCGGTTTCGGCAATGGCGGCGAGGTGAAGCTCGATATCGGCATGGCCCTGGAATGGCCCGGCGAGTTCCAGATCACCTCGCCGCCCGCCGTTGGCCGGGGTGTCGTCGTGGTCGGCTCCTCGATCTCCGACAACCGACGCGTCGATGCGCCGAGCGGCGTCGTACGTGCGTTCGACGCGCGCAGCGGCCGGGCGCGCTGGACCTTCGAGCCGCTCAAGCGTGACGGCATCGAAGCCGGGCACGCCAACGTCTGGGCGCCGATGTCGGTCGACGCGGCGCGCGGCCTGGTGTTCCTGCCGACGTCCTCGCCGTCGCCGGATTTCTGGGGCGGCAAGCGGCCGGGCAACAACGAACATGCCAATTCGGTGGTCGCATTGCGTATCGAGACCGGCGAGCTCGCATGGGCATTCCAGACCGTGCATCACGACGTCTGGGATTACGATCTGGCGGCGCAGCCGACGCTCGCGCGCCTCGATGCCGGTGACGGCCAGCGCGACGTCGTGATCCAGCCGACCAAGCAGGGTTTTGTCTTCGTGCTCGACCGCGATACCGGCAAGCCGGTCTGGCCGGTGGAAGAACGCGCGGTGCCGCAGGGCGGCGCGGACGGGGAGGCGTTGTCGCCGACGCAGCCGTTTCCGACGCATGTGCCGGCGCTGACGTCGCAGACGATCTCGACCGACGACGCGCTCTCGCCGTTGCCGGAACTGCGCCGCTCGTCCTGCGAGCGCCAGTTCACGGAGGCGCGCAACGAGGGTCTGTTCACGCCGCCTTCCGTGCGGGGCACGCTGGAGTTTCCCTTCACCGGCGGCGGCGTGAACTGGGGCAGCGCGGCCTTCGATCCGGTCCGGCAGATTCTCTACGCCAACACCGGGCGCGCCGTTCATCTCATCAGGCTGATCCCGCGCGCGGAGGCCGCCGGGTACAACCCGCCGCCGGGTCATGATTTCGGCCAGCAGCGCGGCGCGCCGTTTGCGATGTCGCGCGCGGTGGCGATGTCGCCGCTCGGTCTGCTCTGCAACAAGCCGCCCTGGGGCGAGATGGTTGCGGTCGATCTGAAGGCCGGCAAGATCCTCTGGCGCTCGACCGTGGGCACCACCGAAGATCTGGCACCGCTCGGCGCGCCGCTGCCCTGGGGCGCGCCTCTCGTCAACGGACTGGCGGTCACGGCGGGTGGTCTCGTCTTCACCGGCGCGATGGATGCTTATCTGCGTGCCTTCGATGCGCGAAGCGGCAAGGAGTTGTGGCAGGGACGGCTGCCGGTGCCCGGCGTCGCCAATCCCATGACCTATCTGTGGAAGGGCGAGCAATATGTCGCGATCGGCGCCGGCGGCCACTCTGAAGCTGGCACCTCGATCGGCGACAGCGTGGTTGCGTTCCGCCTGGCGCGGCCGGGCGAGGCGCCGACATTGTGGTCGCGCACCATCGATCGTCCCGGTGGACGATTTTTTGGGGCATCCGCAGTGATCGGAATCGGGATCGCCGCGCTCGTGATCGCAAGCCTGCGCTGGCGTCGCCGTCGTCGTATCACGCAATCATAATCGTGTTGTGGATGCGATGCGAACGTTCGTTCACATCGCGCGCGCTATTGCACGAAGGCGAGGCCGACGCGCTTGTCACTGCGCCAAACTGTGCGACAATTCCGGACGAAATCGTCGCGCGCGATCGATAGCGTGAACGATTGCGGCAATGTGACGGGGGTGTCGAGGTCGATCGCCGCGCCGCCCGCTGACATGTTTCGCACAGTGCAGGGAATGCCGCTGCTTTCAAAGGTGATCGTTCCACCCTTGAAAACACGGTACCGCTGCGCTTCACGCTTCTCGATCATCCGCATTGGTCCATCATGTTGATTGTGAAGTAGTGCATAGAAATTACGTTGAACTAAACTCAATACTGGCGCTACTTGCACAGCGCTTCAGACTTCGTTTACGACGTTGACGCGGAGAGTCTCTCCGCCGACTTTCCTCACACGCTTTTCTTTTGTGGCGCTACGCTCCAATGGAGATACTGATGAAGACCACGCTTTCGATTTTGCTCGCCGCCGCGTTCTCGCTGTCGTCGATGCCCGCCCACGCCGTCAAGTGGGACCTCTCGACCATGAGCTGCAAGCAGTTCCTCGAGAGCGGCGAAGACAATATCCAGGTCGTGCTGACCTGGATGGACGGCTGGTACAAGGGCGACGAGGACAACGCGATCATCGACACCGACGTGTTCATCGAGAACGCCAAGAAGTTCGGTGCCTATTGCGGAAAGAATCCGACAGCCAGCATCGTCACCGCGGCCGACGAAGTGCTCGGAAAATAATCCCGGCAAGTCATGAAGCGTGCGGACCGAAGCGAGGATGCAATCGCGCTTCGGTCTCTTGCTTCGACACGATCGTGATGGAGAGCCGCGGTGCGCTTTACGCCCACGCGGCTCTCTTCTTTTGAGATGCTGCTCAGCCCGGCAGCATCGCGAACGCGCTCGATACCATCGCGACCGGCTTGTTGTCGGCGGCCGAGAGCAGCGTGACGCGGCCAAAGCTCATGGTGCGCCCGAGCCGCACTACGCGCGCGTCCGCCAGCACGTCCGACGAGGACACTGCGCGCATGAAATGCGTGGTCTGGTCGACCGTGGTCATCGGGCGGTAGCCGCGATTGGCAGCCAGGATCGCGATCACCATCGCGGTGTCGGCGAGCGCCATCAGGGCCTGGCCGCAGACCACGCCGCCGTTCCGGCACAGCCGCTCCGAGAACGGCATGCGCAGCAGCGCGCCCGGCTGCCAGTCCGGCGCATCCGCCGGCTGCACGTGCTCGAGGCGCTCGACGGCGAGATTAAGATCCTGGACCCAGGGCGCAAAAACCTCGCCGAGGATGCGTCTGGCGTCGGAGAGGCCGAATTCGGTGTCTGGCTGCATTTGCATTGCTGGCGCGCTCTCCTGTATTTGCCTGATGTTTCGGCCCATTGTGCGCGCATCGGCGCGGCAAAGTCACCCGGTCTGGCGCCGGTCCCGTCGGCTTGAAAATGCCTGACTTGGCCCGATATGATGGCTTGCTCGGGGTATGGGTGGATGATGTTGCGTCGGTGTGTCCTCGTCTTTTGCATGGCCGCGCTCGGCCTGGCGCTGAGCGGCTGCACCAAATGCGGTCCGATCTGGGACGACTGGCTGCACGCGCCGAAATCGTGCAGATCGGATCGGCTCTAGCGGGCCCGGACGGCCTCGGCGGTCGCGAGCGGCCGCGACAAGGATGACCAGGCACGGGCGATCCGTGCCTCCATGGATGATCAAGGAGTAGACGATGAAGCTTTTCCGTTTGGCCGCGGTGCTGGCCGTGCTGGCGGGACCTGCCTATGCGCAAATGCCCAATCTGAATTTGCTGCAGGACGCCCCGAGCAAGACCCCCGAGGAAAAGGCCGCGGAAGCCGAGCGTGACAAGGCCTACAAGGAAACGCTGAAGAAGATCCCGGATTCCAAGACCTCCAACGATCCCTGGGGCGGCATGCGCTCCGATCCGCCGAAGCAGCCGGCGGCGCCGAAGGCCTCGGCCGCAACCAGCGCGCCGAAGAAGTCCAAGAGCGGCACGGCCGCCAACTGACGAGCGGCACGGCCGCCAACTGACCCAGCTCCGTTCGGGAGGCGGTGCAACGCTTTTCGGACGGGACTCCTCTTCACCCGGCTCACGCCCTACATTGGGCTGAGCGTAGTGCGTAGAGGAGGAGGACATGGCCGACCGTCCGCGGGATCTCGCCGAGCGGATGGCGCGCCGGCGCAAGATCGCCGGCAAGCCGGGCCAAGCGGTTCGGGACGGCTATCTGCGCGAGACCTTCACGCTGCCGCGCGCGGCGGCGCGGGAAAGGGCGCAGGCCTTCTTCGCCCGCTACCCCAAGGCCGGCTATATGAGCGTTGTCGAGAGCTGGCGCGAGCTGCCCGGCGGCGATATCGAATTCACCATGCGGCGGCTGCCCAGCGCGGACTAGAGCATGATCCGGAAAAGTGCTCAGCGGTTTTCCGAAAAGATCATGCTCAAACAACAATCTAAAGCTTGATCCGGAGAGCTTGCTAGTCGAGGGTTTCGGCAACGATGCGGATCCGGAACACGGGCTCCTTGGTCTCGTCCAGCAGCTCCATGTGCCATTCGGAATTTTCCTGGAGCTTGCGGGCAATGCCTGCGGTCATGTCGGCGCAGACATTGGTCATCTCTTTCCAGGCCGAATTGCGATCGGCAAATTCCGTCGCCTGATCGGCGCAGCCGGAGTAACTTCCATTCCGGATCCGAAAGAAATACAACGGCATAGCTGGCACCGATCGCGCGCGTGATGGCCTCGCCCCCAAGGCCATGGGCGCGCGCGCAGTCCAATCCCAAACGACCGTCAGATCAATTCCGGGCGGCTACGGATGATGTTCCGCCGCAACCGCCAGCCGTGGTGCAGCGGGCGCAGAAGGCGCCATCCGATGCCGACTTTCATCCGGCCGGTTCACGCCGCCCGGCCGATCGCTTCAGCTCACGGTCGATACGCAGCTGCACGCGCCGGATCGCCAACAGGTCGATTTTCGTCTCGGTCTTGCCGGTCTTGACCTGCTCGCCAATGCGGAACTGCCACTGCCAGATTCCGGGAATCGCCGTCTTGGCGACGGTGAACTCGATGCCCCTGTGATTCATGGCGACCTCCCACGATTCACTCTCCATGACTGCAAACATGTTCGACGTGCCAATATTCCGGAGACAAGCAAATTTTGTCGGTAAGCCCTAGATAGTTCGGGGGTATCTCGAAAGCGCGCCTGCCCCGAAACAGGCGAAGCCGGCTCTCGAAAGACGCCGGTCCGTGAGACAGTGAGGCTGTCGCATACCCGTGGTTCTCCGACCATGAACAAAGTTCCTGGGCTGCACCCGGCTGCGTCGGTACGCCGATCGGACGGGCCGCGGGGGGCCCGCGGAGGGGTTACCGGTTTCCCTGCAAGCGGCGGCATATGCCTTGCTTGGTCTGGCGATGGCAAAAACAGCAAGGGCCGTCATGCTGGGCATTCCCCGCCGCTACAGTCATTTCGTCTTCGGCATCATCCAGTCCGGGCTGACGTCGCTGATCGCGGCGGGGATCGCCAGCTTGCCCGCAGGCAGCGCGATGAGCTTCGTCGGGCACTGGATGGTGTCGTGGCTGATCGCATGGGCCGCGATGTTGCCGATCGTGCTGCTGGCTGCGCCCGCGATCCGCGCCTTCTCGCTGCTCCTGACGCAGGAGGAGCGGGACCCGCGAACCGCCCGGCAGGCATGAAAAAGCCCCGCCTGGGGAGAGCCAGACGGGGCAAAAAGTTATTGGAGGCTGAGGTGCTGGGCTGCAACACCATAGCGGCATCATCCTAGCCGGCTCCGCTTACGGCAGCCTGACAGGCGTCAGATTTCCGGACTCAACGCCGAGGCCGCAGACTGGCCCCGCACCGGTCCCAATTTCGACATCCGTTCGCACAACTGCGGACACACCGGTCGGCAAGATTCCACAGCGTTCGGCGCAGCCATGGGGGAAACGTGGCACGCCGACCACGGGGTGGCATCATGGATAACGTAGAGCGGTCATTCGCCGCCGCGACAGCGGCTGGCTTCGTGGTGCTGGTGATCGGCCTCGTGCTGCTGGCGCTGCTTTAAGGACAGGCACGCGAGCGGCAGCCTTTCCCTGGATGAACGGGGTACAGGGCATGCCGCAAAATTGGAAAACAACCCCATGCACAGTAGGCTGCACGGAAGTTCCGTTGTCCTTTCAATAGCTTAAACTTGGTGTTTGGATGCCGTCAACGCGCTTGCGGTGATAGGGCGACCGCCTCCCGCCGCCACCTCCCGCAAGGTCATCAAAAGGGCCGCCGCCAGCCGTATCGCCGGCGCGCTCTTGTCAGCTTCGGAAGCCCCCGGTTGGGTCTAGTGGATCTTGATTTCATTCAGGGGAAGGTGGAACTCGGCGGCGCGCTCTTGGCGGTCCTTCTTGCGGAATTCGTTTTCCTGGCGCTCGAACTTCATCAGTTCCTCATGCGCCGCCTCCAGCAGGGGATTGCGCCTGATCGTATCGCGGTTCGTGGTGTCCGTCATGACTGAGGTCCCCAGAGTTGCGGTCCCATCCTGGAGAAGGCCCGAGACCGCGAAAAGGTTCGGTGCCGCAGGATTGCGGAATTCTGACGGCGGCCGGCGGCTGCGTCTTTGATGAGCGTCAGCTTCGGCCGGGGAATGACGTTGCGACAGCCCTGCTATTTCGGCGGTTGCAGCCCGGGGGATATGACCCAGTCGTGCAGATGATTGGCGACATCGGCCTGGCGGGCCTTCTTGAGCAGGGCGTCCCGCTCGGGCCCGGGCGGAAGCCTGGCGGCCTCTTCCTGGACCTGCTTCACCCATGCGGAGAGCCGGTCTTGAAGGGTCAACTGCTGCTTGAAACGTCGCCGCTTGAGCATGGCGCGCTCCTTTTCATGCGATGAAGGCGGGAGCGCAATCGGCGTTCTCGTCACCGATAGTGGCCACGGTTGGGGCGGTGATGGCCCATTGAGGACCATTAACGGGAGCCGCGTCTGTCCAGTTGTGTGCACAACGCGAATGGGGAGGGGGACGTGGCGATGCTCACGGACAAAGCCTCAAATCCGCAAAAGAACATATTGCGAACCTAGAACAAATAGGGTACGTTGCTTTTATCGACGAGCCGCCTCGCCAATCGTTTGTCCCTCACGCGAATCCTCGCCATAAGGAGCACGACCCAATGTCCGCCACTGCCCTGCGTATCGTCGAAGGATCTTCCATGGACAAGAGTAAAGCTCTGGCCGCCGCGCTCTCTCAGATCGAGCGCCAGTTCGGCAAGGGCTCGGTGATGAAGCTCGGCAAGAACGACCGGTCCATGGACATCGAGGCGGTGTCGTCAGGCTCGCTCGGGCTCGATATCGCGCTCGGCATCGGCGGCCTGCCGAAGGGGCGCATCGTCGAGATCTACGGGCCGGAATCCTCAGGAAAAACCACGCTGGCGCTGCATACGGTGGCCGAAGCGCAGAAGAAGGGCGGCATCTGCGCCTTCATCGACGCCGAGCACGCGCTCGACCCGGTCTATGCGAGGAAGCTGGGCGTCAACATCGACGAGCTCCTGATCTCGCAGCCCGACACCGGTGAGCAGGCGCTGGAGATCTGCGACACGCTGGTGCGGTCGGGTGCGGTGGACGTGCTGGTGATCGATTCGGTCGCGGCGCTGGTGCCGAAGGCCGAGCTCGAGGGCGAGATGGGCGATGCGCTGCCGGGTCTGCAGGCCCGCCTGATGAGCCAGGCGCTGCGCAAGCTGACGGCCTCCATCAACAAGTCCAACACCATGGTGATCTTCATCAACCAGATCCGCATGAAGATCGGTGTGATGTACGGCTCGCCGGAAACCACCACCGGCGGCAACGCGCTGAAGTTCTATGCCTCGGTCCGCCTCGACATCCGCCGCATCGGCGCGATCAAGGAGCGCGACGAAGTTGTCGGCAACACCACGCGCGTCAAGGTCGTCAAGAACAAGCTGGCGCCGCCCTTCAAGCAGGTCGAGTTCGACATCATGTACGGCGAGGGCGTCTCCAAGATGGGTGAGATCCTCGATCTCGGCGTCAAGGCCGGCATCGTCGAGAAGTCAGGCGCCTGGTTCTCCTATGACAGCCAGCGTCTCGGCCAGGGCCGCGAGAACTCGAAAGCGTTCCTGAAGGCCAACCCCGACATCACCGCCAAGATCGAGACCTCGATCCGCCAGAACTCCGGCCTGATCGCCGAGCAAATTCTCGCCGGCACGCCGGAGCGCGACGCCGACGGCGAGGAGCCGGCGGACGAGTAAGACCTAACGCGAAAGTTTTTCGCGAGGAGCGGGCGCTGAAGACGTTGAGTTGCCGACGTCGTCAGTGCCCGTTTCGTTTTGCGTAAGGGTGAGGTGCGCCGACGATGAAGCGTGTGATCCTGACCAGTTCGGCGGGCGTCGGTCTTGCCCTCGCCGATCGCGCCGACATGGTCATCCCGTTCATCTATCGCTTCGTTTCGGGGCCACTTCCGACGGCTGACCACCTCATCCGCTATCTCGGCTGGCGGGAGTCCAGGACGTGGGTCGACCAAATGCACTGGTCGGATTGCGTCCCCGTGCGTCAGTCGCCCCTCATCAGGCGCCAGGATCGAGCCGGTGCCCTGCTCTGGGTCTGCAAGAATTACGGGGTCGATCTCATTGAACTGTGGTTCGACCCCGAACCCAACAGTCAATTGCAGCTGATCTGGATCCTCAATTACCTGCGTTTCGAGCCGTCACTTACTGAGAGTCTGAGACTACGACTCGTCGATTTCGATCTGCGCTGCCGTCGCCAGCGACGGGACTGGGGGCGACCGAGACGCGGCTTCTCGAACTCATCGCAAGCGGACGCAGTCGCACCGATGAGCTGTTTCCGTCAGGCACCTCCGAGGCTCGTGTGTTCGATCCGTGGGAGTTGGGCGCGCTGCTCGAAGGGCTCGCATTCGGCCCTGCGCCAGCGGTTGCGGGTCTGGACGGCAAGCTGGCGACACTCGATCCGGACAACGCGCGCGGTCGCAACGCCGCCTTTCGCCGGAGCCGGCTGTCGCTGACGGAGTTTGGCAAAGCGGTTCTGGAAGGTCGGGAGGATTTTCGCCGTCACAATCCGATTCGGCGCTGGTGGGGCGGCACGTTGCTGACCAATGAGCAACTCTGGCGTTGGGATCGTGAAAGTCGATTGTTGATTGCGCCTTAGGTCAGGAGCCGTAGGGTGGGCAAAGGCGCGTAAGCGCCGTGCCCACCATATTTCAACGCATACAAGGGTGGTGGGCACGCTTACGCTTTGCCCACCCTACAAGACCTCCGTCGCGTCTTACTCTGCCGCCTCCGCGTAATCGCTCACCGGCGGGCAGGAGCATACCAGGTTGCGGTCGCCATAGACGTTGTCGACGCGCCCCACCGGGCTCCAGTATTTGTCGGTGCGCGAGGTGCCCGCGGGGAAGCAGCCCTCGCTGCGGGTATAGGCGCGCTTCCAATCATCATCGGCGATGTCGTGCACGGTGTGCGGAGCATGGCGCAGCGGTGACGCTTCGATCTTGAAGCGGCCGGCCTCGACTTCGGCGATTTCTTTCCGGATCGCGATCATGGCATCACAAAAACGATCCAGCTCGGCCTTGGATTCCGATTCGGTCGGTTCGATCATCAGCGTGCCCGGCACCGGGAAGCTCATGGTCGGCGCGTGGAAGCCGTAGTCGATCAGGCGCTTGGCGATGTCGTCGACAGTGACGCCGCTCGTATTCTTCAGCGGACGGGGATCGACGATGCACTCATGCGCGACGCGGCCCTTCGCATTCTTGTAGAGCACCGGGAAGTGGGGATCGAGCCGCGCTGCGATGTAGTTGGCGTTGAGGATCGCGATCTCGGTGGCGCGCTTCAGGCCTTCACCGCCCATCATCAGGATGTAGATGTAGGAGATGGTGAGGATCGAGGCCGAACCGAACGGCGCGGCCGAGACCGGGCCGACCGGTGCGTCGCCTTGGGTCGCCGGATGACCCGGCAGGAACGGCGCCAGATGCGCCTTCACGCCGATCGGGCCCATGCCGGGGCCGCCGCCGCCATGCGGGATGCAGAAGGTCTTGTGCAGATTGAGATGGCTGACATCGGCGCCGTAATCGCCGGGCCTGCTAAGGCCGACCTGCGCGTTGAGGTTGGCGCCGTCCAGATACACCTGGCCGCCATGGCCGTGCACGATGTCGCAGATCTCGCGGATGTGCTCCTCGAACACGCCGTGCGTCGAGGGATAGGTGATCATGACCGCAGCGAGATCATTGGAGTGCTTTTCGGCCTTTGCGCGGAGATCATTGACGTCGACGTCGCCGTTCTTCTCGCAGGCGACCACCACCACGTCCATGCCGACCATCGCGGCCGAGGCCGGATTGGTGCCGTGGGCGGAGGAGGGGATCAGGCAGATCTTGCGATGGCTTTCGCCGCGCGCGGCATGGTAGCCACGAATGGCAAGAAGTCCCGCATATTCGCCCTGCGCGCCCGAATTCGGCTGCAGCGAGATGGCGTCATAGCCGGTGATGTCGCACAGCCATTTTTCCAGCCGCGCGAACAGCACATGATAGCCGGCCGCCTGCTCGCGCGGGACGAACGGATGCAGCGAGCCGAACTCCGGCCAGGTCAGGGGCATCATCTCGGTGGTCGCGTTCAGCTTCATGGTGCAGGATCCCAGCGGGATCATCGCACGGTCGAGTGCGAGGTCGCGGTCACTGAGCTTGCGCATGTAGCGCAGCATCTCGGTCTCCGAGCGATGCGCGTGGAAGACGGGATGGGTGAGGAAGGAGGTCGCCCGCTTCAGCGCCTCCGGCAGCGCCTCGCGCGTGGTCGCCTCTAACTCGGCATAGGCCAGCTTGCCGCCGAAGGCGCGCCAGACCGCTTCGACCGTCGCGGGCGTCGTGGTCTCGTCGAGCGCGATGCGCAAGCTGGTGGCGCCGACGCCGAGATTGATCTTCTCGGCCGCCGCGCGCGCGACGATCTCGGCGCGCTTGGCGCCGGCATCGACGCTGATCGTGTCGAAGAAGTTTTCGCTATCAGGCGCGAAGCCGAGCTTGCGCAAGCCGCTCGCGAGCACGGCGGCGCGGCGATGCACATTGCGGGCGATCTGCGTCAGCCCTTCGGGGCCATGATAGACCGCGTACATCGAGGCGATCACGGCCAGCAGCACCTGCGCGGTGCAGATGTTCGAGGTCGCCTTCTCGCGGCGGATGTGCTGCTCGCGGGTCTGCAACGCGAGGCGATAGGCCGGCATCCCGCGGGAATCCACGGAGAGGCCGACGATGCGGCCGGGCAGCGAGCGCTTCAGCGCATCGCGCACCGCCATATAGGCCGCGTGCGGTCCGCCATAACCCATCGGCACGCCAAAACGCTGCGCCGAGCCGATCGCGATGTCGGCGCCGAGCTCGCCGGGCGAGGCGAGCAGCGTCAGGGCCAGCAGGTCGGCGGCCACGATCGCGAGCGCGCCCTTGGCCTTCAATGTTGCGATCGCGGGCCGGAGGTCGCGCACCGCGCCCGAAGAGCCCGGATATTGCAGCAGCGCGCCGAGCACGTCGGCTTTGTCGAGATCGGTGAGGGGATCGCCGACGATCAGGGTCCAGCCCAGCGGCTCGGCGCGGGTGCGCATCACAGCGAGCGTCTGCGGATGCACGTCCTTGTCGACGAAGAAGGCTTGCGCCTTCACCTGCGAGTGCCGCTCCGCCAGCGCCATGGCTTCGGCCGCGGCGGTGGCCTCGTCGAGCAGCGAGGCGTTGGCGACGTCGAGCCCGGTGAGGTCGCAGATCATGGTCTGGAAGTTGAGCAGCGCCTCCAGCCGGCCCTGGCTGATCTCGGGCTGGTAGGGCGTGTACGCCGTGTACCAGGCCGGATTCTCCA
The DNA here is from genome assembly GCF_028128695.1 of Bradyrhizobium sp. CCBAU 25360. Classification (NCBI taxonomy): domain Bacteria; kingdom Pseudomonadati; phylum Pseudomonadota; class Alphaproteobacteria; order Hyphomicrobiales; family Nitrobacteraceae; genus Bradyrhizobium; species Bradyrhizobium sp. CCBAU 25360. The sequence goes on from NZ_LBJA01000031.1 coordinate 49,983, forward strand.
GGATGTTGCGCTGGATCACCGCGGGCAAAATCGTGCCGGAATAGCCTTGGCCGATCAGCGAGGTGAAGACCTGGTTCTGGGCCGCGAGCTCGCCCATATGCGCGATCGCCTCGGTCTCGCTGAGCGGCTTGCCGAGATCGAGCGGGGCGGCCTGCCGGATCGAAGCCGGCAGCGTCTCGGCCATCAGGGCGTCGACGCTCTTGGCGCTGACGGTTTCGAGCATGGCGGTGACATCGCGCGCCGACGGGCCGATATGGCGGCGAACGAAGCTGGCGGCGGTGTCGCCGTTGGTCTTGCGGTGCGCGGTCATCGCTTGCTCCATCGTCCTTAAGCCGTGTGCGCCTTGTAGGCGGCTTCATCCATCAGGCCGCCGAGCTCGCTTCTGTCGGCCATCTTGATCTTGAAGAACCACGCCTTGCCTTGCGCCTCCGAGTTCACCAGCGCCGGCTCGGCCGCGAGCTCGGCGTTGGTCTCGAGCACTTCGCCTGTCACGGGCGCGTACACATCCGAGGCCGCCTTGACCGACTCAACCACGGCGGCGGGTTCCGCCTTCTTCAGCACGCGGCCGACCTTGGGCAGTTCGACGAACACGACGTCGCCGAGCTGCTGCTGGGCGTAATCGGTGATGCCGACGGTGGCGACGTCGCCCTCGATGGCGAGCCATTCATGGTCGGAGGTATACAGCGTCGTGGTCATTCTCGAATCCTCAGCGTTTGTAGGTGTTCTTGACGAAGGGCATGGCGGCGACAGCGACCGGCAGACGCTGGCCGCGCACCTCGGCGAAGAGTTGTGTGCCGAGCGCGCTCGATGCGGTGGGCACATAGCCCATCGCGACCGGCGCATTCAGGCTTGGGCCGAAACCGCCCGATGTGACTTGTCCGATCGGCTCGCCGCCCGCGCTGTCAGCAAACAGCAGCGCGCCCTCGCGCACCGGCGCGCGTCCCTGGGCGAGCAGGCCGACGCGGCGGCGGGCCGCGCCGTTGTCGAAATGGGCGAGGATTTTTTCGGCACCGGGAAAGCCGCCGGCGCGCGCGCCGCCGCTGCGGCGGCTCTTCTGCACCGACCATTCCAGCGCGGCCTCGACCGGCGTGGTCGCGGTGTCGATGTCGTGGCCGTAGAGGCAGAGCCCGGCTTCCAGCCGAAGACTGTCGCGGGCGCCCAGGCCGATCGGCAGCACGTCGGGGTTTTCGAGCAGCGCTTTGGCGAGACGTTCGGCATCGGCCGCGGGAACCGAAATTTCAAAACCGTCCTCGCCGGTGTAGCCGGAGCGCGAGACGAAACAGTCGAGGCCGGCAACCTTGCGGGGGCCGGAATCCATGAACTTCATGGCGGGCGCCTCTGCACACAATTTCGCCAGCGCCGCCTCGGCCTTCGGCCCCTGCAGCGCGATCAGTGCGCGGTCTGTGAGGGAATCGACGCCGCAGTCCCCAGAGAGATTCGCGCGCAGATGCGCCTCGTCGGCTTCCTTGCAGGCGGCGTTGACGACCAGGAAGAGGTGATCACCGAAATTGGCGACCATCAGGTCGTCCAGAATTCCGCCATCGGCGTTGGTGAACTGGGCGTAGCGTTGCCGTCCCGGTGCAATCGCCACGATATCCTGTGGCACCAGCCGTTCCAGTGCGCGGGCGGCGTCCTCGACCCTGCCGGATTTCGGCCTGAGCGCGATCTGGCCCATATGGGCGACGTCGAACAGGCCGGCTGCGTTGCGGGTATGGAGGTGCTCCTTCAGGACGCCCGCGGGGTATTGCACGGGCATGTCATAGCCCGCGAACGGCACCATCTTGCCGCCCAGGGAGACATGAAGCCCATGAAGGGGCGTACGTTTTCGGGAGTCTTGGTCGTCGCGCGCTAGCATCACAGGGGCCCTCGGCGGTTCCCCCGGGACGATTCCCTGAGGACACCAGTCGAAGCCCCATCTGTCGCTGTGCCTGAGAGTATTATCCCGTCGGCGGGAGCCATCCGGGTCTAAACCCGTCGGCGCCTCTTTCCAGATGCTGTCAAAGCCACGCGGTCCTTTTGCCTGAGAGTTTCCGGGGCGGTTGCTCCTTCGGCGCCGGCACCAAAGCCGGTCTCTCCCGACGTGGCCGTACGATACAGATGGGTACAGACCACAGGGCGGCCAAGCCTGTCAACGCGTCCGCTTGCCCTATCAACGGGATTGCAAAGGGGATTGAGCGCCTGCGGCAACCCTCTGATCTCCTTGCACAGTTTCTGGACAGCGAAGCTGGCCTTGTCTAAAAGCGCTGTGGCCCGCAGATATCAGCCTAAATGTCAGGTTTGGATGGCCTATAGCGGGTCCAAGCACACCCGATTGGATGAACATGAGCGGCGTCAACGAGATCAGGTCGACCTTTCTGAACTTCTTTGCCGAGAACGGCCACGAGATCGTGTCGTCCTCGCCATTGGTGCCGCGCAACGATCCGACGTTGATGTTCACCAATGCCGGCATGGTGCAGTTCAAGAACGTCTTCACCGGCGTCGAGAAGCGGCCCTATCAGCGCGCCACCACGTCGCAGAAATGCGTGCGCGCCGGCGGCAAGCACAACGACCTCGACAATGTCGGCTACACCGCGCGCCATCTCACCTTCTTCGAGATGCTCGGCAACTTCTCCTTCGGCGACTATTTCAAGGAGCGCGCGATCGAGCTCGCCTGGAAGCTGATCACGAAGGACTTCGGGCTCAACAAGGACAAGCTGCTCGTCACCGTCTACCACACCGACGACGAAGCGCACGGGCTCTGGAAGAAGATCGCGGGCTTCTCCGACGACCGCATTATCCGCATTCCGACCTCGGACAATTTCTGGGCGATGGGCGACACCGGCCCGTGCGGCCCGTGCTCGGAGATCTTCATCGACCGCGGTGATCACATCTGGGGCGGACCTCCGGGCTCGCCGGAAGAGGATGGCGACCGCTTCCTCGAATTCTGGAATCTCGTGTTCATGCAGTACGAGCAGGTGACGAAGGAGGAGCGCGTGGATCTGCCGCGTCCCTCGATCGACACCGGCATGGGCCTCGAGCGCATGGCCTGCATCATGCAGGGGGTCGACAGCGTGTTCGAGACCGACCTGTTCCGTCATTTGATCGATGCGACCTCGTCCGCGCTCGGGAGCGGGCCGAATGAGCAGACCGTGGCCTCGTTCCGCGTCATTGCCGACCATTTGCGCTCCTCGGCGTTCCTGGTCGCGGACGGCGTGCTGCCCTCGAACGAGGGCCGCGGCTACGTGCTGCGCCGGATCATGCGCCGCGCGATGCGCCATGCGCAGTTGCTCGGTGCCAAGGAGCCGCTGATGCATCGTCTGGTCTGGGCGCTGGTCCGCGAGATGGGCCAGGCCTACCCCGACCTGATGCGCGCGGAAAACCTGATCGAGGAAACGCTGCGGCTGGAAGAGACCCGGTTCCGCAAGACGCTGTCGCGGGGCCTCGCCATCCTCGACGAGAAGAGCGCGTCCTTGAAAAAGGGCGACATGTTCGATGGCGACGTCGCCTTCACGCTGTACGACACCTACGGCTTCCCGCTCGACCTGACGCAGGACGCGCTGAAGTCGCGCGGCATCGGCGTCGACCAGGCTTCCTTCTCCGATGCGATGGAGCGCCAGAAGGCCAAGGCGCGCGAGTCCTGGAAGGGTTCCGGCGAGGCGGCTTCCGAAGCGATCTGGTTCCCGCTGCGCGAAAAGCTCGGCGCTACCGAATTCCTGGGCTACGAGACCGAGAGCGCTGAAGGCGTGGTCTCTGCGCTGGTGAAGGACGGTGCAGAGGTCGCCAGCCTGAAGGCCGGCGACACCGGTGCGATCGTGCTGAACCAGACGCCGTTCTACGCGGAGTCCGGCGGCCAGGTCGGCGACACCGGCGTGCTCACGGGCGAGGGCGGCATCAAGTTCCGCGTCACCGACACGCAGAAGAAGCTCGGCGATTTCTTCGTGCATGTCGGCACGGTGGAGAGCGGGGAGCTCAAGCTCGGCACCGCGCTGCAGCTCGAGGTCGATCATTCCAGGCGCTCGTCGATCCGGGCGCATCATTCGGCGACGCATCTCATCCACGAGGCGCTGCGCCAGGTGCTGGGCGACCACATCGCCCAGCGCGGCTCGATGGTTGCGCCAGATCGCCTGCGCTTCGACTTCGTGCATCCGAAGCCGATCTCGGCGGAGGAGCTGGCCCGGGTCGAGGACATCGCCAATGACGTGGTGCTGGAGAACGACGAGGTCACCACGCGTGTAATGGGCGTGGATGAGGCCCGCGAAGCCGGCGCACGCGCCCTGTTCGGCGAGAAATACGGCGATGAAGTCCGCGTCGTCTCGATGGGCCGGACCGCGCGCGAGCGCGGCGCCAACGCGCTCGGCTGGTCGGTCGAGCTCTGCGGCGGCACGCATGTGCGACGCACCGGCGATATCGGCCTGATCACGCTCACCGGCGAGAGCGCGGTCGCCTCCGGCGTGCGCCGCATCGAGGCGCTGACCGGCAATTATGCGCGCAGGCACGCCAACGAGACCATGGCGCTGGCCAAGACCGCGGCGAACGAGCTGCGCACCTCGCTCGACGACGTCCCGGCGCGCATCACCGCGCTGATGGAGGAGCGCAAGAAGCTCGAGCGCGAGCTTTCCGACGCCCGCAAGAAGCTGGCGATGGGCGGCGGCGCTTCGGCCGGCAGCAATGGCGCAGCCAGCGGCGTGCGCGAGGTCGGCAACGTCAAGCTGATGGCGCGCGCGGTCGAGGGCATCGAGATGAAGGATCTCAAGAGCCTCGCCGACGACGGCAAGAAGCAGATCGGCTCCGGCGTGGTCGCCATCGTCGGCGTCACCGAGGACGGCAAGGCCGGCATCGTGGTCGGCGTCACCGCGGACCTCACCGCGCGCTTCAACGCGGTGAACCTCGTGCGTGTCGCCTCCGAGGCGCTCGGCGGCAAGGGCGGCGGTGGCCGGCCCGACATGGCCCAGGCCGGCGGACCTGACGGAGCCAAGGCGTCCGAGGCGCTGAGCGCGATCGAAAAAGCGATGGCGGGCGCGTGAGGCCGTGCGCCCCGTTCCGCGAGGACGTGGCTCAGCCGATCCGAATTTGAGGGATCGCCTGTACGAATTGCTGGAGCACGATCCGCTGGCCTATTCAGCCGGGTCGCGCTTCATCCAGGTCATCATCGGCGTCATCGTGCTCAATGTGGCCGCGATGATCCTCGCCTCGGTGCCGGAGCTGGACGCGCAGTTCGGCGTCGTGTTCTCCGCGATCACCATTCTGTCGGTGTTCGTGTTCGCGCTGGAATATGCCGCGCGGCTGTGGACGGTGGCGGGCCACACCCAGCGCAAGGGCTCCGCGCTGTCCGACCGGCTCGGCTATGCCTTCTCCGCGCTCGGCATCATCGACCTCATGGCGTTCCTGCCCGCTTCCATCGTGCTCGCCACCGGCCGGCACGCGACGCTGGCGGCGCTCGGCGTGCTGCCGTTCTTCAAGCTGATCCGCTATTCGCCGGCGATGCGCTCGCTGCTCGCCGCCGTGCAGGCCGAGCGTCGCGCGCTGATCGGCTGCATCGTCATCCTGATCGGCGCGGTCCTGACGTTCGCCTCGCTGCTCTACGCCATCGAGCGCGACGTGCAGCCGGACAAGCTCGGCACTATCCCGCAGGCGATGTGGTGGGCGATCGTGACGCTCGGCACCGTCGGCTATGGCGACGTCGTGCCGGTGACGCCGCTCGGCAAGCTGGTCTCCACCTTCGCCATCATCAGCGGCTTCGCCATGATCGCGCTGCCGGTCGCGATCATCTCCACCGCCTTTGCCGAAGAGGTGAAGCGGCGCGATTTCGTCGTCACCTGGGGCATGCTGGCGCGGGTGCCGCTGTTCTCGCATCTGTCGGCCGCGGAGATCGCCGACATCATGCGGCTGTTGCGGGCGCGCACCATCGAGCAGGGCGAGATATTGGTCCGCCGCGGCGATGCGGCCTCGTCGATGTATTTCATCACCGCCGGCGAGGTCGAGATTGCGCTGCCGAGCCAGCATGTGCACCTCACGGACGGCACCTTCTTCGGCGAGATCGCGCTGCTGCATAAGACAAAACGCAGCGGCACGGTGACGGCGACGCGCAAGACGCGCCTCCTGGTGCTCGACGCCCAGGATTTTCATGCCTTGATCGCGCGCATGCCGACGCTCGCCGACCACGTCCACACCACCGCCAAGGCGCGGCTCGCCGACAGCGGCGATCTCGCGGCGGCAGAGCTGGCGCAGGCCGAGAAGGACGACACCGACCGCTGAGCGGTCAGCCTTTCTTCAGGAAGACATATTCGGCGGAGTAGGGCGCGCTTCTGAACTCGCCGGCCTTGTCGCACGCACCGTCGAGCTTGCCGCCATGGGTGTTGATGCGCTGGACGGTCGTGACCGGCGTCAGCACGCCGCTGCCGCGGCGGGCGGTCACTTCCAGCTTCAGCCAGGGGATGTCGGCCACTGTTGTGCCGGGCGCGTTGCCGGCGGCCTTGGCGGTCACGGCGCTGCCGTCGGCGTGCTCCCAGTTGGGGCCGGCATAGTGCCGGCCGATCGTCTTGCCCTCGGACAGCAGCGTCGCGATCGGCTCGCGGAAGGCCCAGGCGAGCTTGCCGTCGGTGGCGGCCTTGCACTCATAGACTTGCGCGCCCTCGGCGTGGAGGCTCACCACCACGCTCTCGCCAGGTGCGGCGATGGCGTCGGGAAGCGGCTCGGCAGCTCCGGCCGGTCCGATCAGGGCCGCGAGCAGCAGTGTGGGGCCGGCAAGCTTGATGAACATGGTGGCATCTCCGCGCAAGGTCTCAAAAAGAAACGGGCCGCGCTTTGAGCGCGGCCCGCGATGATGTCTGGCCCAGTCGGGCGAAATTGCGGTCGGCTCAGGCCGCCAGCTCCTTGGTCAGGTTCTCGGCGACCTTGTCGAGGAAGCCGGTGGTCGAGAGCCAGCGCTGGTCGGCGCCGACCAGGAGCGCGAGGTCCTTGGTCATGTAGCCGGCCTCGACGGTGTCGACGCAGACCTTCTCCAGCGTGTTGGCGAACTTGGCGAGCTCGGCATTGTTGTCGAGCTTGGCGCGGTGCGACAGGCCACGCGTCCAGGCGAAGATCGAGGCGATCGAGTTGGTCGAGGTCTCCTTGCCCTTCTGGTGCTCGCGGTAGTGGCGGGTCACGGTGCCGTGGGCGGCTTCCGCTTCCACGGTCTTGCCGTCGGGGGTGAGCAGCACCGAGGTCATCAGGCCGAGCGAGCCGTAGCCCTGCGCGACCGTGTCGGACTGCACGTCGCCGTCGTAGTTCTTGCAGGCCCAGACATAGCCGCCGGACCATTTCAGCGCCGAGGCCACCATGTCGTCGATCAGGCGGTGCTCGTAGGTCAGGCCCTTGGCCTCGAATTCCTTCTTGAATTCGCGGTCGTAGATGTCCTGGAAGATGTCCTTGAAGCGGCCGTCATAGACCTTCAGAATCGTGTTCTTGGTCGAGAGGTAGACCGGGTAGTTGCGCAGCAGGCCGTAGTTCAGCGAGGCGCGGGCGAAGTCGATGATGGAGTCGTCGAGGTTGTACATTCCCATCGCGACGCCGGCGTCGGGCGCCTTGAACACTTCCTTCTCGATCACGGTGCCGTCCTCGCCGACGAACTTCATCGACAGCGTGCCCTTGCCCGGGAACTTGAAATCGGTGGCGCGGTACTGGTCGCCATAGGCGTGGCGGCCGATGATGATCGGCTTGGTCCAGCCGGGAACCAGGCGCGGCACGTTCTTGCAGATGATCGGCTCGCGGAAGATCACGCCGCCGAGGATGTTGCGGATGGTGCCGTTCGGCGACTTCCACATCTGCTTGAGGTTGAACTCCTTCACCCGGGCCTCGTCCGGGGTGATGGTTGCGCACTTGACGCCGACGCCGACCTTCTTGATCGCCTCGGCGGCGTCGATGGTGACCTGATCGTTGGTGTGGTCGCGGTACTCCATGCCCAGGTCGAAATACATCAGCTCGACATCCAGGAACGGGGTGATCAGCTTGTCCTTGATGTACTGCCAGATGATCCGGGTCATCTCGTCGCCATCGAGTTCGACGACGGGATTGGATACCTTGATTTTTGCCATGATCGGGGAAGCCTCTTGGGAACGGCGCTTTTGGCGCGCCACGGGAATATCCGCCGCCTCTTAGCACCCGGACGCGGCGGGCGAAAGCCAAGGGATTATGCACTTTTAGCTCATCCAGCTTCCCCAGACGTGGGGGCAGGGCCGCCCTGCCGCAGGGCCGGATCCGAGGATCCGGAGGAGATTCAAAAGTCGATTCCAACCCGTTATTTCCCTTGAGAATTTCGTCAGGACAGGCAAACGAGGCGGACAGCGCCGGCCGGCCCAAGGACGACTTGGGAAAGGCCGGCTTGAATCAATTCCTGAGAGTGCCCTGGCAAGGCCTTGAGACGAAGAGTGAAAGCGAAACGAGATGTCGGGGACTGACAAGAGCAAGGCGGGTTTGTCCCTCGACGGTCCCATCGTGATCCTGGTCGAGCCGCAGCTCGGCGAAAACATCGGCATGGCCGCACGCGCCATGGGAAATTTTGCCCTTGGCGCCTTGCGCATCGTCAACCCCAGGGACGGTTGGCCCAACATCGCGGCACAGCGCGCCGCGGCCGGCGCCGACCACATTCTGGAAAAGGTCGAATTGTTCGAGACGGTGGAGCAGGCGGTCGCCGACCTCGACCTGCTGTTCGCTACTACCGCACGTCCCCACGACCAGGCCAAGCCGGTGGTCGGGCCGGAGGCGGCGGCCAGCGAGATCGCGGGTCACGTCGCGACCGGCGGCAGGTGCGGTATCCTGTTCGGCCGCGAGCGCTGGGGCCTGACCAACGAGGAGGTCGGGCTCTCCAACCGCATCATCACCTTCCCGGTCAATCCGGGCTTCGCCTCGCTCAACCTCGCCCAGGCCGTGCTGCTGGTCGGCTATGAATGGTTCAAGCGAGCAACGTCCGGCGAACTGCCGCACGCCATGCCGGAGCGCTCCGAGCGCGCCTCGCAGCACCAGATGCAGGCGTTCTTCGACAACCTCATCCGCGAACTCGACAAGGTGGAATTTTTGCGCCCCGCCGAGAAGCGCGACACCATGCTGGTCAACCTGCGCAACATCTTCAGTCGGATGGAGCCGACCAAGCAGGACATGCACACCCTGCACGGCGTGATCATGGCGATCGCCGAGGGACGCAAGGGCCCGGCCAAGGGAGGCGTGCTCGATGGCGAGCAGGCCACGCGCCTGCGCGCGCTTTTGGCCGAGCACGGGCAGGGCGGCGGCGTGCCCGACAGCGGCTCCACTGTGCGCGGCCTCGCCCGCCTGCTTCGCCGCAATCCGACCGACGCCGAACGCCTGCTCTGGCAGGCGCTGACACGTGATCGTCGCTTCGCAGGTCAGTTCAAACGCCAGACCCCGGTCGGCCGCCACATCCCGGACTTCGTCTCGTTCCCGCACCGGATCGCGATCGAGCTGGTCAATCCGGGCGAGGGCGAGACCATCGCGGCGGACCGCGCGTCGCGGCGGACGTGGCTGGAGGCGCGGGATTATCGCGTGCTGGAGATCCGGGCGGCGGATGTAGAGCGCGATCTTGAGGCGGAGCTGGTGCGGCTGCAGGGGATGATGGAGCAGAGCACGTAGCTGCCGTCGAGCGCCGGTCTCGTAGGGTGGGCAAAGCGGCTTGTCCGCCGTAGCTCGAAGAGCGAAGGCGGAAGCTTGCCCACCTATGTCGATCGACGAAGCTCAGACAGAGGTGGTGGGCACGGCGCTACGCGCCTTTGCCCGCCCTACGAGTTGGGAGTGCCAAGAGCACACGTCGTCTAGGGAAGGCTAGCGTTGGCGTAACCTCCACTTCTACCGCCAGTTGACGCAGGCGTGGCGGCCACGCCCAGGCGAGCGAACGGCGCTGCGCCCAAGACCATCCAGCCCCATTGATGCATGTCAAGGAACATCGAACCCCGCCCGTTACGGTTTTGAGGCAACAGGGAGGGTTCGATATGTCAATCAGCCGTCGCCAAGCACTTGCCGCCTTCAGCGCCGCTGTATCGGCGCTCGCGATTTCCCGCACCGCACGTGCCGAGTTTGACGGTCCTGTTGTCAGGGCCCTGGAGGGCGGCGAAGATTTCTGGCTCGCCCAGGATGCCTATATCTACGGATATCCTCTCGTGACGATGGAGATGACCCGCCGGGTCATGACGAACGTTGCGGCGGTGGAAGGCACGCGCGGGCCGATGGGGCAATTCGTCAAGCTCCGTAAGTACCCTGATGCCACCTTCAAGGATGTCACGGCACCCAATGCCGATACGCTCTACACGACGGCCTGGATCGACGTGGGAGACGAGCCCTGGGTCCTGAGCATGCCGGACATGAAGGACCGCTACTTCCTGTTTCCGATGCTGGACGGCTGGACCAATGTCTTCCAGGTGCCTGGCAAGCGCACCACCGGCACCAAGGCGCAGACCTATGCGATCACCGGCCCGGGCTGGAAGGGAACGCTTCCCGCCGGCGTCAAGGAATACAAATCCCCCACGTGCATGGTGTGGATCTTGGGCCGCATCTACTGCACCGGTACGCCGGAGGACTACGCGGCCGTGCACGCCGCGCAGGACCAGTTCAAGCTCGTGCCGCTCAGCGCATACGACAAGTCCTTTACGCCCCCGGCAGGCAAGGTCGATGCGTCGATCGACATGAAGACGGCGGTGCGCGAGCAGGTCAACCGCCTGGACGCCGCGGCCTATTTCACCCTTCTCGCGCAATTGATGAAGCGCAATCCGCCGGCCGCCGCCGACGCAGCTGAGGTCGCCAAATTCGCGAAGATCGGTCTTGTCCCCGGCAAGGATTTTGACGCGAGCAAATTCGATGCTGCCTTCGCCAAGCGCGTCCCGCAGGTGGCATTCGACCGCATCATGCTCCAGTTCAAGGTCAACAAGGCGATCAAGAACATCAACGGCTGGGCCTTCGACAGCGAAGCCGGTATCTACGGCACCAATTATCTCAACCGTGCGCTTGTCACGGCCATCGGCCTTGGCGCCAACCGGATCCAGGATGCGTGCTATCCGACATCCCAGAAGGACGCCGACGGGAAAGAGTACGTCGGCAGCAACAAATACGTGATGCGTTTCCCGAAGGGGCAGCTTCCTCCGGTCGGGGGCTTCTGGTCGATCACGATGTATGACGAGAACTACTTCTTCGTCGCCAATCCGATCAACCGCCAGTCGATCAGCGCCCGCCAGAATCTCAAAGCCAATCCGGACGGTTCGGTCGATCTCTACATCCAGAAGGACAGTCCCGGCCCCGACAAGGAGAGCAATTGGCTTCCCGCGCCGGCGGGCAAGTTCGTCCTGATGTTGCGGATGTACTGGCCGAACGAGAAGTCACCCTCGATCGTCAACGGGACCTGGAAGCCGCCTCCCGTCCGGCAAGTGACGAGCAGCTAGGGAGATATCCTGCTCAGCCGGTGAACGATGGCGCGGGAGGCGAGATGCTGTTTCCGGATACCCCGACCGCCGCCTGCGCATGTCCGTCGGCGGCGAATTACCCGCGCCCGAGCTGTACGTCGCGCTCCACCGCAATCCATGTCGTCCGCGCCAACGCCAGCAATCTGCCGGCTTCATCATGAAGCGCGGCGTCGGCCGTGCGCTTGCGGCCGTCGCGGCCGGTGGGCCAGGCCGTGACGATGCAGAGCTCGCCGGGGCGGGGGCGCGCTTCGATGCGGGCTGACATCCGTCCGAGCAGGAGCGGGGTCTTCTCGAAGCTGCCGCTCTGCTGATCGTAATTGCAGGCAAAGCCGGTGGGGCAGTCGAGCGCGGACCAGAGGAATTCGGGCGCGATGAGGCCATCCCCGGCCGTGAGATTCGGATCGGGTGCCCAGCTCGCGGCGAGAACGGGAGTTTGTGCTTGACGGCGGAGCGGGCCGGCGAAGATGCGCAGGCCGTCGCCCTTCGCCCTTGCGGGACCGCAGACGAAACAGTGTGGCAGCGGATGTTCGTGCGGCCTGGACAGCGCATGCAATTCGGCCGCACGTGCTTCCAGCAAGTCAGCTGTCTCGATCTGCGCAAGCTCGACGCTCACGGCGCGGGCGGTGGCGACGGCTTTGCCGCCATCGCGAAGCTCCCATGTGCCGTCGTCCGTCGCGATGGCATCGAGCGGCGAGTCCAGCGGGGGCGGCGCGCGCAGCGTCACCTCTGCAGCCCCGGGAATGTGACGGGCGAGCCGGCCGCAGACATAGCCGCCGTTGCCGGAGTTCGGAGGACCGCAATAGCGCTTGTCGATGATGATCGAAGCCATGGCGCACTCTATCTGATTTTGAGCACAATTCGTCCCTGAACTGTCCGGTTGGCCACGGCGCGCATGGCGTCGCCGGCCTCCTCCAAAGGGAGGACGCGGTCGATATGCGGGCGGATTTGTCCTTCGGCCAGCAATCGCATCAGCGTGGCGTTCATGCGCGCTGCCTCGTTGGAGAATTTCTCCGCCCAGGCGCCGGCAAAGACGCCGATGATGGAATAGTTCTTCAGCAGCGGCAGGTTCATCGGGATGGAGGGAATCTCGCCGCCGGTGAAGCCGATCGGCATCAGCCGTCCGCCCCATTTCATCAGCCGGGCCATCTGCTCGAAAATCCCACCGCCGACATTGTCGAAGCCGACATCGATGCCGTCTCCTGACGTGATCGACTTGATCCGGTCGCGCAGATCCTCGCTGCGATAGTTGATGACCTCGCTGGCGCCGTAGCTGTGGACCAGCGCCGCCTTGTCGTCAGAGCCGACGCCGGCGACGATGCGCAGGCCGAAATGCCGGCCGAGGTCGACGGCGGCCAGTCCAACCCCGCCGGCAGCGCCGGTGACGAACAGCGTTTCGCCGCGCTCGGCTCGTGCCCGTTCGACCAGCGCATAATAGGCCGTGCCGTAATTGTGCAGGATGGTTGCCGCCGCTTCGAACGCGACGCCGTCCGGCAAGCGAACGCTCTTCGATTCCTTGGCAATCATTCGTTCGGCGTAGCCGCCAGTCCAGCTGCTGCATGCCACGCGATCGCCGGGCGCGAACCTTGTCACCTTGCCGCCGACCGCGACGACGGTTCCGGATGCTTCCGTGCCGGGCACGAAGGGCGTCTGCGGCCGCATCTGGTAGAGGCCCGAGACCAGCAACTGGTCCATGAAGCTGACGGAGGCCGCGTGGACGTCGATGAGGATCTCATCGCCGGCAGGCTTGGGCGCATCGATCTCGCCGAGGCGCAAATCGCCGGGACCAGTGAACGAATGGCACAGAATGGCTTTCATCGGGGCACTCCGATGCTCCGGGCCACGTCATGGTCTTTCGTCCGGGTCCGCGCGAAAAGGCGCGGCACCAGCATCGGAACGCGGCGGCGATATTGCCGGTAGGTTTCCCCGAACTCCGCGATCAGATCGCGCTCTTCGAACTGCAGCGCGGCCAGGATATAGGCGGTGTTCGCGAGCGCGAACAGCAGATGGCCGGCGGTCATCTCGGGCGTGGCCCAGAATGCGAGGAGGAAGCCGAGCATGATCGGATGCCGCACGATCTTGTAGAGCAGCGGCGCCTTGAAGGAGTGATCCTCCGGCTCGGTCCCGCGCAGCGCCGAGAAGGCCTGGCGCAGGCCGAACAGGTCGAAATGATCGATCATGTGGGTCGAGGCGAATGCGATCAGCCAGCCGAGCCAATGGACGCCGGTCAGTAGCCACGCCACGATTCCGCTGGTCTGCCAAACCGGTATCGGGATCGGACGCCACTGCCAGAACAGCAGGAGGAGGATGAGGCTGGAGAGCAGCACGTAGGTGCTGCGCTCGCAGGCCACGGGAAGAACTTTGGTCCACCAGCGTTTGAAAGCCGGGCGCGCCATGACGCTGTGCTGGATCGCAAACAGGCTCATCAGCAGCAGGTTGACGAGGATGGCCTCGGTCAGGCTGCCGACGTCGGTCCCCTGATCGATCGACTTCGGTACGACATAATTGCCGACGAAACCGAGTGCATAGAGGAAGGACACCGTGAATACGGCATAGCTCACGATTGCGTAGAGCAGGATTGCGAGGCGTGAGAACATGGTTTTTTCCTATTGTGCCTGATCCAGCGGTGCCGCATGCAGAGCTCGAGGCGGTCGCTGGCGAGCCGGCTCGAAATGGCTACCGCGGCGCCGTCCCCTGTGCGTCCCCTGGGGACGTCCCGAGGGGGAGAGAGGATTTCCATGACGGCTTTCTCGCTGGAGACATTCGGGTTCCCGGAGGTCCATGCTGACGGCCGTCCGATCAAGTTGAACCTGCGCAAGGGTCTTGCGCTGCTCGTCTATTTGGCGGAGGCCAAGGCGGCGGTCGCGCGCGACGTCGTTGCCACGCTGCTCTGGCCTGAGACCGATCGCGAGACGGGCCTTGCGCGGCTGCGGCGGCTGCTTCATCGCGTCGAGCTCGCGCTCGGTCAGCCGGTATTCGAGACCGACCGCACCAGCGTGCGGTGGTCTCCGGCGACCGTGCTGAAGGCCGATGCGCATTCATTCGAGAGCGCCTGCGACCGCGGCGACTTTGAAGCGGCCTGCCGGATCTATCGCGGCGACTTCCTTGCGGGCTTCGCTCTCGACGATTGCCCTGAATTCGACGATTGGGCGTTCTTTCGCCGGGAGGCGCTGAGGGGACGGCTCATGCATGCGCTCGAGCGTCTCGTGCAGGACAAGAATGCCGCCGGCGACCATTTTGCCGCGGCCGCGCATGCGGGACGCCTGGCTGAACTCGATCCGCTCAGCGAGGTCTATGGCCGGCATCTGATCCGCAGCCTGTTGCTGGCCGGCGACCGCAGCGCGGCCGAGCGTCAGCATGCTGCCCTGACACAGCGGCTGCGGGACGAACTCGGGGTTGCGCCGGAAGCCGAGACCGAGGCGCTGATGAGTCCCGCAACGGCGCTGCACACTGTTCCAACCACGCGCTATGTGAAGGGTGCCGGCGTGCATCTGGCGTATCAAACCTATGGCAGCGGTCCGCTCGATATCCTGGTGATGCCCGGCTTCGTGTCGCATGTGGAGCGGGCCTGGGAGAGCCCTGCAAGCCGGACGTTCCTGGCGTCGTTGATGAAGCTTGGACGGCTGATCGTGTTCGACCGTCGCGGGATCGGGCTGTCCGACCGGGTCGGATCGGCCCCGGGGATCGACGTCACCGCGGAGGATATCGGCACCGTGCTGCGGGCGGTGGATTCCCGCCGCGTCGTGCTGTTCGGCGCCTCCGAATGCGGGCCGGCCTGCGTCAAATTTGCGATCGATGAGCCGCGCCGCGTGGCCGGGCTCATCCTGTTCGGCGCACTGGCCAAGGGATGTTGGGCGGAGGACTATCCGTACGCGTTGCGCGCCAGCCAGTATGACGCCTGGAGCAGGCAGCTCGTCGCACAATGGGGCGGCCCGGTCGGGATCGAGACCTTTGCGCCGAGTCTGGCCGGTGATCCCCAGGCATGCGCCTGGTGGGCCGGGCTATTGCGCGCGGCGTCCAGTCCCGGCGGCATCTCGGCCGTGCTCGAGGCCTTTCGCGACGCCGACGTGCGGCATCTCCTGGCGCAGATCGCGGTGCCGACCCTGGTGCTGCACCGGCGCGGCGACCAGGCGGTGCGGATCGCGGCCGGCCGCGATATCGCGAGCCGGATCAGCGGTGCGGAGTTCGTCGAGCTCGACGGCGACGATCATTGGTTCTTCGCGGGTGATCAGCAGCCGGTGCTGGCTGCCATCAAGCGATTCACGGATGCGCTGCCGCTTCGGAGGGCGTAACCCACCACTTCCATTGCTCGCTGTTTCGATTTGGTGGATTACGCTTTGCTAATCCACCCTACGAGCTCCGCCTCAGGCCGCGCTTGGGAGAGGGGTTTTCGGGCTCTGCTGGAGCTGGCGCAACGCCGCGAGGTTGGACTCGACCGACGCCAGGCAGCAACGCGATTTGCCGCCCGACTTCGCCTGGTAGAGCGCGGCATCGGCGACCGCCGCAATTCGGCGACGTCGGCGCCATGATCCGGTGACAGCGCGATGCCGACGCTGGCGCCGATGCAGGCGTGCATTTCGCCGCTGAGCTCATAGGACAATGCGACCTCGCTGCAGGAAGATGCGGTTTGGTGCAGGTGTGGCGGTGGAGCGTGGGACCTAAGGCTGCGTCGAATGCAGGCTTCGAAGGGTGGGCAAAGCAAAGCGTGCCCACCATCTCGATCGACGAAGCTGAACGAGTTTGGTGGGCACGGCGCTTTGCGCCCTTGTCCACCTTACGAGATCTACGACACGGGGTGGGAGGCGATCACACCGCCTCCAGCTGATCCGCCGCGCGCTTCTTCTTCGACTTGGATTGGCCGAGCAGGGGGCCGGCCGTCAGCGCCGCCGTATCTGCCACGCCGGGATCACGCGAGATCATCGCGGCGACGATCGCGCCGTCGATCAGGAGGCCGAGCTGATGGGCGAGCACCGCGGGCTCGCTCGAGCCGAGCTCACCGGCGAGCTTCTCGATGTGGCCGAGCACGATCTTCTTGTGCTTCAGTGCGATGTTGCGGAACTGCTTGGCGTCCTTGTCGTGCTCGCCGACCGCGTTGATGAAGGGGCAGCCGTAGAAGCGCTCTTCGGCAAACCAGCTCTTCAGGGCCGGGAAGATGCGCGCCAGCTTGGCCTGCGCATCGCCGCCGCCGTCTTCCATGGCGCCGATGAACCATTCGCGCCATTGCTTGCCTTCGCTCTCCAGCACCGCGTTGACGAGGTTGGTCTTGGAGCCGAACAATTTGTAAAGCGTGGTCTTCGCGGTCCCGGCCTCTTCGATGATCGCATCGATGCCGGTGGCGTTGATTCCGTTCTTGCAGAACAAATGCGAGGCGGCGCTGAGCAGGCGCCCGCGCGCGGATTCGTCATCGCCCGCGCCTGAATGCGGCGCGTTCTTCTTCGACGACATCTTGTTCAGTGAGGGCTTTTTCAGTGAAGGTTTGGCCATGGATTGCAACTTAATCGCAGCCGCGCGGTATCATCAAGCCGCATCTGCTTCGCGCTAAAAAGATTCGCATCGGCCATCTCAGCTGCATCGCCTTTGAGCAGAGCGCGGCTGATCAATCCGCAGGCAGCCATCGCTAAGCGGCTCCAATGCCTCGCATTTCGTTTTCGGCCTCTTCTGGCACGCTCCATGCAAGGAAACAGACCGTTCGGTATCCTGCCGTTTTCCACGGCTGCCAGGGAGAAGATGATGACTGCCGTCGTTCAAAAGACAGTGCTGACGGGGTGCCTTGCGCCCATCGACAAGAATGGCCTCGAGCAACTGATCGCGAGCGGCAAGGCCAATCCGAAGGTCGTCAAGACCTTGAAGTGCAAGACGGTCGCGGAAGGCAAATTCCGTCACGCCAACTACATCCGCAATCTGCCGCCCTATATCGTCGACGAGCCGCCGGGCCTTTTGGGTGACGACACCGCGCCCAATCCGTCGGAAGCCTCGCTTGCCGCGCTCGGCTCGTGCCTCGCCGTCGGCCTGCACGCCAACGCCGTGCATCGCGGCTGGATCGTCAACAAGCTCGAGCTCGAGCTCGAAGGCGACCTCAACATCACCGCGGTCTGGGGCACCGGCGATACCTCGGACAAGCCGGTCGGCTTCACCGACGTGCGGGTCAAGGTCGACATGGCGTGCGAGGGCGTCTCGCAGGACGAGATCAACGCGCTGGTCGCCCATGTGAAGAAATGGTCGCCGGTCGCCAACACCTTCACGCGCCCGGTCAATCTCGAGGTCGGCGTCTAGCTGATCGCAACCAGGACAAGGTGCGGGAGACGATCATGGGTTCACTGGCTTTATCGCGGGCCGAAAGTTTGGATCAGCCCGCACCGTCCATTGCAGGGGAGGTGGCGCGGATCGCGCGCGAAGATCTCGCGCCGCTCGCCGCCGGCATCGACGACGGCTCGGTCTATCCGGCCGAGGTGTTGCGCAAGTTCGGTGCGGTCGGCGCCTGGGGCAGTCACGTGCCGCACGAAGGTCCCGCCGATTTGCGCTGCGCGATCCAGGCGATGGCCGCTATCGGCGAGGTCTGCGGCGCCACGGCTTTCATGGCCTGGTGCCAGAACACGCTGGTCTGGTACGCCGCCAACTCGACCAATCTGAAGCTCGCAAAGCGTTTCGGCGATGCCTTCTCGACCGGCCGCGTGCTCGGCGGCACCGGGCTCTCCAACCCGATGAAGAGCTTTTTCGGGATCGAGAAGCTGAAGCTGAGGGGACGCAAGGTCGAGGGCGGCTACATCGTGCGCGGCGCGCTGCCCTGGGTCTCCAATCTCGGTCCCGACCATTATTTCGGCACCATCTTCGAGCGTGAGGACAATCAGGGTATCGCAAGCGGCGAGCCCGGCACGGTCATGTTCCTGGCCGATTGCTCCGATCCCGCGATCACGCTGACGCCGTGCAAGCCGTTCATGGCGATGGACGGCACCGGAACCTATGGCGTGCAGTTCCGCGACGTCTTCGTGCCGGATGAGCTGATCCTCGCCGATCCCGCCGGCCCCTTCGTCAAGAAGATCCGCGCCGGCTTCATTCTGCTGCAGGCCGGCATGGCGCTCGGCCTCATCAAGGACTGCATCAACATCATGGGCGAGGTCGATAGTCCGCTCGGCCATATCAACCGCTATCTGCCGCAGCAGCCGGTGCACTTCCGCGATCTCGCCGCCGAGCTCGAGGCCGAGACCATGGCGCTGGCGCGCGATCCCTACAACGAGGACGAGACCTACTGGCGCAAGGTCATCGCGCTGCGCCTGCGCGCAGGCGAGGCCAGTGTCGCGGCGGCGCATGCGGCGATGCTGCATTGTGGCGCGCGCGGCTACCTCAGGAGCCACCGCGCGCAGCGACGGCTGCGCGAGGCCTATTTCGTCGCGATCGTCACGCCGGCCACCAAGCAGCTGCGCAAGATGCTCGCCGAGTCCTGAGCTTCACGAGTCCACCCCAGACCACCACTTAACCTCAACGGAGAGGCTGCCAATGACGGACGTTCTGATCTCTGCCAGCGAACTTGCCGATCTCTTGAAGCTCGAACCCTGTGTCGTCATCGACACCCGCAATCCCGATGCCTATGGCGCCGGGCATCTGCCGGGCGCGGTGAACGTGCACGAGATCTTCACGTTTCTCGCGACCTCGACGCCGGAAGGCATGAGCGAGCTGAAGACCAAATTCGCCGACGCCTTCGGCGCTGCCGGTCTCTCCGGCAAGGAGACCGCGGTGATCTACGAGCAGTCGATGAATTCCGGCTTCGGCCAGTCCTGCCGCGGCTACTATCTGCTCACCATGCTTGGCTATCCCAAGGTCAAGGTGCTGCATGGCGGCTTCGATGCGTGGTCGGCCGCGGGTCTTCCGGTGACCAAGGATGTCCCGGCGCCGGCGAAGGCCTCGTTCGCGATCGTGCCGGAAGCCGGCGAGATCCTGATCGACGCGAAGACCATGCTTGCCGCGGTCGGCAAGCCCGGCATCGCCATTCTCGACGTGCGCGATGTCGACGAATGGATCGGCGACAGCTCTTCGCCCTATGGCAAGGATTTCTGCCCGCGCAAGGGCCGCATCCCCGGCGCGGTGTGGCTGGAATGGTACCGCATGATGAAGCCGACCGCGGAAGGACCCCGCTTCAAGTCCAAGGACGAGATTTTGGCCGAATGCGCTACCGTCGGCATCACGCCGACGACGCCGGTCTATCTCTACTGCTTCAAGGGTGCGCGCGCTTCGAACACCTTCCTGGCGCTGAAGAACGCCGGCGTGAAGGACGTGCGGATGTATTTCGGCTCCTGGAACGAATGGTCGCGTGACCCCTCGCTGCCGATCGAGCAGGGGTTGCCCATTGCTGCCCAGGTAACGGGCAAGGCGGCATAGAACCTGCATGTTTCCAATGGCCCGGCTGCGCAAGCGGTAGCCGGGCCACGATGGAATTCTGACCTGACGCGGCGGACAACGGCGTCCGCCGCGCAGTGTGACAAAGGGGCGCAGCAGCATGTCCATGTTCGACGATCCGTTCGATGCCGACCGCAATCTCGGGGCGGGCTGCGTTTGCGGCCAGCACCGTTCGGCGAGGGAGCACGAGCAGGCGGCGCTGCGCTGCGAGCCGGTCGAGAGCGAGGAGAAACGCTACGAGGGCGTGATTGCGTCGGCCGTGATGCGCGCGATGTTCCCGCAGGATGTGGCACGGCGGGCGTTTCTGAAGTCGGTCGGGGCGTCCACCGCACTGGCCGCGCTGTCGCAGTTCTTTCCGCTGCAGACCGCAACCGAAGTATTCGCGCAAGCCGGTGTGCCCGAGAAGAAGGACCTCAAGGTCGGCTTCATCCCGATTACTTGCGCCACGCCCATCATCATGGCGGCGCCGATGGGCTTCTATGCCAAGCACGGTCTCAACGTCGAGGTGGTCAAGACCGCCGGCTGGGCCGTGATCCGCGACAAGACCATCAACAAGGAATACGACGCCGCGCACATGCTGGCACCGATGCCGATCGCGATCTCGCTGGGCCTCGGTGCGAACGCCATTCCCTTTGCCGTGCCGGCGATCGAGAACATCAACGGGCAGGGCATCGTGCTGGCGGCCAAGCACAAGGACAAGCGCGACCCGAAGGACTGGAAGGGCCTGAAATTCGCGATCCCCTTCGACTATTCCATGCACAATTACCTGCTGCGCTATTATCTCGCCGAGCACGGGCTCGATCCCGATACCGACGTGCAGCTGCGCTCGGTGCCGCCGCCGGAGATGGTCGCCAATTTGCGTGCCGACAATATCGACGGCTTCCTCGCCCCCGACAACATCTGCCAGCGCGCGATCTATGACGGCGTCGGCTTCATGCATCTGTTGTCGAAGGAGATCTGGGACGGTCATCCCTGTTGCAGCTTCGCCGCCAGCCGCGAGTTCATCACGTCAGCGCCAAACAGCTTTGCGGCGCTGACCCGCGCCATCGTCGATGCGACCGCCTATGCCTCGAAGGCGGAGAACCGCAAGCAGATCGCGGAAGCCATCGCGCCGGCCAATTACATCAACGCGCCGGTGACGGTGCTGGAGCAGGTCTTGACCGGCACCTATGCCGACGGCCTCGGCGGCGTGAAGACCGATGCGAAGCGCGTCGATTTCGATCCATTCCCCTGGCAGTCCTTTGCGGTGTGGATGCTGACGCAGATGAAGCGCTGGGGCCAGATCAAGGGCGACGTCGACTACAAGGCGGTGGCCGAGCAGGTGTATCTGGCGACCGACACCAAGAAGCTGATGGCCGAGATGGGGCTCACACCGCCTGCGAGCGCGTACAAGTCGTTTGCGGTGATGGGCAAGACTTTCGATCCGGCCAAGCCGGAGGACTATGTCGCGAGCTTCAAGATCAGGAAGTCGTCGTGATGAGATCTCTCTCAGCATCGTCGTCCCGGCGAACGCCGAGACCCATACCGCGGAATCCATCGATTGCTATCGATGGGAGTACCGAACGACGAGTCTTCGCCAAACTTCTCCCTGGGGTTATGGGTCCCGGCGTTCGCCGGGACGACGGGCGGAGAGGTCTCGCGCGATGACTTCTTCTCTCCGCCTCCGCGCCGGTCTCGTCTCCATCGCGCTGCTCGCTGCATTCCTCGGCATCTGGCATCTCGCCACGCGCTCGACAGGCCCCGTCGCCACGATGAGCCCCGAATACGCCAAGCTGATGGGGCTGACCCAGACGCAGGGCAAATCGGCGATGCCCGGGCCGCTCGATGTCGGCGCCAAGTTGTGGGAGCATTTGCGGCGGCCGTTCTACGACAACGGGCCGAACGACAAGGGGCTCGGCATCCAGCTTGCCTATTCGATCGCGCGGGTCGGCACCGGCTATCTGCTGGCGGTGCTGGTCGCGATCCCGCTCGGATTTCTGATCGGCATGTCGCCGCTGCTGAGCAAGGCGCTCGATCCCTTCATCCAGGTGCTGAAGCCGATCTCGCCGTTGGCCTGGATGCCGCTCGCGCTCTACACCATCAAGGATTCCTCGATCTCGGCGATCTTCGTCATCTTCATCTGCTCGATCTGGCCGATGCTGCTCAATACCGTGTTCGGCGTTGCCAGCGTGCGCAAGGAATGGATCAACGTCGCGCGCACGCTCGAGGTCGGCACCATCAGGCGGGCCTTCACCGTGATCCTCCCCGCGGCGGCGCCGACGATCCTGACCGGCATGCGCATCTCGATCGGCATCGCCTGGCTCGTCATCGTCGCCGCCGAAATGCTCGTCGGCGGCACCGGCATCGGCTATTTCGTCTGGAACGAGTGGAATAATCTGTCGATCACCAACGTGATCATCGCGATCCTGCTGATCGGGATCGTCGGCATGCTGCTCGACCAGATCCTGGCGCGCTTCACGCGCATGGTCACGTTTCCGGAGTAGGGGCGATGACCGACAAATTCATCTCGATCGAAGCCATCGCGAAGCGCTATCCCGGCGCCGGCGGCGCCACGACCACCGTGTTCGAGAACCTGTGGCTGTCGATGGCGCGCGGCGAGTTTGCCTGCGTGATCGGGCATTCCGGCTGCGGCAAGACCACGGTGCTCAACATTCTCGCCGGCCTCGATGCGCCGAGCGAGGGCGCCGTCATCGTCGACGGGCAGGCGATTTCGGGCACCAGCCTCGACCGCGCCGTGATCTTCCAGAGCCACGCGCTCTTGCCCTGGCGCACCGTGCTCGGCAACGTCACCTATGCCGTCAGCTCGAAATGGCGGAGCTGGGACCGCGCCAAGGTGAAGGTGCACGCGCAGACCTTCATCGATCTCGTCGGCCTGACCGGCTCCGAGCACAAGCGGCCGTCGGAGCTGTCGGGCGGCATGAAGCAGCGCGTCGGCATCGCACGTGCGCTCTCGATCACGCCGAAGATCATGCTGATGGACGAGCCGTTCTCGGCGCTGGACGCGCTGACGCGCGGCACGCTGCAGGACGAGGTGCGGCGCATTTGCCTCGAGACCGGGCAGACCGCGTTCATGATCAGCCATGATGTCGACGAGGCGATCTACCTCGCCGACAAGATCTTCCTGATGACCAACGGACCCGGTGCGGTGCTGGCCGAGGTCGTCGAGAACCCGCTGCCGAGGGACCGCGGCCGCACTGATCTGCACCGCCACCCGCTCTACTACGCACTGCGCAACCACATCATCGATTTCCTGGTGACGCGCAGCAAGACGTTTACCGCCGAGACACCCGACCACGATCCGCGTAATGTGCCGCTGGTGCATATCGGCAAGCCCGGACTGACGATCGCATCCAGTGGTGACGAGCAACGCCAGACCTGGACGCCCGGGACCAGTCCCGGACTGACTGCTTGAAAAGGAGACCCTGACATGAAACGCGAAGACCTCACTGAGAAGCTGCTCGACATCAAGCGCGAGAAGGGCTGGAGCTGGAAGCACATCTGCGACAAGATCGGGGGGTATTCCGAGGTCCTCATCGTCGGCGCCATCCTCGGCCAGATGAAATTGACGAAGCCGCAGGCTGCCAATGCCGGCGAGCTGTTCGGCCTGTCGAAGGCGGAAGTTGCGATGCTCAACGAGGTGCCGATGCGCGGCACCGGCACGCCGATGCCGCCGACCGATCCCCTGATCTATCGCTTCTACGAAATGGTGATGGTGAACGGCCCGGCCTGGAAGGCGCTGATCGAGGAAGAATTCGGCGACGGCATCATGTCGGCGATCGACTTCGACATGGCCATGGAGCGCGTCGCCAACCCGAAGGGCGACCGCGTCAAGATCACCATGAGCGGCAAATTCCTGCCGTACAAATATTACGGCGCCAGCGGCAACGTGCCGGAATACGGCTTCAAGGAGGAGTGACCGACGCAGTTAACCGCTGGTGAAGCGGCGGCCCGGTGTTTGCGGTCCATGGTTTGCCTGACGGCAACCTCTGGAGGCTAGGTAACGGGCCTCGCTTCAACCACAGGTACCCGTGATGAAATTTCGCTCGCGTTTTGTCTTGGCAGGCGTTGGTCTGCTGGTCGTGATAGCTCCCGCCAAGGCCCAGTCCCAGCGTGTCATCGCCGAGCAAGGCGGCGGTGGTCTGCGGCAGGAAGGATCGGTGCGTGTGCAGACTTCGATCAACTTCTTTGTCGCCGGTCCGACCGGGGACAGCGAGGAGGCCCAGAAACTGCGCGACCGCGCGCGCCGCACAGTCTACGAGATGGCGGCGCGCGAATGTGATCTCCTGCGCGAGGTGCTCGCCCGCGATTGCCGGATGGAGTCGGTCAACACCAACATCAACCGGCAGTTCGGACCGCAACAAGCGGAGGGATTCAATATTAGCGGATCGATGGGTTTTCAGATCACGCTGAAATAGAGCCAGACGGCGGGGTCACTTCCCCGCCTTCACCTCGGCAGCCGCCACCGCGAGCAGCTCGCTCATCTTGGCGCGAATCGCCTGCTCGGTGACGGCGACGTTCTTGGCGGTGAAATCGGCCGTGATCTTGCGCAGGACGTCGGCATCGCCGGCCTCCTCGAAATCGGCCGCGACCACCTCCTTGGCATAGGCGGTGGCGGCATCGCCTGACATGCCGAGCTTTTCAGCCGCCCACAGCCCGAGTAGCCGGTTGCGGCGGGCCTCCGCCTTGAATTTCTGCTCCTCGTCGAGGGCGTATTTCTTCTCGAAACCTTCCTGGCGCTTGTCGAACTCGCTCATGCCTTGTTCCAAATCCCCTGCTGAATGGAGCGGGAGCCTTCCGTTGCGGCGACCCGACTGCATGCCTACATAGATAGCACGAATCGGCAAAACAACGGGCCGTTAAGCCGCAGGCAAGATGGTATAAGTTGGCGCCGGACGGCCGGATCGATTGTGCTCGGTCAGCCAATCGGATAGGTTGCCTGAAGGCTTGGTTCCCGTTCTGTTTCCAAGGGTTATGGACGGGGTTCCGGGTCGTTCACGGCAGCTCCGCTGTGGGTCGTAAATCCTAGTAACCGGAGCACACCAAATACATGGATTTCAACAAAACACGGTACATCCCCATGAGCCGGCGGCGTCGCATTTATGAAGGCAAGGCAAAGGTTCTGTATGAAGGCCCGGAGCCCGGTACCCTGATCCAGCACTTCAAGGACGACGCGACCGCGTTCAATGCGAAAAAGCATCAGGTAATCGAGGGCAAGGGCGTCCTCAACAACCGGATCTCGGAGTACTTGTTTCAGCACCTCAACGACATCGGGGTGCCGACCCACTTCATTCGCCGTCTCAACATGCGCGAGCAGTTGATTCGCGAGGTCGAGATCGTGCCGCTCGAGGTGGTGGTGCGGAACGTCGCCGCGGGCTCGCTGTCGCAGCGCCTCGGCATCGAAGAAGGCACCCAGCTGCCCCGTTCAATCATCGAATTCTACTACAAGAACGACCAGCTCAACGACCCCATGGTGTCGGAAGAGCACATCACGGCCTTCGGCTGGGCGACGCCCCAGGAGATCGACGACATCATGGCGCTCGCCATCCGCGTCAACGACTTCCTCACCGGCCTCTTCCTCGGAATCGGCATCCGCCTCGTCGACTTCAAGATGGAATGCGGACGTCTGTTCGAGAACGAGATGATGCGCATCATCGTCGCCGACGAGATCTCGCCGGATAGCTGCCGTCTGTGGGACATCAAGTCGAACGAGAAGCTCGACAAGGACCGTTTCCGCAGGGATCTCGGCGGTCTGCTCGAGGCCTATACTGAAGTTGCAAAACGTCTCGGCATCCTCATGGAGAACGAGCGTCCGCAGGGCTCCGGCCCGGTGCTGGTGAAGAGCTGAGGGGATTTTCGACGTGAAGGCACGTGTCACCGTTACCTTGAAGACGGGCATCCTCGATCCGCAAGGCAAGGCCATCGAAGGCGCGCTGAAGTCGCTCGGCGTCGACGGCGTCGCCAGCGTCCGCCAGGGCAAGGTGTTCGACATCGAGCTCGCCGGCGCCGACAAGACCAAGGCGGAAGCCGCGCTGAAGGAAGCCGCCGACAAGCTGTTGGCGAATACCGTGATCGAGAACTATCGGGTCGAAATCGTCTAGGGCTGTCCGCCATGGTAGCCCGGATCGCGCTTCGATCCATCCGGGCTACGAAGCGATTTCCTCATAGCCATCCGGCGCGACGAAAACGCCAGTACAGCGCGGTGCACGCCGTCAGCATCACGCCGAGCAGCATGTAATAGCCGTAGTCCCATTCCAGCTCCGGCATGTGCTTGAAGTTCATGCCGTAGATGCCGGCAAGCGCGGTCGGGATCGCGATGATCGCGAGCCAGGACGCGAGCTTCTTGGACACCGCCGTCTCCTGCGCCTGGCCGACCAGCAGGCTGGCCTCGAATGCGAAGGCCAGCACCTCGCGCATGGAATCGATGCGCTCCTGGATGTTGCGGACGTGGTCGGTGACGTCGCGAAATAGCGGCTGCATGGCCTGCCGCACCATCGACAGCTCGTCATGCTCCAGCCGGCGGCAGACCTCCACCAGCGGCCCGATCGCGTTGCGCAGCCGCAACAGGTCGCGGCGCAGCATGTAGAGCCGCTCGATCTGGGCTTTGCTGATCGCCTTGGACAGCACGTCGTCCTCGATACCCTCGACTTCGTCGTGAATGCTCTCGAGCACGGGCGAGTAATTGTCGACGATGAAATCGAGGATCGCATAGAGGATGTAATCCTCGCCGCGGGCGAGCGCCCGCGGGCAGCTTTCGCAGCGTTCGCGCACCGGCCTGTAGGACGTCGAGGCGCCGTGGCGCACCGAGACCAGATAACCTTCGCCGACGAAGATGTGGGTTTCGCCGAAGACGATGCGGCCCTCGACCAGCTGCGCCGTCCGCGCCACGATGAACAGGGCTTCGCCATATTGCTCGATCTTGGGCCGCTGATGGGCGTGGTTGGCGTCCTCGATCGCGAGTTCGTGCAGGTCGAATTGCTTCTGCACCGCGCCGAGCAGCGCCATGTCGGGCTCGTGCAGGCCGATCCAGACCACGTGGCCGGGCTTGGCCCGCCAGCTCGAGGCCTCGCTGATGGCGATATTGGCGATACGGCGGCCATCGACATAGGCGCCGGCGGCGACGACGCCCTCGGTGGACACGGGCTCGGAGGGGGACGTGGGCAGCGACGGGACGTTCATGGCTTCAATCCCGGGCAAGATCGTCGGGCAAAAGTGCCTCGGCTATGGCCTGTGTACAAGGCCGTCCGGCAAGGCTAGCACTGGTAAAATCCCCGTCAAATGGCTATGTCTCTTCGCGAATTGGCCCTTTGGCCAGCCCGATTCCCATCACCGTCGGAACTTTTGCCATGAAAGCCGCGATCCTCGTCTTTCCCGGAATCAACCGCGAACGCGACATGGCGCGGGCGCTGAGGATGATCTCGGGCAGCGAGCCGGCGATGGTCTGGCACGCCGAGCCGTCGCTGCCCGCGGGCACGGATCTCGTGGTGGTGCCGGGCGGCTTCTCCTACGGCGACTATTTGCGCTGCGGCGCCATCGCGGCACGCGCGCCGGTGATGGACGCGGTGCGCGACTATGCGGCCAAGGGCGGCCTCGTGCTCGGCGTCTGCAACGGTTTTCAGATCCTCTGCGAATCCGGCCTGTTGCCGGGCGTGTTGATGCGCAACGAGCGGCTGAAATTCATTTGCCATGACGTGCATCTGCGCGTCGAGCGGTCCGACACGCCGTTCACCCGCGGCTACAATGCCGGACAGGTGATCCGCGTGCCGGTCGCCCATGGCGAAGGCAATTACGAGGCGGACGAAGAGACCATCAAGCGGCTCGAAGGCGAGGGGCGGGTGCTCTATCGCTATTGCTCCGCCGAGGGCGTGGTGGACGAAGCTCACAACATCAACGGCGCCGCGCATTCGATCGCCGGCATCGTCAACGACAAGGGCAACGTGCTCGGCATGATGCCGCATCCGGAAAACCACGTCGAAGACATCATGGGCTGCACCGACGGCCGCGGCTTGTTCGCGGGCCTGACCGCGCATCTGGAAAAAGCCGCGTGATTGCGTTCGCGGTGAAGCGGGCTCTCGCTGCGATCGCGGCGCTGGCATTCGCGACGGCCGCGTTCGCGCAGGATTATCCAAAACGTCCGGTTACCATGATCGTGCCGTTCGCGGCCGGCGGCACCTCGGACGTGATCGCGCGCGCGGTGGCCGAGCAGATGGGCATCGCGCTCGGCCAGACCATCGTGATCGAGAACGTCGCCGGGGCCGGCGGCTCGACCGCGCTGGCGCGCGCCTCCCGTGCCGAGCCCGACGGCTACACCATCGCAATCGGCAATGCCGGCACCAATGCCGCGACCTACACGATCTATCCCAAGCTGCCGTTCACGCCTGATTCCTTCGTGCCGATCGCCATGGTGGCGAAGACGTTCGGCATCATCGCGCTGCGCAAGGACTTTCCGGCGAAGGACCTCAAGGAGTTCATCGCCTACGCCAAGGCCAATCCCGGCAAGATCAATCTCGGCCATGCCGGCGTCGGCTCCTCGAACTATCTGATCTGCAAGAGCTTCGTCACCGCCGCCAGCATCGACGCGACGCTGGTCGGCTATCGCGGCGCCGCGCCCGCGCTGACCGATGCCGTCGGCAGCCAGATCGACGGCGTCTGCGATGCGGCGGCCTCGGTCTCGCAATCGATCAACGAGAAGCTGGTGAAGGGGCTCGTGGTCGGCTCGACCGTGCGGCTCGCCACGCTGCCGGACCTGCCGACCTCGACGGAAGCGGGTCTGCCCGAATTCGAGGCGCAAGGCTGGAACGGTCTGTTCGCGCCCAAGGGCACGCCGCCGGCCGTGATTGCCAAGCTGAACGCCGCGGCGCGCACGGCCGTCGAGACCGACGCGGTCAAGAAGCGCTTTGCCGACCTGTCGACCGTTGCGCCCGATGCCAATGAGCATACGCCGGAGCTGCTGCAGCAGCTCGTGACACGGGACGTCGAAAAATATCGGAAAATGCTGGCGGACGACGCCAAGTAGTAGGCCGCTCCTGCCGGCTCCCGCATTGGCGGGAGTCGGCTTTGCGCGACTCAAGGAATCCGCGCGACGACCTTGATCTCGAAGTCGAACCCGGCAAGCCAATTCACGCCAACAGCCGTCCAATTCGGATAGGGCGCGTCGCCGATCTCGGTGCTGCGGACAGCCATCACCGTATCGATCTGTTGGGCAGGATTGGTGTGAAACGTGGTGACATCCACCACATCGTCCAGCGTGCATCCGGCAGCTGCGAGCACCGCGCGCAAATTGGCAAACGCACGCCGGACCTGGTCCTCGAACACGGGCTCGGGTGAGCCGTCCTCGCGGCTGCCGACCTGTCCCGAGACGAACAGCAAGTCGCCGGACCGGATCGCGGCCGAATACCGATGAGCTTCATAAAGTGCGTGACGGTGAGCAGGGAAGATGGCCTCGCGCTGGAGCATGTGGCTGTGCCTTTCGAAAGATCAGGGGCAGGGACCGCGAATTGCCTTGCGGCGCCGGTCGTGACATTGTTCATATACGGTTCGTATGTGAGCTTATTGCTCACATACGGGGCGTATGTCAACAGAAAATGGGTCGAGCATGATCGAGGGAAAACGTGCCGCAGCCATGGCGGAAAATCGGGCCAAGCTCATCCGCGCTGCGCGCAAGGCTTTCGCCACGCAGGGTTATGCAGAAGCGTCGATGGATGAGCTGACGGCCTCGGTCGGGCTGACACGGGGCGCGCTCTATCACAATTTCGAGGACAAGAAGGGGCTGCTCTGGGCCGTCGTCGCGCAGATCGATGGCGAAATGGCGGAGCGGCTGCGCGCGATCCGGGAGCAAGCGCCAACCTTGTGGCAGGGCCTGCTTGCAGAGGGCAGTGCCTATATCGAAATGGCGCTCGATCCTGAAATTCAGCGCATCATGCTTCTGGATGGACCTGCCGTACTCGGTGATCCATCCAAATGGCCCGGCGAGAACGCCTGCCTGGATATCACCATGCGAACGATCCGGTCACTGATCGACGAGAAGGTGGTGAAGCCTTTGGATGTTGAAGCAGCCGGGCGACTGCTGAACGGCGCCGCGCTCAGTGCCGCATTATGGGTCGCCGCAGCCAACGATCCGAAAGTCGTGCTGAACAAGGCCGTGGACGCGTTTCGACAGTTGGCGAGCGGATTGCTGCGCGACTCGAATGGCCGCGCATGATGCAAATTTCGCTCGTGAACCTCCGTCACGCTTGAGGCGACTGACTCCTCGTCGCCATCACGGCGCGTGCGTCCGGGGTCGCTGATTTTCTGCAAGGGGAGCAACTCAAAGTTGTTCCGCCGCTGCAATTGCGATATCACGGAGCGTGCGCTGTCGCTGTGCCCGTGGATGTCACATGCCCGTTGCCCTGATCGTTCTGCTGCTCGATCTCACGCTGATCTATCACGCCTCGCGAACCGGGCGGTTGCGGCCCTGGGCCTTCATCATCCTGCTGGTGCCGATGATGGGCGCGCTCGCCTATATCGCGGTCGAGCTCATTCCCGAATGGTTTTCCAGTCACGGTGCCCGGCAGGCGCGCCAGCGCGTCGCCAACCGGCTCGATCCGGAGAAGCGCTATCGCGAATTGTCGGACCGGCTGGCTGACGCCGACACCATCGCCAACCGCGCGGCGCTGGCGGACGAGTGCGCGAATATCGGCCGGTTCGCTGAGGCCGAGCAGCATTATGACCACATCCTGAAGCTGCCGATGGGGCACGATCCCGCCTATGCGTTTCGCAAGGCGCAGGCCGAGTTTTCCGCCAAGCGTCCGGCCGACGCGCTCACGACGCTCGACGATCTCCAGAAGCAATGGCCCGACTTCGATTCCGCGGATGCGCATCTGCTCTACGCCCGCGCGCTCGTCGAGGTCGGCCGGACCGACGAGGCGCTGGAGGAATATCACGCTCTCGCCGGCTACTACCCCGGCGCCGAAGCGCGGGTGCGCTACGGCCTGCTGCTGCAGGTGGTCGGCCGCACCGCCGAGGCGCGAATGGTCTTCAACGAGTTGCTGATCCAGATGCGCCGCGCACCGAAATATCTGCGCAACGCGCAGGCGGAATGGCTGTCGATCGCCGAGAAGCAATTGTCGGCGTCGCGCTAGTTGCCTTCGCGCTTTAGAACCAGCGCCAAATTCCGGCAAACGCGACCAGGTCAACGAGGTAATGCGCGAGCACGACCGGCCAAAGGGCGCCTGACCGCCAATACATCACCATGAAAAGGATGCCGAATATTGTGGCGAGAAGGATGTTCCCGACCCCGGACCACCAATGATGGGCACCGAACATGAGAGAAGTGATGAGAACGGCAAAGGCGCCGTCACCCAGGTAAGGTCGGGCGGTGTTCCGAAGCAATCGCCTGAAGATGATCTCTTCGCTGGCCGCGACCAGTATCAGGCCAACGACAAGATCGAAGACGTTGAGCCAGCCGATTGGGTGCGGATACTTGCCGACGATGGTCGCCGGAAATGTCGCATTCATGAGACGTAGCGGCCACTGACCCAACCGGTCCAGCAGCACTGACCCAGCAATCCAGACCCCGATTTCAAGTAGAGAGATCCGGCGTTTCTCCCTGCGATAGGCGATAGCGCGTGCTGCCGGAATCGCCGCAAGGATGACCAGAGCGGCGACTCGGCCGGCATAGTCCCAGACGAGCCAGCCCGCGGCACTATGCTGATGCAGTCGCATCACTTGGGATGCAACGAGCGGGAAGAGCGCGAGCGCAAACCACCAGAGGCTGGGCGCGCGATCGGCCTTTGAATCGCCAATGGCGTCCGGTGAACGACTTTCCATGCTGGGCCCTGAGGGAGGGATGCGTCACGACAGGCTTGCGCCCGACTACCTCATATTCGTCCAGCGTGTGACAATCGAGCTATGCCCGCGCTGGCGCTCAAAGCCCGCGCAATCGGCCTAGCGCAGCTTGAACTTCTCTGCCGGCACCGTCATCGCCGCCACGCCCGCCATCACCAGCACTAGCCCCAGCGCCAGGTTCGACGGCACGCTCTCGCCGAGCAGCAGCACGGAGAGGCCGACGCCGATCGGAATGCGCAGATACCCTTGCGCATTCGTGGTTAGCGTACCGAGGCGGCCGAGGCAGACGTAGAACAGCATCAAGCCCAGCGCGCTCGAGACGATGCCCATGACGATGGTGGCGACGATCGCGGTCGGCGTCGGCTGCAGCGTCCAGGGCTGGTCGATGATCAGCGATGGCGGCAGCAGGATGAGACCGCCGAACAATAGCGAGCCGGCCGCCACCACCATCGGGTCGTATTCGGAGAGGCGAAGGCCGAAGATCGTGGCGCAGGCAAAGGAGATGGTGGCGAGCAGGATCGCGATCTCCGCCACGATCTCGGTCCCGAAGCCGCGCAGTGCATCGAGGCCGACGATGAGAATGGTGCCGGCGAGGCCGAGGATCGCGCCGGCGAGCTTGAGCAGCGTTGCCGGCTCATGCCGGGTGATCAGCGAGGTGATCAGGAACGCGAAGATCGGCGTGGTCGAGGCCAGCACCACGGTGTTCGACGCCGGCACATAGAGCTGCGACCAGGTGATGATCAGGAACGGAAAGGTCGAGTTGATCAGCTGCTGGGTCGCGAACAGCTTCCACGCCTTCGCGTCGGTCGGGACGCTGATGCCGCGCATCCACAGGATCGCGAACAGGAAGGCAGCCGCGATCAGCGAGCGTGCCGAGATGAAGGTGATGGGCGGGACGGTAGGAAGCGCCAGCTTGGCCAGCGGGTAGGTCGAGCTCCAGCAGCAGGCGAGCGCGAGCAGCAGCGCATAGTCGCGCCAGTTGCGCGCGCCGGTGGCGGCCATGGCCGGCAACGGCGATGAAACGGAGGCCGCTGAGCGCCCCGCCTCCGATGTGCTCTGCGGCACCTTGTTCCTGCTCCCCGGCGCGACAGCGCTTGCCGGGAAGTCTGGGCGAGGGGGCGCGAAAAGGGAAGGCGCCGAGCTATGCGTTTGGCTGAGGTAGCGCCTTCCGCTTCATCCGCTTGATCGTGCCGGAAAAGGTGAGCAGCACCCGCGTCCCGGACGTCATCTTGCCGCGCAGGAAGATCAGCGAGCCGCCGGCGCGGGTGACCTCGCCGGTGCATTCGATCAGCTCGCCCTCGCGTGCCGCGTCGAGAAATTCACAGGCAAAATTGGTCGTCACCGCCCGGCTGTCCAGGACATGGGTGGCGATCGCAAACAGGGAGTAGTCGGCAAAGGCCATGTAGCAGCCGCCGTGGACGTTCCCGGAGCCGTTGAGGTGCTTTTTCTCGACCCGGAAGGCGCTGCGGACGTTGCCATCCGCCTCGATCCGGTGCCAGAAGGGGCCGACATGGGACTCAAAACTGTCGCGAATCCAGGTCCGCCAGCCCACAAATTCGCCCTCGGTGGCGACGTGGAGGTCAGGGCGGCGGGGTAGGGGCGCTTTGGTCAATTCGTGCAAGGAAATGGGCCTTCAATTGCGGGTCTTCAGCCCTTAAATCCGATCCGTCCGCGCCGTGCAATTCCTGTTCCCGCCGTCCCCGCCTGCAAAACGTGGGACAGCGGGAAAATGCGCCATAAAGGGCTTTTCGCGAGCCCTGGATGTTCCTAAGAACGGCCAAACCGCCGCCGAAAGCCTGGAATCCATGAAGAACGAACCCAAGATCACCCCCGAACTGGTTGCCGCCCATGGGCTCAAGCCCGACGAATATGAGCGCATCCTGAAGCTGATCGGGCGGGAGCCGACCTTCACCGAGCTCGGCATCTTCTCGGCGATGTGGAACGAGCACTGCTCGTACAAATCCTCGCGCATCCATCTCAAGGGCCTGCCGACCAAGGCGCCCTGGGTGATCCAGGGCCCCGGCGAGAATGCCGGCGTGATCGACATCGGCGACGGCCAGGCCGTGGTCTTCAAGATGGAAAGCCACAACCACCCGAGCTACATCGAGCCCTACCAGGGCGCCACCACGGGAGTCGGCGGCATTTTGCGCGACGTCTTCACCATGGGCGCGCGTCCCATCGCCTGCCTCAATGCGCTCAGCTTCGGCGCGCCCGAACATGCCCGGACACGGCATCTGGTCTCCGGCGTCGTCGCCGGCGTCGGGGGGTACGGCAATTCCTTCGGCGTGCCGACGGTGGGCGGCCAGGTGCGCTTCCACACCCGCTATGACGGCAACATCCTCGTCAACGCGATGGCTGTCGGCCTCGCCGATGCCGACAAGATCTTCTATGCGGCGGCGTCCGGCGTGAACATGCCGATCGTCTATCTCGGCTCCAAGACGGGGCGCGACGGCATTCACGGCGCCTCGATGGCCTCGGCCGAGTTCGACGACAAGTCCGAGGAGAAGCGCCCGACCGTGCAGGTCGGCGATCCCTTCGCCGAGAAGCTGCTGTTGGAAGCCTGCCTCGAGATCATGGAGAGGGGCTGCGTCATCGCGATCCAGGACATGGGCGCGGCGGGCCTGACCTGCTCGGCGGTCGAGATGGGCGCCAAGGGCGACCTCGGCGTCGATCTCGATCTCGATGCGGTGCCGACCCGCGAGACCGGGATGAGCGCCTACGAGATGATGCTCTCGGAGAGCCAGGAGCGCATGCTCATGGTGCTCAAGCCCGAGAAGGAAAAGGAAGCCGAGGCGATCTTCAAGAAGTGGGGCCTGGACTTCGCCGTGGTCGGCTACACCACGCCGAGCAAGCGTTTCGTGGTCAAGCATGGCGGCGACGTCATGGCCGACCTGCCGATCAAGGAGCTCGGCGACGAGGCGCCGCTCTACGACCGTCCGCATGTCCCTTCCGCCGCGTTGCCGGTCGTGCATGCGCGTGATGTGCCGGCGCCGATGGGCGTAGGTGGCGCGCTGGAGAAGCTGATCGGCACGCCGGACATGTGCAGCAAGCGCTGGGTCTGGGAGCAGTACGACCACGTCATTCTCGGCAACACCATGCAGCGTCCCGGCGGCGATGCCGCCGTGGTGCGCATCGAGGACGGGCCGAAGGGGCTGGCGCTGACCGTTGACGTCACGCCGCGCTATTGCGAGGCGGACCCGTTCGAAGGCGGCAAGCAGGCGGTGGCCGAAGCCTGGCGCAACATCACCGCGGTCGGCGGCAAGCCGCTCGCGATCACCGACAACCTCAACTTCGGCAATCCTGAAAGGCCCGAGATCATGGGCCAGTTCGTCGGCTGCCTGAAGGGCATCTCGGAAGCCTGCCGCACGCTCGACTTCCCGGTCGTCTCCGGCAACGTCTCGCTCTACAACGAGACCAACGGCCGCGCGATCCTCCCCACACCGTCCATCGGCGGCGTCGGCCTGCTCGACGATTTCACCAAATCCGCCTCGCTCGCCTTCAAGGCCGAGGGCGAAGCGATCCTCCTGGTCGGCGAGACCCATGGCTGGCTCGGCCAGTCCGTTTACCTGCGCGACATCTGCGGCCGCGAGGAGGGCGCGCCGCCGCCGGTCGATCTCGCCGCCGAGAAGCGCAATGGCGATTGCGTGCGCGGCATGATCCATGGCGGCACCGCGACCGCCGTGCACGACCTCTCCGACGGCGGCCTCCTGATCGCACTGGCCGAGATGGCGATGGCGGGCGGCATCGGGGCCAAGCTGCTGGCGGCGCCGACTTCACTGGTCTCGCAGGCCTATTGGTTCGGCGAGGACCAGGCGCGCTATCTCGTCACCGTGCCGGAAACCGAAGCCGGCCGCGTGCTGGCCAAGATGCGCGGCTGCGAAGTGCCCTGCGTGCGAATCGGCACCACCGGCGGCGATGCGATCGCGATCGCGGGCGAAGCGCCCGTGGCGATCGACAGCTTGCGCAAATCGTTCGAGCGCTGGCTGCCGGAATATATGGGCGGGAAGGCGGCCTGAGCTGCTGCCACGCACTCCGTCATTGCGATGAGCGAAGCGACGAAGCAATCCAGACTACCTCCGCCGGGGGACTTTGGATCGCTTCGCTGCGCTCGCAGTGACGCGTGGAGGGACCTCGTGCCTCACAACACGTGGGACGCCCCCGGAATCTTCCGCAATGCCGCCGTCAGGCCCCAGCTCAGGATCACCGTGAGCACGAGGCCGATCGTGGCCTTCACGATCGCAGGCCACGCATAGTCGAACAGCGCGTACTGGATCCACAGCGCGATCGGGTAGTGCACCAGGAAGATGCCATAGGCATCCGCCTGCATGCGGTCGAGCAGGGTCGGCCCCGGCGCCTTCGAATGCAGGAAGAAGGCGAGGATCGCGAGCAGGATCGAGGCCGAGAACAGCACGAAGAACGTGCCGTAGAACACGTGGTACCAGTGCGGCAGGTGATCGGGATTCCCGAGGATCTCGCGCTTGATGTAGATCATGCACCACATCAGGCAGTAGGGGATCAGCGTGACGATCACCCATAGCCAGCGCTGCTTCGGCAACTGACCGTCGGCGCTGAGGATGCCGCGATCGAAATTCGCCGAACCGACGCTGGCGCCGATGAAGAAGTAGCTGAAGTAGAGCAGGATCCGGCTCGCCTGCACCGAGAACGGTCCGAACTCGAACCATTTGTTGGTACCGAAATAGAGCAGCGCAGGCAGATAGACGATGACGCTTACGGCGACGAGCATCAGCCAGAACACGGCCGGCTGCTGAAATCCGAGCAACGAGACGCGGTTGCCGGGATCGACCAGATGCGCCGAGACCCGGTAGAGCAGGCTCGCGGTCAGGTCGAAGGCGAGCAGCACCCATACGAACCAGATCGGGCCGCTCGGCCATGGGCCCGACGTCACCGTCTTCCACCAGAACGCTGCGAAGGTCAGCTCGGGCTCGGCCCGTAGCGCGATGGCGTAATAGGCGAGCGGGATGATGGTGAAGGCCGCGATCGCGAACGGCAGCCCGAGCCGCAGCAGGCGGTCACGCAAAAAGACCGACGGCGCCTTGCGCGCGATGCCCGGCCAGGTGAACAGGCCCGACAGGAAGAAGAACATCGCCATGAAGAAGCTGTCGGTGGCGAGCACGATCATGTCGAAACCGGCAAAGGAGGCCGGATCGGTGTGACCGAAATGCGTGTAGGGGATCACTGCATGATGCAGCAGCACCACGAGGGTCAGGAAGGTGCGGGCACGATCGAGCGACAAATTGCGCGCTTTGGTTTTCGGCGCGGCGTGTGCCTCCGCGCCGATCGTCGCTGAATCCGCCATCGTCATCATGGTCCCCCGCGCGCCTGCCCCGGGCCGGACTGTGCCGCCGCGAGCCCGATTCAGCAAGGCTCGTTTGCGCCGTAGTTGAGGCCCCACTTGAGCCCCAACCTGGGTCCTGACACCCGTAGGAACCAGTTCCGAACAGCGAAGTTAGCGTCCGCCGAAGGGAAGGGCTGACGGCCGCGAGGAGCGGCACAATTCGGAGCTGGCAATGACGATCCTGAAATGGGCGTTGATCTTCCTACTTGTCTCGATCGTGGCCGGCGTGCTCGGCTTCAGCGGCATTTCGGCCGTCTCCGCCGATATCGCCCGCTTCCTGTTTTATGTCTTCGTCGTGATCTTCCTGGTGTTGCTGATACTTGGGCTCACGATCTTCAGGGCGTAGCCGGGCGGCTGCACCAGTCCTCAGTGGGCTGCGAACGGCATGACGCGGGCCATCAGCTCGGCCAAGAATTCATCAGGACGATCGAACGGAATGAAATGGTCGCCGCCGCGAATCCGAGCAAACTCCTTGTGCGGGGCGGTGACCTCCTTGAAATATTGCTCGGCGGGTTCGCTCGGCGTGACGCCATCCGCATCGCCCTCGATGAAGAACATCGGGATCGAAAATTCGAACCCGAGCGAGGCCATATCGCTCTGAAACATCGGCCCGTTCCGTCCCGTCAGGTACTTTGCTGAGAAGGCGGCGCCCCTCCGCCAATTGTACAGATCAAGCAGCGAGACATCCGGCATGAAGAGCGGTGGGATGGGACCGGCGAGCTGGAAGCCGTCGGCGAGCGGCAGACCCAGCACATTGCTCCATTTGTCCGCAATCAGGCGATTTTCCGGGGTGAGGACCGGTTGTGAAGCGATCGGCGCCAATTCGGCCAGGGCCTCCCTGTTGGTGGCCGCTGCCGCAAGCCGTTGCAAACGCGCGATCGTGAGTTCGAAGGCCTTCTCGAAGGTCGCCTTGCCGACCACCTGGCCTGTGCCGACATAGGCCGAGAACAGATCCGGACGTTGCTTCGCCATTCGAATTCCCAGGAATGAGCCCCAGGAATGCCCGACCAGGACGATCTTGTCCTTGTGCAAATGCGTGCGCAGGTACTCGGCCAGTTCGATGCCGTCTTGCGTCATCCGCTCCAGTGTCATCGTGGGGGCGAGCGCGTCTCCAGCTGCGCCAAAGGTGCGGCCGGTGCCGCGCTGGTCCCATTGGACAACGGTGAAATGCTCTTCCCAGGGGCGCCAGCCCGACGAGATCGGCAGGGTGGATCCGCCGGGGCCGCCGTGGACGAACAGGAGAACCGGGTTATCCCGATCCTCACCGCGGATTTGAATCCATTGCTTGATGCCGCCGATCTCTATGAACTCGCCCTCCTGCACGCCGGCAGGAGAGCGGATCGCGAGAGTTTGGGCAGCAAGGTGCTGTCGATAGGCACGAAAACCCAGCCCGGCAGCAGCGAGCACAACAAGGATGCCGGACAATCCCAGCAACGAGACCCCAATCAGTCTTGCGGCCCGGCGCGGCATCTCGTGCCTTGTGTCGACTGGAAGGAGGCGATCCAGGATCGCCCCGGCGTCACAGCGCCGCGAGCCTACCCCACTTCCTCGATCTTCACCTTGTCCGGATAGAAGGCGAGATGGCCGGAAATCTCGCTCATCGCGGGAAAGGGCGTCTCGTAGGTCCAGATCGCATTATCGAGCACCTTGCCGTCGGCCTTTACGCTGTAATAGCTCGCATCCCCCTTGTAGGGGCAGTGGGTGACGCGGTCGGTACGCGCCAGCAAGGCCATGTTGGTGTCCTCCCGCGGCACATATTGCACCGCCGGATATTTGGCCTCCTTCAGCGTCAGCGCCTTGCCGGTCTCGGCGATCACGATGTCGCCGGCGGTCACACGGACGCGCCGGGGATTTTGGGTGATGGTGATGGGATGGTCGGGCCCTGGAAGCTTCATGATTTCACGCCTTTTCGATCAATCTGCCGCGCGCGGCACTTTGTCGTGCCTTTATCCTGATGGGATCATGGATATAGTGCCGGAAAGCGTGACGCAGAAGTCCGTTCACGCTAAGTTTGGCGCTGCCGGCGAGGGGACCCCGGCAGCGATTCGAGACCAGAAGGAGCGAGACCCGAATGCCCATGGACGCCCACGATATCGAGGCGATGATCAAGGCGGCGATCCCCGATGCCGAGGTGACCATCCGTGACCTCGCCGGCGACGGCGATCACTATGCCGCGACCGTGATCTCGGAATCCTTCCGCGGCAAATCCCGCGTCCAGCAGCACCAGATCGTCTATCAGTCCCTGCGCGGCCAGATGGGCGGCGTGCTGCACGCGCTGGCGCTGCAAACCGGCGTGCCGGGCGCCTGACCTGATCGCGCGACGGGAGACGACGATGGCTGCGGACAATTCTCGCGGCGCGATGTTTCGCGTCATCGTGCCGAACCAGCACAGCCGCGTCACCAATGTCGAGCTGTTCTTCGACCTCGTCTTCGTCTTCGCCGTCACGCAGGTGTCGCATACGCTGCTGCACCATTTCACGCCGCTCGGCGCGGTGCACGTCACGGTGCTGTTTCTCGCGGTGTGGTGGGTGTGGGTCTACACCGCCTGGGTCACCAATTGGCTCAATCCGGAGCTGACCCCGGTCCGCGTCATGCTCTTCCTGATGATGCTGGGCGGGCTGGTGCTGTCGACGACGATTCCGACCGCTTTCGAGGGGCGGGGCCTGTGGTTTGCGATCGCCTACGCGGCGATGCAGCTCGGGCGCACCGCCTTCTGGCTGTTCGCAACGCCGCGGCATCGGACCGCGGTCCGCCACAACGCGATCCGCATTCTGAGCTGGCTCTCGATCTCCGCGGTGCTGTGGATCGCGGGCGGCCTGTCCGAAGGCGAGACGCGGCTATGGCTGTGGATTGCGGCGGTCACGTGGGAATACGTCTCGCCGGCGGCGCGCTTCTGGGTTCCCAAACTCGGCTTCTCGTCGGTCGAAGCCTGGGCCGTCGAGGGCGGCCACATGGCCGAGCGTTGCTCTCTCTTCGTCATCATCGCGCTCGGCGAAGCCGTCGTCGTCAACGGGGCGACCTTTGCCGAACTGGAGTGGACCGCGGACAATATCATGGCCTTCGTCTCCGCATTGGTCGGCGCCATCGCAATGTGGTGGGTCTATTTCCACAAGGGCGCCGAGGCCGGCTCGGAGCGGATCTCGAAGTCCGCCGAATCCGGCCGCCTGGCGCGGCTCGCCTATACCTATCTGCACACGCCGATCATCGCCGGCATCATCCTGACCGCGGTCTCGGACGAGCTGGTGCTGAAGCACCCGACCGGCCATTCCGATATGAGGACGGTTCTGAGCACGATCGGCGGGCCGCTGGTGTTTCTGATCGGCACCATCCTGTTCAAGCACGCGATCCGCGGCTTCCTCCAGCTCTCGCACGGCATCGGCATCATGCTGCTGCTGGTGCTGTGGTGGTTCGCAGCCGACCTCCCGCCGCTCTGGCTGTCGATCGCGTCGACGGTGATCATGATCGTCGTCGCGGTGTGGGAATCGGTTTCGCTGGGGGCGGACAGAGAAGAGGCCAAGGAACATTGAACTGCGAGCGGCCTGAGCAAGCGCCTCGTCCTTCGAGACGACCGCTGCGCGGTCTCCTCAGGATGAGGCTATTTGGCGTCGGCGCTCGTTGAAACTGCCTGCCACGCACTCCGTCCTCATCCTGAGGAGCCCGCCTAAGCGGGCGTCTCGAAGGATGCGCTGCGGGGAAAGCGCTCTCGCGGATAACCGCCGGAGCGTTTACTCCGCCACCTCCAGCGCATGCACCGAGAACATCTTCGCCGCATCCGTCCAGCTCTCGCGCACCCGCCAGCCGGCGCCCTGTGCCAGCGCAGCAAAACGCTCGATGCTGTATTTGTAGCTGTTCTCGGTGTGGATGCTCTCGCCGGGGCGGAACGAGAAGCTGGTGCCGAGCAGGCGCACGGTCTGGCTCTTCCTGCTGATCAGATGCATCTCGATGCGGTGCCGCTCGCGATTGTAGATCGCGCGGTGGGTGAAGGCGGAGAGGTCGAAATTGCCGCCAAGCTCGCGGTTGATCCGCACCAGAACATTGAGGTTGAAGCGCGCGGTGATGCCGGCGGCATCGTTATAGGCATCGTGCAGCACCCGCTCATCCTTTTCGAGGTCGGCGCCGATGATCATCTGCGCGCCCCGGCCCAGGATCTGGCGTGCGCTCTTCAGGAAAGCCTGGGCTTCATGCGGCTCGAAATTGCCGATGGTCGAGCCGGGGAAGAAGCCGACCTTGGGCATCGACGCGACCGCCCTAGGCAACTCGAACGGCGTGGTGAAGTCGGCAGCCACCGGATAGATGCCGAGCGAGGGGAAATCGCGCTTCAGGCCGTTCGCCTGCGCCTTGAGGAAGTCACCGGAGATGTCGACGGGGACATAGGCCGCAAACCTGCAATGGTTGAGCAGCAGGCGGACCTTCGTCGTCGCGCCGGCGCCGAACTCGACCAGCGCGGCATGCTCGGGAATGATCTTTGCGATCTCGCTGCCACGATCCTTCAGGATCGAGAGCTCGGTCCGCGTCGGATAGTATTCCGGCAGGCGCGTGATTGCCTCGAACAGCTCCGATCCGGTCGCGTCGTAGAAATATTTCGGCGACAGTGTTTTGGGCTGCTGCGAGAGGTCCTTGATGGCCTCGCGGGCGAAGGCGGTGGTCTGCTCGTCGGGAAGATGGGCTTCGGCCAAAGCGCTGGCGTGCACATTCATGATACTCTCCTGAACGCGCTGTCCGGCGCGCATTTGTCGTCGGATGAGAACTAGTCGTAATCGGCGAGCCGCAGTCCCGTGAACTGCCAGCGGTGGTGCGGATAAAAGAAGTTGCGATAGGTGATACGGCTGTGGCCTTCCGGAGTTGCAAGCGAAGAGCCCCGCAGCACCAGTTGGTTGACCATGAACTTGCCGTTGTACTCGCCGAGCGCGCCTTCGACGGCGCGGTAGCCGGGGTAGGGTGCGTACGAGCTGCGGGTCCACTGCCAGACGATGCCGAAGGCATCGTTGAGCTGGCCGGCGCGGGCCGCGACCTCCCACTCCATCTCGGTCGGCAGATGCTTGCCGGCCCAGCGCGCGAAGGCGTCGGCCTCGTAGTAGCTGATATGACAGACCGACGCGGTGGGATCGACCGGCTTCACACCGGCCAGCGTCATCACGTGCCACTGGCCATCGATCTCGCGCCAGTGACCCGGGGCCTGCCAGTCTTCCTGGCTGGCCGCGGCAAAGCCGTCCATCAGCCACAGCGTTGCGGTCCGGTATCCGCCGTCCCGCATGAAGGCCAGCCACTCGGCATTGGTGACGAGATTGCGCGCGACCCGGACCGGGCCGACCAGGGCGCGATGCGCCGGCTTCTCATTGTCGAAATGAAAGCTGTCGTCGACATGGCCGACGGTGTGGATGCCCTCGTTCAGCGTCAGCCAGTCATCGCCGGCGCGCGTCGCGGCCGGAAAGCGCCAGTCCGGGTCGTAGGCCGGATAGACCGGGTTCTGCGCGAAGGCGTGCAGGATGTCGGTGAACATCAATTCCTGGTGTTGCTGCTCGTGGTTGAGCCCGACCTCGACCAGCGCTGCGATCGCGCGAAGCTTGTCTTCCCCGGCCTCGCGGAAGAATTTGACGACGGCCGCATCGACATAGTTGCGATAGACGCCGACCTCGTTTGCGCTGGGACGGGTGATATCACCGCGATGATTGCGGGCATGACGCGGGCCGGCGCTGACGTAATAGGAATTGAACAGGAATGCGAAATCGGGGTGGAAGGGCCGGTAGCCGGCCGCGTGCTCGCCGAGCAAAAATTGCTCCCAGAACCAGGTGGTATGGGCCCGGTGCCATTTCGTCGGGCTCGCATCGGGCATGGACTGGATCTGCTGGTCCTCCGGCGACAGCGGCGCAGCCCGGCGTTCGGTCTCGTTGCGGACGGCGAGAAAAGCATCTTCCAGCCGCTGGGCGAGGTTACCGGCGGAGGACAGTGACGAAAGCGAGGTGGCGGCCGTAGCGGAGGCTTGTTTCGTCACGTTTTTCTCCAGACAGGACAAGAGAACGTTGTTGGCGTTGCCCGGTTCCAAAACCTGGGTTCGTCCTAGATAGGGGCTCCGTTACGGTATGAAAGTCCTCCCCGGCGATGATATTGATGTCATCAGCCTATGGATCCGGTTGGGGGGCAAACCGGCCAGCGGGGCGTGTCGCCGCCATTTTACTTTGGATGCACAACGGTTTGGGCTACATATATAGGCAGGTATCGGGTTAGATCGGCGGAGCCAGCCCGAATTGATTGGTGAGGGCTCCGCCCCAGAAGGAAACGGAAATGAGCATCGAGGAATTCATCGCCAACGAAGTGAAGTCGAACGACGTGGTTCTGTTCATGAAGGGCACGCCGCAATTTCCGCAGTGCGGTTTCTCCGGCCAGGTCGTCCAGATCCTCGACCATATCGGCGTCGGCTATAAGGGCCTCAACGTTCTCGAATCCGCCGAACTGCGCAACGGCATCAAGACCTTCTCCAACTGGCCGACCATCCCGCAGCTCTATGTAAAGGGCGAGTTCGTCGGCGGCTGCGACATCGTCCGCGAGATGTTCCAGGCCGGTGAATTGCAGCAGCTTTTCACCGAAAAGGGCGTCGTCGTCGCGGCCTGATAGGTGACCCAGCTGACGCGCCGGATCGGCGGCGCCGAGCTCGAGGTCATTGTCGCTGACATCACCACACTGAGCGTTGACGCCATCGTCAACGCGGCCAACACGTCGCTCCTTGGTGGGGGCGGCGTGGATGGTGCGATCCATCGGGCCGCAGGGTCCGATCTGGTCGCCGAATGCCGCATGCTCCACGGCTGCAAGACGGGTGATGCCAAGATCACCAAAGGCTACCGGCTCAAGGCGGCCCATGTGATCCACACCGTCGGACCGGTCTGGAATGGCGGCACGCTCGGAGAGGACGATCTGCTCGCGTCCTGTTATCGCCGCTCGATGGAGCTGTGCGGGAAGCACAAGCTGACCTCGGTGGCATTCCCCGCGATTTCGACCGGCATTTTCCGCTTCCCCGCCGGCCGGGCGGCCGATATCGCCGTTCGTACCACAATCGAAGGCCTCGCCGTGGCGCCGTCCGTGGCCCGCGTGGTGTTCTGCTGCTTCGCCGAGCCGAGCGCCAAGCTCCATGCCGAGGCACTTGCGCGACACGCCGGCCCTTGTGCCTGATGACGCGGTCGGTACACTCCGCCGGACCATGTTCCGGGGAGGGGATATGATTTCACAGTCTGGACTGCGTGCGCTGGTCTGCGGCGCGCTGGTGTCGCTCGGTGCGATGTCGCTGGCGCGAGCGGAGGGCACCTACGAGATTCCGGCCGGTGCGCATTTCAATCAGGACAAGCTCGGCAAGGTCAGCGAATTCTTCAAGAACGAGGTTGCGACCGGCAAGATCGCCGGCGCGACCGTGCTGATCCGGCAGCATGGCAAGCCGGTCTATCACGAAGCCTTCGGCGTGCAGGACGTGGTCAGCAAGGCGCCGATCACGGACAAGACCATCTTCCGCCTGTTCTCGATGTCCAAGGCAATCACTTCGGTGGTCGCGATGCAATTGGTCGAGGACGGCAAGATCAAGTTGGATGATCCCGTCTCGAAGTACATTCCGTCCTTCGCCAACGTGAAGGTCGGCGTCGAGAAGAAGGCGGAGGACGGCACCAAGTCGCTCGAGCTGGTGCCGCCGAACCGGCCGATGACGGTGCACGATTTGATGACGCACACCTCCGGCATCACCTACGGCTTCTATGGCGACAGCCTGGTCCGCAAG
Source organism: Bradyrhizobium sp. CCBAU 25360 (assembly GCF_028128695.1). Classification (NCBI taxonomy): domain Bacteria; kingdom Pseudomonadati; phylum Pseudomonadota; class Alphaproteobacteria; order Hyphomicrobiales; family Nitrobacteraceae; genus Bradyrhizobium; species Bradyrhizobium sp. CCBAU 25360. The sequence continues at coordinate 94,723 of NZ_LBJA01000031.1, forward strand.
GCCTATCGCGATGCCAACATCTACGCGGGCGATTTCGACCTCGCCGAGTTCGCCGAGCGTATTGCCAAGCTGCCACTGCACAACCAGCCGGGCGCGCTCTGGCAATACGGCCATTCCACCGACGTGCTGGCACGCGTGATGGAGATCGCGGCCGGCAAGCCGCTGATCGACATCATGCGGGAGAAGCTGCTCGATCCGCTCGGCATGGTCGACACCGGCTTCTTCGTCACCGCTCCCGAGAAGCAGAAGCTTCTGGCGCAGCCGGTGCCGAACGACAGCGACTTCCGCGTTGGCCGGATCAACGATCCGACCGTGGTCAAGAAGATGCAGTTCGCCAGCGGTGGCATGGTGACGACCATGGCCGATTATGAGCGCTTCGCGCAGATGCTGCTCAACGGCGGCAGCCTCGACGGCAAGACCATTCTCAAGCCCGAGACGTTCAAGCTGATGACGACCGATCAGCTCGGCCCCAAATCAGGCGTCGACCGCGACTATTTCTATTTCCCCGGCGACGGTTTCGGCTTCGGCCTCGGGCTCGCGGTGCGCACCGATCCCGGCAACGCCAAGCCGCCGCCGCCCGGCAATCTCGGCGAGTTGAAATGGGACGGCGCCTCCGGCTGCTATTTCGTGATCGATCCCAAGCAGGACATGTTTTTCGTGCTGCTGGAGCAGACCCCGACCGAGCGCCAGCGCGTGCAGCGGACATTGAAGCAGCTGGTCTATGAAGCCATGGAGAAGTGACATGTTCGGGCGCCGCGCGCTGATCGCGGCGCTCGCCTTTCTGTTCGGTGTCGTGAGTGCGCAGGCGAGCTCCGAGCGCGCCGCGCGCAACCTCTCGCCCGAGGGCCTGGCAAAGGTTTCCGACTACATCCGGAACGAGATCGCCACCGGCAAGATTCCCGGCGCCATTCTGCTGCTCCAGCAGCATGGGAAGCCGGTCTATTACGAGAATTTCGGCGTTCGCGATGTCGCGACCGAGAGTTCGATGAGCGCGGACACGATCTTCCGTCTCTATTCGATGTCGAAGCCGATCACATCAGTCATGGCGATGATGCTGGTCGAGGAGGGCAAGCTCGCGCTCGACGATCCGGTCTCGAAATACATTCCTGCTTTCGCCGGCATGAAGGTCGGCGTGGAGAAGAAGGCCGAGGATAGCAAGGTCGCTCTGGCGCTGGAGCCGCTGGAGCGTCCCGTCACGATCAAGGACCTCTTGCGCCACACCTCGGGGCTGCCTTACGGCTATCATGACGGCGGCGCAGTGCGCGAGCTCTATGCCGAAGCCAATCTCTTCAACAGTAATCTCAGCAATGCCGACTTCGCCGCGAAAATCGCCACGCTGCCGCTGGTCGAGCAGCCGGGCACGGTGTGGGACTACGGCTTCTCCACCGACGTGCTCGGCCGCGTCGTCGAGGTGATCTCAGGAAAGACGCTGCTCCAGTTCGAGAGGGAACGACTGCTCGATCCGCTCGGCATGACCGAGACGGCATTCTTCGTCGCCGATCCCGCTAAATTCCCGCGCATTGCCGAGCCGATGCCGGAGGATCGCAACATCAATCCGACGACGCAGGTTCGCGATATCAGGCGACCGGTGAAGTGGGAATCGGGCGGCGGGGGGATGGTCGGCACAGTCGGCGACTACGCCCGCTTCGCGCAGATGCTGCTGAATGGCGGCAGCTATGAAGGCCGGCGCTATCTCAAGCCCGAGACCATCGCGCTGATGGCGTCGGATCACATCGGGCCGGAAATGAAGATCGCGCGCGATCAGAACTATTATCCGGGCGGCAGCTCCGGCTTCGGCCTCGGCTTTGCGGTGCGCACTTCGGTGCCGCCGGGGACGTCATGGCCGCTTGGCGAATATCGCTGGGACGGCGTCGGCGGCACCTTCTTCTTCATCGATCCCGAAGACGATCTGTTCGGAATCTTCATGGTGCAGACCCCGTCGCAACGCGGCCGGATCCAGCTGGCGTTGAAGACGCTGATCTATCAGGCGATGGGGCGGTGATCACGCCCCGCGCACGATCTCTCTGACGTACCCGATCGTCTCCTCGATCTGGGCCGCATTGACGTCGAGATGGGTGCAGGCGCGGATGCGGCCGTCCATCATCGCAAGCGTCACGCCGCGCTGGCGCAGCGCTGCAACCATCTTGTCGCCGGCAATGCCGGCGCCGTCGGGCTTGAAAAACACGAGATTGGTCTCGGGCTCCTGCACCTCGACGCCGGGGATCTGCGACAGCCCGCGGGCGAGCGCGCGCGCATTGGCGTGGTCGTCGGCGAGGCGGTCGACGTGATGGTCGAGCGCGTAGATGCAGGCGGCGGCGCAGATGCCGGCCTGCCGCATCGATCCGCCGAGGCGCTGCTTCCATTGCCAGACCGCATCGATGAAGGCGCGCGAGCCCGCGAGCACCCCACCGATCGGCGCACCCAGACCTTTGGAGAAGTCGATCCAGGCCGAGTCCCAGCCGGCGGTCATGTCGCGCGGAGAGATGCCGCTGGCGACGGTGGCGTTGAGCAGGCGCGCGCCGTCCATGTGGGTGACGAGCCCGTGCTGCTTGGCGATCGCGACGATCTCGTCGAGCACGGCCTTCTTCCAGATCGTGCCGCCGCCGATATTGGCGGTCTGCTCGACGCTGACGACGGTCTGCGGCGGCTGGTAGCGCGTGCGGGGATGCAGGGCTTTCCGGAACGTCTCCGGCGTGAACTGGCCGTCGGGGCCCTTCAACTGGGTGACCTGGAAGCCGCCGATCGCGGCATGTGCGCCGCCTTCGCGGGCGATGATGTGCGCGGTCTCATGCGCCAAAATCTCGTCGCCGGGACGGCAATGCACCAGCGTCGCGGTCACGTTGCACATCGTGCCCGAGGGCATATAGACCGCGGCTTCCTTGCCCATCAGCGCGGCGACGCGCTCGCACAGCGCATTCACAGTCGGATCGTCACCGACCTGCTCGTCGCCGACCTCTGCCCGCGCCATGGCGTCGCGCATCGCGGCCGTCGGCTTCGTCTGCGTGTCCGAGAGCAGATTGATGCGCACCGGCGGCGCCTTGGGATCGATGGGGGGAGGGGTGTAGAGCATGCGACGCCTCCTGCAGGCATGACGGCCACTGAAGTGTGGCTCTTAAGCAAAAAGGCCCCGGCGAACCGGGGCCTTCGATATTCAGATCTTAGCGCGAATAGAATTCGACGACCAGATGCGGCTCCATCTGCACCGGGAACGGCACGTCGGAGAGGCCGGGGATGCGCACGTACTTCGCGGTCATCTTGCCGTGGTCGACTTCGAGATAGTCGGGAGTGTCGCGCTCGGGGAGCTGGCTGGCTTCGAGCACATGGGCGAGCTGCTTGGAGGCTTCCTTGACCTCGATCACGTCGCCGACCTTGAGCTGATAGCTCGAGATGTTGACCTTGCGGCCGTTCACCTTGATGTGGCCGTGGTTGATGAACTGACGCGCGGCGAAGATCGTCGAGACGAACTTGGCACGGTACACGACCGCGTCGAGACGACGCTCCAGCAGGCCGATCAGGTTCTCGCCGGTGTCACCCTTGAGGCGGCTCGCCTCGACATAGATGCCGTGGAACTGACGCTCGGAGATGTTGGCGTAGTAGCCCTTCAGCTTCTGCTTGGCGCGCAGCTGCACGCCGAAGTCCGAGAGCTTGCCCTTGCGGCGCTGGCCATGCTGGCCGGGGCCGTATTCGCGGCGATTCACGGGGCTCTTCGGGCGGCCCCAGATGTTCTGGCCCATACGGCGATCGAGTTTGTACTTCGCCTCACTGCGCTTAGTCATCGCGTCCTCTTCAGGTACATGGTTTGAGGAAACGCGCCCTCCTGTGTGACGGGTTAGCCCGGCACTGACAGGTCCGATCCCCAAAGCTTCAAGGGAGAGGACCACGGGTCGCGAAACGCTTCGCGGGCCGAAATCGGCCCGCGAGCAGGCGGCTTTTAGGGGAGTTTGGGCCGTTCTGTCAATGCGAATGGGCCCGGAATCATGTCCCGACCACTCTTATCGGCTTCGCGCCGGCCGCCCGCAATTCGGCAGCGATTTCAGTGTTCAGGACTTGTTCCAGCCGGGTCAGGACCCGGGCGATCGGGGCCGCATCGGTAACCCGGTGGTCCCAGCGGATCACGACATGAATGGTCTGGTCGGGCTCAACCAGGCCGTAGCTGACGATGAAGGGGCCCGGTGTGATCGGGTGGAGCTCGCCGCCGCCATAGGCGGCCACCGAGCTCACCGCAAAGCTGCCGAACCAGTTGCCGCGCTGGCGGCCGAAATTGAGGCCGATCGCCCAGGACAGGCGCCGCAGCGGTAGCGGCAGCCGGGTTGCCCGCATGATCTTCCGGAACATCGGGACGTCGTCGATCGGCGCCGTCTTGCCGCGCCGGATCTCGGCATCGACCGCCGCCAGCGCCATGGCCTCGGGGGCCGCGATTCGCTGCGGCATCACGCATTCCTCGCCATCCTCGACCCGGGCGATCGCCACCGACGCCACGCTGTTCGGCAATTCGTAGAACGTCGGCCACGGCCATTTGGCGTAGACAGTGCGCAGGATCGGCTCGTCCCTGGCGACCAGGGCGAACGCCTTGACGAAGGTCGCAGCCCAGCCCGCTGGCGCGGCAGCTGCGGCGCGTGCCTCAAGCAAGGGGCGGATATTGAGTGAACGGGAAAGCGAAACGAACGGCACGTCCATCGACGCGCGCATGAGGTCGCAAATCAAGCGGCGCGGCAGCGAAATGGGCTTTGGCGTCCCCCGCATCGGTCTTCGGTTCCCATAGATGAAAAAATGTGCAGCGAGCGGGCTCCCGCTCGCCGTTCCTTTAGCACGAACCAACCCGCCAGGGGTTGAACGGTTCGACCAGTCAGGGAGCCGGCGAAGCCAGCGGCTTGGTCTTGTCGACGACGTAAACTCCCAGCACTTTCATGGCCTTATCGCCATGAGCCTTGGCGTCGTGCACGACGCCTGCCGGGATCTGGTAGGAATCACCGGCTTTCAGGGTTTTCTCCGGCTGACCGTCGATCAGGAGGTTCAACTCGCCTTCGAGCACGTAGCCGGTCTCGATTCCCGGATGGGTATGGCGTCCGGCCGAGCCTCCCGCCGGGACTTCCGCGATGGCGGTGATGGTATTGTAGCCGTCCGGAAATTCGACCTTCTGGAGCGGGGTGCGCTTGATGCCGGGCTGCTGGGCGAAGGCCGCGAAGGCAAGGCCGGTAAAGGTCAGAGCGAGCAAAGTCTTCTTAAGCATGGTTTTTCCTCCCGATGCGGCCGACCCTAGCAGGGCCGCAGTTCCCGGCAAGGTGGCAATCAGCCTGCTCAGCGCCTGATGCCCTCGAACGCCGCCAGGATGCCGCGCTGGAGCAGCGACCAGTCGAAGCCGAGCGCGATGGCGCGGTAGCCGCGGTCGACCAGGGCGTTGGCCTGGTCCGCGGTGCGGGCCACGCCGCCGATCGGCACGCCGCTTCTGAGGATGCCGGCCTCGGCGCGCGCGACCAGCTCCAGCAGTTCCGGATCGTCCATCTGTCCGCGCTTGTTGATGGAGGTGGCGAGATCGCCAGGGCCGATCACCGCGACGTCGATGCCCGGCGTTGCCATGATCTCGTCGATGCGGTTGACGGCATCGACATGCTCGATGGTGATCATGCAGATCATCTCGTCGTCGGCGCTTGCCATGTAGTCCGGCATCGACTGGCCCCAGCGGAACGGGGCGTGGAACGGGCCCCAGAGCCGGTCGCCGCGCGGCGGGTAGCGCACGCTGCGGACCGCCTTCTCGGCATCACTGCGGTTCGTGATCATCGGAAAGTTGATGCCGAAGGCGCCGATGTCCATCGGGGCTTTCGCAAGCCACGGCTCATTCGCCGCGATCCGAACCAGGGGCGTGCACGGCGTGCCGGTCGTTGCCGCGATCATTGCGTGCGCTTCGGTCAGCCCGATGGGACCATGCTCGAGATCGACGATGATCCAGTCGAGCGAGCGCGCCATGATCTGCACCATCTGCACGCTCGGGATGGTCGCTATCGCGCCGAAAGCGGGGCGGCCATCGCGCCACAATTGGCGGAGGCGGTTGAGCGGCGGGGTCTGGACCGACATGGAAAGGCCTGCGGTGAGGTGACGACGGCAAAACCTAGCAGCGCGGCGCCGATGCGCAAAGTCAGGCCAGCGCGCGGCCGCCGAAGAACGGCGTCAGCGTGGCCGAAAGGCCGTGCACGCGGTTCGAGGTGAAGATCATCTCGGCGCCGGCCTGTGCGATGCCGCCGATGCGCGGGCCGAGCAGATCCGAGACGCGGCGGGCGATCGCCGGCGCGGGATCGATCCAGTCGACCGGCCAGGGCGCCAGCCGCTTCAGCCGGTCGAGCAGCAGCGGATAATGTGTGCAGGCGAGCACGACGGTGTCGGTGCGCGAGGTCGCGTCTTCGCCGACGAAGCAGGGAGCGAGTTCGGCCAGGATGTCGCCGTCGCTGACGGAAGTGCCGCTGAGCTCAGCTTCAGCCAGCGAGGCAAGCTCGGGCGAGCCGACCAGCGTCACCTCGCAGCCCTGCGCGAAATCGCGGATCAGGGCCTTGGTGTATTCGCGCTTCACCGTGCCCTTGGTGCCGAGCACCGAGACGCGACGGGTCCTCGATTGCGCGCAGGCCGGCTTGATCGCCGGCACCGTGCCGACGAAGGGCACCGAATAAGCGGCGCGCAAGTGGGACAGGACCAGGGTGGACGCCGTGTTGCAGGCGATGACGACGATATCAGGGTCATGCGTGCCGATCAGTTCACCCATCAGCGGCACGACGCGGGCGATGATCTCGTCCTCGCTGTGGTGGCCGTAGGGGAAGAAGGCGTCGTCGGCGACGTAGGCAAAATGGGCGTCCGGACGCGCGGCCACGACCTCGCGGAGCACCGTAAGCCCGCCAAGGCCGGAATCGAACACCAGGATCGTCGGAGAATTGGTCACGTCATTACCCTAGCCCGCCATGGTTACCATTCGGTTTTTAGGGCGATTTTGCGGCGGTGCCGTTTGGGGGAGGCTGGACGCGCTGCGGACAGGAAAAACCCGGCTGGATGGGCCCGGCTCTGCAGCGCGCCGTCGCCGAGGGCGCTGCGCTGCGTCCTGGGCACAAGACCGAGATCCCACCCCTGGCAATGGCTGCTATATGCGTCGTCACGACGTGCCCAACTTACCGCTGCAGGAGGCCTCATGCTCACCGTCCATCACCTCGGCAAGTCTCAGTCCGAGCGCATCGTCTGGCTGTGCGAGGAATTGGGGCTTCACTACGAGCTGAAGCGCTATGCCCGCGATCCCGTCACCATGCTGGCGCCGCCGGAGTACAAGGCGCTGCACCCGAGAGGGGCCGCGCCGGTCGTGACCGACGGCGATCTCGTGCTCGCGGAGTCCGGCGCCATCGTCGACTACATCGTCGCAAAGTACGGCAACGGCCGTCTGGTGCTCGGCCCCAATGATCCCGCCTTCCCGCAGTTCCTGTACTGGCTTCACTTCGCCAATGGCACCTTGCAACCCGGCATGGGGCGGATGATGATTCTGAACCGGCTCGAACTTGCACAGGACAACCCGACCCTCCTTGCCATGAAGGGACGGCTCGATCGCTCCTACGATCTCCTCGACGCGCGCCTTCGCGACGCCGAATATCTGGCGGGCAACGCCTTCACCGCCGCCGACATCATGATGGGCTTTTCGCTGACGACGATGCGCTACTTCCAGCCCTACGATGTCCAACGCTGCCCGAACGTGGTCAAATATCTCGGCCGCGTCAGTGCACGCCCGGCCTACCGGCGCGCGATGGAGAAGGGCGATCCCGGCATGGCGCTGTTGCTAGGCTGAGCAGCGGCGATCACGCGATCCTGTTCGTCGTGGCCGCCCGCTCCGTAGCGAGCTGCTTCTGCAAACGATCGATGTTCTGCAGCAGGCGCTGGCTGGTCAGCACCAGGAAGTAATAGCCGAACTGCGGGTCCTGGAAGTAGATCTCGAGCAGCCGGTCGTAGGTGATCGTCAGCACCTGGCCGTCCTCGATGCATTCGATCGTTCCGGTGCGCCGGTTGTCGGGCGTCAGGAAGCCGAGCTCGCCCATGAGAGCTCCGGGCCCGATCTCGACATTGATCTCCTTGACCAGGAACTTGCCGGTGACCGTGAGGAGCATCTCCTTGGCGGGATCGCCCAGTTTGAACAGCGTATCGCCGCTTCGATATTTGCGCTCGGTCATGAATGGCTTGAGCCATTCGATCGACATGTCGCCTTCGGCGGCATGGCGCGCCTTCTTGACCAGCTTGAGCATCTGCCGCAGCCGAAGGGCGTTGATCGGAAGCATCAGCAGATAGAGCAGGAACGTCGCGACGTTGGCGGAGAGCGCGCCGAAGACGGCGAAGAATACGCAGCCGATCATGTTGGCGACGCGCAGCGGCACCATCGTTCGCATCAAGAGGGTGGCGACGAAGAAGCCGGCCCCGACCACGGCGAACAGATTGGCGAACGTGATGCTGTGGACGAAGATCTCCAGCAGCCGGTTAAAGATCGCGTCGTAGGTGACGTCGTTGGGATCGAGGCCCATCTGCACCAGGATTTTCGCGATTCTGAGATTATCCGTCGCCGCCTCAAGAATGCGGTCGAGGATCGAGGAAATGTCTGCGCTGCCGGACGGCATGGTACTAACCCCGCGTAAGGCTTTCAGTCCTGGTCGGTATGCTCGACACGTATAGCCGAAATCGAATGACGGCCGCCTGAAATGAAGCCTTTGGCCGTCACGCCGCAAGAGGCAAATTTTAGCCTGATCGGGCGTTTCGGCAATTGCCCGTTGGTTGTGCGTCCGGCCGCAACGCGGCCGTGATTCGGGGCGGGCTTCGGCGTCGCGGAACGGCCGGATGCCCCGGGTGGGGCGCGTCTGACGATCTTCGCCTTATGGCTTGGCGGCGGGTTGGATGACCTGCTGCTCGACGAGGCCAAGACGTCCGGGCAGCGAGCCGGCGCGCAGCAGCATGGCGACGCTGTTCGCCTCTTCCAGAGTGAAGTTGCCGGAAATCTGGCCTGAGCCGCCGGTGATGGGCTCGCGGATCACGGGGGCGGAGATCACCTTGTCGTCGAGCGCGATGGCGAAGGGCATTCCAACATTCTCTGCGGTGATGTGAGCGAAGCGCCGCGTACCGCGGCCGTTGAAGCGGAACGAGGCGATCGGCTCCTTCGTGTCGCTCGTGAATCCCGGTCCCGCGTAGCTGATGTCGTCACCGTCGAGCGCGCTGGCCTTGACGAGATAGGGACGCTTGTCCTTGAAGCCGAACATGACTTCCGTGCCCGCCGGAGGCGTGCCGGATTGCGCCTGCTCCGCCGACATTGTGACATCGATCAGGCGGAAGCTGACCTTGACCTTCCTGGCGAAGATCGCGGTGATGCGCTCGGGCTCCATCGTACCTGGCAGGAAGATGCGGATGCGGTCGGTTCCCTCAGGCTGGACGCTGGCAAGTGTGACGCCGGCGTCCTTGAGGCGCTGCTCGATCATGGCGATGGAATCCTCGACGAGATCGCGCAGCCGTGCGGCGGATGCGGCATCGGTCGGCGCAAGCCTGGTCAGCCCGTCTCCGGCGTCGGTCACGGCGAGCGCGTGCGTGGGCAATCCCTCTGCCGCCGAGGCGAGCTTGCGCGTGAGCAGTTCGCGGCCCTTGGCGTCCGCGATCTTGACATCGACGCCGCCGTCACGAATCGCAAGGCCGGAGAAGGCGATCCGACCCTCGCGCAGGGTCTTGTAGACGTCGTCGCGCAGATCCGTGGTGACCGCCTCCCGCAAGGCATCACTGTCCACCTTGTAGATGATGCGCGATCCGCCCAGCTTCTCCATCTTGTCGGTGATGAATGCCGCGATCTTGGCGCGCATCTTGTCGAACTGGCCGTCCGCGGCGAGCGCCGCGCGGGGCAGCGCGATCGTCGATGCGATGATCCCCGATGTTACGGCAAGCGCGAGGAGCAGCGGAGTGATGCGATCTCGCAGGGGCGTGGTCATGGCGTCCTCGCGTCTCGCGGCGCGCCGTCCGGCGAAGCCGCTACTGCCTGTTGGTCCGCCTACGGCGCGAGGAAGTTCACCTTTCGAGTAAGGTTAAATAAAAACGAAACATACCAATTGGTTGCGCTCGTAACCGGGATACAAATTTGCGTAACCGGGATACGTATGGTAGCTTGATGTTTCGCAAAGCGAGTGGCCGATGATCCCTGCGAATAAACGCGTCAGAAAATATCGCAGCCAGGGTGGTGCGGCCGACCTCGTGCGCGTCGAAGTCCTGATTCCGCCGGCGGCACGCGATGAAGTCCTGGCGCTCGCCTCGCGCATGCGGGCGGAGCATCGGCTGACCAAAGAACTGCAGTCGCTGCTCGACAATGCGCTCCGTCTCTACGGACCGCGCATTCTCGACAATGTCGATCTCGATCGGCTTCCCGATCTGCGGTCCCGCGCCGCCGTCGCCGCGCGTGCCATGATCGAGCGCGGCGATGCGCGCGCTTTTGCGATGGGCAGGAAGATACTCGACCGCGTCAACGCCAGGGAGAACTGAGATGGCTCTCAGCAAACTGCAGAGCGACATTTTGCGGCTTCTCGCCAAGAATCGCTCGGACAGCAGCTATCTTGCCGGCGGCCTGATGCTCAACAAGGACTGGGACCGACGATCCGACGACATCGACATCTTCCACGATACGGATGAAGAGGTGACCGAGAGCGCAAGGGCCGATCTTGCCGTCCTCGATACTGCCGGCTTCAAGACGCATCGCGACTTCATCATCTATGGCTGCGTGGATGCGACCATCTCGCGCGCTTCCGAAACGACCGTCATCCAGTGGTTCGCGGAGACGCGACTTCGCTTCTTTCCTCTCGTAAAGGACAAGCACTGGGGGGCGCGGCTCCATCAGGCAGATCTTGCCGTCAACAAGGTGCTCGCTGCCGCAGGTCGCTCCAAGGCGCGCGACATCGCCGATCTCGTCGCCATCGGCCACGACTATTGCCCGCTCGGGCCGCTCGTGCTTGCCGCGGCTGGCAAGCCGCCCAATTTCTCTCCGCGTCGAACCACCGACGAAATTCGCCGGCACGCGTTGTCGATCCCGGCCGAGGAGTTCGCCGCTGTGAAAGGCCTGCCATCCGAATGGTCAGCGGCTTTCATTCGCGACGAGGTCCTTCGTCTGATCGAAGCTGCGGACCGCTACGTGATGACCGCACCGCCCGAGATGACGGGAATACTCGCCGTGGACAAAGAGGGCGTGCCGACCGAAATGTCGGACCTAAATCGTGCGGACGCAATTCTGCGTAAGGCAACCGCCGAGCCCGAAGTGATGCCTGCGCCAGCCGATTTCAACGCGGTGGGCTGGTCGCCGGATCGTCCATAGATCCACGCCGGCGTCTCGCCGTGTGAGCCTGTTGCAGCCGGCCATGGACGAACGCCAAATCATCCATCATTCTGTCCGCGCCGGGCCGGCCATCGGTCGGGGCCGCGCCGACCCAAAATGTCAAAAGACAGGGGGCGGGGACATGTATCTGAGGGAGGACGGAATTCCATGGCGGGCATCCACGCGCTCGATCGGCTCATTGGCAATGACTATCCGGATCTTTTGACCGACGAGGAGGTCCGGGCGTTCGAGCGGGTCCCCTATGCGGACCGCATCGCTGCCGAGAGCACGTTTGACGCCATCAAATTGGGCGCGGCGCGCAATCCCGACGGTGCGGCGATCCAGTTTCTGCAAAACGCTGATCCCGCCGACACGCCGCTAGTGGTCACCTATCGCGATTTCATTGCGCGCGTCACGCAGGCTGCCAACATGTTTCACGCGCTCGGCGCGGAGAAAGACGACGTCATCAGCTTCATGCTGCCGCTGGTGCCGGATGCCTTCGTGACGCTGTTCGGCGCGGAGGCCGCCGGCATCGCCAATCCCGTCAATCCGCTCTTGGAGCCGCACCAGATTGCGGAGATCCTGGAAGCTGCGAACACCAAAATCCTGGTGGCGCTCGGGCCGATGCCGGGCACCGACATCTGGCAGAAGGTCGAGCAGATCCGCCCGCAACTCAAGCACCTCAAGGCGATCGTGCAAGTGTTCGGCGGCGGCGATCCGGCGAATGGCATCTTTGCTTTCAGCGACCTGATCAAGCAGCAGCCGTCGGATCGGCTTGTCAGCGGGCGCAAGATTTCGGGTGCCGACATCGCGGCCTATTTTCACACCGGCGGCACCACCGGCACGCCCAAGCTGGTGCGGCACACGCATACCAACCAAGTCTATCAGGCATGGGCGCTCAACCTGCTGCTGAGAGCGAAGCCCGGCGCCAATTTGCTGTTCGGCATGCCGCTGTTTCACGTTGGGGGATCGCTGACACAGGTGCTGACGATGCTGTCGAGCGGCGGCTCGCTGGTCGTGCTGTCGCCGAGCGGCTGGCGCAATCCGAGTGCGGTGAAGAACATCTGGCGCCTGGTCGAGCGCTTCAAGCCGGAAGCGCTGTCGAGCGTGCCGACGGTGCTCGCCGCAACGCTCGCGGTGCCGCCTGATCATGCCGACATCTCCAGCCTCAAATATGCCGCCGGCGGCGGCTCGGCGATCCCCGTCGCGGTCGGCTCGGCGATCCAGGACAAGCTGAAGCTGCCCGTGGTCGAGGTCTACGGCATGACCGAGACCTCGAGCGTGCACACGCTGGCCTATCCATCACGGCCGATCCGGCTCGGGTCGGTCGGCCTTCCCATGCCTTATGCGCGCGTGCGCATAGTGCAACTCGATGCCGATGGCCGCCTGATCCGCGACTGCGCGCCTGATGAGATCGGCGTCGTCATCATGGCAGGGCCCGGCGTGTTCGGCGGCTATCTCAATGACGAGCACAACAAGGCCGCGTTCGTCGACGAGGTCTGGGTCAATTCCGGCGATCTCGGCCGGCTCGACGCCGACGGCTATCTCTGGATCACCGGTCGCGCCAAGGATCTCGTGATCCGTGGCGGCCATAACATCGATCCCGCGCCGGTCGAGGAGATCATGTTCCGGCACCCCGCGGTCGGCTTCGCAGCCGTCGTCGGCCAGCCCGACGCCTATGCCGGCGAACTACCGGTGGGATACGTGCAGCTGAAGCCCGGCGCGACCGTGGAGCCCGGCGAACTGGAATCCTGGGTTCGCGAGCGCACGCCGGAGCGGGCCGCCGTCCCGGTGCAGGTGATTCCGATCGACCCGATGCCGGTCACGGGTGTCGGCAAGGTGTTCAAGCCGCAGTTGCGCTGGGACGCGGCTGAGCGCGTGTTCACCAAGGTGCTCACGCCGCTGGTCGAGCGCGGCATCGATTGCAGGGTCAAAGTCGGTGCCCATGGCAGTCACGGATCGATCGCCACCGTGACCCTTGCCGGCCTGCCGTCGGACCAGCGCGAGGCGGTTGCGAGCGAGGTACACGCGCTGCTTGCACCCTTCGTGATGCGCCACGAGGTGGTGCAAATATAGCGGCCTCGACAGGCGGCGGCGTCACCTGGAAAGACCAGGGTGACGCTTCGCCGCATTATCCTTACCCCCGTTAGATCGGCTTGTGTGACGGAAATCACATAGGAAGAATTAGCAATCGGCGACGCTAGCGAATAGTCTCAGGGAATTGCATCCGGGGGGACGCAAGTGATTCCGTTTCGGCTGTTTGTCTTGTTGATATTCGCGATTGGCCTTGCCTGCGGACCGGCGCATGCCGACCGGCGGGTCGCGCTCGTGATCGGCAATTCCGCTTACAAGAGCGCGCCCAAGCTCAGCAATCCCGTGAACGATGCCACGCTGGTCGGCGGCATGTTCAAGAAGGCGGGCTTTGATTCCGTCGACGTCAGGCTGGATCTCAGTGCCAGCGAGATGCGGCGCATGCTGCGCGAGTTTGCCGGCAGGTCGCGCGATGCGGACATGGCGGTGATCTATTACGCCGGCCACGGCATCGAGCTCGATGGAGCCAACTATCTCATTCCGACCGACGCGACACTGGAGACGGATGGCGACGTTCTCGACGAGACCATTCCGGTCGAACGCGCGCTGTTCGCGGTCGAGCCGGCCAAGCAGCTGCGCCTGATCATCCTGGATGCCTGCCGCGACAACCCCTTCGCCAAGTCGATGAAACGCACGCTGGCTTCACGTGCCGTCGGGCGCGGCCTGGCCAAGGTCGAGCCGACCAGCCCGAACACCATGATCGCCTTCGCGGCCAAGGCAGGATCGACGGCGTCCGATGGCGATGCGCGAAACAGTCCGTTCGCCGCTGCGCTGGTCGAGCATCTGCCGAAGCCGGGCCTTGATCTGCGCAAGGCCTTCGGCTTCGTGCGCGACGACGTGCTCAAGACTACCGGCTACAAGCAGGAGCCCTATGTCTATGGCTCGCTCGGCGGCGACGACGTGCCCCTCGTCGTGAGGCCCGCCGCGACCGGTCCGCAGGCCAACCCGCAGGATGCCATTCGCAGGGATTACGAGCTCGCGCTTCAGCTTGCGACGCGCGACGGCTGGGAAGCGTTCCTGGCGGCGTATCCGGACGGTTTCTACGCCAACCTGGCCAAGGGCCAGTTGAACAAGATCGGCGCCGAAGAGACGCGCGCGTCGGCCGAGCAAAAGGCCAAGGCGGCCGAGCAGGAAAAGACGAGGCTGATCGCCGAGCGCGCCCAGAAGGCCGAGCAGGAGAAGGCAGCAGCAGCTGCCAAGGCGGCGGAAGAGGCGCGGATCGCCGCAGAGAAGCAAAAGCAGATCGAGCAGGCGAAAGCGGAAGCGGCCGAGCACCAGCGCAAGGTAGCTGAGGCGGCGGCTGCGAAGGCGCTTGCCGAGAAGCAGGCCGTGGAGAAGGCCAAGGCCGAGCTTGCCGCAAAGCAGGCGGCGGAGAGGGCTGAGCAGGCCGCCAAGCCGACGGCCGATCGGCAGATGCCCGAAGTCGAGAACCAGAAAGTCGCTGCGCTCTCGCCCGCGCCGGCATCCACGTTATCGGCGGCTGATTTGACAAAATCCGTGCAGAGCGAATTGCGCCGCGTCGGCTGCCTGTCCTCCGTCGCAGACGGCGACTGGAGCGCGACGTCGCAGCGCTCGCTGGCGCTGTTCAACAAATATGCCGGCACCCAGTTCGACGTGAAGCTCGCCAGCGTGGATGCGCTCGACGCGCTGAAGGCGAAGCCGGGGCGGGTCTGCCCGCTTGTTTGCAATTTCGGCTTCAAGGCCGACGGCGACCAATGCGTCAAGATCACCTGCCGCGCCGGTTATCGCGTCGGCGACGACAACGAGTGCGAGAAGGTCCAGGAGAAGAAGCCGGTCGCGACGCGCGAGGAGTCGCGGAGGCGGGATACGGATCGAAAGCAAAGGGAGGCCGCGCCGGCCGCGCCGCAAGCCTCGGGACAGATGATCTGCAATGCCGCCGGATGCAGGCCGATCGCCAAGGGATGCCGGCTCGGGACCGCTAATCATCCTTCCAATCCCGCGGCTAAGATACCGGCTGAAATATGCAACTGATGATGAAGCACATCTTTCGGGCTTGCTCCATCGCGCTGACGGCCCTTGCTTTTTTTGCTCTTGCAGGCTGTCTCGCCTGCAGCCCGGCGCTCGCCGACAAGCGCGTCGCGCTCGTCATCGGCAATTCCGCCTACAAGAGCGTGCCGAAGCTTGCCAACCCCGCGAGCGACGCCGGCTTGATCGGCGGCATGTTGAGGAAGGCCGGCTTCGATACGGTCGACGTCAGGCAGGACTTGAACGCGTCTGAAATGCGCAAGGCGCTGCGCGAATTCGGCGGGCGGACCCGGGATGCCGATGTCGCGGTCATCTACTATGCGGGCCACGGCATGGAGGTGGACGGCACCAACTATCTGATCCCGACCGATGCCGCGCTCGAGACCGACACCGACGTCTACGACGAGGCGTTGCCGATCGATCGCGTGCTGGTGAGCATCGAGCCTGCCAAGCAGCTTCGGCTCGTCATCCTCGATGCCTGCCGAGACAATCCCTTTGCGAAGACGATGAAGCGCACGGTGGCCTCGCGCGCGA
Source organism: Bradyrhizobium sp. CCBAU 25360 (assembly GCF_028128695.1). Classification (NCBI taxonomy): domain Bacteria; kingdom Pseudomonadati; phylum Pseudomonadota; class Alphaproteobacteria; order Hyphomicrobiales; family Nitrobacteraceae; genus Bradyrhizobium; species Bradyrhizobium sp. CCBAU 25360. Next base: position 110,675 of record NZ_LBJA01000031.1, read on the forward strand.
TCGGCCGCGGCCTCGCCAAGGTCGAGCCAACAACTCCGAACACGATGATTGCGTTTGCGGCCAAGGCCGGCTCGACGGCGTCCGATGGAGACTCCCGGAACAGCCCGTTCGCCACGGCTCTCTCGGACCACCTGCCAAAACCCGGCCTGGATCTGCGCAAAGCGTTCGGCTTCGTGCGCGATGACGTGCTGAAGAGCACGGCCAACAAGCAAGAGCCATTCGTGTATGGCTCGCTCGGCGGCGACGACGTGCCGCTCGTTCCTGCCAAGCCCGTTGCGACCGGCCCGCAAGCCAATCCGCAGTCTGAGCTCAGGCGAGACTATGAACTTGCGCTCCAACTCGGCACCCGTGACGGCTGGGAAGCGTTCCTGGCGCAATATCCTGAGGGATTCTATGCGAATCTCGCCAAAGGCCAGTTGAACAAGATCGGCGCCGAAGAGACGCGCGCTGCGGCCGAGCAGAAGGCCAAGGCGGCCGAGCAGGAAAAGACCAGGCTCATTGCCGAACGCGCCCAGAAGGCCGAGCAGGACAAGGCGGCCGCTGCGGCCAAGGTTGCCGAAGATGCCCGCATCGCCGCAGAGAAGCAGAAGCAGATCGAGCAGGCGAGGGCCGAGGCGGCCGAGCAGCAGCGCAAGGTTGCCGAGGCGGCCGCAGCGAAGGCATTGGCCGAGAGGCAGGCGGCGGAGAAAGCCAAGGCCGAGCTTGCCGCGAAGCAGGCTGCGGAGAGGGCTGAGCAGGCCGCGGCCAGGCCCGCCGCCGATCGGCAGTTGCCGGAGGTCGAAAATCAGAAGGTTGCCGCGCTTTCGCCGGGGCCGACTTCAACGTTGTCTGCAGCTGACCTCGCCAAATCCGTGCAAAGCGAACTGCGTCGCGTCGGCTGCCTGACCTCGTCTACGGAGAGCGAGTGGACGGCGGCCGCGCAACGTTCGCTGACTTTGTTCAACAAATATGCTGGCACGCAGTTCGACGTGAAGCTCGCCAGCGTCGACGCGCTCGATGCATTGAAAGCAAAGCCGGGACGCGTCTGTCCGCTGGTGTGCAATTTCGGCTTCAAGGCCGATGGCGATCAATGCGTGAAGATCACTTGCCGCGCCGGCTATCGTCTTGGCGACGACAATGAGTGCGAGAAAGTATCCGAGAAGAAGCCGGTTGCCACGCGTGAGGATACGAGGAAGCGCGACCAAAGCCGAAAGGAAGCGGAAACCGCTGCCCCAAAATCGGAAGCCTCAGGACAGATAATCTGCAGGAGTGGTGTATGTAGGCCGGTCGCGAAAGGATGTCGCATCGTGCGAGATCCTACCCCGGGTGGCGCGGGCATGGGTCAAGCGGAAGTGTGCAACTAGCCTTCGAATGGTCACATGAAATGCATCAAGGCTGATAGGTAATGTGCGTGAATATTGTTCGATCTTTCTGCGCTTTGATCGTTGCCACTCTCGTAACTTGCGCGCCGGCGCAGGCCGAGAAGCGCGTCGCGCTCGTGATCGGCAATTCCGCCTACAAGAACACGCTGCGGCTCACCAACCCCGTGAACGATGCCGCCCTGATCGGTGACATGTTCAGGAAAGCCGGCTTCGATGCAGTCGACGTCAAGACAGACCTCAATGCCTCCGAGATGCGGCGGACGCTGCGTGACTTTGCCGGCAGGGTCCGCGACGCCGACATGGCGGTGATCTACTACGCCGGGCACGGCATCGAGCTCGACGGCAGCAACTATCTTATCCCGACCGACGCGATGCTGGAGACCGACGGCGACGTTCTCGACGAGACCGTTGCGCTCGACCGTGCACTGTTCGCCGTCGAGCCGGCAAAACGGCTCCGCCTCGTCATCCTCGACGCCTGCCGCGACAATCCCTTTTCCAAGACCATGAAGCGCATGGTGGCCTCGCGCGCCATCGGGCGAGGTCTTGCCAAGGTGGAGCCGACCAGCCCGAACACAATGATCGCGTTCGCGGCCAAGGCGGGATCAACGGCGTCCGACGGCGATTCCCGCAACAGTCCCTTCGCCGCGGCGCTGGTCGAGCACCTGCCGAAGCCCGGGCTTGATCTGCGCAAGGCGTTCGGCTTCGTGCGGGACGACGTCCTGAAGAACACCGGCAGCAGGCAGGAGCCCTATGTCTACGGCTCGCTCGGTGGCGACGACGTGCCGCTGGTGCCGGCGAAGCCGGTCGCTGTGGCGGGACCGCAGGCCAATCCGCAGGACAGCGTGCGCAGGGACTACGAGCTTGCGCTTCAGGCGGGGCTGCGCGAGGCCTGGGAAGCTTTCCTGCAGACCTATCCGGACGGCTTCTACGCGAACCTCGCCCGCGTGCAGCTCAAGAAGATCGCCGCCGAGGAGGAGCGCACGGCGGCGACCGAGAAGGCGCGGCTGGCCGAGCAGGAAAAGGTGAAGCTCGCTGCTGAGCGTGCCCAGAAGGCTGAGCTGGAAAAGGCAGCCGCCGCCGCCAAAGCGGCCGAGGACGCGCGGATCGCTGCGGAAAAGCAAAAGCAGATCGAGCAGGCGAAGGCTGAAGCGGCCGAACGCGAGCGCAAGGTAGCCGAAGCCGCGGCTGCGAGGGCGCTCGCGGAAAAGCAGGTCATGGAGAAGGCGGCGGCCGACGCCGCCGCGAAGCAGGTTGCGGACAAGCAGGCCAGTAATGCCGAGAGCAAGAAGGTTGCAGCGCTTTCGCCGCCGCCGAGCTCCGCTCCGGGGCAAGATCTGCCGAGATCCGTGCAAGTCGAGCTGCGGCGCGTCGGCTGCATGAAGGCCGAGCCGTACAGCGAGTGGAGCGAGACGGCGCAACGCTCGCTGACGCTGTTCAACAAATACGCCGGCACCAAATTCGATGCGAAGGTTGCGAACGCCGATGTGCTGGACGCCCTCAAGGGAAAGTCGGGGCGGGTGTGTCCCCTGGTTTGCGATCACGGTTTCAGGGCGGATGGAGACCAATGCAGCAAGATCGTGTGCCGTGCTGGTCACCGTATCAGCGACGACAACGAATGCGAAAAGATCCCGGAGAAAAAGCCCGTCGCGACGCGCGATGAACCCGCAAGGCGTGACTCGGACCGGAAAAAGAGTGAGTCATCGCCGGCTGCTTCACAAGCGAATTCGTCCGGCCAGATCGTATGCACAAATGCCGGCTGCCGGCCCCTTCGTCCCGGCTGCAAGCTGGGACGATCGCCGAGCGTTGCCATTAACGGTGGCGGCTTGACCGAGGTCTGCAATTGAAGCGGCCCCCGCTGAGGCGAGGGATTACCCCGCCGGCATCCGCGTCTCGACCAGACGCGCCCAGAACGACGCGCCGTGGCCAAGGATGTTGTCGTTGAAGACGTAGGCCGGGTGGTGGCACTCGTTGCCGTCGCCCATGCCGACCAGCACCATCGCGCCGGGACGCGCTTCGAGCATGAAGGAGAAGTCCTCGGCGCCCATCATCGGGATGAACTTGTCGTTGACGCGGTCGGTGCCGACGATGTCGCGGGCGACGTCGGCGGCAAGGCCGGCCTCGCGCGCATGGTTCATCGTCACCGGATACATCCGCGTGTATTTCGTCTCGGCCGACCCGCCATAGGCGCGGGCGACGCTCTCGGCGACTTCGCCGATGCGGCGCTCGACGAGATCGCGTACCTCGGGATCGAGCGTGCGCACGGTACCGCCGAGCTCGGCGACCTCGGGGATGATGTTGAAGGCGGTGCCGGAGTGGAATTGCGTGATCGAGATGACGGCTGACTTCAGCGGATCGACGTTGCGCGCCACGATCGATTGCAGCGCGTTGACGATCTGCGAGCCGATCAGCACGCTGTCGACGGATTTGTGCGGACCCGCGCCGGCGTGGCCGCCCTTGCCGTGGACCGTGATCTGGATGTTGTCGGAGGAGGCGAGCATCGCACCGGGGGTCGTGGCGAAGTGACCTTCCGGCAGGCCCGGCATGTTGTGCATGCCGTAGACCTCCTGGATGTTCCAGCGCGTCATCAACCCGTCCTCGACCATGGCCTTGCCGCCGCCGCCGCCTTCCTCGGCGGGCTGGAAGATCATGATCGCCGTGCCGTCGAAATTGCGCGTCTCGGCGAGATATTTGGCGGCACCCAGCAGCATCGCGGTGTGGCCGTCATGGCCGCAGGCGTGCATCTTGCCGGGGACCTTCGACGCATAAGGCACGCCCGAGGTCTCCATGATCGGCAGCGCGTCCATGTCGGCGCGGAGCCCAATGGTCTTGCCGGAGGCGGATTTGCGGCCGCGGATCACCCCGACGACGCCGGTGCGGCCGATACCCGTCACCACCTCGTCACAGCCGAATTCGCGCAACTTCTCGGCGACGATGCCGGCGGTGCGGTGGACCTCGTAGAGCAATTCGGGGTTCTCGTGGAAGTCATGGCGCCAGGCGGCCATTTCGTCGGAGAGGGCGGCAACGCGGTTGACGATGGGCATGAAAGGGTCCGTTTCTTCTGTGTTCGCAGGGGCGATGGGCTGGAAGCGTACTCCGCGGCATCGCGGTCCGCAAATGGTCGCCGGGCTTTCGTCGCCCCACTCCGTGGCTATAAGGTGAGGCAGCGGTACGGTAGGGACGAGGGCAGGCCATGAAGTTCGGACGCGACATTCTTGTGCTGGCGGCCTGCTTCTCGCTCATGGCGCGCCCGGCCTTCGCCTGCGATGTCGGCCCGGCCACTGCCGTGATTGGATCGATCAGTCAGAAGATCCAGGCGGGGCAGATCAAGCGGATCGATCTTCAGAAGATCTCCGATCGGCTGCTCGCCAGCATCCCGATCTCGCCGGAGCATTTTTCGAGCTACGCGAGCGAACGCAAGACGCAGGTTCTGACCGCGACCGACGCGACCGAACTGGCGGCAGCCGTCAAGACGCTGGCGCCTGTACAATTGTCTTACCAGCCCGATTTGCGCTGGCAGCTCGTCTTCCTCGATGACGCTGGCAACAAGCTGCACACGATCTTCTTCAGCAAGCGCTACGTGCAAGGGCGCGGCCGCGCGGGCTATGTCGACGGCAATATGTGCGGCTTCATCACCGCCACCATCGGCAGCCCCGCGCTCGTGAAATGGCTGCAGAAGCGACTATAGACCGCAATTGCACGAGCCCCGGCAGCCACGAGCGTGGCTCCTGGGCGACGCAAGCGGTGCTCAGCTTTCGCCGAACACGCGCTTGAAGATCGTGTCGACGTGCTTGAGGTGATAGCCGAGGTCGAACTGCTCCTCGATCTCGGGGTCGGTCAGATATTTCTTCACCTCGGCGTCCTTCTTCAGCAGAACAAGGAAATCGCCTTCGCCGCGCCAGACCGGCATCGCGTTGCGCTGCACGAGCTTGTAGGCGTCCTCGCGGCTCGCGCCCTTCTGCGTGAGCGCCAGGAGCACGCGCTGCGAATGGACGAGGCCGCCGAGGCGGTCGAGGTTTTTCTGCATGTTGGCGGGATAGACCAGGAGTTTGTCGATCAGGCCGGCGAGGCGCACCAGCGCGAAGTCGAGCGTCACGGTGGCGTCAGGGCCCATCATGCGCTCGGCCGAGGAGTGCGAGATGTCGCGCTCGTGCCAGAGCACGACGTTCTCCAGGGCAGGCGTCACATAGGCGCGCACCATGCGGGAGAGGCCGGTGAGGTTCTCCGACAGCACCGGGTTGCGCTTGTGCGGCATCGCCGAGGAGCCCTTTTGTCCTTCCGAGAAGAACTCTTCGGCCTCCAGCACTTCGGTGCGCTGCATGTGGCGGATCTCGACCGCGATGCGCTCGACCGAAGAGGCGATCACGCCGAGCGTCGAGAAATACATCGCATGGCGGTCGCGCGGGATCACCTGGGTCGAGATCGGCTCGGGGACAAGGCCCATGGCTTTCGCAACGTGCTCTTCGACGCGCGGATCGATCTGCGCGAAGGTGCCGACGGCGCCTGATATGGCGCAAGTCGCGACTTCCTTCCGCGCCGCGATCAGGCGCTCCTTGGCGCGCGAGAATTCGGCATAGGCATAAGCGAGCTTGAGGCCGAAGGTCACGGGCTCGGCATGGATGCCGTGGCTGCGTCCGATGGTCGGCGTCATCTTGTGCTCGAAGGCGCGCTTCTTGAGTGCGGCCAGCACCTTGTCGAGGTCGGCGAGCAAGAGGTCGGCGGCGCGGGTGAGTTGGACGTTGAGGCAGGTGTCGAGCACGTCGGACGAGGTCATGCCCTGGTGGACGAAGCGCGCCTCGGGGCCGACGATCTCGGCGAGGTGAGTGAGGAAGGCGATGACGTCGTGCTTGGTCTCGCGCTCGATCTCGTCGATGCGGGCGACGTCGAAGGTGGCGTCCTTGGCCTTGGCCCAGACCGTTTTGGCGGCCTCTTTGGGGATGGTGCCGAGAGCGGCGAGGGCGTCCGCCGCATGCGCCTCGATCTCGAACCAGATCTTGAACCGGGTCTGCGGCTCCCAGATCGAGGCCATTTCCGGGCGGGTATAGCGGGGGATCATCTGACGGCTCCAGGAAGGTGGGCGGGCGGTCCCAAGGGGCGGCGCCGGCCAAAATGCTTTTTACGCCGTGATTTAACAGAGCAGGCAGGGCGAAACAAACGGTCTGGGTCCCGGGAGAGGGGGATCGCCGAGCTATCCACCGGACCGGATGGCCGGGGATGGCGACGCCAGCCGCAAATATTAACTGTCAATCACGGATCATTGACTGACAGATATTGAAATCTGTCAGCGGGACGTGTATATTCCTTCTCGGACGCTCCGATTGGGTGTCCCGCGGTCACCTCCAGGGGGGAGCCCGACATCCGAAATACCTCTCGGATCGAAGGTCGCCATCGAAGGGCGAGGGCCGTGGACGAATGGAGACATAAGAAAATGACGACCGAAATCATCAATCTCACCGGGGCGATTGGGCATTGGCTCAATTTGCTGGTGGCGCGCCAGATCGCGGCGCAGGCTGCAAAACTGCCTCATTAAGGCGAAAGCTTTCCGAAACGGCCGGCATGGGCGCTTCGGAAGCAGCTCTATCGCCGGATAACTGAGCCCAAACGGGAACATGGTGCTGGCATGAATGAAGCCGTTGTCTTGACGCCGGAGCGGATCCTCGAAGTGACCGAGGACGTCTTGCGGCGTTACGGACTTGCCAAGGCCACCGTGGTCGACGTTGCCCGTGCGCTCGATGTGAGCCACGGCAGCGTGTATCGCCATTTCCCGAGCAAGGCCTCGCTGCGCGAGGCCGTTGCCAAACGCTGGCTGGACCGCATCGACGCGCCGCTCCGCCAGATCGCTGCGGAGCAGGGCCCGGCGCCGGCGCGGCTCGACCGCTGGCTGCGGACGCTGTTCGCCGCCAAGCGTTCGCGTGTGCTCGACGACCCCGAGATGTTCGAGACCTATCTGACGCTGGCGCGCGAGGCCTGCGCGGCCGTCAAATGTCACAAGGACACCATGATCGACCAGATCTCGGCGATCCTGACTGACGGCGTGAAGCAGGGCGCATTCGCCATCGGCGACGTCAAGACCACTGCGCGCGCGATCTTCGATGCCACCGTCCGCTTCCACCATCCGGCGCATGCCGACGAGTGGAAGGATGCGGATCTCTCCGCGCGCGTCGATGCGACGCTCGCGCTGCTGCTGCGCGGCCTGAAGGCGGCCTAGACCCGGAGGCCTATCTCACCCTCTTGCCTTGTGAAGAAGCGCACTCTCCCGAACGGGGGGCGCGGCTGTCGCGTGCCTGCGCGGCTGAAACGCACCGCCGTTGGTCGCCGGTACGACTGGCGGGCTCTCCGGATATGCATTGACCGCGATTTCAACGGCATCCTTTGACCGCTTTCGAAGGCGGTAGAATGTCAGCTCCTGCTCGAGCATGGGGCAGCGGAAGTGGACGACGGCCGTATCGGGCAGGCGGCAAAGTTCATCGATGAGCTCGCCTACGGTGATGATCGGGGGATGGTCGACTGCCTTGTGATGAGCCTTACTCATGGCGATTCCTCCACTCTACTCCTAACCGGAGCCGGATGGCCTCCGTTCCATCGGGCCCGGCAGATTCGAAATCTTCAAGTGACGTGGGGAAAGCGGCAGCCCCGCTGCTAGATCTTCGTCAGCCCGCAGGTCGCGGCGAGCCGCACCAGCTGCGCGTCGGTGCGCGCGCCGGTCTTGGTCTTGATCAGATAGTGGTAGTTCTGCACTGTCTTCACACTGAGATTGAGGTGCGTCGCGATCTGCTCGGTGGTGGCGCCGCCGGCGAACTGGCGCAGGATCTCGATCTCCCGCTCGCCCAACTGATCCAGCGCTGAGCCCGCCGACAGACTGTCCTCGGCGAGGATATGCGCGATATCGTCGCTCATGGCCCGCTCGCCGCGCGCGACGGCGCGGATCGCGGTGACGACGGCGGACGGTTCGCTGCTCTTGGTGACGAAGCCGCTGGCCCCCGCGCTGAAGGCGGCTTTCACCAGCACGGCCTCGTTGTGCATGGTGAAGACGAGGATCCGCGCCCGCGGACTGCGCGCGCGGATGTTGCGGATCGCCTCCAGCCCGCTCGCGCCGGGCATCGAGATGTCGAGCAAGACGACATCGGGATCATGCGCCTTGAACGCACTGTAGGCGTCCGCGGCGTTGTCGGCCTCCGCCACGACATGCAGATCGCCTTGGCTTTCCAGCACGCGCCGATAGCCTTGGCGGACGATCGGGTGGTCGTCGACGAGCAGCACGGAGATGCCTGTTGCTGCAACCTCGCTCATTCCGCCCTCACGCGGCGAGCGGGATGGTGGCGGCGACACTGAGGCCGCCGCGGGCGGGCAGGATCGAGAGCGATCCGCCGGCCGCCGTGACGCGCTCGCGGATGCCGGTCAGGCCGAAGCCGGCAGATTGCGAGACGCGCTCCGCATCGCCGCCGCCGTCGTCCTCGACACGGATGAGCAGCGCGTCATCCTCGCCGGCCCGGCGTTCGATGCGCAAAGAGATCTCGCGCGCCGTACCGTGACGCAGCGCGTTGGTCAGGCATTCCTGTGCCACGCGATAGGCCGTGGTGGCGGCCGGACCGCTGATGTCAGTGAGGTCACCCCTGAGATCGAGCTGGATCGTCGGCCGCGCCGCGCTCTGTGAGCGCCAGCTGTCGACGAGATTGACGAGGCTTGCCTCGAGCCCGAGCTCCTCGGGCAGGGGATTGCGCAGACGCTTCAGCGCATCGCGGAGCGAGGCCATCAGATGATGGGTGGCCTGCGAGATCATGCGCGCGTCCTGCGCGATGCCATTATCCCGATTGTCCTTCGTGCTCGCCGTTTCGATCGTGTTGGCGAAGGCGAGAATGGCGGAAAGATTCTGCCCGAACTCGTCGTGCAGCTCGCGGGCGAGGGCGCGGCGCTCGTCGTCGCGGATCTCGATCAGGCGCCGCGTCAGCGCGGCGCGCTGCTCTGTGGCTTCCTCCAGCCGGCCGCCGAGCTCGTCGACGGCGCCGCCGATCATCGCCAGCTCCATGGAGCGGAAACGCGGGAGTTTGGTGCGATACTGCCCGCGCGCCATGCGCTGCAGGGCGGTCACGATCGTGCGCGCCGGTGCCAGCGCATGCGCGATCGCCAGCGAAGCCAGCAGCGCGATCGCCGCCGCCATCAACAGCGCGACGTCGATCACGTTGAGGATGTATTCCCAGGCGAGTGAGACGGCGGCCGCGGCATCCGGCGTCGCGACCACGGTGCCGGCGGTCGCGGCGCGGTGACTGACCGGCCGGACCACCTCGGCGTGGCTGCCGAGGAAGGTCGGCACGATCGCGGCGAACCAGCGCGGCGGGGTCTTGCCCAGCCCCTCGCTCTGGCCGCAGAGCGGCTTCTCGAATGCGGCAGCCGGCTGGAACTCGACGCAGACGCCGGGCGAGATCAGCTTCATGGTCTCCAGGGTGCGCCAGTCCGGAACGGGCAGGAGGTGCTCGCGCGCTCTGCTGCTGCGCAACAAAAGCTCGCGCCAATACAGCGCCTGAAGCGCCTGCGCGACCCGCTGCGCCGAGGCCGCAGTCGACCGGTCGACGCTGCGATAGGCGTCGAATGTGGCCCATATGGTTGCCGCGCCAAGGCACAGGGCTACGATAAGCAGCAGACGGGCGACAAGCTGAAGCACGAGGCGCATGCGATCACCCTCGACGTTTGATAAGCTCAGCCTAACAATGCCGCCGCGCCTTGCCAATTGCGGGGTGTGGCGGGATTGCAGCTCGGGCAAATTTCCCAAGCCGGATTGGGCATGGGTCTTTGGACCTGATACGACGGCTTTGATCTAATCGACCGGAAATCTTTGCAGGCCAATCGTTGCGGGCCGGGAGCAGTGCAGCATGAGTTCGATCACGATTGGACCGATCGCGGGAACCGCGACCGACCCATCCGAGCGCAGCGCGCTCCTGTTCTGGATGATCTTCACGGGGCTCTCGGTCTTCGCCGTCGTGCTGCTGTGGCGGTTCGGCCTGATCCATCTGATGCTGACCTCGGACCGGACCTACATTTCGAGCGTCATCGCGGTGCTCTATGTCCTGACCTGCGGCCACTGCTTCCTGCGCACGCGGGCGATCGCGCGTGAAGGCGCAGCGGCGCGGCGCTGCCGCGAGGCGCTCGCCGCGCCTGAGGGCGGCAAGGTGCTTGACGCGAGCGCGGCGGTGCTGCCGCGCGGGCTGGTGCGCGACCACATCCAGAGCCTGGTGACGAAAGCGGCCGCGCAGGACTACCGCCCGGTCGACCAGACGCTGCTGCTGCGGACGCTCGCGGACCGGCTGCGCGGCTCCAATGGATTCGGCGCCTTCGTCTCGGATACGCTGATGAAGCTCGGCCTGCTCGGCACCATCGTCGGCTTCATCATCATGCTGGCCCCGATCGCGGGGCTGGATGCCGCCGACAAGGTCGCGATGCGCTCCTCGATGGGGCTGATGAGCGACGGCATGGCGGTCGCGATGTACACGACGCTCGCCGGCCTCGTCGGCTCGATCCTGGTCCGTATCCAGTACTATATGCTGGATGCCGCGACCCAGCGGGTGTTCTCGGATGCGGTGGTGCTGACCGAGACCTATGTGACGCCGGTGCTGGAGCGCAAGGGGTCTGGAATCAAGGGTGTCGGAATCCCGTCATGATGGATGATTTCGGTCTCTATCCGCGCGAGGAGCCGTTCGATCCGCTGGGCGTGATGCTGTTCAAGGCGCTCCAGGTGATCGCGTTCCTGTTCTTTCTTGCGCTGCTCGCGGTCTCCCCTGATGCCAAGGAGGGCAAGATCGATTCCAAGGCCGAGTTCATGATCACGCTGGACTGGCCGGATAGCCACCCCGACGACCTCGACCTGTTCGTGCAGGATCCCGTCGGCAATATCGCCTGGTACCGCCATCGTGAGGCCGGCTTCCTGACCCTCGATCGCGACGACCGCGGCGGGGCCAACGACTTCATCATGGTCAACGGCAAGAAGATCGCCTCGCCGATCCGCGAGGAGATCGTCACGGTGCGCGGCATCGTCGCCGGCGAATACACCGTCAACGTCTCGCATTTCGTGGCGACGACCGGCGAACCCGTCACGGCCAATGTGAAGGTGCAGAAGCTCAATCCGACCGCGCAGGTGGTCTTCGACAACAAGTTCACGCTCGACCACACCGGCGACGAGAAGACCGCGGTGCGGTTCCGGCTCGATGCCGAGGGCAAGGTCGTCAATGTGGACCAGCGGCCGAAATCGCTGCTGGAGACGTTCCGCACCGGGTGGCGCAACGGCGCCGATCTCGACCCGAGGACCGGTGTGAGCAACAACGCTGCGAGGGTGCGCCGTGACTAGCCTGCAAACGGTCATCCTCACGCTGTCGCTCGCCTACGCCGTGATCGGCGCGCTGCTGCTGGTCGTGCTGGTCTACGCGCGGCTGCACTGGTCGCTGAAGGCGATCGCCGTGGTCGTGACCAGCGCCTTCTACGTCGTCAGCTTCACCGAAATGCGCGGGCTGCTCGGTTGGGCCAGTGCCGACCGGCTGCCGGCGACTTTCAAGCTGCTGAAGGCCCGCATCGTCGAGCCGCATTCGCTTCAGGGTGATCCCGGCTCGATCTATCTGTGGGTCGAGCAGCTCGACGAGGACAATCGCCCGAGCGGCATCCCGCGCGCCTTCCGCGTGCCCTACGACGACAGGCTCGCCGACAAGACCCATGCCGCGGAGAACGAAATCGCGTTGGGACATCCGCAAGGCGGCCGCGCCGCTGATTTCGGCGGCGGCGATGGCAGCCTCATCGACATGGTCCGCGAATATGTGACGCCCAAGACCATTTTGGAGACCACCGGCGGCGATTCCTCGACCGGCGAATTCATCGCCCCGCCGGCCGGCGCGCAAGGCGTGAGCTTCACCCCGCTGCCGCCGCCCCGGATGCCGCCAAAGGACGAGCAATAGGCTCATCATCATCACCGCAAGATCATCACCGCAAGGCTGCGCTGGTAATCGGCGCGGCGCTGGCGCATGGTTTTGACCTCCCTCAATTTGGCCTTACCGGCCTTCAATAAGAATTGGAGGGTGGAGGGTGCGTGCTCCTAGCTGTCTTTTCGGATATCCACGGCAACAGGCAGGCCTTCGAGGCCTGCCTGAAGGTTGCCCGTGCGAAGGGCGCTGAGCGGTTCGTCCTGCTCGGCGATTTCGTCGGCTATGGCGCCGATCCGGAATGGGTGGTGAATACCGCGATGGAGCTCGTTGCCCAGGGTGCGATCGCCGTGCGCGGCAATCACGACCAGGCGGTCAATTCCCCGACGGAGACCATGAACGCCGAGGCGCAAATCGCGATCGAATGGACCCGCGGCCGGCTTGATAGCGCGCAGAGGCGGTTCCTGACCGAACTGCCGATGCTGGTGGAGGATAGCGATCGTCTCTTCGTGCATTCGGAAGCCTCCAGCCCCCAGCGCTGGCACTATGTCCGCTCGACGGTGGACGCCGCCAAGAGCCTGATTGCAACGCCCGCTCATGTCACGTTTTGCGGCCACATCCATCGTCCCGCGCTCTATTCGATGTCGGTGACGGCCAAGATGACGAGCTTCGTCCCGAAGACCGACGTCCCGGTGCAGCTTCTGCGCGGCCGGCAATGGCTCGCCGTGCTCGGTGCGGTCGGCCAGCCCCGCGACGGCGATCCGTCTGCGGCCTTCGTATTGTTCGACACCGAGACGTGCCAGATCACCTACTGCCGCGCGCCCTATGACATCGAGACCGCGGCGGACAGGATTCGCGACAACGGCCTGCCGCACTGGCTCGCCGACCGGCTCTCGCAGGGGCGCTGACGGCGATGCCGAAGCCCCTGGTCAAATCCGGCGCGTTGATCGATGGTTACACCATCGGTGAATGCGTTCATGCCGGCGGCATGGCGACGTTGTGGACGGTCACCCATCCCGGCATCGACGTGCCCTTGCTGATGAAGATTCCGCGGGTGTCGGAGGGCGAGGATCCCGCCGCGATCGTCTCCTTCGAGATGGAGATGATGATCTTGCCGCGGCTGGCGGGTCCGCACGTCCCGGCCTGTTTCGGCACCGGCGATTTCGCGCACCAGGCCTATGTCGTGATCGAGCGCATCGGCGGGACCACGCTCTACAAGCGGCTGCCCGACCTGCCGTTGCCTTACGACGAGGCGCGGCAGCTCGTCGCCAAGATCGCAACCGCGCTTGCCGATCTCCACCGCCAGAACGTGATCCATCACGACATCAAGCCGAGCAGCATCATGTTCCGCGATAGCGGCGAGGCGGTTCTGATCGACTACGGCCTGTCGCATCACAACCACCTGCCGGATCTCCTGCAGGAGGAATTCCGCCTGCCTTACGGCACCGCGCCCTACATGGCGCCCGAGCGGCTGTCAGGGGTGCGCGACGATCAGCGCAGCGATCTGTTTTCGCTCGGCGTGCTGCTCTATTTCTTCACGACTGGCGAGCGGCCCTTCGGCGAGGGCGAGACGATGCGCGCGATGCGGCGCCGGCTGTGGCGCGATCCGTATCCGCCGCGAAGCTTGCGCGCCGACTACCCGCCCTGGCTTCAGGAGGTGGTGTTGCGATGTCTCGAGATCGAGCCGGTGTGGCGCTATCCGACGGCGTCGCAGCTCGCCTTCGATCTCGCCCATCCGGACCAGGTCAAGCTCACCGCGCGCTCGGAGCGGGTGAAGCGCGACCCCATCGGCGTCGCTTGGCGGCGCCGCTTCAACCAGGGCGTCATGGCGCCGCGCGCGAAATCGGATGTCGCCGCCCAGATCGCATCGAGCCCTATCCTCGCCGTCGCGCTCGACACCGTGGAAGGCGCACCGGAGTTGAACGAGGCGCTGCGTGTGACCACCGAGCGCATCCTTGCCACCTTGCCGTCAGCGCGGCTTGCCTGTGTCAACGTGCTCAAACTGAACCGGATCGCGATCGACCGTACCCTGGACGAGCAGGGGTCCAACAAGCATATCGACCGCCTGGTCGCGCTCAGGCATTGGGCGACGCCGCTCAAGCTGGATGAGAGCCGGCTGTCGGCTCATGTGCTGGAGGCGGTCGATCCCGCCGCCGCGATCCTGGAGTTCGCCGAGGTCAACCAGGTCGACCACGTCATCATCGGTGCGCGGCAGGGCTCGTTCAGGCGCACGCTGCTCGGCAGCGTCTCGGCCAAGGTGGCTTCGGAAGCGGCCTGCACCGTCACCGTGGTACGGCCGCCGCGGATGGCGGGGGAAGCCGGCGAGCCCAATGCCGGCGAAGTGCCGGGATAGGCCGCCTGGCCGATTTGAGGCTGGATCAGGCCGCGTGGGCGGAGTGAGCGGTGCGCTTGCGGCGGATCGGCCAACAGAATTGCGGGCCGGGCCCGCCGTGATCCGCGCTGCCGCCGAAATACTGGATGATCTCGCGGCAGGGCTCGCAACTGAACAGGTTACGCGACGCGGATGCCTTGGTCATTTCCTTGAGGCAGTTCGGGCAGTGCGGTTTCATGGGAGGTGGTCCGGAAAAGAGTGTCTCAGTGTCGGCGCTGCGACGGAAACGAATGATCGAGGTCCGAATTGTCGAGCCCGGCATCGTCCGAGTGCGCCATCGGCACGCTCGAGGCGGCCGAAGAAATAGTCGAGGCCCGGATGCGGGCGGCGGGGGATGCGGCACCTGCGCTTCGGCTGGCGCTTCACGAGTGCGATCTGCATGGCGCTCAGCCACGACGACGAAGGTGGATGATGCGGGCGGAAGCCGCGGCCTTCACTGGTCGTGCGACAAAGAGGCTGCGAGTTGCAATCGCCGCGTTGAACCCGAACCACAACGCTACGCCAGTCCAAACCAGGGTCGTCGTCATGATGTGCTCCCGTCAAAAGCAGGCAGGAGTCACTTGCGGTGATTTGCGCGAATCAGTGAAGTCCGGACGAGTACGGATCAAGAGTGCAATTTTAGGCAATACGCGTCACAACACCCGTAAAAGCCGCGGGATTTTCCGCCGTCCGCCCATGCCGTTTGATCCAGCTCAAATCGCTTCGCCGCGAGCTCCTAGCGCGGCATTGCGGATCGCGGCGATGTTGGTCTTGTAGGCTTCCTGCGTGCCGCCCCTGAACACGGATGTGCCGGCGACGAAGGCGTTGGCGCCGGCCGCGGCGAGCGCGCCTGCAACATCGGGGCCGACGCCGCCATCAACCTCGATATCGATCGGGCGTCCGGCCGTCATCGCGCGGATGTCGCGGATCTTGCCGATCGCGGAAGGGATGAAGGCCTGGCCGCCGAAGCCGGGATTGACCGACATCACCAGCACGAGGTCGACGAGGTCGAGGACATATTCGAGCGTGCTGACCGGGGTGCCGGGATTGAGCGAGACGCCGGCCTTCTTGCCGAGCGCGCGGATCGCCTGGAGCGAGCGGTGCAAATGCGGACCGGCCTCCGCATGCACGGTGATGTGGTCGCAGCCGGCTTTCGCAAAGGCCTCGAGATAGGGGTCACAGGGCGAGATCATCAGGTGCGCGTCGAACACCTTCTTCGTGTGCGGGCGCATCGCCTTGATGACGTCGGGACCGTAGGAGATGTTGGGAACGAAGTGACCGTCCATCACGTCGAGATGGATCCAGTCCGCGCCGGCGGCGTCGACGCTGCGCACCTCCTCGCCGAGCCTGGAGAAGTCCGAGGCCAGGATCGAGGGCGCGATTGCCAGGGGGCGGGGGGCGAAGGCTTGGGTCATGGCGCGGTTTCCCGTGGCGGCCGAAAGAAGATTGGGCCTCGCCTAACATGGGCCTCCGTGGCGGGCAATGCAGGGCAGGCGTGCTTCCTGTGGGCGGAAATTTCTGCCGCGACCGGCATGAATTGCCGGTGTTCCCGCGCCGTCCAAGGCGCGGTGGCGGCGGATTTCATTGAACTTTTTGCGCTGGCACGACGCTTGCTGACGTTACCCGACAGAACATTGGCCGCGGCATGCCGCGTCGGTTGGAGTTGTGCAATGCTGTTAGCCCTTGGCGCCGTGTCCAGCGCGCTCGACGCGATCCAGTCGCTGACGAACTCGAAGTCGTCCTCGTCGACGCAGAAGGCCGGGTCAACGCAGAAGGCCGGATCTTCGCAAGGCGCAACCAACCCGTTCGCGATCGACAGCAGCACGGGCAGCATGACGACCTCATTGGTCGGCTCAGGCAGTCCTCCACAGATCGCGCCGGAGACCATGAACGCGCTGCTCGCCGCGCAGAGCCAGTCGACCGACGGCGCGAGCAGTTCGGCGAGCTCGACCTCGTCGAGTTCGTCGTCCTCGATGTCGAAGGGCCGGGAGACTGCGCTCAAGGATCTGTTCTCGCAGATCGATGCGGACGGCGACGGCAGCATTACCAAGTCCGAGTTCGAGGACGCGCTGGGCGCCGGCGGCACCAACCTCGCGCAGGCCGACGATGTCTTCTCGAAGCTGGATGCGAATGCCGACGGCAACGTCAGCCTTGACGAGATGTCGAAGGCGCTGAAGAGCGGCCACGGACACCATCACGCGCAAGGCGCCGGCGGCGCGGGCGACGGATCGGATTCCTCGTCGAAGTCCGGCGGCGGATCGACCTCGACCACGACGACCGCTGCCGACGGCTCGACCACGACGACCGTCACCTATGCCGACGGCTTCAAGATGTCGACGACGGTGCCGGGCGCCTCCAGCCCCCGCAACTCGGCTTACGATCTGTTCGCGCAGTTGATGCAGCAGCAAGGCGGGCAGGGTTCTTCGGCGGCTGCCGGTTCGTCGATGTCGATGAGCGTGTGAGCGGCATCCGAGATTAGCCGGCATATTCCTGCGTGATGTCACGATAGGCGTACCGGTCGCGGATTTCGTGGTTGAAGAACGCCCCCTTTGAGCGCGTTTCCCTGAACGCGGCGGCGACCTCGGGCGGAACATCCTCGTAGACATAGAGGCGTCCGCTGACGAAAGCCACCTTCAACTCGCGCGTATCCGGCGCATAGCAAAAGAAGCGGATCACGGAAGACGGCATGGCGGTACACCTTCGCCCGCCAGGATAACGCCGTATCCGCCGTTTCGGTTTCTAGCCGAACCGGTCCTTCCAGGACGGCTGCGCCCCCGGGAACGGCAGCGCGGCCGCGCTATAGACGCCGCGGGCGATTGCGCGTGCGACCACGTTGGCCGCGACGGTGCCGAGTTCGGTGAGGCCGACCAGCGGATCGATCGGCTTCTCACCGGTCGCGGCCGCAAACAGCACGTCTCCGTCGGTCGGTGCATGCACCGGATAGATCGCCCGGGCGAATCCGGTGTGCGCGATCATCGCGAGCCGCTTGGCCTGGGGCTTGGTCAGCACTGCGTCGGTGACGACGGCGCCAATGGTGGTGTTTTCGCGCGCGTTCGCGGAAGGACCGCCCTTGATGCGCATGCGGAGCATGTCGTCGGTGAACTTGTCCGGCAGGCCACGTCCGCCGAACTCGCCGTTCACCTCGAACGGCGCCGCCCAGAACCAGGGTCCGTTGCCGACGGTGACGCTTCCCACCGCGTTGACGGCGACGATCGCGGCGACCTTGACGCCATCAGGCGTTACCGCCGAGGCCGAGCCGAGCCCGCCCTTGAACGTTGCGGTGGTGGCACCGAGGCCGGCGCCGGCGCTGCCGATCGCAAAGTCAGTGCCGGCGGCGGCCGCCGCGGCGTAGCCGAGGTCGCGATAGGGCGAGAACCGTCCCCAGGCCTTGTCGCCCCCATTGAGCAGATCGAACAGGATCGCGCCCGGCACGATCGGGATCAGTGCTTCCCGAACCCGGTGGCCGCGGCCCTGCTCGGCGAGCCAGGCCTGCACTCCGCCGCCGGTATCGAGGCCAAACGCGGAACCGCCTGACAGTGCGATCGCGTCGATGCGCTCGACGGTGTTGGCGAGATCGAGCAGCGCGTCCTCGCGCGTGCCGGGGCCGCCGCCGCGGACGTCGATCGCCGCGACCGCCGGCTGGTCGAAGATGATCGCGGTCGTGCCGGAGGCCACTTTCGTATCTTCGGCATGGCCGACGCGGACGCCGGCAATATCGGTGAGCAGATTTTTCAAGGCGGCCTCATCGTTGAGTGCAGTTCGCGAACTGCGATAGCGCAGAGAGGACGCAGGCTCAACTCGCCAGTGCCGTCCTGAGCATCTTGGCAAGCTCGGACTTGCGGTAGGGCTTTGCCAGCAGCAGCACGCCGGAATCCAGCCGGCCGTGGTGGACGATGGCGTTCTCGGTGTAGCCCGAGGTGAACAGCGTCTTGAGGTCGGGGCGGCGGCGGGCGGCTTCATCGGCAAGCTGGCGGCCGTTCATGTTGCCCGGCATGATGATATCGGTGAAGAGCAGGTCGATGGTCTTGTCGTTGTCGATGATGGTCAGGGCCTCCGCGCCGTTGGCGGCCTCGAGCGCGGTGTAGCCGAGGCTCTTGACCTGGGTCACCACGTATTGCCGCACCAGTGCGTCGTCCTCGACGATCAGGATCTTCTCGTCGCCGCCCGTGATGGGCGCGTTCTGGAGCACTTCGATCTCGGTCTCCTGCACGCCGCTCGAGCGCGGCAGGTAGATCTTGACGCTCGTGCCGTGGCCTTCCTCGCTGTAGATCTTGATGTGGCCGCCGGACTGCTTGACGAAGCCGAACACCATGCTGAGCCCAAGCCCGGTACCCTTGCCAACCTCCTTGGTGGTGAAGAAGGGGTCGAACACCCGGTCGATCAACTCCGGCGGAATTCCGGAGCCGGTGTCGCTGACCGCGATCATCACGTAACTGCCGGCGACCATGTCGGCATTCATGCTGGCATAGCCGTCGTCGAGGAAGACGTTGCGGGTCTCCAGCACCAGGGTGCCGCCATCGGGCATCGCGTCACGCGCGTTCAGCGCGAGATTGAGGATCGCCGTGGAAAGCTGGCCGGGGTCGACCAGAGCCGGCCATGCATCCTCGGTGAGCTGCGGCATGATGGTGATCTGCTCGCCCAGAGTGGGGTGCAACAGCTTGGCGGCTTCGAGTGCCAGCGCATTGACGTCGATCTCGCGGGGCTGGAGCGGCTGCTTGCGGGCGAAGGCAAGCAGGTGCTTGGTCAGCTGCGCGCCGCGCTCGGCGGCGTCGTCGATCAGCTTGGTGATCGCAGCCAGCTCGGGCCGGTCGGCGACCGCGTCGGACAAGATGCCGATCGTGCCGGTGATGACGGTCAGCACGTTGTTGAAATCGTGAGCGACGCCGCCGGTCAACTGACCGATGGAATCCATTTTCTGGACCTGCCGGAACTGGGCTTCGGCGGCCTGCTTCTCCGTGAGATCCCGGCCGATGAAGAAGTGACGCTTCACCGGCTCGGACCAGGTGCCCATCCAGTTCAGCGTGACCTCGTGACCGTCGTAGTGATAGTAGCGCGCCTCGAAGCTGCGCTTGACCGCGCCGCGCCGCGCCGCGCGCATCTCCTCCCGGGTTCTATCGAGGTCGTCGGGGTGAATGAACTCGGTGGCGCTGTGCCCGATCAGATCTTCCGGGCTGAAGCCCAGGATGTCCTTCACGCTTGGGCTGACCTGGATGAAATTGCCGAAACCGTCGGTGACCAGGATCAGGTCCTGCGAAGTCTCGAAGATGCGCTGGCGCTCCTCGATCTCGCGGCGAAGCTTTTCCCTGGATTGCTTCTCCTCGGTGATGTCGTGGGCGATCTTGGAGGCGCCGATGATCTCGCCGCTCTCCGCCCGAAGTGGCGAGACGTTGAGGACGACGTCGAGCGCGCGACCATCCTTCCTGAGACGGACCGTCTCGTGCTGGGCAATCGACTCGTTGCTGCTGATGCGATTGAGAATGCTCCTGACTTCGGGCTTGCGATCCTCAGGCACGATGATGTCGATCGGCTTGCCGACGGCCTCTGCGGCGGAATAGCCGAACAGGTGCTCGGCGGCACGGTTCCAGCCGGTGATGGCGCCGTTGAGCGACTGGGTGATGATGGCGTCGTTGGAGGATTCGACGACGGCGCCATACAGGGCGAGGCGCTTGCCGTAGAAGTCGCGATCCGACGCCGATTGCTCGCGCAGCCTGCCGACAAGACCCACCGTCCGGGCCTGGAGGCGAACGTTCTCGATCAACAGCACCGCCAGCACGAAGCTCGACGCGCAGAGGCCATAGAGACGGCCGGCGTAGAAACCGAGATCGAAGCGCACGACGTTGACGATCGCAGACAGCGCGATGTCGAACAGCCATGCGCACATCACGACCATGAGCCATATGTCGATCACCGAATGCGGACGCCGGAACCACAGTGAAACGAGCGCGGCGAAGCTCAGTGACCAAACAAAGGAAACGACCCCGATCATGGTCGGTGTGTATCGGCTGTCGCGGAGCAGGACCGGCAACAGATCGTGCTGGGCGGTGACGATCCAGGTGAAGGCAGCCATGGTCGCGACGACGCCGAGCACGATGGCGTAGATCACGTTGCTTGTCGTGCCCCGGACCCTGGGGCCGCCGTCCTTTTCCTTCAGCCAGGCATAGCCCAGCACGAACAGAGGGAAGGCGCCGTGCCAGACCATGTAGAGCCAGACCGTGGTCTGACTGCCGGCGCCAAACAGCCCGGTCGGCGCGAACAGGCCGGGAAAGGTGAGGGCATGGACCAGCGCTGCCGCGGCGGTGAACAGGTAGCCGGTCGACAGCCACAACAGGGCGCGGGTCCGCAGCACCGAAAACTGCGACAGCAGCAGCACAGCCGTGATGATGTCGCTCACCGCCAGGGCGGATTGGTAGCTCGCGACGAAGGCGGGGACCGGCGGCAGCTGGATACCTGCAAACGGCACGGCCAAGGCGAACAGGATCGAAGAGATGCCGACGATCCACATTGCCGCGGTCCGGTCGGCCGATGCGGCCGGCAGAGTTGAAAGAAATGTGCTTCGGTCGATCGCAGGCACGTTCATCTCATGCAGACCCGTTTTGAGCATCTCCGCAGTTCCAGGATACGGCAGACTTGACGGCCCCCCACGGTAGCCCGTTCCGGGCGCGTGTCGTGAACTGTTGCAGTGACGACTCAACCGAAGGTTACAGCTTACTTAATTTTGGTGGGAGCGCGGAATAGGGATCGGGTAAGATGCGCTTTACTGGGCGGTGTCATAATGCCCTGCCGCCGCGGCGGGTTCCAGGTTTGAATCATACGATTTGGATCGATCTGTGGGGGTCATTCCCATGCCTCGTATTCTCATCATCGACGACCAGAAGGACGTGCGCGCGATGGTCGCGATCGTGCTTCGGGTCAACCGTTACGAGGTTGCCGAGGCCGACAGCGGTGCGGCCGGGCTGAAAACCTTTGCGGAAGGCTCTTTTGACGCGGCGATTGTCGATATTTTCCTTGGCGACGTCAGCGGTGTCGACGTCATCGCGACCCTGCGCGAGCAGGCGCCGGGGCTTCCCGTCGTTGCGGTGTCCGGAATGACGGCGCTGGATTTCATGGAGCAGTCGTCCCACCTGGCCAACGTGGTCTGCCTGCAGAAACCGTTTCGGCCGAACGATCTCCTGCAAGCGCTTCGGAAAGCCCAGGCCGCGGCCAGCGGCGAGCTGCCTGCAGCCGTCTGAACCCGCTGCGAAAAGAAACGCCCCGGGCAAGCCGGGGCGTGGAGACGATCGTATGGCGGTCCGAGGGCGCGGCAAGCGGGCTTAGGTGCCGTTGCCCTTGATCTCGGCATAGTTGCCCTTGGCGTCCCATTTGTAGACGACGTAGTCGATCTGCTTGATGTCGCCCTTGGCGTCATACTCGACCGGACCGATTACGGTGTCCCACTTGCCGGCCTTCATCGCCTCCATGACCTTCTTGGCGTCGGTGGTGCCGGCCTTCTTGGCCGCCTGCGACCACACCTGCATCGCCGCGTAGGTGTAGAGGGTGTAGCCCTCCGGGTCGATATTCTTGGCCTTGAAAGCCTCGACGATCTTCTTCGCGGTCGGCTTGTTGCGCGGATCGGGGCCGAAGGTGAACAGCGTGCCTTCGCCGGCCGGGCCGGTGATGGAGGCGTACTCCTTGTCGGCGAGCGCGTCGCCGGCCATCAGCACGGTCTTGAGGCCCTGGTCGCGCATCTGACGCAGGATCAGGCCGCTCTCCTGATGGTACCCGCCGACATAGACGAGGTCGATGTTGTCGCGCTTCAAGCGCGAGACGATCGCGTTGAAGTCCTTGTCGCCCTTGTTGTAGGACTCGTACATCTTCTCGGTGACGCCGGCCTTGTTGAGCGCCTTCTTGGTCTCATCGGCAAGACCCTTGCCGTAGGTGGTCTTGTCGTTGAGGATCGCGATGTTCTTGCCCTTGAAGTTCTTGGCGATGTACTGCGCCGCGATCAGGCCCTGCTGATCGTCACGACCGCAGACGCGCGCCACGTTCCAGAGCTTGCGCTCGGTGAACAGCGGATTGGTCGAGGCCGGCGTGATCTGCAGCACGTTGCCGTCGGCATAGGCTTCCGAAGCCGGGATCGACGACGACGAGCAATAGTGCCCGGCCACGAACGGGATTTTCGCGCCGGCGATCTTTTCGGCGATCGAGCGCGCCTGCTTCGGGTCGCAGGCGTCGTCCTCGACGGAAAGCGCGAGCTTCTTGCCGTTGACGCCGCCTGCGGCATTGATATCGGCCACGGCCATTTCGGCGCCGTTCTTCATCTGGCGGCCGAAGGCGGACTCGCCGCCGGTCATCGGGCCTGCGACTGCGACGGTGACATCCTGCGCGAACGCCGCGCTCGACAGCGCGATCGACGCGCCGAATGCCAGACCGATGAGCTTCAGTGACTTCATGAGATACCTCGCGGGTGGTCGCCTGTGGAAGTTGCCGGGCGTGCCCGGTCCAAACCAACGCCATTCTCGAATGAATTTACCGAGAAGTCACCGGCAAAATACGGGCATCGGCAGAGATATCTCGCCACATTCGGCCGCACGCGGGTCGGGCTTGCCGGCCGGTCAGCCGTGCCGGCCGCCCTCCAGGTAGGCAGCGCGAATCTCGGGGCGCTGCAACAATTCGGCGCCGGTACCGGCCAGCGTGATCAGGCCATTGACCATGACGTAGCCGCGATGGGCGAGCTTGAGGGCGTGGTTGGCGTTCTGCTCGACGATCAGGACGGTCAGGCCGTCCTGCCGGTTCAGGGTGCGGATCGCATCGAAGATCTGGCGCGCGATCAGCGGCGCAAGGCCAAGCGAGGGCTCGTCGAGCAGGAGCAGGCGGGGACGGCTCATCAAGGCGCGGCCGATCGCCAGCATCTGCTGCTCGCCGCCGGACAGCGTTCCGCCGCGCTGGGCGTAGCGTTCCTTCAGGCGCGGAAACAGCGTGAAGACGCGTTGCAGCGTCGCCTCGCGTTCGCCCTCCGTGCATTCGGTGGCATCCGCCCCCATCTGGAGGTTTTCCGCCACGCTCATGCGCGGGAAGACGCGGCGGCCCTCCGGCGATTGCGCGATACGCAAATGCGCGATCTCGTGGGTCGGGACGTCGGTGATGTCGCGGCCTTCATACAGGATCTGGCCGGCGCGGGCGCGCGGCTTGCCGAAGATCGTCATCATCAGCGTCGACTTGCCGGCGCCGTTGGCGCCGATCAGCGCCACGATCTCGCCGGCATTGATCTCGACGTCGACGCCCTTCAGCGCCTCGATCTTGCCGTAGGCGGCGCGCAAGCCCCGGATCGCGAGCAGGGGAGAGGGCGCCGCGGTCACGACCCGCCCTCCATCACGGCTGCCGCCTCTTCCTCGTCGGCGCCGAGATAGGCGGCGATCACCTTGGGATCGTCGCGGACCTCGCGCGGCGTGCCTTCGGCGATCTTGACGCCATGGTCCATCACCACGATGTGGTCGGAGATCTCCATCACCACCGACATGTCATGTTCGATCAGGAGGATCGAGGTGCCGAGCTCGTCGCGGATCGAGAGCAGGAGCTCGCTCAAGGCCGCGCTCTCGCGCGCATTGAGGCCGGCGGCGGGCTCGTCCAGGCACAGAAGCGCGGGCTCGGTGCACATTGCGCGCGCGATCTCGAGCCGGCGCTGGTCGCCATAGGCGAAATTGCCTGCGGCATCGTCGGCGCGGTCGAGCAGATTGACCCGCTTGAGCCAGTCCGTGGCGAGATCAATCGCGCGCTTTTCGGCATCGCGATAGCCGGGAGCGCCGATCAGGCCGAGGAAGGTGAAGCCGGAGGCGCGCATCAGTGCGTTGTGCTGCGCCACCATCAGGTTTTCCAGCGCGGTCATGCCGGGAAACAGCCGGATGTTCTGGAAGGTGCGAGCCACCTTGGCTTGCTTGGCGATGCGGAAATCGTTCAGCCGCTCCAGCGCGATCGTCCTGCCGCCGGCAAGGCTGAGGCGAATGGCGCCGCCGCTCGGTTTGTAGAACCCGGTGATGCAGTTGAAGACGGTGGTCTTGCCGGCGCCGTTCGGCCCGATCAACGCGGTGATCTTCTTCCGCTCGGCGGCGAAAGAAAGGTCCTGCACGGCAACGATGCCGCCGAAACGCATGGCGAGTCGGTCGACGCTGAGAATCTTGTCGCCGCTCATCCGTGCCCTTCCTTGACGAGGTCGGAGGAGATCGCTTGCGCCTTGGTCAGATACACGGTCGGTGCGCGATGGCCGATAAGGCCGCGCGGCCGCCAGATCATGATCAGCACCATGGCCATGCCGAACACCAGCATGCGATAGCCCTCCAGGCTTCGGAACAGTTCGAAGCCGCCGATCATGGCGAGCGCGGACAGCGCGACGCCGAGCTGCGAGCCCATGCCGCCGAGGACGACGATGGCGAGCACCAGCGCCGATTCCTGGAAGGTGAAGGATTCCGGGCTGATGAAGCCCTGCCGGGTGGCGAAGAACGCGCCGGCAAAGCCGCCGAACATCGCACCCGTCGCGAACGCCGTGAGCTTGGTGGTCGTGGTGTTGATGCCGAGCGCGCGGCAGGCGACCTCGTCCTCGCGCAAGGCTTCCCAGGCCCGTCCGATCGGGAGGCGGCGCAGGCGGATCGTCGCCCAGTTGGTGAGCAGCGCCAGCGCCAGGATCAGGTAGAACAGGAAGACGATGCGGTGCGTCGGCGAATATTCGATGCCGAGCCTGGCGGCGAGCCCGTCGTCGCTGTTGTCGAGCGGGATACCGAAGAAGGTGGGGCGGGGAATGCCGGAGACGCCGTTGGGGCCGCCGGTGAGATCCTGCCAGTTGATGATGACCAAGCGGATGATCTCGCCGAAGGCGAGGGTCACGATGGCGAGATAGTCGCCGCGCAGGCGCAGCACGGGGAAGCCGAGCAGGACGCCCCAGAAGGCGGCGAGGATGCCGGCGAGCGGCAGGCAGATCCAGAACGACCAGCCGAAATTGGTGGCGAGCAGTCCGTAGGAATAGGCACCGACAGCATAGAAGGCGACGTAGCCGAGATCGAGCAGGCCCGCGAGCCCAACCACGACGTTCAATCCCCAGCCCAGCATGACATAGGTGAGCACCAGGATCGCGAGGTCGAGGATGTAGCGCTGGTTATAGAAGATCACCGGCACCAGCAGCGTGAAGATCAGGAGCGCCGGCGCGAGGTAGCGGCCAATGAACGATATGCCGCTTTGCACCGCCGGCGGCACCAGCTTCTCGGCGCCGGTCGGGCCGATCCATTGCCGAAGCAGCTCGATCGCGATCGAGCCGCCGAACACGGCGGCGACGATGGACGCGAGGTCGCCGAAGCGGGTCCAATAGGTGAGCTGGCCGGAGGAGCCCGCCTCGGTGCGGATGCCGATCATCAGCGAGAACAGCACCAACGCGATCAGCGCATTGACGAAAGCCGTCTTCAGGAGAGCGGAGATGCCAGTTGCAGGTTTGGCCGTGTTGGTCGAGGGAGCTGTCACGCGCGCGACCGTCAGACTTTTTCGACTTCGGGACGGCCGAGCAGGCCGGTCGGCATGAAGATCAGCACCACGATCAGGATCGAGAACGCTGCGACGTCCTTGTACTCGACCGAGAAATAGGCCGACCAGAACGTCTCGATCAGGCCGATCGCGAGGCCGCCGAGCATGGCCCCCGGCAGCGAGCCGATGCCGCCGAGCACGGCAGCGGTGAACGCCTTGATGCCGGCGACGAAGCCCATGAAGAAATCGACGAGGCCGTAATAGAGCAGATACATCAGGCCCGCGACCGCGGCGAGCGCGGCACCAATCACGAAGGTCATGGAGATGGTGCGGTCGACGTCGACGCCGAGCAGCGCCGCCATGGTCTGGTCCTGCTCGCAGGCGCGCATGTCGCGTCCGAGCCGGGTGCGCGATACCAGCCAGGTGAAGATCGCCAGCAGCACGATAGTGGTGATCACCACCATGATCTGGATGTTGGAGAGCTGGATCACGAAGCCGTCCGTGCTCTCATGCAGGGTGTAGCCACCGGTGATGAAGGGCGGGATCGGCTTGACGCGCGCGCCCTGCGCAACCTGCGAATAGTTGGTCAGCACGAAGGACATGCCGATCGCCGACAGCATCGGGGCGAGGCGGAAGGAATGGCGAAGCGGCCGGTAGGCGATGCGTTCGATGGTCCAGCCATAGAGCGCGGTGATCGCCATCGAGACCAGCAGCACGACCAGCAGGATCAGCGGGATCGCGGTCAGTCCGAACGAGATCAGGATCAGGAAGGTGATCAGGGCGATGAAGCCGCCGATCATGAAGACGTCGCCATGGGCGAAGTTGATCATGCCGACGATGCCGTAGACCATCGTGTAGCCGATGGCGATCAGGCCGTAGATCGAGCCCAGAACGAGACCGTTGATGAGCTGCTGGGCGAAGTAATCCATGGGCTGCCGTACCAAACCTGACGCGGGCTCAAAAGGAGCTCTTAGGAGAGTGGGTTTCTTGGGCCGTTTCTTGGGCCCCGGCAGCCCCTAAGCATTCTTCCGGATTTGTAACAGGAGGGAACTGGCGGCTGCAACAGCTCACGCTCTGGCAGAAGGTCTTGTACAGAGCTCATTTGGCCGTCGGTTCCGCAACTGCGAGGAACCGGGTTCCTCGGGCAACCAAAGCGGATGCCGGCCGTTATCTCGCCTCTGACGTCCAACAAGGGAGTTCCCCGAATGACGAAGCAGCAGAACCAGAATCCGGGTCAGCAGAGTCAGAACCCCGGCCAGCAGCGCCCAGGTCAGCAGCCGGGCCAGCAGCAGGGCGGCGGTCAGAAACCTGGACAGCAGCAGCAGAACGATCCGATGCGCCAGGGCGATCGCCCCGGCCAGCAGCAGGGCGGCCAGCAGGATAAGTAATTTGGGAGCCCGAGAAAGAAGGTTAGTGAGGAGGGCCCCGCCGCAAGGCGGGGTCTTTTTTTGGGCAGTTGGTTGCCGAGTCAATGCTGCGCATTGCCCCGGAACGACGGGGGCAGGGCAATTAAGGTAAACAAAGGGTTTAAATTGCCGCCACAGTCTGATGCGAGTTAGCTCCCGGCAAAGCCTTCCCAGCGGAAGGCGCGTGGTCGACGAAACGGGAAGCGGCATGTTCAGGAATTGGCGGATCGGCTCGGTCAACGGCGCGCTGCTGGCGGCCTATTTCATTCCGGCCTGGACCATCGTCGCCTTCAACATCATCGTCGCACCGGTGCATGGCCTCTACGAGCGGCCGAGCGTCGCCGTCGCGCTGTTCCTCAGCGACCATCTCCAGATGGCAGGGATGAGCACGGTGCGCGCGGCCTGGCTGCTTGCGCTGGGCCGGCTTACCGTGGTGGCGTTCTTTGCGATCTATCTGGCTCTGCTCTGCGTCCCCCGGACCCGCAAGTCCGGCGGCAGCGACGAGGCGCTCGGGATCGCGCTGGCGATCGGCAGCCTGATCTCGTTTGCCAGCATGGTGATGGCTTCGAAGGTCGGCGAGATGGCCGCGCTCCGGCTGCACGCCACCGAGCTGCTGCTGCTGCTCGGTGCTGCCATCGTGATCCTGATCGAGCGGCCCGATGCGGCTCCGCAGAGCGTCGAGACCCCTGCCGAGATCCCTGCGTCGCTAGGTCTTGAGCAGGCCGAGCTCCTGCACAATCGCTGAGGCTTCCTTGACGGCGTGGTTCGCCGCCGGCACGCCGCAATAGATCGCCTGCTGCAGCAGGATTTCCTTGATGTCGTCGGGGGTGAAGCCCCCCTCCGCGAGCGCCGCACGCACATGCAGGCGAAACTCGTCCCATTGCCCGAGCGCGACCATGGTGCCGATCACCAGCACACGCCGCGTGCGCTCGTCGAAATGCGGCCGGGTCCAGATTTCACCCCAGGCGTAGCGGGTGATCATGTCCTGGAAGTCGGTGTTGAACGCATTGCGGTTCGCGATCGACTTGTCGACCCAGGCATTGCCCAGCACCTTTCGGCGCACGTTCATGCCGGCATCGCGGCGCTTCTGGTCGTCCATTGTGGTGCCTCCAGTCAATCATTCCGGGGCGATGCGAAGCATCGAACCATGGTGCGCAATTGCGCACCTGAGAATCTCGAGATTCCGGGTTCGCCTCTTCGAGGTGCCCCGGAATGACGGTGACAACAACTAGCGTTGCGTCAAGAACCCCACCACCGCGTCCGTAAACGCGTGCGGCTGCTCGACGTTGGAAATATGCGCGGCGTCGATGATGGTCATGCTTGCGCCCGGAATATTCGAGCGGATCAACTCGCCCGCCGAGATCGGCGTCGCCATGTCGTGACGGCCGGCGATCACCAGCGTTGGGCTCTTGATCTTCGGCAGCAGCGCGCGCTGGTCGAGCGTCGACAGCGCCTCGCAGCAGGCGAGGTAGCCTTCGACGGGGGAGGCGAGCAGCATCGACTTCATCCTCGCGGTGATGTCAGGCTCGCGCTCGCGGAAGTCCTGCGTCAGCCATCCCGCGATCACGGCATCGGCGACCGCGGCGATGCCGCCCTTCTTCACGGCGTCGATGCGCTCCAGCCATTTGGTCGGCTCGGCATAGTAGCAGGAGGTATTGGCGAGGATGAGCTTGCCGAAGCGCTCCGGCGCGTTGGCGCCGAGCCATTGCCCGACCATGCCGCCCATCGACAGGCCGCACCAATGCACCTTCTCGATGTTGAGGTCGTCGAGGATCGCGAGCACGTCGCGGCCGAAGCGCTCCATGGTGTAGGGGCCGGGCGCAACGTTTGACTTGCCGTGGCCGCGGCGGTCGTAGCGGATGACGCGGAACACCTGCGTCAGCGCCTTCATCTGCGGCTCCCACATCTGCAGCGTGCAGCCGAGCGAGTTGGACAGCATCAGCGTCGGCCCGCCGTCGCGGCCCTCGACGGAGACGTTGAGCAGGCAACCGTCGGCATCGATCATGGGCATGCGGCGTCTCCGTCGTACTTTGCGGTTCTTATTCGCGGTCGAGGCTGTCGAGCAGCCGGTCGATCAAGGCTTGGGAAGCCCCTTGATAGGCCATCGGCTCGAACAATGCCGCAATTTTTTCCGGAGAAAGATGGGCAGTGACCTGCGAATCGGCCGTCAGCACCTCGCGCAAATGTTTCTTCTCGGCGACCGCGCGCTTGCTGGCGGTCTCGATGAGATGATGCGCATCGCTCTTGCCGATCTTGTCGGCCAGCGCGAAGGTGACAGCTTCCGCCATGATCAGGCCGTGCGTCGCATCGAGATTGCTGCGCATGCGCGCGGCGTCGACGTCGAGGCCCTCGGCGATGTCGACGATGGCGGCCAGCGCGCCTGAGGCGACCAGCATCAATTGCGGCAGCGTCGGCCATTCCGCGTGCCAGGGGCCCGCGCTGCGCTCATGATCCTGCACTTGGGCCGCAAATATCGTCGCTGCAAGCTGCGGGGCCATTGTGGCGGCGCCCAGCGCGCTTGCGGCGGCGACCGGGTTGCGCTTGTGCGGCATGGTCGAGGAGCCGCCGCGGCCTTCGCCCGCGGGCTCGAAGGCCTCCGCGACGTCGGTCTGCATCATCAGCGAAATGTCGCGCGCGATCTTGCCGCAGGTTCCAGCCAGAATAGCGAAAGCCGAAGCGGCCTCCGCGATGCGGTCGCGATGGGTGTGCCAGGGCGCTTCCGGTAGCGGCAGGTTCAGCTCCTGCGCCAGCCGCTCGGCCACCGCCAGCCCCTTGTCGCCGAGGGCCGCCAGTGTGCCGGCGGCGCCGCCGAATTGCAGCGCGAGGCCCTTGCGGGAGAGCCGCCGCAGGCGGCAGCGGGCGCGAGCGAGGCCTGCGGCATATTCGGCGGCTTTCAGGCCGAACGGCATCGGTAGCGCGTGCTGCAGCCAGGTCCGTGCCACCATCGCGGTGTTGCGATGGCTGCGCGCCAGCGCGGCGAACCCCTTGATGGCGCGGCTGAGGTCGGCGTCCAGCGCATCGAGGCCGGCGCGAAGCGTGAGCATGGTCGCGGTGTCGATGACATCCTGGCTGGTGGCGCCCCAATGCACGTAGCGCGCGGCCTCGGTGTCGGCCCTGCCGACATTGGCGGTCAGCATCTTGACCAGGGGAATCGCCAGATTGCCCGATCGCGTCGCGGCCTCTGCCAGCGCCGCCATGTCAAAGAAATCGGCCTTGCATGCGGCCTCGATCGAGCCCACCGCAGAGGCCGGAATCACGTCCGTGGCGGCCTCCGCGCGTGCCAGGGCTGCCTCGAAATCGAGCATGTTCTGCAGGGTCGACCGGTCATCGCAGACCGCGCGCATGGCGGCGCTCGACAGCATCGGTGCGAGCAGGGGGGAGAGGGATGTGCTCATATTGCGCGCGACCTAATCATCATGGCCCGGCTGTGCCAATCCCCAACCGCCCGCACACGTCTTTTTGCAGTTGCGAATTTGCATTGCACTTGACCGGGTGTCGCCCTTTCCTTTGCCGCGTGCCTGCGTTACTTGATCAGCACTATAAGTTACGCGATCCGGGAGGCACCCTCATGGCCATGACGATGAACGGCGAAGTCCAGCTTGCGGCGCCGCGCGAGGCCGTGTGGGCCAAGCTCAATGATCCCGAGGTGCTGAAGGCCTGCATCCCCGGCTGCGAGGAACTCGAGAGGACCGAGGACGGCGGCTTTCGCGCAACGGCGAAAATGAAGGTCGGCCCGGTGTCGGCACGCTTCAAGGGCAAGGTCACGCTCTCCGATCTCGACCCGCCGAACGGCTACAAGATCTCGGGCGAGGGCGAGGGCGGGGTCGCCGGCTTCGCCAAGGGTGGCGCGGTGGTCAAGCTGGCGGAGAAGGACGGCGGCACGCTGCTGTCCTACGATGTCGAGGCGCAGATCGGCGGCAAGTTGGCGCAGCTCGGCCAGCGCCTTATCAACGGCGCCGCCAAGAAACTCGCCGACGAATTTTTCGCGAACTTCGCCAAGGCGGTACAGGGCTGAAGGTCATCGCCTTCGGCATGGCACCTTGCGTCCCGGGCGATGTTGCCCCGGGGCATAATGGCCCATATGATGGGTTGGAATAATTATAAGAACCGCTTCGACGGGACCCGTCGGGGCGCTGATAGAGAGTGCTTATGGCAAAAATCTCCCTCATCGTGAACGGCAATCCAGTCACCGCCAACGTCGATCCCCGCACCCTCCTGGTGCAGTTTTTGCGCGAGAATCTGCGCCTGACCGGCACCCATGTCGGCTGCGACACCTCGCAGTGCGGCGCCTGCGTCGTGCATGTCGACGGCAAGGCCGTGAAATCCTGCACCACGCTTGCGGTGATGGCCGACGGCCACGAGGTCAGGACGATCGAGGGGCTGGCCGCAGACGGCGCGCCGCTGCATCCGATGCAGGAGGCCTTCCGCGAGCACCATGGCCTGCAATGCGGCTTCTGCACGCCGGGCATGATCATGACCGCGATCGACATCGTGCACCGCAAGGGCAACGAGCTCGACGACCATACGATCCGGGAAGAACTGGAAGGCAATCTCTGCCGCTGCACCGGCTACCAGAACATCGTCGCCTCGATCTCCGCCGGCGCCAAGGCGATGGCGAAATCCGACCTCGCGTAACGCGCATCCCGCGATCAGGACATTCAGATGTACGAATTCAAATATCATCGCCCCGGGACCGTGCGGCAGGCCGCCAACCTCCTGGTGAAGAACGAAGACGCCAAGGTGATCGCTGGCGGCCACACGCTGATTCCCGTCATGAAGCAGCGCCTCGCCAGCCCCCCGCATCTGGTCGACCTCTCCCATATCGAGGGGCTCAATACGATCGAGATGAAGGGCCGTTCGCTGGTAATCGGCGCCACCGCCAAGCACGCCGAGGTCGCGACCTCCGCCATCGTCGGAGAGGCGATCCCGGCGCTCGCGAATCTTGCCGGCGGAATCGGTGATCCCGCCGTACGTCACAAGGGCACGATCGGCGGCTCGCTCGCCAACAACGACCCGACCGCGGACTATCCGGCCGCCGTGCTCGCGCTGGGCGCGACCATCGTCACCAACAAGCGGCGCCTCAAGGCCGAAGAGTATTTCCAGGGCCTGTTCTCGACCGCGCTGGAAGCCGACGAGATCATCACGAAGGTGATGTTCCCGCTGCCGAAGAAGGCGGCCTACGTCAAGTTCCGCAACCAGGCCTCGCGCTATGCGCTGGTTGGCGTGTTCGTGGCGCGGCGTCCGTCCGACGTGCGGGTTGCCGTCACCGGCGCCGGCTCCGAAGGCGTGTTCCGCGTCACTGCGTTCGAGGAAGCCCTGAAGAAGCGCTTCGCCGCGAAGGCGCTTGACGGCATCGAGGTGCCGGCCGAGGGCCTCAACAGCGATATCCACGGCAGCGCCGAATACCGCGCGCATCTCATCGGCGTGCTGACCCGGCGCGCCGTCGACGCCGCCAACGCCAAGGAGTGAGGTGACCTCACGCCTCGGCCCAAACTTGTCCCCGGTGAGGGCGTAGCGAGACTGGCTTTTTCATGACTTCAGCGGCCAATACTTCCGGGGCCAATACTTCAGTTGGGTTGCCGGCATCGGTCGATGCGATGCTCGAACTCCTGACGTCGCGCGGCTACCTCGCGGAGCGGTCGCTGGCGACGGTGACGTATCTCTCGCTGCGCATGGGCCGGCCGCTGTTCCTGGAAGGCGAGGCCGGCGTCGGCAAGACCGAGATCGCCAAGGTCCTGTCCGCTGCGCTCGGGCGGAAGCTGATCCGCCTGCAGTGCTACGAAGGCCTCGACGTCTCCTCCGCGGTCTACGAGTGGAACAGCGCCGCGCAGATGATCGCGATCCGGATGGCGGAAGCCGCCGGCGACACCGATCGCGACCAGCTCTCGAGCGACATCTTCGCCGACCGCTACATGATCAAGCGGCCGCTGCTCCAGGCGCTGGAGCCCGACGTCGCGGGACCACCGGTGCTGCTGATCGACGAGCTCGATCGCGCCGACGAGGCGTTCGAGGCATACTTGCTCGAAATCCTCAGCGACTTCCAGGTGACGATCCCGGAGTTCGGCACCGTCAAGGCGCCGAGCCCGCCGATCGTCATCATCACCTCCAACCGCACCCGCGAGATCCACGACGCGCTGAAGCGGCGCTGTCTCTATCACTGGGTCGATTATCCCGCCGCTGAGCGCGAGCTCGCGATCGTCAAGACGCGCGTGCCCGGCATCTCCGCCAAGCTGTCGCAGCAGGTCGTGCGCTTCGTGCAGGCTTTGCGCAACCAGGACTTCTACAAGTCGCCGGGCGTCGCCGAGACCATCGACTGGGCCACCGCGCTGTCGGAGTTAGATGCCCGCTCGCTGACCCCGCAAGTGGTCGGCGACACGCTGGGCGCGCTGCTCAAATACCAGGACGACATCACCCGCATGCAGGGTGATACCCTGCAGAAGGTGCTGAAGGACGCGACGAGCGAGAATTGATCTCGCGCTACAACTGAGCTCGTCATTCCGGGGCGCGACGAAGTCGCGAGCTATGGTGCGCAATTGCGCACCTGAGAATCCATAACCACGATCGGGAGTATGGATTCCGGGCTCGCGACAAGTGGCGCGTCCCGGAATGACGAGGGGATGGATACGAGACCATGGCCATCAACCACCTGGCGCCCGCGCAGACCGAGCAGTTCGCCGACAACATCGTCGGCTTCGCCCGCGCGCTGCGCTCTGCGGGCATGCCGGTCGGGCCGGGCGCTGTCATCGACGCCATGAGCGCGCTCCAGGTGATCGACATCGGTAACCGCGCCGATGTCTTCACCACGCTGGAGGCGATCTTCGTCAAGCGTCATGAGCACGCGCTGATCTTCAAGCAGGCCTTCAACCTGTTCTTCCGCGCCTCGGAAGAATGGAAGCACATGCTGGATTCGGTGCCGCTGCCGGACCAGGCCAAGAAGAAGCCGCAGGCGGGCTCCCGCCGCGTGCAGGAGGCGATGTCGCAGCCGCGCATGACCGAGACGCCGCAGCACCAGGAGCAGGATCTGCGCCTGTCGGTGTCCGACAGGGAGATCCTTCAGAAGAAGGATTTTGCGCAGATGAGCGCCGCCGAGATCAGCGAGGCGCTGCGTGCGGTCGAGCGGATGCATCTGCCGCAGGCCGAGCTTCTGACGCGCCGGCACCGGCCTGATGCGCGCGGGCTTCGCCTCGACCTGCGCCGCACGCTACGCGCCTCCTTGCGCACCGGCGGCGACATCATCGACATCCATCGTCTCGGGCGGATCGAGAAGCCGGCGCCGATCGTGGCGCTGCTCGATATCTCGGGCTCGATGAGCGAGTACACCCGCCTG
This sequence comes from Bradyrhizobium sp. CCBAU 25360, assembly GCF_028128695.1. Lineage (NCBI taxonomy): Bacteria > Pseudomonadati > Pseudomonadota > Alphaproteobacteria > Hyphomicrobiales > Nitrobacteraceae > Bradyrhizobium > Bradyrhizobium sp. CCBAU 25360. Next base: position 145,516 of record NZ_LBJA01000031.1, read on the forward strand.
TTCCTGCATTTCCTCCATGCCATCGGCGATGCGCGCAAGCGCGTCTCGGTGTTCCTGTTCGGCACCCGGCTGACCAACGTCACCCGCGCGCTGCGCCAGCGCGATCCCGACGAGGCGCTGGCGAGCTGTTCTGCCTCGGTCGAGGACTGGGCCGGCGGCACGCGGATCTCGGCCTCGCTGCACAACTTCAACAAATTGTGGGCGCGGCGCGTGCTGAGCCAGGGCGCCATCGTGCTCCTGATCTCCGACGGGCTGGAGCGGGAGGCGGATTCCAGGCTCGCCTTCGAGATGGACCGGCTGCACCGCTCGTGCCGGCGGCTGATCTGGCTCAACCCGCTGCTCCGGTTCGGCGGCTTCGAGGCCAAGGCCCAGGGCATCAAAATGATGCTTCCGCACGTTGACGAATTCCGCCCGGTACATAATTTGAGTTCGATCCAGGAGCTGATCACGACGCTCTCCCGGCCGCTGCCGCCGCATCACCGCAGCCTGATCCGCTCCGCAGCTTGAGAGGCACCCCATGCTCGATCGCGACGAGGATATTCTGAAGGCGGCGGAGGACTGGCAGAAGGCCGGCCGTGGCGTCGCGCTCGCCACCGTGGTGGAGACCTGGGGCTCGGCGCCGCGCCCGGCAGGCTCCAGCCTCGTCATCAACGACGAGGGTACGTTCCTGGGGTCGGTTTCCGGCGGCTGCGTCGAGGGCGCCGTGGTCACCGAGGCCATGGACGTGATCCAGAGCGGCAAGCCGAGGATGCTGGAGTTCGGCGTCGCCGACGAGACCGCCTGGAATGTCGGGCTGTCCTGCGGCGGCACCATCCGCGTCTTCGTCGAAAAGGTCGGTTAGCCGTGAAGCTCGAGATCCTGCACGAACTCAACGCCGAGCGCGCCGCGCGCCGGCCGGTGATCCTGGTGACCGACACCGAGAGCGGCGAGCAGCGGCTGGTGAAGGCGAAGGATTTTGCAAAAGATCCCTTGCGCGCCGAACTCGACAAGCAACTCCGCATGGGCAAGAGCGCCAATGTCGAGGCCGGCGGCAAGAAGCTGTTCCTCAACGTCTACGCGCCGACCGCAAAACTCGTCATCGTCGGCGCGGTCCATATCAGCCAGGCCTTGGCGCCGCTGGCGCGCTCGCTCGGCTACGACGTGACCGTCGTGGATCCGCGCACGGCGTTCGCCAGCCCCGAACGCTTTCCCGACGTTCCGCTGGTGGCCGAATGGCCGGACACCGCGCTGCCGCCGCTCAATGTCGATGCCTACACCGCCTTCGTCGCGGTGACGCACGACCCCAAGATCGACGACCCCGCGCTACTGCACGCCTTCGAGCGCGGCTGCTTCTATATCGGCGCTCTCGGCTCGCGGAAGACGCACGCCAAGCGCGGCGACCGGCTGCGGGCGCAGGGCGCCAAGGAAAGCGACATCGCGCGCATTCACGCGCCCATTGGCCTCGCGATCGGCGCGGTCTCCCCGTCCGAGATCGCGGTGTCGATCATGGCGGAGATCACCGCGGTGCTCCGCCTGCCACCCAAAGAAAAAGAAGAAGCGGCATGAAGTTCGGCCCGGCGAGCCCCAAGGATGCAATCGGCGGGGTGACCGTCCATACCCTGCGCCAGGGACCGCTGGTGCTGAAGAAGGGCACGACGATCGGGCCTGCCGAGGTCGAGCAGCTCACGCGCGCCGGCATCAAGGACATCGTCGTGGTGCGCATGGAGGCGGGCGACGTCTCCGAGGACGTTGCGGCCGCCGGCATCGCGCTGGCCGTCGGCGGCGAGGGCATTCATGTCGAGCGTGCCTTCACCGGCCGTGCCAATCTGTTCGCCGCACGTCCGGGCGTGCTGGTGATCGACCGCGCCGCGGTCGACCGCATCAACAACATCGACGAAGCCATCACCTTTGCGACGCTCACCGCCTACAAGCCGGTGGTCGAGGGCGAGATGGTCGGCACCGTCAAGATCATCCCGTTCGGCGTCGAAGGCAGTTTGCGCGATGCCGCGGTGAAAGCCGCAGGCAAGGACGTGCTGAAGATCGCGCCTTACGTGATCCAGCGCGTCGGCGTGGTCTCGACGCTGCTGCCGGGCCTGTCATCCAAGGTGATCGACAAGACGCTGCGCGTCACGGCCGAGCGGCTCGCACCCGCCGGTGCCAGCATCATCGCCGAGCGGCGGGTCCAGCACGACGAAGCCGCGCTGTCGGCGGCGATCAAGGAATTGCTCGGCCTCGGTGCGGAGCTCGTCATCGTGTTCGGCGCGTCCGCGATCGCCGACCGCCGCGACGTGATTCCGGCGGCCGTCACGGGGATCGGCGGCGAGATCGAGCATTTCGGCATGCCGGTCGACCCCGGCAATCTCTTGCTGATCGCGCGGGCCGGCGACGTTCCGGTGCTGGGCGCACCGGGCTGTGCGCGCTCGCCGGTCGAGAACGGTTTCGACTGGGTCTTGATGCGGCTCCTCGCCGGCATCAAGGTGACGCGCTCGGAGCTGATGGGTATGGGCGTCGGCGGCCTCCTGATGGAGATCGTGACGCGGCCGCAGCCGCGCGCACAGCCCGAGACCGAGGGCAATAGCCAGGTCGCCGCCATCGTGCTCGCGGCGGGCCGTTCGACCCGGATGGGCGGGCCAAACAAGCTGCTCGCCGAACTCGACGGCAAGAAGCTGGTGCGAATCGCGACCGAGCAGGCTCTGGCCTCCAGGGCATCCGAGGTGATCGTGGTCACCGGCCACCAGACCGAGCTGGTCGAGCAGGCGCTGCAGGGTCTGAAGGTGAAGTTCGTCAGGAATCCGGATTTTGCCGGCGGGATCGCCAGCTCGGTCAAGGCCGGCATCGCTGCCGTCCCTGAAGCTTGCGACGGCGCCGTGGTGTGCCTGGGCGACATGCCGCTGATCGATGCCGGTCTGATCGATCGTCTCATCGACGGCTTCGCACCGGATCGCGGCAATCTCATCGTCGTGCCCGTGAGCGAGGGCCGCCGCGGCAATCCCGTGCTGTGGTCGCGCCGCTTCTTCAAGGAGCTGATGACGCTCGATGGCGACGTCGGCGCGCGCCATCTGATCGCCAAGCACACCGAGGCCGTAGCCGAGGTGCCCGTCGACGGCGAAAGCGCCTTCCTCGATATCGACACGCCGCAGGCGCTGGAAGCTGCGCGAGGCGGATGACGGTGCCGTAGCTGCGGAGGGTGGATTAGCCGAAGGCGTAATCCACCACCTGTGTGTCTGCGCGGATACAAAAGAGGTGGATTGCGCTTCGCTAATCCACCCGTGCGCGCACGATTTCAACCACCCGTTCACCATCTGGAAACGACCGCCGCTTAGAGTCGCCTCCACCTGCCTTGGGGGAGGGGATTTTCCATGGCTTCGAACGTCGTCGCGCGCCGTTGCGCGATGTTTTGCTTTGTCTTGTCAGTTGCCGTCACGGGCGCCCGCTACATCACCGAAGCCCATGCCGCCGGCGCGATTGCAGTCGGCAAATGCGGCGCTTATGGCCAGGCCTTTGATTACGGCCACGAGCACGAGGCGCGTGCCGCGGCGCAGAAGCAGTGCAAGGGCGATTGCACGACCGTGACGATGAAGCGCGCCTGCGCTGCGATGTCGGTCGATCTCGCCAACCCCTGCGGCGCTTATGGCTATGCCGTCAAGCCGAAGATCTCTGCCTCGCTCAACGCCGCCACGCGCGAATGCTACAAATACGGCGGCAAGGAATGCGTGATCCGCGCCTGGGCCTGCGACGCCAAGGGTTGATTTCCTCTTGCTGTCATTCCGGGGCGATGCGTAGCATCGAGCTATGGTGCGCAATTGCGCACCTGAGAATCTCGAGATTCCGGGCTCGGTCCTTTGGACCGCCCCCGAATGACAGTGGAAGGAATAGATGCAGTTCGACACCAAGATCGCGGTCGTGATCCGCACCGATCTTCAGGCCTGGCAGAAGCTCAACGTCGCGTCCTTCCTCACCAGCGGCATTGCCGCGGCTTTTCCCGAATGCATTGGCGATGCCTATGAAGACGCCTCGGGCACGAACTATCATGCGTTGATCGGCCAGCCGATCCTGATCTACGGCGCCGACGGGCCGGCACTATCGCGCGCGCTGGATCGTGCGCTCGCGCGCAACGTCAAGCCGGCGGTCTATACCGAGGACATGTTCAGCACCACGCACGATGCCGCCAATCGCGAGGCGGTGAGGGCCGTGGCGCGCAACGATCTCAACCTCGTCGGCATCGCCATGCGCGCCGAGCGCAAGGTGATCGACAAGATCGTCGATGGCCTGAAGTTCCATAGCTGACACGCCGGCATCGGCGCGGCGTCATCGTGGTGTCATGATGGGCCGCCTTGCGCAAACTTTGTGCTGTTTGACGCCCATCAAAGGAGCGCGGCGCGGGGTCGTTATTCTGCTCCAAAATGCAGAGGAGCAGACAGATGCCGACCATGAAAGCCGCAGTCGTCAAGCAATTCGGCAAGCCGCTGGTGATCGAGGACGTGCCGGTGCCGCAGCCCGGCCCCGGCGAGATTCTGGTCAAGGTGAAGGCCTGCGGCGTCTGTCACACCGATCTGCATGCAGCCTCCGGCGACTGGCCGGTGAAACCGGTACCGCCCTTCATTCCCGGCCACGAGGCGGCCGGCACCGTCGCCGCGCTCGGGCCCGGCGTGAAGAATCTGAAAGTCGGAGATGCCGTCGGCGTCGCCTGGCTGCACGACGCCTGCATGTCTTGCGAATATTGCGAGACCGGCTGGGAGACCCTGTGCGAGCACCAGCACAATACCGGCTACAGCGTGAACGGCGGCTTCGCAGAATATGTGATCGCCTCGGCCGCCTTCGCCGCAAAGCTGCCGGCGACGGTCGATTTCGCCGCCATCGCGCCGATCCTGTGCGCCGGCGTCACCACCTACAAGGGATTGAAGGAGACGGAGGCCAGGCCCGGCGAGTGGGTGGTGATCTCAGGTGTCGGCGGGCTCGGCCATGTCGCGATTCAGTACGCCAAGGCGATGGGGCTCAAGGTCGCTGCCGTCGATATCGCCGAGGACAAGCTGGAGCTGGCGCGCGAAACCGGCGCCGATCTCGCGGTCAATGCCCTCACCGCTGGTGCGGTGGACCAGGTTCTTGCGGCAACCGGCGGCGGGGCCCACGGCGTGCTGGTGACGGCGGTCTCGACCGCCGCGTTCGCCCAGGCGCTCAAGATGGTGCGCCGGAAGGGCACCGTCAGCCTCGTCGGCCTGCCGCCGGGCGAATTCCCGACGCCGATCTTCGACGTCGTCCTCAAGCGCATCACGGTGCGCGGCTCCATCGTCGGCACGAGGCGCGACCTCGACGAAGCCGTCGCATTCGCCACCGATGGCAAGGTGAAGGCCGAAGTGACGAAGGTGCCGCTAGCGCAGATCAACGATGTCTTCGAGCGGATGAAGGCCGGCAAGATCGACGGTCGCATGGTGCTTGATTTCGGCTAGCGCCTCATCCAGGCGGCATGCCTTCGAACGTTACCAGGCTGGGATCGAGGCGATCCCAGTCATGGCCGCGCGCGGCGAAAGTGACTGCCTGCGGCTTGTAGCGGGCAGGCTCGTCGAGGCTCGCGGCGCGGATTGTGAAGACGTCGGGCTGCGCCGCGAAGGTCATGTACACAGGCACGCCGCACTGCGTGCAGAAGCCGCGCGTCTTCACGTTGCCGCTGTCGGCGACGATATCCCAATGCTTCGCCTCGCCGGTTAGCGTGACGCCGGCTCGTGCGAACGTCGCGTATGAGCCATGCGCACTGCCGCTTTCGCGCTGGCAGTCCCGGCACTGGCAGTGATTGCTGAACAGGGGTTCGCCGGCAATCGAATAGCGGATCGCGCCGCAGGCGCAGCCGCCGGTATAGGGCTTGTCCATTGAGGTGCTTCCCTACTTGTCTTCGCCGGAGATGGCATCCAGCCGCTGCAGCACCTTGACCCAGCCGTCGCTCATGTTGCGATAAGCGGTGTCGTTCGTCGGCGTCACGAAGCCGGAGTGCACCACGCGCACGCGCGTCCCTGCTTCGACCGGCGTGAGGGACCAGGTGACGACCGTGTCGAGCGCCGAGCCGTAACCGGTGTTACCCTCGTCGCCACCCTTCCAGGCATAGGCGAAGCGTTGGTTCGGCACGACCTCCAGAACGCGGCAATGGATCGTGCCATCCCACGCGCCGGCCGGGTTGGTCTTGAACGTGAAGGTGTTGCCTTCGACGGCCTCGAAACCGGTCGGCGGCATCAGCCAGCGCGCAATCAGCTGTGCGCTGGTCAGCGCCTTCCAGATCGTCGCGACGGCGTGAGGGAAGACCTCGTCGATGACGATGTCCTGGGTCTGGATCTTGGAAGCAACAGCACTCACGGATCGATCTCCTTCAAGAGGTCACGCAGATTCTGGAAGCGCTCGCGCCAGAACACGCCGTAATGGTCCATCCAGGTGACCAGCGGTTCGAGCCCCTGCGGCGCGGCGCGGTAATAGACGTTGCGGCCCTCTGCGCGCTCGGCGACGAGGCCCGCCTGTTTCAACGACTTCAGGTGCTGCGAGATGGCGCCCTGGGTTACGCCGCTGCCGCGCGTCAGCTCGGCGACGGTGATCTCCTTGCTCTCGAACACGCGCTCGAACACCGCCCGGCGCGTCGGGTCGGCGAGGGCGCGCATCACAGTGGTGACGGGGTTTGGAGCGGTTTCGATCATGTCATTCAATTAGCCGACGCTAATTAATTAGTCAATACTAATTCGTCTGAGGCTACCCAAGAGAACAGCCTTAACTTGACTATGACTGACTAGTCAGTCATATACATCTAATGATGAAGAAGTCGACCAAGCTCGCCAACAAGTCGGCACAGAGCGCGGAGCCTGCGGCAGCCCGCGGAGGGGTGCCTGCATCGAACCGTGCTGCGCGCGCGCAGGAGCGGCGCGCGGCGATCGTTGACGCCGCGATGGAGGAGTTCATCGCCCGCGGTTTTGCCGCAACGCGACTCGACGACATTGCCAAACGCGCCGGCGTCGCCAAGGGCACGATCTACCTGCACTTCAAGGACAAGGAATCGATGTTCGAGGAGCTGGTGCGCGTCGTGATCGTGCCGGTCGTGGCGCGGCTGACCGCACTGCCGCCGCCGACGGGCTCGGTGCGCGACCTCGTCGAGGCCTTTGCCAGCAATTTCCTGAAAGAGGTCATCGGCACCAGGCGGGGTGATCTGGTACGCCTGATTGTGGCGGAGGGCCCGCGCTTTCCGTCCGTCGCCGACTTCTACTACCGCGAGGTCGTCTCGCGCGGGATCGCCGCGATGCGCACGCTGATCGAGCTCGGGATCGCCCGCGGCGAGATCCGGGAGAAGGACCTCGCGCGCTATCCGCAGATCCTGGTCGCGCCCGCGATGATTGCGGTGATCTGGCAAAGCCTGTTTGCGCGGCACGCGCCGCTCGACGCGCAGGACATGCTGCGCGTTCATCTCGATTTGATTTTTGGCGAACGGAGGACGACATGACGTCGTCACGAACCATCTCTCACCTCATCCTGAGGAGCGCGGAACGCGCGTCTCGAAGGATGCAGGCCCGGCTGTGGCTTCTCGCCCTTCGAGACGCCGCTTCGCGGCTCCTCAGGGTGAGGGATCGACAGCCGAATCTGTCGCGCCTCTGTGCGATCGCGGTTCTGGCACTCGCCACCGGTCTCGCCGGGTGCAACGAAAAGCGTGATCCCGGCTTCCAGGGCTGGGTCGAGGCCGACATGATCTTCGTCAGCCCGGACGAAGCGGGGCGGGTGACGAAGCTCAATGTCCGCGAGGGCGACGAGGTCAAGGTCGGCGATGCCCTTTATTCCGTCGACGACGACCTTCAGCTTGCCGATCTCAATCAGCAAAAGGCGACGCTCGCCAACGCACAACAGACCTATGACCGCGCAGCCTCGCTGAGCAAGACCGGCTCCGGCACGCAGGCCAATCTCGATTCGGCCGTGTCTGCCTTGCGCGTCGCGGAAGCGCGGGTGGCGACGTCGGAGACGCGGATGGCGCGGCGCAAGGGCTTTGCGCCCGTTGCCGGCACCATCCAGCAGATCTATTTCCGCGAGGGCGAGATGGTAGCGGCGCAGCGCCCGGTGCTGTCGATCATGCCGCCCGGCAACATGAAGCTGCGCTTCTTCGTGCCAGAGACCGCGCTGCCGAAGCTTGCGATCGGCGACACGGTGCGGATCGGCTGCGACAATTGCGCGGCCGATCTCACCGCAAAGATCTACTTCATTGCGACCTCGGCCGAATACACCCCGCCTGTCATCTACAGCCTCGATGAGCGCAACAAGCTGGTCTATTTGATCCAGGCGCGGCCGTCGCGCCCCGACGCGCTGCGGGTCGGACAGCCGATCGACGTCTATCTCAATCCGAAGACACCGGTGGCGGACAAGCGATGAATGGCGAGAGCGGCATCGCGATCGACGTCAAGGGCCTGACCAAATCGTTCGGCGGCCGCGAGGTCGTGCACGATCTGTCGATGCAGGTGAAGCGCGGCTCGATCTACGGCTTCCTCGGGCCCAACGGCTCGGGCAAGACCACGACCATCCGTATCCTCTGCGGTCTCCTCACCCCGGATAGCGGCGAGGGCACCTGTCTCGGCTACGACATCCGCCGCGATGCCGAAAAGATCAAGCGCCAGGTCGGCTATATGACCCAGCGCTTCAGCCTTTATCAGGATCTTTCGGTGCGCGAGAACCTCGAATTCGTCGCGCGGCTCTATGGCTTGGCCGATGCGCGCGGGGCAGCGCGCGACATGATCAAGCGGCTCGGGCTCTCGGGACGCGAGGAGCAGCTTGCGGGCGAGCTTTCCGGCGGCTGGAAGCAGCGGCTGGCGCTGGGTGCCTGCACGCTGCCCAGTCCGAAACTGTTGCTGCTGGACGAGCCGACCGCCGGCGTCGATCCGAAGGCGCGGCGTGACTTCTGGAACGAGATCCACGCGCTTGCCGCCGAGGGCCTCACCGTGCTGGTCTCGACCCATTACATGGACGAGGCCGAGCGCTGCCACGAGATCGCCTACATCGCCTACGGCCATCTGCTGGTGCACGGCACCGTGGAGGAGGTGATCGCGAAATCCGCGCTGACGACCTACACCGTGACGGGCGAAGACCTGAACGAGCTCGCGGCCGAGCTCACCGGCAAGCCCGGCGTGGATATGGTGGCGCCGTTCGGCACCTCGCTGCACGTTTCGGGGCGGGACGTTGCCGCGCTCGAAGCCAGCATTGCGCCGTGGCGCGAGCGAAGCGGCCTGCACTGGCAGAAGTCGCATCCCTCACTGGAAGACGTGTTCATCGAACTGATGGGGCGCTCCAAGGACAATTTCCAATGAGTGCCGTCGATCATCCCGCACCACAGCACGAAATCCGCGAGCGCTTCGGCTTCCTGCGGCGCTCCTATGCGATGCTGATCAAGGAGTTTATCCAGCTGAGGCGCGACCGCGTCTCGTTCGCGATGATCGTGATGCTGCCGGTGATGCAGCTGATGCTGTTCGGCTATGCCATCAACACCACGCCGCATCATCTGCCGAGCGCGGTGCTGCTCCAGGAGGACTCCGATCTCGCCCGCTCGATCCTGAAAGCTCTGGAGAACACTGCCTATTTCCGCTTCCTTTACGAGGTGCACGATGTCGAGGATTTCGACAATCTGCTGAAATCCGGCAAGGTGCTGTTCGGTGTCGAGATCCCGCGCGGCTTCGAGCGCGCGGTGCGGCGCGGCGACAGGCCGGCGCTGCTGGTTGCGGCCGATGCCACCGACCCGGTGGCGGCGAGCGCGGCGATCGGCTCGCTCGGCATGGTCGTGCAGACCGCGCTCAAGCACGATCTCTACATCGGCGATCCCCCGGAGATGCCGTTCGAGATCCGCGCGCATGCCCGCTATAACCCGGCAGCTAGCTCCAGCCTCAACATCGTGCCGGGCCTGGTCGGCACCATCCTCACCATGACCATGCTGATCTTCACCGCGCTGTCGGTCACGCGCGAGGTCGAGCGCGGCACCATGGAGAGCCTGCTGTCGATGCCGATCAAGCCGGTCGAGGTGATGTTCGGCAAGATCGTGCCTTACGTGCTCGTCGGCTTCGTGCAGGCGTTTCTCATCATCGGCATCGGGGTTGGCCTGTTCGGCGTCCCCGTGCTCGGCAATCTGTTCCTGCTGGCACTGCTCTCGACGCTGTTCATCACCACCAATTTGTCGATCGGCTACACCATCTCGACCGTGGTGCAGAACCAGCTCCAGGCCATGCAGATGTCGATGATGTTCTTCCTGCCGAGCATTCTGCTGTCCGGATTCATGTTTCCCTTCGCGGGCATGCCGACCTGGGCGCAGTACCTCGGCGAATGCCTGCCGCTGACGCACTACCTTCGCATCGTCCGCGCCATCATGCTGAAGGGCGCGACCATGCAGAATCTGCATTTCGACGCCCTGGCACTGGCGATCCTGATGGCGCTCGCCATGACCATCGCCGTGACGCGCTTCCGCCGCACGCTGGATTGAGGCACAATACCCCGGAATCGAGGGGCGGAATGGTCAGATTTGCCAGCAGGAGGACACGGCAGCACGCCGTGCTATCGGAGGATTTCGAGCGCGAGCTGACACGCGAAGTGCTTCGCACCGAGTTGCTCCGGGTGCGGGCGCTGATCATGACGGGCTGCGTCATGATGGTGCTGCTCACCGCGATCTATTTGATCGACCCCAGTGTGGTGAACCGGGTGTGGCGCGGAACGGAAGGGCTTGTCGAGGTCTACGGCCTGCTCGGCGGCTTCATCCTGTTCGAGGTTTGGGTCCACACCCAGATCAGGAAGAACCTCCGGCTCGATCGCGATCTGCCGGTGATCCGGCGCTATATCGGCACGCTGATCGAGACTTCGCTGCCAACGGTGATCCTGATCCTGCAAACCCGGACCATGGGCGCGAGCCAGGCGCTCGGTTTCGCCGTGCCGCTGATGTACTTCATCTTCGTCATCCTCTCGACCTTGCGGCTCGACTTCTGGCTCTCTGCGTTCACAGGCTTCGTCGCCGCAGCCGGGCTTCTGTCCGTCGCGCTGCTCTACAACGCGGCCGACGAGGCCGGCGAGCCCCTGATCTATTTCCACGCTGTGCGCAGCATCGTCATCCTGATCTGTGGCGCGTTGGCGGGCGCGGTCGGCGCTCAGCTGCGCCGCCAGTTCGCCGCGAGCATCGCGGCGGCGACCGCACGCGACCGGGTGACGAACCTGTTCGGCCAGCACGTCTCTCCGCAGGTGGTGGAGCGGCTGATGGCGGCGGGAACCAGCGGTGGCGGCGACGTCCGCCGCGTCGCTGTGATGTTCGTCGATTTCCGCGGCTTCACGGCGGGCGCGCAGTCGCGCACCCCACAGGAGGTGGTCGACCGGCTCGATGGCGCCTTTGCGGTGCTGGTCGACGTCCTCGATCGCCACGGCGGCATCGTGAACAAGTTTCTCGGCGATGGCTTTCTCGCGCTGTTCGGCGCGCCGCTGGAAGCCTCCGACGCCGCGCATCGCGCGGTGGCCGCAGGCCGCGAGATGCTGAGTGCGATGGACCGCATCAACGCACAGACGAGCTGGCCGCTGCGCATCGGCATCGGCATTCATTTCGGCGAGGTCGTCGCCGGCAATATCGGCTCGCCCCGGCGCAAGGAGTACACGGTGATCGGTGACACCGTGAACTTCGCATCGCGCCTGGAGGCGCTGAACAAGGAGTTCGGCTCGCAACTGCTGATTTCCGCGACCGTGCGCGAGGCGCTGGGCAACGATGGTGACGATGCCGTTGCGCTCGGCGAGGTCGAGGTGCGCGGCTATGAGCGGAAGGTGGCGGTGTTTCAGCTCGGCTGAGGGGGCCTTCAAATGTGAGTCGCGTTTCGTTGAAGCGAGCCGCGGTTCGTTGAAGGCTTCTAGAATCTCTTCCGCGATTGCTCCGATTGCTCCGAATTTTGGGGCATGACGAGCGATGTCGCCGGCTTATAGACTGCCGCCCGATGCGGCCGGTCGCGGCCGCGACTTGCATGAGGAAGTGACGATGCAGCGCCGCTACATCACCGTCGACGTGTTCACCGACCGCGCCTTCGGCGGCAACCAGCTCGCCGTGGTGCTCGACGCCGGCGGGCTCACGACGGCGCAGATGCAGACGATCGCGACCGAGTTCAACTACTCCGAGACCACCTTCGTGCTGCCGCCGCGTGACAAGGCCAACGATGCCGAGGTGCGTATCTTCACCCCGGTCCGGGAGATGCCCTTTGCGGGCCACCCCAATATCGGCACCTCCTTCGTGCTGGCGAGCCTCGCCAAGGAGCCGAAGCCGCGCCTGCTATTCGAGGAGAAGGCCGGGCTCGTGCCGGTCGATATTTTTCGCGAGCAGGGACGGGTGGTCAGCACCGAGCTCACCGCGCCGCAGCCGCTGTCACGGCTTGCGCAGCTTTCTGCCGAAGACGTCGCGGCCTGCATCTCCCTGAGCGCCGATGACATCAGGACCGATCGCCATGCGCCGCAGGTCGTCGGCGTCGGAACGCCCTTCGTGGTGGCGGAAGTACGTTCGCGCGATGCGCTGAAGCGGGCCAGGTCCGACGCGGCGGCCTTCGGCAGGCTCTTGCCGCGCGACGGTGCAGTCTCGGTGTGGTTCTATACGCGCGATGTGCCCGCGGCGGAGGCGCCTAGCGAGATCCAGGCGCGGATGTTCATGCGCGGCGCCGGCGGCTACGCTGAGGATCCCGCCACCGGCAGCGCCACGGTTGCCGCGGCCGCACTGTTCGCCGATCTCGATCCCGTGCGCGATGGCGAGCTCAAGCTCACGGTCGGCCAGGGCTTTGACATGGGCCGGCCGAGCCTGCTGCTGACGCGCGTGCGCAAGCAGGACGGCAAGATCATCTCCGCCCATGTCGGCGGCAGCTGCGTGCAAATGATGGAGGGGACGTTCAAGCTGGCAGGGGAGGGATAGGAACCATCATCCCCGCGCAATGGCGAAGCCGTTGTCGCTGGAGATGCGAGCCCTTGCGAGCCTCGAAGGATGCGCGGCCGAGGTGCAACCTGGGGCACGCCGTCGTGGTTTCGTTCCCCGCCCGAGCTCCGGCTACACCTGCCGTCCCGCCAAATTCTTCACCGCAACCCCATCGCGCTCCTCGATGATCTCCGCGATCATTTGGCGGTGGCAATGCGTGTGATCCCTCTCGTAGCAGAGCAGGCAGACGGGGCCGGCCTTCTTCACCAGCGCCGAGAGCTCGTCCATCGCCTCTTTGGCCTCGGGCGCCTTGAGGTGCTTTGAGAAGATCTTCTCCAGCACATCGTACTGACCGCTGCGTGCGGCGAGCCGGCCTTCCTTCGGCGTGCCGAGCGCGGCGAGGTGGACATAGGCGATACCACGTTCGTCGAGCCCTGCCGAAAGCTGCTTCTTGGAAAAGCCCGGCCGGCGCGAGGATGTCACCGCGCGCACGTCGACCACGAGCTTGACGCCGGCCTCTACCAGCTCATCCAGCACCGCCTTGGGCGGCGTCTGCTCATAGCCGATGGTGAACAGCTTTTTCGCCTTTGCCATGGCGCACCTCAGCTCACCCTTGCGATCAGTTCCATGGCGCCGGCCGGTGCGCGCACCTTGCCCTCGTGGATGACGTAGGCGAACACGTCGCGTGGCTCCTTCTTTGGCTTGGCCTTGTCAACTTTGGGCAGGTCGTCCGGTTCACCGCCCGAAGCCCAGGCCTGAAGGCGCTCGGCCCAGGCATCGAGCTGCTTGGGCGGGTAGCAGGTCTTGATCTCGTCATTGCCCTTCTGCAGCCGGGCATAGACGAAATCACCGGCGACGTCGGCGATGGCGGGATATTTGCCGTGCTCGGCGAACACCACGGGCGTCTCGAACTCGCGGATCAGCGCCACGAAGTCCGGTGTGCAGAAGCTGTCGTGGCGGACCTCGACGACGTGGCGCAGCGCGCGTCCCTCGAGCTTGCGCGGCAATAGCTCGAGGAACTTGCCGAAATCGGCGCCGTCGAATTTCTTGGTCGGCGCGAACTGCCACAGCACCGGCCCGAGACGGTCGCCGAGCTCCAGCACGCCGGAATCATAGAACCGCTTGATGGAATCGCCGGCTTCCGCCAGCACCCGGCGGTTGGTGGCGAATCGCGGTCCCTTCACCGAGAACACGAAGCCGTCGGGCACCTCGCTCGCCCATTTGCGAAAGCTCTCCGGCTTCTGCGAGCCGTAATAGGTGCCGTTGATCTCGATCGAGGTCAGCTTCGAGGCCGCGTAGGACAGCTCCTTCGCCTGCGTCAGCTTCTCCGGATAGAACACGCCGCGCCACGGCTCGAACGTCCAGCCGCCGATGCCGATGAAGATGTTGCCTGACTTTTTGGACGCAGTTTTTGCTTTGGCCACGGAAGGATCTCGCATCGACGTGGAGGGGATGCCGTCATCCTAGTCAAACCAGTTGTGATTGGCCAGTTGCTGCGTCCCGTCTAAGGTCGCGGCAGGATCTGCGAAAAAGGAGAAAAAGGATGCGGATGCTGATGGTGGGAGCGGCGCTCGTCATGATGACATCTGCTGCCATGATATCTCCAGTCATGGCGGATGACGACGATGCGAAGGGCGCGCAGAAGCTCGCCATGCAGGGCCGCGACGATTACTGGCATTGCCTGGCGCGGGAATATTCGCGCGACAGCAATCGGGGAATGACGGAACAGGATTTTGGCCGCTCGGTCGCGGGCGCCTGTTCGTCGGAGCGGCAATATTACCGAGTGGCGCTGCTCGACTATCTCACCACGCAGTACCCGAGCATCGATGCCGGCGCCCATCTCGCTACCGCGAACAGGGCAGTGGAGGCCGCGCAGAAGGACATCGTGACGGCCTTCGTCAAGCAGAGGCCGCCAGCGAAGTAGGCAACGGCTAATAGCGAGCAGGGCAGAAGCCTGGACCGCCTCATCAGCCATTCGCCTCACGGCAGCCCTTCCGGCTCCGCGCGCATCCGTGATATCACGGGGCGTATCTGGAACGGGGATGGGTTTCCATGGCGTCTGAGTCGGTAGGGGGCATTTTGGGCGTGATCGCTGCCGCGATCGTGCTTGCAGTCGCCGTCGTGTTCGGGCCGATTGGCCAGTACGGCAAGCCGCCTAAGCCGGCGAAAGTCGAGCCGGCGCCGGCTGCCGCACCCGCGGCTCCCGCCGCGCCGGCGCCGCGCGGGCCGATCATCCGGGAAGTGCCCAACCAATAAGGCACGAAAATCGTCCTTTTCGCCCCTTGCGAAGCGGTCTTGTCATTCCTATCTAGCTTTTAACGGCGCCGTTGAGCGAAAACTCCGGCGTTGGAACGACCTTGGAATAGCTTGGGCTCGCGCCGGATGTACGCGCGGCCCGCCGTTCCGGGGTCGTTGGCATTTTAGGGCCTCTTTTGGCCAAATTCCCTTGGAAACCCCGGCTTGGCAGCGCAGGACGCGGCGGATATACGCTGCCGTCATGAATGAAGCGATCAGACCGGGCTCCGACAATCCGCTGCAGGCTCAAGCAGGGCCGGAACTGTCGGTCATCGTCCCGACCTTCAATGAGCGCGACAATGTCACGGTGCTGTACCGGCGGCTGGAGGCGGTGCTCGCCAACGTCGCCTGGGAAGTCGTGTTCGTCGACGACAATTCACCTGATGGCACCTGGGACGTCGTGCGCGCGCTGGCGCAGCAGGACAGCCGCGTGCGCTGTATCCGCCGCATCGGCCGCCGCGGCCTGTCGGGCGCCTGCATCGAGGGCATCCTGGCGTCCAGCGCGCCCTTTGTGGCCGTGATCGACGCCGACCTCCAGCACGACGAGACGCAACTGCCGAAGATGCTGTTGCTGCTCGCAAGCGACGAGGCCGACCTCGTGGTCGGCAGCCGCTACATCGAGGGCTACAAGAGCGAGGGCTTCAACAAGCAGCGCGCCGGCGCCAGCGCGCTGGCAACCGAGTTCGCCAGGAAGATGCTGCGGGTCGAGATCGCCGATCCCATGAGCGGCTTCTTCATGATCCGCCGCGATCGTTTCGAGCAGCTCGCGCCGAAGCTCTCCGTGCACGGCTTCAAGATCCTGCTCGACGTCGTCGCGACCGCGCACGGCGGCTTGCGGGCGGTCGAGATTCCCTACACTTTCGGCGCCCGTCAGCACGGCGAAAGCAAGCTCGATTCCATGGTCGCGCTCGATTTCCTCGGCCTCGTGCTGGCCAAGCTGAGCAACGACATCGTCTCGCTGCGCTTCATCCTGTTCGCGATGGTCGGCGGCATCGGCCTCGTGGTGCATCTCACCACGCTGTTCATCGGACTTCAGCTGTTCAAGGTGCCGTTCGCGGAGGCGCAGGCCGCCGGCGCCATCGTCGCCATGACCAGCAATTTCATCCTCAACAACTTCCTCACCTATCGCGACCAGCGGCTGAAGGGCTTTGCGCTGCTGCGCGGCCTGATCGCCTTTTACATCGTGTGCAGCGTCGGCCTGCTCGCCAATGTCGGCGTCGCCTTCTCGGTCTACGACCAGGAGCCGATCTGGTGGCTGGCCGGCATGGCCGGTGCGCTGATGGGTGTGGTGTGGAACTACGCGATGTCAGGCCTGTTCGTCTGGCGCAAGAAATAACCCACGATGGGCGGGGCTGACGCGCGGATCGTCCGCAATACCGTGCTGCTGATTCTGGCGCTGGTGGCCCTGCGGCTCGTCGCGGCCGCGTTCACGCCGATCACCTTCGACGAAGCCTATTACTGGATGTGGTCGAACAACCTCGCCGGGGGCTATTACGACCATCCGCCGATGGTCGCCTATGTCATCCGCGCCGGCACCATGATCGCCGGCGATACCGAACTCGGCGTCCGCCTCGTCTCGATCCTGCTCGCACTGCCGATGAGCTATGCGATCTACCGCTCCGCTGCGATCCTGTTCGGCGGCGCGCGCGTGGCGGCGACCAGCGCCGTCCTGCTCAACGTAACCATGATGGCCTCCGTCGGCACGCTGATCGTGACGCCGGATGCGCCGCTCCTGGTCGCATCCAGCTTCGTGCTGTTCTTCCTCGCAAAAGTACTGGAGACCGGCCGCGGCGTCTGGTGGCTTGCGGTCGGCGCGGCCGTCGGTGCGGCACTGCTGTCGAAATACACGGCGATGTTCTTTGGCGCCGGGATCCTGATCTGGCTCGCTTGCGTGCCGAAGCTCAGGCGCTGGTTCCTCTCGCCCTGGCCCTATCTCGGCGGTCTCGTTGCTCTGGCGCTGTTCTCGCCGGTGATCCTCTGGAATGCGGACCATCAATGGGTCTCGTTCGCAAAGCAGCTCGGGCGCGCGAAGATCGAGGACTTCCGACCCGTCTTCATCGCCGAGCTGATCCCCACCCAGATCGCGTTCGCAACCCCGCTGGTCTTCATCCTCGGCGCGATGGGTCTGCACGCGCTGACCTGGCGCCGGGCCGGCGCACTGGCCTCGCGTGTGCTGATCGAGGCGATGTTCTGGACCATCGTCGCCTATTTCGTCTGGCATTCGCTGCATGCCCGCGTCGAGGCCAACTGGTTCGCGCCGGTCTATCCGCCCTTCGTCGTCGCCGCGGCCGCTGCCGCCAACCTCGTGCAATGGAAGCCGCGCCAGCGCCGCCTGGTGGATTTCTGCCTGCGCTGGGCCGCGCCTGTCGGCATCGTGATGTTTGCAGCACTCATCGTGCAGGCCAACACCGGCTGGCTCTCGGGTTATCGCCGCGATGCCACCGTGCGCAGCGTCGGCGTCGGCTGGCGCGAGCTCGCTGCCGAAATCGAAGCCGTGCGCGCGCGCCATGGCGCGACCTGCGTGCTCGCGCAGGACTACGGCACCACGGGCTGGCTGGCCTTTTACTTGCCCCGCGGCACCTGCGTGGTGCAGCAGAACCAGCGCATCCGCTGGGTCAACATGGGCGAGCCCGATCCAAAGCTGCTCGCGGGCAAGCTGCTCTATGTCGACGAGCTGCGCCCGGACGGTCATCCCGTCCTCAACGACCTCTTTGCGAAGGTGACGCAGGTCGCGCAATTGCAGCGCAAGCGCGGGCCGCTCGTGGTCGAGACCTACAGCGTCGATCTGCTGGAGGGCGCCAAGGGCGACGTCCTCGACCGCTCGCCGCCGCCGGAAGCGCGGTAGTAGGCCGCACTGCTTCCACAGCGTGGTCCCCGCGAACGCGGGGACCCATACCCCCAGGGAGCAGTTTGGCGAAGACTGTTCGTGGGCGATCTTTCAGTTGGTATGGCCAGCTGTGCTCATCGACAGATCACGCGGTATGGGTCCCCGCGTTCGCGGGGACGACAGCCGAGTGCTGGGTCGATAGCAACGACTATCAGTCGATCATCTCAGCCTTTGTCGCACCCTGGCCCGGCCCACTGTGATCCCGCCAGAACCACACGGTCACGACGCCGGAGCGGCCACGGACCTGGGCGAGCAGGGGGCCCGACAGGACGCCGTCGGGAGCCCCGTGGAAGTCGGCCGTATCCAGCAGCGTATTGCTCAGGGCGAGTCGTGCATCGTTCTGGACGGCGACTTCCATCAGCCGGCTCGCGACGTTGACCGTGTCGCCTGTCGCCGTGATGTGCTGGTGACTTTCGCCGAGGCGGGAGGCGACGATCTCCCCGAAATGCGCGCCGATCTTGAAGCCGAGCTGACCGCCGATCGCTGACGGCAGCGAGGCGATCCAGTGGTCGACGCCGCGATGCAGGTCGATCGCGCATTTGAGCGCGCGCGCGGCGTCATCGGGCATCGCGGCCGGCAGACCGAACAGGATCATGGCGCCGTCGCCGAGAAAGCCGGTGATCATGCCGCCGCAATCGACCGCGGCCTTGTCGATCCGCGCGTGAAACGCCTGCAGGATCTCCTGAAGCGCGTCCGGATCGATCCGTTCGCTCAAGGAAGTGAAGCCGGAGAGATCGATGAAGACGATCGCGGCGTCTTGCCGGACCGGTTTGGACAGGAAATTCGGATCGCGCGCCAGCCATTCCTGCACGGCCGGTGCCTGGAATTGTGCGAGAGACCTGCTTTTGGCGGCGAGATATTGCGTGCGGCGGCCTCCGGCCCACAGCTGCACACCGGCAAAGATCGCAACCGGCGGCACCGCGGCGGCGAGCGTGGTTGCCGCATTCAGCCAGACGCCATGCGTGAACGCGAAGGCATTGAGGCCGGCCCAGGCGATCATCACCGCGGCCGCCGCCATGATGCCGAGCGCGCTACGCCGCCAGGCCAGCAAGCCGACCAGCAGCATCGGCAGCAGGATCGCAGCGAGCGCGTCGGCGATATGGACCCTGTGGTCGCGCACGATGCCGTCGCCGGAAACGAGGTGGGTGATCGCGGTCGAGACCACCTCGACGCCGGGCATCAGGGAATCGAACGGCGTCGGGTAGAAGTCGCCGCCGCCGGCGACAGAGGCGCCGATCACGACGATCCGGTTCTCGATCGCGGCGCGATTGAGCGTGCCGTCGAAAATGCTCTGCGCGCTCACGGTGCGGATGGTGCGGCGGGGACCGTAATAGGTGATCGGCAGCGCGAAATCGGTGTCGGTCGGCACCGCGCGATCGCCGAGCATGAGGTGATCCGGCGCGATCGTCAGCGGCTTGTCGAGCGCGCGCGTCGCGACGCGCAACGGGAACGACAGCTCGACCTTGTCGCGGGTCCGGAACAGCATCGGTACCGAGAGCGGCGATCCCGATTGTCCGGTCGCGACATTGACGATGCCGACCTCGGCGTGGTCGGCGAACGCTGGCAGCGGCAGCAGGAAACGTTCGGCTTGCGGCAGCACGGCGAGGGGACCTGCACTGCCGGGCGCCACGTTCTCGCTGGCGGAGGGGAAGATCGCGGCGGCGGCGAGCACCATGGGGCCGGTGGCGAGCGTGTTTGCGAGCGTGGCGTCGCCGATCGCAGCGCTGCGGTCGACGAGCAGGAGATCGATCGCGACGACCTTCGGCTTGAACTGCACGATGGTGTCGACGACGCGGGCGAGATCGGCGCGCGGCAGCGGATAGCTGCCGCCGCGCTTCACCACGGTGTCGTCGATCGCGACGATGGTGACGAGATCGGGCGGACGCTGCACCCCGCGGACCTGTGTTCGCCAATCGGTCAGCGTTGCTTCGAGGCGGTCGAGAAAGCGCAGATGGCCGCCTGCGTGCGCGGCAAAGATGCCCGCGCCCCACAGCGCGGTGAGGGCGAGTGCCACCAGGATCTGAACGCGTCTCGTCATTACGTCGTACTGCAATCTTCTTTTTCTTCGGCCCTGTGGGCCGAGGTCTATTGACCAAGTCTTATTGACCAAGTCTTGCCATGAGAGCGTCGATGCGCGGCTGGCCCCACTGCTTCACTGTCAAAGGTCCGGTCGCTTCCACGTCGACGCCTTGGCCGGGGCCCAGCACGACGCCGCGCCCACGAGCCCTGCGGCTGACGTCGACACGGCCGTCGGCGACGAAGACGGAGGTCTTGGCCTCAGCGACGTCGACGGCCCATCTGGTGCCGCGCACCGCGGCAATCGCCTGCGGCGTCAGCACCTTGAAGGGATTGCCGCCCGGCTTCCTGGGCACTTCGACCAGCAGGGCTTTGCTGCTCAACTCGACGGAGTCAATATGTCCGTCGCGGTTGGCGTCCTTTAGTTCAAATCTGGCGCCGTTTTCTGCAACGATGGTGATGCCGTTGTCGCAGCGCCAGGTCTGCGTGCCGGCGGCCGAGGCCGACGATGTGCAAGCTGCATTGGCAGGCTGCGCGGCCGCGTATCCCATCAACAACGACGACGCCAGAGCAAGATATCCGGCGCGCGCGAACCTTCTCATGCCAGCCTCCGTTTGCATGCCCGGCACAATTCAAGGCGATGTTGATACGGTACCGTATCACACGCAGAGGCTGCTGAAAAGTGCCGCTTTACGAGCTATTTTCTTGCCGAGGCCTTTTCCAGAGCGGTGCGATCAACTTTCGGTCAGGGCGCGGTCGCCGTGTGGGCGGTCCGAGCGCTGTGTGATGTGCGTGATCTTGCCCGCCGTTCTCGTGTCACCCACGCGCCGGCGGGAAGGCCGGCGCACCAGCCTCGCGCAACGCTTCCCCGCTATCTTCCGGGTATCGAAGGCCACGAAAACGACTTGGTTGGGTGGCCCTAGAGAGGCGGCGGGAGACGATCGCTGAATGCGCCGCTCCTGCCGAGAATTATAGTTAACAGACGCGGCTAAGTCCGTAGTTCTGCGGGCTTTTTTCTCGAAATGGGACGACGCTAACGAACTGCCGCACATCTGCCCGAACTTAATCCGCATTTAACTAAAAGTCGCCTTAATGACGCTCCGACCCTCTGCGAGATGCTGTTCCCGGATCGTGACCAGCGGCACTTCGAAGGGGGACTGAGTGACACCGTCCTGGACGCAAGGCGAATGAGTAAGAGTATCGCTGCGCAGAGTAACGCGGCACGGAAGTCCAAGAATTCTCTTCGGAAGTCTTCCCGGAAAATGACCACGACCAATTGGCTTGGCGCCGCGGCCATCGGCTGCGTCGTGATGGGTGCCGGCTGGACTATCTACAGCAACGTCTTCGGCGCGAGCGTCTATCCGACCGTCGGCGGCATTGGCTACGACGAGCCGGTGATCAAGCGTGCGCCCAAGGTCGCGCTGCGCGAGGCCGGCGACGCCATCAAGGAAGCTTTTGCGCTCCTGCCTGACCGGTTGCAGGTCGCCGCCCCGATCTCGCGTGAGATGTTCAACGAGCGCTTTGCTGCCGCTGCGACCCAAGGCGTGGCATCGAACGCGGCCAGCGCGGCGCCAGCGACCCAGGTTGCGGTGGCCAAGGACGCGCCGAAGCAGAGCGTGATCGCGAAGGTCGCGGAAGCACTGAAGCCGTCGGCCCCGGCCAAAATTGCTGAGAAGTCCGCTGACAAGACCGGGGACAAGGCCAAGCGCGCTCCGGATGCCCAGATGCAACTCGCCTCGGCCGATCCGGCCCAGATCGTGCCGGCACCGGAAGCGAAGAAGTCGTTCGCCGATCGCGCCAAGGCCGCGGTGATGTCGATCACCGGTCCGCGGCAGTCGATGGTCGAAAAACTCTGGGGCAAGCGCGAGCCGTCCGGCGGGCTGCTGGCCTACGCCTCGGCCGATGCCAGCGTGACCGCGTCGATCGCGCCGAAGGAGCAGAACCCGATGTTCGGCGGCGCGCCGCCCTATGAGCGTGACACCGCGGTCTACGACATCACTGCCAAGACGGTGTATCTGCCCGACGGCACCAAGCTCGAGGCGCATTCCGGCCTCGGCTCCAGTCTCGACGATCCGCGCTCCCAGCGCACGCGCATGCGCGGCGTGACGCCGCCGCACATCTACACGCTGAAGCCGCGCGAAGCGCTGTTCCACGGCGTGCCCGCGTTGCGCCTGACCCCGATCGGCGGCGAGAGCGCGATCTACGGCCGTGACGGCCTGCTTGCGCACACCTTCATGCTCGGGCCGAACGGCGATTCCAACGGCTGCGTGTCGTTCAAGGACTATTACGCGTTCCTCGACGCCTACCGCAACAAGGGCATCCGCAAGCTCGCGGTGCTGGCGCGGGTGGAGTGAGGCGCAGCGCGCCTCACTCTTTCTGCACGATCAGCGCTTGACGAAGACCAGGTTGCAGGCGCGCGCCTCGTTGCGCTTGCCGGTGCCGCGGGTGCGATCGAACTGCGCGTCGACCGTAAAGGCGTAAGGCGAGCCGGGCGCAAGGTTGTTGAGCGTGTACGCGCTTGCCCCCGTTGTGCCGCGCGCGCTCAACGTCGTCTTGCCGTCGGCCTGGATTTGGCCGTCGATCTCCAGGCGGTTGACGCCGTCCTTGCTCTGAGCCTCGGCGTGAAACACGCCGTTGGTCACGGTGCCGGCGAGGGGCCTGGTGAAGCCCTGCGCCTTGCCGGAAGCCGGGCAGTTCAGCGTCACGTCCCAAGTGCCGTCGAAGTCCTTGCTGCCGCCGGCGCGGGTATTGGTCGCAGGCGCCAGCGCCACCTTCTGCTTCAGGCCCTCGATCCGCGCCTTGGCGAGATTGGCGAAGCTGCAACTGGAAAATCGCGTCAGATGGTCCTCGAAGGCGCTGACGGTGCCGATGGTGTCGGCAGCCTTCCAGTGCGCCTCCGCGGATGCGCACGGGTCGGCCCGCGGCGCGGCCTGCGGAGCTGCGGGTGCGATCGTGACCGACACCGGTCCGTTCAGGTAGAACTTGCCGATGATCGATAGCGACAGCTCCGGGAGCTGCGTCTTGCCGCTGGCATCATAGACGTCGCTGCTGATGTCGCGAAACACATCGCCGATCTCCTGCGGCTCTTCGATGTGCTTGAGGAACGCGGCCGTGTAGGGGCTGTTGCGGCCGACGCCGTCCGCCGCGGTCTGCCCCGATTGCGTCGAGAACGACACGATCGTGCCGCGCGGAGCTTCGACCTTCGACAGGCCGCGCCCGATCGAGGCGGCCCGCGTCGCCGAGCGCTTGAGAGTTTCCGCCAGCGGATTGTCGCGGCAGGAATCGAGCACCAGGATGCGGAGGTTCTTGGCTTGCTGCAGATCGTTCACGATGTCGTCGACCCGCACGAAGCGCTTCAGGTCGGCCTCATCGGTGAGCGTGGCGTCGACAGGCATCAAATAGTTCACGCCGTTGTACTGCATCGCATGGCCGCTGTAATAGAATATGGCAACGTCAGCTCTGCTCGCGGCGCGCGCGAAGCGGATGGTCAGATCCTGCATGTCGGCCTGGCGCAGGTCGATGCCCTGGATCACCTCGAAGCCGCTGCGCTTGAGTGAGGCTGCGACGTCCTCGGCATCGTGTGACGGGTTGGGCAGCTGCGCCGTCGATGTATAGGCGCCGTTGCCGATCACCAATGCCACGCGCGTGTCCGCAGATGCAGTATCGGGAGACAGCCAGCCGGCGAGGAGGCCCAGGCAAAATAAAGATGAGGACAATCTGGAAAGAGCACGCATGAATGCCTTCCAAGAAAATATCGAAAATATCCCTCCAGATTAGCGTAAGCCGCGCCGACTTCAATGCCCTCGCCGGGAAAACGATCAGATTTCGCGACCGTGATGTCGGGTCACGCTGCCATCGCCTTGCGCAGGGCCATTTCGGTCGCGATCGCTTCTCGCACGGCCGGCCGCGCCTGCATGCGCCCGAGATAGGCTGACAGAGACGGCCATTGCGCGATGTCGACGCCTGCGGGACGGAGCAGCAGCAAGGCCCAGGTGAGGTGGGCATCCGCGACGGTGAAGCCGTCACCCACGAGGAATTCGCGCTCCGCCAGATGCGCCGACGGCACCGACAATGTCTGCGTGATTCTGACGCGCGGCTTGGCGAGCGAGCCATCGTCCTTGTACCAGAAGGTCGGAAACAGAAACGCCTTGTGGATCTCGGCGCCGATGAAGCTCAGCCACTCCTGCAGGCGATAGCGATCGGGATCCCCGAACGCCGGCGCAAGGCCCGCCGTCGGCTTCACGTCTGCGATGTATTGCAGCACTGCCGCGCTCTCGGTCAGCCGTTCGCCGTTCTCCAGCGCCAGGACCGGCACCGCGCCCTTCGGCGACACGCCGAGGAAATCGCTGCCGTCGTCCACGATCTGCTTGGTCCAGATATGGGCGAGGTGATACTGCGCCTCGATACCGGCCTCCATCAGCGCGATGCGACTCGAGAGCGAGCAGGCCATCGGAAAGAAATAGAGTTGCAGCATCGGATGCTCCGTCAAATCAGCGCATCGCTGCGCGCGATGATCGCGAAGCGGTCCGAGAGCTCGGCCAGCGCGACCTCGTGAATCGTCCGGGCGTCCAGTCTGCCGCCGCGGCCATCCGGCAGGTCACGGGTGGCGCAGGCATCGGCCGCGATCGTCGTCCGCAGGCCGAGGTCGAGCGCGGCGCGGGCGGTCGAGGAGATGCACATGTGGGTCATGAAGCCGGCCAGCACGATGTTCTTGCATCCGGTCGCGGCAAGCCGGGCTTGCAGATCGGTGCCGGCGAATGAGTTCGGCAGCGCTTTCTCGATCACGGGCTCGCCTGCTTGCGGCGTTAGGCGATCGACGATCGCGCCGCGCGCCGCCTCGCGATCGAACAGGCTGCCGGCGCGGCCCTTGTGCGCGACATGGATGATCGCAGCGCCGCTCTCCCGTGCCCGCGCCAGCAGGCGCGCCGCCGCGGCGATCGCCGGCTGTGCATCGGGAAGGGCCAACGGGCCTGCGCAATATTCGTTCTGGATGTCGATCAGCACGAGGCAGGCCTCGTTGAGCTTCGGGGGATTGAGATCGGCGCCGGCGAGTTCGAGCAGGGTCTTGGGAGCGGTCATGCTGGTCAGGCCTTCCAGGGAGATCGGATGGCGTCACATTAGCGCAGCATGGGCCTGCCATTGTGCAGGACTATTGCAGCTAATGGCTGCAGATTTGCAGGACGCGGCATCGCCTGCTAGGCTCGCCCGGATGAACTGGGACGATCTGCGCATCATTGCCGCGGTGAGGGACGAGGGCACCTATGCCGGCGCCAGCGCGCGGCTGCGCATCGACGAGACCACCGTCGGCCGCCGGCTCGCACGCATTCAGCGCGATCTCGGCGTGCTGCTGTTCGATGCCGTGGACGGCCAGCGCCGTCCGACGCGCCATTGCGAGGCGGTGCTCGAGCATGTCGGCGCGATGGCCGTCCATGTCGCGGCGATCGACCGCATCAAGGAGAGCCAGCCCGGCCCGGTCGGCCGCCTGCGCATCGCCTCGACCAACGCGGTCGCCGAAGAGTTGCTGGCGCCGCACGCGAGCAGCTTCCTGCGCGATCATCCCGGCCTGACCCTGCAATTCCTGACGTCCAGCGGCAACGTCAAATTCTCGCGCTGGCAGGCCGACCTCGCCATTCGCCTGCGCAAGCCGGAGAAGGGCGACTTCACCATCTCCAAGCTCGGCGATGTCAGGCTGTATTTCTTCGAGCCCGCCGACCGCGCCGGCGGCGAGCCGGTCGCCTGCATCTATCCCGATGAGCTCGACACCATTCCCGAACAGCAGTTCTTGCGCGCGAAGCGGCTGACGAACGTTCGCTGCATCACCGACAATGTCCGCATCATCAGGACCTTGATCCAGTCGCATCAGGCGGTCGGCGTGCTGCCCGAGCACAGCTGCGAAGGCCTGTTCGCCGACCGCAGCCTGCGCGCGACGCTTCTGCCGAGGCGGCGCGACGTCTGGCTCTTGGTGCAGAACCATCTCAAGCGCGATCCCGCGACGCGCGTGACGATCGACTGGGTGAGGGCGTGTTTCCAGGAAACTTCGCGTCCTTGACGCACATGGCGCTGTGATCCTCGCGTCACACTGCGCAAGCTGTGTCGAAAAATCTTCGAGCTCCCCCTTGCAACCCGAACGTGCTTCGGCTATTAGCCCGCTCCTTCGCTAGGCCATGTGTCCGGGCTCTCTGAGATCCCGGCTGGCGCGAGCCGGTCTCCGGTTTCGTGTTCCGCCGAATGAAGACGCAGGATGTAGCTCATGGAGAGCGTCGGAGTGAAATCCGGAGGCATCGGTTCGATTCCGATTTCTTGTACCAACCAAAGGATAGCTCAGTGGTAGAGCAGATGACGTTTAATCATCGTGACGCGGGTTCGAATCCCGCTCCAGCGCTACGGGTCAGCCTGAAAAACTGACACCTCTGACGAGGACCGGACGCGCGCTTCAGTCGCAGTCCGGCCGTTTTGCCGCAAGGCTTTCCGTCCGAACCTAGACACTGTGAGACCGGCTTTGCGCCGCGGGTAGATACCGCTTGCGTTGATGCCGGGTGGCTCCGCTCGGCCGCGCGACATCCGTCGCGCGATCGCGCGCGTGCGCCCGTCGTCATGCGAGCTCAAGCCTCGGTCCGTCGATCTCTCAGGAAGCGTCGTCCGCGTCCTCAAATCCTTTGCAAACGAAACCTGTTGTCCGGCATCCGGCCGGACGCAAAACGATGGAGGCGTGCCATGACTTCGAACAAGGGCTGGCATTTGCTGATGCTGAACGTGACGGTCAAGGATGGCGAGCGTGCGCTGCTCACGCGCAACGGGCAGCTCGTGCGCGTGCTCGCGCCCGGCAGGCATCGTCTGTTCGATCCCCTGCACGAGCTCAAGGCCGAGGTGCTCGATGTGGTCCGCAGCGAATTCTCTGCGGATCGCTACGCGGTGCTGAAGGCCGCACGGCCTGATCTCGCCGCCGAACTGTTCGAGGCGGTCGAGACCAAGGCGGACGAGATCGCCATCGTCAGCCTCGACGGCCGGCCCGTGCATCTGATGACGCCCTGGCAGGTGCGCGTCTACTGGAAGGTCGCAACGAGCGTCGATGTCGAGCGCATCGACGTGTCCAGCGATGTCAGGGTCGGCGCGCGGCATCTGGCCATGATCGAGCGTAACCGCTCGGCCGTGACGTCGGAGACGGTGGTCGAGAACCACGAGGCGGGCCTGCTCTATGTCGAGGGCCGGCTCGTCGAGCGGCTCGTGCCCGGTCGGCACGCCTTCTGGACCGTCGGCCGCAAGATCGAGGTGAAGCGCCTCGACCTGCGGCCCCAGGCGGTCGAGATCACCGCGCAGGAGATGCTGACCAAGGATCGCATCGCGCTGCGGGTGACGCTGACGGCGTTCCGTAAGGTGGTCGATCCCGAGCGGACGGTTGCGACCGTGCCCGACGTGGATGCGTGGCTGTACCGTTTGGTGCAGTTCGCGATCCGCGAGGCGGTTGCGGGCCGGACGCTGGACGAGGTGCTGTCTGCGAAGGCGGCGCTGGATGCGGAGCTGCGCGACTATGTGCGGGCACGCGTCGCGGAGTCCGGTGTCGAGGTCACCGAGCTCGGCGTCAAGGACGTGATCCTGCCCGGCGAGATCCGGGAGTTGGTGAACAAGGTGGTGGAGGCGGAGCGGGTCGCCAAGGCGAACCTGATCCGCCGGCAGGAGGAGACCGCGGCGACGCGTTCGCTTCTGAACACCGCCCGCCTGATGGAGGAGAACCCCCTGCTGCTGCGGCTCAAGGAGCTGGAGTCGCTGGAGCGGCTGGTCGAGAAGGTCGGCCGCATCGATCTCCACGCCGGCAACGGCGAGGGCCTCGATGCTCTCCTGACCCGGCTCGTGCGCCTGAAGGCGCCCGAGAGCGCATGAACCGAAGGGCCGCCCACGGGCGGCCCTTCACTTATCCGTCGTCGTCGCTTGCAATGAACGCCGAACCGCGCCTGTGCGACCAAAATCACGGAGCCGGGATTGCGCGCGCGCGAAGGTTGCGTAATCTCGCGAAGACCACGGGTTTGATCAGGGCAGGCGCATGACGATTCTTCAGGACTCCATCCGGCCGTCGCGAGCGCAATCGCGGGAATGGAAGGTGATCGTCATCCTGATCCTGCTGGTCCCGGTGCTGTGGTCCCCGCTGATCCTGTTTCGCTTCGTCCTCTATCAGCCGTTCAGCATCCCCTCCAATTCGATGGCGCCGACGCTGATGGTCGGTGACTACGTCTTCGCCGCCAAATATGCCTATGGCTACGGCCGGTATTCATTGCCGTTCGCGTCGTCCTGGATCTCGGGCCGCGTCTTTGCTGCCGACCCGGAATACGGCGACATCGTCGTGTTCCGGACGGCAAAGGACAGCTCGGTCGACTACGTCAAACGCGTGGTCGGGCTGCCCGGCGACCGCATCCAGATGCGGCAGGGCCAGCTCATCCTCAACGACCGGCCGGTGACGCGCGTCGCGCTCGAGGACGGGCTCGCCGACAACGCCTGCGGTGGGGATGGCGGCGTCAGGGTCAAGCGTTGGCGCGAGACGCTGCCGAGCGGCGCGTCCTATGTCACTAACGACTGCCTCGACAACGGTTTCCTGGACAACACCAACGTCTTCACGGTGCCCCCGGGCCATTTCTTCGTGCTCGGCGACAACCGCGACAATTCCACCGACAGCCGCATGATGTCGACGTTCGGTTTCGTGCCGATGGACAATCTCGTCGGCAAGGTGACGCGCATCTTCTGGTCGCTCGACGAAGACGGCGAGCCGCACATGGAGCGGCTGGGCAAGGTAGAGTGAGGGCCGTCGTCATTCCGGGGCGCGCGAAGCGCGAGCCCGGAATCCATAACCACAGGCGGATGGAATGGCCTATTACGTCTACATCCTCGCGAGTAAGAAGCATGGCACGCTCTACATCGGCGTGACCAACGACCTCGTGCGCCGTGTATACGAGCACAAGACGAAAGCCGTCCCCGGCTTCACGACGAAGTACGGCGTCGACAAGCTCGTCTTGTTCGAAATCTACGACGATCCTACGACGGCGATCGCCCGCGAGAAAGAACTCAAGAAGTGGCGGCGGGATTGGAAGACGCGCCTGATCGAAGAGCAAAACCCGAATTGGGATGATCTCTATCCGGGGATAGCCAACTGAGTTTAGTGGTTATGGATTCCGGGCTCGCGCCCAAGCGGGCGCGCCCCGGAATGACGAGCGGAGAGTGTTTGCCCCCCAAACAAAAACCCCGGCATCGCTGCCGGGGTTTCGTAGTTCTTGAGGTCGTTGGACCTTAGAAGTCCATGCCGCCCATGCCGCCGCCCGGGGGCATCGCCGGACCGGCGCCGCCCTTCTTGGGCAGCTCGGCGACCATGGCTTCCGTGGTGATCAGGAGCGCGGCCACCGAGGCAGCGTTCTGGATCGCGGTACGGACCACCTTGGTCGGGTCGATGATGCCCTTCTTGACGAGGTCGGCATATTCGCCGGTCTGGGAGTCGAAGCCGTAAGCGTAGGTCTTGCTCTCCAGGATCTTGCCGACGATCACCGAGCCGTCTTCACCGGCGTTGATCGCGATCTGGCGAGCCGGAGCCGACAGCGCCTTGCGC
>NZ_LBJA01000032.1:0-189759 GCF_028128695.1 Bradyrhizobium sp. CCBAU 25360
CCACCCGGGCTGGGCCATTCCTCACGGAACGAGGCCATTCTAATCCGGCGCGCTAATACAAGGGTGGGCAAAGCGTAGCGTGCCCACCATCGCGTGCGAGAGCGCCGATGAATGGTGGGCACGGCGCGCGAAGAGCGCGCCTTTGCCCACCCTACGAACTCCACATCATAGGAATTCCCCGATGGCCTCCATCCACAACGACATCTCCATCAATGCCCCGGCACGCGACGTCTGGGATGCGGTGCGCGATTTCGGCGCGCTGCATGAACGGCTGGCACCCGGCTTCGTCACCGCCTGCACGATCGACGGCGATGCGCGTATCGTCACGTTCGCCAACGGTTCGGTGGCGCGCGAAGTGCTGGTCGATTGCGACGACGCGCGGCAGCGCCTCGTCTATGCCATCAACAACGAGCGGCTGCAGCATTACAGCGCCTCGGTGCAGGTGATCGCCGACGGCGACCGGAGAAGCCGCCTGGTGTGGATCATCGACATGCTGCCGAACGAGCTTGCAGCCTACGTCCAGGGCCAGACCAAGGACGCCGTCGTTGCGATACATAAAGCGTTTCCGCCCGCTGCAGCTTAGCGGCGGTCCACGCGGCTCTGTGAGTTTTCTCACAGAGCTCCGCCCTCGCCAGCCTTAACCATCGCGGCGTGCGTCCGGTTGGCTCCGCTCTCCCGGCGGCGCGACGCACGCGAGGAGCATGCCATGCGAGGTGCGGACAAGGTGATTTGCCAGGCGGCCGCCGTGCTGCTGCTGTTTTCAGTCGCGAGCTCGCCGGCGAAGGCGCAGTTCCTCGGCGGCGGAGGTGCCGGCGGCGAGGACATGATGACCCAGATGGCCCCGATGCTGGAGATGATGAAGGCGAAGATGGGCAAGCGCCGCTTCGCCATGATGATGCAGACCATGGGCCCGATGATGAGCCGCATGATGGAGAACGGCGGCGGCGGCCTCGGTGGCCTGTCCGGCGGCCATCTCGGCGGCGGCTTTGGCGCACCCAATTACGGCGGCTACACCCCGATGGGGGGCGGCACCATGCCGGCCGGTTATGGCGGCGTTGGTGGCGGCGACATCATGGGCATGCTCGGTGGTGCCGGAGGCGGCGACATGATGGCGATGATCCCGCAATTGATGCGGCTCGCCAATGTCGGCGGCGGTAGCGGCCATCGCCGCCACAGGCATCGCTAATCGGCGGCGCGAGAGAGAGCCGGCCTGATCGCAGCCTTGTTCGCGCGCGGTCCCCAGCGCGTCAGTACCACGCTGGAGAATGAGAGCAGGCCGAGCACGACCATCGAGCTTGCGGCCAGCCAGAAGAAGCTCTGCGCGGTCGCCCCGTGTGTCGACAGCCACCAGCCGGCCGCCGAGATGTAGATCAGCCGCGCCGTCTGCGCCAGCACCGGCCCGATCACCTTGGCCGCGCCTTGCGAGGAGAAATACATCGTCGTGGCAATGCCGAAAAAGGCGTAGAACGGTCCGACCGTCGAGAGATATTGATGGCTCGCCGCGCGCACGGCCGCGCTGTCGGTGAAGATGTTGATCCAGAGATCGGGGAACATCGCAACGACGCAGGCCGGCGCGCCGACGGCCACGAATGCGGATGCACCGGCGATCCAGGCGACGCGCCGTGCGCGCGCGATGTTGCCTGCGCCGATCGCCATCCCCACCATCGGCACACAGGCGATGCCGAACGAAAATGCGATCGAGGTCAGCAGGAATTCGAGCCGCGCACCGATGCCGTAGCCGGCGAGGATCGCGGTGCCGAACTTCGCCAGCATGTGGGTGAAGATCGAGATCGTCAGCACCGATTGCAGCGGCGAGAAGCAGGCGATCGCGCCGACCTTCAGGATGTCGAAAAACATCGCCCACTGAATGCGCAGGCCGCGCAGCTTCGGTGTAACCCGCGCGCGACCGGAGAACAGGTACCAGCCCATGATGCAGATGTTCATGGAATAGGCGATCAGCGCGCCGGCCGCGACGCCGCGCATGCCGAACTGCGGCACCGGCCCGAGCCCGAGGCCCAGCGTGCCGCCGAGCACGATCTGCCAGGCCGCCGAGTTGAGGATCAGGAACGACGGCAGCTTCATGTTGCCGGTGCCACGCAGCACGCCGGCCATGGTGTTGAGCAGCCAGGGCAGCACGGCGCCGCCGAAAAATACCTGCGTGTAGGCGACAGCGTGGGTCAGCACGTCGCCGCGGCCGCCGAGCATTTCCAGCACCCGCGGCCCGAAGATCAGCATGCCCAGCATGAAGACGAGGCCGAAGCTGATACCGATCAGGATCGCATGCGCGGCGAGCGTGGCGGCGCGTTCGCGGTTCCCGGCGCCGAGCGCGCGGGCAATGGCGGAAGCCACCGCACCACCCATGGCGCCGCCCGACATCGTCATGGTCAGAATGATTGTCGGAAACACCAGCGCCATCGCCGCCAGCGCCTCGACGCCGAGCCGGCCGATATAGGAGGTCTCCGCGATCACCGTACAGGTGCCGGCCGAGAGCGCGATCACGTTAGGCCAGGCGAGAGAGAGCAACGTGCGCAGGATCGGCCCGTCTACAAGCGCGCTTCGTAGCGGCCGCGGGGGCGGCGGCAGCGGACGCTCTTGCTCATCGACCGGGATTTCGGCGATGTCGGACATGTCCTCTCCGGGGCAGGGGGCGCCATTTGCGGCGCGGCAATGCGTAGGTGTGCCGATTATTTTCTTCGCGCAGAAGGCGCGGCGAGAGGCTTGTTAGCACGGCTCGCAGCGATTCCACCTGCGCCAGCTGCAGGCGTGCCCTGCGGCAGCGCATTTCGATGGATGAAGGCTATTCGATCGTCCAGACCAGCGGCGCGCGGCCGCCAGCAGCAGCGCGCATGCGCACGCCGATGTGCCGCCCGCATCCCGCAGCCAGGCCTTCGAACAATCCCTCCAGCACCCTGGCGCAGGCGCCGTGATAGTCGGCGACGTCGTCCATCAGTTTCCAGCTCTGCTGGCGGATTTCGAACGCGCCTTCGGATTGCGAGGTCTCGGCCGTGTCATCCTGCGCCGCGAACAGCGCGTTCAGGAACGACGCGAATTCGCTTGCCCCGCCGCGGCTCATCGCCAGTGCCGCCGCGACCTCGTCGAAATATTGCATGCCGATCAGCTTGCCGGTGAGGTGCAGCAGATAGCCGGCGTCTTCCGGGCCGAACAGTTGCACCATCACGGGCGCCGCCGTGCGCACATATTCCATCGCATAGTTGCGATAGGCTTTTTCAAGGCGCGGTTTCGGCCAGCTCGCAACCGGCAAAGCCGGCGCAGTCTTCGCATCGAACAGCGGCGCTTCCAGATGCCGCGCGAACACCAGGCGCTGATCGAGCTCGAGCGGATGATCGTACTGGTGGTAGTAGCCTTCCAGCCCGTCCTGGCCGTCGACGCTCTGCTTGGTGCAGACGAAGCCGAGCCTGAGATCGCCGAGCGCGACGCCATTATTGGCGTGCCATCCCCGCAGCATGGCGCGGGAAACCTCGCCCGGCACGCCGCAGATCGCCGTGCCTTTCCAGATCCAGCGCGGCGGCGGATAGCGGATCCAGGCCTTGGCATCGCTCTCATACATGTATTCGACATGCACGCCGCCGATCCAGTTCGAGAGATAGTGATATTGCGCGGCCGCCACCGCCGGCGGCAGATGATCGATCCCGAGCTTCCTAAGCCCCGGCAGGAAGCGCTCCTGCTGCTGGCGGCGGAACACGCGGAAGACGAACTCCGCTGCATCCGCAGTGCCGCGCCGCGTGACGACGGTGAGAATGAGGCCGGTGAAATAGGCGTGGTAGAGGTCGGCGACCGCACGCCAGCGCTTCCATTGAGCTTCCTGCGCGGCGTCAGCTGCGGCGGTCATTCGTTTCGCTCCCGATCGTGTTGCGATCGAGTGTGTCACCGCACCTTCCGGCAGGCAACATGACGCCCGTGCAGAGCGCCCTGCGTGGCCACCCGCCAATTCCGCATCACGAAGTTTGCGGTGGCGTCTTGGCCGCGCGCTCTCGCTCGACCCGTTCGGTGACATCGCGCGCCATCGCGACCGATCCCAGGACGTTGCCGCCGGAATCCCGCACCAGCGCGAAGGTCATCTCGATGTAGAGCTTGCGACCGCTCTTGTGCAGCGCGCGGGTCAGTGTCGGCCTGCCCGCAAGCTTCATGCTGCCGCTCGCGAGTGCGGCCTCGAAACCTTTCCAGTGCGCGGCGCGCAAATGCTCGGGAATGATCAGGTCGAGATTCTGGCCGAGCGCTTCCGTCGCGGAGAAGCCGAACAGGGCCGTCGCTGCGCGGTTCCATCGCATGATCGTGCCGGAGCGGTCCGAATAGATCAGCGCATCCGCGACGTCTTCGGCGATCTTTGCGTCGAGTTCGGATGGGTTGCTCATGTCGTCACCTCGCATGTAGCCCGGATGGAGCGGAGCGTAATCCGGGATCGTGCCACGAGTGAGACTGCCCCGGATTACGCTTGCGCTCCATCCGGGCTACAGGATCGGGCTACACCCGAAAATGCTTCGATAGTTTGAGGCCCTGGGCCTGGTAGTTGGAGCCGATGCGTTGGCCGTACATCGCGTCGGGACGGGCCAGCATCTTCTCGTAGACGAGGCGGCCGACGATCTGGCCGTGCTCGAGGATGAACGGCACTTCGCGCGAACGCACTTCGAGCACGGCGCGCGATCCTAGCCCGCCCGCGCCGGCATAGCCGAAGCCGGGATCGAAGAATCCGGCATAGTGCACGCGGAATTCGCCGACCAGCGGATCGAACGGCACCATCTCCGCGGCGTAGTCGGGCGGCACCTGCACGGCTTCCTTCGAGGCCAGGATGTAGAACTCGCCGGGATCCAGGATCAGACTGCCGTCCGGGCGGGCCGAGATCGGCTCCCAGAAGTCCTCGACGGAATAGCCGGCGCGACGATCGACGTCGACCACACCGGTGTGGCGCTTGGCGCGGTAGCCGACGAAGCCGTTCGCTTTCTCGCCGGAGAGATCGACGGAGACGGCGACGCCGCCGGAGAGATCGGCATCGTCGATATCGACGAGGCGCTCGGCGGCATGAAGCGCATCGAGCTCGTCGGCATTGAGGATGGCGTCACCGGTGCGGAAGCGCACCTGCGACAGACGCGAGCCCTCGCTGACCAGCACCGGAAACGTCTTCGGGCTGATCTCGGCATAGAGCGGGCCGTGATAGCCGGCGCCGATCATGTCGAAGCGGCGGGTGCCGTCGGCGATGACGCGGGTGAAGACGTCGAGCCGGCCGGTGGAGCTCTTCGGGTTCGCCGCCGCGACGATCTCCGGCGGCAGCGCGAGGCTCTCCAGCAGCGGCACGATGTAGACGCAGTTGGTCTCCAGCACCGCGCCGTCGGCGAGGCTGAATTCGTGCAGCTTCAATTCGTCGATGCGCTCGGCGACGGTGGCGCCGGGACCGGGCAGGAAGCTGGCGCGGACGCGATAGGCGATGTCGCCGAGACGCAGATCGAGGCTCGCCGGCTGGATCTGGCTCTCGACGAAGTCATAGGCGGGCAGGATGAGACCCGCCGCCGCCATCGCCGCGATCATGCGGTCGGGCAGGATACCATTGGCGTCGGGCGCGACCGTGAACGTCAACCGGGGGTCCTCATCAGGGGTCAGATGCATCCGGACATGCCGGAAATACAAGTCTTTTACGGCTATCCGATGGACGCCTTGACGGAAAGGGCATTGCGGAATATGAGCATCACTTATCCCGTGGTGATTTGAGCCGGCCGGCTTGCAGCCACGTTAAATAAGTCGCTAAACAGGCCGGGGACCTCTGTGATCCCGGCCCGTGGATATATCCAGGCCGGTTTTTTTGTGACCGTTTTCGACGAGACGGTCATGTCGGAGGTACCTATGTCGAAGTCGACCACCAACTACCGTCCCGAAACCCGCCTGGTCCATTCCGGCACCCTGCGCTCGCAATATGGCGAGACGTCGGAGGCGCTGTTCTTGACGCAAGGCTACGTCTACGACACCGCGGAGCAATGCGAGGCGCGGTTCAAGGGCGAGGATCCGGGCTTCATCTATTCGCGCTACTCCAATCCCACCATCGCGATGTTCGAGCGCCGCATGATCGAGCTCGAAGGCGCCGAAGCCGCCCGCTCGGCGGCGACCGGCATGGCCGCGGTGACGACGGCGATCCTGGCGCCTCTCAAGGCCGGCGACCACGTCGTGGCCTCCCGCGCCCTGTTCGGCTCGTGCCTCTACGTCATCCAGGACCTGCTGCCGCGCTACGGCATCGAGACCACGCTGGTCGACGGTCTCGATCTCGACCAATGGCAGCGCGCCGTCAGGCCGAACACCAAGACGTTCTTCCTGGAGAGCCCGACCAACCCGACCCTCGACGTGCTCGACATTCCCGGGATTGCCGAGATCGCGCACAAGGGCGGCGCGCGGCTCGTCGTCGACAACGTGTTCGCAACGCCGATCTGGCAGAGCCCGCTCGCGCTCGGGGCCGACGTCGTGGTCTATTCCGCGACCAAGCACATCGACGGCCAGGGGCGCTGCCTCGGCGGCATCATCCTGTCGTCGGAAGCCTTCATCGCCGAGCACATCCACAATTTCATGCGCCAGACCGGCCCGTCGATCTCGCCGTTCAACGCCTGGGTCCTGCTCAAGGGCCTGGAGACGCTGGGCGTACGCGTGCGCGCGCAGACCGACACCGCCGCGCGCATCGCCGACGTGCTCGCGAGCCATCCGAAGATCTCGCGGCTGGTTTTCCCGGGCCGCGCCGATCATCCGCAGGCAGCGCTGGTGAAGAAGCAGATGCGTGGCGGCTCGACGCTGGTCGGCTTCGAGGTCAAGGGCGGAAAGGCTGCAGCGTTCCGCGTGCTCAACGAATTGAAGCTGGCGAAGATCTCGAACAATCTCGGCGACGCCAAGAGCCTCGTCACGCATCCGGCGACCACGACGCATCAGCGTCTGAAGCCGGAGGACCGCGCCGCGCTCGGCATCAGCGAAGGTTTTATCCGCTTCTCCGCGGGGCTCGAGCATGCCGATGATCTGATCGAGGATCTGACGGCGGCGCTGGAGAAGGCGTAGCCACGTATTCGCAATCGTAGGGTGGGCAAAGCGAAGCGTGCCCACCGTTCTCGATTACAACGACGAGGTGGTGGGCACGGCGCTTTGCGCCTTTGCCCACCCTACGGCAGCGTGCCTACATCGGCCGATAGGTCCGCACATCCCCCGGCACGTTCACGCCCAGCTTGATCTGCCCCACCGAGCGGATGATGTCGTCGCCGAGCAGCTGGGCGAAGCAGGCATAGCCCCAATCGTTCATGTGCAGGCCGTCTGCGATGACGAAGCTCTCGACCGGAATCGATTGGTTCTCGTGCCAGTCGCGCATCACCTCGAAGCGCGGGAAGATGCCGACGTGACGAAGCTCGGCGACCTTGCCGAGCAGCTTCACCATCTTGCCGGCGCTTTCGCCGCGCTGGTTGACGGCCGGCGAATATTGCGGATCGACCAGCACGATGTCAGCGCCGCCGGCGGCCTGGATGCGGCTGATGCCGTCCTCGACCATTTTGGCGGTGTCGCCGGGATCGAGATTGCGCAGCACCGCGTTGGTGCCGACCTGCCAGATCACGAGATCCGGATGCACGTCGATCACCTGGGTCTGGAGACGCTTCATCATCTCGGGCGCATCCTCGCCGCCGACGCCGGCATTGACGACGGTGATGTCGGCGGTCGGATAATGGCGGCGCAGCTGGGCGGCAAGACGATTCGGATAATTGAACTCCGGCGAGCTCGCGCCGAATCCTGCGGTCGACGACGAGCCGAACGCGACGATGAGGACGGGCTGGCCGGCGACGAGCTTGCCCGCGACATGCGGCAGCGAGCCCATCGCCTTGGAGCCGCCCTTCGGCGGCAGGCAGGGCACGCGGTTGAAGACGTCGCCGGCGGATTTGGCGACCTGTTTCACCTTGTCGATGGCGCGCGCGGTGATGCCGCGCTGCTCGGGAGAGGTTGCGGCGACATTGGTCTGTGAGGGCGAGGCGGGCGCGGGATCAGCCGACTGCGCGGGTGCAGGCGTCGCCTGTGCGGCTTGCGTCTGCGCATGGGACTGCGGGGCCGGCGCCAGCAACAACAGCACTGCTGCTGCAGGCGCGGCCAACCATGCCGTCAGGCAAAAAGGGCGGAGAGAACTCATTAACGCTAGACCTCAATTTTGCTGCTGGGCCGGCTCCAGATGGGCTGCGTCGATCACGAACTGTGCCAACGCCCGGCCAAGGCAATCATGAACCTGCTTCGCCAGTTCGGGCCCGCGGGACGGGCTGAACAGGTCGAACTGACCCTGATCATTCCACTGCCGCATGATCGTGAAGCGATCGAACAGCGGAATATCATGCTCCTGCGCCACGACGCGCATATTATCGAGAAATGGCTGGGCCGAGATCATCGTTTCGGTACGCGGGCTGTACTGCAAATTCATCAAGACGACGTCGGCCCCTGCCTTTTGCAACGCAATAACCCCCTCGGTGACTGCGCTGCGAAATTCGTCGGGATCGATGGATCGGATGGCATCCACGGTCCCGGTCTGCCAGACGACCAAAGTAGGCGTTTTTGCTTCCATCAGCTTAACGAAGGTCGAGGCGGCCTCCTCCGCCGTTCGCTTGCTCTGTATTTCTACGGAGACGTGCACCGCTTCCGACGGCGGCAGCTTTTCCTTCAGAACCGCTTCCATGCGCGCCGGATAGGAGCTGCCCTCCGAGGACGGAATCGTGGTCGAGCGGCTGCCGATGACCAGGATTTCGAGCGGCTTGCCGGCCTTGATGGCCTCGGCGACCTTGGGAAGCTGGCTTTCGCTGGTAAGCAGATAGGACGGCAATTCGCACGCCGCGGGCGCGGTGGCAGCGCCAGGCGCAGCATCGCCCGCCCGCGCCACAGGCGCGGCGAGGCTACCGCATAGCAGGACCAGGCTCAGGAGAACCTTCGCCTTCATCAGCCCCCTCCCGCCAGATCGGCGTTGCCGACGGCGTTTTTGGTTTTCGCACCGCTCTTGTCAGCCACGCGCTTGTACCACGAAATCACCCAGGCCACGCCCCACATGATCAGGACCCCGGAGAGACTAATCAGCGCATGCATGGCTGCCCCGCCGGAGACTTCGGCGAGAATGAAATGCCCGGCGAAGGCCAGGAAGACACCGAGGCAGAAGATCTCGAGAGAATGCTGGCCGCATAGAATCAATGGTCGCAGCCAGCGCGATTTCAAGCCCGGCCAATCCCGGGGTAGGAAGCGCACGGTGAGCGCGGCCAGCGCCAGGAAATGCGTGAAGCGCAGCACGTCGAGATCGGTCTTGTCGATCGGATACATCCACTGCTCGACCCGCTTCGGCATGAATTGGGAGAGCTGCGGCACGTACCAGGTCAGCGTCACGTAGAACGCCGCGGCGAGATAGGCGATCGAGATCCACATCGTCACCG
Source organism: Bradyrhizobium sp. CCBAU 25360 (assembly GCF_028128695.1). NCBI lineage: Bacteria > Pseudomonadati > Pseudomonadota > Alphaproteobacteria > Hyphomicrobiales > Nitrobacteraceae > Bradyrhizobium > Bradyrhizobium sp. CCBAU 25360. Next base: position 9,423 of record NZ_LBJA01000032.1, read on the forward strand.
GCGAAGCCAGGATACGCGACATCCGTCGCGCACCTCCGAGCGCGCACCATGCACCGAAGACGAACAGCAATTGCCAGGCGAAGGGATTGAAGGCCCAGAAGCCGTTAGGATAGGCCGACAGGTAAAGATCGTATTCCCAGGTGACCGCGTAGAGCGCGACCGAGAGGCCGAGCGTGACGTCGGGACGCCATTTCATCGACCACAGGATCAGCGGCAGTGCCAGCATCAGCACGATGTAGAGCGGCAGCACGTCCATGTTGACGGGACGGAAGCGCAGCAGCAGCGCCTGCACGATGGTGACGTCGGGCTGCTTGAGGAAATCCATGATCCCCATCTCTTCGGTGTAGAGCGGGTTCTCGAACCTGGTCGCGACGTAGGAGATTTCGGCGAGGAAGATCGTGAACAGGAAGACGTGGGCGACGTAGATCTGCCAGACCCGGCGCAGGATGCGCGCGGTGGCGATGACGACGCCGCTCTCCAGCATCGCCCTTCCGTAGACGAAGGCGGCGGTGTAGCCGGAGATGAAGATGAAGATCTCGGTGGCGTCGCTGAAGCCGTAATTGCGGATCGTGAACCAGGTCAGCAGACTCGGCGGCAGATGGTCGATGAAGATCAGCCACAGCGCCAGCCCGCGGAACAGGTCGAGCCGGAGCTCGCGCTCGCCGATGGCGGGCAGCGTGATGGCCGGCGCCCTCGCGCGCGGCTTCGCCCCCGCGGGCTTGGCGGTTCCCGCGATCGTCGATCCCGTCACTTGGTCGGCAATGGTCATCGGGGCTTAAAAACCCTTGCGCAAATCGCGACGTCGAGAAGTGTACCGGTCCGGTCGTCGTCTCGCAAAGCGGCCGGATCACGTCCGGGTGTCATTCCCCTCGAATTCTGGCGGGACGATGTCGCCAAAGCCGCCTCCGGCGTTTGGTTCCAGCGCCGGATTTCGGTATGATAGCAACCATGTACCGCGCCGTGACCCGCCAGATCGAAGTGACCGTCGAGCCGAACTTTGTTCCGGAGCAGTCGTCGGCCGACCGCTCCCGCTACTTCTGGTCCTACACCATCGTCATCGTCAATTCGGGCGAGGAGACCGTGCAGCTCAAGACGCGGCACTGGATCATCACCGATGCCTCCGGCCGCCAGCAGGAGGTCAAGGGCGAGGGCGTGGTTGGCGAGCAGCCGATCCTGGCCCCCGGCGAGCGCTTCGAATACACCTCCGGCGTCCCGCTTTCGACCGCCTCCGGCTTCATGACCGGCCGCTACCAGATGGTCACCGAAAGCGGCGAGCGCTTCGAGATCGACGTTCCCGCGTTTTCGCTTGATAGTCCCGACAACAAGCGGGTGTTGAATTAGGGCCTCGCTCGTGTCCCGGACGCGCCGCAACGCGAAGCGTTGCTGCGCAGAGCCGGGACCCAGGGGCGGCCCGGCACGCGGCGAGATGGGCCCCGGCTCTGCAGCGCACCGCACCGGACGATGCTTCGCATCACCGGGAGCGCTGCGCTGCGTCCGGGGCACGAGAGCAGAGTGTGGCGCACGCATTCTCCACGTCGTTGGGATGCTCCAATGCAGATCCCAGCGGCAGTGCCGTAGGGTGGGCAAAGGCGCTTAAGCGCCGTGCCCACGATCTCCATCGATAAGCAACAAAGACGTGGGCACGAACGAGATTGAGCTTGTGGCAGGCAGCTCGGCTTGCAGACACGCCTTCGCGGCCTCGCGGCTCAATTCGCCCGAGCTTTGCTTCATCGCTCACCCTCATTAGCCAAGAGGGCGCAGGGAAGACCGGGTGCCGGCTCGCACCCGCGGTCCGCTGCGCGAAATGCACGCGCAAGAAGAACCGCACAGCAGCATACAGGTGGTGCCGAACACTCGGCCTTCCCTGCGCAGTGGCTGGACGGCTTATGCCGTGATCTCCCGGGAGCCGACCATTCCTTCTGGCCTCCCTCGCCCCGCGAATTGGATGATGCAGTCTGCCCGGTTGGGCTCGCTCGCACCTTCGCAAGACTTGACCGTGGCAACGACGGCCAGGACCACACGGTTTTGCCGTACGCACGGCCCGCCATTTCGCCGCAGTTTTTCCTGGCCCCGTCGACGAAGCCGGAAACTTACAGACGAGACGAAGCCTAGCAGCGCCGTCGTCTGCACGAAGCCTCGGACTCACAGGGACTACCCGCCCTGCCCGCACCTCTCGTGCCGACGCTGCCGCGTCCACCGCAAGCCCGGCTCGCGATGCGTGACGACACATGATCGCCCCTCTTGGTGAGCCGGGATGCGCAATTCATACGCCGAAACCGAATTTCGGCAAAGTGGAATATTTTCGGCGACGAGGATTGACAGAGGGCGACACAGGCGCGGTGCCGTAGGGTGGGCAAAGGCGCGCTCTTGCGCGACGTGCCCACGAATTCTCCCAGTCACACGCAGATCGTGGGCACGCTTCGCTTTGCCCACCCTACGAAGCTACGAGAGCTCGCCAAGCGCCTGCGAATTACGCGTCCTCCACGCCGGCCTCGTCCGGCGTGAAATCGTACACCGACGAGCAGAACTCGCAGGTGACGACGACCTTGTCGTCCTTCACCATCGCGGCGCGATCGTCGGGCGAAAAGCTCTTCAGCATCGAGGCGACCGCATGGCGCGAGCAGGAGCATTGCGCCTTGAGCACCATCGGATTGAACACGCGCACGCCGCGCTCGTGGAACAGGCGGAACAGCAGCCGCTCGCCGGAGAGCTCGGGATCGATCAGCTCGACGTCCTCGACGGTCTCGATCAGCGAACGCGCCTCGACCCAGGCATCGTCTTCGGCAACGCTGTGCACCTCGACGCCATCGGGGGCATCGCCGGGATGCAGATCGGCCTGCCGCGCGCGCTCGGGCGCCTTCGGCAGAAATTGCATCAGCATGCCGCCGGCGCGCCAGCGATGCTTGCCGCCGTCGTTCGAACGCCACTCCTCGCCGACCGCGAGGCGCACGCGCGTCGGGATCTGCTCGGAGCGCAGGAAATATTCGTGAGCGGCGTCTTCCAGGCTGCCGCCGTCGAGCGCGACCAGGCCCTGGTAGCGGCTCATGTCGGGGCCCTGGTCGATGGTCATGGCGAGATGACCGCGGCCGAGCAGCGTGCCGGAATCCCTGGTATCGCCGAGACGCGCGGCATCGAAGCGCGCATAGGCCCGCAGGCGATCCGGCGCCATGTAGTCGACGACCAGGAACGACACCGGGCCGTCGGTCTGGGCCTGCAGGATGAAGCGGCCCTCGAATTTCAGCGCGGTGCCGAGCAGCGTCGTCAGCACGATGGCCTCGCCGAGCAGCTTGCCGACCGGCGCCGGATAATCGTGCTTGGTCAGGATCTCGTCGAGCGCCGGGCCAAGCCGCACCAGGCGCCCGCGCACGTCGAGCGCGTCGACCTCGTAGGGCAACACGGCGTCATCGATCGGAACCGCTGATGGCGCGCGAACCGGGCCTTCGGGGCCGGCTTTCATCTCAGGGGATTGGGAAACCATGGGGCGTTATCTGGGGTCGGAGGGCGGAAATGGAAGGGGGTGCGGGCGGTGTGTTCCGGATACAAGTCGAACTGAACGAAGCAACCTCAAACTCGGTGTCGTCCCGGGGCGCGCGAAGCGCGAGCCCGGGATCCATAACCACAGGATGACGTGATGGCGCGAGCTGACAACTCCGAGTCCTCGCCAAACTCAGTCCTGTGGCTATGGGTCCCGGATCGGCGCTCCGTTCTGGACAACGCTACGCGTTGCCAGAAGCTGCGCTTGTCCGGGACGACACCGTATGTGAGGTGATCGCCGGGCCTCCAGCGAAGCTACTTCACCGCGTCAAAACACCAGGCCAGAATGCCCTTCTGCGCATGCAGGCGGTTTTCGGCCTCGTCGAACACGACCGATTGCGGACCGTCGATCACTTCATCCGTGACCTCCTCGCCGCGATGGGCGGGCAGGCAGTGCATGAACAGCGCGTCGGGCTTGGCCAGCGACATCAGCTTGCCGTTGACCTGATAGGGCTTGAGCACGTTGTGGCGGTGCTCGCCTTCCTTGTCGCCCATCGACACCCAGGTGTCGGTGACGACGCAGTCGGCGCCGCGCACGGCGGCTTCCGGATCGGTGCCGAGCATGATCGGCGCGCCGGTCGCCTTGATGAAGTCGCGCATCGCCTTTTTCGGCGCGAGCTCCGGCGGCGTTGCGACATTGAGCTGGAACTTGAAGCGCTCGGCGGCGTGAGCCCAGGACGCCAGCACGTTGTTGTCGTCGCCGGTCCAGGCCACCGTCTTGCCCTCGATCGGGCCGCGATGCTCCTCATAGGTCATGAGGTCGGCCATCACCTGGCAGGGATGCGAGCGCCGCGTCAGGCCGTTGATGACCGGCACGGTGGCGTTGGCCGCGAGCTCCAGCAGCGCATCGTGGTTGAGGATGCGGATCATGATGGCGTCGACATAGCGCGACAGCACGCGCGCGGTGTCGGCGATGGTCTCGCCGCGGCCGAGCTGCATCTCGGCACCGGTGAGCATGATGGGCTCGCCGCCGAGCTGACGCATCGCGACGTCGAACGACACGCGTGTCCGGGTCGACGGGCGCTCGAAGATCATCGCCAGCGTCTTGCCTTCGAGCGGCCTGACCGGCTGCTGCGCCTTCTGCTTCGCCTTCATCGCGGACGAAGCTGCAAGCATGCGCTTGAGCTCCGACAGCGGCAGCTCGTTGATATCGAGGAAGTGCTTTGGAGTTTTATTGGGGGACTTGCTCATCAGCTTGCCGCCCGCTTGGTCTGGCTGGACGAGATTGCGGCGCAGGCGCGCTCGAGCCGCCCGACGCTGTCCTCGATCTCGGCTTCGGTCACGATCAGCGGCGGCAGGAAACGCACGACATTGTCGCCGGCCCCGACAGTGAGCAGCTTTTCGTGACGCAGGGCCGCGACCAGATCGCCGGAGGGCACCACGGCCTTGATGCCGATCAGGAGGCCTTCGCCGCGCACTTCGCTGACGACATCGGGATGACGGTCGATCACGGAGGCAAGCTTCTGCTTCAGCAGCAGCGACATTCTCTGCACGTGGTCGAAGAAGCCGGGCTTGAGCATGACGTCGAGCACCGCGTTGGCCGCGGAGATCGCCAGCGGATTGCCGCCGAAGGTCGAGCCGTGCGAGCCGGGCCCCATGCCGGCGGCCGCATCCGCGGTCGCCAGCACCGCGCCGATCGGGAAGCCGCCGCCAAGCGCCTTCGCCAGCGACATCACGTCCGGCGTGACGCCGGTGCGCCGATACGCGAACAGATCACCACTGCGGCCCATGCCGGTCTGCACCTCGTCGAAGGCGAGCAGCAGGCCCTTCTCGTCGCAGAGCTGGCGCAACGCCTTGAGGAAGGTCGGCGTTGCCGAACGCACGCCGCCCTCGCCCTGGATCGGCTCGATCAGGATGCCCGCGGTGTGCGGGCCGATCGCCTTCTTGACGGCCTCGATATCGCCATGCGGCACCTGGTCGAAGCCATCCATGGGCGGGCCAAAGCCTTCGAGATATTTTGCAGATCCGGTCGCGGCGAGCGTCGCCAGCGTACGGCCGTGAAAGGCGCCTTCGAAGGTGATGATGCGATAACGTTCCGGATGTCCCTTGGAGAAGTGATGATGGCGGACCAGCTTGATCACACCCTCCAGCGCTTCGGCGCCCGAATTGCAGAAGAACACGAAGTCGGCAAAGCTCTCGTTGCAGAGCCGGTTGGCGAGCTTCTCGCCATCCGGGCTCTGGAACAGGTTCGACATGTGCCAGAGCTTCGTCGCCTGCTCCTGCAGCGCCTTGATCAGATGCGGGTGGCAATGGCCGAGCGCATTCACAGCCACGCCCGAGGTGAAATCGAGATAGCGATCGCCATTGGTCGCGATCAGCCAGCAGCCTTCGCCGCGCTCGAAGCCGAGGTCGGCTCTGGCGAAAACGGGGAGCAAATGCGGCGCTGCGCTGTTAGTCATGATGTCACTTGAATGTTGCGGACGGTGTGACGCGTGCATTGCGCAACGCACCATCGACCGGCCCGGAAAACGAAACGTGCCGCCTTTTAAGGGCGGCACGCGCGACTATCTTATGCCTGGCAAGACGGGTGTCAATGCCGCCCGGAAAGCCTCGGGAAACGCTGAATCCGTAGTCTTGCGGTGCCGATTTTGCGGGTTTTCACCACGGAACATGTGGAAGCGAGTCGGCGGACTCTTGCGCGGGAGTCACGCCATATTGTAGCGTTTGGATTGTCAGATACGACATCTCGTGCAGCGGTTCTGATCCCAAGAGTCCTCTTGTACCGGCGTAAACGTTCGGGCGTCAGTCACGCGCCCGGCGAGCCTTAAGGGATTCTGACGGCACGGGTTTTTGAAGGCTTAGGCAATCGCTGCGAGGCCCCAGGATGGCGGCGCGTAGCGAGGGAAAGGGTGCAATGACGGTTTTGACCTGGTCCGACGATCGCGTCGAGCAGCTGAAAAAGCTCTGGGAGGCCGGACTTTCGGCCAGCCAGATCGCAGCTGAACTCGGCAATGTGACCCGCAATGCCGTGATCGGCAAAGTGCACAGGCTCGGTCTGTCCGGCCGTGCCAAGAGCCCTTCATCGGCAGCGCCCCGGCCGCGCAAGGCGCGTCCCGCGCAGCACATGATGCGGGTGACCCGCCCCATTGCGCGCGGCAACACCGCGCTGGCGCAGGCCTTCGAGGTCGAGGTGGAGGCCGAACCGGTCACCTACGACAACGTGGTGCCGATGAGCCAGCGGCTGTCGCTGCTCGAGCTGAACGAGGCCACCTGCCATTGGCCGGTCGGCGATCCCTCCAGCCCCGATTTCTTCTTCTGCGGCGGCAGGGCGCTGTCCGGCCTGCCCTACTGCGCCCAGCACTCGCGCGTCGCGTATCAGCCGGCGGCGGATCGCCGGCGTGCCCCGGCAAAGCCGGGTCCGCGGTGAGTGGATTTAGCTGATCGCAAAGACGGCAGCCGTCACACGACGGCGCCTCAACCAACTCGGTGTCATCCCCGCGAACGCGGGGATCCATAACCATAGGGCGCTGTTGTTGCGCGAGATGGTCACTCCGAGTCTTCGCCAAACCACTGCCTGTGGTTATGGGTCCATGCTTTCGCAGGGACGACACCGGAGAATGTGGCGGCAGCCCACCAAACCCCAACGCCTGCAAACCTTACGTCTGCTCCGCCTTCGCGAAGCGATCGTCGAGCGCGTAGCCGGCGCCGCGGACGGTGCGGATCGGGTCCTGCTCGCGGCCGAGATTGAGCAGCTTGCGCAGGCGGCCGATATGGACGTCGACGGTGCGCTCGTCGATGTAGATGTCGCGGCCCCAGACGCTGTCGAGCAGCTGCTCGCGCGAGAACACGCGGCCCGGATGCTCCAGGAAGAACTCCAGCAGGCGATATTCGGTCGGACCGAGATCGATCGGCCGGCCCGAGCGCGCCACGCGACGCTTGTCGCGGTCGAGCTCGATGTCGCCATAGGCCAGCACTGTCGCGAGTCGCTCAGGACTGGCGCGGCGAAGCAGGCCCTTCACGCGCGCCAAGAGCTCCGGCACCGAGAACGGCTTGACGATGTAGTCGTCGGCGCCGGTCGCAAGTCCCCGCACCCGCTCGCTCTCCTCGCCGCGCGCGGTGAGCATGATGATCGGCAGCTGCTTGGTGTCGGGCCGGGTCCGCAGGCGCCGGCACAGCTCGATGCCCGACAGGCCCGGCAGCATCCAGTCGAGCACGATCAGGTCCGGGATGTGCTCCTTGAGGCGGGTGTCGGCGTCGTCGCCGCGCATGACCGTCTCGACGTCATAGCCGTCGCCTTCGAGGTTGTAGCGAAGCAGCTCGGTGAGAGCTTCCTCGTCCTCAACCACCATAATGCGTGCGCCCATCGGGTCGTCGCTCCTTGAGTCTTCAGGTATTCGGGACCGTCGTGGCGAAGGTGGTCATGTCGCCCTTCGGCCGCTTGTCGGTGATCGCCTGGCCTTCGATCATGTAGAACACGGTCTCGGCGATGTTGGTGGCGTGGTCGCCGATCCGCTCGATGTTCTTGGCGCAGAACATCAGATGGATGCAGAACGAGATGTTGCGCGGATCCTCCATCATGTAGGTGAGGAGCTCGCGGAACAGCGAGGTGCAGATCGCGTCGACTTCCTCGTCGCCCTTCCACACCGCCATCGCCGCCGGCAGATCATGTGCGGCATAGGCGTCCAGCACCGACTTGACCTGCTGCTGCACGAGGTCGGTCATGTGCTCCAGGCCGCGGAACAGTTTCAGCGGATGGAAGTCGGTCTCCAGCGCGGCGACGCGCTTGCCCATGTTCTTGGCGAGGTCGCCGATGCGCTCGAGGTCGGTCGCAACGCGCATGGCGCCGACGATCTCGCGCAAATCCACCGCCATCGGCTGGCGGCGGGCGATGGTGAGCACGGCGCGTTCCTCGATGCGCTTCTGCAGCGCGTCGAGCTCGGCGTCGATGGCGACGACGCGCTGGCCGAGCGCGACGTCGCGGCGGATCAGCGCGCCGACGGAATCGACGATCATGCGCTCGGCGATGCCGCCCATCTCGGCGACCAGGCGGGTGAGCTCCTGGAGGTCGGTGTCGAAAGCTTTTGCGGTATGTTCAGTACCCATGTCGCGTCTCCTCAGCCGAACCGGCCGGTAATGTAATCCTGCGTGCGCCGGTCGCTCGGCGACGTGAAGATCTTGCTGGTGTCGTCGAACTCGATCAGCTCGCCGAGATACATGAAGGCGGTCTTGTCGGAGACGCGCGCCGCCTGCTGCATGTTGTGCGTGACGATCGCGATCGTGTAGTTCTCGGACAGCTCCTGGATCAGCTCCTCGACCTTGGCGGTCGAGATCGGATCGAGCGCCGAGCAGGGCTCGTCGAACAGAATCACCTCGGGCCGCACCGCGACGGTGCGGGCGATGCACAGGCGCTGCTGCTGGCCGCCGGAGAGCGACAGGCCGGAGGCGTTGAGCTTGTCCTTGACCTCGTTCCACAGCGCGCCGCCGCGCAGCGCCTTCTCGACGCGGTCGTCCATCTCGGACTTCGAGATCTTCTCGTAGAGGCGGATGCCGAAGGCGATGTTCTCGTAGATCGTCATCGGGAACGGCGTCGGCTTCTGGAACACCATGCCGACCCGGGCGCGCAGCAGATTGAGGTCGAGCCTGGGGTCGAGGATGTTGGTCTGGTCCAGCATGAGCTGGCCGGTGGCGCGCTGGCCCGGATAGAGGTCGTACATCCGGTTGAAGATGCGCAGCAGGGTCGACTTGCCGCAGCCCGACGGGCCGATGAACGCTGTGACGCGGTTGGCACCCAGCGTCAGGTTGATGTTCTTCAGCGCGTGGTGCTCGCCGTAATAGAAGTTGAGATTGCGCACCGTCACCTTGGCCGGGGCTTCCGGCAGCGGCTGCGAGGCCAGATGAGCGTTGGAACTCATGGAAACGGACAGGTCGGTCATTTTGCAGTCCTCTCGGCGCCGAGGATGCGCGCGCCAATGTTCAGGGCAAGCACGGTGAGCGTGATCAGCAGCGCGCCGCTCCAGGCGAGCTGCTTCCAATAGGCGTAGGGGCTCTGGACGAAGTTGTTGATGGTGACCGGCAAATTGGCCATCGTCTTGTTCAGGCCGAGGCTGAAGAACTGGTTCGACAGCGCGGTGAAGAGCAGCGGCGCGGTCTCGCCGGCGACGCGGGCGGTGGCGAGCAGCACGCCGGTGATGAGGCCCGACCGGGCCGCACGATAGGCGATACGCTTGATCACCAGCGAGCGCGGCAGGCCGAGCGCCGAGGCCGCCTCGCGCAGGGGATTCGGCACCAGCAGCAGCATGTCCTCGGTGGTGCGCAGCACGACCGGGATCACGATGACGGCGAGCGCGAGCGCGCCCGCGATCGCGGAGAAGCCACGCATCGGCACCACCACCGCGCCATAGATGAACAGGCCGATGATGATCGAGGGCGCCGAGAGCAGGATGTCGTTGATGAAGCGGATCACCGAGGTCAGCCGGTCGTTGCGGCCGTATTCGGCAAGGTAGGTGCCGGCGAACAGGCCGAGCGGCGCGCCGATGCCGACGCCGATCAACGTCATGATGATCGAACCGACGATCGCGTTGCGCAGGCCGCCTTCGGTCGAACCCGGCGGCGGCGTATCCGCGACGAAGATCTCAAGATCGAGGCCGGCCAGGCCGTTGAAGAGCAGCGTGATCAGGATCAGCGCGAGCCAGGTGACGCCGAAGGCGGCCGCGGCGAAGCAGAGCCCGCGGATGACGATGTCCTTGCGGCGACGACGCGAATAGATCGGATTGAGCGCCATGACGTTACTTCCCCGCCTTCTTGTCCAGCCGCATCAGCATCAGCCGCGCTGCGGCCAGCACGAAGAACGTCAGCACGAACAGCAAGAGGCCGAGCAGGATCAGGCCGGACTGGTGCAGGCCGTCGCTCTCGGCGAATTCGGATGCGATCGCCGCCGAGATCGTGGTGCCCGGCGCGAAGATCGATGAGGAGATGCGGAACGAATTGCCGATGATGAAGGTCACCGCCATGGTCTCGCCGAGGGCGCGGCCCAGCGCCAGCATGACGCCGCCGATGATGCCGACGCGGGTGTAGGGGATCACCACGCTGCGGACGACTTCCCAGGTGGTGCAGCCGACGCCGTAGGCGGCCTCCTTCAGCACCGGCGGCACCGTCTTGAACACGTCGACCGAGATCGAGGTGATGAAGGGCAGCACCATGATGGCGAGGATCAGCGCGGCGTTGAACGTGCTGAGATAGGACGGCGGACCGGCGAAGATCGCGCCCAGCACGGGCACGCCGTCGAATATCCTGATCATGAAGGGCTGGAAGGTGTTGGCCAGGAACGGGCCCAGCACGAAGAAGCCCCACATGCCGTAGATGATCGAGGGAATGCCGGCGAGCAGCTCGATCGCCATGCCGATCGGGCGGCGCAGCCATTGCGGGCAGAGCTCGGTGAGGAAGATCGCAATGCCCAGACCGACGGGAATGGCGATCAGCATTGCGATGAAGGAGGTGACGAGCGTGCCGTACATCGGCCCGAGCGCGCCGAGCACGGGCGGATCGGCCGACGGCGCCCAGCGCTGCGTCCACAGGAAGGAGAAGCCGTATTCCTTCATCGCCGGGAACGCGCCGACGATCAGCGAGACGATGATGCCACCGAGAATGAGGAGCACCGAGATCGCGGACAGCCGCGTGATCCAGTAGAAGGTGACGTCGCCGAGCTTGAACGCGCTCAAGGCCTTGGCGCGGTCGTACGGTCCGGCGTCGTCGATTACATCGCTCTGAACGGCCATTTCTGCCACGCCGATCCCCTGTGCCCGATAATATACGCTTGTTGTCAGTCTTTTTGTCGGTGTCGCGCTCCGGACGCGGCGCGCGCCGGTCCGGAGCGGAAGTCTTGCGGGTTCCGGCCCTCGCGGAGCGGCACGCTGGACGATGCTTCGCATCGCCAGGGCCGCACCGCGTCCGGGACGCGAGAGCCTTACTTAGCTCTTGATCTCGGCAGCCCAGGTCTTCTCGATCAGGGTCACGACGCCTTCGGGCATCGGGATGTAGTCGAGCTCTTCAGCCGCCTTGCCGCCGCTCTTGAAGGCCCAGCGGAAGAACTTGATGGCTTCCTGCGAGGCCGCCTTGTCGGTGGCATCCTTGTGCATGAGGATGAAGGTCGCCGCCGTGATCGGCCAGGACTTCTCGCCGGGCTGGTCGGTCAGGATGACGTAGTAGCCGGGCGCCTTGGCCCAGTCGGCGTTGGAAGCGGCCGCCTGGAAGGCTTCGACGGTCGGCTGCACCGGCTTGCCGGCCTTGTTGACGAGACCGGTGTAGGTCAGCTTGTTCTGCTTGGCATAGGCGTACTCGACGTAGCCGATCGAGTTCTTGGTCTGGCTGATGTTGCCCGACACGCCTTCGTTGCCCTTGGCGCCGACGCCGACCGGCCACTCGACCGCGGTGCCCTCACCGACCTTGCTCTTCCAGTCCGCGCTGGCCTTGGCGAGATAGTTGGTGAAGTTGAAGGTGGTGCCCGAACCGTCCGAGCGGCGGACCACGGTGATGGCTTCCGAGGGCAGCTTCACGTTCGGATTGAGCTTCTTGATCGCGGCGTCGTCCCACTTGGTGATCTTGCCGAGATAGATGCTGGCGAGCGTCTCGCCGTCGAACACCATCTCGCCGGGCTTCACGCCCTCGAGGTTGACGACGGGGACGATGGCGCCCATCACCATCGGCCACTGGACGAGGCCGTCCTTCTCGAGCTGCTCGGCCTTGAGCGGCGCGTCGCTGGCGCCGAAGGTCACGGTCTTGGCCTGGATCTGCTTGATGCCGCCGCCGGAACCGATCGACTGGTAGTTCAGACCGTTGCCGGTCTCTTTCTTGTAGGCGTCAGCCCATTTGGAATAGATCGGGAACGGGAACGTCGCGCCGGCGCCGGTGATGTCGGCAGCAAAGGCCGCTGTCGCCGATGCGGCGACCAAGCCGGCAGCGACGATCGTCTTGAGGAAATTCATGCTGGTCTCCATACAGGGGAGCGAAGCGCCATCAGCGCCCGATCGCGCTCCCCGCGCCGCCCCTTTAGGAGCGGTCGGCTGTGCTTTTACGAAGGTTTCGTGACAGTCGGATGACGCCCTCAAGCGACTGAAATCGCTTGAGTTCTAGATCTAAACTAAAGTCTTGGCCTGGGGAAAACAGGCGGTGAAAGTGGCGCCCTGCCGGGGCACACTTTCGATCAAAAGCCGGCCGCGATGGCGGTTAAGAATATGTTTCACCAGCGATAATCCGAGCCCGGTGCCGCCCTGCGAGCGGCTGTCGCCGACGTCGACCCGGTAGAACCGCTCGGTCAGCCGCGGCAGGTGCTCGGGCGCGATGCCGGGGCCGAAATCGCGGACCATGATCCGGATTTCCTGAGTTCCATCAGTGGCCGCGGCTGAGGTCAGCGACACGATGACGCGTCCGCCGGAGGCACCGTATTTGAGCGCGTTCTCGATCAAATTCTCGAACAGGCGGAGCAACTCCTCGCGGTCGCCCGCGATCATCACCGGACTATCCGGCAGATGGATCTCGACCTCGACCTGGCGCTCGCGCGCCAGCGGCTCGAGCCCGTCGGCGACCTGGCGGATGATCGGCAGCAAATCGACCAGGGTGTCGGGCCGGACATGGGCCGACAGCTCGACCCGCGACAGCGACAACAGATCGTCGATCAGGCGCGCCATGCGGGTGGCCTGGTTGTGCATGATGCCGAGGAAGCGCTCGCGCGCCTTGGGATCGTCCTTGGCCTGGCCCTGCAGCGTGTCGATGAAGCCCGACAGCGCGGCCAGCGGCGTGCGCAGCTCGTGGCTGGCATTGGCGACGAAGTCGGCGCGCATCTCCTCGACCCGGCGCAGCGGCGTCTGGTCGTGGAAGGTCATCAGCATGCATTTGTCGGCGCCGCCGAAGCTGGTCGGCACCGGCACCGGCGTGATCATGAGCTCCATCCAGCGATCGACCGGGACGTGGTCGAGATAGGTCGCGCGCCGCGGCTCGGTGGTCGCGATCGATTCGCGCAGCGCCGTGATGATCTCCGGCGAGCGCAGCGCGAACTGGGCGAGCTCGTTCCGGCGCAGCGCCGGCGCGAGCTGGGCGGCGGCGGCGTTGAGGTGGATGACGCGGCCGGCGCGGTCGAGCAGCACCGCCGGATCCGGCATGCCGGCGACGACGGCGGCCACCGCCGCGCTCTCGACCGGGTTGATGCGCCTGACGTCGTCGCGCGACGCGGCGGGATCGTGCAGCCGCCACGGGATCAGCGCGGCCGCCGCGATACAGAGGAACACGATGGCGGCGTGCAGCGCCGACAATTCGCCGAGCGAGACGACGACGGACAGCGCCAGCGCCGCGGCGATCAGGATCACGGTCGAATGCCGCAGCCGGTCGGACCAGGGCTGCGCGGAGGGAGAAGATGGGGCGTCGATCGCCATCGGGGCGGACTTCTCCTGGGGCTTGTCTGAAGGCCTGTCCAAATAAGGCTTGGCGCCGTCAGGCACCGCTGTCGCTGCGCTCTCTCACATAAGCGGCTTCACGCGCCGGGCCGGGGTCGAGCTTGAGCGCCGCCTGCTGCAAGCGCTTCGATCGTGCGCCGATGATAACTTCGCGAAACGTCAGCAAGATTACAGATATGACGAAGGGCGACAGATAATAGAGGACGCGGAACAGCAGCATGCCGCCCAGAAGTTCCTCGCGATCCATCTGCCAGAGACCGACCAGCATGGCGGCGTCGAACACCCCGAGCCCGCCGGGCGAGTGGCTGGCGAAGCCGAGCAGGGTGGCCGAGACGAAGATCACCGCGACCACCACGAAGCCGAGATTGGGCTCGTCCGGGACCAGCACATACATCGCGAGCGCGCAGAAACCGAGATCGACGATGCCGATCGCGATCTGCAGCAGCGTCAGCGGGCCGCCCGGCAGCACCACGGTCCAGGGCCCGCGGCCGACCACGCGCGGCTGGGTCCAGACCCAGACCACATAGCCGACCAGCCCGACGATGATCATCAGTGCCAGCGCCCGGTTCAGCCAGGGCGGCAGCTGGTCGATCGAGGCGGCTGCCTCCGGATGATAGGAGATGCCGAGGCCGAGCACGGCGGCATTGCCGAGCCAGAAGGTCAGGCCGGCGAGGAAGCAGATCTTCGCGACGTCGATCGCGTTCAGCCCGTAGGCCGAATAGATGCGATAGCGCACCGCACCGCCGGTGAAGACGGATGCCCCGACATTGTGGCCGATCGAATAGCTGGTGAAGGCCGCGAGCGCGTTGATGCGATAGGGCACATGGGCATGGCCGATCGCGCGCACGGCGAACAGGTCGTAGAAGGTCAGGGTGAAATAGCCCGCGGTGACGAACAGCGCCGCCATCGCGATCTGGGTCGGCTCGGTGCTCTTGATCGCTTCGAGGACTTCGTTGAAATCGATGCCTCGCAGCATGTGGTAGAGCACATAGCAAGCGATGCCGATGACCGCGACGCTGATCACAACGCCAAGCTTATGCAGGACTTGCTTCTGGCGCAGAAACGACATCGCCCTGCGTATGGCTTCCAGCATCTAGACCTCGAACAACGCTTCAGCGGCCAGGGTGGCCGGCGAACAGGCGGACGACGCACAGGCACTCAACGAACCCTCGCCGCCGGCTCCGGTATCGCGCATGCCCCCCTGCCCTCCACTAGCGCGTTTTGGGGCGGAGTGGAATTCGCCAATTCGAACAAAAACACGTGCATTCAATATTTTAGGCAGGGTTGCGGGCTCCTGATGCACGGTTTGGCGCCTTCGGCGGCAGGACTTGAGGCGAATCTCCATGGCGATCCTGCGCAGGCGCCATGAAGTTTTGATGATTTCGGCCGCACAATGTTCCTGCACGCCTTAAGCCGACGTCAATCTATGGACCGCGTCAATCTATGGACCGCGCCGGCCCGTTGAAAGAGGGGGCAATCCCGGCGTCGTTCACGGGGTGTCCGATGCGCCGGAAGGTCGCGGGCCCCGGACGCGGCCTCAAGGCGCGGTCAAATAGCCGCGACCATAGGCTCCGGCCTGGTCTTCGAAGATCGCCATGGCCGTGGTCATCCGCCTGAAGCCCAGGCGTTCGTAAAATCCTTCCTTGCCCGGGACGGCGTAGAGGATGACCTTGCGATGGCCGCGGCAACGCACAAGCAAACGCTCGATAATGTCGCGGCCGAGACCTCGCCCCTGGCGGTCCGGGTGCACCGCGATGTCACAGAGATAGGCGCAGTCGCGGCCGTCGGCCAGGACGCGTCCCGCCCCCACGATGCGACCATCCTCATTGGCGAAGGCGCGAAACATGCTGTTGCCGAACACCAGCGCGAGATCGGCCGGCGCCTTGTTGCCGAGCGGCGCGATGCGATAGAGTTCGGATAGCTCATCCCAGTCGATCCCGGCGAGATCGTCGGCCCAGACAATCGACATCGCGAAGACCCTCCCCGGCTCAGTCCCGCGCGGCGGTGACGGCAGCGACGATTTCGTCGCCGTCAGGAAAATGTCCTTTGCTGCGGCTGGCGACGATCCGGTCACCGAGCTTGACCTGGAAGACGCCACCCTTGCCGAGGACGAGATCGGATTCCAGCCCTAGCTGCCGGCGCAGCGCCACGGCCGCCTCTTTGGCACGCTTCTCGTAGCCGCACGGCCGGCAATAGATGATGGTTACGTCGGACATCTCGTCCTCCTTCAGGCCGCAAGCTGGGGACGCACCGCTTCAATGCCGGCGATCCAGCCGGCAACGGAACGACCGATCGCGTCGGGGTGGTCTTCCTGGAGATAGTGCAGGCCGGGCCCGAGGGGGACAAGCGCGCAGTGCTTCAGCGAGGCAGCGAACGTCTCGGCAAATTCGGGGGCGACGATGGCGCCCGGCTCGCCTGCGAACAGCAGCTTCGGATATGCGGACGCCTTGAGCGACGCATGAGCCGATCGAAGCGCTTCATAGACGTCGGCGGGCTCGCCGGCGATCGGCAATTCCCGAGGCAAGGCAAGCACGGGACGGCGGCTGTCCGGGGTCGGAAAGGGCGCGCGATAAGGCGCCATCTCGTCGTCGCTCAAGGTGCGCATGATACCGCCCGGCAGCACGCGTTCGACGAAGGCGTTCGCCTCCAGGATCATGGCCTCTCCGTCGCCTTGCGTCCTGAACTTGCGGAAAGTCTGGCGCGCAGTTTCGGCCTGATGGAAATCCTGCCAGGTCGGCATCGGCCGGATGAACTCCATGAAGGCGAGGCCGCGCACGAAGGCCGGCCGGCGCGCCGCGAGATGAAATGCGAGCGCCGTGCCCCAATCCTGCGCAACGAGATAGGCTGAGCTGATGCCGAGTTCCTCGATCAACGCGTCGAGATAGCGGACGTGGTCGAAGAAGAGGTAGGCGATGTCGGGCTTGCCGGACCTGCCGAAACCGATGAGATCGGGCGCGATGCAGCGCGCCACAGGCGCCACCAGCGGCAGGATGTTTCGCCAGATATGCGACGACGTTGGATTACCGTGAAGGAAGAGCGCGACCGGCGCATCCTGCGCACCTGTGTCGCGATACGCCATCGTGCTTCCCAGCACGGAGGCGCTGCGGATCTGGATCTCGGCTTGCTGGCTCATGTCGGCTCCTTGAAGACGGTCTTGAATGCGATGGACTTGAAACGCTCGAGCGGCTTGGACGTGCGGTCGACCTTCATGCGCAGGATCGCGCCCTGCCAGGACGCGAGCAGGAAATCGGCAAGCTCCTCGGGCTCGAATTCGGGATCGATCTCGCCGCTTCTCTGCGCCTCGCTGATGCAGGCAGCGAAGGGCATGCGCCATTCGGCAAAGATTTCGGCAAGGCGGGTGCGCAGCATCTCGCTGCTGCCGGCCGCTTCCAGGCTGAGATCGCCGATCAGGCAGCCGCGTCCGTAGCCGTCGGCTTCGAGCCGTCCGGTGATGATGTCGAGATAGCGTTTGAGCCGCGCCCGCGGGGTCAGCGAGGCGTCTTCAAGAGCCTCCGCGACCAATCCCTTCGTGATCTCGAAATAGCGATCGAGCACCTCCGAGGCGAACGCTTCCTTGGAGCGAAAATGATTGGTGAAGGACCCCTGCGGGGCGCCTGCCGCAGTGGTGACATCGCGCACGCTGGTGCCGTGATAGCCGGTCCGGAACATGACCTTGAGACCGGCGTCGAGGATGGCGTCTTTGAGTGAGGGTTTGGGCATGGAGGAATAATACGTACGTACGTATTATTGTCAAGCGCAGCGTTTGACGTCTCTCTCGACGACGTGTCCGAACAGAAAGGGGCCTGGCGGCGGAGCTTCAGCCGGTCCGCATGCTGCGCGAGACCACGCGGTCGCGCAGCCAGGCGCCGATGGTGCAGCCGACCAGGTAGCAGGCGAACATGATCAGGCCGAGGTCGAGCCAGTAGCCGAAGCGGCCGGGGACGACGCGTGCGAACGAGGCCGCGACCAGGGCGGCAGCAAGCGCGGCGAGCCAGCGCGCCGTCACCTTCGAGGTGCCGTTGCCGCGCTGGACCACCGAGATCCAGCCCATGCAAAAGCCCAGCAGCAGCGAGCCGATCAGCCAGCCCAGATGGAACGAGACGAGATAGGGCATCGTCACCTCACCAGGAATTCGATACGGCGGTTCTGCGCCTTGCCTTCGTCGGTGTCGTTGCCGGCGAGCGGCTGCGTGCTGCCATGGCCGACCGCGGTGAAGCGGCTGGCGGGCAGGCCGGCCTTGACCAGATAGTCGATCACCGCCTGTGCGCGCTTCTCGGAGAGAGCCCGGTTGAAGCCGTCCTCGCCGTCGGCATCGGTATGCCCGGCCACCTCGACATTGGTGGTCGGGCAGCGCAGCGCCGTCTCGATCAGATGATCGAGGATGGCGGCGGAATCCGGATCGATGTCGGCCCGCTTGGCTGCGAAGCGGATCTTGCCCTTGGCCAGGAGCTCGGAGAACAATTGCTGGCACACGGTGCCGTCGACCGGGCCTGCCGCCGGTTTCACGGTGATCTCCGGCTTGTACTGCCAGTTTTTCGGGAAGTCCTTGCCGAGGCCTGCGCGGATGTCGTTGGCCGCGCCCTCGTAGAGCGCATCGCCCGACAGCTTCACCTCGCGGTCGGAGACGACGAGCGTGCCGGTCGACAGTCGCGACAGTGCGCCGAGGGCTGCGATCACCGCGGTGTTGAAGGAGCCGGGCGCACCGATGCTGGCCTTGAGATTGTCGACGACCTTTTCGGTGAAGAATTTTCGCGCGGCGCTGGTGGCGATCGCCGCGTGGATGGTGTTGTCGGGAACATAGCCGGTCAGCGTCACGGTCGCGGCGACCGGATCCTTGTAGGCCTGGAAGATATAGGGCGGCGCCTTGACGTCGTTGGCGGCAATCGAAAAGCCCTCGGGCAGGTTCTTCAGCGCGGCCACGATCGCCTCGCGGCCACCGAGATCGCGCGCCATGCCCGACAGATTGACCTTGGTGTCCGTGATCGTGATCTTGCCGTCCTTCAGCTTGCCGATCTGGTCCAGCAACAGCGTCGCTGCGGCCTCGAACCGCGGCGGCGCACCGCGCGCCAGCCCCATCTGGTCGGCCACTTCGACGCCGCCGACCTCCTTGCGGGCCGCCTCGGTCAGCCGGCCCTTCATCGACGGCAAGGGCGCGGAGCCTGACAGCGTCACCCGCACCACGTCGCGCTCGGCGTTCCAGACGAAGGGCTTGGCCTCGGGAACAAGGCGGGTCCGGTCGTCGACCAGGCGGACGCCGGGGACGGTCTCGACCGCCATCACGGCATCCCGCCGCCCCTCCTCGGAGAAGGCGTCCGCGGCCAGGCTGACATCGCGGCCATCGACCGCGATCCGGGTCTTGTCCAGAACGGTATCTTTCAGCGCAGCCGAGCTGCGCGCCGACAGGTCGGCTTCGACCGGTAAGGTATTATTCCAGGCCGCAAATCCCCACATGACGGCCAAGGGGATCAGCCCCGGCCACCATTTGCTGGCCCACGTAAAAAGCTTCTTCATTCGACGACCCGAACTCTGGAACCGGAGACAAAACAAACCCTTGGCAGGCTGTCAAACCGGAAATGGTGCCCTTGCGAAGGCCCCACCCGGACAATCGGAATAACTTTTTCTTCAAGGGTTCTTCCGTAAGTTGAAAGCGGAATGCCAGAGTCCGCCAGCGGGTCATGAAACAACTGCGTAACAACGTCATCCGCGCCGGGCTGGGAGCACTCTATTTCAGCGGGGCGCACCACCTGCTGCGCCCGCTTTTGTCGGGCGTCGGCGCCATTTTCATGCTGCACCACGTGCGACCGGCCCGCGAGGCCGCGTTCCAGCCGAACCGGCATCTCGAAGTCACCCCCGAATTCCTGCGCGCGACGCTGTGCCATCTGCGCTCGCGCGACATCGACATCGTCAGCGTGGACGAGCTGCATGAGCGGCTGGTGCAGGGCCGGTTCGACCGCCGCTTCGCCGCCTTCACCCTCGATGACGGCTATCGCGATAATCTGGACTATGCGCTGCCCGTGCTGCGCGAATTTGACGCGCCTCTGGCGGTCTATGTCGCGAGCGATTTTGCCGAGGGCACTGGACGGCTGTGGTGGGCGGCGCTGGAGGCCGTGATCGCCAAGACCGAGCAAGTCGACGTCAGAGTAGGCCATTCCGCGCTGCGGCTCGATGCGACGACCCCCGCGGCCAAGCAGGCAACGTTCGACCGCCTGCACGACTGGCTGCGCGCGCTACCGGGCGAGCACGATCTGGCGCGAGAGATCGAGGCGCTCTGCACGACATACGACGTCGACATGGAAGCGCTGTGCCGCAGCCTCTGCCTGTCCTGGGCCGAGGTGAAGAGCTTTGCCGCCGATCCGCTGGTCACGATCGGCGCGCATAGCGTCAGCCATTGCAACCTCGCCAAGCTGGCCGAAGACGTCGCCGCGCAGGAGATCGCCACCAGCCGCGCACGGATCGAGCAGGCGCTGCAGCGGCCCGTGCTGCATCTCGCCTATCCCTATGGCGACCGCGAGGCCGCGGGGATGCGCGAATTCCGCCTTGCTGCAACGGCGGGCTTCAAGACCGCGGTAACGACGCGGCCCGGCATGCTGTTCGCCGACAATGCCGCCCACATGACGGCGCTGCCGCGCGTCTCGCTCAACGGCAACTACCAGGACGCGCGAATCCTGCCGGTGCTGACCTCGGGCGCCGCGACCGCGATGTGGAACGGTTTCCGCCGGATCGCGGCGGCGTAGCCGCTGCAATCTCCGCTGTCGTCCCGGACAAGCGCGCCCAAAGCGCGCGCCGATCCGGGACCCATACCGCGTGATCCATCGATTGCGGTTGGTAGACGTACCGAACAACCAATCTTCGCCAAACATCTCCCTGTGGTTATGGATCCCGGATCTGCGCTTACGCTTGTCCGGGACGACACCGAGTAGGTTGGACCGCCGTCGCGCCACACTCCCATCTCCTCCACGCGCGGCCTTCCTTGACTCCCCTTCCCTCCCCGCCCAAAACATTGCCAACCCAGGGAGGCACCATGTTCAACGATCTGTTCTCGCTCAAAGGCCGCGTCGCGCTGGTGACCGGCGGCTCGCGCGGCATCGGCAAGATGATCGCGGCGGGATATCTCAGCGCCGGCGCTGCGAAGGTCTACATCACCGCGCGCAAGGCGGGGCCGTGCGAGGCCACCGCCAAGGAGCTCACCGCGCAATATGACGGCGAGTGCATCGCGCTACCGATCGACATCTCGACTGTCGAAGGCTGCGACAGGCTCGCCGGCGAAATCATCAAGCTGGAGCCGAAGCTCGACATCCTCGTCAACAATGCGGGTGCTGCCTGGGGCGCGGAGTTCGACGAATTCCCCGAAAGCGGCTGGGACAAGGTGATGGACCTCAACGTCAAGTCGCTGTTCTTCCTGACCAAGGCGCTGGCCAAGCCACTGCGCGCGGCTGCAAGTCCGGAACGTCCGGCCAAGGTGATCAACATCGCCTCTGTCGACGGCATCTTCGTCAATCCGAGCGAGACCTATTCCTACGCCGCCAGCAAGGCCGCCGTGATCCACCTGACCCGGCGCATGGCGACGAAATTGATCAAGGACAACATCAACGTCACCGCGATCGCGCCGGGCGCGTTCAAATCCGACATGAACCGGGCCGCGCGCGACCATTCGGAAGAAGTCGCAAAGCGCATTCCGGCGCGTCGGATCGGGACCGACGAGGACATGGCGGGGCTGGCGATCTATCTCGCCTCGCGTGCGGGTGACTACGTGGTCGGCAACACCATCGCCGTCGATGGCGGCGTGGTGTATGCGAATGCCGGGCTGGAGATCGCGGGGTAGCAGAACCGGGGGGACCAAGCGAGCGAGTGCGCTAGCTGATAGATGCGACGCCCTCACCCCATATTTAGTGTCGTCCCGGACAAGCGAGCAAAGCGAGAGCAGATCCGGGATCCATAACCACAGGGAGGAGTTTGGCGCAGACTCGTGGTTGCCTGCTCGCGCTAGGACCTCGCCCTGTGGTTATGGGTCCCGGATCTGCACAAACGCCCGGCAACGCTATGCGTTGCCGGGCGTGTGCTTGTCCGGGATGACAGTTGAGGATGAGGCCGCGCCTACGACTCGATCTTCACGTATTCGAAATCGCCGGGCTTGTTGTCGATGCCGACCTTCGGCGGCGAAATCCACGAGGCGAACTTGCCGCTCTCGGTGACGGGCTGCATCAGGGAGGTGATGAAGTCGCCGTCGGCGGTCGAGGGCAGCCACTCGTCCTTGCGCTTGGCCCAGGTGGCGTCGTCGATCAACAGACCGTCGGGCGTCGCTCGCACGTCCTTGAACTCGCCGATGTGGCGGTGGAAGGCGACGTTGGGCAGGGTCAGCTTGAAGTCGTAGCCCGCGGTCGAGATCACCTTGTTCCAGCGCAGCATGCCCTTGACGCAGTCCTGGCTGTAATCGTCGCGCAGGCGCATGTTGAGCGCGGTCAGCGCCGGCTCGTCGACCAGCTTGATCTCGCCGTTGATGAACTTCAGCACCGGATAGGTGGCGTTCTTGAGCTGGTGATCGTCCTCGATCTGGGTCTCGTGATAGCGGCCCTTGATGCCGGCATTGAAGGCGTTGGCCGCGTTGGTCGAGACCTCCGAGCCGAACAGATCAAGCGACAGCGTGTAGTGCAGGTTCAGCTTCTTCTGGATGGTCGGCAGGTCGATCACGCCAAGCGCGCGGACCTTTGCTATGTCGGTCGGGTCGGTGATGCCGGCTTCGCGCATCGCATCGCAGGTGCGCTGCACGACGCGGGTGATGCCGGTCTCGCCGACGAACATGTGGTGCGCTTCTTCCGTGAGCATGAAGCGGCAGGTGCGCGACAGCGGATCGAAGCCGGACTGCGCGAGGCTGTGCAGCTGCATCTTGCCGTCGCGGTCGGTGAAATAGGTGAACATGAAGAAGGACAGCCAGTCCGGCGTCGCCTCGTTGAAGGCGCCCAGCATGCGCGGGGCATCAGCATCGCCGGAGCGGCGGCGCAGCAAATCATCTGCTTCCTCACGGCCGTCGCGGCCGAAATATTTCTGCAGCAGATAGACCATCGCCCAGAGGTGGCGGCCTTCCTCGACATTGACCTGGAACAGGTTGCGCATGTCGTAGAGCGAGGGCGCGGTCTTGCCGAGATGACGCTGCTGCTCGACCGAGGCCGGCTCGGTGTCGCCCTGGATCACGATCAGACGGCGCAGCATGGCGCGATGCTCGCCCGGGACTTCCTGCCAGGCCGGCTCGCCATAATGCTCGCCGAACGGCACGACGCGGTTCTCTTCCTGCGGGGCAAGCAGAATGCCCCAGCGATAGTCGGGCATGCGGACGTAGTCGAACTTGGCCCAGCCGCGCGGATCGACCGAATAGGCGGTGCGCAAATACACCAGCGACTCCTGGAAACCTTCCGGCCCCATGTCGCTCCACCAGTCCATGTAGCCGGGATGCCAGCCCTCGAGCGCTTTGAGCACTTGGCGATCTTCGGCGAGATTGACGTTGTTCGGAATCTTGGTCGAGTAGTCGACGTTCATGATGTTCATGGCCGTGCTCCTTGTTTCTTGTCCCGGACGCTGCGCAACGCGAAGCGGTGCGCTGCTGAGCCGGGACCCATTGTCTCGTCCGTCTGGGTCCCGGTTCTGCGCAGCGTCACTTCGTGCCGCAGCGCGCCCGGGACACGAAAGTCGTTACACCCGCGTCATATCGAATTTCGGCTTCTGCCCGCTGCCGTAGCGGCGCAGCGCGCCTTCCTCGCCGACGGCGTTCGGGCGCTGGAAGATCCAGTTCTGCCACGCGGTCAGGCGCGAGAAGATTTTCGATTCCATCGTCTCCGGGCCGACGAAGCGCAGGCTGGCTTCCATGCCGGTGAGGCTGTCCGGCGAGAAGCTGGCGCGCTCCTCCAGGAACACGCGGACCTCGTCGTCCCAGTCGATGTCGTCGAGCGCGAAGGTGACGAGGCCGAGCTCCTCGGCCTGCTCGGCATCGAGCGCGGTGCCCATCGTGGCTTCGGCGCGCTCCACATCCGACGGATCGGCCTGGAAGCGCGACTCCAGCCGCGTCAGGCCGTGGCTCATCGGATACGGGCCGAAATTCATGGCGGAGAGCTCGATCGACGGCGGCGGACGGTTGTCGCCCTGGCGCGTGCCGATCAGCATGTAGGAGCGATCGGCGGCGAAGACGAGTTCGGCCAAGGTGCCGGCAAAGCAGGAGCCGGGCTCGACCAGCGTCACCAGCGTGCGCGAGGTGACGTCGATGCGCTTGAGCACGCGCTTCCAATAGTGGCGGATTTCGTTGACCAGCCAGTGCGCCTTGTTGGCTTCGAGGAAGGCGTCGTGCGCGAGCACATGAGCGCGGTCGCCATGGCTCTTGAACACCAGCATGGCGATCTCGAGCTCGTTGATGCGCAAGTGCAGGATGGCGTCGTCGAGCTCACGCGCGACCTGGAGCGGCCAGAACGACGCGCCTAGCGCCATCATGCCGTCGATATCGGCGGGTGCTGCGGCCTCCGGCGCCTTGATGGAGATGGTGGCGATGCGGGCCGTGCGGTCGATATCGACGGTGACGAAGCCGTAGCGGATGCTGGTCGCGTCGATCGCGCGCTTGAGCTGTGTCAGCGCGATGCCCTTGCCGCTGCCCTTGCGCTTCGAGGCCGCAACGAACTCCCTGGCACGCTCGGCGATCTTGCCTTCGAGCTTCGAGTTCGGCGCGATCTCGTCGACGAGGCGCCATTGCACGGCGCGCTTGCCCTTCACGCCCTCCTCGATGGTGCAGAAAAAGTCAGCATGGTCGCGGCGCACCTTGCGCTTGTCGACCACGCGGGTGAGGCCACCGGTGCCCGGCAGCACCGCGAGCAGCGGCACTTCGGGCAGCGCCACCGAGGAAGCGCCATCGTCGGCGAGGATGATGTGGTCGGTCGCAAGCGCCAGCTCATAACCGCCGCCGGCGGCCGAGCCGTTCACCACGGTGATGAAGCGCTGGCCGGAATTCTCGGACGAATCCTCCATGCCGTTGCGGGTCTCGTTGGTGAACTTGCAGAAGTTCACCTTGTGGGCATGGGTGGAGGCCGCGAGCATGCGGATGTTGGCGCCGGCGCAGAACACCCGGTTCTTGGCCGAGCGCATCACCACGACCTTCACCTCGGGGTGCTCGAAGCGCAGCCGCTGGACCGCATCCGCCAGCTCGATGTCCACGCCGAGATCGTAGGAGTTGAGCTTGAGCAGATAGCCCTCGAACAGGCCGCCATTCTCGTCAACGTCCATGGTCAGCGTCGCGACGTCACCCTCGACCGCGAGCTTCCAGTGCCGGTAGCGGGACGGTTCGGTCTGGAAATCGATGAATGTCGCGCCGCCTGCGAGGCGCCGATCTTCCCCGGCCATGGGCCACCCTTGAGCTCGTTTTGGTTTACCGTTAGATGCACAATAGTGCATCTTTTTGGGTGCGTCTAGCCCTCAACCGCCAGCGCATGCACTTTGTTTCATGCAGCCGGCCAGGACCGCACAATCGCGCCAAGCGCGATCCAGTCGGCCTTCGCGAGCTGCGGGCGGCCGATCTTGGCCTGGAGCAGCGCCACCAGGGCCGCGACCGGAAAGCTCTCGACGAAGCCGTCGCCGCCGCTGGCGACCTTGCGCGCGCTCAACCCGCGCAGCTCGGTCAGTGCGTCACCGAACAGGCGCGCGGCCGAATGCGCCTTCTGCATGCGCAAACGCAGATTGGCATTGGCGATGTGGATGCAGGCACGCAGCAGGATGCGCTCGCGGCCGCCTTGCGGCGCGGCGGCCCACACCGCCTCCAGCACCTCCTGCGATTCCCAGAAATAGCCGCGGTCGTTGAGCGCGAGCCCGTAGCGCAACGCCGGATGACGCGCCGGCACATAGCCGCGAAAGGCCGATGGCACCAGCGCCTTGGCCAAGCGAAGCGTTTCGTCATCGGCCTCGACGGCGCCGGTCTCGCCCGGCACATAGGCCCATTGCGGCCAGGGCAATTGGCCGGTCGCATGTGAAGGCACATTCATGGATGTGCCTCCGCATAATCATGCGGCGCGTACCCCGAGTCCCTGATCGTCGCGCAGGGCCGCTTTTGCAAATTGCTCAATCGCGTCAAGCGTCGCCCCCGGCGCTTCACGATGCGGGGAATGGCCCGCGTCTGAAATGACTTTAAAATCTATCGGACAGTAACACTCTTCCTGCGCAATTTCGACCTGACGCAATGTCCCATATTGGTCGCCAGCACCTTGCAGGACCATGATGGGTACGCGGATATAGGCCAGGTATTCCGAGATGTCCCAGTCGCGGAATTTCGGATCGAGCCAGGCGCCGTTCCAGCCGTAGAAGGCGTTGTCGACGTCCTTGTGCCAGCGCGCCAGCTTGGCCTTCAGGTCCGTGGTCTCGAAGCTGGTCTTGATCGCGGCAATCGATTCCACCGAGATGTCCTCGACGATGAAATGCGGCGCGATCAGCACGAGGCCGCTCAGGCGGTGGTCCTGATGCGCGCCGGCATAGATCGTTGCGATCGAGGCGCCGTCGGAATGGCCGAGCAGCAGGCCGCGCTTGAAGCCGATCGCATCGAGCAGCTTCGGCAGCACGTCCAGCGCCTCGCGCTGCATGTAGTCCAGCGGCCGCGGCAATTTCACCGGGCTCGACTGGCCGTAGCCGGCGCGCGAATAGGCGAAGATGCCGGCACCGGTGGCTTGCTGCAGCTTCTCGGGAAAATCGCCCCAGAGCCCGACCGAGCCGAGCCCTTCGTGCAGCATGACGATGGTCGGCGCGTCCGCGGCCTCAGGCGCGAGCCATTTGTATTCGAGGCTGGCGCCGTCGACGCTGAGGAAGCCGGTGGGGGTGAGGTTGGTCATTTCGCGCTCTTCTCTCTCCGTCGTCATGCCCGGGCTTGACCCGGGCATCCACGTCTTTCCTCGTACGCGGCGACGCGTGGATGGCCGGGACAAGCCCGGCCATGACGGCTGTGGCTAATTCGCCCCATCCCGCAACTTGAACCGCTGGATCTTGCCTGTCGCCGTCTTCGGCAAGGATTCCACCACGTCGATCCAGCGCGGATATTTCCACGGGCCGATCTTCTGCTTGACGTGCTCCTTCAGCATTTCCTGAAGATCGCTCGTCGTCGCGCCCGGCCGCAGCACGACGAAGGCTTTTGGCTTCAACAGCCCTTCCGGATCGGCCTCGGGCACGACGGCGGCCTCCAGCACGGCGGGATGCGTGATCAGCGCGCTCTCGACCTCGAACGGCGAGACCCAGATGCCGGAGACCTTGAACATGTCGTCGGCGCGGCCGCAGAAGGTGTAGCGGCCGTCCGCGTCGCGGACATATTTGTCGCCGGTGCGGGTCCACGGTCCCTCAAAAGTGCGGCGGCTCTTGTGGCGCTGATTCCAGTAGCCTTCGCCGGCGGAGGGTGCGTCGACCAGGAGCTCACCGACCTCGCCGTCGGCAACATCTTGCCCGGCCTCATTGACGAGCCGCACCGCATAGCCCGGCACCGGCTTGCCGGAGGAGCCGTATTTGATATCGCCGGGCGCGTTCGACAGGAAGATGTGCAAGAGCTCGGTCGAGCCGACGCCGTCGAGGATGTCGACGCCGAAGCGCGCCTTCCAGCTGGTGCCAACGGATTCCGGCAGCGCCTCGCCGGCCGAGGTGCAGATGCGCAAGGCGCCGCCGCCACGCTCGGCCTTCATGGTCTCGTCGTTGAGCATCGCCGCGAACAAGGTCGGCACGCCGTAGAAGATCGACGGCTTGTAGCGGTTCATCAGGTCGAACATCCGCGCCGGCGTCGGCCGTTCGCTGTTGAGGATCACGCTGGCGCCGACCGACATCGGGAAGGTCAGCGCGTTGCCGAGCCCATAGGCGAAGAACAGCTTGGCGGCGGAGAGACACACATCGCTCTCGCGGATGCCGAGCACCTGTTTGGCGTAGGTGTCGGCGGTCGCCTGCAAATTGGAATGGATATGGCGCACGCCCTTGGGCATGCCGGTCGAGCCGGACGAATAGAGCCAGAACGCCGGCTCATCCGGATGCGTCGCGGCGGTGGTGAACTGATCACTCTCGCCCGCGAGCTCCTCGGCGAGCTGCTTGTGGCCGTTCTGCTTGGCGCCGGACACAACGACATGCTCGAGATCGGGCATGCGGCCGACGACGTCCTTGATGACAGGGTAGAGCGCCTCAGAGACGAACAGCACGCGCGCACGGCAGTCGGCGAGGATGTAGGCGTACTGGTCAGCGGTCAGCAGCGTGTTGAGCGGCACCGGCACGATGCCGGCGCGGATCGCGCCCAGGAACACCACCGGGAAATCGACGGTGTCCAGCATGATCATCGCGACGCGCTCCTCGCGGCGGACGCCGAGCCGGCGCAGCATGTTGGCGGCGCGTCGGCTCTCGCGCTGAAGCTCGCCATAGGTGAGCCGCGAGACGGTGTCGTCGAAGGCCAGCTTGTTGCCCCGGCCCTCCTCGACGTTGCGGTCGAGCAGCCAGGTCACCGCGTTATAGGATCCCTCGCTCACGGACTTCTCCCCCGAATTTAGAATTATAATTCATAGAAAGACACCGCGGCGGCTTGCTGTCAATGCTAGCAGGCATTATGTTTCATTAAAATGCGCCGCAGGACACCCTTCAAAGAGACATCCCTTAAAGAAGGCTCATGACCGACAGTCCCGACGCAGAATCCCGATTTCTCGAACAGCTCGGCCAGCGCGTGCGCACCATGCGCGCGCTGCGCGGCATGTCGCGCAAGGTGCTCGCCAAGGTATCAGGAATCTCGGAGCGCTACATCGCGCAGCTCGAAAGCGGCAAGGGCAATGTCTCCATCGTGCTCTTGCGCCGTGTCTCCGACGCGATGGGCGCGCATCTCGAAGATCTGCTTCCCTCCGCCGATCCGAGACCGGACTGGCAGATGTTTCGCGACCTGCTGCGCAAGGCCACGCCTGCCCAGATCGCGCAGGCAAAAGATCTGCTCGCCGGCGGCAGCGCCTCGGCGCCGCGGCGCGCGCCGTTCTGCGGCATCGCGCTGATCGGCCTGCGCGGCGCCGGCAAGTCGACGCTCGGTCGGATGCTGGCGAAGAAGGTCGGCTGGAGTTTTGTCGAGCTCAACAAGGAGGTCGAGCAGCAGAACGGGCTCTCGGTCGCCGAGATCATCGCGCTGTACGGCCAGGAAGGCTTTCGCCGCATGGAGCAGGCGGCGCTTCAGCAGCTGCTCGCGCGCAACGAGCTGATGGTGCTGGCGACCGGCGGCGGCATCGTCTCCGAGCCTTTGACCTTCGACCAGATCCTGA
The DNA here is from genome assembly GCF_028128695.1 of Bradyrhizobium sp. CCBAU 25360. Classification (NCBI taxonomy): domain Bacteria; kingdom Pseudomonadati; phylum Pseudomonadota; class Alphaproteobacteria; order Hyphomicrobiales; family Nitrobacteraceae; genus Bradyrhizobium; species Bradyrhizobium sp. CCBAU 25360. The sequence continues at coordinate 38,611 of NZ_LBJA01000032.1, forward strand.
CCTCGTTCTACACGATCTGGCTGAAGGCCGAGCCCGAGGAGCACATGGCCCGCGTCCGTCGCCAGGGCGACCTACGCCCGATGGCCGACGACCGCTCCGCGATGGCGGAGCTGCGCAACATCCTGCTCAGCCGCGAGCCGCTGTATTCGCGCGCGACGGCGGTGGTGGACACGGCAGGTCTCAGCGTGGACGCGGCCGCCGCACGGCTGATCGATGCGGTGCGGCCCGTGCTGCAGAACGAAGCCCGCAGCTTCGGCCTGCGCAGCGTGGCGCTGTAGGTAATTGACCAGCCTCGGCCGTCGTCCCGGACGAGCGAAGCGAAGATCCGGGACCCATACCGCGCGATCTATCAGTTGCGATCGGTAGAAGTACCGAACAGCGAGCCTTCGCCAAACTCCTCCCTGTGGTTATGGGTCCCGGATCTGCGCGCGCTTGAGGCGCGCTTGTCCGGGACGACAGCGGGGATTTTGCACGACCTCCGGCAACACTATATCAAAGCGTCACAGCGAGTTTTTTGGACAGATCATGCACTCCACCGACGTCACCACCATGTTCGAGCGGATCGGCGGCAGTGCCACGATCGACGCCCTTGTCGACCGCTTCTACGACCGCATGGACACGCTGCCGGAGGCGCAGATCATCCGCGCGATGCATGCGGACGACCTCGGCCTGATCAGGAACGTGCTGAAGCGCTATCTCACCGAGTGGACCGGCGGCCCGCGGCTTTACTCCGTCGAGAAGGGCCATCCGCGGCTGCGCCAGCGGCACATCGGCTTTGCCATCGGCGATGCCGAGCGCAATGCATGGATGGTCTGCATGCGCGGCGCGCTGGAAGAGACGGTCGTCGACACGATCGCGCGGCAGGACCTCGACCGCGCATTGTCCGGTCTCGCCGACTGGATGCGCAACCGGCAATGATCCGGTCAGCGTGACGTTCCCGGCGTTTGACCGGCCCGCGAGACTTCGACGCGGCTAGATCGACCAGTAGTTCGGATGCTGGTAGGGCCGCGAGCGGTCGCCCCAGTCGAACTCATCGCCATCGACTTCGCAGGGACCGCTGCTCAATTGCTCCGGCGTCAGTTCGACCTGGAAGGCCTGACGGCCCGGATCATATTTCAACGCTCTCCACTGCACGGGATAATGGTGATGTGTCCCGAGCAACCTGCCGGTCTTGATCACGGCGTAAGCGACCGTTCCACTGACCTTGTCGAGCATCAATCGTTCGATCGTGCCGAGCTTCGTGCCGTCGCCACCATAGACGGCGACGTGCTCGACGCGATCACTGGGAACCATGGTGTGTTGCATGGCGTGCTCCCTCGTCTTGTGTGGCGCGCATTATAGCACAGACGGCGGAATGTAGGGTGGGTTAGCGTCAGCGTAACCCACCTCTTTAGGTCTCGGGGCGCGAGAAGTGGTGGGTTACGCCAAGCGACTGCGCTTCGCGCAGCCGCCAAGGCTAACCCACCCTACGCTTACAGCAGCTGCGAACGCACCGACTCCGCGCCCTCCTGCAACAGCGGCAGGAAACGGCCGATCAATTCCTGCGCCGGCAGCCGATCGACATGGGCGCCCATGTTGATGGCGGCGACGATCACGTCGTCGTAGCGGCGCACCGGAACCGAGATCGAGCGGAAATGCGGCTCGGCCTCGCGGTCGACCAGTGAATAGCCCTGCGCGCGGTCGGCGACGATGCGCGCGAGCAGCGCCTTGGGATCGGTCACCGTCTGCGGCGTCAGCGCCTCGCGCGTCATCGCCTTCAGGCGTGCGGCAAGGTCGGCATCGTCGAGCTGGCCGAGCATGGCGCGACCAACCGAGGTGCAGAACGCCGGCAGGCGATAGCCGATCTCCAATCCGCCCGAGAACACGCGCGCCGGGCTGCTTCGGGCAATGAACACGACGTCATCGCCGTCGAGCACCGCGAGCGAGGAGATTTCGTTCGCCGCGGTCGCAACGCGATCGAGCAGCGGCTGAATCATGGCGACGAGCTGGTTGGACCGCAAGTAAGATGCCGCCAGCGTCAGCACATGCGGCGTCAGCGAGAACAGCTTGCCATCGCCGCTGACAAAACCGCCGCGCTGGAGCGTGAACAGCATACGTCGGGCGGTGGCGCGCGGCAGGTCCGCGGCGCGGGCGAGATCGCTCAGCGTCATCGGGCCGGCCGTCGTGCCGAAGCATTGCAGCAGGCGCAGGCCGCGATCGAGCGCTTCGACGAAATCCGTCGCGCGCTCGTCGGTCTCGCTCCGCTTCAGTTTGGGCATGGTGACGGGACAATCCTGCAAAATAGTGCTTGCTGCTGCTCCAAGGCATGTCATAATTCGCCCATTCGTTCAATAGGCGAACAAACGCCACTCCACAGAGGGATGCTACTGCCATGATGAGCCAGGAGCAGAACGACCTGATCACCCGCACCGGTCCGAAGGATCCGTGCGGAAAGCTGATGCGGAGCTACTGGCAGCCGGCGGCGCTGGTGGATGAGCTCGAAGGCGATCGTCCGATCCGTCCCGTCAAGCTGCTCGGCGAGAACCTGGTGCTGTTCCGTGACGAGACCGGACGCTACGGCCTGATCGACCGGCACTGCGCGCATCGCGGCGCCGACCTCGCGTTCGGACGGCTCGAGCACGGCGGCCTGCGCTGCGCCTTCCACGGCTGGCTGTTCGACGCCACCGGCCAGTGCATCGAGACGCCGGCCGAGCCGAAGGACTCGAAGCTCTGCCAGAACATCCGCCAGCGCTCCTATCCCGTGGTCGAGAAGAGCGGCATCCTCTGGGCCTATCTCGGCGAGGGTGAGCCGCCGGCTTTTCCGGAGCTCGATTGCTTCGTCGCCCCTGATACTCACACCTTTGCGTTCAAGGGCCACATGGCCTGCAACTGGCTTCAGGCGCTCGAAGTCGGCATCGATCCCGCGCACGCCTCCTATCTGCATCGCTTCTTCGAGGACGAGGACACCTCCACCGCCTACGGCAAGCAATTCCGCGGCGCATCTGCAGGGTCTGATCTGCCGATGACGAAGATCTTGCGCGAGTACGACCGCCCGATCATCAATGTCGAGCACACCGAATACGGCCTGCGGCTGATCGCGCTGCGCGAGATCGACGAGGAGCGCACCCATGTGCGCGTCACCAACCAGCTCTTCCCGCACGGCTTCGTCATCCCCATGAGCACGGAGATGACGATCACGCAGTGGCATGTGCCGGTCGACGACGAGAACTGCTACTGGTACGCGATCTTCACCAGCTATTCGAACCCGGTCGACAAGCAGAAGATGCGCGACCAGCGGCTCGAGCTCTATGAGCTGCCGGACTACAAATCGCGCAAGAACCGCAGCAACGATTACGGCTTCGATCCGCACGAGCAGCAGACCGCGACCTATACCGGCATGGGCACCGACATCAACGTCCACGACCAGTGGGCGGTGGAATCGATGGGCGCGATCCAGGACCGCACCAAGGAGCATCTCGGCTCGAGCGACAAGGCGATCGTGCAATATCGCCGCCTGCTGCGACAGGAGATCGAGAAGGTCGGCGGCGGCGAGAAGCCGATGCTGTTCCTGGACGAGGCCAACGCGCGCAGCATCCAGGGACCGGCGACCATGGACGGCATCGGGCCGACCCAGGGGTGGGAGCTCTACTGGATGGAGATCGACGTCAAGCGCCGCCGCGGCGCACCCTGGGCCGCACCGGTGCCGAAGGAGATCGCGGACAACGTGCACCGGCTGACGGCGGCGGAGTGACGTTCGTGCACCGAACCCGTAGGGTGGGCAAGAGCGCAACGCGCCGTGCCCACCATGCTTCGGTGTGGTCGATAGACGCGGTGGGCACGCTCCGCTTTGCCCACCCTACGGCAGCTGAGGGAGTAGCAAAGTGACTTTCGTCGCGCGTCATGCGCTGTGGTCGGATGAGCAGAGGGACGCCGCGTCGCGCATGCGCCGTCTCGTCGAGGACAAGAACCTCGAGGTCATCCGGCTCGCCTTCCCCGACCAGCACGGCATCCTGCGCGGCAAGACCATCATCGCCTCCGAGGCGATCGCCTCGCTGGAGAGCGGCTGCTCCATCACAACGACCATGCTCGCCAAGGATACTTCGCACCGCACGGTATTCCCGGTGTTCACCGCGGGCGGCGGCTTCGGCATGAAGGAGATGGAGGGCGCGGCCGACGTGCTGATGGTCGCCGACCCCACGACGTTTCGCGTCTTGCCGTGGGCGCCGACCACGGGCTGGGTGCTGTGCGACCTCTACTTCAATGACGGCCGCCCGGTGCCGTTCGCGACGCGCTCGCTCTATCGCAAGGTGCTCGACCAGCTCGCCAGCCGCGGCCACGATTTCGTCGCCGGGCTCGAGGTCGAATTCCACATCTTCAGGCTCGACGATGCGCATATGCGGCCCGAGGACGCCGGCCAGCCGGGCACGCCCCCGTCGGTGAGCCTGCTCAGCCACGGCTATCAATATCTCACCGAGCAACGCTTCGATCAGATGGAGCCGGTGCTGGAGATCCTGCGCCGCGACATCGTCGCGCTCGGGCTGCCCCTGCGCTCGGTCGAGGTCGAGTTCGGGCCGAGCCAGTGCGAGTTCACCTTCGCGCCGAAGAAGGGCCTGGAGCCCGCCGACAACATGGTGCTGTTTCGGAGCGCCGTGAAGCAGATCACGCGCCGGCACGGCTATCACGCCACCTTCATGTGCCGCCCGAAACTGCCGAATGTGTTCGCGAGCGGCTGGCACCTGCACCAGTCGATCGTCTCGCGCGCCAGCGGCGAAAACATCTTCATGGCCAAGGACGGCAGTGAGCCGCTCAGCGCGTTTGGCCGGGCGTACCTTGGCGGCCTGCTCGACCACGCCCGCGCCTCGACCGTGTTCACCACGCCGACCATCAACGGCTACAAGCGCTACCGCTCCTATTCGCTGGCGCCCGACCGCGCGATCTGGGGCCGCGACAATCGCGGCGTGATGATCCGCGTGCTCGGCGGTGCCAATGATGCCGCAACGCGCCTGGAGAACCGCATCGGCGAGCCCGCCGCCAATCCCTATCTCTACATGGCCTCGCAGATTCTCTCGGGCCTCGACGGCGTCGACCGCAAGCTCGATCCCGGCCCCTCCGCCGACACGCCCTACGAGACCAAGGCGCCGCTGCTGCCGAAGTCGCTGCGCGATGCAGTCAGCGCACTGAAGGACGATCCGTTCTTCCGCGACAAGCTCGGGCCGGAGTTCGTCGACTATTACACCCACATCAAGAACGCCGAGATCGACCGCTTCCTGTCAGAAGTGACCGACTGGGAGCACCGTGAATATTTCGAGGTGTTTTGACGCCCTGCCCCGCGGATTCCTCAAGAGAGTAACGGCTCACGGCCGTGTGAAGCGGCTTCGTCGCGCCGGTTCCGACGACATCGCACCGCTGCCGGACGAAGCCATTTTCCATCCCCGCGAAAACCCACTGAAAGACTCCTGCGCTAGGATTCCTGCATGTGATCAACAGTGGAGTTCGATCATGTGGGACCAGTTATTCAGCCTGATCTACCGCCTGTCGTGCCGGGCAACCTTGATCAACATCGGTCGGCATCATCTGGCGCGCTGAACTCAATGGATGCGCGATAGGTAAGACGGATTGACCAGATTAGGAGCGTTTCCATGCGCAAGCTGATCCTGATCGCAACGGTGTCTCTGCTCACAAGCCAGGCCTATGCGGGTGGGTCGCGGAGCCTCAGTCTCGCAGCGAGCAATTCCAGCCAGCAGGCGATCGAGCAACCCGCCACGGCGGCAACGGTCTCGCCGCAAACCACCCAGGCGCCGTCGCAGCCGGCAAATGTCCAGACTGCGACCACCGCACCAACCTCAGCAACGGCACCGGCGGCCACGGTGGCACCAACCACGCAATCTACGCCGCCGGCAAGCACGGCCGGAACGACCAAGCCGAAGCGGCGTCAGCTGTCCACCGACGCCCAAATCGTCCGTGCGCTGCATCGCCACGGGATCTATTGGTAGGATCGGCAGCCGGCCCCGGTCTTCACCATCGCCATACTCACCAGCGGTAGCCGAGCGTTGCGATGACGGTCAGCGGGGCACCGCGGTAGCAATATCCGACCTGGCACGTGGTGTAGTGCAGATTGAAGAGGTTCTTGGCGTTGACCTGGAACTGAAGGCCCTTCAGCTCCTTCGCCGCCTGGCCGAAATCATATTTCAGCGCAGCATCGACCAGGGTCACCGAGCTGTTCTTGAACGTGTTCAGATCGTCGCCATAGCTCCAGGACATGTAACGCACGCCGCCACCGATGCTCAGTCCCGCAAACGGGCCGGCCAGCGGCAGGGCATAGTTGCCCCACAGCGTCGCGGTGTGCGGAGGATTGCCCGACGGAAACTTGCCGATCTGCGCGCTGTCGCCGGCCTGCTTGGTGACCATGTCGAGATAGGTGTAGGACGAGGTGATGTCGAAACCACCGCCGAGGCTCGCCAGCGCCTGCAATTCGAAGCCGCGGCTTTGAATCTCGCCGCGCTGGACCGTGACGCCGGTCCCGGTCGTGACCAGGCCCCCGCTCTGGGTCAGGTCGAACACCGCAGCAGTGATGAAGCTCCTCGTCCCCTGCGGCTGATATTTGACGCCGATCTCGGTCTGCTTGCCGGTGGTGGGCTTGAAGAAGGCGCCTGTGGGATCGACGCCGAGATTGGGAAAGAACGAGGTTGAATAGGCGACGTAAGGCGCAACTCCGGAATCGAACACATAGGTCAGCCCGGCGCGCCCGCTATAGGCCTGTTCGGACTGCTGCTGGCGGGTCAGCGCGAACTGATCCTCGCCCGTGGTGCGAACCCAGTCGCTGCGGCCGCTCAGCGTCAGGATCCAGTGGTCGAGCTTGGCCTGGTCCTGGATGTACACGCCGGACTGGGTCTGCCGCTGCTGCGTCGAGGACGAGATCGCGGGATCGGGAATGGATTCCGGCGCGTAGACCGGCGCGGCCAGATTGAGAGGGGAAACCCCGAAGCCGAATCCCTGCTTGTCGTTGAATTTCGATGCCGTGTAGTCGGTGCCGACCAGGAGCGTGTGCTGCACCGGGCCGGTCGAGAGTTTTGCCTCGACCTGATTGTCCATGATGGCCGATTGCAGCGTATCGTGGACGTAGCCGGTATAGCGTGAGACGACATTGCCGACGGGAGCGCCGAGAAAGCCGACATAGCGCGTGACCGCATCGACGTCGACATAGCGGAATTTCTGGCGAACGGTCACGGCGTTGTTGAACGCGTGCTCGAACAGATAGCCGACGCGGCCCTGCTCCTGGTCGAGCGAATTGTAGGACGGGCTGCCGGTAAAGATGTCCGTCGTCGTGCCGGCGCCCGTGGAATAGGTGAACATGGACCCCGGCGTCTTCGATTTCTGGTAGGCGCCGAGAATGGTGAGGGTCGTCGATTGGTCCGGCTTCCAGGTGACGGCGGGAGCGACGTAGATACGATTGTCCTTGCCGCCGGGCACGAACACGTCGGCGTCGCGCACGACGCCGGTCAACCGATAGGAAAATTGGCCGTTGGGATCGACCGGACCCGAGAGATCGAAATTGCCCTGAACGCGCTCCCGGTCGCCGAACACCGTCTGCACCTCGTGGAACGGCTGGCTGGTCGGCAGCTTGCTCTGCAGGTCGATCAATCCGCCGGGCGAGCCGAGACCGTAGAGGGCCGAGCTCGGCCCGCGCACCACGGTGATGCTGTCAACGCCATAAGGCTCGGTCTTGAACACGCCGAGACCGGCGCCGACGAGGCGCAGGCCGTCGAGATAGACGCCGTTATAGGTGATGTCGAAGCCGCGGATCGAGATGGCGTCGAAGCGCGGATCGTAGCCGGAGGCATCGATGCGGACGCCCGGCTCATAGCCGACCGCTTCCGTCAGCGTCTGCACCGCGCGGTCGTTGAGCTCCTTGCGGGTCACGACCGAGATCGACTGCGGCGTCTCGAGCAGCGGGGTGTTCGTCTTCGTGCCCGCCGAGCTGCTGCTTGCGACATAGCTGTTCTCGCTCGCCGCGTTGGCGCGACCGCTACCCGCCTCGCGCGTACCCGGGTTATTGGCTTGTCCGGACCCGGCATTGCGCGGGATCGCGACGCGGCCGCGCTGCGATTGTGAGGCGCGCTGGGCAGATTGGGCACGCGGACGCGCCTGGCTCGGTGCCTCCACCGTGACCGGAGGCAATGTGCCGGCCGTCGAAGGCGAATTGGTTCCGGAGACCTGTGCCGCCGAGGGCGTCGCGTGCAGGACCGCTCCCAAACCGGCCGCTCCCAGACCAGTTCTCACCATTCGTTCCCAGCCGAGCGTCTGCCCGTCGTTCCGCCTCATCGTATCCCCCGAGTTCCGTGTTCAACAACCCGGGTGTAACCAGATCAAAGCGATCGCCGCCTTTGCGCGCGCGCAAATCACCTTTGATCCCACGTGGAGGCTTTCGAGTTTACTGATAGCGGCTCGGCGAATGGCCGAAGCGCCTGCGGAAGGCCGTCGCGAAATTCGCCGGATGGGCATAGCCGACCCGATAGGCCGCTTCGGTGACGGACAAGCGCTGGTGAATCAAAAAGGCACGTGCGGCATCGAGCCGCTGAGCCCTGAGATAGTCGATCGCGCTCTGGCCATATGCCATCCGGAATTTCTGGTTGAAGGACCTGCGGCTCAGCCCCGCGTTCCGCGCCAGTTCGTCGATGCTCCAGGGATAGGCGAGATCGGCGTCCATCCGCTGCTTCACCGATTGCAGCCGCGTCCACTGCAGATCGGTGGTCGGATCGGTCGCAATCCGGCCGCGCTCGCCGAACAAGGCGTGGACCACGATCTCGGCGGCATGCGCTGACAGCAGCAATTGCGCCGCGTTGCCGGTGACCGGCGGCGAAAACATTTCTGCGGCGACCGCCTGTATGCGCGCAGACGCTCTCAGAGAGACGATCGCTGCGCCCGAGAAGTCGTTCGCAAACAGCGCCCGAAACTCATCGCCGAGTCCGAGTCCATCGATCGAGGTTTGGGGAAACGCCAGGCCGATCGCGGAACGCTCGCCGGAGTGAACCGCGCGTTCCGCTGCGCAGGTTTCGCGCACGGCAATTGCCGTCATCTGCCCTTCGCAGCCAGTGCTGCGCGTCAGAATGCCGCGTCCTGCGTCACCATCAACGGAGACCGAGATGAACAGGCCCGGGGCTGCGATGGCAGAGCCCCCGGCATCGGCTCGAAACTCGCCTCTGACAAACACGCAGCCCGGAAACTCCAGCCATCGCGCTGTCGAAGCGCCGGGCTGTGCGGAACCGATGTCGTCTTGAGGCCGTCCGACAATTTGATCGTAGAAGTCCCGCATCGAATCCGCTTACGCCGCGGCTTGTTTGACCGCTGGCGGCGGCGCGCTCAAGAGCTCTGCGCGCGGTTTGGAGGGATTCGAAACTGGATTTGCTCGAAGGGAATCTTGCGCATTACGCGCGGTCGGCAGCAACGCGCGTCAGATGCCGAGATATTTGTGCTGGAGATCCGGTTCCGCCATCAGCTGATCGGAGGTGCCGCTCCACACCGTCCTGCCGCGCTCGATGATGGTGTGGCGGTCGCAGATGCGGGCGAGGTGGTCGACATTCTTGTCGACGACCAGGATCGACTGTCCGCGGCTCTTGAGCAGCGACAGGCAGTGCCAGATTTCTTCGCGGATCAGCGGCGCGAGGCCCTCGGTCGCTTCGTCCAGGATCAGGAGCTTTGGATTGGTCATCAGCGCGCGGCCGATCGCGAGCATCTGCTGCTCGCCGCCCGAGAGCTGGTTGCCCATGTTGGACGCGCGTTCAGCAAGGCGCGGGAACAGCACGTAGATCGCGGCCAGCGTCCAAGGATTGGGGCTGCTGAAGCGGTCGGCGGCGGCCGCGACCAGATTCTCGCGCACGGTGAGGTTCGGGAAGATCTGGCGTCCCTCAGGAACCAGGCCGACGCCGAGCTTTGCGATCCTGTATGAGGGAAGCTGCCTGACCTCGGCGCCCGCGAAACGAATGCTGCCTGATCGCGCCGGCGTCAGGCCCATGATGGAGCGGATGGTCGTGGTCTTGCCCATGCCGTTGCGGCCCATCAGCGAGACCATCTCGCCGGGCTTGATCGACAGCGACAGGCCGAACAGCACCTGGGAGAGGCCATAGCAGGTCTCGATGCCGTCAACCTCGAGCAGCGTGTCAGCCATGATGCGTCACCACGTGCTGGTCCCCGAGATAGGCGCGCTTGACGTCCTCGTTGGCACGGATCGCGGCCGGATCGCCCGAGGCGATGACGCGGCCATAGACCAGCACCGTGATGCGGTCGGCGAGCGCGAACACCGCCGGCATGTCGTGCTCGACCAGAACGATCGAGACCTCCTTGCGCAGCTCCTGGAGCAGCTTCACCATGCGCTGGGATTCGGTGACACCCAAGCCGGCCATCGGCTCGTCGAGCAGCAGCAGCTTGGGCTTGCTCGCGAGCGCGACCGCGAGTTCGAGCTCGCGCCGCTCGCCATGGCTGAGCCTGTTCACCACGACGTCGGCGCGATGCAACAGCCCGACGCGATCGAGCGCCGCATGCGCGGCATCGCGCAAGGATCGCTCCTTGCGCGCATTGGCAAAGAAGCGGAACGAGGTGCCGGCATGGGCTTGCGCCGCCAGCGCGACATTGTCCGCGGCGGTGAAATCGAGCAGCAGCGAGGTGATCTGGAACGAACGCGCCAGACCCAGCGCGCAGCGGCGATAGGCCGGCAGGTACGTGATGTCGCGCCCCGCCAGCGAGACGCTGCCGGAATGCGGCTCGAGATGCCCGGTGAGCTGGCTGATCAGCGTGGTCTTGCCGGCGCCGTTCGGGCCGATGATGGCGTGCAGCTCGCCCGCGGCGACGTCGAGCGAGACGTTATCCGTCGCAACGATGCCGCCGAAGCGACGCACCAGCTTTTCGACGCGAAGCAGGGGTTCAGCCACGGCCGGCCCTCCCCAGCATGCCCATGATGCCGCCACGGCCGAACAGCACGATCAGCAGCAGCAGCGGGCCCATGATCAGAGCCCAATATTCGGTGATCTGCGACAGGAATTCCTCCAGCAGCAGGAACACCACCGCGCCCATGATCGGGCCGAACAGCGTGCCCATGCCGCCGAGAATCACCATCACCATCAGGTCGCCGGAGCGCGTCCAGTACATCACGGCCGGGCTGACGAAATCGGTGTTGTTGGCGAGCAGCGCGCCGGCGAGGCCGCACATGGTCCCTGAAATGACGAAGCAGACGAGCTTGTAGCGCTTTGCCGGGAAGCCGATCGCCTGCATGCGCTGCTCGTTGGAGCGCAGGCCCTGCACGACGAGGCCGAAGCGCGAATTGACGATGCGCCAGATCAGGAAGATGACGCCGAGGAGGCAGGCGAGGCAGAGATAATAGAACTGCGTGCGGTTCGACAGGTTGACCAGCCCGGAGAAGTCGCTGCGCTTGTAGACGGTGAGGCCGTCATCGCCGCCGTAGCGCGCCAGCCCCGAGGCGACGTAATAGGCCATCTGAGCGAAGGCGAGCGTGATCATGATGAAATAGACGCCGCGGGTGCGCAACGAGAGCGCGCCGATCACGAGCGCATAGAGCGCGGACGCCGCGAGCGCGACCGGAAACTGGATGAAGCCGCTGCCGACGCCTTCCTGCGCCAGCATGCCGACGGCATAGCCGCCGATGCCGAGGTAGGCGGCATGGCCAAAGCTCATCATGCCGCCAAAACCCATGATGAGGTTGAGGCTCGCGGCCGCCAGCGCCAGGATGATGATGCGGGTGAACAGCGTCAGGATGAAGATGTTGCCGGAGAGCTGCGAATAGAGCGGCAGCAGCAGGAGGCCCGCCAGCATCAGGGCCGTGACGGCCTTGCTCACAGTGAAAGACTTCATCGACGGTTGGCCGGAAACAGCCCCTCCGGCCGTACCACCAGCACGATCGCCATCAGCAGGTAGATCAGCATGGAGGACAGCGCGGGCGCGGCGGTGGAGGCAGCGGCGCCGCTCAGCACCTGTCGCAGCAGATTGGGCAGGAAGGCGCGGCCGAGCGTGTCGATCATGCCGACGAAGATCGCGGCCAGGAACGCGCCGCGGATCGAGCCGATGCCGCCGATCACGATGATGACGAAAGCGAGGATCAGGATGTTCTCGCCCATGCCGATCTGCACAGTGAGGATCGGCGCCTGCATCAGGCCGGCAAGGCCGGCGAGCGCGGCGCCCAGGCCGAACACCAGCGTGTAGAGCAGCTTGATGTTGATGCCGAGCGCGCCGATCATCTCACGGTTGGAGGCGCCGGCGCGGATCAGCATGCCGATGCGGGTGCGCATCACGCCGAGATAGAGCAGCAGCGCCACCAGCAGCGCCACCACGATGATGGCGAGCCGATAGGCGGGATAGTGAATACCCGGCAGGATCGGCACCGGCACGGTGAGCCAGGCCGGCAGCGGCAGCGCAAGGCCGGCCGGGCCCCAGATCAGCCGCACGGCTTCGTTGAAGAACAGGATCAGGCCGAAGGTCGCCAGCACGTGGTCGAGATGGTCGCGGCCATAGAGATGCCGTAGCGCGCTCATCTCCAGCACGATGCCGAGCACCAGCGTGGCCCCCAGCGCCATCAGCGCCCCGAGCAGGAAGCTGCCGGTCCACGCCGCGAAGGTCGCGGCGAAATAGGCGCCCATCATGTAGAGCGAGCCGTGCGCCAGGTTGACGAGATCCATGATCCCGAACACCAGCGTCAGGCCGGCGGCGAGCAGGAACAGCAGCAGGCCGAACTGCAATCCGTTCAAGAACTGTTCGACGACGAGCAGCATCAAGACTCTTTCAGGCGCACGCGGTGTCGCGCCGATGTTCGAACACGTTCGCCATCAGTGAAAGAGCTCCCCCTGCCTGTTCAAGGCGGAAAAATGGGTAATGGCAGTATCGTTCCGAGGCAAGAGCGATTCGACACCAAACATGCACTTTGTTGCATGCCGATGCATGCGGTCGAGACGCTCCTGCAAGAAAGCTGCCGTGCCGGCTGGGGCAACCTGCCGCACCCAAACGATGACCCTCTCGCCGGCGGGCCGGCGAGAGGGTGCGACTTCGTCAGAATGTAAGGAAGGATTGCGTCCTAGTGCGACGTCATCTGCCGGGGAAGATCGTCCGGTTCGGCGAGCACGCTGTTGGCCGTCGAGGCCTCCAGCGCCGCCATCCGGAACAGATAGGCGAGCGTCGTCAATCCGGTGTCTTCCGCCATCTGCGCCAGCTCGAGCGCCATGTCCGACATGTAGCCGAGATCATCGTCCCTGATCTGCGCCATGATCTGGCTGTCCCGCATCATGTTCGACATCTCAGGCGCTCTTTCGTTGCGCGGCAGCAGAGCCGCAGAGGTTGGCACGGGCGACGGCGTCCAGACGCGGGCCGTCCTGGCGCACGACCGAGGTCATGCCGATACGATCGTGCAGGGCATCGAGGGTCTCGCGACGAATGTCGATGGTCGCCGCCATGGTCCATGCATTCTCCACCAGAGCGGGCAGGCCCAGCGGGGTCACCATGAAGCCGGCCTCGTGAAAGCGCGGCAGCCACCAGGTCTCCATGATCGCGCTGACCTGCGCGATCCCCTGATTGAGGCAGAACTCCTGCACCGCCGCCATCAGTTGCAGGTTGAGCGCGCCGTCGCGGCGATCACGCACGACGAAGTAGCGCGACCATTCCCAGACCAGCGGATCCGCGGGGCAGCCGCGCACCGACGCCAGATGCGGGAACACCTCGCTCATCATCGAGGGCTTGGTCGTCGGGTAGAGCCGGTGGCCACCGATGACGCGCCGCCCCTCCAGCGCAAGCAGATAGACGGTATCCTCGTCGTCATAGGAATCGATCTCGCGGCAATCCGGCCTGCGCAGCGTCTCCCAGCGCCGCTCCTCGACGAAGATATCGTGGCGCAACCGGAAATGCTGCTCGATCACGTCTTCATAAAGGTGACGATTTACCGCAGAAATGGCGTGAATCATGAAAACCCCCAATCATCCTCAATGGGGGCAGACTCTGCCAAAAGAGCCGGATTCGATATTGGGAAATTTCCCAGTACGGCGCTTACGGATTGATGATCTTGTTCCGAATCGCCAGCGCCACCGCATGCGTGCGGTTGACGGCACCGAGCTTGCGCGCGGCAGTTGCAAGATGCTCTTCCGCGGTGCGCTGCGTGATGTGCAGGATCTCACCGATCTCCCAGGCCGACTTGCCCTGCGAGGCCCAGGAGATCACCTCGCGCTCGCGCGGGGTGAGGCGCGTCGAGGGATAAGGCGCCGGCTCGAGCAGACGGCGAATGTGGTCGAAGCCATACATCGCCATCAGATGCAGTGCCGGCTTGCTGCGCGGATTGAGGTCGAGATGAACGCCGCCAAGCGACACCGCGGCTTCATAGCCGGTGAGCCCGTGGATCGGCACGATGAAGCCCCGCGACATCCGAAAATCGGTGGCGCGGTTCATCACCTCGGCCGCGTTCGGCTCGAGTTCGGCGTCATAAGGTGCTTCCGACCATTCGAACGGATTGACCGATTGCCGGCACAGCCGCACCACCGGATCGAAGCGGTCGTAATTGTTCTGCGTGTAGAGGCTGAACCAGCCCGCCGGCCAGCGCTTGGCAAGCACCATCTGCGCAAACCGCTGGTCGGGATTGGGCAATCCCGTCACGATGATGGTTTCGAAGCCGAAGCGACCGAACGCCGTCTCGAGCGCATTCATGGCATCGGGCACCTTGCGATAGGTCCCCAAGCCTTCAATGAAGTCGAGCGCCTCCCGGCCATAATCCACGGCGGACATCAGTGCGTTTCCTGACTCTCGCCGTTCCGTATAGCACGTATTTGGGGACTGCCTCAATTCGCTGCGGCCGTAGTTTCCCGGTGCTCATCCGCCCTGAAGATTTAAACTACTTGTGGCAGAATTGACGTCACGATACACCTGAGCGACGGAAGCGGGAACACCACGATGGAAGACGAGGACATCGCCCTCAACAGCGTGCTCGGCCTGGAATTGAACCGCGTGTTTTTCGCCGTCCGCGAAACGGCAAACAAGCAGAAGATCATCGAGTTCGCGCGCGCGGTGCTGGAAGGCGAGCGCGAGGAGCTGGCCGAGAGCGTATTGCCGGAAGAGCCGGCGAGCTAGAACGCGGCTGCGCTAGACGACGCCGACGAGACAGGTCGCGCAACGATGCAGCCCCTTCCATTCGAATGGGCCGATTTTAGAAAACAGTCTGACAGCGAAGTTACTCTTATTGGAGAAGCTGGCGAGCCCGGCCGGGCTCTCGTGCCCCGGCCGCAGCGCAGCGTCTCCTTGACGATGCGCTGGAGAGGCGGGCCCACCTATCCGCAGCTTACCCTCTGACTTTCTGGGTCCCGGCTCTGCGCAGCAGCGTTTCACGCTGCAGCGCATCCGGGACACGAGAGCGACTTCCCTGCCCATCCACATCCACACACTTGCCGCTGGATGACATCGCGGCTCTCGTGAGATGATCGCCGCCGCGATCCTCTCTCGGGTGCCAAGAACATGATGACGCTGCGCCAGGTTGAAGTGATCCGTGCCGTGATGGTGACGGGCACCATCGGCGGTGCGGCGAAGCTGCTCAACGTCTCTGCGCCGGGGATCAGCCGCCTCGTCAAATACACCGAGCGCTCGCTCGGCATCCGCTTCTTCCAGCGCCAGAACGGGCGTTACTTCCCGACGCCGGAAGCCGAGAACATCTTCGAGCAGATCAACGGCGTCTACAAGAAGGTCGACGATCTCTCCGAGATCATCTCCAAGATCGGCCGCGGCGGCCTGTCGGAGCTGCGCATCGGCTCGGTGCCGAGCATCTCGCAGGTGATGGTGCCGCGCGCGATCGAGCGCGTCCGGCGCCGCTATCCCGATCTCGGCATCGACATCAACATCCTCAAGCTCGAGGAGGCCATCGACTATCTCATGCTCGGCCGCGGCGAGTGCGTGGCGATGAGCTACCGGCTGGAGCATTCCGGGCTCGACTTCATGCCGCTGGCCTCGGGCGAGCTGTACTGCATCGTGCCGCCGGGGCATGAGCTCGCCGGCCGCAAGCAGGTCTCGGCCGCCGAGATCACCCGCTATCCGCTGATCGGCATCGATCCCAACGATCCCTACGGCCGGATCATGGCCGAGATCTTTGCGCGCAACCGTCTCGCCTACAACATCACCATCCGCGCGCGCTTCGGCACCACGGTCTGCGCGCTGGTGAAGGCGGGCCTCGGCATCGCCATCATCGACCAGTTCACGGTGGCTCACGGCGGCTATCCCGGGATCGAGCTTCTGAAGATCACCGAGCCGACGCGGTTCGACACTTACATCGCGGTCAAGCGCGGCGCGCCGCTGTCGCTCCATGCCGAGTCTTTCATCGAATCGCTGCGCGCCGAGATGCGCGCGGTCGAGCCGTCCCGCGGCAACGGCAAGGCCGGCGGCGCGCGCGGACGGAAGAAATAACATCATGTTAGGTTTGCCGGATAAAAGGGTAATTGTGTTAGGCGAGGGAAAGGCTATCGTCGCACCTGGAACTGCCCTTGGACTTGCGGGATTTCCCCGCTAATGGCCGGGACCGAACGCTCCCTTTGAGACGATAGCGAACCATGTCCAAGCGCGGATACGCCGCCAGCAAGAAGCTCCTCACCGGCCTGATCGGCGCGCCGATCGCACATTCCGCGTCCCCCGCCATGCATGAGCGCGCTGCCGAGGCGCTTGGCCTGCGCGGCCACTACCAGCTCATCGAGGTCGCCGGCGCCGATGCGGCCGGGCTTCGCATGATGCTCGAGGGCGTGCGGCGGCTCGGCTTTGCCGGCGTCAACGTCACCTACCCCTACAAGGAGGCAGTGGTCCCGCTGCTCGACGAGCTGGCGCCGGGCGCAGCCAGCATGGGCGCGGTCAACACCGTCGTCGTCAGGGACGGCCGCCTGACCGGCCACAACACCGACACCACGGGCTTTGCCCGCGCGGTGGCGCCGCTGCTGGCGCCCACGGGGAATGCCGTTGCGGTGATCGGCGCCGGCGGCGTCGGCAAGGCGATCGCGTTTGCGCTGGCGAGCCTGAAAGTGTCCGACATCCGCATTTTCGACAGCGAGCCGGCGCGCGCCGCGGCGCTCGTCTCCCTGCTTGCACCACGTGGTGGAGCGAGGATCGCCGCAAGCGTCGAGGATGCGCTGGGCGGCGCAACCGGTCTCGTCAACGGCACGCCGGTCGGCATGCTGCCGAACCGGGGCATGCCGGTCACCGCCGATTTGCTGCATGAAAAGCTCTGGGTGGCGGATGCCGTCTATTCGCCCTTGATCACGCCGCTGCTGGCGGCGGCACAAGCCAAGGACGCGCGGATCATGACCGGGCGGGAGCTCGCGATCTACCAGGCTGCCGACGCTTTCGAACTGTTCACGGGCCTTGCCCCATCGACCGAGGTCATGGGAGAGGCATTCGACGAGGTGATGGCGGCACGAAGCTCGGCCTACCACGCAGCGTAAACCGAAGCGGCCGACACAAGGCCGCGGACACTTTCGACGAAAAATGGGAGGAGAAACCATGAAATCGACCCTGCTGGCAGGCGCCCTGCTTGCCTTCGCGACTGCAACCAGCGTCCACGCCCAGGCCATCAAGCTCGCCAACGTCGCCGAGCTCTCGGGCGGCGGCGCCACCGTCGGCACCAACTGGAAGAACGGCATCGACCTCGCCATCGAGGAGATCAACGCCAAGGGCGGCGTGCTCGGCCGCAAGCTGGAAGTCAGCCATGCCGACTCGCAATCCAACCCCGGCGTCGCCCGCGCCCAGGTGCAGAAGGCGCTCGACGCCGAGCCCTATGTGCTGCTCGGGCCCGGCTACTCCGGCTCGGTCAAGGTCACCGCGCCGCTCGCCGCCGAAGCGGGCATCGCGCAGATCATGGGCGGCGAAGCCGCCGAATTGACGCAGGCTGGAAACAAGTTCCTGTTCCGCACCTCGTTCGGCCAGCAATCCTCGATGCCGAAGGTCGCGAAATACATCCATGACGAGATGAAGGCGAAGACGGTCGCTGTGGTCTGGGTCAACAACGACTTCGGCCGCGGCGGCCGCGACGTCGTCGTCAAGGAGCTCGACCGGCTCGGCTCCAAGGTGGTCGCCGACCTCTCGACCGAGGCGGGCCAGGCCGACTTCGCCGCCGACGTCGGCAAGATCAAGGCTGCCAATCCGGACGCCGTGTTCGTCTACCTGAACGAGGAGGAGAGCGCGCGCATCCTGAAGGAGCTGAAGCGCCAGGGCGTCACCGCGCCGCTGATGGGCGAGACCACGCTGATCGGCCAGAAGGTGATCGAGCTCGCCGGCGACGCCGCCAACGGCGCACGCGGCCATGTCGGCCTCACCACCGATGCCCCGGTCGACCTGATCAAGGCGTTCCGCGAGAAATTTTCCAAGAAGTACAATTACGTGCCCGACCATAACGGCCTGAAGGGCTATCTCGCCGTCTACATGGTGAAAGCCACCACCGAGAAGATGGGCAAGGTCGACCCGAAGAAGTTTGCCGAGACGCTGCACGGTCTCACCATCAAGGCCGCGGACGAGCCGGGCATCCTGATGGACGTCACCTTCAGCGACACCGGCGACATCGACCGCCAGAGTTTTCTGGTCGAGGTGGTCGAAGGCAAGCAGGTGGTGAAGCAGGTGCTGCCCAAGGTGAAGTGAGGAACGTGGTCTTTCACCTCTCCCCGCTTGCGGGGAGAGGTCGGATCGCATCGTAGATGCGATCCGGGTGAGGGGGAGCCTCCGCGAGTCCGACTGTCAGCGACCCCGCGGAGACTCCCCCTCACCCCAACCCTCTCCCCGCAAGCGGGGAGAGGGGGAAGACAGAGCGAGGGACACGAGGGGAGAAAATGTCCAATCTGTTCGATCTTCTGGTCGCGGGACTGGCCACCGGCGCGATCTATGCGCTGGTCGCGGTCGGCTTCACGCTGCTGTGGCAGACCTCGCAGACCATCAATTTCGCGCAAGGCGAGTTCGTGATGCTGCCGGCGTTCCTGATGCTGGCGGCGATGCATGCCGGCGCGCCGTTCTGGCTCGCGATCATCCTCGGCATCCTCTTGTCGATGATCCTGCTCGGACTCGGCTTCAAGCTGCTGCTGGTCGACCCGATGATGCGCCACGGCGTGCTGCCGCTGGCGATTGCGACGATGGCGCTGGCGATCGGCCTCAAGGAGGCCGTCAAACAGTTCTTCAGCGCCGAGGCCTCGCCCTTCCCGTCGATCGTGCCGACCGGTGACATCTCCATCCTCGGCCACGCGGTATCGCTGCAAAGCATCGGCGTGCTCGTCGTCGCCATCGTTGCGGTGTTCGGCCTGACTGCACTGCTCAATCGCACCTCGCTCGGCCACCAGATGCAGGCGGCGGCGCAGAACCCGACGGTGGCACGCATCATCGGCGTGCCGGTCGAGCGCATGATCCTGCTGACCTTCCTAATCAACGCCTTCCTGGTCGCACTGGCTTCGCTTTTGATCACACCAATCTACCTCGCAAAATTCTCGTCCGGCGAGGTGCTGGGCCAGGCCGCCTTCATCGCGGCGATCGTCGGCGGCTTCAACCAGGTCCGCGGCGCGATCGCCGGCGGCCTCTTGATCGGCGTGCTCGACAATCTCGCGGCCGCCTATATCTCGACGCAGTACCGCGCCGCCGTGCCAATGATCTTCCTGATCGCCGTCATCCTGTTCCGGCCGCAAGGACTGCTCGGCCGCGCCGAGGAGCGCACGGTATGATCAGCTTCGGCAACCCCCTGAAGATCGCGCTCGGCCTGATCGTCATCGCCGGCCTGATCATCGTTCCCATGAACTTCAACCGCTACGGCCTGTTCATCCTGAGCCAATGGGCGGTGATGACCATCGCTGCGATGGGCCTCAACCTCACGCTCGGCTATGCCGGCCAGGTCTCGCTGGCGCAGGGCGCCTTCGTCGGCATCGGTGCCTATGCAGCGGCGATCATGACCACCCATGGCTGGCCGCTGCCGGCGGCGATCGTCGTCGCCATCGTGCTCAGCTTCGCGGTCGGCTGGGTGCTCGGTTATCCCGCGCTGCGCGTGCAGCATCACTACCTCGCCTTCGTCACCCTGGCCTTCTCCACCCTCGCCTTCCTGGTGTTCCGCAACGAGAGCTGGCTCACTGGCGGCATCTATGGCATCTCCAACATCCCGCGTCCGCATATCTTCGGTTTCGCGACCAACAAGCCGCTGCCGTTCTACTACGTCTGCCTCGGCTCGCTCGCGATCGTGTCGCTGGCGGTGTGGTGGCTGATTCGCTCGCCCTGGGGCGGCGCCTTCATGGCGCTACGCGAGAACCCGCTGCGCGCACAATCGCTCGGCATCGACACCCGCCGCTACACGCTGATGGCATTCGCGATCGGCTCGGCGCTCGGCGGCATCGCCGGCGCACTCTATGCGCCGCTCACGCAATACATCGATCCCGTGCCCTTCAACCTGTCGCTCTCGCTCGACCTTCTGATGATGGTGATCGTCGGCGGCGCGGGCTTCTATTTCGGCCCGTTCCTCGGCGCGATGATCGCGGTGCTGCTGCCGGAATGGCTGCGCTTCACCGAAGGCTATTATCTGATGCTCTACGCGGTGGCGGTGATGCTCCTCCTGATCTGGTCGCCGACCGGCATTCTGGGAATCCTCGACCGCTATCTCGCCGAGCGCCGCACCAAGGCTGCCTCCGCGCTGCGCGCCGTCGCAAAATCCCGCCTGGAGACGGTGCAATGAGTGCGGTCCTCGAAGTCACCGATATCAAGAAGAACTTTGGCGGCATCAGCGCCGTCGACGGCGTCTCCTTCGACGTGCGCGAGGGCGAGATCCTTGGCCTGATCGGTCCGAACGGCTGCGGCAAGTCCACGCTGTTCAACTGCATCCTCGGCCAGCTCACCCCGTCAGGCGGCGAGGTCAAGCTCGACGGCAAGCTCGTCACGGGCCTCCGCCCCTCCGAGCTCAACAAGCTCGGGGTCAGCCGCACCTTCCAGCTGCTGCAGGTGTTTCCAAAGCTCTCGGTCCGCGAGAACCTGATCCTCGCGGGCCAGGAGCACCAGGGCAACATGGCCTCGCGCCTGGTCGGCCGCTCCGATGCCGGGTTGACCGAGACTGCCAACCAGATGATCGGCTTCTTCAAGCTCGATCATCTCGCCGACGAGCCGGCCGGCGGATTATCCTATGGCCAGCAGAAGCTGCTCGACGCCGCCATGGCCTTCATGGGCGGCCCGCGCCTGGTGCTGCTCGACGAGCCCGCGGGCGGCGTCAACCCGTCGATGCTGGCCGACCTGAAGGACCGCCTGGTCGCAATCAACCGCGAGAAGAACGCCACCTTCGTCGTGATCGAGCACAACATGGAGTTCGTGATGTCGCTGTGCTCGCGCGTGATGGTGATGGCGGAAGGCAGGGTGCTGGCGATGGGGCGGCCGGACGAGGTGCGCAAGAACCCCGCCGTGATCGAAGCCTATTTGGGTCATTGAAGGAGCCGACCATGAGCGAGCCAATCCTCTCGGTTCACAATCTCGTCGGCGGCTACGGCAAGATGACGATCTTGAACGGCACGACCTTTGCCGTGCCGGAGGCCACGATCACCACGATCATCGGTCCCAACGGCGCCGGCAAGTCCACCGTGTTCAAGGCGATCTTCGGCCTGTTGAAGCTGCGCGAGGGCAAGATCAGCTTTGCCGGCCGCGACGTCACCAATTTGAGCCAGCGCGCGCTGCTCAATGCCGGCATCTGCTATGTGCCGCAGGGCCGCAACATCTTCCCCGAGCTGTCGGTGCGCCACAATATCGAGCTCGGCGGCGTGGCCGCCGGCAAGGGCCTCGACCTGCCCGCGCGGATCGAGGCCGCGCTTGACCTGTTCCCGGCGCTGCGGCGGAAGTCGACGCAGCAGGCCTCCACGCTGTCCGGCGGCGAGCAGAAGCAGCTCGAGATCGCCCGCTCGCTGCTGCTCGAGCCAAAACTGGTGCTGATCGACGAGCCCTCGATCGGCCTGTCGCCGCTGATGGTGCAGCAGACCTTCGACATCATCAAGAGCCTGCGCGACCGCGGCGTCACCATCCTGATGATCGAGCAGAACGCGCGCTCGGCGCTGGAGATCTCCGACATCGGCATCGTGCTCGAGCTCGGCCAGACCCGCATGGTTGACGACGCCAAGCGCATCCTGAACGATCCCCGCATCGGCCAGCTCTTTCTCGGGGGAGCCATGGAGGAGAGCGCGGCATGAGTGCGCGAATGCGCATCGCCGTCGCCGGCGCCGGCCTGATCGGCCGCCGCCATGCCGAACTGATCGCGACCTCGGCGGACTGCGTGCTGGCCGGCATTGCCGACCCCTCGCCTGCGGCCAAGGAATTCGCGCAAGCACGCAACGCACCCTGGCACGCCGATCATCGCGCATTGCTGGAGCAGGAAAAGCCCGACGGCCTGATCATCGCCTCGCCCAACGCGCTGCATCTTCCGATGGCGCTCGACTGCGCAGAGGCCGGCGTGCCCGCGCTTATCGAGAAGCCGGTCACCGACAGCGTCGCAGCGGCACGTCGGCTCTGCGAGGCGGTGAAGCGCAGCGGCGTGCCGATGCTGGTCGGCCATCATCGCCGCCACAATTCCATCATCAAGGCCGCCCGCGAGGCCATCGCAGCCGGCAAGCTCGGCCAGCTCACGGCCGTGGCCGGGCTGTGGCTGCTGAAGAAGCCCGACGATTACTTCGAGATCGCCTGGCGGCGCGAGCACGGCGGCGGGCCGCTGCTGATCAATCTGATCCACGACATCGACAATCTCCGCTTCATCTGCGGCGAGATCGCCGAGGTGCAGGCACTGACGTCGAACATGGTGCGCGGCTTTGCCGTCGAGGACACCGCCGGGCTGCTGCTGCGCTTCGCCAATGGGGCGCTCGGAACCATGACCGTTTCGGATGCGACGCCGGCGCCGTGGAGCTGGGAGCTGACCTCGGGCGAGAACGCGGCATACCCGAAGCAGGATCAGCCCTGCTACGTCTTCGCCGGCACGCGCGGCTCACTGTCGGTGCCGAATATGGAGCTGTGGTCCTACCCGCAAGATCCCGGCTGGCACGTGCCGCTGGTTCGCGAGCCCGTCGCACTCTCCACTTACGATCCACTCGTTGAACAGCTCCGGCATTTCCTGGCGGTGATCGCAGGCCGCGAACGGCCTCTGATTTCGGTCGAGGATGCGACAGCGACACTCGCCGTCGTCGAAGCCGTCAGCGAAGCGGCACGCACGGGCCGAAAAGTCTCACCGGGGCGGATCATGGAGCAGGCAACATGAACAAGCGCTCGATCGCAACCGTCTCCCTCTCCGGCGCTCTCGACGAGAAGCTCCGCGCCATCGCGTCCGCCGGCTTCGACGGGGTCGAGATCTTCGAGAACGATTTGCTGTCGTTCGGCGCCGGCCCGCGCGACATCGCGAAGCTCTGCAAGGATCTCAATCTTGGGATCTGCGCGTTTCAGCCGTTCCGCGATTTCGAGGGCATGCCGGAGCCGCAGCGCGCACGCAATTTTGCCCGCGCGGAGCGCAAGTTCGATCTGATGCAGGAGCTCGGCACCGATTTGCTGCTGATCTGCTCCAACGTCTCGCCCGCCTCGCTCGGCGGCATCGATCGCGCCGCCGACGATTTTCGCGAGCTGGGCGAGCGCGCCGCCAGTCGAGGCTTGCGCGTCGGCTACGAGGCCTTGGCCTGGGGACGTCATGTCAACGACTATCGCGACGCCTGGGAGATCGTGCGCCGCGCCGATCATCCCGCGATCGGAATCATCCTCGACAGCTTCCACGCGCTGGCGCCGGGCCTTCCGACCCGCGCGATGGCCTCGATTCCCGGCGACAAGATTTTTCTGGTGCAGCTTGCCGATGCACCAAAGCTCGAGCTCGATATCCTGTCGTGGAGCCGGCATTTCCGCTCCTTCCCCGGCCAGGGCGATCTGCCGGTCGGTGAGTTCATGGCGGCGATCGCGGCGACCGGCTATGCCGGGCCGCTGTCACTGGAGATCTTCAACGACCAGTTCCGCGCCGGCTCGGCCGCGCAGACCGCGCTCGACGGCCTGCGCTCGCTGATCCTGCTGGAGGACCAGCTTGCGCCGGATTGGCCGAGATTCGCCGCCGAACCGCTGGCACCGAAAGCGAAGAGCCGCGGCACCGGGTTCATCGAGTTTGCCGTCAACGAGACCAAGGCCAGCGAGCTCGCCCGCCTGTTGGCGCAGCTCGGCTTCCGCAAGTCCGGCGCGCATCGCAGCAAGGCGGTGGAGCGCTGGTCGCAGGGCAAGGTCGAGCTCGTCATCAACAGCGAAACCGACGGCTTTGCGCATTCGCATTATGTGACGCACGGCCCCGGCGTCTGCGCGATTGCGCTCGATGTCGACAATGCCGGCCTTGCCATGCAGCGTGCGGAGATGTTGAAGGCGCGCACCTTCTACCAGCCGGTCGGGCCGGGCGAGCTCGAAATCCCGGCGATCCACGGCGTCGGCGGCAGCCTGCTGTATTTCCTCGACCAGGCCGGCAAGAACTGGGACACGGATTTCGAGCCTGTTGCGAGCGACAAAGGCGCGGACGCGCTGCTCGCCGTCGATCACATCGCGCAGTCGATGCCCTATGACGAGATGCTGTCCTGGCTGTTGTTCTACACCGGCATCCTCGACCTCAAGCGCCTGCCGCAGATGGAGATCGCCGATCCCCGAGGCCTGGTGCAGAGCCAGGCCATCATCAACGCCGACCAGAGCCTGCGCTTCGTGCTCAACGGCTCCTCCGCCAACCGGACGTTGCCGGCACGCTTCATCTCGGAGTTCTTCGGCTCGGGCGTGCAGCACGTCGCATTCTCGTGCCGGGACATTTTTGCGACGGTCGCGGAGATGCGCAAGCGCGGCGCGGATTTCCTGGATATCCCCGACAATTACTACGACGACATCGAAGCCAAATACGACCTCGCGCCCGAGCTGATGGCGCAGCTGCGCGCCAACCACATCCTCTACGACCGCGAGGGCGACGGCGAGTTCTTCCAGGTCTACACCCACATTTTCGACGAGCGGTTCTTCTTCGAGATCGTCGAGCGCAGGGATTATCAGGGGTTCGGTGCGGCCAATGCCGGGATCAGGCTCGCAGCCCAGGCCCGCGAAGTGCGGCCCGCGAGCATGCCAAGGGTGTAGGCACTTCTTCCCCTCGCCCCTTGTGGGAGAGGGTGGCTCGCCGCAAAGCGGCGAGACGGGTGAGGGGTCTCTATCCGTGCGATCAACTCTCGCAGGGAATCTGCGGAGAGATACCCCTCATCCGGCGCTTCGCGCCACCTTCTCCCACAAGGGGAGAAGGGGCAACGTCGCTTGTAGCTACTTCATCTTGCACTTGTCGTGGAAACGATCCTGGTCGTTCTCCACGATGGTCGCGACCGTCTTCAGCGAGAGCTGGCCTTCGGCGTCCTTCACGACGTCCTGGAGATAGAAGCTCTGCACCGGGATGTGGTTCTTGCCGTATTTGAACGCGCCGCGCAGCGACTTGAAGTTGGCCTTCTCCATCTCGGCCTTCATTGCGTCCTTCTTGCTGGTGTCGCCCTTCACCGCGACCACCGCGCTGTTGATGAGCTGGGCGGCGTCATAGGATTGCGCGCCGTAATAGGTCGGGCGCAGGCCGGGATATTTCTTGCGGTAGTCGGCGACGAAGCGCTTGTTCTGCTCGTTCGGGAGGTCGTTGACCCATTCCTGCGCGCCGGGCACGCCGAGCGCGTTCTCCTTCTGCAGCGGCAGCGAGAGCTCGTCCACCGTGAAGGCGGTGTAGAGCGGCATCGTGCTCTTCAGGCCGGCCTGCGCATATTGATTGAGGAACTGCACGCCGGCGGCGCCCGGATAGAAAACGAAGATCGACTCCGCGCCCGAGGCGCGCGCCTTGGAGAGTTCGGCTGAGAAATCGAGCTGGCTCGGCCACACCGTGTATTCCTCGCCCTTGATCTCGCCCTTGAACGTGTTCTTCAGGCCCGCGAGCATGTCCTTGCCGGCCGCGTAGTTCGGCCCGATCAGGAACACGCTCTTGACGCCTTTCTGGTTCATGTAGAGGCCCATAGCCTGCGGCGTCTGGTCGTTCTGCCAGGAGGTCGAGAACACGTAAGGCGAACAGAGTTCGCCGGCGAGCTGCGACGGGCCGGCGTTGGCCGAGATCAGGAAGGTCTGCGAATCGACCGCGGTCTTCAGCGAGGCCAGCAGCACGTTCGACCAGATGTAGCCGACGATGAAATCGACCTTGTCGGACTGCACCAGCTTCTCGGTCTTCTGCTTGCCGACATCGGGCTTCTGCCCGTCATCCTCGTAGATGACCTCGACCGGCTTGCCGTCCATCTTGCGGCCCATGTGATCCAGCGCGAGCTCGAAGGAGTTGCGCATATCGTTGCCGATCACGGCGGTCGGGCCGCTGAAGGTCGAAACGAAACCGATCTTGATGGTGTCGCCGGCGAATGCCGGGCTCGCCAGCACCAGCGCCGCTGCGCCCGCCAGCCAGAATGCCGTCCTCATAACCACTCCCCTCCTTATTATCGGTCCCGGAAAACGGGGTGATCGCCGCCCCGGGCCTGTCTCTATTGAACGCAAAATCTGTCGCGCCGCCAATGGCTCAGCGCCCGCCCCTGCACCATATTTCGCCCCAATCGGCGATGGCAAGAAATATAATTCTACTTACTTAGATCAACCCTGCGGCGCTTTTTCGCGCCCGATCGATACATCCGGCCTATGCGGCGATTGATGACAGCTATTGGACCGCAGCGTCCGATCCGCACTTAAATGGGGATGTGGAGCAGCGAGATTCGAGGGCACATCATGACCACGACACCGCATCGCGTCGTCATCGTCGGCGCCGGCTTCGGCGGGCTGGAGGCGACCTACCGGCTTGCGGGTGCGCCGGTCGAGATCACGCTGATCGACCGCCGCAACCATCATCTGTTCCAGCCGCTGCTCTATCAGGTCGCAACCGCCTCGCTCGCCACCAGTGAGATCGCCTGGCCGATCCGCCACCTGATGCGAGACAGGCCCGAGGTGACGACGCTGTTCGCGACCGTCAGCGGCGTCGACGCGGCAAGGCGCTGTGTGCTGATCGACGACGGCAGCGAGGTGCCCTACGACACGCTGGTGCTCGCCACCGGCGCGCGTCACGCCTATTTCGGCCACGACGAATGGGAGCAGTTCGCGCCGGGCCTGAAGACGCTGGAGGACGGCACCACGCTGCGCCGCCACATCCTGGTGGCGTTCGAGCGCGCCGAGCGCGAGACCGATCCGGCGAAGCGCGCGGCGCGGCTGACCTTCGTCATCGTCGGCGCCGGCCCCACCGGGGTCGAGCTCGCCGGCACCATCGCCGAGATGGCGCGTCACACCTTGCCCGGCGATTTCCGCAACATCGACACGACCAAGGCGCGCGTGGTGCTGATCGAGGCGGGGCCGCGCGTGCTCGCGGGCTTCGCCGACGATCTCTCGGCCTATGCGCAGGCCTCGCTGGAGAAGATCGGCGTCGAGGTCGTGCTGGGGCAGGCCGTCACCGAGATCAATCGTGAGGGCGTGGTATTCGGCGGCAAGCTGCTCGAGGCAAAGACCCGAATCTGGGCCGCCGGCGTCCGCGCCTCTCCCGCCGCAGAATGGCTGGACGCGCCAGCCGATCGCGCCGGGCGCGTACAGGTCGAAGACGACCTGACGATACCAGGCCATCCCGAGATCTTTGCGATCGGCGATACCGTCAGCATCAACGCCTGGGACGGCAAGCCGGTGCCAGGCATCGCGCCGGCCGCCAAGCAGCAGGGCCGTCACGTCGCAGAAACGATCAAGGCGCGACTGCGAGGCGAGACAAAGGGCGCGTTCCGCTACAAGCATGCCGGCAGCCTCGCCCAGATCGGCAAGCGCCTCGCCGTGATCGACTTCGGCCGCTTCAAGCTGCGCGGCGCGATCGCATGGTGGATCTGGGGCATCGCCCACATCTACTTCCTGATCGGCCTGCGCCACCGGCTCAGTGTTGCGCTGAGCTGGCTCTGGATCTACGCGCGGGACCAGCGGGCAGCGCGGCTGATCACGCAGGGGAGTAGTAAGGTGGTGTAGGGGCTATCGCGGCGCGTTCCTCTTACCCTCCCCTGGAGGGGGAGGGGTCGCGAAGCATGCCGCGAAGCGAAATGCGTAGCGGGGTGGGGTGACAGTCTCTCCGCGCAGACACTGCCCGTGTTGAGAGATCACCCCACCCCGCTCGCGCTGCGCGCGATCGACCCTCCCCCTCCAGGGGAGGGTGAAAGAGACGGCGCTCGCTCCCTTACTTCACCAATTCACACCCGCCTTCCGCCAGCGGGCGGAACGCCTGGTCGGCCGGAATCGTCGAGACCAGCTTGTAATAGTCGTAGGGATATTTCGACTCCTCCGGCTTCTTCACCTCGAACAGGTACATCGGATGCACGACGCGGCCGTCCTGGCGGATCGTGGTGTCGCCGAACAATTTGTCCTTGCCTCTGAACTTCTTCATCTCGGGCACGGCGTCCTTGGCGTTGTCGCTGCCGGTCGCGGCGACCGCATTGAGATAAGCGAGCGTCGAGGCATAGACGCCGGCCTGGTTGCCGCTCGGCATCTTGCCGTTCATGCCGGGACGGGCGGCGAACCGCTTGGCGAAGGCGCGGGTGTCGTCATTCATGTCCCAGTAGAAGGCTTCCATAAGCTGGAGGCCCTGCGCGACCTTGATGCCCATGCCGTGGACGTCGTTGATGAAGAGCAGGAAGGCGACGAGCCGCTGCCCGTTCTGCTGAATGCCGAACTCGGCGGCCTGCTTCACCGCGTTAATGGTGTCACCGCCGGCATTGGCAAGGCCGATCACCTGAGCCTTCGAGCCCTGCGCCTGCAACAGGAAGGAGGCAAAGTCGGAGGTGCCGAGCGGGTGCTTGGAGGAGCCAAGCACCTTGCCGCCATGCGCCTCGATGTATTTCTGCGCTTCCGATTCGATGCCCTTGCCGAGCGCGAAATCGACTGTGAGGAAATACCAGTCCTTGCCGCCACGCGAGACCATCGCGGCCGCCGTGGTGTTGCCGGTGGCCCAGGTGTCGTTGACCCATTGGATGGTGTTGGGCGAGCAGGCCTTGCCGGTGAGATCGGAGCTTGCGGTCGAGGACGCCAGGAACGTCATGCGGCTGTCGCGCAGCAGCGTGTTGATGGAGAGGCCTACGGCCGAGTTCGGCACGTCGACGATGGCATCGACACCCTCGACGTCGAGCCATTTGCGCGCAATGGCATTGCCGACATCGGCCTTGTTCTGGTGGTCGGTATAGACGATCTCGACCTTGATGTTCTTGCCGCCGCCGTTGAAATCCTCCGCGGCCATGCGCGCGGCTTCCACCGAGCCCATGCCGTTAGTGTCCTGGAAGATGCCGGAGATGTCGTTGAGCACGCCGACGCGCACGACATTGTCCGAGATCTCGGCGCTCGCCGCGCCGGCCACCAGGCTCGCGGCCAACGCAAGCGTCCATTTCAGATGTTTCATGGTTCCCTCCCCTGTTTGATGGTTTGCCGCGCCGGTCGTTGCCGGCGCGTCGAGACTCAGACCTGCCGCTCCGGCAGCTTCACGACGAGCCCGTCGAGCTCCGGCGTGATCTTGATCTGGCAGGACAGCCGGCTGTTGGGCAGCCGCTCGCTCGCGGTGCCGTCAAGCAGCGCATCCTCGTCGTCGGCCATGCCGGGCAGCCGCGCGAGCCAGCCCTCGTCGACATAGACATGGCAAGTCGCGCACATGGCGTTGCCGCCGCATTCGGCCAGAATGCCGTCGAGACCGTGTCGGGTCGCGGTCTGCATGGCGCTCTCCCCGTCCGCGGTCTCGATGCGCTCGGACTTGCCGTCGGGATGGATGAAAGTGATGGCGGGCATCAAAGCTCCTGGTCAGGCCGGGGTGATCGTGACGGGCAGGCTGTCGAGCCCGCGCAGCGTGTTGTTGAAGCGACGCTTCGGCTCGCCCGTGATCTCGATCTTCGCGATGCGCCGGGCCAGCGCCGTCAGCATCACCTCGCCTTCGAGGCGGGCGACGAGCTGGCCGACGCACATGTGGATGCCCGAGCCGAATCCGACGTGACCGGAGGTGCGGCGCGTGATGTCGTAGCTATCAGGCTCGTCCCAGCGTCTGGGATCGCGATTGGCGGCGGCGAGGAACATCAGTACCTTCTCGCCCTCGCCGATCGTCGCGCCTGACAGCTCGACATCGCGAGTGGTGGTCCGGAAGAAAGTCTGCACCGGGCTTTCGAACCGCACGGCCTCCTCGAAGGCGTTGCGTGCCAGCGTCAGATCAGCGCGCAGGCGCTGCCACTGGTCGGGGAAGCGCGCAAGGCAATAGACCGCCGCGCCGATGCCGTTGACGGTGGTGTCGAGACCGGCCGACAGCAGCGAACGCACCAGCAGCGGCGCCTCGGTCGCGGTGATCTCGCCGTCGTCGACCCGGGCGTGGATACAGGCGCCAAAGCCACCGGGCGCGAGGTTGTCGCGCTGGCATTGCTCGGCGACATAGGCCTGGTGCGGCGCCGAGCGCGCGATCGCCTGCTGGCGCAGCTCATTGGGCGGACCGAACGCGTTGAACACGACGCTGGCATAGGGAATCAGATGCTCGCGTCCCTCCGCCTTCAGGCCCAGCGCATCCGGAAAGATCGAGAGCGGATAGGCCTCGGCGAGATCGGTGATCGCGTCGAAGCTGCGCTTGTCCAGCAGCGCATCCACCCGCTCCTCCGCAGCGCCGGCAAAGCGGTCGCGCACCTGCTTCATCACGGTCGGCGACAGCACCTTCGACAGCACGGCGCGGGTGCGGGTGTGCGCGGGCGGATCGGCCTCGAGGATCAGGCTGGGCGGCCGCCACGGTGTCTCCCTCTTGAAGTCGGACAGGCCGACGCCGCGGCTGGAGCAGAACGTCGCGGGATCGTTCAGCACCGCATGGACCTCGGCATAGCGCGCCACGCCATAGACGTTCCATTTGTCGAGATAGACCACCGGCCCTGCCTCTCGCAGCCGCTGGTGTGTCGGATACGGGTCCGCGAAAAAATTCATGTCGAAGGGATCGACGTCGAGATGCGGGACGGCCGCAGAGCCTGTCGATGCAGGGGTGCCGGATGCGGTCATGGGAGACCTCTCTCATTTTGATCTTGTGAAAGCGCGGCGCATGCCTTTAGGTCGGTGGCCTCACCGCGAGACAGAACGCCGACATGCCTGCGCCTTCGACCAGACCCCGCCACAAGCCTGCGCCCGCAGAGGCGGGACCGACGCTCGATCTCGAGCGTTACGTCCCGGCCTTCGTCACCTTCATCGCCAACAAGCTCTCGAACAGCGCGACCGCGTTCTATCAGCGGGAGTTCGGCGTCAACGTCACGGAATGGCGGATCATGTCGCTGCTGGCGATCGAGCCCGGCATTCCGGCCTCGCGCATCTGTCACGTCATCGGCTTCGACAAGGGGCCGGTGAGCCGGACGCTGGCGGGCCTCGAGAAGCGCGGGCTGATCTCGATCCGCACCGATCCCCATGACGGCCGCACCCATTCGATTTCGCTGACGGCGAAGGGCCGCAGCACCCACGACAAGGTGATCGCCGCAGCGCTCGAACGCGAGCGGCGGCTGTTGTCCTGCCTGAGCAAGGACGAGCGCGAGGTGCTGATCGGCCTGCTCCGCCGGCTGCACGAAAATCTCGGCGCGGTCACGGACAGCAGCTACACCTGACGCACCGCACCGCGGCCGCGCCCTGTCGCCACCTCCAGGCATGCGCCCGCGCTTGCCCGCGGCACCCTTCCTGCCGAGCATCGTTTCCTCCGAGATCGGACCCGGCGGTTTCCCCGCCGTCGTCCTGGTCTGGAACGGTTCGCACAGATTAGTTGCTTAGGCAACAAAAGAAACAGCAATATATTGCGGCAGCGGGATTGGCCTATCGGCTCGTCATTCCGGGGCGCGCGTAGCGCGAACCCGGAATCCATCGTGCAACACCACTGCGGTGAATTGGATTCCGGGCTCGCGCCAAGAGGCGCGCCCCGGAATGACAGCGGAATGTGGCTTCGCTACCGGCCTTTACAACCCGATCCACTCGCCCGACGCATCATCGTTCAACCGCGCCACCGCATCGGCGCGGCGGGTCAGCACGGCGCGCTGGTTGATGTAGCCCTTGTCGGTAATCTCGCCGCCA
This sequence comes from Bradyrhizobium sp. CCBAU 25360, assembly GCF_028128695.1. Lineage (NCBI taxonomy): Bacteria > Pseudomonadati > Pseudomonadota > Alphaproteobacteria > Hyphomicrobiales > Nitrobacteraceae > Bradyrhizobium > Bradyrhizobium sp. CCBAU 25360. The sequence continues at coordinate 70,690 of NZ_LBJA01000032.1, forward strand.
TCGACCGACGGCGGTTCGGCGAGAAGCAGCGCGCGCGTGGCGTGGCCGGCGGAATTGGGGCCGTCCTGCTTCAGTTTCGCCAGTCCCTGCGCAATGGCGCTCCTGACCTTGTCATGCGCGAGCACCTCGTGCACATCAGCCGTCTCGCCCAGGCCGGCATGAGCACGGCAGGCCGCGACGTTGGGGAACACCAGGAAGCGCACTTCGTCGCCGCCATGACCTGACACCACGATATCCTGCGCCAGCGGCGCCAGCGCGGCGATGCCGGCAACGCGCAGCGTGCCGACGCTGACCCAGGTGCCGGAATTGAGCTTGAAATCCTCGGCGACGCGGCCGTCGAAGAACAGACCGCGCTCCGGCCGCGCGTGATCGGCAAGCTTCACGGCATCGCCGATCAGATAAAAGCCCTCTTCATCAAAAGCCTGCCTGGTCAGCTCCGGCGCCTTCCAATAGCCCGGCGTGACGTTGGGACCACGTACCCGCACCTCCAGCTTGTCGCCGGAGGCGACGAGCTTCAGCTCGGTGCCGGGAATGGGGACACCGATATTGCCGGAACGTTCGGCGAGGAAATGGCAGTCGGTCGCAAGCGGCGACGTTTCGGTCGAACCCCAGGCCGAAACCATCGGCAGCGCGCGGCCGACGGTCCTGATCGAGAGGTCTTCGAGCGCATCCCAGAGATTCTGCGGCAACGCGGCACCGGCATAGAAGGCGAATTTCACCTCGCTGAAGAAGCGGTGACGCAGCTCCTCGTCGCCGCGCAGCGCCGCGATCAGCATGTCGAATCCGCGCGGCACGTTGAAATAGACCGTCGGCATCACGCTTTTCAGATTGGCGAGCGACGTCGCAAACAGCCCGGGCGCCGGCTTGCCGCCGTCGATATAGAGCGAGCCGCCATTGCGCAGCACGAGATTGAAATTGTGGTTGGCGCCGAAGGTGTGGCTCCAGGGCAACCAGTCGAGAATGACGAGGTCGCGGCCACCCTGCTCCAGAAATGTCCAGGTCTGCGCCTTGGCCTGCTGGCTCGAGGTCAGCATGCGCTGGGTGTTGATGACGGCCTTGGGCCTGCCTGTCGACCCCGAGGTGAACAGGAATTTGGCGATCGTGTCGGGCGTCACCGCGGCGAACGCCGTTGCGACGTCGGGCGTTTCAGGCGTTGTTGCAATGGCGCCGAAGGCCAACGCATCGGCATCGCCGTCGATGCCGCTGATGATCTGGGCCGTGTGAAGCGGTTTGATCGCCGCCAGCGCTGCCGCAAATGGTTTCATGGCGGAGACATAGATCGCGCCCGGCTCGAGCAGTGCGATCATGCTCTTGAGCTTGTCGAAATCTTTCGACATCAACGAATAGGCCGGCGAAATCGCCGCCGAGGGCACGCCGACATGCTGGGCCGCAAGCGCCAGCAGCGCGTGGTCGATGCTGTTGTCGGAGAGGATCGCGAGCGGGCGTTCGGCGCTCAGACCCTGTGCCAGGATCCAGGACGCCGCCGCACGCACCTGGCGCAGCGCCTGCGCATAGCTGACGGTGGTCCATGGCGCCTCGACGTCGCCGCGCTCGGCAAGGAAGGTCGCATCCGGCGTTTGCCGCGCCCATTGCTCCAGCCAGTCGCCGACGCAGCGCGCGCCGTCGCGCAAGGGGTCGGGCGAGCGCAGCACGATGCTGCCGTCGGCGCGATGCTCGGCGACGGTCCGTGGCGTTGCAAACAGGCTTGCGGCATCGCCGCGTGCGGCGGTTGTCATGATTTCCTCCTCCGCCCGGATCCCGGATCGGCCGCAGCCTCGTTCCGGGCTGCTTTGGCCATAATGTTGGGCATGACAATTGTTGTCGTCAACAACAATCTTCCGCCCGCGCTATAATGACGTTACAAGAATAGTCCGGCAGGAGACGCGATTTGACAGCCACCTCAGCCCAGACTTCCGCACGCAGACGCGCCGGCAACGGCGCGGCGCCTCGGGACATGGCCGACGATATTGGCCTCGACGCACTGGTCGGGCACGCCGGCTATGCGGTGCGGCGCTTCCAGATCTGGATCTTTCAGGACTTCATCAGAACGCTCGGCGATGTCGACATCCGGCCGACGCAATATTCGGTGCTGACCGTGATCGGCGCCAATCCGGGCCTGTCGCAGATGGCGGTGGCAAAGCGCCTTGGCATCGAGCGCGCCCGGCTGGTGCACCTGCTCGACAGCCTCGAACAGCGCAAGCTCGTGAAGCGGGTCAAATCGAAGGCGGACCGTCGCTCGCATGCGCTGCATCTCACGACCCAGGGCGAGACGGCGCTGGCGAAATTCAAGCGGCTCGCGGCCGAGCACGAGCGGCATGTCGAAGAGAAGATCGGCAAGGAAAACCGGGCGCAGCTGCTGCGGATCCTCGCCGGCTTCACCTGATCTCGACTGCCCATGATTTGGGCAGATGCCCGTCACAGGGCGCTGACGGCACGGCCCGCCCGCCTGCCAAAATATCCCGCAAGCCACTGATCCCACGGATCATATCCGCAGCAGCCGTCCTGCCCGGATAATGTACACAATGGCACATCGCTTGCTTCACTCCGGGGGTGAAGCAGTTGCCGGAGTTTTGTCGCCATGGGGGCTGAAATGGGGGCTGAGCAGCCTGAAACGATCGCCGCGATTTTGGCCGCGCATCGCGCGGGCACGCTGACGCCGGCAGAGACGGTCGCGCGGACCTATCAGCGCATCCACGACCACAATGATCCCGCCATCTTCATCAGCCTGCGCGACGAAAAGGATGCGATCGCCGAGGCTGAGAGGCTCGCCACGAAGGACACCGCCAGCCTGCCACTCTACGGCGTGCCCGTTGCGGTGAAGGACAATATCGACGCGCTGGGCTTTCCGACCACGGCGGCCTGCCCGGCCTTCTCCACGACGCCGACGCATGACTCGACTGCGGTGGCGCGGCTGCGCGCGGCCGGCGCCATCATCATCGGCAAGACCAATCTCGACCAGTTCGCCACCGGCCTCGTCGGCGTGCGCTCGCCCTACGGCGTTCCCAAGAATTCGATCCGCGAGGATCTCATTCCGGGCGGCTCCAGTTCGGGCTCCGCGGTGGCGGTCGGCGCGGGGCTCGTGCCGCTGTCGCTGGGGACTGACACGGCCGGCTCCGGGCGCGTGCCGGCGATGCTCAACAACATCGTCGGGCTGAAGCCGAGCCTCGGCATGGTCTCGAATGCGGGGCTGGTGCCGGCCTGCCGCACGCTCGATTGCATCTCGGTGTTTGCGCTGACCGTGGACGATGCCGCACTGGCGCTCTCCGTGATGGCAGGACCCGACCAAGCCGATCCGTTCTCGCGCGACCGGCCGCTGGGCGCGCTCACGCCGTTCCCGGCAGGCTTGCGCCTCGGCGTGCCGCGCAACGGACAGCTGATCTTTTTCGGCGACAAGAAGGCGGAAGCCGCCTACGCCGATGCACTGAAGCGCTGGACAGCACTCGGCGCAACGTTGGTCGAATTCGACCTCGAGCCGTTCTACGAGACGGCGCGGCTGCTCTATGAGGGCCCCTGGGTCGCCGAACGCTACCTCGTGATCAAGGATCTGCTGGCGTCCGCGCCCGATTCGATTCATCCGGTGACGCGCGAGATCACCGCGGCCGGCGCGCGGCTCACGGCTGCGGACACGTTCTCGGCGCTCTATCGCCTGCAGGGCCTGCGCAAGATTGCCGAGCGCACGTTTGCCAATATCGACGCGCTGGTGCTGCCGACCGCGCCGACCGCCTATACCACCGCGCAGGTGCTCGCCAATCCGATCGAGCTCAACAGCCGGCTCGGCACCTACACCAATTTCGTCAATCTGCTCGATCTCTGCGGCCTCGCGCTGCCGGCGTCGATGCGCGCCGACGGCATTCCGTTCGGCATCACGCTGCTCGCGCCCGCGGGGCATGATGCGCTGCTCGCGAGCATCGGTCGCGTCTTCCATGCCGATACCAAGCTGAGTCTCGGCGCGAAGGGCACGGCGCAAGCTCCGCTGTCGCCGCTGCCGCCAAGCAGCGGCGACGAGATCCCGATCGCGGTCGTCGGCGCGCATCTGTCCGGCATGGTGCTCAACGGCGAATTGAAGGCACTGAACGGGCGCCTGATCGAGGCAACCAGAACTGCGCCCGACTACAAGCTCTACGCGCTCAAGACCACGCCGCCGAAACCCGGCATGCTGCGCGTCGCAGCCGGCAAGGGCGCATCGATCGAGCTGGAGATCTGGTCGCTGTCGCCGTCCGCGTTCGGCAAATTCGTCAATGCGATTCCTTCGCCGATGGCGATCGGCACGGTGCGCCTGGGCGACGGCCGCAGCGTGAAGGGGTTTCTCGTCGAGCCGGAGGTGCTGAGCGATGCGCGAGATATCACCGCGTATGGGGGATGGCGCGCGTATATGAAGGAAGCTGCGACAAAGTAGGTCTCGTAGGGTGGGCAAAGCGAAGCGTGCCCACGATCCCGACCTTCATGAAAAACCGTGGGCACGGCGCTTTGCGCCTTTGCCCACCCTACGGCACCGATCGCGCGGCGCTACACCGACACCGCGTAGATCTCGTACTCCCCGCGCACCAATTCGATATGCGCGCGCATCGCGACGGCTGCGCCCTGCTTGTCGCCGCGCATGATGGCGACGACGACGCGGTCGTGCTCGGCTTGCGATTTGGCGAGACGGCCGAGGTTGCGGAACTGGGCGCGACGGAACGGTTGCACGCGCACCCGCGTGGCGAGCGTGATCTCGGCGATGTAGCCGTTCTGCGATCCCGCATAGATCGCGTTGTGGAAGCGCTCGTTGACCACGTGGAAGCGATCGGGATTGCCGGTGTAGCTCAGCACGCGCAGCTCTTCGTGGATCGCCTCGAGGCCATGGCGCTCGGCGGCGGACATGCGCTCGGCGGCAAGGCCTGCGCACAGCGCCTCGAGCTCGGCCATCGCCTCGAACATGCTCGTCAGACGCTCGATCGAGGGCTGCGCCACCACCGCGCCGCGATGAGCACGCGCTTCGACGAGGCCGCTGGCCACGAGCTGACGCAGCGCCTCACGCACCGGCGTCCGCGACACGCTGAAGCGGCGCGCGATATCGGTCTCGTCCAGGGGCGAGCCGGGGGCCAGGGCGCCGCGCACGATCTCGTCGGCGAGTTGCAGGCGCAGCTCCTCGGCGCGCGTGACCTTCTGCACCGATGGCGAGGCACGGTCGACGCGGGGCACCACCGGCTCGGCCGGCAGTGCTCCCTGCGGAAGATCGTCGAGCGTCATGCGGTCAGGTCTCTTTCGGCTCGTCGATCATGCTGACATGGGCGGCGACGACGCGCCAGCCCTCGGGAAAGCGAATCCAGGTCTGCATCTGCCGGCCGACCTTGCCGGGCGCCGTATCGCGGTAGAACAGGGTGGAGGCCACCGCGGTGTCGCGGCCATAGCTGCTGATCACCGTCTTGGCGGTGCGGCGGTTCAGGCCGACCGGCGAGCGCGCGGCGCGGAAGCCGTTGATCGCCTCGTAGCCGTAGAGGTTCTCACCGATGCCGTAGCGCAGCGTGCGGGGATCGTTGCGGAAGAGTTCGCCGAGCACGGCGACATCGTTACTGACGAGGGCCTGCTCATAACGATCGAATGCGGCTTTGACTTCCGCGATCACCTCGGGGAGATCGATCTCCATGTCAGAGTCCTCTCGGCGCGGGCGCTGCCGCGACGCCCATCTTTTCCAAAGCGTAGGCGACGCGGAGCGCGATGTCCTCGCGCCAGGGCGCAGCGATGATCTGCACGCCGATCGGCAGCGGCTCGAGCGGCACCGGGACGGCCACCACCGGCAGGCCGATGAAGGAGATCGGCTGGGTGTGGACGCCGATATTGGCGCGCACCGGCAGCTCGACGCCGTCGAGGTTGAAATTCACCTGGCCGAGCTTTGGCGCGGTGCAGGGCGTTGCCGGCGCGAGCAGCACGTCGACGGTCTTGAAGATCTCGGCGAGCTGCGCGCGATACCAGCGCCGAAATTTTTGCGCCCGATCGACCATCGGCGCCGGCACCATCGCGCCTGCGATCAGCCGGTCGCGCACGGCTGGATCGAAATCGTTCGGCCGCTTGCGCAGGCGATCGAGATGCAACGAAGCGCCCTCGGTGGTGGTGATGACATAGGCGGCCGCGCGGGCGCGCGCGGCTTCGGGAACGTCGATCACCTTCGTTGCGCCAAGCGCCTTGGCGACGCGGCTGACGGCCTCGACCGCTTCCGGAAACACGTTCTTCTGGAAATACCCGCCGGCGATGGCGATGCGCAGATCCGAGACGGGATTGGCGATCAGCGGCAGCGTCGGCTCCAGCCCGCGCGTCGTGCAGGCGCTGTCCTCCGCGTCAGGGCCCTGCATCACGTCATAGGCAAGCGCGAGATCGGTGACGGAGCGCGCGAACGGGCCGAGATGATCGAGGCTCGCGACGAACGGGAACGAGCGCGCGCGCGACAGCCGGCCATAGGTCGGCTTCAAACCAAAAATGCCGCAAAACGAGGACGGCACGCGGATCGAGCCATTGGTGTCCGAGCCGAGCGCGATCGGCACCAGCGCGCCGCCGACCGCGCTGCCGGAGCCGCCCGAGGAGCCGCCCGTCATCCGCGTGGTGTCATGCGGATTGCGCGAGGGACCGTCATGGACGTTCTCGCCCGTAAAATCATAGGCGTATTCGCCCATGTTGAGCGCGCCGACCAGCACGGCGCCGGCGGCTTCCATCCGCTCGATCAGCGTCGCATCGCGCGCTGCGGGCGCGCGATCGCGGTTGATCTTCGAGCCGGCGCGCGTCGGAAGCCCGGCGACGTCAAACAGGTTCTTCACCGCGAAGGGAACGCCGGCGAGCGGGCCGACTTCCTTGCCGGCGGCGATATCGGCGTCGACGGCGCGCGCTTTGGCGCGGGCGCGATCGGCGGTGACGTCGGTGAAGGAATTGAGGATGCCGTCATGCTGCTTGATGCGCGAAAGTGCCGCTTCCGTGGCATCGAGCGCGGACATCCGGCGGCCCGCAACCGCACTCGCGATGTCCGAGGCCGTCATCTCTGGCTTGCTGGTCATGGCAGCATCAAGCGGTGAAAATCGGCGCCGGCTCGGTCTCGTCCGGCAGCGCGAATTCGTCGACCAGGCGAGCGAGGCGCAGCGAGACTTCGAGATTGGCGCGCACCGCGGGCCTCCAGGCCTCCTCGACCGGCAGCGCCAGCGCTTTCGATACGGCGTCGATATAATCGTCCAGCGGCTCGGCCATCACGCTCCCAAACTAGCTCTCTAGGTTGTCATTTGAGCATGATCTTTTCGGAAAACCGCGTCACACTTTTCCGGATCATGCTCAGTGGACCTGCAACGGCGGATGCGGGATCGCCGTCAGCAGCTCCTTGGTGTAGTCGTCCTGCGGATCGCTCAAGACCTGCTCGGAAGAGCCCTCTTCGACGATTCGACCCGTCCGCATCACAATGACACGATCGCACAGCAAGCGCACCACATTCAAATCATGCGAGACGAACAGATAGCTCATACCTAGCCGCGCCTTGAGGTCCTGCAGCAGGTTCAGAACGACAGCCTGCACCGAGACGTCCAGCGCCGCCGTCGGCTCGTCCAGGATGACCAGCTTGGGATGCAGCGCGATGGCGCGGGCGATGCCGACACGGGCCTTCTGGCCGCCGGACAATTGATGCGGGAAACGATCCAGCAGGTTGTGCGGCAGGCCGACCATGGTGGCCAGCTCCTCGCAGCGGGCGCGAAGCGCGTCGCGCCCCCTGATATCTCCCAATTGCATGATCGGGTCGGCGATGGCGCGCGCGGCGGTGAAGCGCGGGTTGAGGCTGTCGGTCGGATCCTGGAACACCATCTGGATGCGGCTGCGCTGCGGCAGCCGGGCGAACGAGGCCGGCGCGATGCCGCCGATGTCCTCGCCGTCGAACTGGATCAGGCCGGAGGTCTGGTCGAGGAGGCGCATCACCATCATCGACGTGGTCGATTTGCCGCAGCCGGACTCGCCGACGAGGCCGACGCTTTCGCCATGGCCGATCGAAAAGCTGATGCCGTCGACGGCGCGGAACACGTCCGGCTCCAGCGGCGGCTTGCGGCCGAACAGTTTTCCGAGCGTCGCGGTGGCACCCTGGCGCGGGTATTCCTTGACGAGCTTTTCGATGAGGAGGAGCGGCGTCTTCTCCCTCTCCCCGCTTGCGGGGTCGCGACGAGCTTCGCTCGCGCTGAGAGGGTCGGGGTGAGGGGGACTCTCCGCGAGCACGGTGCTGGGAGAGCCCCCCTCACCCGCCGCGCTCCGCGCGTCGGCCTCTCCCCGCACGCGGGGAGAGGCAAGAGTCTCCTCCTCCGGCAGCAGATCCCGCAGGCTCACACCAAGCCGCGGCGTCGCGCGCATCAGCTTCTTGGTGTAGGGGTGCTGCGGGTTGGCGAAGATGTCGGCGGCTTTCGCGGTTTCGACCACGCGGCCCTTCTCCATCACCACGACGCGGTCGCAATAGGCGGCTGCCAAGCCGAGATCGTGGGTGATCAGGATGGTCGACATCGCGCGGCGCTTGGTCAGCTCCACGATCAGGTCCATCACCGCCTTCTGCGTGGTCACGTCAAGGCCGGTGGTCGGCTCGTCCGCGATCAGCAGCTGCGGATTGCAGGCGAGCGCGAGCGCGATGACGACGCGCTGGCACATGCCGCCCGAGAGCTCGAACGGATAGGCGTGGTAGCGCTCGCGCGGGCGGGCGATCTTGACCTGCTCCAGCGCCTCGATCGCCTTCTCGCCGTGATCCTTGACCTGGGCCTGCTGCACGTGGGTGCGCAGCACGTCCTCGATCTGGTCGCCGACTTTCCGGATCGGGTTGAGCGCGGCGCGCGGATTCTGAAAGATCATCGAGACTTCGCGGCCGCGCAGATCGCGCATCTGGTCCTCGGTGGCGGCCTTCACGTCGATGCCGGAGAACATCACCGAGCCCTCGGCGATCCGCCCCGCGCGGTCGAGGATGCGCATCACCGCGTACGACGTCACCGACTTGCCCGAGCCGGACTCGCCGACGATGGCAAGCGTCTCGCCCTTGGCGACGGAGATGTTGACGTGCTGCACGGCTTTGACGATGCCGCGGCGGGTGGAGAATTCGACGGTGAGGTCCTGGACGTCGAGCAGCGGCTGGGCGGTCATGCGGGCCTACGAACCAAAAAACGCGAAAACAACCCCATGCACAGTAGAATGGGATTGAAATCATTGGAGAATTTTGGACGGGTGTTTGCGCGTGAGGCGTGCACGGGCCTCTCGCTCCCTCTCCCCGTTCTTACGGGGAGAGGGTTGGGGTGAGGGGCCTCTCTCCGCGCAAACGGCTGGCAGAGGAGTTCGCGGAGACCCCCCCTCACCCGGTCCGCTAACGCGGCCCGGCCTCTCCCCGCACGCGGGGAGAGGCGAGCTTCAGACAAAGCAATCATCACGTCCTCCGCTGGGGGTCGACGATGTCGCGCAGGCCGTCGCCGAGGAGGTTGAAGCAGAACACGGCGATCATCAGGGCGAGGCCGGGGAACAGCGCGATCCACCATTCGCCCGACACCATGAAGCCCGCGCCTTCGGCGACCATGATGCCCCATTCGGCGGTGGGCGGGCGGACGCCGAGGCCGATGAAGGAGAGACCGGCGGCATTGAGGATGGCGTAGCCCATGGTCAGCGACATCTGCACGATCATGATCGGCATGATGTTCGGGAGGATGTGCACCAAGAGGATGCGGAATTCGCCGTTGCCGGAGAGACGCGCGGCCTGCACGAAGCCGGCGTTGCGGCGGACGTTGGCCTCGGCGCGCGCGACGCGGGCGTAGAGCGGGAAGTTCACGATGGCTGTAGCGAGGATGATGTTCTGCACGGTGTTGCCGAGCGCGGCGACGATGCCCATCGCCAGCACGAACAGCGGGAAAGCCATGATGGTGTCGGCGATGCGGCCGACGATGCGATCGGTCCAGCCACCGAAATAGCCGGCAGCGATGCCGGCGAGGCCGCCCATCAGGAACACCAGCGCGACAGAGGCGACCGCGATAAAAGTGTCGAGCCGCGTTGCCACGACGACGCGACTGAAGATATCGCGCCCCAATTGGTCGGTGCCGAACCAGTGCGCGGCCGACGGCGGCTTCAGTGCTGCGGCGGTGTCGGAGGCGAGCGGATCGTAGGGCACCACGTAGGGACCGAGGATCGCGGCGGCGAGGATCAGGATCAGCAAGGCGAAGGCAAAGCCGGTGACCTTGTTTTCGCCGAGCACGTAGCGGGTCTGTTCGAGGATCGCAGCCAGTCCCGAGGTACGTGCGGGACCGACAGGCTCGACAGCAGGCGCAACAGAACTCATGAATGCCCCCTACCCTTCCAACCGCACGCGCGGATCGATCACGCCGTACAAAATGTCGATCACGAGATTGAGCAGCACGTACATGACCGCCATGGTCAGGACAAAACCTTGCACCGGCGCGAAGTCCGACGAGATCAGCGCTTCCACCGCGTAGGAGCCGATGCCGGGCCATGCGAAGACTTTTTCCACCAGCACGTTGGCGCCGAGCAGGAACGAGAACACCATGCTGAGCGTGGTGATCACGGGCAGCATCGCATTGCGGAAGGCGTAAGTGACGATCACGGTCGACGGTGACAGGCCGCTGGCGCGCGCGGTGCGGACGAATTCGGACGCGAGCACCGCCAGCATCGAGGCGCGTGTCATGCGTGCGATCGGCGCCAGCGAGAAGATCGCCAACGTCGTCGCCGGCAGGATGAGCTGGCTCAGCGCCGAGCGGAACGCTTCGAGATCGCGCGCGATCAAGGTGTCGATCAGATAGAAGCCGGTCACCGTCGGCGGCGCGCTGTAGAACACGTCGAGCCGGCCGAGCGGCGCAGGCGACCAGCCGAGCCGGAAATAGAAGACATAGACCAGCACGAGGCCAGTGAAGAACACCGGCAGCGAGACGCCGGCTGTCGTCGTGATGCGACATAAGTGATCGACCCACGATCCCGGCCGCGTCGCGGCGAGCACGCCGAGCGGAATGGCGATGACGACGGACACGATGAGGCCGAGCAGCGTGAGTTCAGCCGAGGCCGGCAGGCGGTTGCGGATCTCGGCCGCGACCGGCTGTCCTGTCGTCAGCGAGTTGCCGAAATCGCCGTGGGCGAGGTCGTTGGTGTAGCGGAAGAACTGCTCGATCAGCGGCTTGTCGAGGCCGAGTTTTTTCCGGATCTGCTCGACGGCTTCCTTCGTCGCAGCGGGGCCGGCGAAGTAGGCGGCGGGATCGCCCGGCAGCGCGCGCGTCAGCAGGAATGTGACGATGACGACCCCGATCAGCGAGGGAATCGCAAACATCAGGCGCTTGCCGATCATGGTGAGCATGGGGTGCTCCTGCGCTGCGTATGGGAACGAGATCGTGCGGCACGTTCGGCTGCGTTCCCTTCCCCCTTGTGGGGGAGGGCTAGGGAGGGGGGTGGCTCCGGGAGAGGTCTGAGTTTGTGGCTACCCCCCTCCCTGCCCCTCCCCCACAAGGGGGGAGGGAATGAGGGAGCGGTGGCAGCCTCACTCCAAGAGCTGAAAGACACGGCCAGATCGCACGCACGCACGACACCTCACCCCTTCGCCAGCGCGCGATAATCGAGCCTCCGGTGGAACCAGTATTGATAGCCGCTGATGTTCTTCTGCATCGCGACGTTGACGAAGGGCTGGTACAGCGGGATGCGCGGGATGTCGGTGAAGGCGAGATCGACGAAGCCCTTCACGTCGGCATCGTAAGTTGACTTGTCGCCGGCCGCGGCGGCGGTGCGGGCGCCGTCGATCAGTCTGTCCATCTCCGCCGACTTGTAGCTCATGGTGTTGAAGACGGAATTGTTGCCGTGATAGCACCAGTAGAAGAAGTACTCGGGGTAATCGAGCCAGCCCGAGAACACATTGGTGAAGAGCGGCATCTCCTTCTTGTTCAATTCGGTGCGCCAGTTGGCGCCGGGCACCTTGTTGATGGTGGTCTTGATGCCGATCTGCGCGAGGCTCTCCTGCACCAGCACGCAGAGCGGCTCGTTGACGCCGGCAAAATTGAGGTCGAACGAGATCGTGGTCTCGAAGCCGTTCGCATAGCCCGCCTCCGCCAGTAGCGCCTTCGCCTTGTCCATGTCGGTGTTGTATTTATGCGGCTGCGGCCAGGCGACCTCGGTCGCCTTGTCCTTCGGCGCGCCGAACATCGGGTTGGCGAGGCCGAACATCACGGCGTCCATGATCTTCTGATAGGGCAGCGCGTAGGCAACGGCCTGGCGCACCTTCGGATTGTCGAAGGGCGGCTTGGTGACGTTCATGCCGATATACTGGATGCCGTTGGAGAACGGCAGCGACACCACGTTGAGCTTGCCGTTGGCTTTCATCTCCTGAAAGTCCTTGTTCGGCAGCTCATAGGAGATGTCGGCATCGCCGCGCTCCAGCAGCGCGCGGCGGTTGCCGGCCTGCGGCACCATGCGCCAGATCACGCGCTTGATCTTCGGCAAGGGGCCACCGACCCAATCCTCGTTGCGCTCCATGATCACTTCGGTGCCCGCGGTCCACTTCGTCACCTTGTAGGCGCCGGAGCCCGCGGTCTGCTGCTTGGTGAATTCGAGACCCCAGGGGTCCTTCTCGCTGGCGTTCTTCTTCACCAGCTCGGAGTTGACGATGCAGGGCACGATCACCGCGAGATCGGGGACCGTCAGCTTGTCCTTCTTCAGGAAGTCGACGCGCACCGTGTGGTCGTCGATCACGACGAACTGCTCGGGCTTGGTCAGCGAGCCCGCGCTCATCTGGAACGTCGGAAAGCCGCCGACGCTGACGGCGCGATCGAGCGACCACTTCACGTCCTTGGCGGTAACGGGCGCCCCGTCGTGGAATTTGGCGTTCTTCTTCAGCTTGAAGGTGACCGACATGTCGTCGATCCTAAACTCCTCGGCGAGCTCGCCCTTGAACTTGTCGCGGTCGTAATAGGGCACCCCGCCGGGGCCGCTCTTCATCTCGTGGCTGATCAGGCGGTCGTAGCAATTCCAAGACACCTCATAGCCGGGCACGTTGGTGCCGACGCCATGGATGTCGAGATTGTTGGGGCCGCCTTCCGAGACGATCAGCAGCGTCTCGGAGCGGGCGTCGGCATAGGCTGAGGAAATCACCTGTGGCATCGCCGGAAGCGCCGCTCCGGCGGCCAACCCGGAAACGGACTTGAGGAAATCGCGGCGCTTCATGAAATCGCTCCAACTCAAAGTTTTTGGTTGGAACCGGATTCGCAAAGTTCGTGCCAAGGCTTAACGGGTATTTACAATCAAGGTAATAGGCTGAAATCGCATATGAAATATTGATTTGACGCGTGCGCCGCCTTCGTCTCGATTGTCCGTAATTGCATACAAAGATACAGATTTGCTTATTTAATGAGCTACATTGGATAGACGCCCGCCTAATAAGCATGACCGTCATTCCGGGGTGATGCGCCGCATCGAGGCCAGAATCCATCGGGCGGCAGAACGCGCGGGACCATGGATTCCGGGCTCGCCGCTGCGCTGCGCCCCGGAATGACGGATCGAGGTAGTGCGCTCACCCCGTCCAGATCAACTCCTGCAATTCCAGCAGATCATCCGCCTGCTCCTGCCAGCCCTCGATGCAGATGTGGCTGTTGAGGTCGCTGGCGCGGTGCAGCAGCATCAGGGCCATCAGCCGGCGCTTCAGCGTATAGTCGAGCTTCGTATAGCCAAAGCCTTCGAGCAGGCTCTTCACCCTCCCCGGCCGGCCCGCCGCCATGAACGCGCCGGGGCCGAGCAGGTCGTAATCGCGCCATCCCGCCAGCACGTCGCCGAAGTCGAACAGGCCTTTGAGCGACCACTGGCCGTCATCGCAGGCGAGCAGGAAGTTCTCCGGGATGTACTCGCCGACCAGAAAGACCGGCGGCGCATCCATCGGAATGAGCTTTTCCGCATCGCGCAGGAGATCGTCGAGGCCTTTGAGGAATTTCGGCGCGAGGCCGAGGCGCGTGTGCCGGGCACGGCAGCCTAGCATCTGCGCACGCATGAAGTCGTCCCAGCGCGGCTCGATGTTCGCCAGCGGTCCGAGCGGGACGCGCTGGACGCTCGCGATGGTCTCGCCGATCTGGCGCAGCAGGCGCTCCTTCTGCGCTTCGGGCAGATGCGGCCAGACCTCCGAGCCGAGCGTGCCGGCAAGACGGGTGATGACGAGATAGGGCCAGCCGTCTCGCGTTCCTTCGGCGACGATCTCGGGGATCGGCAGATCGAGATGGCCTTTGAGCTGCATCAGCGAGCCGCGCTCGGAGACGAATTGTGCGTGCAGCAGCGGCGGGAAGATTTTCAGGATCAGCGTCTCGCCGAGACCAACCACGAGGTTGGTGCCGGTCGCAAACACATGCGGCGCGCTGATGTCGAGATCGTGGCTGCGCGCGATGTCGAGGGCGATCGGCAGCCATTGCGAGGACGCGGAGCGAAAGGCGCGAAAGCTTTCGGAGTCGGTGAAGGCCGGCAGTGTTTGCGATGGAGCGATCGTCATTCAGGTGTTTTTTTGTTGATTCAGTGCGAGCCAAGAAGACGGTGCACCTCTCCCGCTTGCGGGGGAGGTCGGCGCGTTCCGGGCGATGCGAAGCATCGTCCCGCGCCGGGTGGGGGCTCTTTCCTCTAGGGGATTATCCCGTTGTGGAGACACCCCCACCCCAACCCTCCCCCGCAAGCGGGAGAGGGGGCGCACCTCACTCGAGGTCGCAGCGGTGTCCAATCGCAACATGCATTACCGCTCCGGACTTGCCCGCTCGAACTGGCGAAGCAGCTTGTTGCCGCGCTCGACGGCGGAATCCAGCGCGGCTTGCGCGCTCTTCTGGCCGGCGAACGCCTGCTCCAGTTCGTCCTCGATCGCGCCGCGGATCAGGACGAAGGAGCCGAGCCGGATGCCCTTCGAGTTCTCCGTCGGCGGATTGAGCGTGATCTCCTCGAACGAGATCGCCGAGCCCGGATTGCGCTCGTAAAAGCCCTGCGTGCGCGTCAGCTCGGACGCGGCGCGGGTGATCGGCAGATAGCCGGTGTTCTGATGCCAGGCGGCCTGCACGCCGGGCTGCGACAGATAGGCGAAGAACCGCGCCACGCCCTTGTATTCCTCGCGCGGCCGGTCGCGCAGCACCCACAGCGTGGCGCCGCCGATGATCGAGTTCTGCGGCGCGCCCTTCACGTCGGGCCAATACGGCATCATGCCGTAGCCGATCTCGAATTTCGAATTCGCTCTGATGTCGGCGCGCGTCGCCGAGGAGCCGATGAAGATGCCGCATTCGCCCTTCTGAAAGCGCGGCTCGGCCGCTTGGCCGCGGCCGCCATAGTCGAACAGTTTTGTCTTTTGCCATTCGGCGAGCTGGGCGATGTGCATCACCACGACCGGATTGTTGATGGTCAGCTCGGCGTCGAGCCCGGCAAAGCCGTTGCCGCGCGTCGCCAGCGGCAAATTATGGAAAGCGGAGAAATTCTCGACATGGATCCAGGACGGCCAGGACGTGGTGAAGCCGCACGCCGCACCGCGGTCGCGCAGGCGCTTTGCGGCCGCGCCCAATTCCGGCCAGGTCTTCGGCGGCGCGTCCGGATCGAGGCCGGCGTCGCGGAACATAGTTTTGTTGTAGTAGAGGATCGGCGTCGAGGAGTTGAACGGGAACGACAACAGATTGCCGGCCGCGTCGGTGTAATAGCCGGAGACCGCGGGCAGGTAATCGGTCAGCGAGAACGGCTCGTGCATGTCCCGCATCAGGCTGAACACCGGATAGATCGCGCCCCTGGCCGCGGTCATGGTGGCGGTGGCGACCTCGTTGACCTGGACGATGGCGGGCTGGCTGCGCGAGCGGAAGGCGAAGATCGCGGCGGTCACCGTCTCGGTGTAGTTGCCCTTGTAAGCGGGCACGATGCGGTAATCGGACTGCGAGGCGTTGAAGTCCGAGGCGAGCTTTTCCAATTGCCGCCCAAGCTCGCCGGACATGGCGTGCCACCACGCGATGTCGGTGGCGGCGCGCACGGGCGCGGCCAATGAGAGAGCCGCCAGGGCGGCGACGAGCTGCAAAAGGCGCAATGCTGAAGTCACGATGGCGCTTCCCATGCCGCACGACAAAGGCGGCTGCCCTGCTTAAGGCGCGGCATTTGCGGTTTCAACCGGGAATGAACGCCGGCCGCGCCGCACAATTACACGGCCGCGCCGGGCGGGATGGCCTTCCCCCGACCATCTGCTAGATTGCATTGAACCTTTTGCTCCCGCCATAGACTCCACCACTGAGGGGTTGAGTGTGCCAGTGTTGAGCCGTGCCGAACTCTCGCGGACCGGAGTGATCGTCGTCGCGCTTCTGCTTGCCGTCTGTGCGACGGGCGCCGTTGCACGCGAATTTCGCTCCGCCGATACCCAGACCGAGGATTACCCGACCGTCCAGGCGCTGCGCTACATGGGCGCGCTGATCGCCGAGCGCAGCGGCGGCCGCCACGAGATCAAGGTGTTCCACTCCCGCCAGCTCGGCGAGGAAAAGGAGACCATCGAGCAGACCCGGGCCGGCGCGATCGACCTCAACCGGACCAACGTGGCGCTGATCGGCAACTTCGTGCCGGCGATGAACGTGCTCGCCATGCCGTTCCTGTTCCGGTCCATCGAGCACATGCAGAAGGTGCTGGACGGGCCGATTGGCAGCGAGATCCTGAACAGCTTCGAGCCCTATGGCTTCGTCGGGCTCGCCTTCTACGATTCCGGGGCGCGGTCGATCTACAACGGCGCCCGCCCGGTGAAGACCATCGCGGATCTCAAGGGATTGCGGATCCGGGTGCAGCAGTCGGAGTTGATGAGCCAGATGATCCGCTCGCTCGGCGCCGAGCCGGTCGAGATGCCCTATGGGCAGGTGCTCACCGGGCTCGCCAACCATCTGATCGACGGCGCCGAGAACAACTGGCCATCTTTCGTGACGACGGATCATTACACGCACGCCGGGCATTATACGCTCACCGAGCACACGATGAGCCCCGAAGTGCTGGTGATCTCGCTGAAGGCCTGGCAGAGCCTGTCGCCGGACGACCAGAAGATCTTCCGGGAGGCCGCGCAGCGCTCCAGCCGGTTCATGCGCGAGAAATGGCGCGACCTCGAGGAGCAGTCGCAGCGCAAGGCGCAGGAAGCCGGCGTCACCATCATCAGGGAGATCGACCGCAAGCCGTTCGAGGACGCGATGGCCCCGATCTACGCCAAGGCCGGGCGCGATCCCGCCGCGGCCGCGCTGATCGAACGCATTCGCAAGGTGGAGTGAGCCGCGTTGGCTGCACTTGGACATACCGAGCACCCAGACCGGCCGTCCGGCCCGATCGGACGGCTGCGCGCACGGCTGGTCGGCGTGCTTCGGGCGGTGCCGATCCGCTGGCGCATCCTGTCGATCGCCGCGCTGAACTCCGCCGTGGTGGTGGTGCTGGTGGGGATGATCTGGAACGGCGCGCAGGTGCTGGGCTCGGCCTGGGACGACGTGCGCCAGGTGCGCGAATCCGACCGCATCCTGGCGCTGCTCGAAAGCGAGACCGGGCGCCTGCACAATCTGATCCACCGCTACATCAACCAGCCGAGCCCCGACCTGTTCGCCGAGATCCTGCTGCTGCGCGAGGCGGTACTGGGCACGCTGACCAACCGCGCCGCCAAGGACCCGATGCTGTCGGGCTCGGTCGAGGAGCTGGAGCGCACCACCGACCGCTTCCTCAACGGCTTCGGCGAGCTGCGCAGCGTGCAGGCCACCATTGCCAAGACCTATGAGGACCAGGTGCAGGGCCCGGCCAGGGACATGGCCGGCCTCTATTCCATCATCGAAGGCGCCACCGGCCATCGCGACGCCCTGATCTGGCCATCGCTCGGCAAATCCCGCGAGGCCTTCACCGCGATGCTGGTGGCGGCCAATTCCTACTATCTGTCGCTGTCATCGGGCGCGGCCGACGACGCGCGCCGCAACACCGAGACGATCGAGAAGACCATCCCCGTGATGATCGATCTCGCCGACAACGACCTGCAGAAGATGGCCTTGCGGCGGCTCGGGGCCCGCACCGCCGCACTGCGTGAGGGCTTTGCAAAGCTCTCCGAGCAGCTTGCCAGCCGCACCGAGCTGCTCCGCAACACCATCGACGCCAGCCAGGCCGAGGCGATCGGCGCCATCGACGACCTCTCCACCAAGATGCGCAAGCGCGAGCAGAAGGCGCAGGAGACCTTCGACCGCACGCTGGCGGATATTTCCCGCCGTGTCCTTTCCATTGCGGTGATCTTCCTCGGCATCATCCTCACCGCCGGCGTGATGATCGCGCTGTCGATCCGGCTGCCGCTGCAGCAGATCATGGCGGCGATGCGCGCGATCACGCTCGGCGATCTCGACCGCGAGGTGCAGGGCACCAAGGCCCGCGACGAGGTCGGCGCCATGGCGCGCGCGGTGGAGGTGTTCCGCGAGAACGCGATCGCGAAGCGGCAGACCGAGGACGAGTTGCGCGCGTCCAAGGAGAAGGCCGAGAGCGCGCTGCTCGAGCTCAATACCGCACAGCAGAATTTGATCGATGCCGAACGGCTGGCAGCGCTCGGCGGTCTCGTCGCCGGCGTCGCGCACGAGGTCAACAATCCGATCGGCATCAGTCTGACGGTGGCTTCGAGTTTTGCCCGGCGCAGCGAGATCTTCGAGGCCCAGCTCAAGGGCGATGGGGGCCTGCGTCGCTCGCAGCTGGAGGAATTCGTGCAGTCCTCACGCGACGCCTCGCAGCAGCTGGTCGCCAATCTGCAGCGCGCCGGCGAGCTGATCCAGTCGTTCAAGCAGGTCGCGGTCGACCGCTCCCATGCCGAGCGGCGGCAATTCTCGCTCAGCGAGGCCACCGACCAGATCATCGCCAGCCTGCGCCCGGTGCTGAAGCGCTCGCCGATCACGCTCCAGGTCGACGTGCCCGAGGGGCTGCTGCTCGACGGCTATCCCGGCTCCTATGGCCAGATCCTGACCAACCTCTTCCTCAACGCCGCCAACCACGCCTTCGCCGACGGGCGCGCCGGCACGATCATCATCTCGGCGCGGCCGCGCGGGGCCGACGACGTCGAGCTCATCTTCACCGACGACGGGGCCGGCATGACCTCCGACGTGCAGCGCCAGGCCTTTGACCCTTTCTTTACCACCCGGCGCAATGAAGGCGGCACGGGACTCGGGCTTCATATCGTCTATAACCTCGTCACCCAGCAGCTCGGCGGGCGCATGATGCTGGAATCCAAGCTGGGACAAGGCACCACTTTTCGCATTATCATGCCCCGGGTCGCCAAGGGCGGCGCGCAAAGCACAGAAAGTGACGGGACTTCTCAATGGCCGAACAGGACGATGTCCTCCACCTGATCGACGATACCGGTACCGCGTCGGAGGATGCCAACGCCCGGAAATGGAAGATCGCCGTCATCGACGATGATCCGGCCGTGCATGACGGCACCCGCTTTGCGTTGTCCGACTACAGCCTCAACGGCCAGAGCCTGGAGATCCTGTCGGCCTATTCCGCGGCGGAAGGCCGCAAGCTGATGGCCGAGCACAGCGACATCGCCGCCGTGCTGCTCGACGTCATCATGGAGACCGACGTCGCCGGCCTCGAGCTGGTCGAGTTCATCCGCAACGAGATCCGGAACGAGACGGTGCGCATCATCCTGCGCACGGGACAGCCCGGCCAGGCGCCCGAGCGGCGCGTGATCGTGCAGTACGACATCAACGACTACAAGGCCAAGACCGAGCTCACCGCCGACAAGCTGTTCACCTCGCTGACCGCGGCGCTGCGCTCCTATCAGCAGCTCGAGCGCATGGTGCAGACACGGCGCGGGCTCGAGATCATCATCGACGCGGCCTCGACGCTGTACGACTTCAAGTCGATGCAGCGGCTCGCCGAGGGCGTGCTGACCCAGCTGGCCTCGCTGCTCAACGTCGATTGCGCCGGTATACTGGTCTTGCGCGACAATGGCGGCATCGACCCCGAACTCTCGGTCCTCGCCGGCAGCGGCTGCTATAGCCGCTTCATCGGCACCACGACGTCGAAGGCGCTCGACCCCGAACTGCGCGAGATGGTGGAGGCCGCGTTTCAGCGCCGCAAGAACGAATTCGCCGACCACCGCAGCGTGATCTATTTGCGCACAGGGTCCGGCCGCGAGGTGGTAGTGCTGCTGCAGGCCGAGCGCGAATTGTCCGAGACCGACCGCTCGCTGGTCGAGATTTTCTCCTCAAGGCTCTCGATCGCCTTCGACAACGTCATCCTCTATCAGCAGCTTCAAGCCGCCAATACCCAGCTGGAGGACCGCGTCGCCCAGCGCACCCGCGCGCTGATGCAGGCCAACCGCCGCCTCTCCGCGCAATGGCTGCGGCTGCAGCGCGCCAACGGCTTCAAGAACGAGATTTTGGGCACGGTCGCGCACGATCTGAAGAACCCGCTCGGCGTCATCCTCGGCCGCACCGAGATGCTGAAGGAGCTGATCTCGACCGGCGCCTCGGAAAACGGCGTGGTCGCCCAGGTCGACCACATCCGCGACGCCACCAAGCGCCTGACCACGATGGTCGACCATCTGATCTCGGACGCGATGGCCGATGCCTTCGACATCACCATCCGCCGCGAGCCGGTCGACGTCGCCGCCCTGGTCAAGGAGGTCGCCGAGGCCAACCAGCCGCTCGCCGTCAACAAGCAGCAGGCGATCAGCGTCGCCGCGCCGGCCAACATCGTCACCATGTGCGACACCGACCGCATCCGCGAGGCGATCGACAATCTCATCAGCAACGCCATCAAATACTCACCGATCGGCGGCAAGATCGACGTGGTCGTCAGCCACGAGGGCGGCGACACCGTCGTCCGCGTCAGCGACGAGGGCGCCGGCCTGTCGCCGGAAGATCTCGGCCGCCTGTTCGGCCGGTTCCAGCGGCTGTCGGCCAAACCGACCGCCGGCGAGAGCTCGACGGGACTTGGGCTCTCCATCGTCAAGCGTATCGTCGACATGCATGGCGGCGAGGTGACCGCCGACAGCGAAGGGCCCGGCAAGGGCTCGACCTTCACCATCACCCTTCCCGCGACCGAAATGCCGTGACGTAGAGACCATGACCCAAAGCCAGCACATCATGATCGTCGACGATGAAGCCCCGGCCCGGGAGATGGTCGGCGATT
The DNA here is from genome assembly GCF_028128695.1 of Bradyrhizobium sp. CCBAU 25360. Lineage (NCBI taxonomy): Bacteria > Pseudomonadati > Pseudomonadota > Alphaproteobacteria > Hyphomicrobiales > Nitrobacteraceae > Bradyrhizobium > Bradyrhizobium sp. CCBAU 25360. Next base: position 91,795 of record NZ_LBJA01000032.1, read on the forward strand.
ATCTCAAGATGCACGGCTTCACCGTGACGCTGTGCGACGGCGGCAAGTCCTTGCGCGCCGCGATCCAGGGCAGCATGCCCGATCTCGTCGTGCTCGATCTCAACATGCCCGAGGAAGATGGCCTCTCGATCATCCGCGACCTCAAGAGCCGCATCAACGTGCCAGTCATCATGCTGACGGCAACCGCGAGCCCGATCGACCGCGTGGTGGGCCTCGAGCTCGGCGCCGACGATTACGTGGCCAAGCCCTGCGAGCTGCGCGAGCTGATGGCGCGCATCCGCTCGGTGCTGCGGCGGAGCGTGCCGGCCAAGGCCGCAGCGCCTGATGCGGCGGCGGCGAAATCCGACAAGGAGCAATTGGTACGGTTCGGGACAAAGTGGCTCGATCTCGAAGCCCAGGCCCTGCGCGACGACGAGGGCAACGAGCATCCGCTGACCGCCTCCGAGTTCGGGCTGTTGAAGGTGTTCGCGGCCAATCCGAAGCGCGTGCTGTCTCGCGAGCGCTTGCTGGAATTGGCTAACGCGCGCGACGCCGAAGCCTTCGACCGCGCCGTCGACCTGCGCATCATGCGCATCCGCCGCAAGATCGAGCCCGATCCGGCCAAGCCCGCCGTGATCCGCACCATCCGCGGCGGCGGCTATCTGTTCTCGCCGGCGGGCGAGAAGGCGTAAGCCTCACACTCCGCCGTCGTCCCGGACAAGCGCGCCCTTGGGCGCGCGCAGATCCGGGACCCATAACCCCAGGCCGTGGTTTGGCGTGAAAGCGCCCACTCCGAGTCCCCGGAACCACTCCTCCCTTTGGGTATGGGTCCCGGGTTCGCTTCGCGCCCCGGGACGACAGTCTGGCGCGACCGAACGCAAGTCACCAAGATTCGTTCCGTGGCGCCCCCGTCCGCCTCAACACCCCTATCCCCGTATTTTCCGTACATTGAAATTCCACGACTTTTCGTCCCGAATGTTTCGTCGCCATCCCTCCGACGAAACAATTTGGCGGCGCACGAAACCATTTTCCCCTTTTCGTGCAGACGTCCCGAAACGTTGGCTCATTAACACTTTGGTCCAAGGAAACGCCGCTCGGTTGCGGCGCTACGGGGAGCCAAGTCAATGCGGAACGTCATCGCCATCAACGCCCAGGCCAGCCAGAGCATCATCGCCGCTCAGGCGACTTCGGACGACATGCTTCTCGAGAGCATTGCCGACGGCAACCGGACGTCGATGCATATCCTTTATTGTCGGCACAGCGTGCGGGTGTACCGCTTCATCCTGCGCATCGTGCGTGACGCCACCGCGGCGGAAGACCTCGTCAGCCAGGTGTTCCTGGACGTGTGGCGGACCGCCGGCCAATTCCAGGGCCGCTCCCAGGTTTCGACCTGGCTGCTGTCGATCGCCCGCTTCAAGGCGCTGACTGCGATGCGCCAGCGCCGCTTCGAGGACATCGACCAGGAGGACGTGCGGCAGATCCCCGACGATTCCGATACGCCGGAGACCTCGCTCGACCGCAGCGACACCAGCGCCATCCTGCGCGCCTGCGTGCAGAAGCTGTCGCCCGCACATCGCGAGATCATCACCCTCGTCTACTACCACGAGAAGTCGGTGGAGGAGGTCGGGCAGATCATCGGCATCCCCCAGAGCACGGTGAAGACGCGGATGTTCTACGCCCGCAAGCAACTGGCCGAATTGCTTAAGGGCTGCGGCGTCGAGCGCTTCGCTGCCTGAGGCCAAGGATTTCAAAGGGATAGGGCCGCCGATCTGGCCCTCTCCCGGGACACGGAAGTGTTACCGCCGACGAAACAATTGAAACAAAGCACAACATCAGGCGGAAAAACTTCCCCCCTATAAAGCTCTCATACGGTTTCGTTAAACCTCCCAAGGACTCCACGACCCGGACGGGATGCCCCCCTCCGGGTCGTTTTGTGTTTGGCGAGCCGTGACGTGGGCATTGCGACCCCCGCTGGGTCCTCCATCGTCATGGCCGGGCTTGACCCGGCCATCCACGCCTTCGGCGCGGCACCAAGAACGTGGATGCCCGGGACAAACCCGGGCATGACGACCTGAGGTGAAAATTGCCCCCCGTCACGAAGCCGTGACGCTCTGTAACGATCCACGCATCCCGCCCGAACTGCCCTCGTGACCTCCTTCACGAGTGCCCCATGCTCGACCTGATCTTCGCCGTCCTTGCCGGCATCCTCACCATCGCCGCGCCCTGCACGCTGCCGATGCTGCCGATCCTGCTCGGCGCCTCGATCGGGCGCGCGGGGCACTTGCGGCCCGCAATGATCGCGCTCGGTTTCGTCGTCTCCTTCTCCGCGGTCGCGCTGCTGCTCGGTGCGCTGACACGGCTGTTCGATTTCGATCCGAATGTGCTGCGTGAAGCCGCCGCGATCCTGCTGCTCGGCTTCGGCCTGCTGATGCTGTGGCCGGCGCCGTTCGAATGGCTGTCGAGCCGGCTCAATGGCTGGCTCGATCTCGGCAGTTCCGGCGCTACCCAGCGCGAGGGCGCGCTCGGCGGGCTCATCCTCGGCACCACGCTCGGCCTGGTCTGGACGCCCTGCGCCGGCCCGGTGCTCGGCTCGATCCTGACGCTGGTCGCGACCTCGAAGAATCTCAGCTGGGCCGGCACGCTGCTGATCGCCTACGCCATTGGTGCTGCGATCCCGATGCTGGCGATCGCCTATGGCGGGCAGGCCGCGACCACACGGGTGCGCAGCCTTTCGCGGATCTCGCCGCGGCTGCAGCAGGGCTTTGGCATCGTCGTGATCGCCTTCGCGGTCGCCGCCTATTTCCAATACGACACGCTGATCGTGGCGTGGCTCACCGGCTTCTATCCCACCGGCCAGATCGGCCTGTGATCATCCCTCATCGTCACCGGAGGACGCTTCCATGACTTTCAGACTGCTCGCCGTCTCCGCCGCCCTGATCGGCTTCACCGTCGCCGGCGCCGTCATCCCCGGCATCTGCGACGAGGCTGCGCGCGCGACCCCCGTCGTCACCGCCGCCGCAAGCCAGCAGACCGCGCCGGATTTCGCCGGCCTCACCAACTGGTTCAACTCGAAACCACTGAACATGGCCGACCTCCGCGGCAAGGTCGTGCTGGTCGATTTCTGGACCTATGGCTGCGTCAACTGCGTCAACACGCTGCCGCACGTCACCGAGCTCTATGCGAAATACCGGGATAAGGGCCTCGTCGTGGTCGGCGTCCACACGCCGGAATTCCCGTTCGAGCGCTCGGCCTCCAACGTGCAGGCGGCGCTGAAGCGCCACGGCATCACCTATCCGGTCGCGCAGGATAACGATTCGAAGACCTGGAACGCCTACAGCAACCAGTATTGGCCGGCGCAATACATCATCGACCAGACCGGCAAGATCGTGTTCCAGCACGCCGGCGAAGGCCGCTACGACGAGATCGACCGCACCGTGGCCAAGCTGCTGAACGTCAATGGCTGAGTGCGGCACGCGCGGCTCCCTTGTTGCTTGACTCCACGGACCCGTCCGTGGAGTTTCGCGCTGACGCAATCAGCCGCCCGCAATGGACGACACGCCCCTCAATAACGACATTCGCCTTCGTGAAGGCTCCTCGATCGCGCAGCGGCTGGTGATGTCCGGCTTTGCGGCGGCCGTTGCGCTGTGCTTCACGCCCGGCCTGTTCACGCATGACACGCCGGAAATCGTCATCTCGGTGGTCGCGCTGCTGGTGGGCGCGGGGTTCGTCGTCGGCATCATGATGGCGCCGGCGGTGGTGTGGATCATCACGGCGAACGAGATCCTGATCGGGCGGCAAAGCCCGTTTGGGAAGCTGCGCACACGCATCGTCGCGAAGGACGACATCACGGCGTTGCAGGTTCCCGGCAACAAGCGGGTGAAGGCCCGCTTTCAACTCGTCTTCACGCTGACCTCGGGGGAACGGCTGACGTCGCCGCCGATCTCCGACGTCACGCATGTTCATGACACCGTGGCCCGGATCGCCACGCAATTCGACGTTCCCAATGTCGAGGAACCCGTCAATCCGCTCGATGCCAGCAATCCCGAGATGCATCTTGGCGAGCCTCTCGAGGCGTTTCCCGCACGAGACATCCGCATCGTCGCGTTGATCGCCGTCGCGTTGTCCGCTGTGCCCTACGCCTACAAGCTCTGGCGCGGATGGCCGCCCAGCCATGTCGATATCCTGCTGCTGCCGCTCGGCGCGCTCGCGGCGTTCGCGGTGCATCGCTACGCCAATCTCGTGACCGGCGCGTTCTGGATCGTCCGCGAGGGCGATATCCGTATCGAACGCCTATGGGGCGACGGCACGCCGCGCGCGGACCATATCGAGGGACACGAGGTGAAGACGATCACCGTCGACCGCCGCGGCCGGTCCGAGGACGAGCACTGCATCGTCACGATCCGGCTGCGCTCGGGACGACGGTTTCGCAGTCCCCGGATCGGATCGCGGGTGGAGGCGCGGGCGGTGGGGACGGAGATTGTGAGGCGGCTGGGGATCGCTGCGGAGAGCAATAAGATCTAGCCGGCGTCTCGCGCCAGTTGTCGAATTTGATCTCACCGCGAGTTCGGTCTGAGCCTCTCCCGCTTGCGGGAGAGATCGCGCCGAAGGCGCGGGTGAGGGCTCTCTCCTCTGAGGGAGTCTCCCTGGAGGCGAAACCCTCTCCCCAGCCCTCTCCCGCAAGCGGGAGAGGGAGCTCACCTCCCGAGCGGTGACAAACTATGCTTTTCGCGCCATCCCCTGTTTGTGGCATTGCGAGGACCCCGTCAAAAAACCAAAGCATTCTCGTGACATATCAGGGTGGCGCGCCATCAACTTGCCATGAACATGCCCCTCAGGTTTGATGGTTCCGAATGATTTGCGCCGTGGCAGTGGGGAGAGCTTGAAATGACGGATTTTCGTCGCCTGACCGGGACGTTCGTGGCCGCGATCGGCCTGATCCTGTCCGCACCACATGCCATCGCGCAGCAGCCTGATCGCGGCGACGAGCCGGGTCTGGTCGCCGACGATGGCTACCAGCTCGAGCCGGAATGGCAGAAGCAGGTGGTCTATTTCCGCACCACCGAGACGCCGGGCACCATCATCATCTCCACGGCCGAGCGCCACCTTTACCTGGTGCAGCCGGGCGGGCGCGCGATCCGCTACGGCATCGGTGTCGGCCGCGACGGTTTCCAGTGGCAGGGGCTGGTGAACATCACCAACAAGAAGGAGTGGCCGGACTGGACGCCGCCGCCGGAGATGATCCAGCGCCAGCCCTATCTGCCGCGCTTCATGGCAGGCGGCCCCGGCAATCCGCTCGGGGCACGCGCCATGTATCTCGGCACCACCGTCTACCGCATCCACGGCACCAACCGTCCTGACACGATCGGCACCAAGGTGTCCTCGGGCTGCTTCCGCCTCGTCAACAACGACGTCGCCGATCTCTACGACCGCGTTCCTGTCGGCACCAAGGTGGTGATCCGGCAGAAGCCCGAGCTGTAAGGCTATCGTCGGAGCATGATCCCCAGGGGATCATGCTCCGCGCCCTCCTCCCAATTCCTTTTCCCGATTTTTCGAGAGAGCAACATGATGCGCACTTTTCGTGGCGGCCTGCTGATCGGGCTCGCGGTCGCCGTGCTGGTCGCCGTTCTGGCCATCATCTATGAATTCTACGACACCCGCACGCTGAAGCGCACCGTGCGCCGCGGCGAGGTGCTGTGCGGCGTCAACAAGGGGCTGCCGGGCTTCTCGTACTCGGAAGACAACAAGAACTGGGCCGGCTTCGACGTCGATTTCTGCCGCGCGGTGGCCGCGGCGATCTTCAACGACCCGGGCAAGGCGAAGTTCATCCCGCTCGATGCCAGCGAGCGCTTCAAGGAATTGCAGAGCCGCAAGGTGGACATCCTCTCGCGCAACTCGACCTGGAGCATGGCGCGCGAGCTCGACTACGACCTCTATTTCCCCGCGGTCGCCTATTACGATGGCGCCGGCTTCATGCTGCCGCGTTCGCGCAACAAGGAGACCTCGCTGGACCTGACCGGCAGCAAGGTCTGTGTCCAGGCCGGCACCACGACGGCGCTCAACGTCGCCGATTACTTCCGTGCCAACAACATGAAGTATGACGAGGTGAAGTTCGACAAGCTCGACGAGGTCGTGAAGGCCTACGACACCGGCAAGTGCGACACGTTCTCCGCCGACGTCTCCCAGCTCTACGCGCTCAGGCTGAACCTGGCGAAGCCGGCCGATCACATGATCCTGCCGGACATGATCTCCAAGGAGCCGCTCGCCCCCGTGGTGCGCCAGCGCGACGACGACTGGATGATGATCGTGAAGTGGACGCTCTATGCGATGATCAACGCCGAAGAGCTGGGCGTCACCTCGGAGAACATCGACGAGGCCCTGAAGTCGAAGAAGCCGGAAGTGATGCGCCTCGTCGGCACCGAAGGCAATTACGGCGAGCAGCTCGGCCTCACCAAGGACTGGGCCGTCCGCATCATCCGCCACGTCGGCAATTACGGCGAGATGTACGAGCGCAACATCGGCGAGAAGTCGAAGCTGAAGATCCCGCGCGGCATGAACCAGCTGTGGAACGCGGGTGGCGTGCAGTACGCGCCGCCGATGCGGTAGGCCTCACGCGTGTCGTCCCGGCGAACGCCGGGACCCATACCGCGTGATTTATCGATAAGCGCAGGTGACCGTACCGCGGGAAGGCTCTTTAACCACGAGCCTTCGCCAAACTACTCCCTGGGGGTTATGGGTCCCGGCTTTCGCCGGGACGACATCGAGATTGAGGCGACGCTGCACGCTTTTACTCGCCCTCGCCTCAATACCCCCGCGCCCGCGCCAGCTGCTCGGTGTGGTAGTTCGCATCCCCAAACAGCTCCTCGCACACCCGCGCGCGCTTCATGAAGAAGCCGATGTCGAACTGGTCGGTCATGCCCATGCCGCCATGCATCTGTACGCCTTCCTGGACCGCGCGGGTGGCGGTGGTGCCGGCGCGGGCTTTTGCCACCGCGACGGCTGACGTTGCCTTGGCAACATCGGTATCCAGCGCCTGAAGCGCCTTCATGGTGGCGGCGCGGGTGATCTCGATGTCGACATAGAGCTCGGCGGCGCGATGCTGCAGCGCCTGGAATTCGCCGATCAGCTTGCCGAACTGCTTTCTATTTTTGAGGTACTCGACGGTACGGTTGAAAACTTCTTCGCTGAGGCCGACCATTTCAGCTGCGACCGCGCCACGGCCGATGTCGAGCACGCCGTCGAGCAGCGCGGCGCCCTGATCGACCTCGCCGAGCACGCTGTCGGCATTGACCTCCACATTGGCGAGCTCGATCCGCGCCGCATTGTGCGCGTCGACCATGATGGTGCGCTCGATCGCGACGCCCTTGGCCGCAGGGTTCACCAGGAACAGCGTCAAGCCTTCGCGCTCGCCGGCGGTGCCGCCCGTGCGCGCGGCGAGGATGAGCAAATCGGCAACGTGGCCATCGACGACCAGCGCCTTGGCGCCGGAGAGCTTGAACCCGTTGCCGGCGCGCACGGCCTGCAGGTTGGTCTGGAGCGGACGATGCTTTGCGCCTTCGTCGATCGCGAGCGTCGCGAGCAGCGAACCGCTCGCGATCCTCGGCAGATATTCCGACTTCTGCGCGGCATTGCCGCCGCGGTTCAGCGCCGAGGCCGCAATCACGCTGGTGGCGAGGAAGGGCGACGGCATCAAGGTGCGGCCGATCTCCTCCATCACGACACCGGCCTCGACATAGCCGAGCCCGCTGCCGCCGAATTCTTCCGGCACCAGGAGGCCGGCGAAGCCCATCTCGGCGAAGGAATGCCAAAACTCCTTGGAGAAGCCGGTGGGGTCTTTGCTGTCGCGCAAATGGCGCAGATGCGACACCGGCGCCTTGTCGCTGATCAGCCCGCGTGCGCTATCGCGGAGCATCGATTGTTCTTCGGTGAGGACGAGGGCCATGTGCGTGTTTCCGATGAGAAATCTATTTGTCGTCGTCATTCCGGGATGGCCCGAAGGGCCAGGCCCGGAATCCATCGGGCCGCTTATATGCGGTGAGATGGATTCCGGGTTCGCGACTTCGTCGCGCCCCGGAATGACGCCGTAAGAGAGTGCGCCTCACGCCCCCGGCAAATCCAGGATGCGCTTGGCGACGATGCCGAGCATCACCTCGCTCGTGCCGCCTTCGATCGAGTTGGCCTTGGTGCGCAGCCAGGCGCGCGGGCGGGCGCCCTGCTTGGAGCGCTCGCTCTCCCATTCCAGCGCATCGGCGCCGCCGGCCGACATCAGGATCTCGTAGCGGCGCTTGTTGAGCTCGGTGCCGTAATATTTCATCGCGGAGGAGAACGCCGGATGCGCCTGTCCCGCCTTGGCGAGATCGACGGCGCGCTCGGCGCACGCCGCAAGCGCGGCTTCATCGACGTCGAAGCTGGCGATCTTGCCGCGGAGCATGGAATCATCGAGCCGCCCCTGCGCATCGGTGCCGACGGAATCGGCCGCGATCTGACCGAGCGGACGGCCGACGCCGCGCTCGCCCATGCCCGAGATCATCGCGCGCTCATGCTGCAGCAGGTATTTCGCAACGTCCCAGCCGCGGTTGACGGTGCCGACCACATGCGATTTCGGCACGCGGACGCCGTCGAAGAAGGTCTCGCAGAACGGCGAGTAGCCGGAGATCAACAGGATCGGCTTGGTCGAGACGCCCTTCGAGGTCATGTCGAACAGGATGAAGCTGATGCCGTCATGCTTCTTCGCAGCGGGATCGGTACGCACCAGGCAGAAGATCCAGTCGGCGTAGTTGGCGTAGGAGGTCCAGATCTTCGAACCCGTGATGACGAAATCGTCGCCGTCGCTCTCGGCGCGGGTCTGCAGCGAAGCAAGGTCGGAGCCGGCGTTCGGCTCGGAATAGCCCTGGCACCAGCGGATCTCGCCCGCGGCAATCTTGGGCAGGTGCTCCTGCTTCTGGGCGTCGTTGCCGTATTTCAGCAGCGCCGGCCCGAGCATCCAGATGCCGAAGCTCGACAGCGGCGGACGCGCGCCGATTCTTCCCATCTCCGCGCGCAGCACCTTGTGCTCGGCGGCGCTCAAACCGCCGCCGCCATATTCCCTGGGCCAGTCAGGCACGGTCCAGCCCTTGTCGCGCATGCGCTCGAACCAGATGCGCTGCGGCTCGGACGAGAACTTTGCGTTGCGTCCGCCCCAGAACACGTCGGCATCCGACGTCGCGGGCTTGCGCATTTCCGGCGGGCAATTGGCTTCCAGCCAGGCGCGCGTCTCAGCGCGGAATGTTTCGAGATCGGCGGTCTCAGAATCGCTGGTTTTGGATTCAGACATTGGTCGTTTCCATCAATCAAAATCGACTTGTTGGGCGCGACTCTGGGCCAAGCTCCCGCGGAATTCAACCACTTCCGCGAGCCGCATTCCGCTATAGTCGCGACCAAGACGGTGCTTGAAAACAAAGAGGAAACGACGATGCGCCTGAAACTTCTTTCGCCTGGCGAAATGAACGAGAGCCAGCGGCAGACCTACGACGAGTCGATTGCCGGCAAGCGCGGCAAGCCGCCGGCGCCGATGATGGCCTGGCTGAGCAGCCCGGAGATGGCGCGCCACGCCACGCGGCTCGGCGAGGTGCTGCGCTTCGACACGATATTTCCCGCAAAGCTTTCGGAGATTGCGATCCTGGTGACGGCGCGGCACTGGACCGCGCACTACGAATGGTACGCGCATAAGCGTCTCGCACTGGCGGGCGGCATGGATCCCAAAATCATCGACGCCATCCGCGACCGCCGCACGCCCGAGTTCGACGATCCCAGGGGCAGGATGATCTACGACGTGGCGAAATCGCTGCACGAGGGCCACGGCGTCGAGAAGGGGCTCTACGACGAGGCCGTGAAGCTGCTCGGCGAGCGCGGCGTGGTCGAGGTGATCGGCCTGTGCGGTTACTACACGATGGTGTCGATGACGCTGAACACGTTCGAGTTCGGCCTGCCGGAGGGCGAGGTGGCGGAACTGGCTTAATTTCTGTTCCGGAAACGCTGGGTTTCGGGATCGGCCGTAGCAGAGCCCCGAAGCCCGCCTTATGTGCATGCCTTCAACGGAGCATTCCCATGTCGCAAAGCCCAGCCGTCGCCGCCGGCACCAGGATCGGCCACGTTCACCTCAAGGTCGCCGATCTCGATCGCGCGCTCGGCTTCTATTGCGGCGTGCTCGGCTTCGAGCTGATGCAGCGCATGGGTTCGGGCGCGGCCTTCATCTCGGCCGGCGGCTATCATCACCACATCGGGCTCAACACCTGGGAAAGCAAGGGCGGCTCGCCGCCGCCGCCCGGCACGACCGGTCTCTATCACACCGCCATCCTCTATCCGACGCGCGCCGCGCTCGCCGATGCGCTGCACCGCGTGCGCTCGGCCGGCATTGCGCTGGATGGCGCCAGCGATCACGGCGTCAGCGACGCGCTGTATCTGCGCGATCCGGATGAAAATGGCGTCGAGCTGTATTGGGACAAGCCGAGGGAGCAATGGCCGTTCGGGCCGGATGGCAAGCTCGCGATGGTGACGAAACGGCTGGATGTGGAGGGGTTGTTGAGGGATCGGGAAACGTGATGCCGTACGGTGGGTTAGGCGAAGCCGTAACCCACCATGTCTCAGCGAATGCGGGGCGAAGTTGGCGGATTACGCTTCGCTAATCCGCCCTACGAAACCTGTTTCCCCGCACCATGATCAACGCCGCGGCCGCCACTTCCAGCGCGATGCAGAGATAGAACGGCAGCGAATAACCGCCGGACCAATCGCGCAAGGCCCCGACGATTCCGGGACCGAACGCGTAGGTCACCTGGTTGATCGCGGTGTTGAGGCTGATCAGCACGCCGAACGACGACGAATCGAACTCCTGCTGCACGATCAGCGACGGCAGCGTGATGAGGTTGCCGACGGAGAAGCCGAACACCGCGCAGGCCGCGATCAGCACGTAGTCGTTGTGGAGGTTGATGACGACCAGAAGCGCCGCGGCCTGGCTGAGGAACGACAGCGCGGAGGCCAGCCGCTGGTTGAGACGATCGATCACCAACGAGAACAGCACGCGGCCGACCACCGCCATCGCAGTCAGCACCGCGACGGCGACAGCAGCGCGCTCGCGGCCGATCACGGGATCGAGAAACGAGATCAGATGCACGATGAAGCCGACCTGCGCGAACAGCACCAGCGCAAACGCAATCGTCACCGTGAGGAAGCCGACGTCGCGCAGCGCCCATGCGCGGATCTGCGTCGATGATTGCGGGTTCGCCTTGGCCGCCGCGTGCCAGCCGTGGTGATCGGGCGGGCGGCCGACGAGAACAAGGATCACTGGCAGCAGCAGCACCAGCATGGCGCCGGCGGCGGCATACATCGCACTGGCAAAGCCGACATGGCCGATCAGGGTCACCAGCAGCGGCACGCCGACGATGCCGCCGAAGCTGGCGCCGTTCAGCGCCAGGCTGATCGCCATGCCGCGCTTGTGGTCGAACCACAGGCTGATCGTGTTGGTGATCATGGCGAGGCTGGTGCCGGCCCAGCCGAAGGCGAGCACGGCATCGGCGAGATAAAGCTGCCAGGGCTCGCGCACGGCGCCGATCGCAACGCTAGCTGCCGCCATCGCCAGTGTGCCGGCGATCAGGCAGAAGCGCGGGCCGTATCTCCTCACGGCTTCGCCGACGAACACGACGAGCAGCGCGCCGAACAGATAGAAGAACGTGGTGCCCGATGAGATCAGCGTGGTCGGCCAGCCCCGCGCGCGCTGCAGCTCGGCGACATAGACGCTCTGGCCGTAGAAGCCGAGCCCCCAGCCGAAGGTCGCAAGCAGGAAGCAGACCGCAACGATGCGCCAGCCTTCGTAACGCAGGGAGGATTCGTCGATCGCTGGCTGTTGAGGATTGTCGAGCATGCCGCCTACTCCCGTCATGCCCGGGCATAGCCGTCTGAAGGACGGCGTCGCTTCCGCTCGCCTATGCCCGGGCATACACGTTCTTCGATCCGCGTCCCTAAGACGTGGATGGCCGGGACAAGCCCGGCCATGACGAACATCTAAATAGCCCTCGCCAAAAAATCACTTCGACCTGGATCGAAGTATCAACATTGCTGACAATCTCCTGCCAGTCAAATCGCGTCCGGGAACTCGCCCATCGCCGCCTCCAGCCGCGCCTTGCGACGGCGGGCCCAGGAAACCAGCGAGAGCACGGCAAGACCGAGAACGACCGGCGGAAACACCACCAGGTTCACCGCCGACCAGCCGTAATTGGCGAGCAATTGCCCGGAGGAGAACGAGCCGATCGCCATCATGCCGAACACCAGGAAGTCGTTGAAGGCCTGCACCTTGTTGCGCTCCTGCGGCCGGTGCGTCTCCAGCACCAGCGCGGAGGCGCCGATGAAGGAGAAATTCCAGCCGACGCCGAGCACGATCAGCGTGGCCCAGAAATGCATCGCGGTGAGCCCGGAGAGGCCGATGCCGGCAGCGCCAGCCTCCAGCAGCAGGCCGGCTGCCACGATCTTCGGCGCACCAAAACGGGCGATCAGCGCGCCCGTGAAGAAGCTCGGCCCGTACATCGCGACGATGTGCCATTGAATGCCGAAATTGGAATCGGACACGGACAGGCCGCACATCTTCATGGCGAGCGGCGCCGAGGTCATCACCAGATTCATCATGGGATAGGAGATGATGCCGCACAGCGCCGCCGCGACGAAGCGCGGCTGCGTCACGATCGTGAGCAGCGGCCGGCCGCCATGCAGATCGGCCGGCGCGGGCTTGGGCATGTCGACGCCGGCGACGATGCCCATCGCGATCAGCGCCACGGCGGCCTGCACCAGGAAGCTGAAGGCGAACAGATAGGGCTGCCAGACGTCCATGGTCCATTGCACGAGCTGCGGACCGAGCACGCCGGCGAACACGCCGCCGGCCATCACCCAGGACACCGCCTTGGGCCGGTAGGCCGCGCTGGCGCCATCGGCAGCGGCGAAGCGATAGGACTGCGCGACGGAGCCGTAGAGGCCGCCGAGGAAGGTCGCGATGCAGAACAGCGCGAACGAGCCGTGCAGGATCGCGAACGAGCCGAGCACGCCGGTGAGCGTGCCGAGGCCCGTGCCGATGACGAAGGCCACGCGGCGGCCGAAACGGCGCGAGATCGCGCCGGTCGGCAGCGTGCCGGCAGCAAGTCCGACCACATACATCGAGATCGGCACGGTTGCGAACGACATGTCCGGCGCGAGCGTGGCCCCGACGATCGCGCCCGTGGCGAAGATCACGGCCGAGTTGGCGCCCGTCAGCGCCTGGGCCGCGGCCAGGCGCACCACATTGGCGCGCACGCGGGCGTCGTCGGCGATCTCATGGGCAGAAGTCACGTCAAGCATCGGCTTTTTCTGCCCGAACGGGCTCGAGGGCTGGTTGATTCCCGGCACTATGGAGTGACGCGAGTGGCCGGGCAACCGGCGCAAACGGGCGCAGGCCATGCCTCTGACGCAATCGGTGCGATGATAGCGGGCCGCGCGCTTGACGGCTTGCGCTCGATCAAATCCTATCGCCGCGACTTTTGGGAGTTTCGTTCATGACCGTCGACGACAGGCCTACACTCAGCGCTCCCGACGACGATCCCTGGCTGTGGCTGGAGGAGATCGAGGGCACGCAAGCGCTCGATTTCGTCGAGCGGCAGAACAGCCTGACGCTCCAGGCGTTCGGTGGCAAAGCCTTCGAGCACGACCGCGACATCCTCGCAGCGATCTATGATCGCCCCGACAACATTCCCTATGTCAGCCGGCGCGGCAGCGACCTGCACAATCTCTGGAAGGACGCCGCCAACCCGCGCGGCCTGTGGCGGCGGACCACGCTGACGGAGTTTCGCAAAGCCGGTCCTGCGTGGGAGACCATGCTGGATATCGACCAGCTCGCAGCGCGCGAAGGCGAGGACTGGCTGCTGAGCGGGATCGCCACGACGCCGGGAAGCTCGCACGCCATCTTGAGCCTGTCGCGCGGTGGCAGCGACGCCGTGACGTTGCGGGAATTCGACCTCGTTACGAAAAGCTTCGTCGCCGACGGCTTTACACTGCCGGAAGCCAAGGGCGGCGCGGACTGGCTCGATGCCGACACGTTGCTGCTGTCGAGCGCGCATGGCGAGGGCATGGTGACGGACTCCGGATACTCGCGGACAGTTCGCCTGTGGCGGCGCGGCCAGCCGGTCGATCAGGCTGAGGTGATCATCGAGACCACCGCCGATCACATGATGATCTATGGCGGCGCCGACGACACCGGACCTGAGCCGCGGGTCTGGATCGTCGAGCAGATCGACTTCTTCAATCACGCGGTCTGGCTGCGCGATGCCGCCGGTCGCATGACCAAGCTCGATCTGCCGACCGGCATCTGGCTGCAGGCCCATGGCGACTGGTTCGCGATGAAGCTGCGCAAGGACTGGACGGCCGGCGGGCGGACCTACGCCACCGACACCGTGCTCGGCATCTCACTCTCGGCATTCCTGAACGGCAGTCGCGATTTTGCGGTGCTGTTCGAGCCGGCGCCGCGGCGCGCTTTGCAAGGCCTGTTCTGGGCTGCGGGCAAGCTCGTGCTGTCGATCCTCGACGAGCTGCGTCCGCGCTTTGAGACCTTCACGCCCTCGGCCACCGGCTGGAGCCGCGAGACGCTTGGCGGCCTGCCCGAGATCGGCGTCGTCGACGTCTGGCCGCTCGATCGTCATCCCAGCGAGAGCAATGGCGATCTGCTCGCCAATGTGCAGGATCCGCTCACCCCGCCGTCGCTGCTGCTGATCGAGCGCGGCGTCGCAAGCCCGGTCGTGCTGAAGCAGGCGCCGAAGACGTTCACCGCCGACGGGCTCGTGGTGACGCAGCACGAGGCGGTCTCGATCGATGGCGAGCGCATTCCCTATGTCCAGACCGGCCCGGGCGGCGAGACCGGCGATGCGCCGGTCTATATGAGCGCCTATGGCGGCTTCGCCCATTCGGTGAAGCCGTACTACAACGCCTCGCTCGGCAAGCTCTGGCTGGAGCGCGGCGGCACCGTTGTGCAGGCGAACTTACGCGGCGGCGGCGAGTTCGGCACGCGCTGGCACGATGCCGGCCGGCTCGCCGGCAAGAAACTCTCGCATGACGATTTCGCCGCGGTTGCGGCCGATCTCGTCCGCCGCGGCGTGACGAGCGCAAAACGGATCGCGGCCCAGGGCGGATCGAACGGCGGCATCCTCATCACCAACATGCTGGTGCGCTACCCCGAGCGCTTCGGCGCGCTGTTCTGCACCATCCCGCTGATCGACATGCGCCGCTACACAAAACTGCTCGCGGGCGCGAGCTGGATCGCGGAATATGGCGACCCCGACAAGGCCGAGGAGTGGGAGTGGCTCAAGACCTACTCGGCCTATCATAATGTGAAAGCCGGCCAGACCTATCCGCCGATCCTGATCGCCACCACGCGGCGCGACGACCGCGTTCATCCCGGCCACGCCCGCAAGATGGCGGCAAAGCTGCAGGCCATGGGTTACGAGGCCTGGTTCTACGAGCCGGAAGCCGGCGGCCACGGCTACGGCAAGGACAACAAGGAGCGCGCCGGCTTCGAGGTGCTCGGTTTTCGGTTCTTGAAGGAGAAGATCGGGTGGGGGGATGAAGGCTAGGCCCGTCATGACCGGGCTTGCCCCGGCCATCCACACCTTGCCTTGCTGCACGAAGAACGTGGATGCCCGGGACAAGCCCGGGCATGACGGTTTCCTACCGCTCAAACACCAGCGTCAGATTGTTCGCGGGCATGTCGATCGTATCGACGAGGCGAAGACCCGCAGCCTTCGCGAGCGTCTCGACATCGCCGATGTCGCGCACGCCCCAGTCGGGATTGCCTTCACGCAGGGAGGTGTCGAACACCGCATTGCTGAGCGCGGTGTGCTTGCCGTCGCGCTTGAACGGGCCATAGAGGAACAGCTTGCCGTCGGGGCGTAAGTAACGGCCGGCGCCGGCGAACAGGCCCTCGGCCACGGCCCAGGGCGCGATGTGGATGACATTGGCGCAGAACACCGCCGCAAGGCTCGTCGGCGTCTGTCCGCTTTTCATCTCCGGACACCAGTCGGGATCGGTGAGATCGATCCGCAGGGGGCTGCGGATGTTTGCGAGGCCCGTATGGACGCGCCAGGCTTCGATGCTCTTGAGGTGGCGCTGGTTGAGGTCGCTCGGCCACCAGATCAGGCCGGGCGTGTGGCGGGCGAAATGGACCACGTGCTGGCCGGTTCCGCTGCCGAGCTCGACCACGTTGCCGGTCAGCCCGGTGAGGTGCTTTTCCAGCGCCGCCCAGATGGGCAGGTGGTTGCGATGGAACGCAGGCGCATCGAGCCGCCCATCGGGCTCGACCCGTCCGCCATCCCTGCCAAATTCGACGACATATTCAGCCAAGTCAGTCCCCAATAAATGTGAAACAGAAAAGACGGCCCGTAAGGGCCAAACGCCCTAGAATAATTTGCTAGTGCCAACCTGCTGGGATGAACAAACTGTCTCATCGGTTGCAATGCGCAGGATATTAACTCCATTTTGCCGCGTGCATAGTCTTGATTGTCAGACGATGCCCTTTGTGCTTTGGAACGCTTATATTTCCGCAAACGAGATCATCGACATAACGCTTGGGACGATGCCTTGACCGCCTTTCATTGCAAGCTTGCCGTCCTGGTGGCGCTGCTCCTCTCCGCCGGCGCGGCTGTGGCTCCGGCGCGGGCACAATCCGCTGTCGCCGACGGCCAGAAGCTCGCTTTCGATCGCGGCAAGGGCAATTGCCTGACCTGCCACGTCATCAAAGGGGGCGACCTGCCGGGAACAATCGGGCCGGAACTGAAGGACCTCAAGGCCAAATACCCCGATCGCAACGAGCTCACCGCGATCATCTTCGACGAGACCAAGCGCAATCCGCAGACCATGATGCCGCCGTTCGGCCGGAACCGGATTTTGACCGAACAGGAGATCAGCGCGATCGTTGATTTCCTGCAGACCCTGTAACGGCCGGCTGCCCAGGAGATTTGAGATGACCACGACCACCGGCCCGCTTGCGACAAGGCGCCTGATCCTTCAGGGCGCGGCCTCGGTCGCCCTGCTCGGCCTCGGCAATCTGCCGTTCGCGGCGACGCCCGCGCGTGCCGCGGCCAACGACAAATATCCGGAAGAGGCCTTCAAGCAGAAGAACGAGGCCGACGCGATCAAGGCGCTCTATGGCAAGACCGCCGAGCCCTCGGACAAAATCAAGCTGGATGCGCCCGAGATCGCCGAGAACGGTGGCGTGGTGCCGGTGTCGGTGACGACGACGCTCGACAAGGTCACCTCGATCTCGTTCTTCGTGACCGAGAACCCGTACGCGCTTGCCGCGTCCTACAAGATCGCCGACGGCACCATTCCGGGCGTCGCCAACCGGCTGAAAATGGCCAAGACCACCAAACTGGTCGCCATCGTCGAGGCTGACGGCAAGCTCTACAGCGCCACCAAGGAAGTGAAGGTCACCGTCGGCGGCTGCGGCGGCTAGGAGGATCGGTCCGATGGCATCAAGCATTCGCGTGCGCGCAACATCCAATGGCGACATCACCGAGGTGCAGGCGTTGATCCAGCACCCCATGGATACCGGCCTGGTCAAGGATCCCAAGGGTGAGCTGATCCCCGCGCACTTCATCCAGCAGCTGAAATTCGAATGTAACGGCAAGGACGTCTTCGTCGCCGATTGGGGCACTGCGGTCTCCAAGGACCCCTATGTCAAATTCAGCTTCAAAGGCGCCAAGAAGGGCGACGACCTCAAGATCTCCTGGACCGACAACAAGGGTGCGTCGGATACGACCACCGCGAAGATTTCGTGATGAAGACCCGATCTGCCCTGCTGCTTGGCTCGCTCAGCGCCGCGCTCGTGGCGTTCGCCCTCACCTCTCCGCGCGTCGTCGCGGCCGACAAGGTCGATCCCGTTGCCGACGCCAAGGCGTTCCAGAACTTCTTCTTCCAGAAATTTCCCGACGTGAAGCACGAGGACTTCGTCAACGGTCCGTATTCCATGAACGCGGACATGAAGCGGCAGTGGCAGGAGAAGGAGGAATTCCCTCCTTATGAGTTCGCGCTCGATGCCGGCAAGGAGATGTTTGCCACTCCGTTCAAGAACGGCAAGACCTATGCCGATTGCTTCTCCAACGGGGGCGTCGGCATCCGCCAGAACTATCCTTACTTCGACGAGAAGGAGGGCAAGGTCGTCACGCTGGAGCTCGCGCTCAACCGCTGCCGCGAGGCCAATGGCGAGGCGCCCTACTCCTACGTCAAGGACGAGATGGCCTCGCTCACCGCCTACATGGCCTTCACCTCGCGTGGCAAGCCGATGGACATCAAGATCCCCGATGATCCCCGCGCGCTCGCCGCGTTCGAGAACGGCAAGCGTTATTTCTACACGCGACGTGGCCAGATGAATTTCTCCTGCGCCAGCTGCCATGTGCAGAGCCCGGGCGAGCGCATCCGCGCCGAGATCCTGGCGCCGGCGCTCGGCATTTTGAACGCGATGCCGATCTACCGCTCCGAATGGAGCGGCATGGGCACGACCAGCCGCCGCTTCGTCACCTGCAACAGCCAGACCCGCGCGGTTCCGCTGGAGCCGCAATCGGACGAATATCGCGACGTCGAATATTTCCTGTCCTATGTCGCCAACGGCTTGCCGATATCAGGACCGGGAGCGCGGCCATGAAGCGGTCATTTCCCCTCGCCATGCTGCTGGCGCTCGGCCTCGCGTCAGCGGCGCGCGCGGCAAATGAAGCGGACTACAAGGCGGCCTATGCCACCGCTGAAGCCGCATCGAAGGAGGCTGCCGGCTTGCGCAACCAGTGGACCGTGACTGTCTCGACGCTGGCCGCGGCCAGGAAAGCGGCGGATGGCGGCGATTTCGACCGCGCCACCGCCGCAGCCAGGGAGGCCGAGGCGCTGGCAAAGGCGTCGATCTTCCAGGCGACCTCTGAAAAAGAAGCCTGGAAGGCGATGGAAATCCGCTAGACTGGCATCAACTGAAACAGTCTTGCGACATTGAGGGCGCGGAGAATTTTGATATGGCGATCCGCCGCCGCGATTTCCTGAAGAGCGCAGGCCTTGCCGCTGCATCGCTCAGTCTGCCGCGGCTTGCGCGGGGCACTGAGTCCGCGAGCATTTACGACCTCGAGCGCTTCGGCAACGCGCGCATCCTGCACATCACCGACACGCATGCGCAGCTCAACCCGGTTTATTTCCGCGAGCCCAGCATCAATATCGGCGTCGGTGAGATGGCCGGGCGGCCGCCGCATCTGGTCGGCCGCGCCTTCCTCGATCGTTTCGGCATCCGTCCCGACAGCGCCGATGCCTATGCCTTCACCTGTGTCGAGTTCGAGAAGTCTGCAGGCCGCTTCGGCAAGCTCGGCGGCTTTGCCCATCTGAAGACGCTGGTCGACCGCTTGCGCGGCGATGTCGGCGAGAAGCGCTCGCTGCTGGTCGACGGCGGCGATCTCTGGCAGGGCACCGGGCTTGCCAACGTCATGCAGGGCCGCGACATGGTCGAGGTCGCCAATCTGCTCGGCATCGAAGCGATGACCGGGCATTGGGAATTCACCTATGGCGAGCAGACGCTGCGCGACAATCTCGAGCGCTTCAAGGGCGAGTTTCTGGCGCAGAACGTGTTCCTGACCGAGGAAGCCGCGTTCAACGACGCTCCCGCCTTCGACAAGGCCACGGGACGCGTGTTCAAGCCTTCGATGATCAAGGAGATCGGCGGTCACCGGGTCGCGATCGTCGGCCAGGCCTTCCCTTACGTGCCGATCGCGCACCCCAAGCGGTTCACGCCGGACTGGACCTTCGGCATCCGCGAGGAGGAGTTGCAGAAGCATGTCGATGCCTTGCGCGGCACCGACAAGGTCGATGCCGTCATCCTGCTGTCGCACAACGGCATGGACGTCGACCTCAAGCTCGCAAGCCGCGTCACCGGCATCGACGTCATTCTCGGCGGCCATACCCATGACGCCGTGCCGCAGCCCATCGCCGTGAAGAACGCCGGCGGCACCACGCTCGTCACCAATGCCGGCTCCAACGGGAAATTCCTCGCCGTGCTCGATCTCGCGATCGACAAGGGCAAGGTCAGCGACATTCATTATCATCTCCTGCCGGTCTATTCCGAGCTGCTGAAGCCCGACCCCGGAATGGCCGAGCTGATTGGCCGGCTGCGCGCGCCGCATGTGACCGACTGGTCGGCGAAGATCGCAACGCCCGACCGCCTGCTCTATCGGCGCGGCAATTTCTCCGGGCCGGTCGACGAGCTGATCTGCACGGCGCTCCGCACCGAGCTCGATGCCGAGATCGCGCTGTCGCCGGGGTTCCGCTGGGGCGTCACCGCGCTGTCGGGCCAGGCCCTGACCATGGAGGATCTGCTCGCGGAAACTGCGATCACTTATCCCGAGACCTATGTGCAGGAGATGACGGGAGCCCAGATCAAGGACGTGCTGGAAGACGTCTGCGACAACCTCTTCAACGCCGATCCCTATTATCAGCAGGGCGGCGACATGGTGCGCGCCGGTGGACTCAGCTACACCTGCACGCCGACCGCCGCGATCGGCGGCCGCATCTCGGAAGTGAAACTCCATGGCGGCAAGGCGCTCAGCGCCAGCCACCGCTACAAGGTCGCAGGCTGGGCTTCGGTCAACGGCCAGCAAGGCGCGCCGGTGTGGGACGTCGTCGGCAAATATCTGCGCTCGGGCCGGATGTTTCAGGAGCGGCTCGGCTCCGGCGTGACGCTGAGAGGCGTCGAGGACAATCCGGGTATTGCGGGACAAGGATGATGCGGGCGCAACTGTTTCGCGCGATGCTGCTGACGCTGCTGGCCTGGGCGGCGGTGCCGCCAGCATTTGCGCAGCCGGTGCCACTTCAGGACAAGCCGTTCGCAGAGCACAGGATCGTGCTGCAGCTTTCCGACGGTGATGCAAGGAAGCAGGCGCTGGTGCTCAGCGTCGCCAACAATCTCTTGAAGGCGTACGACCCCGACAAGATCGCGATCGAGGTCGTCGCGTTCGGCCCCGGCGTCGATCTCCTGTTGTCCGGCAGCGAGCGTCGCAAGCAGGTCGAGAGCCTGATCGCGCAGGGCGTGCGCTTCGACATCTGTCTCAACACGGTGGATACGATCGAGCGCGAGACGGGCAAGCGGCCGGAATTCATTCCCGCGGCAACACCGGTGCAGGTCGGGGTCGGGCAGATCCTGTTCCTGGCGGAGAATGGGTATACGGTGGTGAGGCCGTAGCGTCTTCCGCAACACCCTCCCTCGTCGTCCCGGCGAAGGCCGGGACCCATACCGCGTGATCTATCGGTAGGGGCTGGTAGGAGTACCGAACGACTGATCTGCCCTAAACTGCTCCCTGTGGTTATGGGTCCCGGCCTTCGCCGGGACGACAGCGAGTTATGCAAAACAATATTCCATATTTCCCTCCCAACACAGTGATTTGCTTCTCTTTTCGACCCGTGGCGTAGTAGAATTTGCAATCAGTTCCATGCCGGGTCCTGCCATGATCTTCCGCCAGCTCTTCGACAGCGTTTCGGGCACCTACAGCTACGTCCTTGCCAGCCGCCCCGGCGGCGAGGCGCTGATCCTCGATCCCGTGCTGGAGAAGGTCGATCGCTACTGCCAATTGCTGCGCGAGCTCGACCTCAAGCTGGTCAAGGCGGTCGACACCCATCTGCATGCCGACCACGTCACCGGCCTCGGCGAGCTGCGCGACCGCACCCATTGCATGACCGTGATGGGCGACCAGACCAAGGCCGACGTTGTGGCGATGCGGGTCGCCGACGGCGACAAGGTGACGATCGAGGGCCTGTCGCTCGACGTGATGTACACGCCCGGCCACACCGACGATTCCTATTCCTACCTGATGGGCGACCGCGTCTTCACCGGCGACACGCTGCTGATCCGCGGCACCGGCCGCACCGATTTCCAGAACGGCTCCTCGCGCGCCCAGTACGATTCGATCTTCAACCGGCTGCTCAAGCTGCCGGACGAGACGATGGTGTTTCCGGCGCACGACTACAAGGGCGACACCGTCTCCACCATCGGCGAGGAGAAGCGCTACAACCCGCGGCTCCAGGTGCGCTCGGTCGACGAATATATCGAGCTGATGGCCAACCTGAAGCTGCCCAATCCGAAGATGATGGACGTGGCGGTGCCCGCCAACATGCATGTCGGCCTGCATCAGGAGGAGCTGGAGAAGGAAGGCCGCGCGCTCAGCGCGGTCGAGGCGATCCGCATTCTCGGCCGGCCCGACATGCTGCTGGTCGATCTGCGCGAGACCAACGAGCGGATGAAGCACGGCATGCTCGAAGGCGCGCTGCATACGCCCTATCCGTCCGTCGAGGAAAGCCTCAAGCCCGGCGGCATGCTGCGCGAGGTCGCCGCCGCCACCGGCCGCCGCATCGTGTTCTTCTGCGCCTTCGGCGAGCGCTCGGCGATGGCGGTGGCCGCCGCCAAGGCGGCCGGCCTTTCCAACACCGCCCATATCGCCGGCGGCGTGGATGCCTGGAAGAAGGCGGGCGGGCCGCTCGTGCACTGACGGCCCTGCTTGCGATAGGTCAGAAACTACACATATGTTCCGGATAGGATCGGATGCAGCATCACCATCCGGGAACAGCCATGGCCAAGATCGGCAAGCCAAGCGAGCCGCCCAAAATCGCTGACAAAAAGCGGGCGGAAGACAAGGTGAAGATACCCCCGCCTCCGCTCGATGACGATGACTACGAGGACGGCGACATCGCGACGCCCAAGCGTGACCGCTACGGTCCGGATGACGAGTCGTTTTGAGGGGGGCTATGATCCGACGCTAGCGCCCCACTCTCCGCCGTCGTCCCTGCGAACGCAGGGACCCATAACCCCAGGGAGAAGTTGGCGGGGGATCGCCGTCCGGTACTGCGACCTGTCACAATCGATAAATCCCGCGGTATGGGTCCCTGCGTTCGCATGCGTTCGCAGGGACGACAGCGGGGATGGAATCCCCACCCGCACTACCTGCCATGCGCCTGCGTTCATGGACAAATAACCGCTCTCCCCGATAGTTTGCGCGCCTTCCAGGGAGTGAAACCGGAATTGCAATGGTCGACGTTCTCGCCGCACCGCAGCAAGGCAAGGCGGACAGCGCGCTACGCACGCTGACCGGAATCTCGATCGCGCATTGGGTCAGCCATTTCCACCTGCTGGTCCTGCCGATGCTGTTCCCGTTCCTCAAGGCTCAGCTCGGCGTCGGCTATATCGAGCTCGGCTTCGCGCTCACCGTGTTCGCGGTGGTGTCCGGATTGACGCAGGCGCCGACCGGCTATCTCGTCGACCATTTTGGCGCGCGACGAATTCTGCTGGCCGGCCTCACGCTCGGCGGCTTCGCGCTGATCCTGCTCGGTCTGCACCTCAGCTACGCCTCGCTGATCGCCTGCGCCGTGCTGCTGGGTCTCGCCAATAGCGTCTATCACCCCGCCGACTACGCGATCCTGGCCGAGCACATGGACGAGGCACGGATGGGCCGCGCCTTTTCGATCCACACCTTTGCCGGGTTTCTTGGCGGCGCGGTGGCGCCGGCAATCGTGGCTGCACTCGTCACCCTGTCGGGCGGCGTCGGCGCGCTGATCGCCTCGGGTGCGATCGGCATTGCGGTGGCGTTGCTGCTACTCGTCATGAACATTCCCGACGCCGGCGCCAGCAAGAAGAAGCCAGGCGCGGAGAACGCGCCGAAGCAGGCTGTCATCACGCCCGCGCTGATCGTGCTGACCGCGCTGTTCATGCTGCTCAGCCTGTCGGTCGCCGGTATCAACAATTTCGGCGTCGTCGCGCTGATGAGCGGCTATGGAACGTCCTACTCGGCTGCCAACGTCATGCTGACGGCATTCCTCGGCGCCAGCGCCGCCGGCGTGCTGGCCGGCGGTTTCCTTGCCGATCACACCGAACGCCATGGCTATGTCGCAGCGGCCTGCTTCGCCGTGAACGCGGCAATCGTGCTGCTGATCGCGCTGGTGACGCTACCCGGCTGGGCGCTGACTGCCGCGATGACGGCGGCGGGCTTTCTGTCCGGCGTGATCGCCCCCTCGCGCGACATGCTGGTGCGCAATGCGGCTCCTCCCGGCGCTGCGGGGCGCGCCTTCGGCATCGTCTCCACCGGCTTCAATCTCGGCGGCATCATCAGCCCGCTGCTGTTCGGCTGGATCATGGACCAGAGTGCGCCACACTGGGTGTTCGGCGCGTCGGTGGTGTTCATGGTGGCGACGGTGGCGCTGTCCCCGTTCACGGAGCGGAAGCGACAAGCCGGTTCTTGAGGAGCGAGAGCGGCTGCCACAAATTCAATCGTCGTCCCCGCCTAGTGCGCAATTGCGCACGGGGGGCGGGGACCCATAACCCCAGGGAGCGGTTGTGGAGCGAAGCTGCCAACTACGAGTCTTCGCCAAACTCCTCCCTGTGGCTATGGGTCCCGGATCTGCGCTGCGCTTGTCCGGGACGACGAAAGAAGACTTAGAAAAACAAAAACAGGAAGAAACACATGAGCACCCCTGATCTCGTCATCCGCGGCGGCACCGTTGCGGATGGAAACGGCGGCGAACTGTTCGAGGCCGACGTCGCCATCACCGGCGGCAGGATCAGCGAGGTCGGCAAGGTCTCTGGCAAAGGCGCCGAGGAAATCGACGCACGCGGAAAGCTGGTGACGCCGGGTTTCGTCGACGTGCACACCCATTACGACGGCCAGGTCACCTGGAGCCAGGACATCACGCCGTCGTCGCAGAACGGCGTCACCACGGCGATCATGGGCAATTGCGGCGTCGGCTTCGCGCCGTGCAAGCCCGCCGACCACACCCGCCTGATCCATCTGATGGAAGGCGTCGAGGACATTCCCGAGCCCGTCCTGAGCGCCGGCATTCCCTGGGCCTGGGAGAGCTTTCCGGACTACATGAACTGGCTCTCCAAGCGCGATTTCGACATCGATGTCGGTGCGCAGCTGCCGCATGCGGCGCTACGGGTCTATGTCATGGGCGAGCGCGGCGCACGCCGCGACCCCTCGACCACCGAAGACAATGCCGCAATGGCCAAGCTCGCGGGCGAGGCGGTTCGCTCCGGCGCGCTCGGCTTCTCGACCTCGCGCACGCTCAACCACCGCACCTCCACCGGCGACTTCACGCCGACGCTCAAGGCCGGCGAAGACGAGCTCACCGCGATCGCCGGGGCGATGCACAGCCAGGGCCGCAGCGTGCTGCAATTCGTGCTCGATCTCTCCACCATCCACGAAGACTTGCCGATGATGTTGCGGGTCGCCGACACGACGAAGTGTCCGATCTCGTTCTCGATCACGCAGAACGACAGATCGCCAAACCGCTGGCGCCAGACGCTGGACGAGATCAATGCGGCGGCGAAGCGCGGCCTCTCCATCACCGCGCAGATCGCGGCGCGCCCGGTCGGCCTGCTGCTCGGGCTCGAGCTGTCGCGCAATCCGTTCCAGACCCATCCTAGCTACAAGGCGATCGCGCATCTTCCCTTGAAGGAGCGGCTGGCGCGGCTGCACCAGGCCGACGTGCGCAAGGCAATCCTGAGCGAGACGGCAACCGCCACCGACGATCCGCTGTTCTTCCGGCCCAACTACGACAAGATGTTTTTGCTCGGCGATCCCCCCGATTACGAGCAGCCGCCGGAGAACGCGCTGGGGCCGCAGGCGCGCAAGCAGGGCCGTCAGCCGGAAGAGCTCGCCTATGACGCGATGCTGTCGGACCAGGGCCGCGGCATGCTCTACGTGCCGTTCCTGAACTATGCCGACGGCAATCTCGATGCGACGCGCGAGATGCTGATCGACCCGCAATCGGTGCCGGGCCTGTCCGACGGCGGCGCGCATTGCGGCATCATCTGCGATGCCAGCTTCCCGACCTATCTGCTGACGCATTGGACACGCGACCGCACGCGCGGCGAGAAGCTGTCGATCCCGTTCGTGGTCGCAGCGCAGTCGCGCAAGACCGCACTCTCGGTCGGCCTCACCGATCGCGGCCTGATTGCGCCCGGCTACAAGGCCGACGTCAACGTGATCGACTATGACCGTCTGCACCTGCATCCGCCGAAGGTGCATTACGATCTGCCGGTCGGCGGGCGGCGGCTGTTGCAGGACGTCGACGGCTACGAGGCGACGATCGTCTCAGGCGTGGTGACGCGGCGGCATGGCGAGGCCACGGGCCGCCGGCCGGGGAAGCTGATCCGCGGGGCGCAGGGGGTGAATTAGCAGCTGATGGTGAGTGAGGCGCGAAGTCCGCGCCTCATTCTCAGTGTCGTCCTTGCGAACGCAGGGACCCATAACCACAGGGAGCGGTTATGGGGCTAAACTGTAACTCCGAGTCGTCGCCAAACCCCTCCCTGTGGTTATGGATCCCGGATCTGCGCTTCGCTTGTCCGGGACGACAGTTGGGGTTGTGGCCGGCGGCCTCTATCTAACCCTCGCCCGCCCCCTTACGTGGGCGAGACCGCACCCTTCAACGATGCTGCCTGCGGCGCCGCACCGCGCGTCAGCCTGGCCTTTTCCGAGTTCGGCCACAGCAGCAGCAGGCCGAGCAGGCCGGAGCCGACCATGATCACGGCGTTGATGGTGAAGCCGGCCATGTAGCCATCGACCGTGCTGCCGGCGCGCTGGATCATCGCCCCCATCACGGCCGGCGCGATGATGCCGGCCAGCGTGTAGAGCGCACCATAGATCGCGAGGATCGCGCCGCGCTGCGACGTCGGCGTGAACTCGCCGAGCATCGGCGGGCAGACCACATAGATCGCCCCGCACAGGCCAGAGCCGACCACGAGCAGCGCGATCTGCAAGCCCGCGCCCTGAACATGCGGCATCACCGCCAGAATCAGCCCGCCGATCACCAGCGGCACCGAGCCGAGCACGCCGCGAGCCACGCGGGTGTTGTAGCCGCGCGCCATCATCACCTGCGAGATCCACCCGGTGAGAATGACGATGGTGGCACCGAACACCCAGGGCAGGATCGAGATGAAGCCGGCCTGGCTCTGCGAGAAGCCGAGCCCCTTGACGATGAACGGCGTGAACCAGGTCAGGCCGAGCGAGAGTGCCCAATAGGCACCGAAGGTCGCCGCGACGCAGCCGATGAAGGTGCGAGAGGTGAGAAGCTGCAAGTAAGGGATCTTCTGCTCGGTCGCGGCCAGGACCTGCGTGTCCTCCAGCGGGCCTTCCTTGCCGAGCGCGAGCCAGGCACAAACCCAGATCAGGCCGACCACGCCGAGCGCGCCGAAGGCATAGTGCCAGGAATGATTGACGATGACCCAGTTCAGCGCCGGCACCGCCAGGATCACGCCGAAGGCCGAGCCCTGCGACAGGATCGCGGTCGGCAGCGTGCGCTTCTCGTCGGGGAACCATTTGTAGATCGCGTGCGCGGCGACGGAGAAGGCCGGGCCCTCGCCGGCACCCAGCACGATGCGGCAGATCAGCAGCGTAGTGAAGGAGACGGTGCCGACCATCGGAAACTGCGCCAGCGCCCAGATCACTGCGAGCACGAGCAGCACCCAGCGTGTCGGCACCTTGTTGACGATGAAGCCGACCACAATGGCGGCGATCGAGAACAGGAAGAAGAACGAGGAGCCGAGCAGGCCGAACTGCTCCGGGGTGAGCTTCAGATCGGTCATGATCGGCACGCCGGCGAGACCGACGACGATCTTGTCGGCGAAGTTCACGACCATGAAGAGGAAGAGGAGAAAGGTGACGGTCCAGGCGCCCTTCGGCGTTCCCTTGGTCCCGATCGTCTTGCCGACCACCTCCGTCGTTCCCTCAACGCTCATGATTCTCCCCCGTCGATGTCTTTTGGCACTTTTTTGATTTGGCTATCTTGGGAGCTAACAACGGCTTCGAGACCAACGCAACCCGGCATTTCCGCAGCAAGTGTGCTACGCAGCAATTCCGCTAATTCCGCCCGGCGCCATTCATCGTGTTGAGCATCCGAAATCTCTCCAAGACTTTCTCCTCGGCCGGCGAACCGGTCCATGTGCTGCGTGGCGTCGATCTCGACCTTAAGGAGGGTGAACGCGTCGCGCTGACCGGCGAGTCCGGCAGCGGCAAGAGCACATTGTTGCACCTGATCGCGGGACTCGATGCCGCCGATGGCGGCACGATCCGGCTGCAAGGCACCGAAGTCACCGCGCTGTCCGATGCAGGGCGCGCCAGCTTGCGGCGCGACCGGATCGGCCTGGTTTTTCAGCAATTCAACCTGATCCCGAGCCTGTCGGTCGCGGACAATCTGGTTTTCCAGGCGCGGATCGCCGACCGTCACGATGCAGCCTGGACCAAGGAGCTGGTCGAACGGCTCGGCCTCGGCCCTCTCCTGAAGCGCTATCCCGAGCAATTGTCCGGCGGCCAGCAGCAGCGGGTCGCGATCGGCCGGGCACTGGCGACAAAGCCCTCGCTGCTGCTGGCGGACGAGCCGACCGGCAATCTCGACGAGGCCACGGCCGAAAACGTGCTGGCGCTGACGCGCGACCTCGTCGCGCGCACCGGCTGCGGCTTCCTGATGGTGACCCATAGCCTGCATCTGGCCGGCACGCTCGACCGCCACCTCACCCTGCATGCGGGGCGGATCGCATGAGACGCGCGCTCTGGGTGCTCGCAGTGCTGCTCAGCCATTGGCGGCGTCACAAGATGCAGTTCGCGACGCTGCTGGTCGGGTTGATCGCGGCGACCGCGCTGTGGAGCGGCGTGCAGGCCATCAACCAGCAGGCCCGCAATGCCTATGACCGCGCCGCGGCGACGTT
Source organism: Bradyrhizobium sp. CCBAU 25360 (assembly GCF_028128695.1). Lineage (NCBI taxonomy): Bacteria > Pseudomonadati > Pseudomonadota > Alphaproteobacteria > Hyphomicrobiales > Nitrobacteraceae > Bradyrhizobium > Bradyrhizobium sp. CCBAU 25360. Next base: position 120,521 of record NZ_LBJA01000032.1, read on the forward strand.
CGGCGGCGCCCGCACCGCCATGCTGGTCGCGCCTGCCAGCGCGACATTTCCCCAGGAGCTGTTCATCAAACTCCGCCGTGCCGGCTGGCCGGTGTCGCCGGCGCTGGAGGGCCGGGTCCAGATCAACGGACGCTCGGTGCGGCTGCTCGGGATCGAGCCGGTGACGCTGCCGGTCGAAATCGGCAACGCACCGCGTCTCGGTGCTGCGAATCTAGGCAGTTTTGTTGCCCCGCCGGGCCAGACATTGGTGGCACGTGAGACGCTGAGCGACTTGCAAGAGACGGAAGGCGCGGCGCCGCCGATCAGCAACGGCGCGACATTGCCGCCGCTGCGCGTGTTGCCGCAGCTCGCGCCCGGCGTGCTGGTGGTCGATATCGGCGTGGCGCAGCGTCTGCTGAACAAGCCGGATCAGCTGTCGCGGCTTCTGATCGGCAAGCCCAGGAGCAAGCCTGCGCCGCTGGCAAGCGTGGTCGGCGACCGGCTGCAGCTGGTTGAGCCGAACGCGGAGACCGAGCTGGAGCGCCTCACCGACAGCTTTCATCTCAACCTCACGGCGTTCGGCCTGTTATCGTTCTTCGTCGGCCTGTTCATCGTCAACTCGGCCGTCGGCCTCGCCTTCGAGCAGCGGCTGCCGATGTTGCGGACCTTGCGCGCCTGCGGCGCCTCGGCGCGGCTGGTCAACACCGTGCTGGTGATCGAGCTCGTGGCGCTGGCGCTGATCGCCGGCCTGATCGGGCTCGTCTGCGGCTATTTCATCGCGGCAGTGCTGCTGCCCGACGTCGCGGCGTCGCTGCGCGGGCTCTATGGCGCACAGATCCCGGGGCAGCTGACCTTACAGCCTGAATGGTGGCTCGCCGGCATCGGCATCAGCATTGCGGGCGCGCTGGTTGCGGCGGCGACCAGCCTGATCAAGGCGATCAGGATGCCGGTGCTGGCGACGGCGCAGCCGCGCGCCTGGCAGCAGAGGCAGCGCCGCTGGCTGATCCTGCAAAGTCTGGCCGCCTGCGCCGTGTTCGCGGTCGCGCTGCTGCTGCTCCAGTACGGGCAATCGCTGATCGTAGGCTTTGGCGTGCTGGCGGCATTGATGTTCGGTGCGGCCCTGATCCTGCCGGCGCTGCTCGAGATCATCCTGCTCGCGGGCCAGCGCGCCGCGAGGAAGCCGCTTGCGCTGTGGTTCTGGGCGGACAGCCGGCAGCAGCTTTCCGGATTGTCGTTGGCGCTGATGGCGCTGCTCCTCGCGCTCGCCGTCAATGTCGGCGTGTCCACCATGGTGGAAACCTTCAGCCGCACCTTCCTCGGCTGGCTCAACGGTCGGCTCGCCGCCGACGTCTACATCAGCGCCTCGGACAATGCGCAAGGCGTTGCCATCCGCAACTGGCTGCGCGAGCGCAGCGACGTACAGGCGATCCTGTCGGGCGGCCGCGCCGAGGCGCAGGTTCAGGGCCAGCCGGTGGAGCTGCTCGGCCTGCCCGATCACGCGCTCTATCGCGAACGCTGGCCGCTGCTGGAAACCGCGCCGCGCGGCTGGAGCCGGCTCGTGCCGGGCAATGCCGCCTTCATCAGCGAGCAGCTCAGCCGCCGCCTCAACGTCCGCATCGGCGACGTCGTCGAGGTGCCGGCGCCAGGCGGGACCTGGGAGCTCGACATCGTCGGCATCTATGCCGATTACGGCAACCCTAAGGGGCAGCTGACCGTCAACGTCGCGGCGCTGATCCGGCAGTTTCCGCAGACGCCGCAGACGCGGATCGGCCTGATCGTCGCGAAGGAGAATATCCTCGGCCTGATCGCGGCGTTGCAGAAACAGTTGGCGCTCGACGACCGCAGTGTCGCCGACCAGGCGACGGTGAAGGCCGAATCGATCCGCATCTTCAACCGCACCTTCGCAGTGACCTCGGCGCTGAACGCCTTCACACTCGGTGTCGCCGGGATCGCGCTGTTCACGAGCCTGCTGACGCTGGCGAACTCCCGCCTGCCGCACCTCGCGCCGCTATGGGCGATCGGCATCACGCGGCCGCGCCTTGCCGCGATCGAATTGACCAAGACGCTGTCGGTGGCGCTGTTCACGGCGCTGCTGGCCGTTCCGCTCGGGCTCCTGGTGGCGTGGTGCCTGATCGCGATCGTGAACGTGAAGGCGTTCGGCTGGCGGCTGCCGTTCCACGTGTTTCCGCTGCAACTGGTCGAGCTGGTCGCGGTCGCGCTGTTGGCGTCGCTGCTGGCGGCGCTGTTGCCGGTGGCACGGCTGGCGCGGATGCAGCCGGCAAATCTCGTCAAGGTGTTTGCCAATGAACGCTGATCGCATGTCGCGCCGCGCCTTCGCCGGCGGCATCGCTGCGCTGGCCCTCGCACGCCGCGCCAGCGCGCAAGGCTATGCGGGGCTCGGTGAAAAAGCGGATGGCTTTGGGAAGGTGACGCCGGGAAAGCTGTTTGCCTTTCCTGGCGATCACGGGCCGCATCCGGACTTTCGCATCGAATGGTGGTATCTGACGGCAAACCTCATCGACGGCAGCGGCGCGGCTTGCGGCCTGCAATGGACGCTGTTCCGTCAGGCGGCGCAGCCAGGCCCTCAAGGCGAAGGCTGGGCCAATCAGCAGGTCTGGATGGCGCATGCTGCAGTGACGCGCGCCGACACCCACCGCTTCAACGAAGTCTTTTCACGCGGCGGCGTCGGCCAGGCCGGCGTCACGGCCAAGCCGTTCGATGCCTGGATCGACGATTGGGAGATGAAGGCTCTCGAGCGAACCGATGACCGCACTTTGGCGCCGCTGGCGCTGAGGGCGTCCAGCACAGATTTCAGCTACGCACTGACGCTGGAGGCCGATCGCGCTGTGGTGCTGCAAGGCGATCGCGGCTACAGCCGCAAGTCGGAGCGTGGCCAGGCGTCCTACTATTACAGCCAGCCGTTCTACCGCGCTCGCGGCACGCTCACCATCGACGACAAGCCGGTCGATGTCTCGGGCCAGGCCTGGATGGACCGCGAATGGAGCAGCCAGCCGCTCGACGCCGACCAGACCGGCTGGGACTGGCTGTCGCTGCATCTGTCGTCAGGCGACAAGCTGATGCTGTACCGGCTGCGGCAGAAGGAAGGCAAAGACTATCCGTTCGGCAACTGGATCAGCGCTGCCGGCGAAACGCAGATGATCACGGGCGGCGACATCCGGATGATGCCGAAAGCGACGGCGGAGGTTGCGGGACGCAAGCTGCCGGTGGAATGGCAGATCGCGATCCCGTCGCGATCGTTCTCGATCCACTGCAAGCCGCTCAATCCCGGGGCCTGGATGGGGATCGGCTTCTCCTATTGGGAGGGGCCGATCAGCTTTGCCGGGACGCATGACGGCGTTGGCTATCTCGAGCTGACCGGGTATTGAAGCGCGGTCTGTTTGAAGGAACCAGCGATGTATCATTTCACCGCTCTCGTCACGCTGCTGGCGATCGCATTTTATTTCTTCACCGCCATCAACGTCTCGAGCGCGCGCACCAAGACCGGCGTCAAGGTGCCGGCGATGTCGGGCCATCCGGATTTCGAACGCGCCTTCCGCATCCAGGCGAACACGCTGGAATGGATGCCGATTGTCCTGCCGGCGCTCTGGCTGTTCGCGGTCTATATCGTCGACGGCATCGCGGCGGGGATCGGCGCCGTCTGGATCATCGGCCGCATCGTCTATTTCATCGGTTATTCGAAAGCGGCAGCCAAGCGCGGCCCGGGCTTCATGATCCAGGGCATCGCCGCCATCGCACTGTGGGCCGGCGCGCTGGGTGCGGTGGTGTTGCGGCTGGTGTGAGGCGGGGGCCGCGGCCACACGTTCCGCTGTCGTCCCGGGGCGCGAAGCGAGCCCGGGACCCATAACCACAGGACGAAGTTGTAGCGCGAGCTGATCACTCCGAGTCCCCGTAACCACACAGTCCTGTGGTTATGGGTCCCGGATCTGCGCTTCGCCCTCGACAACGCTACGCGTTGCCAAGGGCTGCGCTTGTCCGGGACGACACTGAGTTATTGGCGCGATCCTCGCCCCTACTTCGTCAGCGGGCAGCCGCTGTCCTTGGCGGTGAAGAAGGCCTTGTCGCCGGGGACGGTGGCGAGCAGCTTGTAATAGTCCCAGGGCTTCTTCGATTCCGACGGCTTCTTGACCTCGAACAGATACATGTCGTGGATCATGCGGCCGTTCTCGAGCACCTTGCCGCCTTGCGCGAAGTCGTCGTCGACCGGCAGCTCCTTCAGCTTCCTGGCAACCGCATCCGGATCCTTGGTGCCTGCCGCCTTGACCGCCTTCAGGTAGCTCAGCGTCGCCGAATAGGTGCCGGCCTGGATCATGTTCGGCATCCGGCCGGTGCGCTTGAGGAAGCGTTCGCCGAGATTGCGGGACTTGTCGTTGACGTCCCAGTAATAGCCTTCGGTCAGCACCAGGCCCTGTGCAGCCTGGAGGCCGAGGCCATTTACTTCGGCGAGCGTCATCAGCAGGCCGGCGAGCTTCTGGCCGCTGGCGACGATGCCGAACTCGGACGCCTGCTTGATCGAATTGGTGGTGTCGAGGCCGGCATTGGCAAGGCCGACGATCTTCGCCTTCGAGCTCTGCGCCTGCAGCAGGAACGAGGAGAAGTCCGAGGAGTTGAGCGGCACGCGCACCGAGCCGACCACCTTGCCGCCATTGGCGGTGACGATCTCGCTGGTGTCCTTCTCCAGCGCGTAGCCGAAGGCGTAGTCCGCGGTGAGGAAGAACCAGGTGTCGCCGCCGGCCTTGGTCAGCGCACCACCGGTGCCGACGCCGAGCGCGCGGGTGTCGTAGGCCCAGTGGAAGCCGTAGGGCTGGCAGGCATCGCCTGTCAGCCGCGAGGTGGCGGCGCCGACGACGATGTCGATCTTCTTCTTTTCCTTGGACAGCTCGTGGATCGCGAGCGCGACCGAGGAGGTCGTCAGCTCCGTGATCATGTCGACGTTCTCGACGTCGTACCAGCGCCGCGCGATCGAGGTCGCGAGGTCGGCCTTGTTCTGGTGGTCGGCGGTGACGAGCTCGACCTTCTGACCCAGCACCTCGCCGCCAAAATCCTCGATCGCCATCCTGGCCGCCTCGACCGACCATTTGCCGCCGTAATCGGCATAGACGCCGGACTGGTCGTTGAGGATGCCGATCTTGACGCCTTGCGCGGAGGCCGGCGCCGCCAGCACCAGAGCAGAGGTTGCGACGGCGGCCAAAAGTGCTGATTTCATCTGTTATCTCCCAGCAGTTTTCTGTTTTGAAATCGCGCGGATACTAGGGAAGAACCCCGCGCCTGCCCATCCATTTCAAGTTGGTCGTTAGTATGGGCGTGTGCCAATTGGCATCGAGGGTGGCGCGACAAAATGAGCTGTCGTCCCGGACGAGCGAAGCGAAGATCCGGGATCCATAGCCACAGGAAGAGGTTTGGGGCGAACCTGGTAACTCCGAGCCTTCGCCAAGCTGCTCCCTGTGGCTATGGGTCCCCGCTTTCGCGGGGACGACACCGTGAGTGAGGGGACGCAAGTGGCCACCACCGACAACTAGGAGGCCACCACCTCCGGCTTCTTCCCCTCATTCCGCCCCTCGGCCAGGTTCCGCACCACCACGTAGAAGATCGGCGTGAACAACAGGCCGAACAGGGTGACGCCGATCATGCCGAAGAACACGGCGACGCCGACGGCCTGCCGCATCTCCGAGCCGGAGCCGCTCGATATCACCAATGGCAGCACGCCGAGGATGAAGGCGAAGGAGGTCATCAGGATCGGCCGCAGGCGCAAGCGGCAGGCGTCGATCACCGCCTCCAGCCGCGGCTTGCCCTCGTTCTCGATGTCGCGCGCGAACTCGACGATCAGGATCGCGTTCTTGGCCGCCAGCCCCACCAGCACGACGAAGCCGATCTGGGTGAGGATGTTGACGTCCTGGCCCATGATGCGCACGCCGATGGTGGCGGCGAGCAGGCACATCGGCACGATCAGGATCACCGCGAACGGCAAGGTCCAGCTGCCATATTGCGCAGCGAGCACGAGGTAGACGAACAGCACGCAGATCGGGAACACGTAGAGGCCGGCATTGCCGCCGGTGATCTGCTGATAGGACAGATCGGTCCATTCGAAGGTGAAGCCGCTCGGCAAGGTGTCGTCCGCCAGCTTCTTGATGGTGTTGAGCGCGGTGGTCGAGCTGGTGCCCGGCGCCGGCTCGCCCTGGAGCTCGGACGCGGCATAGAGATTGTAGCGCGCGACGCGGTCGGGACCCGAGACATCCCTGAACTCGACCACGCTGCCGAGCATCACCATGTCGCCGGAGGCGTTGCGTGTGCGCAGGCGTGCGAGGTCGCTGGGCTCTTTCCGGAACGGGAAGTCGGCCTGCGCGGTGACGTGATAGGTGCGACCGAACAGGTTGAAGTCGTTGACATAGGTCGATCCGAAATAGCTCTGGATCGTGTCGTTGATATTGGAGATGGGAACGCCGAGCTTCTGCGCCTTGGTGCGGTCGATGTCGACGAAGAGCTGCGGCGTGTTGGCCGAGAACGGCGAGAACACCGTGGGGCCGAGCAGCGAGGGCGATTTGCGCGCCGCGGCGACAAGCTCGTCGGTGGCCGCAGCGAGCAACTCAGGCCCGCGGCCCTGACGGTCCTGGATGCGGATGGTGAAGCCGCCGCCGGTGCCGATGCCAGGCACGGCCGGCGGCGGGATCACGATGATGAAGGCGCCCTGGATCGCGGACAGGCGCTTGCGCAGCTCGACCGTGATGGCGTTGGCCGTCAATCCTTTCTTGATCCGCGCCTCTGGTTCGTCGAACACCGGGAACAGCGCGGCGGCATTGCCCGCCTGTGTGCGGGTGGCACCGGAGAAGCCGGCAAAGGCGGCGACACGAACGATGCCCGGCGTGTCCAGCGAGATCCGCTCGATCTCGCGCACGACCTCGGTGGTGCGCGCCAGCGAAGCCGCGCCCGGCAATTGCACGGATACGATGACGTAGCCGCGGTCCTGCGCCGGGATGAAGCCTTGCGGCGTGGTCGCGATCAACCAGCCGGCGCTTCCGATCAGCACGACATAGATCAGGATCATCACCACCGAGTGCCGGATCACGAAATTGGCGAGGCCGGCATAGCCGTGCGCCAGACGGTCGAACACGCGATTGAATACGCCGGTGAAGGCATTCCAGCCGCGCGCGATGACATTCCAGCTTGCCGGCGGCTGCTTCTCCTCGTGCGGCACCAGGATCTGCGAGGCCAGCGCCGGCGACAGCGTCAGCGAGCAGAAGCAGGAGATCGCGGTCGCAACCGCAATGGTGACGGCGAATTGCTGGAAGAACTGCCCGGAAATACCGCCCAGAAAGGCGGTCGGCACGAACACCGCGCAGAGCACCAGCGCGATCGAGACCAGCGCGCCGCCGACCTCCTCCATCGTCTTGAGCGCGGCATCGCGCCGGCTCATGCCATGCTCGAGATGCCGCTCGACGTTCTCGACCACCACGATAGCATCATCGACCACGATGCCGACCGCGAGGACGAGGCCGAACAGTGTGAGGTTGTTGATCGAGAAGCCCAGCGCCGCCATCACCGCGAAGGTACCGACCAGCGACACCGGGATCGCGATGATCGGAATGATCGCGGGACGCCAGCCCTGCAGGAACACCAGCACGACGATGACGACGAGCAGCATGGCCTCATAGATGGTCTTGATCAGCTCGTGGACGGACTGAGCGATGAATTCGGTCGGGTTGTAGCCGATATTGTAGTCGAGGCCTTTCGGGAAGCTCTCCTTCAGCCTCGTCATGGTGTCGGTAATGTTCTTCGCGGTAGCGAGAGCGTTCGATCCCGGCCGCTGCGTCACCAGCATGGCGACCGCGGATTTGCGCAGCAGGAAGCTGTTGGTGCTGTAGGCGAGCGCCCCGAGCTCGATGCGGGCGACGTCACGCAGCCGCACCACGCGGCCGTCCGAGCCGGCCTTGATCAGGATGTCCTCGAACTGCTTCTGGTCCTTCAGGCGGCCCGTGAAGGTGAGGTTCGGCTGGAAGGCGCGGTCGGCGATCGGCGGCTCGGCGATCTGGCCGCCGGCGATCTGCACGTTCTGCGCGCGGATCGCGGCCAGCACCTCCGCCGAGGTCAGGCCGAGATTGGCAATCCGGTCAGGATCGAGCCACAGCCGCATCGAATAGTCGCGGGCACCGAAGATCTGGATGTCGCCAACGCCGTCGAGACGCAGCAGTTGGTCGCGGACCTGGAGCAGCGCGTAATTGGAGATGTAGAGCTGGTCGAAGGTGTCGTCCGGCGACAGCATGAACACGACCATCAGGATGTCGGGCGAGTTCTTGCGGGTGGTGACGCCGTTGCGCTGGACCTCCTCGGGCAGGCGCGGCTGCGCGATCGCGACGCGGTTCTGCACCAGCACCTGGGCCTTGTCGAGATCGGTGCCCAGCTTGAAGGTGACGGTGATGGTGAGCTGGCCGTTCGAGGTCGCCTGGCTATAGAGATACAGCATGTCCTCGACGCCGTTGATCTCCTGCTCGATCGGAGCTGCGACCGTGTCGGACACGGTCTGCGCGGAGGCGCCGGGATATTGCGTGGTGACGACGACGGTCGGCGGCACCACTTGCGGATATTCGGACACCGGCAGCGTGGTGTAGGCGAGCGCACCGACGATCAGGAGCACGATCGACAGCACCATCGCGAGGATGGGCTGGTTGATGGAGAGACGACCGAGATTCATGACTTGCCACCGGCCGGCGCTGGCGCAGTCTGCGGGGCAACCTTGGCACCGACACGGGCACGCTGGATGCCGTTGACGATGACGCGATCCTCGGCCTTCAATCCTTCGCGGATCACGCGCAGGCCGTCGTCCAGCGGTCCGAGCACCACGGGACGCGCCTCGACGGTGTCGTCGGGCTTCACCACGAACACGATCTTGCGGGACTGGTCGGTCGCAACAGCGACGTCCGGAATCAGCAGGGCCTCATAGGGCGCGCTGCCGATCAGCCGGACGCGACCGAATTGGCCGGGCAGGATCGACAGATCGGTATTCTTGACCACGGCGCGGCTGCGCAGCGTGCCGGTCGAAACGTCGAGCCGGTTATCGAGGAAGTTGATGGTGCCTTCATGGGACGGCTTGGTTTCGCCGGCGAGCGTCACCTGCACCGGATTGGCCGTGTCGCGCGAGCTCGGACGCCGCCCTTCGAACCACAGCTTGCTGTATTTGATGAAGGTCGCCTCATCCATGTCGAAATAGACGTAGATCGGGTCGAGCGTGACGATGGAGGTCAGGAGGGTCGAAGAGCCATTGTCGCTGCCCTGCACGAGATTGCCGGGGCTGACGAGATGGCGGCTGACGCGGCCGGTCAACGGTGCCGTCACATGCGTGAATTCGATGTTCAGTCTGGCCGCTTTGAGCGCGCCTTCAGCCTGCACCTCCGCGGCATGCGCAGCTTGCAGGGCCTGACGGCGCTGATCGACGACCTGCTCGGAGACCGCGCTGGTCTGCACCAGGCTGAGGCCGCGGTCGAGCTCGCGCTTGGCAAGTTCCACCTTGGCCCGTGCATCCGACAGCTGCCCTTCCGCCTGCGTGGCCACCGCCTCGAACGGACGCGGGTCGATCACGTAAAGCAGATCGCCCTGATGCACGATGGCGCCGTCCTGGAATTCGACCGAGTTGACGAAGCCGCCGACGCGCGGGCGCACCTGCACCTCCTCGACCGCTTCGAAGCGGCCGGTGAACTCGTCCCAATCGGTAACGGTGCGCTTGACCGGCTGGGCGACCGTCACGGGCGCCGGCGGCGGCGCAGACGCTTGCGAGGTGGGCTGCCCGCAACCGGTGAGCGCGAACGAAGCGACGAGGAGGCCCGCGAGTGCGTAATGCCGCGGCTGGACGAATTCGTGCTTTTTGACAAGTCGCTCGCTTCCATCCGGTCCAGCCATCCCAGGTCCTCGCATCGTCCTCATGCCAAAAGCCGCGGAAAAGGCAGGGTAGGCATTTACCCGCGGGCGTCCCAAGATGGGTGGAGTTGATGAACACTTCAAGACCAAAGCGCGTGCAGGGCTCCAAGCGCGCCCTGACCGGATGGCGGGTTGACAGGGGGTGGCAACCCGCCCGGCACGCGCTGAATAGCCGGCAGGTTTGCGATTGGACTTTGTTCGCCGGGCTCTTGAATGGAAACGTCCTTCCCTTTCCCGCACGCGGGGAAAGGGAAAGAGCGCCAGCGCCTTCGCACATGACGAACGCCATCCGCTCGGCTAGATTGCCCTCACAAAAACAAGACGAATTGTCCGGGAGGGCAGGCGTGCACCAGGGACGTGTCGTTTTCGGCGCGATCGAGGAGGTCGTGTTCGGCCATCCTGCAACTGAGGCCATCGTCGCGCAGATGGACCGGCTGGGAACGCGCCGCGCCTTCCTGATGGTTTCGGGCACGCTGAACCGGCAGACCGACGAAATCGAGAAGATCAAGCAGGCTTTGGGCCCCCGCTGCGCCGGCCTGTTCGATGCCATGCCGGCGCACACGCCGCGCGAGGCGGTGATCGCGGCAACCAACGCGGCGCGCGGGGCCGGCGCCGATCTGATCGTCACGGTGGGCGGCGGCTCGATCACCGACGGCGCCAAGGCGGTGCAGCTTTGCCTCGCCAACGGCATCGACGATATCGACGGCATCGAGCGGATCCGCGTGCACAAGGGCGTCGCACCGGAGATGACGGCGCCAACCGTGCGCCAAGTTAGCGTGCCCACCACGATCGCCGGCGGCGAATTCAGCGCGATCGCGGGCGTCACCGACCGAGCTGCGCATGTGAAGCAGATGCTGCGGCATCCGCTCGCCGTGCCGCGCGCGACCATCCTCGATCCCGCGATCACCGTGCACACCCCGGAATGGCTGTTCCTGTCGACCGGCATCCGCGCCATCGACCATTGCGTCGAGGCGATCTGCTCGCGCGAGACGCATCCCTATGCCGACGCGCAAGCTGTGAAGGGCCTCGCCATGCTCGCCGACGCGCTGCCGCGGGTGAAAGCCGACCCCGCCGATCTCGACGCGCGGATGGACGCGCAGATCGGCACCTGGCTGTCGATGGGCGCGCTCGCGGCCGGCGTTCCCATGGGCGCGAGCCACGGCATCGGCTACGTGCTGGGCGCGGCCTTCGACGTGCCGCACGGCTACACGTCCTGCGTCATGCTGCCGGCAGTGATGCGCTGGAATGCGAGCGCCAATGCCGAGCGGCAGATGATCGTCGCGGCCGCCATGGGCTTTCCCGGCCACGACGCTGCCGACGTGCTCGATGCCTTCATCCGCTCGCTGGGCATGCCGCGCAGCCTCACCGAGGTGCAGGTGTCGCCGCAGCATTTCGACGCCATCGCCGAGCAGGCGATGCGCACCAACTGGATCCCGCGTAACCCGCGCAAGATCGAAGGCCCGGCGCAGGTGCGCGAAATCCTGCTTCTCGCCGCATAAATCAAAGCCGGAGGATAGATGTACCCAGGTCAGCATGCCCGCCTACGCCCGCTGCAGCCCGCCTTCATCATGGCGGCCACAGGCGAGGCCGTCACCTATCGCGAGCTCGATGCGCGCAGCAACCGGCTGGCCCACCTGTTCCGCAAGCACGGCTTGAAGCGGCTCGACCACTACTCGATCTTCATGGAGAACAATTCGCGCTATCTGGAGGCCTGCGGCGCCGGCGAACGCTCCGGGCTGTACTACACCTGCATCAACTCGTTCCTGACGCCGGGCGAGCTCGCCTATCTGCTGGTCAACAGCCAGTCCAAGATCCTGATCACCTCGGTGGCGAAGCTCGACATCGCCCGCGAGGCGATCAAGGCCTGCCCCGACATCAAGCTCTGCATCGTCGCCGACGGCCCCGGCGAGAGCGAGCGCATCGTCGGACTTGCGGACGTCACCGCGGATATGTCGGCAACATCGATCGCGGATGAGTGGCTCGGCACCGCCATGCTCTATTCGTCCGGCACGACGGGACGGCCGAAAGGCATTCTGCGGCCGCTGCCGGAGGAGCCGCCGAAGCATAATCTGCCGCTGTTCGATTTCCTCACCAAGCTCTGGCACTACCGCGAGGGCATGGTCTACCTCTCGCCTGCCCCGCTCTATCACTCGGCGCCGCAGGCGGCCGTGAACCTCACGATCCGCATGGGCGGCACCGTGATCATCATGGAGAGTTTCGATCCCGAGCGTTACCTCGAACTCGTCCAGCGGTGGGGCATCACCCACACCCAGCTGGTGCCGACCATGTTCTCGCGCATGCTGAAGTTGCCGGCGGAGGTGCGCGGCCGCTACGACCTGTCCTCGCTGGAGATCGCGATCCACGCCGCCGCGCCCTGCCCGGCGCTGGTCAAGGACGACATCATCAAATGGTGGGGGCCGATCATTCACGAATATTACGGCGCGACGGAGGGCCTCGGCTTTACCGCCTGCAACAGCGAGGAATGGCTTAGCCACCGCGGCACCGTCGGCAAGGTGCTGCTCGGCGATCTCCACATCCTCGACGAGAACATGCGGGAATGTCCGACCGGCACCCCCGGCCAGGTCTGGTTCAAGACCGCCTCGCCGTTCGAATATTTCAACGATCCGGAGAAGACCAGGGAGGCGCGCTCGGCCGACGGCAGCATGAGCACGGTCGGCGATGTCGGCTATGTCGATGCCGACCGATTTCTCTACCTCACCGATCGCGCCACCTTCATGATCATCTCCGGTGGCGTGAACATCTACCCGCAGGAATGCGAGAATTTGCTCATCACCCATCCGAAGGTCGCCGATGCCGCGGTGTTCGGCGTGCCCAATCCCGATCTCGGCGAAGAGGTGAAGGCGGTGGTCCAGCCGATGCCTGATGTCGTGCCGGGCGAGGCGTTCGCCGAAGAGCTGATCGCATTCTGCGCAAAATCGCTGTCGCGGCAGAAGGTGCCGCGCTCGGTCGATTTCGAGAAGGAATTGCCGCGGCTGCCGACGGGGAAGTTGTACAAGCGCCTGCTGCGGGACCGGTATTGGGGAAACAAGGCGTCGAGGATCGTGTGAGGGCGTCGCTCCACTCGCGGGCGATATGCGCGAGACGCGTCCAAACAAATGGTGTCGTCCCGGGGCGCGACGAAGTCGCGAACCCGGGATCGATAACCACAGGGAATAGTCGTAGCGCGAGCAGGTCACCCCGAGTCTTCGCCAAACGTCTCCCTGTGGCTATGGGTCCCGGAGCTGCGCTTCGCTTGTCGGGGACGACAGTGAGTTTGTTGATTCTGCATCGCGCAACATCACCGCAGGAACCATCTCTTCGCACCTGCACTCTCACATCGTGAGCATGAAAACCTGCGGCCTTCCGTCATCCGAATTGTCGAGGCGGCATGCGGCCTTACCGGTTGCCTCCCTCAACTCGCGTGCTATCGTCGCGACAAACAGGCCGCAAAGGCCAAAAAGACTGATGTCCAGGGAGGATGAGCATGCGGAGCGTGTGGGCGCTCGCCGCAATGGCGGCGCTATCTGTGCTGACGGCCTCAACCACCACGCTCGCCGGCGAGCCCAAGCAGGGCGGCGTCCTGCGAATGTATCACCGCGACAGCCCGGCCAACGCATCGATCCTCGAGGGCGCGACCTATTCGGTCAACGTGCCGTTCATGGGCGTCTTCAATAATCTCGTCATTTACGACCAGCACATCGCGCAGAACAGCCCTGATACCCTCCGGCCCGAGCTGGCCGAAAGCTGGTCCTGGGGCAACGACAACAAGAAGCTGACGTTCAAGCTGCGCCAGGGTGTCAAATGGCATGACGGCAAGCCGTTCACATCGGCCGACGTCAAATGCACCTTCGATCTCCTGATGGGCAAATCGCAGCAGAAGCTTCGGCAAAATCCGCGCAAGGCCTGGTACAATGAAGTCAACGAGATCACGACGAGTGGCGATTTCGAGGTCTCCTTCGACCTGAAGCGGCCGCAACCGTCGCTGCTGGCGATGCTGGCGTCAGGCTATACGCCGATCTATCCCTGCCACGTCTCGCCCGCGGACATGCGCACTCATCCGGTCGGTACCGGACCGTTCAAGTTCGTCGAGTTCAAGGCCAATGAATCGATCAAGCTGACGCGAAATCCGGACTATTGGAAGAAGGGCCTGCCCTATCTCGACGGCATCGAGTACACGATCATCACGAACCGATCGACCGCGATCCTCGCTTTCGTCGCCGGAAAGTTCGACATGACCTTCCCGACGCACATCACGATCCCGCTCCTGAAGGACATCAAGTCGCAGGCGCCGAACGCGACTTGCGTCGTCGAGCCGACCAACGTTTCGACCAACATCATCGTCAATTCGACCTCCGCGCCGTTCGACAACATCGATATTCGCCGCGCGATGGCGATGGCACTCGACCGCAAGGCGTTCGTCGATATCCTGTTCGAAGGCCAGGCCGACATCGGCGGCACCATGCTGCCACTGCCTCAAGGCGTCTGGGGCATGCCCAAGGACAAGCTCGAGACCATTCCGGGCTATGGCCGGGACGTGAACGCGAACCGCGAGGAAGCGAAGAAACTGATGCAGAAGGCGGGCTACGGTCCCGACAAGCACCTCGCGGTGAAGGTCTCGACGCGCAATCTCGCGGAATATCGCGACCCCGCCGTGATCCTGATCGACCAGCTCAAGAGCATCTATATCGACGGCGAGCTCGACGTCGTCGAAACCGCGAACTGGTTCCCGAAAGTCGCGCGCAAGGACTACATGCTCGGCCTCAATCTGACCGGCAATTCCGTCGACGATCCCGACCAGTCCTTCTACGAAAACTATTCCTGCGGCTCGGAGCGGAACTACACCAATTACTGCAACAAGGAGATCGAGAAGCTGTTCGACGTGCAATCGCAGGAGACCGACACCAGCAAGCGCAAGCCGCTGGTCTGGGATATCGACAAGAAGCTGCAGGAGGATGTCGCCCGTCCGATCATCTTCCATGCACGGGCCGGCACCTGCTGGCAGCCCTACGTCAAGGGCATCACGATCATGTCGAACAGCTCCTATAACGGCTTTCGCTACGAGGACGCGTGGCTCGACAAGTAGCGCGGCAGGCTGAAGAGTAGCGGCTCGCGGAGGGCGAAGGATGTTTGCCTATCTGGTGCGACGCCTGTTCCTGATGCTCGTGACCCTGTTCGGGATCTCGATCGTCATCTTCCTCCTGCTGCGCATCGTGCCCGGCAACATCGTCGACATCCTGTTCGCCGCGGCCGGCTATGTCGATCCCGCCGACAAGGCCAACCTGGAGAAGGAGCTCGGCATCGACCAGCCGCTGATCGTGCAGTATTGGCACTGGATCAGCGGTTTTCTGCGCGGCGACTTTGGTTACTCCTACGTCTCCGAGAAGCCGGCGCTCCAGGAGATCCTGCCGCGGATCCCGATCACGGCGCGGCTCGCCGGCCTTGCGCTGTTGTTCTCGGTCTCGATTGGCATTCCGCTCGGCGTCATCAGCGCGGTGAAGCAAGGCACGCGGCTGGATTACGCCTTGCGCGTCGTCAGCTTGAGCGGCTTGTCGCTGCCCTCGTTCTGGCTCGGCCTGCTCATCCTCACGGCGTCGGTGGCGATGTTCGGCCAGATGCCGATCTTCAATCCGAATCCGCAGACCTGGCTCGAGGCGTTCGCAACCTATGCCGTGCCCGCCGCCGCCGTCGGCTTCCGCAGCGCGGCGCTGACCATGCGCATCACGCGGTCCTCGATGCTGGAGGTGCTGCGGCAGGACTACATCCGCACCGCGCGCGCCAAGGGCGCCTCCGATGCCGCCGTGAACTATCAGCACGCGCTGAAGAACGCGATCCTGCCCGTCATCACCGTGATCGGCATCGAGGCGGCGTTCCTGATCGGCGGCCTGATCGTCACCGAGACGGTGTTCAACATCCCCGGCGTCGCCCGCTTCCTGGTCGAGGCGATCCGCTGGCGCGACTATCCGATCGTGCAGAACCTCGTGATGCTGATCGCCGTCGTGGTGGTGAGCGCGAATTTCATCGTCGACATGCTCTACGCCGTGTTCGATCCGCGCATCAGGTACACGGATTAGCCGCATGACCTTCTCTCACACAGTATGTGCGCTCTCCTTCACCTCTCCCCGCCTGCGGGGAGAGGTCGGATTGCGCAGCAATCCGGGTGAGGGGGAGTCTCCGCGAGTCCAACTCCCACCTCCCCCGCGGAGAGCCCCCCTCACCCCTACCCTCTCCCCGCAGGCGGGGAGAGGGGGAAGATAGAGTTCACATGGCCGCGATCGACTATGACGTTGAACTGAGGCGGGCCGGCGCCTACGCGACCGGCGGCTGGCGCCGCGTGCTGTATCTGGCACAGCGGCATGTGCTGGGCGCCGCTGGCCTCGTCATCATGACCGTGTTCGTGTTCACCGCCATCTTCGCCGATTTCATCGCGCGCTATGATCCCCTGTCGATCGATTCGGCCCGCGCTCTGGCCCGCCCGAGCCTGGCGCACTGGATGGGAACGGACTCTTTTGGCCGCGACGTGTTCAGCCGCATCATCCACGGCGCGCGGATCTCGCTTGCGGTCGGGATCGGCTCGACCGCGCTCGGCGGCACGATCGGCGTCATCGTCGGCCTGACCTCCGGCTATCTCTCCGGCTGGGTCGATCTCGTGTTCCAGCGCGTCTCCGACGTCCTCCAGGCGCTGCCGCTGCTGGTGCTGGCGCTGGTGATGACGGCGGCACTCGGCCCGTCGCTGCCGAACGTGATCATTGCGATTGCCATTCCGCTGATCCCGACGGTCGCGCGCGTTATCCGCGCCAACACGCTGGCGCTGCGCGAACTCCCCTTTATCGAAGCCGCCAAGTCGATCGGCATGAGCGAAGTGCGCATCGCGCTCCGCCACGTACTGCCGAACACGCTGGCGCCGCTGATCGTGCTCGCGACCGCGCAGCTCGGCTCGACCATCCTGACGGAAGCTTCCCTCTCCTTCCTCGGCCTGGGCATTCCCGAGCCTTATCCGTCTTGGGGCCGCATGCTCTCCGAGTCCGCCGCCGAATATGTCCGCACCGCGCCGTGGCTGGTGATCTTCCCGGGCATTGCGATCAGCCTCGCCGTGTTCGGCGCCAACCTGTTCGGCGACGCCCTGCGCGACATCCTGGATCCGAGGCAGCGCGGCTGATGACGGACAAATCCAACCTTGTGCTCGAAGTGAAGAACCTGAAAACGGTGTTCTTCACCAATTCCGGTTTGTTCAAAGCCGTCGACGACCTCTCCTTTACCGTGAAGCGCGGCGAGACGCTGGCGATCGTCGGCGAATCCGGCTGCGGCAAGAGCGTAACGGCGCTGTCGCTGATGCGGCTGGTGCCCGATCCGCCCGGCCGCATCGTCGGCGGCTCGATTTCGCTCGAAGGCACCGACCTGCTGGCGCTGGATGAGGCGGAGATGCGTGCCGTCAGGGGCAACCGCATCTCCATGATCTTCCAGGAGCCGATGACCTCGCTCAATCCGGTGATGCGGATTGGCGACCAGATCGTCGAGGCGGTGCGGCTGCACCGGAACATCCCGGCCCAGGAGGCCCGGAATATCGCCGTCGAGATGCTGCGCCTGGTGCGCATTCCCGAACCGGCGCGACGCGCGAAGGAATATCCGCATCAACTCTCCGGCGGCATGCGCCAGCGCGCGATGATCGCGATGGCGCTGGCGTGCCGCCCCGCGCTGCTGATCGCGGACGAGCCGACCACCGCGCTCGACGTCACCATCCAGGCGCAGATCCTGGCGCTTATCCTCGACCTGCAGAAGGAGTTCGGCACCGGGCTCGTGCTGATCACGCATGATCTCGGCGTGGTCGCGCAGACAGCGCAGCGCGTGATCGTGATGTATGCGGGCCGCAAGGTCGAGGAGGCTAGTGTCGAGGCACTGTTCGCCGCGCCAAAGCATCCCTATACGCGCGGGCTGATGGCTTCGATCCCGGCCGTTCCGGCGGCCGGCGTCCCGGCACAGGCGCGGCTGAACGAAATTCCCGGCACCGTGCCGTCGCTGGTGCGGCTGCCGAAGGGCTGCGCCTTCGCACCGCGCTGCAAGCTCGCAATCAAGCGCTGCGAGGCAGAATATCCGCCGCTGGTGGATTGGGGCGGCGGACATCTCGCCGCTTGCTGGCGTGCGGCTGAAGTTGCGGAGGTGGCATGAGCGAAGTTCTGCTCGAAGTCACCAACCTCAAGAAGCATTACCCGGTGCGCGCCGGCGTATTGCGCAGGCAAGTCGGCACCGTACACTCGGTCGACGGCGTCTCGTTCTCGGTTCATGCCGGCGAAACGCTCGGGCTCGTCGGCGAATCCGGTTGCGGCAAGTCGACGGTGGCGCGTAGCGTGTTGCGGCTGGTCGAGCCGACCTCGGGCCAGATCCGGCTCGACGGCGAGGATATCACCCATCTGTCCAAGGCGGCACTGCGCCCGCACCGGCGTTCGATGCAGATCGTCTTCCAGGACCCGTTCGCCTCGCTCAATCCGCGCATGACCGCCGGCGACATCGTCGGCGAGCCGCTGGCGGTGCACGGGCTCGCCAGCGGCAAGGCGCTGGATGCGCGGGTCGCAACGCTGTTCGAGCAGGTCGGCTTGCGAGCCGACCAGATGCGCAACTTTCCGCATCAATTCTCCGGCGGCCAGCGCCAGCGCATCTGCATCGCGCGCGCGCTCGCACTCGAGCCGCGCCTGATCGTCTGCGACGAGCCGGTGTCCGCGCTCGACGTGTCGATCCAGGCGCAGGTGATCAATCTGCTGATCGACCTGCAGCGCCAGCACGGCTTCTCCTATCTCTTCATCGCCCACGATCTCGCCGTGGTCGCTCATATCAGCCATCGCGTCGCCGTGATGTATCTCGGCCGCATCGTCGAGATCGCAGCCAAAGACGAGCTGTTTCGCAATCCCAGGCATCCCTACACGCAGGCGCTGCTCGCCTCCGTGCCGGTTGCCAACCCGCTGGCGAAGAAGCTCGCGCCGCTGGTCGACGGGGATGTGCCGAGCCCGGTCAATCCGCCGCCCGGATGCGCGTTTCACACCCGCTGCCGATATGCGATGGAGCGTTGCAAGACCGAGCGACCGGCGCTGCTGGACGCGGGCGACGGGCATCAGGTCGCGTGTCTGCTCAATGAGGGCACGGGGCGGAGCCAGTTGGCGCCAACGACCTGATCACCGGCCAGGCCGCCAAGGCGGCAGCGACATGCTTGAGCGTGTGGCCCGAGACGATGTGCCCTGTGGCTTCGAAAATGAGCGCGTCACCGAATTCGAAAAGCTTCGCCAGCACATAAAAGAAGATCACGCCACCGAGCGGCACGCCGAGCGCGCCAGGCCGCGGCCGCGTCAGCGCCAGACTCGCGGCGAGCGCCATACCGCCGAACTGCACGACAATCCATGGCGTGAGATTGTCGCGTGCCACCCAGGCAGCCAGCAGACCCGCAATCATCATGAGCACCAGCACCGCCTCGCCGGCACGCACGCTCACGCGCTCGCTGGCTGCGATCCCCAGGAATCCTGCGAACGCGACGGCCATGCCGAGGCGATCGGCGATGAGCCGTTGCGGCGCGTCGGGGTCGAGATGATAGAAGCCGGAGCCGAGGCAAGTGAGGACCAGGCCGACGAAAAGCCAACTTGCACCCACGGGCGCATCATGGCGGGCGCGCAGCCGCTCCGAACCCCAGACGCCCATCGCGAGAAAGGCGAGATTGCTCAGCACATCGCCGGCGTTGGGCACACCGAGCCAGGTGCGACTGTCGACGAAGTGCGGGACGTGCCAAGCGGCGGCGGGCAGCGCTGGAGCGAGGAGTGCCGACAGCGTCAGAACGCTGAGGGCCCCAATCAGGTATCTCTCGCGGAGTTGTGGGGCGGCGAACGAGAAGCGGCGGGATACCGACGGGAGCGTCGGATTGGTCGCTTGGGCGGGATCATTTGGGCGCAACATGCCGGCTCCAAAATTGAACAATGTTCAACATATGTAGCCAGAGAATGAAAGACGTTCAAATTGAATTTCTCCCCTTGCGCCAATACGCAATTAAGCAACTGAAATAATAGGGAATTTTACCCCAGTGCCAGGGTGGGCAAAGCGGAGCGCACCGACCATGCCCTCCACCATTTTTGAACATCGATGGTGGGCACGGCGCTTCGCGCCTTTGACCACCTGCGATATCGCGTTCGCTGCGCTACCCTGCCCCGATCTCGGCCACGATCCTGCCCGTCGTCACCTGCTCGCCTTCGGCGACGTCGATCGCCGCCACCACGCCGTCGACGCCGGCCTTGTGGACGTGCTCCATCTTCATCGCTTCCAGCGTCAGCACCGGTTGGCCGGCTTTGACACGGTCACCCGGCTTGACCAGCACGGCGACGACGCGTCCGTTCATGGCGGCGCGCACCTTGCCGTCGCCGCCGTTGGCTGCGGCGGCCTTCGGCGCGGCGAGGGTGAGATCGGTGACCGCGAGAGGGATGCCGCGGTGCTGGAGGTAGAGCCGGTCGCCGTCGCGCAAGAACTTTGCGCTGTCCATCACGCCATCGTGGCGGAAGCGGACGGCGTCGGAATCGAGTTGGTCGATCTCGAACTTGTCTTGCCGGCCGTCGGCGGCGACAGTGTAACTACCATCGCGCTCGCGCGTGACTTCGAGTTCGTATGTCTGACCGGCGATCTCGATTTTCGCTGGCAACGGAAAGGTGGCGGCGAGGCTCCGCCCGCCCTGCCATGACGGTGTGCGCGGGTTGGTGACGTAGAGCAGCAGGCTCGCCAGCGCCATGTCGAATGCCGCGTTCGCGCGCGGTGCCAGCAGTTCGTCGCGATGCGCGCCGATGAAGGCTGTCGTCGCCTCACCCTTGGCAAAGCCGGGATGACGCAGGCAGGACATCAGGAACGCCTGATTAGTCGTCACGCCGAAAGCCGTGAGCTGCTCAAGGCCGACGACCAGCCGCGCCCTCGCCTCCTCGCGCGTGGCGCCATGGCTGATCACCTTGGCGATCATGGAATCGTAGAACGGCGGGATCTCCGAACCCGATTGCAGCGCGTGCTCGACGCGGATGCCATCAGGCACCTGCCAGCGCGCCATGCGGCCCGACTGCGGCATGAAGTCGTGCCCGGCATCCTCCGAGCAGAGCCGCACCTCGATGGCATGGCCTGTGAAGCGGATGTCCTGCTGCTTCACCGGCAATTGCTCGCCACGCGCGACGCGCAGCTGCAACTCGACGAGATCGAGCCCGGTGATCGCCTCGGTCACGGGATGCTCGACCTGGAGGCGTGTATTCATCTCCATGAAGTAGAACTCGCCGCTGGCATCGAGCAGGAACTCCAGCGTGCCGGCGCCCTCGTAACGCAACGCCTTTACCGCGGCGACCGCGACCTCGCCCATTTTCGCACGCAACTCCGGTGTGACCGCGGGCGACGGCGCCTCCTCGATCAGCTTCTGGTGCCGCCGCTGCACCGAACAGTCGCGCTCGCCGAGATGGATGGCGTTGCCGTGGCTGTCGCCGAACACCTGGATTTCGATGTGGCGCGGGTTCTGGATCGCGCGCTCGAGGATGACGGTGGGATCGCCGAACGCCGCTTTCGCCTCCGATCGCGCGCTGCGCAGGGCATCAGGGAACGAGGCCGCGTCGATGACGAGCCGCATGCCACGACCGCCGCCGCCGGCGACCGCCTTGATCATCACGGGGAAGCCGATCTTTTTGGCCTCCGCGAGCATGACCTCGTCACCCTGGTCGGCGCCCTGATAGCCGGGCACGACGGGCACGCCGGCCTTCTCCATGATCTCCTTGGCGCCGGCCTTGTTACCCATCGCCTCGATCGCCTGCGGCGAGGGACCGATGAAGACGAGACCCGCATCCTTGCAGGCTTGGGCAAAATCCTCGTTCTCGGCGAGGAAGCCGTAGCCGGGATGAACGGCATCTGCGCCGCTCGCTTTCGCCGCGGCGATGATCGCGGGGATGTTGAGATAGGATTGCGCCGGCAAGGCTTCGCCGATGCGCACGGCCTGGTCGGCCTGTTGCACGTGGAGGGCGCCGCGATCCGCGTCCGAATAGACCGCGACGACGCCGAGGCCCAGCTGTCGCGCGCTGCGCATCACGCGCAGTGCGATCTCGCCACGATTGGCGACCAGGACCCTGAAGAACAGCCGGTGCTGCACTGATCCGTTCCTCATGGGCGGGCCACCGAAAACTGCATGCGCTGAGGCGTCCGTGCGTCACCCTCGCGGCAGATCGCGAGCACTTCGGAGAGGACCGCGCGGGTGTCGCGCGGGTCAATCACGCCGTCGTCGAGCACGCGGGCGCTGGTGGAGAACACGTCCATCTGGCCGTCGAACACACCGATGATTTGCGCCTTCATCGCGTCGAGTTTTTCCTTTTCGACCGGCTTTCCGCGCCTCGCGGCGGCCGCTTCCGTCACGATAGCCATTGTCTCGGCCGCCTGCTCGCCGCCCATCACGGCGGTCTTGGCGTTGGGCCAGGAGAAGCAGAAACGCGGATGGAAGCCGCGGCCGCACATGCCGTAATTGCCGGCGCCGAACGAGGCGCCGCAATAGATGGTGATCTGCGGCACCGTCGCCGAGGTCACTGCCTGGATCATCTTCGAGCCGTGCTTGATCATGCCGGCTTCTTCGTAGGCTTTGCCGACCATGTAGCCGGTGGTATTGTTGAGATAGAGGATCGGCGTGCGGGTCTGGCAGCACGCCTGAATGAAATGCGTCGCCTTGTTGGCGCCGGCGGGATCGAGCGGCCCGTTGTTGGTGATGATGCCGATCGCCTGTCCTTCGATGCGGGCGTGGCCGCAGACGGTGGCCGGACCGTAATTCGGCGCCATCTCTGTGAAATCGGAATCGTCGACGATGCGTGCGATCACCTGCTTCATGTCGACGGAGCGCTTATGGTCCATCGGCATGATGCCGAGCAGCTCGTCCTGGTCGTAGCGCGGCGGCTTGAATTCCGACGCGGTCCTGCCCGGGCGTTCCCATTGCAGCGCCGCCATGATCTCGCGCGCGATACGCAACGCGTCGCGATCGTCTTCGGCGAGATAGTCGCCGAGACCGGAGACCTGCGTGTGCATCTCGGCACCGCCGAGCTCTTCCTCGGTCGCGATCTCACCGGTCGCGGCCTTCAGCAGCGGCGGCCCGGCGAGGAAGGCGCGGGTACGGCCGCGCACCATGACGATGTAGTCGGACAGGCCGGTCTGATAGGCGCCGCCAGCGGTGGATGAGCCGTGCGTGACGGTGACGACGGGCAGTCCTGCCGCGGAGAGTCGCGCGAGATTGCGAAAGATGTTGCCGCCGCGGACAAAATCCTCGACGCGGTAGCGCAAGAGGTTGGCGCCGGCGCTTTCGACGAGTTGCACATAGGGCAGCTTGTTCTCCAGCGCGAGCTCCTGCACCCGCAGCGTCTTGTCGAGGCCGTAAGGCTGCAGCGCGCCGGCATCGATGCCGGAATCGCTGGCGCTCACCATGCAGCGGATGCCCGAGACGAAGCCGATGCCGCCGATGACGCCGCCGCCGGGCACGCTCTTGGTCGCGTCCGGTACATCGAACATGTAGCCGGCGAGCGTCGACAGCTCGATGAAAGGCGCACCGGGATCGAGCACCAGCGCGACGCGCTCGCGCGGCAACAACTGCCCGCGCTTGTGAAAGCGATCCTTGGCTGCGGCCGACGCCGCGCGGGTGCGCTCTTCCAGCGCGCGCATGCGGTCGATGAGGCCGAGCATGCCGTCGCGGTTGGCGTGGTAGGCGGCGCTGCCGGGGGAAATGGTGTTTTCGATGCTAGACATTAGTGCTCCTGCCCGTCATTCCGGGGCGCGCGGAGCGCGAGCCCGGAATCCATACTCCCGATCGTGGCTATGGATTCCGGGCATGGCCTTCGGCCATCCCGGAATGACGGAGTGTGGCTTACCTGTTCGTCCCAAAGATCTTCCGCGCCTCGGCGGGGCTCGCGATCTCGCGGCCGGCACGGCGGGCGCAGGCAGCGACGGCTTCGATCAACTGGCCGTTCGACGTCACCTTCTTGCCGTCGGCGAGATAGAAGGTGTCCTCGAGACCGGTGCGCAGATGGCCGCCGAGCTCGGCGCAGCGCTGGTGCAGCGGCCAGATTTCCTCGCGGCCGATCGCGGTGACCTGAAAATGCGCCTCGGGACGCTTCAGCTTGATCAGGATCGGCAGCAGTTCCGGGTCCGAAGGCATTCCCGAAGCGACGCCCATCACAAAATTATATTCGAGCGGTCCCTTGTACATGCCGACCTGGGTGTACATGCCGACGCAGCGGACGATGCCGACGTCGAAGCATTCGAACTCGGGGATGGTGCCGACCGCATTCATGACGTCGAGATAGTCCTTCACCTTCTCAACCGCGTTGTCGAACATCATCGGTGGCCAGGCCCAGGTGTTGTCGGCCTTGACCTTCAGATAATTCAGCGAGCCGGCATTGCAGGCGGCGATCTCCGGCTTGGTCTCGCGGATGCAGTCGAGCGCGCCGGAGTAGTTCGGTCCTGACACGCCCGAGGTGTGATTGATGATCACGCCGGGACAGGCTTCGCGGATCGCCTGCTGGATCTCCCTGCTGACGCTCACCTCCCAGGACGGCAGATGTCCCTTGCCCGGCGCCTGCTGGCGCAGGTGGATGTGCATGACGGACGCGCCGGCATCGAACGCAGCCCTGGCTTCGCGCGCCATCTGCTCGGGCGTCACGGGGACATTGTGCTGCTTCGGGTCGGTGAGCACGCCGTTCAGCGCGCAGGTGATGACGGCCTTGTCGCTCATGCCTTGGATGTCTCGCACGTTGAGAATTCAACGTTGGCGATCATGGGATGGGCGGCATGCGGCTTCTTGCGCGGAGAAGCTGGAAAACACGACGAATTCGCAGGGTGGGCAAAGCGAAGCGTGCCCACCATCTTTGCCGAGAGGTGAGCGCAAGAGCGCCTTTGCCCACCCTACGAGAGCGAGCCTAACTCGCCTCCGCGAGCCGCACCGTCTCCGTGCTGCGATAGATCGCAAGGTCGCGCGAGCCGACGAAGATCGCGCGCGGCTTCAATCCGTAGAAGCGGCGGATTGAATGGCTGAAATGCGTCGAGTCGGGATAGCCGATGTCCTGCGCGAGATGGGCGAGGTTGAGGTCCTGGTTGGCGAAGTGCAGCAAATGCCGCGCGCGCTTCCAGGCGCGGAAGGAGCGGAAGGAGATGCCGGTCTCCTCCTTGAACAGATGCAGGAAGCGCGAGGCCGAGAGCCCCGCCTCCGCCGCGCAGGTATCGGCCGTCACCGGCTCGCCCGAGAAACGCTCGATGCGGGCGACCGCCCGGGTCACGCGCGGATCGAGCACGCGGCGGGCGAGCGCCTCGCCAAAGCACATCTCGTCGAATTCGGCGGTGGTGATGTCGCCATAGCGGCGCTGGCGCAGCAACGCGTAAGCGGCGAGGATCTTGCGGGCATAGAGAGCCTTGTCCGGCCCTCGCAGCCGCTCGGCCAAAGCCTCGATCACGCCATCCGGCATGCTTTCCGGCTCCAGCGTCACGCTGATCACGGTGCGATAGTCGCTGGCGATGGTGTGGCGCTGGTTCGGCAGGGTCACGATCAACTCGTCCGACGTGTGGACGTCGTCGATCGTCAGATGCAGGCTGCCTTTCACCGCGACGTAGATATGGCAGCAGCCGGGGGTCCGCTTGCGAGGGCGGCCGAGCAGGCCGGCATAGAATACCCGCTCCGGCGTGATCAGCATCAGATGGTCGGATTCGCGACCTTTATCTTCCATTGGGATCCTCCTCGCGCGGCTCTCTGGCCGCTGCGGACGGAGGTCACCTTAGCGGAAATTTGGGCGCTGTCACGACGGGATAGCGCTGTCAAAAGACACAGCGAGTCGTTCCGGGGCGGTCGATAGGACCGAACCTCAGGTGCGCAATTGCGCACCGGGGAACCTCGAGATTCTCAGGTGCGCAACGGCGCACCATAGTCGATGCTCCGCATCGCCCGGAATGACGCGTCCTTACGCCCTCACGCGCGGTGCAACATTCTGCTCGGCGCCAGCCTTCTGTTCCGCAGCAACCGCACGCTTGAAACCGTCCCGCTGCTGCAGGCGCGCCCAATAGGCTGCGACATTTGGCCCAAAATCCTTGGCGAGCCCGATATTGTCGGCCAGCCGAAGCGCATAACCGATGACAATGTCAGCGGCGGTGAAGCGGCCGGCGCACAATGTTTCAGCATTGGCCGTCGCTGCCTCGACGGCGCGCAACCGGCCCAGGAACCATTTTGCATAGTCGCCGGCGACCTGCGGATTGCGCCGCTCCTCCGGCTCGAGCTGGGTGTATCGGAGCACCAGCGTCTGCGGGAAGGTTAACGTGGCGTCGCTGAAATACATCCAGTTCAGGAACGCGCCATAGGCGGGATCTTCCGGGCCGACCATCAGGGGCGTCGGGCCGTGCTTGATGCCGAGATAGTGGCAGATGCCGGAGGATTCGGTCATCTTCGTCTCGCCGTCGACCATGAAGGGAATCGTGCCGAGCGGATTGAGCGCCAGATATTCCTTGGCGAAGACCCGCGGTGGGAACGGCAGCATCTTCAGCTCATACGGCAGCCCCATCTCTTCCAGCATCCAGAGCGGACGGAACGAGCGCGCGGCGTCGCAGTGATAGAGCGTGATCATCAAGAGCTTCCTTTGCTGCCGGGCAGCGTGCCCATCATCTTGCACAAGACCATCAGCATGACCTCGTCGGCACCGCCGCCGATCGAGGTCAGGCGGCTGTCGCGATAGGCGCGGCTGACCGGCGTCTCGTTGGTAAAGCCCATTCCGCCCCAATATTGCAAGCAGGCGTCGGTGAGCTCGCGGCCGAGCCGGCCGGCCTTCAGCTTGGCCATGGTCGCAAGCTTGGTCACGTCCTCGCCTGCGACCAGCTGCTCGGCGGCGCGATAGATCAGCGCGCGCAGCAGCTCGACCTCGGTCTGCATCTCCGCCAGCTTGAAGTGCACGACCTGGTTGTCGAGGATGCTCTGGCCGAAGGCCTTGCGGTTGCGGGTATATTCGATGGTCTGATCGATAATGTATTCATGCGCCTTAAGACAAGCCGCCGCGCCCCAGAGCCGCTCCTCCTGGAATTGGATCATCTGGTAGGTAAAGCCCTTGCCCTCCTCGCCGATCCGGTTGCGCTTGGGCACACGGACATTGTCGAAGAAGATCTGTGCGGTGTCGGATGAGCGCATGCCCATCTTGTCGAGTTTTCGCGCGACAGTGACACCCTTGGCCTTCATGGGCACGCAGATCAGCGACTTGTTGCGATGAACGGGCCCATCGCCGGTGTTGGCGAGCAGGCAGATCCAGTCGGCCTGGGTGCCGTTGGTGATCCACATCTTGCCGCCGGTGATCACGTAGTCATCGCCGTCGGAGCGTGCCTGGGTCTTGATCGAGGCGACGTCGGAGCCTGCGCCCGGCTCGGAGACCCCGATGCAGGCGACGAAGTCTCCCGAGACCGAGGGCGCGAGAAACTCGCGACGCACCTCGTCCGAGCCGAACCGCGCCAGCGCCGGCGTCGCCATGTCGGTCTGCACCCCGATCGCCATAGGCACGCCGCCGCAGGTGATGGCGCCCAGCTCCTCCGCCATCATCAGCGCATAGGAGTAGTCGAGGCCGGAGCCGCCGAACTCCACGGGCTTGTTCAGGCCGAGGAAGCCGAGGCTGCCCATCTTCTTGAACAGCTCGTGCGCCGGGAAGATGTCGGCCTTCTCCCAGTCATC
Source organism: Bradyrhizobium sp. CCBAU 25360 (assembly GCF_028128695.1). Classification (NCBI taxonomy): domain Bacteria; kingdom Pseudomonadati; phylum Pseudomonadota; class Alphaproteobacteria; order Hyphomicrobiales; family Nitrobacteraceae; genus Bradyrhizobium; species Bradyrhizobium sp. CCBAU 25360. The sequence goes on from NZ_LBJA01000032.1 coordinate 148,125, forward strand.
GACATGAGGGTTGATCTCATTGGCGATGAACTTTTGCAGGGAGCGGCGGATGTCGTCGTGGTCGGCGGTGAATAGCATTTTGTCCTCTCGTCATTCCGGGGCATCGCGCAGCGATGAACCCGGAATCCATTTCTCTACGGAGTCTGGAGCCCGATGGATTCTCAGGTGCGCAATTGCGCACCATAGCTCGACGCTTCGCGTCGCCCCGGAATGACGGCGTCCGTCACAACCCCATCTGCCGGCTGGCCAGATCCTTCATGATCTCCTCGGTGCCGCCGCCGATGGCGTTGACCTTGACCTCGCGGTAGATGCGTTCGGCCTTGATGCCGCGCATGAAACCGGCGCCGCCGAAAATCTGTACGGCTTCCGAGGCGCAGAACGCCATTGTCTGCGTCGCCTGGTTCTTCATCATGCAGATTTCCGCGACCGGGCTCTCGCCCTGCTCGAGCCGCCACGCCAGCATTTCCAGCATCGCCTGACTTGCGGCGACCTTCTGCGCCATGTCCACGATCTTGTGACGGATCACCTGATGCTGCGCGAGCGGCTTGCCAAAAGTCTTGCGCTCCCTGGCGTAGGCGACGGCCTCGTCGAGGCAGACCCGGGCGAAGGCGGTGCAGCCGGCCGCCATGCCCATGCGCTCGCTGTTGAAATTCTGCATGATGATCTTGAAGCCCTGGCCTTCCTCGCCGATCAGGTTTTCCGCCGGCACGCGGCATTGGTCGAAATGCAGCGTCGCGGTGTCGGAGGCCCACCAGCCCATCTTCTTCAGTTTCGTCCTGGACAGACCGGGCGTGGCGCCCTCGATCAGGAGCAGGCTGACGCCGCCGGCGCCTTCGCCGCCCGTGCGCACGGCAACGGTCAGATAGTCGGCGCGCATCCCTGAGGTGATGAAGGTCTTCTCGCCGGTCACGACGTAGTGATCGCCGTCGCGTCGCGCCCTTGTGGCGAGGTTCGCGACATCGGAGCCGCCGCCCGGCTCGGTGATCGCGAGCGCGGAGATCTTGTCGCCTGACAGCACCTGCGGCAGCACGCGTGCCCTCACCTCCGGCCGCGCTGCCCGCGCGATCGGCGGCGAGCCGATGGTGTGGCTCATCAGGCTGGCGCTGACGCCTCCGGCGCCCGCCCGCGCCAATTCCTGGCTCGCCACGATCTTCATGAACTGGTCGGCGGCGATCCCGCCATATTCCTCAGGGAATCCCAGCCCCAACAGACCGATCCCGGCCGCCTTGCGATAGAGCTCGCGGGGGAATTCGCCGGCCTCGTCCCACTCATGGGCGAACGGGGAGATCTCCTTCTCGACGAAGCGGCGCATCATTTCGCGGAAGGCATCGTGCTCGGCGGTATAGAACGGGCTCTTCATCGCAGTCTCGCCTCGCGGACGGATTCGTCTCGTTTACCATGGCCGGAACATCGGCGGCTCACTTGCGCAGAGTGGCTGACCGAAGAACCACTGCGGCGCAGGCCATGGCCTAGCAACTCAACGCAAGACGATTTTGACCCCTCGCGCGCCAACTCCAAATAAAAAAAGACGTCGATGCACCAACTCCGGCTGGCCCCCAGGGCCATGCCGGGCATGGTGCACGGCAATAAGGATGCAGGCGGCACAAGACCGCCGAGGGAGGAATTCTTGGCCGTTCGTTACTACGACTGGATCATTCATCATGGCCGCCGCACGCCTGACAAGGTTGCGGTGATCGACCTCGCGAGCGAGCGCCGCTTGACCTATGCGCAGCTTGACGCCCGAGTCTCGCGCCTCGCCTCTTTCCTGCGCCACACGCTGAACGTCGCACGCGGCGACCGTGTCGCGGTGCTGGCGCTGAACACGACCGATACGCTGGAGGTCCAGTTCGCCTGCGGCCGCCTCGGCGCGATCTTCGTGCCGCTGAACACCCGCCTCACCGTTCCCGAGCTTCAGTTCATCACCGGCGACTGCGCGCCGAAGGTGATGATCCACGACGCCGATCTCGCCGAGACCGGGCTTGCCGTCGCAAAGCTGTGCGGCATCGCGACCAGCCTGCTGCTCGGGCCCGGCGGGTCCTATGAGGCCGGCATTGCCGGCGCAAAGCCGCTCGAGGCGATCGAGCAGGTCACGCTCGATGACGTCTCGACCATCATGTACACGTCGGGCACGACAGGACATCCGAAGGGCGCGACCATCACCCATGGCATGACCTTCTGGAATTGCGTCAATCTCGGCGGTCCCGCCTGTATCGGACCGTCCTCGGTTCTGCTCACCGTGCTGCCGCTGTTCCACACCGGCGGGCTGAATTGCTACACCAATCCCGTGCTGCATGCCGGCGGCACCGTGATGATCATGCGCGCGTTCGATCCCGGTACCGCGCTCGGCCTGATCAACGATCCCGCACAGGGCATCAACGTGTTTTTCGGCGTGCCCGCGATCTACCAGTTCATGGCGCAACACCCCGCTTTCCCAACGACCGATCTCGGCCGGCTGATCGTCGGAGGCGTCGGCGGCGCGCCGATGCCGGTACCGCTCTTGAAAGTCTGGGAAGCGCGCGGCGTCGCGCTCCAGCAGGGTTACGGCATGACCGAGACCTCGCCGGCCGTGCTGGTGCTCGACCGCGAGGATGCGGCGCGCAAGGCCGGCTCCGCCGGCAAGCCCGTGCTGCACACCGAAGTGCGCATCGTGCGCCCCGACGGCAGCGATGCAGATGTCGGCGAGCTCGGTGAGCTCTGGGTCAAGGGGCCGAACATCACCCCGGGCTACTGGAACAGGCCGGAGGCGAACAAGACCTCCTTCACCGACGGCTGGCTGCACACCGGTGACGCGACGCGCGTCGACGAAGAGGGCTTCTACTACATCGTCGACCGCTGGAAGGACATGTACATCTCCGGCGGCGAGAACGTCTATCCGGCCGAGGTCGAGAACGTCCTGCACCAGCTCGGGGCCGTCGCCGAAGCCGCCGTGATCGGCATTTCCGATCCGCAATGGGGCGAAGTGGGCCTGGCCATCGTCGCGGTCAAGTCGGGCCAAAAGCTGACCGAGGCCGATGTCTTCGCGCATTGCGCGGCCAATCTGGCGCGCTTCAAATGTCCACGCCAGATCCGCTTCGTCGACGCGCTGCCCCGCAACGCCACGGGCAAGATCCACAAGCCGACCTTGCGCAAGGAGTTCTCGGTGGCCTCCGAAGTCGACAGGAAAGTCGCCAACGCCTGACCCAAGCGCCCCTCGCGGGCGCTTTTTCTTTTTGAAGTGCCTGCCCTACCCAACAAGAAACCCCAAGGAATTTCCATGAAGAACAAGAAACTCGTCCTGCTCGCCGCGGCAACTGCCCTGACATTGCTCTCCACCCAGGGTGCTTTCGCGCAGAAGAAATACGACACCGGCGCCAGCGACACCGAGATCAAGATCGGCAATGTCGAGGCCTATTCCGGTCCCGCTTCCGCCTACGGCATCATCGGCAAGACCGAGGAGGCCTACTTCAAGATGGTCAACGATCAGGGCGGCATCAACGGCCGCAAGATCAACTGGATCTCTTATGATGACGGCTATTCGCCGCCCAAGACCGTGGAGCAGGTCCGCAAGCTGATCGAGAGTGACGAGGTGTTCCTGATCTTCAACGCGCTGGGCACCCCGACCCAGACCGCTGTGCAGAAATATCACAATGCAAAGAAGGTGCCGCAGCTGTTCCTCGCCACCGGCGCCAGCAAGTGGAACGACCCGAAGAATTTTCCCTGGACCATGGGCTTCCAGCCCAGCTACCGGGTCGAGGCCCAGATCTTCGCCAAGTACATTCTGAAGGAGAAGCCGGACGCGAAGGTCGCGATCTTCTATGCCAACGACGATTTCGGCAAGGACTACGTCGCCGGCATCAAGGACGTGTTCGGTGACAAGGCATCGAAGCTGATCGTGGCCGAAGAGAGCTACGAGACGTCGGAACCGTCGATCGACGCCCATATCGTCAAGCTCAAGGGCACCGGCGCCGATGTTTTCGTGAACATCGCCACCCCCAAATTCGCGGCGCAGGCCATCAAGAAGATCGCGGAGCTGGAATGGAAGCCGATGCATTTGATGACCGACGTCTCGGTGTCGATCGGCGCGGTAATGAAGCCAGCCGGCCTCGAGGCATCTGAAGGCGTGCTGTCGGCCGGCTATCTGAAGGACGCCTCCGATCCGCAGTGGAAGGACGACGAGGGCATGAAGAAGTTCATGACCTTCATCGACAAGTACATGCCCGGCGCGAACATTTCGGACGCCAATCTGGTTTACGCCTACGCCGCGGCCCAGACGATGGTGCAGGTGCTGAAGCAGTCGGGCGACAACCTGACCCGAGATAACGTGATGAAGCAGGCCGCCAGTCTCAAGGACTTCGTCCCCGACACGCTGATCCCGGGGATCAAGATCAACACCTCCGCCACGGACTTCGCGCCGATCGAGCAGCTCAAGATGTGGCGCTTCAAGAAGGGTCAGTGGGAACTGTTTGGCGATATCATCAGCGCCGAAACCGGAGGCTAGCTCGACGCCGGCCAACCTCGTCTGACCAAAGCGCGATGCGATCAGGATGAATCGTCATCGCGCTTCAGGTCGTTGTTTGAGCGTGGTCTTCTCGAAAAACCGCCAGGCACTTTTCCGGATCAGGCTCTAGGCTGAAATTGAAGCTCCGGCATCCTGGCTCACCTCGATGGATGCCACGGAAAGACCAAGGCGGCGGGAATCGCCAATCCCCCTCAACTCGGGGCAGGACCATGCCAGGATGGCGATGCCCGAGGGCGGCAGATCGAGGTCCATCGTATAGCTATCAGGGCCGATTGCGATCGCGGAGGCATCAACGTGCACGCCGTCGAGATAGAAATGCACACCGATCTCGCGCAGCGGCGCGCGCAAGGCGGGACTTCGGATCCGAACGGTGTTGCGGCCCGCGCCCCCCTGGATGCGAACGGCGGCCTGGGGCTCGCTCCAGCGGAAGGTGTGCCCCGCTGACGATTCGAGGGCATGGAATCCGACTTGCCCGAGAACGCGATCTCCCAGGAATTTCACCGCCGGCCCGGCATGGCCGCGAATGCTACGAATGCATTCGAGCCGCTGCAGATGGATCAGCGAGGCGATGTAGCGTCTCATCCATCGCGCGATCGCTTCGCTCGATCCGATCATCGTCAGCGCGCGCAGACCGAAATGCGATTGCAGGACGGCCAGGCGCGCGGCGAAGCGCGCCGGAAGATCGCCGCACAGAGCCAGTGCACCCCAATGCCAGAAGGCGCGCAGTTTTTCCCCTGGCGGCCTCCAGCCGCGGCCTGCAAAGCAGTAATGCAGGAGCGCATTCGACGCAGCGCGGGCGAGCGATACGTCGAATCCGGCCCATTCAACCCATTCGACTGGAACTTCGAGCAGCTCGCTGCCGGGCTCGCGGCGCGCCTCGCTGAGATATCGGATCTCGCCCTCGACGAAATCGAGCGTGAAGGTCTTGAGCTCGCCGATTTCGCCGATGTAATAATGATGGAAGCGCGCCTCCTCCAGATAACCGATGGCGTGACCTCTCGCGTGATAGGCCGCGGCCAGCACCCATTCGGCAAAATGGCCGAGCTCCTCGCGCAGGCCTCCGCATTCCCAATAGACGTCACGCCGCGTCACGAAGCACTGATCGAGCACCTTGCGCCAGGGATGCTGCTTCATGCCGAATTCGATGTCGGCCTGGTACATTGTGGCCTCGGCTTCCGAGAGCCTGTTATGGCAAATCGGCACCGAGCGGCAGGAGAAGGCGGCCCAGTCGGGATGCGCGTCGATCGCGCGGATGCACAGCTCGATTACTTCGGGCTCGGGCCAGCAATGCGACTCCGTGAAGAACAGATAACTGCCGCGGGCCTTGGCGGCGCCAAATGCGCAGAGCCCGATGTCGTGATCCGAAGCGGTGAATTCCAGGCGCGCCTGGTCGCAAGCCAGCACCTTCAGCTCCTCGCGCGCGGCGAAGTCCGGCGGCACCACCAGGATGATTTCGTAAAGCGATCTATCTGCGGTCTGCGACGTCCAACCGAGCCAGGACAGCTCCCATTGCCCGCGGTGATATTCGAGCGGGATGATGATGGAGAACAGCGGAGATTCGCCGATGCATGGGGCGCGCGCGTTCTGCATACCCCCTTATAGACGCAGGCAACGCCATTCCGGATTCTTTCTTGCGGACTATACCGACAGAAACAGTGCGAAGGATTCTTCCACCGTGCGGCGTAGATGCTTTCCGTACAACGCATGGTTGGCGTCGCCGGGCCCGACCCTGCCCAGCGACGGCCTCGGGACGTTCCGGAGCGGTACGTAGGCGATCGGCGCTGCGATCGGCGTGAGCTGTGAACCAGGCCCGGCGCGGAGCGTCGAGATGATGCCGTACATCTCGCCGGCGACCGTCGGCCGCGACACCGTGATCACGCGGTGCTGGCCGTGCTTGATGATGACGAGGTAGATGAAGCCTGACTGATGCGGGACGGCGACCTCGCCGGTATGCTCGTAGGCGGTATCGGTGCGATCGCCCTCCCGAAAGACCAGCGAAGACACCTTCGGCTCCCAGACGATCTCGGTGCGGTAAGCGAAGATCGCGTCCTTGTCGCCGAACGACGGCCGCAGCGTGATGTAGACGTCCTCGAGCCAGGTCACGGCGCGATGCGCATAGGAGCCAAGACTGTCGGGAGCGACATCGTTGGCGGCCTGAGGCGCCGCCACGACGGGGCCCTTGCGCAAGGAAACGCCCAGCGCCTGCTCCAGCCGGACCGTCGTCGCCAGCGTAAACGGCCGCCGGCCGCCGAGCACCTTCTCCAGCGTCGACAGGCTGAGCTTGGCCTGCTCGGCCAGCGTCTGCCGGGAGATCCGGCGTCTGGCGAGCTCCTCGCGAATGGTCTCGGCGATCTCGCGGCTCTGCTCGTCCGAAAGCTGCTTGTCGGTGAGTTTATCCTGCATCTGCATCGCTAACCCTGCTCCAGCACGGCCATTCTAGCAGGGCGGACAAATCAGCACAAAACCGCACATGGGCGCCCCACGGCGGCTTGCCCGGGCCGGCCGCGGCGGAACATGACCGATCATTCTGCTCGCGAAATCGGCCCCTCCCAGCGAATGCTCAGAGCCAGCAAACGTCCTTCCGGGAGCAGGCCAATGGACACCTACGACACAGCCGACAACGACGAGCACCCCATGTTGAAGGGGCTGATCAAGCTCGGATTGTTTCTTCTCGCGCAGGGCATCGCGGTGATGCTGATGGCCTTCGTGGCCCTGCTCGTCAGCTTCGGAACCAGTTGGTCGGCAACGACCGAGCAGGCCAGCCTGCTCCAGCCCGGCGACGCCAAGTCCGGCTCCCTCCTCCTGAAGGAGGATGGCGCCACCACCGAAGCGATCCGCCTCGGCACCGACATCGACATCACGGTCTCGGGCCCGACGCTGCGCGCGCGCGTCACCCAAATCTTCCGCAACCCGACCAAGGACTGGGTCGAAGCAACCTATGTCTATCCGCTCGCGACCGGCGGCGCCGTCGATACGCTGAAGATGGTGGTCGGCGACCGCGTCATCGTCGGCGACATCAAGGAGCGCCAGCAGGCCCGCGTGATCTACGAAGAGGCACGCCGCACCGGTCAGAGGGCCGCGCTCACCGAGCGGGAGCGGCCGAACATCTTCACCAATTCGGTCGCCAATATCGGCCCCGGCGAAACCGTGCTGGTGCAGATCGAATATCAGGAGCCGGTGCATCAATCCGGCAACGAATATTCACTGCGTCTGCCGCTGGTGGTCGGACCGCGCTACAATCCGGCGCCGATCGTGCAGAGCGTCGACTTCCGCAAGGACGGATCGGGCTGGGGCGCGGCGACCTCGGACCCGGTACCGGACCGCGACCGCCTCTCGCCGCCTGTGCTCGATCCCGCCAGGAATGCACCGGTCAATCCGACCAGCATCACGGTGCGCCTGAAGGCCGGCTTCGCGCTCGGCGAGGTCAAGAGCCACCACCATAAGGTCAAGATCGAAAGTCCGGACAACATGGCGCGTGTCATCACGCTCGCCGACGGCGCCGTCCCGGCTGACCGCGATTTCGAGCTGACCTGGAAGGCCGCCGCCGAGAAGGCGCCATCGGTCGGCCTGTTCCGCGAACATGTCGGCGACGCCGACTACCTGCTCGCCTTCGTCACTCCGCCCAGCGCCGAACAGACGACACAAAAGCCATTGCCGCGTGAGGTCGTGTTCGTGATCGACAATTCGGGCTCGATGGGCGGCACGTCGATCGTCCAGGCCAAGGCGAGCCTCTCCTACGCTCTGTCCCGGCTCCAGCCGACCGACAGTTTCAACGTCATTCGCTTCGACGATACCATGGACATGCTGTTTCCAACCTCCGTGACGGCAGACGCTACCCATGTCGGCGAGGCAACCTCGTTCGTGAGCGCGTTGCAGGCGCGCGGCGGCACCGAGATGGTGCCGGCAATGCGCGCCGCGCTGGCAGACAAGCTCGGCGACACCGGCATGGTTCGCCAGGTCGTTTTCCTGACCGACGGCGCAATCGGCAACGAACAGCAATTGTTCGAAACGATCACGGCGATGCGCGGCCGCTCGCGCGTCTTCATGGTCGGCATCGGCTCGGCGCCGAACACCTATCTGATGACCCGCGCCGCCGAACTCGGCCGTGGTGCCTTCACCCATATCGGTTCCGTCGAGCAGGTGGAGGAGCGCATGCGCGGCTTGTTCGCCAAGCTGGAAAATCCGGCCGTCACCGGCCTCACCGCGAAATTCTCCGAGGCCAACGCCGACGTGACCCCGGCGATCATCCCGGACGTCTATCGCGACGAGCCGCTGGTGCTGGCAGCAAAGCTCGACAAGCTCGCAGGCTCGCTCGAGATCAGGGGCCGCGTCGACGACCGTCCATGGTCAGTGACGCTGCCGCTGCAAAATGCCGCCGAAGGCAATGGCCTGTCAAAGCTCTGGGCCAAGCGCAAGATCGGCGATGCCGAAGTGGCGCGCGCCATGCGGGAGCTCGCGCCCGAGGAGGCCGACAAGGCGATCCTGGCGCTGGCGCTCGACCATCAGATCGTCACGCGCCTGACCAGCCTTGTCGCCGTCGACAAGACGCCGAGCCGGCCAGAAGGCGCGCCGCTCAAGCTCAGCGAATTGCCGATCAACCTGCCCGCCGGCTGGGATTTCGAGAAGGTGTTCGGCGAACGGCCGCAGGTCCCGGCACACTTGCGTGAACGCCATGCCGATGCGAGCACCTCACCCGCCGCGCGGCGTCCGACCCCCGCAGCGCCCGACGCGATCCGTCTGCCCAAGACAGCAACTTCAGCCGAGCTGAAGATGATCGCAGGCCTGGTCCTGATCGTGCTCGCCCTGATCCTGTTCGTGTTCAACCGGCGTCGGCTCTTGCTCACCGACGCCGCTTGAGAGAGGAGCCGCCCCGAACTCCTCTGTTAGCGCGCGCGGCTGCCCGTCCCATACCAACGGCCGCGCGCGTCTTTTTCCTGTCATTGCGAGGAGCGAAGCCACGAAGCAATCAGACTGCCGCCGTTCAGACAATCTGGATTGCTTCGCAATGACGAGAGTAGATGTCATGCCCCGCCTCTCATCTCCCCTGGTTCTGGCACTGATCGGCCTCATCCTGTTCGGCGACGGCGCCTACATCCATGCCAAGGCGTGGCTGGCGCAGGTGCTGCTGGAGCGCGCGTTCGACAAGAGCCTTGCGACGGGCGGGGTGATCAAACCATGGGCATGGGCCGATACCTGGCCGGTCGCGCGGATCGAGGTGAAGCGGATAGGCGCCAGCGCGATCGTGCTGGAAGGTACGAGCGGCCAGGCGCTTGCCTTCGGGCCGGGCCATATCAGCCGAACGGCTGATGCGGGCGAGCGCGGTGTTGCCGTATACGCAGCGCATCGTGACATACATTTCCGTTTCTTGCGGAATGTTGCCGTCGGAGACATCGTTGAGATCACCCGCCGTGACGGCAGGCATTTTCGCTATCGGGCGGATTCTTCGGCCGTTGTCCGTTTCGACGCGTCGGGCATCGATCCCTCGACGCAGGGTGTGGAACTTGTGCTCACGACCTGCTGGCCGTTCGACGCCGTTACGTCCGGGCCGGAGCGCTATGTCATGCATGCCACCTTGATCGAAGCGCGTGAATAGCGGTTCGCAATCGGCCCGTCCGGGAACGATCGAGCCCTCTCAAATCGCGCCGGACACGCCGGTCCATCGCGTTTGACGCGACCGTGAACTGGCGCCGTCAACCAGAGACCTGTAAGAAGGTCCCATTGATTATTATACGTTGTAATTTGCGAAAGCTCGATAGATGGACGACGAGTTCAGGCAGCGCCTCGAACAGCGAATGGAGCAGCTCGAAAATCGCGTCGCGCTGCTCGAAAGGAATCAGGATCTCATCGCCGCCGGGCAAAGGCGATCCTCGCTCCGGAGCCTCTGGCGGCGTCCGCCGATGTGGACTTTCGAGCAATATCCTCCGCGCCTGCTCAACCTGACGGCCTTCCCGCCGGCACCCTCGATCCACGAAAATGCACCGCGGATCGCGATGGTCACGCCGAGCTACAACCAGGCGCAATATCTCGGCGCCACGATCGACAGCATCGTGAGCCAGAACTATCCGAACCTGTATTACCACGTGCAGGACGGCGCCTCGATCGACGGCACGGCTGATCTCCTGAAGGGCCGCGGCGAGAGCATCAGCTGGAGGAGCGAACCTGACAGCGGACAATCGAACGCCATCAATCTCGGCTTCGCCGGCGTCGACAGCGAGATCATGGCCTATCTCAACAGCGACGACATGCTGCTGCCGGGGACGCTGGCCTATGTTGCCAACTACTTCACATCGCATCCGCATGTCGACATCGTCTATGGCCATCGCGTCTTCGTCGATCGCGAGGGACTCGAGGTCGGCCGTGCCGTGCTGCCGCCCCATGACGGGCGCGCGCTGCAATATGCCGACTATATCCCGCAGGAGACGATGTTCTGGCGCAGGCGCGTGTGGGACAGAGTCGGTCCGATCGACGAGAGCTTCCACTACGCGATGGATTGGGACTTCATCCTGCGGGCACAGGCCGCGGGATTCAAATTCGTGCGCCTGCCGCGATTTCTCGCCTGCTTCCGAATCCATGATGCCCAGAAGACGGCATCGACCTACGCGATCGGCGTCCGGGAGATGGGCATCTTGAGGCGCCGCGCTCTCGGCTTCGATCCGACACAGATACAGATTCGCCGCGCCATCGCCCCCTATCTCGCGAGGCAGGTCGTCTTTCACTACGCCCACAAGCTGAGCCTGCTGGGGTACTGAGCGGTGACGATCACTCACCTCGCGCCGCGCGGACGTCGTGATCGAGCCAGATCCGCTCGAGCCCGATGCCGAGAGGTCGCGCGTCGGAGCTCAGTCCGAGATCCGCGGGAGAGCGTGGATCGGATAGCGACAGGCTGATGGTCAACGTCCCGTCGGCGGCAATCGCGGCGGGATCGAGCATCAACCTGCGCAAGCCCGCGAACGCCTCTCTCGAGAATGTCAGTTGCTGCGGCGCTCCGTTGCCGACGCGGCAGGCCGCCCGCAATTGCGGATTTCCGTCGGAAACGAAGGCCCGGCACGCCAGCACAAGCTCGACCGGCCGTGACGGAATGGGATGGACCTCGAACCGGAGCACGCAATTCCTGCCAATGGACCAGGTGCCCCATTGTTCCGGCTCGCTCCATCCCTCGATCAACGCGGCGACGCCCGCTCCGCCATGCGCGAATTCGAGCTCCTTCACGCCGAGGACCGGCGAGGACACGGGAGCCTTCAGAGCGGCAGGATCGAGCGGCCCCTGATCCGGAACGAACTGCGCGATCACGCGCACTGCGTCCGCAATCGAATTGAGCCCAAGCGCAGAACCATCCAGCTCGTAAACCACACGGTTCGGTCCGGTCACGCGAACACCCCCGCGGGGTGGCGGCCGATCCGCAAGGCGGGCAGGAATGATGATGTCGGCGACGTCGAACCCATGCGTGCGGGCGAGTTCGCCGATGGTCTGCACGGTCCGATCATACAGGGGCGGCCGATGGTTGATGTCGGTCGCGAGCGCCTGTGCCAGCGCCTTGAAGTCGAGCCGCACATCGCCGTGATCCGCCAGCAGCAGACGCTTGAGGACAAGCATGTCCTTGGCGATGAAGAGCTGGAGGGCGTTGAGATCGGGGAGTTGGGGATCCTCGTCAATGGGTCCGAAATCGCGCGCCCCTCGCGGCGTCTCGAGCAGATCAGTGGTCTCGAAGAACAGCGCGTGACCGGTGCTGTGCTGCGAGAACCCGGCCATGCTCAGAGGCCGCGACAGTCGGATAAAACTGTCGGTCAGTGCGGCGTTGGCGATACCGGACGCCACGTCGGGTGATAGACCGATGAAGTAGCGCCCACCGATCGCGCGCATCCGATCGATGATGCAGCGGCGGACGAACGAATTGTAGATCATCGGCAGATGCGCATAGTGCGCCTGGAAGCCGAAGATGCGCGCCAGCTCGTCGCGTGACGACAGTCGCTTCACGGACGAGGTCAGGTCGATCTCGGCGAGCAGCCGGTTGCGGAAGGCCGGATGGTAATAGCTCGGCCAGTGATAGGTGTAGGCGCTCCAGCTCAGGAGATCGATGTTTCGGTCGGAGAGCATCTCCGATGCCGCGGCACAAGCGTAGGGCATCAGCCCGTCATCGTCGCCGATGAAGGCGACGTACTCGCCCGAGGTGTGGCCGAGCGCCGCCTCCCAATTGTCGGTCATGGTCAGAACGGTCTCGCTGGCAAAATGCCTGAAGCGCTCGTCCTTGAGGTCTGCAACGATCCTCGCAATCTCGGGATTACCGCCATTGTTCTGAACGATGAACTCGCAATCTGCATGCGCAGGCTGGCACGCCATGGTCGCAAGCGCGTGGCGAAGCGTGTCGGGACGATCGAGGGTCGGCACCACGATGGACAGCAGCGGCATGATCACCATTTGAGAGAATGAGGGTCACGGTTTCCTAGCATCTTGCCGGACCGTTCGCACTTTCGCCAAAAGTCTCGTGATGCTAGCCTCATCGCCAAATCTTTGTCGTCAAGTCTTGCCCATTCCGTCTCGCGGCATGGAGCGGCCAGGATCAGCCCCCGAAGCCGCCGCGGGGCGCGCGTTGCAACAAGAACAAGAAGTGAGGAAGCGCATGGAAGCTCAAGTGCCCGCCGCATCGGTCTCTCCGCGCCCATGGTCTCCACCGCCCGACGCCGGAGAGATCGTCAAGGGCATCCATGCCATGCTGCACCCGCACAACATCGTGCTCGTGGGCGCGACCGACAAGCCTGGCAATTATGCCGAACGCATCTGGAACAATCTGATCAAGTACGGTTACGAGGGCGGCCTCTATCCGGTCAACGCCAAGCGGGAGACGATCTGGGGCGTCCCCTGCTACAAGGACTTTGCGAGCCTCCCGGAAAAGCCGGATCACGTTCTGGTGCTGGTGCCGGCGCGCTTTGCGGTCCAGGTGATCCGCGACGCCGCGGCCGCCGGCGCACGGTCGGCCACCATCGTCACCTCGGGCTTCAGCGAATTGCAGGACGAGGAAAGCCAGAAGCTCGCGGCCGAATTGCAAGCGGCGATACGTGAGACCGGACTTGCCGTCACCGGCCCGAATTGCCTCGGCAACCTAAGCGCCGGCGAAAAGCTCTTCACCAACATCGATGATCGCATCGTCACCATGGAACAGGGCGCGGTGGCGATCGCCGGGCAGTCCGGCGCGATCGTCATGGCCATCCGCCAGGCGCTGGAAGACCGCGGTGTCGGTGTCGGCTACATGGTCACATCAGGCAATGAGGCCGGGCTCGAGACGCCGGACCTGATGCGCTATTTCGCCGAGGACCCAAGCATCAAGGTGATCGTCGTCTACCTCGAAGGCGTGCGCAACACCAAGGCCTTTCGCGATGCCTGCAAGGCGGCGCGCGCTGCCAGCAAGCCCGTGATCGCACTCAAGCTCGGCGCCTCCGAGGGCGGCCGCGCCGCGGCGATGGCGCATACCGGCGCGCTCGCGGGCTCGATCGAGACGTTCGACGCCGTTGCAACGCGCGAAGGCGTGATCCGGGTCGGCGGCCTCGACGAGCTGATCGAGACCACCGAGTGTTTCGTTCACTCCGCCGTGCCCAAGGGCGACCGGCTCGCGGCGGTCACGCTGTCGGGCGGCAAGCGCGGCATGCTGCTGGACGCCTTCTATGCCGAGGGCCTGAACTTTGCGCCGCTCAGCCCGCACGTCGGCTCCGAACTGGCGAAGATGCTCGGGCCGGGGTCTATCGTCGGCAACCCGCTCGACGCCGGCTTTGCCGCGGTGGTCGATCCCTCCGTCTACATGAAGTCGATCAAGCTCATGATCGACGATCCTGATATCGACATCGTCATCGTCGATGCCGAGCTGCCGAAGACGCCGCACGAGCTGCGCGAGCGCAACTTGCGCATCGTCGATGACATGGCGCGCCAGGGCGGCAAGCCCGTGATCTACATCAGCGCGATGTCGATCGGCTTCACCGACTTCACCAAGACCTTGCGCAAATCGCTGCCGCATCTCGCGGTCATGCAGGGCATGGACCGGGCGGTGACCGCGATCAAGTCGCTGCTCGACTACGCCAAGCTGCGCAAGGAGGTGCCCGACATCGTCTCGAGCTCGAAACCCGCCGCGCGCGCCGTGCTGGAGAAGGCGCTGAAATCGGCGAGCGGCGCCGCGCTCGACGAGGTCGCCTCGAAGAAACTCTTGAAGGCTTATGGCATTCCGATCTCGAAGGAAGCCATCGCGCAGACGGCAGCCGAGGCGGTGAAGATCGCCAAGCAGATCGGCTTTCCGGTCGTGGCAAAACTCGTCAGCGCCGAGATCCTGCACAAATCCGACATCGGCGGCGTGGTATTGAACCTCAACAGCGCAGCTGACGTGAAGAAGGCGTTTGCCGCCATCACCGCCCGGGTGAGCAAGTTGAAAGGCAAGCCCAAGCTGGACGGCATCCTGATCGCGCAGCAGGTCAAGGCCGAGCTCGAGCTCGTCGTCGGCGCCTCGCTCGATGCCGAGATGGGACCGGTCGTGCTGTTCGGCACCGGCGGCATCGACATCGAGCTGATGAAAGACGTCGCGCTCGCCGGCGCGCCGCTGGACGAGGCCGAGGCGCGGCTCCTGATCGGCCGCACCAAGGCCGGCATCAAGCTGCGCGGCTATCGCGGCAAGCCGTCCCTGCACGAGGCCTCCGCGGTGAAAGCGCTGGTCGGCCTGTCCAATTTGATCGCGGATGCCGGCGACCGGATCGCCTCGATCGACATCAACCCGTTCCTGATCAACACCAGGACGGGCGTAGCGGTCGATGCCCTCATCGTCCTCAACAACGCCGCGGCTAGGCGGGTTGCCGGGCATTGATGCCGTAGGGCGGATTAGCGCCAGCGTAATCCGCCAATTTGCACGACTGCTGAGGCGAAAACGGCGGGTTACGCTTCGCTAACCCGCTCTACGTACCATCCGGGCTCCTTCCAACTTGCCTGCTTTGGCCGTAAAACCTTCCCCGCATGGCACGCGCGAGCAATCTGGTGATCGGAACGGCAACGCTGGCGGTGATCGCCGTGGCGTTCGGCGGCCTGCTCGGCGTGCAGAAATGGCGCACCATCCAGAGCCGCAGCCAGTTGCGCGTGGTGTTCGAGGGCGGCTCGGCCAGCGGCCTGCGCCGCGGCGGGCCGGTCAATTTCGACGGCGTGCCCGCGGGCCAGATCCTGTCGATCAAGCTGGACAATCCGCGCAGGATCGTGGCGCTGGTGATGCTCGACAACACCGCGCCGATCCGCAAGGACACCGTGGCCGGCATCGAGTTCCAGGGCCTCACCGGTGTTGCCGCGATCTCGCTGATCGGGGGCGCGCCCTCTGCGCCGCCGGTGCCGCTGGACTCGGACGGCGTCCCCGTGCTGACCGCCGATCTCAGCGACGCCGAATCCATCGTCGACACCCTGCACAGTGTCGACCGCACCATCGTCAGCAACGCCCCCGCGATCAAGGAGGGCCTGCGCACGTTCGAGGACTACACCGCCGACCTCCGGAGCAAGGGTGGCGAAATCGACTCCGTCATGGCCAAGGTCGACAGCGCCTTCGCGGGCTTTGATAAGGCAGTCACGAAGATCGAGGGCGTGGTGCCCGGCTTCGTCGACGGCAAGGCCGACGAGCTGTTCGAGAAGATACAGGGGCTGCACGAGCTCGCCGACACCATGAGGAAGAAATCGGCCGGCTACCTCGAGGACATCCGTCGCTCGCTGCTCGACGTCAGCGAGGCCGCCAACAAGATGAGTGGGACGCCGGCCCCCACTGCCGCCCCGCGCCCGCCGCGCAAGCCGCCGCAGAAGAAGCAGTGACGCCTCCCCTATCCTCCCTCTCAAGGGAGGCGACCATGCCTCACCACGCGTAGCGCACGACGCCCTTGCCGGCGTAGGAGCGGCTGAGGTTCGAGAATTCTCCCTCGAACGTCGCCGATGCAGACCAGCCGTTCATCCAGTTCATCTGCGCTGATGCCGTGGTCAGAGCCGAATCGCGCGCCTGGGCGGCACCGTTCACGACGAAAGCCGATCCCGGCAGGGTCTGGAACACCGCGCCCACAGTGCGGTCCGGATTGTAGTCATGCGCCCAGGCGAGGCGGCCGCGCAGGGTCATGAGGCCACCGGCCGCGGCAAACGACCTGTCCGCGCGCAGGCCGAGTTCGGTGCGGGTGCTGGTCACGTCCTTGGCGGCATAGTTGAGCGCGAAGACGTTGCTGCCGACCACGGCTGCCTCTGCATAGCTGGGAAGGCTGAACAAGGTGGCCTGGAGCGCCGCATACGGCGTGAGGCCGGCCCACCGCATGGCATAGCGATAGCCGCCCTCGATGCGGCCCGACACGGCATTGGCGTCGAACTGCGCACGCAGCTGGTCATAACCGGCAGCCGTCACGACGCGGTTGGTCGTGACGTCCTGCCAACCATAGGCGAGCGCCGCCGTGATGTAGGCAGGTCCCGCCGTATGACGCACGAAGGCGCCGGCCTGGAACAGGTCGGAGCGGCCCCAGCCGAGCCCGTTGACGTTGAAGGCGGTCCCGCCACCTGCGAGTGCAAAGCCCGCAATCGTCGACGGCGAGAAGCGGTAATCGAGGCCCACGGCAGTGCCGTAGACACTGCTGCTCGTGGTGTTCGAGCCGAGGCCGGCATTGCCGTCCGTGGTCTGCGAGCCGCCATAGCCGGCCGTCCACACATCCCAGCGCTGCTCGAACGTTGCCGCCGGTGCCTTGCGATAGATCGAGGCGAAGGCGTCGCGCGCGCTCTTGTCGCGCGCATTCGCGTCCGCGGCAAATGGCGACGCGCCAGGCGTGCCGCTGCGTCCTGAGCTGAAGACGTCGGTCAACAGGCTCATGAACAGGTTCATCGCATTGAACGTCGTCTGCTGCGATCCCGTTGCGGATTCACCCGAGGCCTGCGTCAGGCCCCCGGGACCAAGTCCCGCGAGTTCGGCCTGCAGGAAGCCGTTGGTGTTGAAGAAGTTCTGAAGCGTCGTGGCGACGTTCTGCTGGTTGACGTTGAGCGCGTATTTCGCGCCGTAGTTCAGCGTGAAATCGAGGATGACCTCGTTCGACCCGACGGTCGTCGTGCCGATGAGGCCACCCGGTGCGGCAACACCCGAAAAATTCCCGACGGAGGTGCCGAAGAAGTTCATGATCGAATAGTGCTTCATCACCGCGGCGCCCGGATACAGCGCGACGCCGACGGTGCCGTCCAGCGCGACATTGCCGGTAACGAGCGCGTGGCTCGTGCTGGATCCGCTACCGACCTGCACCACATAGACCGAGCCGGACTGAAGCGTGAGATCGCCCTGAACCTGCATGCTCGAGCCCGGGCCGCCGTCGCCGGGCGCATAGATGCCGCCGTTGGCGATGAGGGTATTGCCGACGATTCCGGCGCCGAACAACGCACCACCTGCATTCACGGTGGTCAGGCTCGACTGCGAGATGTCACCATCGACCCGCAGGATGCCGCCGTTCACCGTGGTCGTGCCGGTGTAGGAGTTCGTCCCCGAGAGGATCAGCGTGCCGCTGCCGACCTTTTCCAGCGAGCCGGGGCCGGCGGGACCGCAACCGCAGGTATCACCGATGACGCCGCTGACCTCGGTCGAGAGGTTGTTACCGCCGACGACGAGGGTATTGCCGCCGCCGATGTAGTAGAAGCCGCTGCCTTCGATCGATCCTGCGGTGATGCGACCATCGCCGGCCGGACCGGTGCCTCCACCGAAATCGACGACGCCGGTCCCGGTGGTGATGAAGCGTGCGTTGCCGCCGGTGGAGTTGTCGAAGAATTCGGTCCTGCCGCCGTCCTTGGTGATGATCGTGGCATTGCCGGCCGTGGTGAACGCGCCGAAATCGGTGAGACCATCCGCTTCATTGATGATGGTTGCATTGCCGGCGGTCGCCGTGTCGGAGCCGGCGAACGTCCCGAACACGGTCCCGCCAAAATCCTTGTTCACGATCGTCGCCGAGCCCGCCGAAGATTGCTCGATGAATATCGTGCC
The DNA here is from genome assembly GCF_028128695.1 of Bradyrhizobium sp. CCBAU 25360. NCBI lineage: Bacteria > Pseudomonadati > Pseudomonadota > Alphaproteobacteria > Hyphomicrobiales > Nitrobacteraceae > Bradyrhizobium > Bradyrhizobium sp. CCBAU 25360. Next base: position 166,613 of record NZ_LBJA01000032.1, read on the forward strand.
GCCGCCATTCTGGTTGGTGATGTTGGCCGTGCCTGCATTAGTCCGTCCGAAGAAGCCGATCAGGCCGCTGTCATTGATGATGGTGGCCCGACCGGCCGTCGCGGTGTCGGCTCCACCCCCGAGCGGATCGCCGAAATACACCTGGCCGTTGTTGGTGATCAAGATCGAGCTGGCGGAGCTTGCGTTGAGGAACATCGTCGTGCCGGAGAAGTCGTTCAGGATCGACGTGATCCCCGACGTGTCGGCATTGACGATGCTGAAGAGGCCCTCGTTGGTGACGGCGCCGACCATGCTCGCGGTGTGGGTCGCGTCGCCGAGCTGCAGGGATCCGCAATTGCAGATGAAGGTGCCGCCGGTATAGGAGTTCGCGCCGAGCAGCGCCAGGATACCTGGTCCCTGAACATTGATCCCGTCGCTGCCGACGATGCGGGAAGCGATCACGGCCGAGGGATCCGCAGTGCCGGTCACATCGTTGGTGACGAACGTGGTGCCGCCCGCAGCCAGCCTGAGGTCGCCGCCCTGAATGGTATAGATCGAGCCGTCGGCGGTGAGGTCGAAGCCCACGAGGCTGGTGAGTTGCACGCCGCCCGGCGTCACCGTCACCGTGCCGCCCGTCGCCGGCGTCGAGGGAGCGCTGCTTCCGAACAGCGTGCCGGCTGACGCAGGATCGTAGGCCGTGCTGGTCCCGCCAAAGACGTCGGTCCAGTTGGTCGTAGTGTTGTCCCAGACGCCGCCCCCGCCGTTGACGATGCCGTTCGGCGTGGTCTGTGATCCGTTGAAGACCTGTTGTGCCTGGACGGGATCGATCAGAGCGATCGCGCTCAAGACGAGGCCCGCCCCGGATGCCGCGCGCATGACCGCGGCACTCCGAAGCAGGCAACCCCGCCCGCTTGCTCGCAACCAAGCCCCCAAAGCTCGTCCCCCAACCTGCGGCGCTCCCCAATGGCGCCGCGGGAACTTAGGCGATGAAGGCGGGCGGTAGAACTACGGAGGCATGAGAATCCGCCAACGCGACCGCAACTCGGGCAGATTCAACAGCCCATGTTGCAGCCGCGCCACGATTTTACCGAGCGCGCCCCGTCCCGCCCATAGGCGGACGCGCCAGAACGTCCGCCATTATGGACGGCCATTCACATCCCTGGCTTGTCGTCCAACGCGTGGCACCGGCCGGGGCTCAATAGTTGCTCGGAGAGGACCCGTTCGGGATGCCGTCGATCGGACACTCATCGGTCCCCGGGGTCGCGCGGGTCATGGCCTCGACCATGTCGCGCGTGCCCTCGGGGTCTTTGATCCAATTCTTGTAGAAATCATACGGGCAAGCTGCGACGCCGCGCGGGCTTTCGCCGGAGTTGATCATGCCGGTGTAGCCGCGGTGGACCAGCTTGTAGAGATGGTTCTGCGACTGGCCGTTGCGGCGCGCATCGCGGATCAGATGTTTCGACAGCTGGGCGTACTGGATGCCGTAATCCTCCTCGCCGCACTCGCCGAGCGTACGACCGTCGAAGCCGATGATCGCGGAGTGGCCGAAATAGGAATAGACGCCGTCGAAACCGGCGGCATTGGCGACGGCGACATAGACGTTGTTGGCCCACGCCATGGCCTTCGAGATCAGAACCTGCTGCTCCTTGGCCGGATACATGTAACCCTGGCAGCGCACAATCAGCTCGGCCCCCTTCATGGCGCAGTCGCGCCAGATCTCCGGGAAATTGCCATCGTCGCAGATGATCAGGCTGACCTTCATCCCCTTCGGGCCGTCGGAGACATAGGTGCAATTGCCGGGATACCAGCCCTCGATCGGCACCCATGGCATGATCTTGCGGTACTTCTGCACGATCTCGCCCTTGTCGTTCATCAGGATCAGGGTGTTGTAGGGCGCCTTGTTCGGGTGCTCCTCATGGCGTTCACCGGTCAGCGAGAACACGCCCCACACCTTGGCCTTGCGACAGGCCTCGGCGAAGATCGCGGTCTCTTCGCCCGGCACGGCGCATGCCGTCTCGTACATCTCCTTGGAGTCGTACATGATCCCTTGCGTGGAATATTCCGGGAAGATCACGAGGTCCATGCCGGGCAGGCCGGACTTCATGCCCACCACCATGTCGGCGATCTTGCGGGCATTGTCGAGCACCTCGGCCTTGGTGTGCAGGCGGGGCATCTTGTAGTTCACCACGGCGACGCCGACGGTGTCGTTGCTGCTGGAAATGTCGCCGTGAAGCATTTGAGCGCTCCTGTCTTTTATTCGTTCGAGGTCATCGCGGGCGTTAGTGGCTGATCATCCAGGGCCGCGCTGTTGGGAAACCCTTGGCACCGCTCCCGGTCTTGGTCATCAGCCGCGCCGGTTTTTTCTTGTCTGACGCGTTCTTGTCTTTCACGGTTTTGCCTGTGGAGCAGCAACCGCAGCCGGGCCCGTGCGAGGCCTTGTATTGCGCGAGCGTCTGCGGCGCGTGGGTGCTGCGCTCGTTGACGGCATGAGCCTTGCGCTTCTCGGCCGGCATGCAGAAGAAGTTCGGCGCGGTCAGGATCACGCGCGGCGCCGACGTCTCGCAGTGCGGGCAGCTTTGCGGATCGTCGCACTCGGCCATCGGGCGCAGATCCGTAAAAGGTCCGCAATCGTCACAGAGATACTCGTAGACCGGCATCGCATCACCTAAGTTCTTGCCTGTTCATACAACTCGCTGCCACCATTCGTGTGGAGACAGCCCCTCACCCCAACCCTCTCCCCGTAAGAACGGGGAGAGGGAGCGCACCGGCTACTTGTCGGGCGAAATCGGCATCTGGATATCGCCGGTGATGTGCTTGATGGGCCCTGCCGCCGACGGCATCACGTCGAAGTCGAAGATCTCGGTCGGCAGCCACAACGTGGCGCAGGCGTTGGGCACATCGACCACGCCGGAGATGTGGCCCTGGCACGGCGCGGTGCCGAGGATCGAATAGGCCTGGGCGCCGGAATAGCCGAACTTCTTCATGTACTCGATCGCATTCAAACAGGCCTGGCGATAGGCGATGTGGACGTCGAGATAGTGCTGCTTGCCTTGCTCGTCGACCGAGATGCCCTCGAAGATCAGGTAGTCCTTGTAGTTCGGCGTGATCGGCGAGGGCTTGAAGATCGGGTTCTTGATGCCGTATTTCGACATGCCGTCCTTGATCACTTCGACCTTCAGATGCAGCCAGCCGGCCATCTCGATGGCGCCGCAGAAGGTGATCTCGCCGTCACCCTGGCTGAAGTGCAGATCGCCCATCGAAAGACCTGCGCCCGGCACATAGACCGGGAAGTAGATCTTCGAGCCGCGCGAGAGATCCTTGATATCGCAATTGCCGCCATGCTCGCGCGGCGGCACCGTGCGCGCACCCTCCGCGCCGATCTTGGCCTTGACGTCGCCCTTGGCGCGGCCGCCATGGGCGGTCGCCGCGAACGGCGGATTGGCAAGGCCCGGGACGCGGGTCGGGTTGGTCGAGATCAGCTCGGCCTCGCGCTTGTTCCAGGTCTCCAGCATCTTCGGATCCGGAAGACAGCCGATCAGGCCGGGATGGATCAGGCCGGCGAAGTTGACGCCAGGCACATGGCGCGACGAAGTGTAGAGACCCTTGATGTCCCAGATCGATTTCTGCGCCAGCGGGAAGTGGTCGGTGAGGAAGCCGCCGCCATTCTGCTTGGAGAAGAAGCCGTTGAAGCCCCACAGGCTTTCCTTCATCGGGCCGACGTCGAGCAGGTCGACCACGAGGAGATCGCCGGGCTCGGCGCCCTTGACGCCGATCGGACCAGACAGGAAGTGCACGATCGACAGGTCGATGTCGCGCACGTCGTCGGCGGAATCGTTGTTCTTGATGAAACCGCCGGTCCAGTCATAGGTCTCGATGATGAAATCGTCGCCGGGATTGACCCAGGCCACGATCGGGATGTCGGGGTGCCAGCGGTTGTGCACCATGTCATTTTCGTAGGCCGACTTGGTGAGATCGACCTTGATCAGTGTCTCTGGCATCGAGATGCTCCCCTTTTACTACGGTTGGTTAGACGGACAGATATTTCGAGACCTGCGCGGCATCGACGGCGTCGCGCGGGTCGTCGCGCACGATCTCACCGTTCTCGATCACCAGCACGCGGTCGGCGATGTCGAGCGCGAAGCTCAGGACCTGCTCGGACACGACGATCGAGAGCCCCTTCTCGTCACGGATGCGCTTCAGGGTTCGCGCCATCTCCTTGATGATGGAGGGCTGGATGCCTTCCGTCGGCTCATCCAGCAGCAGGACCTTCGGCTTGGTCGCGAGCGCACGCGCAATCGCGAGCTGTTGCTGCTGGCCTCCCGACAGATTGCCGCCGCGGCGGCCCTTCATCTCGAGCAGGACCGGGAACAATTCATAGATGTCACCGGGCACCTCGGATTCGCCCGCGACAACGAGGCCGGTCTCGATGTTTTCCTTCACCGTCATGGTGGAGAAGATCATGCGGCCCTGCGGCACATAGGCGAGACCTTTGGCGACGCGCTCGTAGCTCTTGAGGTTACCGAGCTCGGCGCCGTCCATCGTCACCGAGCCGCTTTTGGCCGGCAGGATGCCCATCAGCGACTTCATCAAGGTGGTCTTGCCCATGCCGTTGCGGCCCATGATCGCCACGATCTCGTTGGGTGCGACCTTGACGTTGAGCCCGTGCAGCACCTCGCTCTGGCCGTAGGCGACGTGAAGATCGGAAATTGCCAGCATCGTCGCGCTCCCTATTTCTTGCGCATGATCTTGTCCGGAAACCGGACGCCACTTTCCGGGATCATGCGCTAATGCCCCAGATAGACTTCGATGACCTTGGGATCGTTCTTGACCTTCTCCATGGTCCCTTCGGAGAGGATCTGGCCCTGATGCAGCACGGTCACCTTGTGGGCGATGTCCTCGACGAACTTCATGTCGTGCTCGATCACCAGCACCGAGCGGTTCTTGATGATGCGGTTGAGCAGTTCGGCGGTCTTGGCGCGCTCGGACACGCTCATGCCGGCGACGGGCTCGTCCAGCATCAACAGATCGGGATCCTGGATCAGCAGCATGCCGATCTCGAGCCATTGCTTCTGGCCATGGCTGAGCTCGTCGGCATAGGTGTTGAGCTTGTCCTTGAGGAAGATCATCTCCGCGACCTCCTCGACCCGATCCTTCACGAGTTGGTCGCGCTGAAAGGTCAATGAGCCGAACACGGTGCGGCCGCGCGGGAACGAGATCTCGAGGTTCTCGAACACGGTGAGGTCCTCGAACACCGACGGCGTCTGGAATTTGCGCCCGACGCCGGTCTGCACGATCTCGTTCTCCTTCAGTTTCGTGAGTTCCTTGCCGCGAAACTGGATCGAGCCCGAGGTCGCCTTGGTCTTGCCGCAGATCAGGTCGAGCACCGTGGTCTTGCCGGCACCGTTGGGACCGATGATGACGCGAATCTCGTTCTCCTCGACGTAGAAAGAGAGATCGTTGACCGCCTTGAACCCGTCGAACGAGACGGTCAATCCGGAGACAGCGAGCAGGAAGTCCTTGGGCTGATGACCGACGAGCATGATCTACCTCCTCACTGCCAGCGTGGCATCGGCATCGTGATGACCGACGAGCATGATCTATTTCCTCACTCTGCCGGTGCGCCGTCGGCGACCGAATTGTCGTTCCAGCCCGGCTTCCGCTTGCGCGAGGCGAACAACCGATCGATGCGCGGCTGCACGTAATCGGCCCAGAGCCCGGACAGACCGTTCGGGAAGGCGAGCACGACCGCGATGAACAGCGCGCCGAGGCCGAACAGCCAGAGTTGCGGGAAGGATTCCGACAGGCTGGTCTTGGCGAAATTCACCAGGATGGCGCCCCAGATCGCGCCGAAGATCGACATGCGGCCGCCGACCGCGGTGTAGATCACCATCTCGATCGACGGCACGATGCCGACGAAGGATGGCGACATGAAACCGACATTGAGCGCGAACATGGCGCCGCCGATCGCGGCGAACACCGCCGCCATGCAGAAGGCGAAGATCTTGAAGTTGGCGACGCTGTAGCCGGAGAAGCGGACGCGGTCCTCCTGTTCGCGCATCGCCACCAGGATGCGGCCGAGCTTGGTCAGGCGGATGAACTGCGCGATGCCGATGCAGGCGAACAGCAGCACCACCTCGACGAAGTACAGGATGACCTTGGCGTGGTCGGGCCGGATGTCCCAGCCCTTGAGCGTGCGCAGATCCGTCATGCCGTTGATGCCGCCGGTATAGCCCTGCTGCCCGACGATCAGGATGGTCAGGATGGCGGCGACGGCCTGGGTGATGATCGCGAAATAGGTACCGCCGACGCGGCGCTTGAACATCGCGGTGCCGATGATCAGGGCGAACAGGCCGGGAACCAGGATGATGGCGAGGATGGTGAAGGTGAGGCTGTGGAATGGTTGCCAGAACAACGGCAGCGACGTGATCTGATTCCAGTCCATGAAATCGGGGATGCCGGGCGTCGACTGGATCTTCGTGTTCTCGACGCTGGACGCCTCGAGCTTGAGAAACATCGCCATGCAGTAGCCGCCGAGACCGAAGAACACGCCCTGCCCCAGGCTCAAGATGCCGCCATAGCCCCAGCACAGCACGAGGCCGAGCGCGACAAAGGCGTAGGTGAGGTATTTCGCGACGAGGTTGAGGCGGAACACATCCAGCGACAACGGCAGGATCACGAACAGCACGGCGGCCAGGACAATAAAGCCGATGAGCTCGGACCGGTTGAAGAAGCGTGAGTTGATGATCATGATCTGCCTGCTTCTCGTTACTTGCGGACTTTGAGGGCGAAGAGACCCTGCGGCCGCAGCATCAGGATGCCCACGACAGCGAGCAGCGTCAGGACCTTGGCCATCGAGCCCGACATGAAGAATTCGAGCGTCGATTGCGTCTGCGAGATCGAGAACGCGGAGGCGATGGTGCCGAGCAGGCTCGCGGCGCCGCCAAATACGACGACCAGGAACGTGTCCACGATGTAGAGCTGTCCGGAGGTCGGCCCGGTCGAGCCGATCATGGTGAAGGCGCTTCCAGCGATTCCGGCGATGCCGCAACCGAGCCCGAACGTGTAGCGGTCGACCTTCTCGGTGTTGATGCCGACCGCTCCGGCCATGATGCGGTTCTGCACCACCGCACGGACCTGGCGGCCCCAGCGCGACATGTACATGACGTAGGCGACCGAGAGGGTGATCAGCACGGTGAGACACATCACGAAGACACCGTTGATCGGCACTTCGATGCTGTCGGTGACGTGCAACGAGCCCAGCATCCATTGCGGCAGCTCGACGCCGACCTCACGCGCGCCGAACACGGAGCGATAGGCCTGCTGCAGCATCAGGCTGAGGCCCCAGGTGGCAAGCAGCGTATCGAGCGGGCGCTTGTAGAGATGCCGTATCAGCACCCATTCCACCAGCATCCCCAATGCGCCGGACGCGACAAAGGCCAGGATCATCGCAAGGAAGAAGTAACCGCTGAACAAGCCGGGCAAATAGGACTGGAAGACATTGGAGGTCATCCAGGTGACGTAGGCCCCCAGGATCATGAACTCGCCATGGGCCATGTTGATGACGCCCATCTGGCCGAAGATGATGGCAAGCCCAAGCGCCATCAGGACGTAGACCGAGAACAGGATCAGTCCGGCAAAGCCCTGCATGACGAAGATGGAGCCGAGATCACCAAGCGAGTAGTCGCCGAACATCGATGTCCTCCGTCGGGGATAAGGGTCCCGCGTCGCGAGCAGGTTCGCGACGCGGGGGTCTTGGGCGTGGATTTGCTGTCCACGCCAGGGAGAGGCTTGGTGTTTGGAAGAAAGCGCCTGAGAGCGCTTCTTACTGGTAGCCCTTGGGGAACGGATCCGGCTCGACGAGATCGGCGGTCTCGTAGATCAGCTCGAACTGGCCATCGAGCTTGGCGCGTCCCACCCGGGTCTTCGACCAGAGGTGATGATTTTCGTGGATGCGCACATAGCCTTCCGGAGCGCCCTTGAACTCGACGCCGGGCGAAGCCGCCGCGATCTTGTCGACGTCGAACGAACCCGCCTTCTCCACCGTCAACTTCCACAGCCACGGGCCGAGATAGGCAGCCTGGGTGACGTCTCCAATCACGGTCTTCTCGCCCCACGCCTTCTTGAACGCCGGCACGAAGGCCTTGTTGTTCGGATTGTCGAGCGACTGGAAGTACTTCATGCAGGCATAGGCGCCCGCGATGTTCTCGCCGCCGATGCCGTCGATCTCGTCTTCGGTCACCGAGATCGTCAGCAGCGCCTGCTTGGAGAGGTCGATGCCGGCGGCCTTGAGCTGCTTGTAGAAGGCGACGTTCGAGCCGCCCACGACGTCGGTGAAGATGACGTCGGGCTTGGTCAGCTTGATCTTGTTGATGACCGAATTGAACTGGGTGTTGCCGAGCGGATAATACTCCTCGCCGACCACCTTGCCCTTCAGCACGTTCTCGACGTGCTTGCGCGCGATCTTGTTCGAGGTGCGCGGCCAGATGTAGTCGGAACCGATGAAGAAGAACGACTTCGCACCCTTCTCCTTGGCGATCCAATTCAGACCCGCGAGAATCTGCTGGGTCGCTTCCTGACCGGTATAGATGACATTCTTGGACTGCTCGAGGCCTTCGTAGAAGGTCGGGTAGTAGAGCATGCCGTTATACTGCTCCATGACCGGCAGCACCGCCTTGCGTGAGGCCGAGGTCCAGCAGCCCATGATCGCCGCGACCTTGTCGTTGACCAGCAGCTTCTTTGCCTTTTCCGCAAAGGTCGGCCAATCACTGGCGCCGTCTTCCTGGATGAACTTGATCTTGCGCCCGAGCACGCCGCCGGCGGCATTGATCTGCTCGATGGCGAGCTTTTCGGCCTCGATCGACCCGGTCTCGGAGATGGCCATGGTGCCGGTCGCCGAGTGCAGGATGCCGACCGTCACCTCGGTGTCGGTGACCGCAAGGCCGGTGGTGTTGACCGCCGAGGTCGCGGGAGCCTGTGCAAAGGACGCCCGCGGCAGCATCGTGATGGCCGGCACGGCGGCCATTCCCATCAATAGTTTGCGCCGGAGCGGCGACAAAAGGCCCTTGTTTGGTTCGTCTGACATGAGCACCCCACTTTTTTTCGAGGACACGCGATTGGTGCCGGTGAGGATGGCTCGGATCTGGGCGGCGGAAGCATACGCAAGATCGCGTATACTGCACCGCAAAATGCCGACGTAGGCTTTTGGTACGGAATTTGCGAGGGCTCCGGGTCCGTATCAGGAGTGGGGTAAAGCGTGGCAGGGCGGCAGCGAATAGACCGCGTCAGGCGACAGTACAACCAATGGGTCGCCAACCAGACGCTGGAGGACTATGCGCTGCGCTTCACGGCCAAGAGCGCGCGCCGCTGGTCCGCCGCCCGGGTCGCCAACACGGCGCTGGGCGCGATCTCGTTCCTGGCGATGGAGGCGATCGGCGGCACCATCACGCTGAACTATGGCGTCACCAACGCGGCCGCCGCCATCCTCGTGGTCTCGACCATCATCTTCTGCTGTGGCGTGCCAATCGCCTACTATGCCGCCAAATGCGGCATCGACATCGACCTGCTCACGCGCGGCGCCGGCTTCGGCTACATCGGCTCCACCGTCACCTCGCTGATCTATGCGTCCTTCACCTTCATCTTCTTTGCGATCGAAGCCGTAATCCTCGCGTCCGCGCTCGAGATGTGCTTCGGGATTCCGCGGCCGATCGGCTACCTCATCAGCGCGGTCGTCATCATCCCGCTGGTGGCCTACGGCATCACGCTGATCAGCCGCTTCCAATTGTGGACGCAGCCGCTGTGGATCGTGCTCCACATCATTCCGTTCGCGGCGATCGCCTGGCACAACCCGCACTCCTTCACGGAGTGGCGCAAGTTCTCGGGCGAGCACGGCGACCTCACCGGGCATTTCGACCTGCTGCTGTTCGGGGTTGCGGCCTCGGTGGTGTTTTCGCTGGTGGCGCAGATCGGCGAGCAGGTCGACTTCCTGCGATTTTTGCCGCGCGATCGCCGCGCCTCCAGGGCGTCGTGGTGGGTGGCGATGATGAGCGCGGGACCGGGCTGGATCGTGCTTGGCGCCTTGAAGCTCCTCGCGGGTTCCTTCCTCGCCTTCTTCGCGCTCAGCCACGGGGTGCCGCCCGAGGAGGCCGCCGAGCCCGCGCATATGTATCTCGAAGCGTTCCGCTATGTGCTGTCGCAGCCCGACCTCGCGCTGGCGTTGACCGGCACGTTCGTGATCCTGTCCCAGGTGAAGATCAACGTCACCAACGCCTATGCCGGCTCGATCGCCTGGTCGAACTTCTTCTCGCGCCTGACCCACAGCCATCCCGGCCGCGTCGTCTGGCTGGTTTTCAACGTCATCGTGGCGCTCCTGTTGATGGAGATCGGCGTCTACAAGGCCCTGGAGCAGACCCTGGCGCTCTATTCGAACGTCGCGATCGCCTGGGTCGGCGCGCTGGTCGCGGATCTCGTCGTCAACAAGCCGCTTGGATTGCGGCCGCAGCAGATCGAATTCAAGCGCGCGCATCTCTACGACGTCAATCCGGTCGGCGTGGGGGCGATGACGATCGCGACCATTGTCTCCATCAGCGCCTTTTACGGCCTGTTCGGGCCGACCGCGAAGGCGCTGTCGGCCTTCATAGCGCTGGCCGTCGCCTTCATTGCCGCACCGTTGATTGCCTGGGCCACGGACGGCAAGTACTACATCGCGCGAAAGCCGAAGCGGAGCTGGCAGGACATCGAGTCGATCCAGTGTTGCATCTGCGAGCACGCGTTCGAGCCGGAGGACATGGCCTCCTGCCCCGCTTACGCCGGGCCGATCTGCTCCTTGTGCTGTTCGCTGGATGCCCGCTGCCACGATCTCTGCAAGCCGCACGCGCGGATTCAGGCGCAGGTGTCGGAGACGCTGGGCAAGCTGATGCCGCAGCCGATCTACGCGCGCATCAACTCGCAGCTCGGCCACTATATCGGCGTTTTCGCAGTCTCCGCCGGCCTCGTCGCGCTGGTGCTGGGCCTGATCTATCTGCAGACCTCGGCGAGCGTGCATGGCGAGAACGCGCTCGTCTCCGACGTGCTCTGGAAGGTGTTCTTCTCGCTCAGCATCATCATCGGCGTGGTGGCGTGGCTGTTCGTGCTGGCGCAGCAGAGCCGCCGCGCCGCCGAGGAGGAGACGCGGCGGCAGACAGCGCTTCTGATCCAGGAGATCGACGCGCACAAGCGCACCGACGCCGAGTTGCAGCGCGCCAAGGAGGTCGCCGAATCCGCCAACCTCGCCAAGAGCCGTTATGTCGTCGGCCTGAGCCACGAGCTGCGCTCACCGCTGAACGCGATCAGCGGCTATGCCCAGCTGCTAGAGCAAGATACGACGCTGAGCACGAAGCCGCGCGATCAGGTCCGCGTCGTCCGCCGCAGCGCCGACCACCTCTCCGGCCTGATCGACGGCATTCTGGACATCTCAAAGATCGAGGCGGGACGGCTGTATCTGTCGCGCGACGAGGTGCGCCTCAGCGAATTCCTCGACCAGTTGGTCGGCATGTTCCGCCTGCAGGCTGCTGCCAAGGGCATCGACTTCGTGTTCCGCCGGCCGGCGTATTTACCGCTGGTGGTCTATGCCGATGAGAAGCGCCTGCGCCAGGTGTTGATCAATTTGCTCTCGAACGCCATCAAGTTCACCCAGACCGGCAGCGTGCAGTTCGTCGTGCATTATCGCAGCCCCGTTGCCGAGTTCGAGGTGATCGACACCGGCCCCGGCATCCAGGGCGACGATCTCGAACGTATCTTCGCGCCGTTCGAGCGCGGTGCGCTCGGCGTTTCGCAACCGCAAACCGGAACGGGACTTGGCCTGACCATCAGCCGACTGCTCGCCGGCGTGATGGGCGGCGATATCAAGGTCATGAGCACGGTCGGCGCCGGCTCGACGTTCAAGGTCAAGATCCTGCTCTCGGAGGTCACCAATCCGCAGCGCATCGCGCCGGTGGAGGCTCCCATCTCCGGCTATCACGGCGCGCGCAAGACCATTCTCATCACCGACGATGATCCCGTCCATCGCGATCTCTTGCGCGAGGTGCTGACGCCGCTCGGCTTCATCCTGCTGAGCGCCCCCGACGGCCCCGGCTGCCTCGCGCTGGCTCAGCATTGCCGGCCCGATTTGTTCCTGCTCGATATCTCGATGCCCGCCATGGACGGCTGGGCCGTCGCGGAGGCCTTGCGCGCGAGCGGCCATCACCAGGCGCGCATCCTGATGGTATCTGCCAGCGCGATCGAGGCCCACGGCGCGCCGCTGGCGCAGCCCTTCCACGACGGCTATCTGATGAAGCCGATCGACATCCCGCGGATTCTGGAGACGATCCGCCAGCTCCTCAGGATCGAATGGCAATATGGCTCGGACGAGATTCCCGTGTCATTCTGGCGCCCCGAAAGCGGATCGAGGCCGCCGGCGCGGCACATCGAGGCCCTGATCGGGCTCGGCCGGATCGGCTACGTCAAGGGCATCCAGTTGAAGCTGGACGAGATCGGCAGCGAGCATCCGGAACATGCCGACTTCGTCGCACAGATGCGGTCGCTGGTCGACCGCTTCGATCTCGAGCAGTACATGTCCACATTGAAGACGTTGCATGCGCATGAACATTGAGTCGAAAAAGCGCGACGTCGCGCTCGTCGTCGATGACTCTCCCGAGACGCTGCGGCTGCTTACCGACGCGCTCGACGGCGCCGGCATGACGGTGATGGTGGCGCTCGACGGCGCGGCAGCGATACGTATCATCGACCAGATCACGCCCGACATCGTGCTGCTCGATGCCGTGATGCCCGGCATCGACGGCTTCGAGACCTGCCGCCGGCTCAAGCGCGATGCCGGTCTTGCCAATGTCCCCGTGATCTTCATGACGGGGCTCGCTGAAACCGAGCATATCGTTCGCGGGCTCGAGGCCGGCGGCGTCGATTACGTGACCAAGCCGATCGTGATCGAAGAGATGCTGGCGCGCATCCGCGTCCATCTCGGCAATGCCCGCCTGACCCAGAGCGCGCGCGCAGCGCTCGACGTCTCCGGCCGCTTCCTGTTCGCGGTCGATCGCCAGGGCAATGTGCTGTGGGCGACGCCGCAGGCGCAGAAGCTGCTGTCCGATCATCACGGCGCACAGGCCGACGACTTCGTCCTCCCGGCATCGCTGCTGCAATGGCTGGAGCAGGCCAGGGCCAAGGGCAGCGCGAAATCCCAGGCGGCTTCCTTGCCCGACAACCCGCAGCTGCGGCTCTATTACATGGGCGAGACCGCGCCGAACGAGTTTTTGCTGCGGCTCTCCAGGGAGTCCGGCACCGCACTGCCTCCGGAATTCACCAGCGAGCTCGGCCTCACCACCCGCGAGGGCGAGGTGCTGGCCTGGCTCAGCAAGGGCAAGACTAACCGCGACATCGCGCAAATCCTAGGCCTCAGCCCGCGCACGGTCGACAAGCATCTCGAGCAGATCTACGCCAAGCTCGGCGTGGAGAATCGGACGGCGGCGGCGGCGATTGCGGCGAACGCGACGCGAAGGAATTCGTGAGCTGCGGTGTGGATGAGTTGGCGCGCCGTTGATCCAACAACCGATGTCGTCCCGGACAAGCGAAGCGCCGATCCGGGACCCATAACCACAGGAAGATGTTTGGCGCAGACTCGGAGTTACCTGCTCGCTCCATAACCACTCCCTGCGGTTATGGATCCCGGGTTCGCTTCGCGCCCCGGGACGACGGCGGAGTGTGGTGTGAGCGTCGCCGCCCCCTCACACGAACCCGCACCCACGAACTTCCTCACCCGTACACAAACGCCTTGTCATCCAGGTCCGTCTTCGGGATCTCGTCCTTTTCGGTCCAGTAATCCTGGCTGTGCTGCCATTCCGGCTTGTCGCCGCGCTTGGGCAGCAGGTTCATGTTGCGCATCATGTAGCCGGGATTGAAGTTTTCCGGATCGATCCAGGGCAGGATCGGCATGTTGTGGTCTTCGGGTCGCAGCTTGACCTCGACCTTTTTCTTGCCTTTGGCCTTCATGTGGCCGAGAAGCCGGCAGACGAAGTCGGCGACGAGATCGACTCGCAGCGTCCAGCTGGCGCGGAAATAGCCGAACACCCAGACCATGTTCGGAACGCCCGTGAACATCATGCCGCGATAGGTGACGGTGTCGCCAAAGGCGAGCGGCTTGCCGTCGATCTCGAAGGCGATGTCGCCGAGCGCCGCGAGATTGAAGCCGGTCGCGGTGACGATGACATCGGCCTCCAGCAGCTTGCCGGATTTGAGCTGAATGCCGTTCTCGACGAAGCATTCGATCTCGTCGGTGACGACGGAGGCCTTGCCGCTGGCGATGCCCTTGAACAGATCGGCATCGGGCACGAAGGCGATGCGCTGCCGCCACGGCCGGTATGTCGGCGTGAAATGCGTCTCGACGTCGTAGTCGGGACCGAGCACCGCGCTGATCTGGCCGATCAGGTCCTTCTTGACCTGCTCCGGCTTGGATAGGCAGAGTTTTGTGAAGGCGTCCTGCTCGAACAGGATCTTGCGCCGAACGATCTCGTGGATCCAGGCCTCATCGACCTGAAGCCGGCGCAGCTCCTCGGCGATCTCGATGGCATTGCGGCCGAGGCGAAAATAGGTCGGCGAACGCTGCAGCATGGTGACATGCGCGCAACTGTCCGCGATGTTCGGCACCAGCGTCGCCGCGGTCGCGCCCGAGCCGATCACGACGACCTTCTTGTTCGTGAGGTCGAGATCGTCAGGCCAGGTCTGCGGATGGACGACGCGGCCTTTGAAGCGATCGGTGCCCTTCCATTCCGGCGTGTAGCCTTCCGAATGGCGGTAATAGCCCTGGCACATCCACAGGAAGCTCGCCGTGAAGGTCTTTGCTTCACCGGTATCGGTCGTAATCGCCTCAATGGTCCAGAGATTCTGCTCGCTCGACCAGCTGGCGGAATTGATCTTGTGCTTGTAGCGGATGTGCTTGGCGACATCGTTGTCGTCGATCACCTCGTTCATATAGGCGAGGATTTCTTCGGCGGTCGCGATCGGCGGCCCGACCCAGGGCTTGAAGCTATAGCCGAACGTATGGAGATCGCTGTCCGAGCGGATGCCGGGATAACGATGCGTGCTCCAGGTGCCGCCGAACGTCGCCTGCGTCTCCAGGATGACATAGCTCGTGCCCGGAAGTTGCTTCTCGATGTGATAGGCGCTGCCGATGCCGGAGATGCCGGCGCCGACGATCAGCACGTCGAAATGTTCAGAAGCCTGTTTGGCCGTGGCGTGACTGCGAACAGCGACATTCATTGTTGCTTCTATGCCTTGCTTGTTTTTGTGGCCGTCCTTGACGAACGACGCGTTTCCTCCGCGGCCGGCATGATCGCCCGCCGCGCTTCCGCTTCAAAATGACATAGATCAAGTTGCGGTCAAATCACAGTGCCGCACCCCAGCTCCGCGCGGTCTGCAAGATCCAGTCGCGGTAGAGCGTGAGCGGCGTGACGCCGGTCAATCCGCCGCAGCCATCGCCGGCGTTCGGTCCCGTCGCCCAGCTGATGACACCGACAAGCACGGCACCGCTCGGCTTGTCCTCGAACACGGGACCGCCGGAATCGCCGGTACAAGCGCCAATTCCGTCGCGAACACCGTTGGTTACGGGATCGACCAGGCGGATCTGAAGCGTGCCGGGCTGGCCCGTGACGACAAGGCCCGCGACGCGCGTGGCCCCGCCGCTCCTGCCATCACCGCGCATGGTGACACCGGTACCGGCAATGACGAAACGGCTACCGGCCTGGATTGGAATATTCGGCGTGCCGACCAGCACCGTCGATTTTCCCTTGGGTGGAATTTCCAGTTGCAGCAGCGCCACGTCTGCGCCGGCGCGATGCACCTGCGCCTTGTAGCTGGGATGGATCGCGATGGTGCGCACGTTCAGCAATTGCGGCGCGCCACCGCTGCGATCGACGATCTTGTAGTCCGCGCCCGGCGGCACGCAGTGAGCGCCGGTCAATACGATCCTGGGCGCGATCAGAGTGCCGGTGCAGGAATTGCCGCGCGAGCCGACGATGGTGACGACGGCCCGCGCGACGCCGTCGGCCTGCGGCGTGCCGCCGCCGACGATGGCATGGGCGGGTGTGGCGAGCAGCAGCGCAGTCGTGATGAACGTGGCAAGCTTCTTCATGGGAACACGCTTCGGTATTGGCGGCGGCAGATTGCTTCGGACTGGCCCTTGCCGATAGCGCATGCTAGCCCTCTTGGAAAGGAATTGGCGAGGGCAGGATAGTGGCGATCGAGGCGGTGATCTTTGACTTTGGCGGCGTGCTGACGAGTTCACCGTTCGAAGCATTCGCGCGGTTCGAGACCGAGCGCGGCCTGCCGGTCGACATCATCCGGCGGACCAACGCCGCCAACCACCTGGAAAACGCCTGGGCCAAGTTCGAGCGGGCCGAGGTCGATATCGATACCTTCGACGAATTGTTCGCGACGGAATCGCTCGCACTCGGCGCGGAGGTGCGCGGTCGCGACGTGCTGCCGCTGCTGCAGGGCGATCTGCGCCCCGAGATGGTCGAGGCGCTGAAGCGCATCAAGGCGCAATTCAAGACCGGCTGCATCACCAACAATCTGCCTGCCAATGCCATCGGCAGCATGACCGGGCGCTCCCTCTACATCGCCGAAGTCATGGTGCTGTTCGACCACGTGATCGAATCCGCCAAGATCGGCCTGCGCAAGCCCGATCCGCGAATCTACAGGCTGATGGTCGAGACACTGAAGGTCGATCCGAACAATTGCGTCTATCTCGACGATCTCGGCGTCAATCTGAAACCCGCGCGCGAGATGGGCATGACCACGATCAAGGTGACGAGCAGCGCGCAGGCGATTGCGGAGCTTGAGGCGGCGACGGGGCTGAAGCTGGGGTAGGCACCTCGTCGTTGCGAGGCACGAAGCCGTAGGGTGGGCAAAGCGAAGCGTACCCACCACAAGCAGATGGTGGGCACGGCGCTTTCGCGCCTTTGCCCACCCTACGAGAGCTACTCCGCCGCCGCCACGATCCGCTCCGGAAACGCCGCCGCCAGCTCGTCGCGATCCGGCTTCAGCACGCCGCGCTCGGTGATGAGGCCGGTCACGAGCCGTGCCGGCGTCACATCGAAAGCGTAATTCGCGACCGGCGATCCCTCGGGCACGATGCGCACCGTCTCCAGCCTTCCATCCGCGGTGCGGCCGGTCATGTCGGTGACCTCGACGCCGCTGCGCTGCTCGATCGGAATATCGCGGATGCCGTCATGGACGGTAAAATCGATCGTCGGCGACGGCAGCGCGACATAGAACGGCACGCCGTTGTCGCGAGCGGCGAGCGCCTTCAGGTAGGTGCCGATCTTGTTGCAGACATCGCCATTCGCGGCGACGCGGTCGGTGCCGACGATGGCGAGATCGACCATGCCGTGCTGCATCAGGTGCCCACCGGTGTTGTCGGGGATCACCGTATGCGACACGCCGTGATGACCGAGCTCCCAGGCGGTGAGCGAGGCGCCCTGGTTGCGCGGACGCGTCTCGTCGACCCAGACATGGATCTTGATGCCGCGTTCGTGCGCAAGATAGATCGGCGCCGTCGCCGTGCCCCAGTCGACGGTGGCGAGCCAGCCGGCGTTGCAGTGGGTCAACACGTTGACGATCTCGCCCCGCTTCTTCGATGCGATTGCCTCGATCAGCTTCAAGCCGTTGCCGGCGATGCCGCGGTTAATCTCGACATCCTGCTCGACGATCTCGTCGGCACGCGCATAGGCCGCCTCCGCCCGTTCGATCGGATCGATCGGCGCGAGCGCCCTGCGCATCTCGTCCAGCGCCCATTTCAGATTGATCGCAGTCGGCCGCGCCACGATGAGCGTGTCGTAGGCACGCTTCAGACCGGCGTCGGAGGCGTCCTCGCGCATGGCGAGCGCCATGCCATAGGCCGCGGTGGCACCGATCAGCGGCGCGCCCCGCACCAGCATGTCCCGGATTGCGACGGCTGCGTCTTCAGACGATGTCAGCTTCGCGACGACGAACTCATGCGGCAGGCGGCGCTGGTCGATCGCACCGATGGACCAGCCGTCATGCTCGCGCCAGATGCTGCGAAAATGCTTGCCGTCGACCTTCATGGCATTCTGCCTTTCACTTCACGCGCGCAGGATGCGCCCGGCCACCGCATCGAGCTTCCTCAGAAGCTCGGGATCGCGCGCCTCGGGGGCCGTGATGAGCGCGGTGTCGAGCGCGCGATCCGAACCGATCGGACAGGGCTCATGCTCGCGCGGAAAGTCCTTTGCCAGCCGCGCCACCAGCGCCTTCGCCTTGTCCGCGTTCGAGGTCAGCACGCGGATGATGTCCTGCACGGTGACGGCATCGTGATCGGGATGCCAACAGTCGAAATCCGTCACCATCGCCACCGTGGCGTAACAGATCTCCGCCTCGCGCGCGAGCTTCGCCTCCGGCATGTTGGTCATGCCGATCACGGAATAGCCCAGCGTCTTGTAGGTCATGCTCTCCGCATAGGTGGAGAATTGCGGCCCTTCCATGCAGACATAAGTGCCGCCACGCGCGATCGCGATGCTCTCGGCTTCAGCGGCCGCGGCAAGATGGATGCGCAAACGTGGAGAGACCGGATGCGCCATCGACACATGGGCGACGCAGCCCCGACCGAAGAACGAGCTCTCGCGCTTGTGGGTGCGGTCGACGAACTGGTCGACGAGAACGAAGGTGCCCGGCGGCAGTTCCTCCCTGAAGGAGCCGCAGGCTGATAGCGAGATCAAATCGGTGACGCCGGCCCGCTTCAAAACGTCGATATTGGCGCGGTAGTTGATGTCGGAGGGCGACAGCCGGTGCCCATTGTCGTGCCGCGGCAGGAATACGATCGGCAACCCTGCGATGGTGCCGCGGCGCACGGGCGCCGACGGCTCGCCCCAGGGGCTCCTGATCACCTCTTCGCGCGCACCCTCGAGGCCCGGCAAATCATAAATGCCCGAGCCGCCGATGATGCCCAATACCGCCTGCGTCATGCCTGCTCCACCCTGTTCGCCACGTGCGACATGGTTACGCTATGCCAGTTTTGCGGCGGTTTTGGAACCGGGTGGTGGGGATGCCGGTGCTGTGAGGAGCGCAAAATGCTCAACTCACACTCGACGTCGTCCCGGCGAACGCCGGGACCCATACCGCGGAATCTATCTAGGATGGTCGGTCGCAATCCCGAACGACCAGTCTTCGCACAACTACGGCCTGGGGTTATGGGCCCCTGCGTTCGCAGGGGCGACCCGGGGAAATTTTGCTGCGCCTGACTAAGCCGCCGCCGCCAGCTGCAGCTGGGTCGCCACCATCCGCTCCAGCGTCTCGACGGACTGGAAATTCTCCGGCGTGATCTCGGCTTGCGGGATGGTGAAGTCGAACTCGGCTTCGACGCCGAGCATCAGATTGACCATGTCCATCGAGGTCAGGCCGACATCGACGAGCTTGGCGGACGGCGTCACGTTAGCGGCGAGCGAATTCTGCTCGAGGATGCCCTTCACCAGCTTGATGATGCGATTGCGTACGTCGGTATCAAAGGATTGCATCGGCAAATTCCCGTCTGTCTGTCAAAGGTCGGACCGGCTTGCCGCTACGATGGGCACGGCCTGCCGGTCCCGCAATGGGCGATACCAATACTTCGCGTTTCTTAGTAAACGATGACTCAGATTGTCTGAAATTCAGGCTTCTTCCAGAGTCCTAACGCGATGCTGGAAAAACGGGTGATGCAAACAACCGGACCTTAACTGTTCGTTCGGAATTGGGCTTTGTTTACCCTCTATTTCATCGACGAATTTGAATTAAATCCGTAGCCTCGTCTCACAAGCAAAGATGGCCGGAGGATCGCTTACGCGCATCGCGAATGATGCCGGCGATCTCGAACGGCAAACCGGAGGCGGACGAGTATGAACGTGCGTGAAGCAGTCCTCACTGTCGACGAAACGCAGACGGGCTTCCTCGAGCAGGGTCCCTCCCTGATCGAGCGCGCCGCCCGAACCGCCGCAGCTGCCGCGGCCGACGCAGACGGGGTCGATCGCGACGCTCGTTTCCCACACGGGGCATTCGAGGTCGCGCGCGAGCAGAAGCTGCTCGGCGTCATGATCCCGGTCGAGTTCGGCGGCTTCGGTGCCTCCATCTACGACGTCACCGACATCTGCTACACGCTCGGGCGCGCCTGCGCCTCGACCGCGATGATCTACGCGATGCACCAGACCAAGGTCGCCTGCGTCGTCAGGCACGGCCACGGCATCCCCTGGATGGAGACCATGATGCGCCGGGTCGCCCGCGATCAGTGGCTGCTCGCCTCGTCCACCACCGAAGGCCAGAACGGCGGCAACATCCGCGCCAGCGCCGCCGCGGTCGATCACGCCGGCGATACCGTTTCGCTGGTGCGCGACGCCACCGTGATCTCCTACGGCGCGGAAGCCGACGGCCTCGTCACCATCGCCCGCCGCGCTACCGAGGCCGCCGCCTCCGACCAGGTTCTGCTGGCGCTCGCCAAGGACGATTATTCGCTGAAGCGGACGCTGGGCTGGGAAACGCTCGGCATGCGCGGCACCTGCTCGACCGGTTTCGAGCTGAAGGTCGATTGCCCCGCCGATCGCGTCTTCCCGGAATCCTATGACAAGATCCACGCCCAGACCATGACGCCGTTCGCGCATCTGTGCTGGTCGTCGGCCTGGGCCGGCATCGCCGCCGCAGCCGTGACCCGCGCGCAGGCCTTCATCCGCAAGGCGGCCCGCACCTCCGGCGGCCAGATGCCGCCGGCCGCGGCACATTTCACCGCCGCCAAGATGTCGCTGGCAAAGCTGCGTGCGCTGCTGTCGACCAATATCGATGCCTTTGCCCGCGCCGAACATGACGAGCGCGCCCTCGGCTCGCTCGACTTCCAGTCCTCGATCACGCTGCTGAAGGTGCAGGCTTCCGAACTCGCGGTCGAGACCGTGATGCATGCGATGCGCACAGCCGGCCTCTCCGGCTACCGCAACGACGGCGAATTCACCATGGGCCGGCACCTCCGCGACGTGCTGTCGTCCCCGATCATGATCAACAACGACCGCATTCTGGCCAATGCCGCGACATCGACGCTGATGAGCGGCGTGCCGACAAGCCTTCACGACTGAATCAACAATAACAATTTTGAGATAGCAGGACATCGCCCCATGAACATTGCCATCCTTCCCGACTCGCCCGCGACCGCGCCGCAGATGATCGATCCGCTCGATCATCTGGCCGACAAGCTGTTCCACCGCATGGGCGCTGACGGCGTCTACGCCCGCACCGGGCTGTATGAAGGCGTCGTCGAGAAGCTCGCCGCGCTGATCACGAGCCATCGCGAGAGCGGCACCGAGGTGATGCGCTTCCCGCCGGTGATGAGCCGGGCTCAGCTGGAGAAATCCGGCTACCTCAAGAGCTTTCCGAACCTGCTCGGCTGCGTTTGCGGTCTGCACGGGACCGAGCGCGAGATCAACGCCGCGGTGAGCCGCTTCGACGCCGGCGGCGACTGGACCACCTCGCTGTCTCCCGCCGATCTCGTGCTGTCGCCCGCCGCCTGCTATCCGGTCTATCCGATCGCGGCGAGCCGCGGCCCCTTGCCGAAGGGCGGTCTGCGCTTCGACGTTGCCGCGGATTGCTTCCGCCGCGAGCCGTCGAAGCATCTCGACCGGTTGCAATCGTTCCGGATGCGCGAATATGTCTGCATCGGCAGCCCCGATGACGTCGCCGATTTCCGTGAGCGCTGGATGGTGCGCGCGCAGGCGATCGCGACCGACCTCGGCCTCACCTTCCGTGTCGACTATGCCAGCGATCCCTTCTTCGGTCGCGTCGGCCAGATGAAGGCGGTGAGCCAGAAGCAGCAGCAGCTCAAGTTCGAGCTGCTCATTCCGCTGCGCTCGGAAGAGCAGCCGACCGCCTGCATGAGCTTCAACTATCACCGCGAGCATTTCGGCACGACCTGGGGAATCCAGGATGCCGGCGGCGAGCCGGCCCACACCGGCTGCGTCGCCTTCGGCATGGACCGGCTGGCTGTCGCCATGTTCCACACCCACGGCACCGACCTTTCCGCCTGGCCCGCCAAGGTGCGGGACGTCCTGGGCCTGCAGCCGCGGGTCACGGCCGACGCCCATGTCGAAGGCTGGCGCTAGCAGCATGATCCAGATCCGAGGGACCGCGTCAGCAAGAAGTGCGAAGCGGTCTTCCGAAAAGATCATGCTGAAACAATAGACGAAACGAGGCCTGCCATTTCCACGGGTAAGACGAGCGTGATTCACACCAAGGTGCGATGCCGCGAGATCACCGAGTCCGACGCCGAAGCGGTCGCGGACCTGCTGACGCGCGGCTTCGTCGGCCGCTCGCGGAACTATTGGATTCAGGGTCTGCGCCGGCAGGCCTTCCGGTCTGTCCCGGAGGGCTATCCGCGCTTCGGCTACATGCTCGAGAGTGACGGCACGCCGGTCGGCGTGCTGCTGCTGATCTACACGGCGCGGAAGAGCGGCGAAGAGACCGCCATCCAGTGCAATCTATCGAGCTGGTATGTCGATCCGGCCTACCGCAACTATGCCCCACTGCTGACCAAGATCGCGCAGCGGCACAAGGACGTGACCTATTTCAACATCAGCCCGGCGCCGTGGACCTGGCCGATCATCGAGACGCAGGGCTTTCGCGCCTACTGCCGCGGCATATTCTTTTCGGTGCCTGCCCTGGCGCGCCCCCCGCGCTGGAGCGAGATCGAGGTCATCTCGCCTCACGCCAAGACGATCGAGGGGCTTTCCGAAGCCGAGACCGAGCTTCTGACGCGGCATGCGCGCTACAATTGCCTCAGCCTCGTCTGCCGCACACCGAAGGGAACATTCCCCTTCATCCTGCAACCGGTGCGCATCCGCCGCGGCTTCATCGCGCCCCCGGCGATGAAGCTGATCTATTGCCGGAACGCCGCGGAATACGCCGCCTGCGCAGGCCGCATCGGCCGGCTGCTGCTTCGGCTCGGCAAGATCGCGGTGGCGATCGATTCCAATGGCCCGATTCCCGGCCTTGTCGGTATTTATACCGAGCGGCGCGGTCGCAAATACTTCAAGGGCCCGCACCGGCCGCAGCTCGGCGATCTCACCGATACGGAACTGGTATTGTACGGGCCGTAGGGAAGGCTGTCGGACCAGACCACCGCTGTC
>NZ_LBJA01000033.1:0-190569 GCF_028128695.1 Bradyrhizobium sp. CCBAU 25360
GTCCCGGATCAGCGCTCCGCTCCCGGCAACGCTACGCGTTGCCAAGAGCTCCGCTTGTCCGGGACGACAACGGAGTTTGCGCGGTTGATGTAGAAGGTCAGCATCGACAGCGCGCTTCGCACTCGTCCGCACGGCGCCGCGCTTGGCGCTCGTCGTCCTGCGCAAGGCTGTTTTGCGGGATTGTGTCGTCTTTCTGACATGAGCCATGCGTCAACTCCTTGCGGCTCCATCGGAAACGAGCGGTACGAAGGGCGTTCCCGTGGGAACCCGGCCTCGCCGCAGACGTTGTCGCAGGTGGCAGGCGGAATGCCGCACCCCGATGATCGGATCAACCCCGTCCACGTCATGTGAGCCGGGGGCGCTTCCATTGATCAGACACAACAACCCGATGGAATTGCAGCAAAGCCCAGCGCCGAACTATGCTCCTGTGGTCGCGGCAGCCGCGGCCGATCGCATCGTCGAGACCAGTATCCCCGCGCGGCTCGACGCGCTGCCCTGGAGCGGCTTTCACACTCGCGTCGTGCTGGCGCTCGGCATCACCTGGATCCTCGACGGACTCGAGGTGACGCTGGCCGGTGCGCTCTCCGGTGCGCTGAAGCAGAGCCCGTCGCTGCAATTCACCAATCTCGATCTCGGCATTGCCAATTCCGCCTATCTCGCCGGCGCCGTGCTCGGTGCGCTCGGCTTCGGCTGGCTGACCGACCGCATCGGCCGCAAGAAGCTGTTCTTCATCACGCTGGCACTCTATCTCTCGGCGACGGCCGCGACCGCTCTGTCATGGAATGTCGCGAGCTACGCGCTGTTTCGTTTCCTCACCGGTGCCGGCATCGGCGGCGAATACACCGCGATCAACTCGACCATCCAGGAGCTGGTGCCGGCGCGCTATCGCGGCTGGACCGATCTCGTCATCAACGGCAGTTTCTGGATCGGGGCCGCAATGGGCGCGGTGGCGTCGATCGTGCTGCTGGATCCTGCCGTGATCAACCCCGATCTCGGCTGGCGCCTGGCTTATCTCATCGGCGCGACCGTCGGCCTCGTCGTGCTCTTGATGCGGATGTGGATTCCGGAGAGTCCGCGCTGGCTGATGATCCATGGCCGCCCCGATCAGGCCCACGCAATCGTCGACGAGATCGAACGCTCGGTGATCGGACACGACCAGGATACGAGCGACGGACGCTTCACAAAGATCCGGCTGAAGATGCGCGATCACACGCCGATCCGCGAGGTCGTGCACACGCTGTTCTCGGCATATCGCCAGCGCGCGCTGGTCGGCCTCGTGCTGATGAGTGCGCAGGCCTTCTTCTACAATGCCATCTTCTTCACTTTCGCGCTGGTGCTGACCGATTTCTACGGCATCAGCGCCGATCATGTCGGCTGGTACCTGCTCCCCTTCGCCGCCGGCAATTTCCTTGGGCCCCTGCTGCTCGGCCGGCTGTTCGATACGCTCGGGCGCCGCATCATGATCATGTTCACCTATGGCGTGTCGGGCCTGTTGCTGGCGATCTCGGGCTATCTGTTCTCCATCGGCGTCCTCTCGGCGCAGGGGCAGACCATCGCCTGGATGGTGATCTTCTTCTTCGCCTCGCCGGCCGCGAGCGCGGCCTATCTCACCGTCAGCGAGACCTTTCCGCTCGAAGTTCGCGCGCTGGCGATCGCGGTGTTCTACGCGGTCGGCACCGGCATCGGCGGCGTGATCGGGCCGGCGCTGTTCGGCGTGCTGATCGACACGGGATCGCGCACCAGCGTGTTCGCCGGCTATCTGCTGGGGTCAGCCCTGATGATCGCGGCCGCGATCGTGGCGTGGCGCTATGCCGTCCCTGCGGAGCGCAAATCGCTCGAACAAATCGCGCGGCCGCTCGCCTTTATGGAGTAGACTGATGAAATCGGAATTTGCAGAAATGACGTTGGACCAGAAGCGCACCATGCCGGACGACGAAGCACCCGATGCGGTGCCGGTGCCGCATGCGCTGGTGCCGCATCTCGACGAGATCGCGATTCTGCTCGACATCGACGGCACGCTGCTCGACCTGATGCCGACGCCGCGCGAAGTGTGGGTGCCGCCGGGCCTGTCGGACACGCTGAATCGGCTGACCGAGCGCACCTCCGGCGCGCTGGCGCTGGTCAGCGGCCGCTCGCTCAACGACATCGACCTGATCTTCGCACCCGATGTGTTCCGCGCCGTCGCCGGCCACGGCGCGGAGATGCGGCTGTCGATCGACAATGAGGCCGATGACGTGCACGCCCCGCCGCTGGACAAGGAGCTGAAGCGGCGCCTGGCCGCCATCGCCAAGCTTTCGCCCGGCATTCTGCTCGAGGACAAGGGGTATTCACTCGCGCTGCATTACCGCCTCGCGCCGCACGCGGAGAAAGCGATCTACGAATCGGTCTCGGTGATCCGCGCCGACCTGCCCAATGCGCCGATCGAAGTGCTGCCCGGCAAGTTCGTCTGCGAGATCAAGCATTCCGGATTCACCAAGGCGACCGGCGTGCGCGAACTGATGAAGCGGGAGCCGTTCAAAGGACGGCGTCCGATCTTCATCGGTGACGACGTCACCGATGAAACCGTGTTCGCGATCATGCCCGACATGGATGGGCTTGCCTTCTCCGTCGGTCGCCGTGCCATGGGCGTGAATGGCCATTTCGACGCGCCGAACGATGTGCGTGCGTTCCTTGCCCGCCTGCTCGACCCGAGGTGAAATAAAGGCAAGGCCGCGTCGCAGACATGATGCTTTGGGAACGGCGCCGTCGCGCGCCGCTAAGCGTGCTGCGCAACATGGCCGCATAAGCTGACTTTGCAACGAAATCTCGGGTTCCCGAAGCGAAACCAGTTCCAACGCGCGTGCCCGATTTTGGTTTCAATTGGTTGAAACGATGACAGGAACCATATTGATGAACGGCAGTTAAACGGGGTGGAATGAAACAGGAGGGGACGACCTGTGAACTTAGTCGTCGTTTCGAATCGCGTCGCGCGCGGCAAGCCTAACGAGCCCATGACGGGCGGCCTCGCGGCGGCCTTGTTGCCGGTGGTGGAACATTCGGGCGCGATCTGGGTGGGTTCTTCGGGCCGTGTGCGTGACGGCCATCAGAAGGAGCCGTTCGCGGAGATCGAAGCGCTCGGATCGGGCGCGATTGCGACGTTGGACCTGCCGGCGGCGCATTACGGCGGCTATTACGAAGGCTTTGCCAATTCGGCGCTGTGGCCCGCGCTGCATTCGCGCAGCGATCTGATCCGCGTCTCGCGCGACGATTACGTCAGCTATCGCGAGGTCAACGCCTTCATGGCGCGCGCCTTGATGCGCTTCCGAAAAGCCAAGACCGCGTTCTGGGTGCAGGATTATCATTTCCTCGCGCTCGGCGCCGAACTGCGTGATCTCGGCGTCGACGATCCGATCGGCTTCTTCCTGCATACGCCGTGGCCGGTCGCCGCGGTGATGCAGGGCGTGCCCAATCATCGCGAGCTGATCACGGCAATGCTGGCCTACGATCTGCTCGGCTTCCAGACCGAGGAGGATTGCCAGAATTTTCTCGGCTACGTCGCGAGCGAGCTTGGCCTCGCCGTCGAGGACGGCGTTGCGATTTCGCAGCATGGCCGCACCCGCTGCGAGGTCTTCCCGATCGGAATCGATGCGGAGAAGTTTGCGCAATACGCGGCGAAATCGGCCTCGCATCCCGACGTGTCGCGGCTGCGGCGCAGCCTCAATGGCGAGCGCCTCGCGATCGGTGTCGACCGGCTCGACTATTCGAAGGGCCTCGTCAACCGCATCAGCGCGTTCGACCGGCTCTGGACCGAACAGCCGCAATTCTTGCGCAGCATCTCGCTGCTGCAGATCGCCAACCCCTCGCGCGGCGGCATCGAAGCCTATGGCAATCTGCAGAACGATGTCGCGCGCCTCGTCACCGACGTCAACGGCCGCCACGGCGAGGTCGACTGGACGCCGATCCGCTATTTGAACAAGGGCTTCAGCCAGGCGGTGCTCGCAGGGCTCTACCGGACCGCGCAGATCGGCGTGGTGACGCCGCTGCATGACGGCATGAACCTCGTCGCCAAGGAATATGTCGCCGCGCAAAACCCGGCCGATCCCGGCGTGCTGGTGCTGTCGAAATTCGCAGGCGCGGCCAACGAGCTCGATGCCGCGCTGGTCGTCAATCCGCACGACATCGACGGCATGGCCCGCGCGATCGCGATCGCCGCCGCGATGCCGCTCACCGAGCGCAAGATGCGCTGGGACGCGATGATGAAGAAGCTGCGCGGCCACACCATCCAGCAATGGTCGGCCGATTTCGTCGCCGAGCTCGAGAAGTGCCGGACGGAGAAGGCCGCTGTCACCCCGCTCGCCACGCAGCCGCCGCAGGCTCTGCGCTGGCTGAAGTCGGCGATCTCAGGCGTAAGGCTGATATAGGATTCCGCGTCATGGCCGGGCTTGTCCCGGCCATCCACGTCTCACCCCAAGTCCTTAAGAACGTGGATGCCCGGGACAAGCCCGGGCATGACGGCGTACGACTGCGGCCTCAATAGCAATACGACACCCCATCCAGAATGGCGCATTGCCGCTTGTTCGGCGCGTTGGGATCGTCCATCGGCGCCATGCCCTTGCCCTTGCCGACGAACACGCCGGGCCCGACATGCACCGAGCTCTTGTTGCCGATGATCACGCTCGGATGCGGCGCCGAGCTCGAGCGCGTGCCGTCCGGCCAGATGATGGCATCGCCCGACAGCACCCCGCGCCGGCCGTCGTTGCAGCTGACATCGACCCCTTGCCGGGTGCAGACCTGGGCGGCGGCGGGCACGGCGAAGGCGGAGCCAAGGGCCGAAATCAGGCCAAGGGCGACGATGGTGCTGCGGATGGTCATGGCGTCCCCGGTCGTGTCTGCTGTTCTCAGGTGAATCGTCGCGCCAAACCCGTCACCGGTTCAGCCGGCAAGCCGGTCAGGGCATCTGCCACGCCAGATATTATCCCGTAAATACAATATCTTACGGAAAATTCACCCGATTTCCCCGCGATCCCTTGCAAAATCATCGGCGCCCCTTCAAGAGAGGGCGCTCCGGAGAGATGGCCGAGTGGCTTAAGGCGCACGCTTGGAAAGCGTGTGTGCGGGAAACCGTACCGTGGGTTCGAATCCCACTCTCTCCGCCACGATTAGTCATCAAGCCCATGACAAGTTTAGTTTTTCGGTATTGCTGACAGTAGGGTACCACATTCCACCCCACATAATTTTTTGACTTAGCCTAGCCCATGGTAGGCCTGTCCACTGCCACCAAAAAACGGCTTGATCAGCCACCGGCCCCTCCGGTCCAGGTCCCCTTGTCGGTGACGATCTTCACCGACACTGGTTCGCACCTCAGCCCGATGCCATACGCATCTCCCGTCTTAATCGTCCTGTTGGTCACATTGATAAACTGAGCTGCCAACAGCATGGCGAAATTGGCGACACCGTCGTCCGGGACGCACTCTGGCCTGCCGTTTACGACAACCTTTTCGATAGTGACGGGCTGCTCGGTGATCGAGACGATCTTCAAATGATCCCAACACTGCGTAGCCTTTCGATCCAGATACCTGCATTCATGTGTCACCCGTAGTGACGGCCCTGCTGGTGGGACGTAGCCGGTAGCCACATCGATCGCAGCTGCGAGAGCGGGCTTTAGCGCCGGAAACCACGAGTACAGCGTTTGAATGTTTGCGACGGCCAGCGGAATACCCAAGAGTAGGAGCAAGGTCACTGTCGCGCTAATCTTTTTCACTTTAGCCCCTCGTTATTGGTGATGCTGATCGTTTGAGGCTTTAAAGCCGTGGGCGAATAAACCACAGGTTGGTCTGGTCCGTACATGGACCTCCGCCAAGTTTTCGCGACCAACCTCAGGCGCATCCGGCATGACCGGAAGCTGTCCCAGGAGCGACTGGCTAATGATGCTGGGGTGGACCGGGCCTACCTAAGCAGGGTCGAACGGGCCGTGACCTACGTTGGCCTGGAGATCGTCGAGAAGCTGGCAAAGATCCTGGACGTGGACCCAGCCGAGTTCTTTCGGAAGCCGAGCCGGGCCGGTCCCCGCCGGAAGGTTAGCTGAGCCCTTTCCGGTCCCTTCCAGCTCACCCGACTTTGGATTGAGATCGGACCAATCCCGTCCCGTCCCGGCTCACCCTGGCCAAGTAGGGGATGACGTCCAGCCGATCCAAGCCGTTAAGCCGAACTTTAGCTGCACGTCCAAGCTGATCACTGCCAAAATCGGTCGGACGTATCCGTAGCGTCGCGAGCTGGCCGGGGTTTGGGCGCGGACGAGCAACCTCAGCCGAGGCGGCCGACCGGTATATGACAAGACGTCCAGTAGCTCATTTGCGGCAGCAAGTCGCGTCCAGCATCTCCGGCTTACTTCAATGCCGCAGGTGGCTGGACGTGTGTGCTACTGAGCTTGGGAGATCGAACCGTCGCGGGAGCAACGCGTGTCCGGTGGAAAGTCCGTCCAGATCGGAGGGCTCCGGCGTGGCCCTGCGGGCGAATACCCGACCCAACTGAGGCGAGACGGGCTGGGAGCACTACTGTTACCCAGCCCGCTCTGTATGGTCAGGCAGCCTTGCGGGACTTACCGATACCGCCAGTCTTGGCCGCCTGGCTGAAGTGGTCGTCCAACTCGCCAGCCCGCACAGCTCCGATCAGGGCGTCGATGACGGCCGGCAGCTTGTCCTTGGAGCCGACGACGATGCCGGCCTTGCCTTTCTCAAACTCGATCGGCTTGGCACCGAACTTGATCGACATGACCACCTGTCCGCTCGCGTCTGTCTTCCACCAGGGCCGGACCGCCTGCTGTTTGGTCGTGGCCTGACGCTCGCCGTTGACCTTGGTCCAACGCTGGACGGTCCTGACGTGGTTAGGGTCGTTGAGGAGCAGCTTCTGCTCCTCCAGCTTGGTAATGAACTTGGTCCGGCGCATGTGCACCGGATCGCTGGCGACCTTGGGCAGTGCGGTGAACGAGAGGGACTTGAGGATCGGCATTTGGGTTCTCCGTTGTTGGATAAACCCGCCCGACCCTAATCGGGTGTAGGGGACTGTACATGCCGTTAGCCAACCCGTCCGCGCGCTAGAGTTTTTTGATGACGATGAGCCGCCAAGTTCCTGCCAGCTGAACCGCCGCTAGTTGTCCGGTAAGGCCAATTCAGTTTTGCTTGAGCACTGATCCGCTGGGGTGAAAGACTTTGGTGATTGGAGCAAAAGTGGACCAAGAAGTTCCATGGAGATCGCTACGGACGACCGGGACGTCGCCAGATCGTCGGTTTCCTAAACCGTAGGTCACATGTTCGAGTCATGCCGGGATCGCCAAAACTTCAACGACTTAGCCGCGAGCGCATTGAGCGGAGCGGAAATTTTGCTCCGTTTTGCTCCGCAGTCATTTTGCTCTATCGCCGAAGGTCAGGCGGCTTAGTATTCCACGATTTCACGGGGGCTACTTCCTTCATCGTCGGTATGTTCTCTGGGCGCTCTGGGTATGAAAACTCTTCGTCGCGCAACCATCGACCCTCAAAGCGATTCCACATCATCATTGCATCGAACTGCTGCCCGAACTCGTAGACGCACCACAAGCCGCCGCGCTGGATTTTCTCGCCGGTCGAGTCGAAGGGGATGCCGTTGAGGCGGGACATCTCGCTGAAGACATGCCAGTGCGCGCGAATGTATCCATCCTCGAAAGCAACATGGTACGGCTGCGCCGGCTTCCAGCGATAGTTGCCCTGACCCCGCAAGTAGAACCCGCGCCGCTGCATCATGAACGCTGGGATGCGGGTGATTGCCTTGGCGATCTTCCTTGCTCCATCCGACGAAAGCTTGCTGTGACCGAACGACCATTTTTGTAGATCGTCCCGGCAATGCACTGTCGCCAGCACGATGCCATTGGCGTCCTTCGCGATGAACGAATCCTCGTGCGGCCGATCGACGGTCCACGGGGAGAAAACGTCGGTCTTGGGTCAGTCTGCATTGAGAACATATAAAGAACATAAATCAACCGGTGAATAACGGGTGTAAGTTAACGGCAGGAGAATCAGGGGTTGCGGCGACTCAAATGGAACCCCACATGATGGTGTCAGAGGGTGGGGGGGCACTGCATGTAGCCCACATCATGACTAGGAGGTCATAATGACTGTGGGAGTGTCTTCCTTGAGTGTTTCAGAACGGTTCAAGCAGTTCCTTGACAACATCACGCTGAGCACGGCGCAGATCGACGACGGCAAGACCAAGCGCGCCAGCGTCTGCAAGGTGCTCAACATCAAGTACTGGTCGTCCTCCTCCGAAACGGACAACAGTTTTTACGTCGGCTCTTGGGGAAAATACACCCGCATCCGACCGCCACGCGATGTCGATGTCTTATTCAAGCTCCCGAAGTCGGTCTATGACCGTTTCCAGTTGCGCACCGGCAACAAGCAGTCCCAGCTTCTCCAGGAAGTGAAGGACGCGCTGAAAGCCAGTTTTCCCAAAACCGACGTTCGCGGCGACGGTCCGGTGATCAAGGTGCCATTCGCATCATACGCCGTCGAGCTGGTGCCGGCGTTCCCTTTGACGACCGGCAAGTACTACATCCCGCTCACGACGAATGGCGGCAGCTACAAGGAATTCGATCCGGACGCTGAATACAAAGCTGTTGCGGACTCGAACAAGACGACGAACGAAAACACCCGCGAACTCATCCGCATGATGAAGTGCTGGCAGGGTTACTGCTCGGTGCCACTCAAGTCCTTCTGGATCGAAATAATGGCGGTCGATTTTCTCTCGTCGTGGGAGAATGCGGGCAAAAGCCGTACCTACTATGACTGGATGGTCCGAGATTTTCTGAAATACCTGGTCGGCAAAGTGAACAGCTATATCTGGGTGCCCGGTACATATGAACTGATCTGGATCGGCGATGCCTGGAAGTCACGTACTGACAGCGCGTATGCCCGCGCCGTGAAAGCTTGCGAATACGAGTCCAATAATGACTCGGTAATGGCAGGCATTGAGTGGCAGAAAATCTTCGGCAACGACATGCCCCTGATATGAGCGATGCAGCGGCGGCGGCTCTGAAAGCGCAGTGCAGGGAACAGTGGGAACGCTGCCTCTACACATCGAATACGCTTATGGTCTGGCTTCGCGCGTTGCGCGTGACGCGCATCGTGTTCGTGGTGTTGCCCATCATCTTCGGTGCGCTGGCGAGCTGGGAAATTCTGAAGGGCGACAATCGGTACGAATACCTCACGGCTACCATGGCGCTCGTCGCCGGGCTTATCCCGGCGGTTTACGCGGCGTTGAAGCTTGATGAGCACTTACCGACGGCAACTCGGCTAGCAGGCGAATACAAAAATCTGGAGATCGTTTTCGGCGACCTTGCCGCGATCGGTCCCCACAAGCCGTTCGATGCATTCGAGGCTGAATACAAAGAAGCCCGAACTCGTTTGGAAAACGCGAACAGCGACGCCTATACGCCGCCGGAATGGTGCTTTAAGCGAGCACGGAAGAAAATCCGTGCCGGGCACTACACCTTCGGCGAGGATCCGCCGAGATAATGCAACTCCCTTGAAGAGAGACCGACATGTCTAGATGCACGGCACCAGTAAGAGGGCATATACGGGGCGGCGGAGAGGACTGCCCAGTGTGCGGGCCGCGCTATCGCGGCTTTAGGTCGTCTTACACTCCGTCTTATACCCCGTCCTACCCTTCCCCGTCCCCATCCGCGTCGTGGAGCAGCGGTGGCAGCCGCAGCAGCAGTGGGGGCGGCAGGTCAAGTCGCAACACAAAGCCACGCTGGTCGGGAGCCGGCTCGTCTCAGCTTTACACGCCCGAAGAAGTGCGTGCGCTTACGCCAATCCGTGAGACCGTCGAAAAGCGAGCGGCAATGCCGGACCTTCGGCAGATTTTCTTGTGCCACGCGTGGGACGACCGGCTGGGGGCAGCGAAGGAGCTGTACGATCTGCTCGTAGCACGGGGCGTCTCGGTCTGGTTCAGCGAAAACGACATTGGCCTCGGTGAGCCGTTTCTCCGGGCTATCGACAAGGGCTTGGCGAAGTCGCGGATCGGGATCGTGCTGGTGACTCCTTCGATGCTGAAGCGCCTTCCAGCAGGGGGCGTCGCAGACAAAGAGCTTTCGGTACTTCTCCAGCGTGACCAAATCGTACCAATAATACACAACACGTCGTACGATGCTCTTCGCGACGTCAGCCCTATGCTCGCCTCGCGAAACGGCCTGGACACGGCAGAAATGCCGATGGCCGACGTCGCGGCTAAGCTCGCCGAGCTGGTCGCCGTCCCTATCGCTGCATGAAGCCGTTCGAGTTACTTGGATAATTGGGCTGAGCTCAAGCCTTGGCTTGAAGTACCTTGTCGTCGGCAAATTGACGAGAGAGAAATGGCGAACGCTGCTTGGCGCCTTTATATAGGCAACGGTGCTCGCTAATTGCAATCGCACCTGATCGAGGTGCAGAACGTCATCCCACTTTTGGGAAACGACTTCCCTAGTCTAGTCGCGAAGTCGTAAGATCATCTGTTCTTTAGCCCGCATATAACTGATGACACATTTATTCTTCTACCATCAGTCCTCCTAAGTGTCCCTGACCCCGGGTATTTCTGTACTCGGTAGGACGCGACCTCCTCTCCGACCCAATACGATTCGGCATCGTCCTCGCGTTTTATAGCGGGTCGAAGAACCGATAGTCGCCACGCCCCACCCTGTGATCAGCTGTGGCCTCTGGCTAGGGCCGGGGGGTTATCCGAAACAGGTCCCCGGGGGGTAGCTGAAATTGGGTCCTCGGAAAGGGTAGCACAGCAAGCAAGGATCGTTAGTTGCGGGACTCTTAAAGCCATTGATCTCGGCGCTTCTCGAAGTCCGCATGGGATCGATTTTCTGCCCCATGCACAGCGAGCGTACGGAAAAGCCTCGCTGGGACGTGTGGGCTAAAGCTTTATTTTCGCTGTGCGCGATAGGACGTCGGATTCAGCACAAGGCATTTCTCAAGCGCTCCTCGATAGACGGTAATCTCAGGAGAAGCCGGGAAATTGTACACCCGATAGAGCCGATACGACTCGTCCAGCCGAGACGATGTGCTAAGTTCATTGCTAGACACGAAAAACGGCGTGGCCTCGCCATGTGCTGTCGTCTTAACTTCGATGTGGATGGGCTTTCCATCGAGATCGAACGAGGATATGTCGTAGCCGTGGCCGTCCGCCTCGCTTGCCTCCCATTTCACCTTCGCGGCCAGATCGGCCCTGTTGGCCTCCTTCAGCGTTTGCCGCTCTCGCTCGAAGACGTAGCGTTCGCCGCCCTTGCCGAGTTCTCGATTTTCGGCATCTCTTAGCGCCCAGTCGATTCTGACGAGACGGGGCTTGCTCGCAGACTCAGTACGAATCGCCTCTGCTTCCGAGCTATCGAATTCTCGACCAATGCGATCCTCCAAGACGTACCGCAGAAGAGTTTGGAAGCCCGGCGCTGGTGCGTATCCTGGAAGCCATTCCCTCCCCATCTCTTGAAGCACCGCGCTTACGTTTTGTAACTTCCATTCGTAAGCCTTGGCAGTGCGAGAGGGTCCTTGCGAGTGTAATTTGCTATGGTAATCCTTCTTCTTGAAAGGCAAGCCAGCTTGATGAAGCGCGAGCATCTCAAGATAGGCGTCAACTGCGGCCTCTGCTTCTTCGATCCACCACCCCACGTGCCTGACGCCGGTGACGTGAAAGCCCAATCGATCTAAAGCCCAAGCAGCATTTCCCTTGACCTTTCCGCCACTACATTCATCCCAAGCAAGCGGCTCAGTTCCAAACTGATATCCAAACGCGACCGCCGCTATGGCTTTTGAATCATAAACGCCACCTGAGTAACGAAGGGCATACGCACGCGCGGGCTTAAAGTGATACAGGCGACGAAAAGCCTCCCGCCCTAATCGATCGCATTCGGCGATGGCAGCTTTCACCGCCGTTGGGCTTGTCAGCTTGTTTAAGGTGCGCGCTGGGCTGTCGTGAGCCATGAATTTCTCTAACGAAATCTTCCGAAAGGTTCGATCATCTCGTGCGCGCGCGGCTCTGTGTAGTTGCTGCCGCCATAGTGGAGGGCATGTCGGCAACGCCCTCGCGGTTCGGCGACGAAGCCCCCTGCGTTCGAACGCAGGGGGGCTTCTTCAAAGTCCCGACTGGAAAATTCAGGTGGTGTGCCAACCATACATGGCACCTGTCTTCCAGCAATGGTCTCGCGCTACGCGAGCTCCGCTACCAATTTGACGCATGCCCAACGACAACAGCTCTTGTTTCAGCCAGCGTCCAATGATGCGGAGCGCTTGATGGTCGAGCATGCGATCCAATCCTTTACGGACAGCTTCGCGACCGACGGCTTGCAAGGCCGGGACGCCGTCACGAGAAAGCTGCTGGCATTCTTCAAGGACTTCGGGGCTCTCCAAGATCGGCTGCAACAACTTTCCAATCTTGGTTTCGCGAAAATCGGCTACAGTTTTTGAGTACTTTTTGGACATATCAATCTCGTCAATATCAGTATCGCTTTGACGTTCAGACTTTCTTTTTCTTCCAGTCGGCATGTCTAAGTGCCGTCGCTCGATACGAAATTTTCATTTCCTTGGCTGCGGCATAGATCGAAACGCCACGCTCAAAGAGAGAGAAAAGATGAGCAATGCCTGCGTCGGTCAGATGACCCGTATCCCGAAACCAGTTCGGGTTGCGCTCATCTTGATTATCTTTATCTGGTTGAAGGATGGCGAGAGCGGCTTGCAGATGCTCGACGACCTTCTCTAGCTCGGCAGGGCCTAAGCCTTTCATAGGTGACATCTCCTGTGTGATTGAGTAGGATACTAGTATCATTGAATTCATTGATACTCGATAAAAAAGGAGCCGCTTTGCTCACTATTTCGTGAATTGGGGTGAACTGCTAGAAGAACGCGGGTCCTCTCTGAAGTTCGATCACGCCGCTTACGCGAGAGAAAGCGCCTCCCTGAATCCCACTTGCGACATTTACGGTGTGACAGGTGCTTTTTGGGTGATGATAAACATAACAATAAGGCATTGATATTGTTCAGGGATTTTTGATGCTCGTTCAATCCGAAAAAGACGGCCTCAGCATAGAGAAGCTGTTATAAATAGAGCAGTATGACATACTGGGCCCATGCCCAGTCTTGAAGACGTTTTCCGGCGAATTGGCCCTGCGCTCACCACCGAGCTCATCGCCGAAATGGCGAAGGACGGCCTGTCGGCGGCTGCCGCGCGCCAACGCATCGCGCGTGCAGACGACTTCACAATCAAGCGGCTGGCTGGCCTTCGCTTCCCGCACAACGCGCGCTTCCTCTATCTCGATGATCAGTTCGGCGACAAGAAATATTGGAAAGCGTTGGAGCGCGTTTTCCGGAATCACGGCAAGTCATATTGGGGTGCAATCTCAGGCCTGAAGGCGCGCGGCGGCATCTTCCCGCGCCGGTTCTTCGAAGGAGTATGCGGCACCCCTGCTGCGCGGTCCCGGCAGCTTTCTCCGCAACGTGTTTTCGACCGCCTATCGGCGATCAACTTGCTTGAAGAGATTTATGACGACGCGACCAACGAAACTTACGTGAAGTTTCGGCCCTTGGAATATAGCGGCGACACCATAACGCGGATCAGAGCCCGGCTTGTTGCCGAGAATGTCGTGTTGCATGGCATGAAAGAATGGTTCCGACGCACAGGTTTCGGAAGTTTCGATAAGGTCAGGGTTCGCGGTGAAGGCGATGCCCCTATGGTATCGAGCATCACGTGGGATCTCAGCGCGCCGTCTTACGCTCGGCCGCTGGTGAGTTCCGCAGGCAATGGGCTTAAGCCAGGCTTCATCGTTTGCGATGTCAATTTGCGCGATGTGCTCAGCGAAGATGCGGTTGCGGCCTTCGTTCGCAAGCATGATCTTGCATCAGCACCGGCAAACGTTGCCCCGATCATGCCGTTCCTTGTTGCTGACGGCTTCGCCGGTAAGGCGTTCGGGCTCGCTCGTTCAAGAGGAATTCTTGCGACGACGACATCGCATTTGTTCGGCGAGGAAGTCGCGAAGGCGCTCCGTGACTTGATCGCGCTTCTCACCGATACAGGGGCAACAGCTTCGGTCAATCCGGATCACATCGAGCGTGTCCTGAAAAGCCTAACCCGTATCGAAGGGGCGGCGAACAATCTTCGTGGTGCGCTCTTCGAGATCATCGTGGGCTCCCTCGCCAAGGACGTCGAAGGCGGATATCTGAGGTCGGGCGAAAAGTGGAAAGACTACGAGACGGGCCGGACAGCAGAGACCGACGTGCTCCTCGACCGGCCGCACGACAAAGGTCCGCTTGTGATCGAATGCAAGGCGAAAATCCCCGGCGGGCGCGTAAACTTAGAGGAAGTGCAGAAGTGGCGCGAAGACCGGGTGCCGCTGCTGCACAAGATATTCAGGACGGACGGGCGCTTGTCCGGCAGGCACGTGACTTTCGAGCTGTGGACGAACGGCCCGATCGGAGCCGATGCCCTGGCGTGGCTCGAAGCTTATCCAGCAACAAAGGATTACAGCGTCGGATGGAAGGATGGCGACGCTTTGAAGCCATATGTTGAGCAGGCGTCTTCGGCTGCCATCCGCCGCGCCATGAGCGAGCACTATTTTCATCATCCGCTCGCCAAGATCGCGGCGCAGGTAGCGCGCGAAACAGGTGCCGTTCGACCAAGTCAGGTGTGATGGATGCACATCCACGGCCTGACCTTGTCAATATCTATGAGCAAATGGGGGCAAGCCTGGGCTTGCGACAAAACATGGCGAGAAAGAAATGTCGTTCCGGCTCGCCGCGCTTCTGGCAGCACGATTCACGTCGGTCTAGAAAAGGCGCGGCCCTCCCCGTTCGAGATGGTCAGCAGTTGGGATTTGCGAAGCTCGATAGTCAGGAGTACGAGTGGCTAGGGTACCATTTAGCGGTACTTGTGGGGGCTGCCGTGGCTCGAGTCGAATATGGTCTTATTCGCGTTGGTGCTAAGCGGGAGCGAGCAGCGATCTCCTATCGCATTAGTCCCGCGAGTTACGCTGTGCGCGAAAAAGAGCTTGTCGTTCATCGCGATCTTTCTGTCGAGGAGCAGGCCGCCCTTGAACGAGCAAGCAGCTTGCTGGCGTACTTGGCTTGGATTGGCGCAACGGATCATGCGGACGACACCAATTTGATCGTCAATCCTGCTCGGGATGGATTGAAGGTTGTCGCGATTGATTTTGAGAACGCCTTTGGCGGGGATCTGAGCAGCATTGGCATCGAAATCCCACCGTCGCCACTACTTCGATTGCACTCCAATCGCCGGCGCCTTGAAGGTGTTGTTCGCAGGATTGAGGGACTCAAAAGAAGCCAAATAGCTCGGCGCTGTAGAGCGTCCGGGATGAGTGCCGACGCAGCCCGAAGACTTGTCCGTTCGCTTTGTGATCGACGCAAAGGCCTAAGAAGCGCGTTGGAGGCTGAGGGCCTCCTTTGAAGGAAGTGCTATCCCATCTGATTATACAATAACCCTTCTATCATCAGTCTCTACAAGTCCCTGACCGGCCGGCGTTTTGAAGACTGCGGGGAGGCGGCCCCTTCTCGGACCGGTTACAATCCAGCATTGACCGGGCGCTTCATAACAGGTCGCCGAGCTGGCGAGGTGCAAGGCTCGGTTCGTCACTTGAGCTATGGACCTAACGGGGGCCCGGGGGTAGCCGAAAATGGGTCCCCGGAAAGGGTAGCACAGCAACAAAGATCCTTCGTTGCGAGACCCTTCAAGCCATTTCCCGGCTGTCCAGCTTCTGCACTTGTAAGACGAACGTCTGCTTTCGACCAGGTAGCGGACGACGATGCCGTAGTCCGCCATGTCGCCTAAGGGCCCATTAGCGGAAGTGCAGTCTGACAGCTACAGCACCGGAAACTGTATCTGTGTGGATCAACTCAGTGGTTGCGTTCTGGTCCCTCTGAGAGCATCAAAACCGGCCGTACTTAAGCGCATTCTGATGGTTGTGACTGCATCCCTGGCGACGCTCGTTTGGGGCTCGTCCTCTATCAGATTGTTTGCGAGCAACCACCATAGTGTGCGTGGTGACACGCCGTCGCGCTCGCATATCCAGACTCTACCGTTCGGCCCATAAACGCGAAAGACTTTCTGGTCGTTGATCGCGATCATTGCGCGACGCATCGGTGGCGTGACAAAGGCTGTCTTCGCAGAGCGCATTACAAACCGAACGAATGGCGGATGTGGTACAGCATACGTAAGGTGGCGTCGGTATAGACTCCATACGCATAGTGCCGGTCAGCGGCTACAAGCCCGCAGATTCCAATCAGGATTGCAAAGAGAACCTTGGCCATAATGCCGAAAAGCATCTCGCCCGGTGGTTGCGGAACCTTTAATGGCACGCCCCGGATTTTTTACGATCCGCCTTGGGTCAAAGGCGGCGGTCCGCGCCGGAGGCGATGACTTCCGCTATGCCCCCGACTACAGACCTACCGCTGCACTGCGCCAACGGATGCGATGGGCCAAGAGGCGACATCGCGAATAGGAAGTGACGATCCAGGTATTGCGTTTCGCAAACAAATCCCAAGAGCCGGGGCTACCCGCACCAGCTTCCGCAACTGAGATGACCCACCCCGCAAGTCCGGATGGGGCGGCGTCGTTCGTTCGTCAGCATCGAAGTCGTTCAGTCGCAACGACACTCAGCCTCTCATCTGTTCCGGGCGCTCGAAAAAGTCGGCTTCCTAATTGGGCGGCCTCGCCCTTCGACCTTCGACCTTGAAGGCATCCATATCTTATCATGCTTCCCCGCGGAACCTTGATGGAACTTTCGGGCGAGCTGCCCATTATCGCGCCACTGAAGGGGCATGCTGAGGAGACTTTAATGATCGATACTGTCGTGGTTGCTCCCACTCCGGGAGGAACGTCTACGTCAACGCTTGCGGGATTATCGTGGCCATCCATCGTGGCAGGCGCGGTAGTGGCTTGCGCGCTCACCCTCGTCTTGCTGGTCTTTGGGACCGGCCTCGGCCTTACCATGGTCTCTCCCTGGTCCGGCTCTGGCGTTTCAGCAACAACTTTCAAGATTACAACCGGGCTCTATCTCATTGTCATCGCTATGCTTGCGTCGTCGATCGGCGGCTATATTGCAGGTCGGCTACGTTCAAGCTGGACCGATGTACATCGCGATGAGGTTTATTTTCGGGACACCGCTCACGGCTTCATCGCCTGGGCTTTGGCCACCGTTCTCGGGGCCACCGCTCTCGCCATTCCGGCGACCAGTCTGATTGGAGGCAGCGCCGTCGGTGCATCCCAGGGCGCCGCTAACGCTGCGCAGACCAATGGCCCAATGGATGGTTATGTAGATACGCTTCTACGGTCGGACCCGGCAGCGACAGGCCCCACCGGGGCGGCCCCGGGCGGGACGACCAACGCAACCGACTCGCGCGGCGAGATGGTGCGCCTCTTCACGCGGAGCTTTCGCAATGGCGGTGACCTAAAGGGTTCTGATCGCGAATACGCAGCGAAAGTCGTCGCATCCCGCACAGGAATGAGCCAGGCCGATGCGGACAAGCGCGTCAATGACGTCGTAACGCAAGTGAAAGCCGATGCCGATGCCGCCCGCAAGGCAACTGCGTCCCTCGCCTTTTGGCTGACTGCAGCAATGCTCCTTGGAGCTTTCTGCGCCAGCCTCGCGGCCACTGAAGGCGGAGGCCTCCGCGATGGTACCTGG
The DNA here is from genome assembly GCF_028128695.1 of Bradyrhizobium sp. CCBAU 25360. Lineage (NCBI taxonomy): Bacteria > Pseudomonadati > Pseudomonadota > Alphaproteobacteria > Hyphomicrobiales > Nitrobacteraceae > Bradyrhizobium > Bradyrhizobium sp. CCBAU 25360. Next base: position 17,678 of record NZ_LBJA01000033.1, read on the forward strand.
AATTCGCGGCGTCGATAGAAAAAGGAAGATACAAAGGAAGATACCATGCCCATTCTGCTTTGGCTGATAGGAATCCCCATCCCCCTAATCATCCTGATCATGTTGCTGCGCTAGGAGTTACATCGAGTTTCTCGATGAACGCACTTGAAAAGTAAAACTCCATCAGGGCGGATGTACCCCTGATGGCGTGCGAGGCTCCCGGTCCGCCGGGGGCCTCTTTAGTTCCTGAACCAAACCCAAGGTCCCGGCCTTGCCCTGAGCACGCTAAATGGCGAACGGTCAGCATGTCCGCTGCGAGTTAGGAGCACGTCACGGGACCATCGTAAAACATCCGGTTTCCCGCAAACTGCCAGCGTAGCCGCGGCCCCTTCGTTGTCAGCGAGGGCCACAAGCGGATAAGCGGCTGTGCAACGGGGTACTCACGGCGGTGAACTGTTAGGAAACCAAAATAAACAGCACAAGCTCGTGCCCAAGAGGAGCGGAAGCCGTGCAGTCCGCACGATAGCAGGCTCCCGCTCCATCCCGGTGGCGGCGATCCGGACAGTGGGCCGTTACCTTCCGAGGCGAGCATCCTAGGGCCAATTGGGAGGCCTAGCTAGAACCAATCGCCTCCGTTGACGGTGCCGGCTCGTCAGTTCCATATTTGGCGAAATCGCCCGCCGAGCCTTGAGAGAGATGAATGACCCTGTCCGATCGCGTGAAGTCGAATATGGAAATCGTACTGGAAGAGACGTGCCAGGAGCTTCCGAACGGCGGTGACCATCAGAGCCGAAAGCTCATTGCCGAACAGCTTCTTGCAGCTGCCGAAGCCGGGAACACCACCTTGGATGAGCTGCGGGCTGCTGCTCTGCGTGCATTCCCGAACCCAGCAAAGATGAAGCGGCAATAGAAGGCATCGGGGACGGCTTGTGGCTTCGGTGCTGCTTATAGAGGATGAAGCACTCATCCAGATGATGATAGCCGACATGCTGGCGGAGCTGGGCCACACCGTTGTGGCCGAAGCTAGTGATCTGGCCTCTGCCCTGCAGCACGCCAACCAAGCCGAATTTGATTTCGCGGTGGTGGACGTTTTGCTTGGCCACACCAGTAGTGAGCCGGTCGCGGTGGTCCTCGCAGAGCGCAACATCCCGTTCGCCTTTGCGAGTGGCTACGAGGCAGACGGAATACCGGACGGATTTCAGGATCGCCCGCTTCTCACCAAACCTTTTCAGATAGACCAGCTCGAACGCTGTATAGCCAAGCTGATGGATCGAAGGTGAATGCGGAACGGCTACCAAACCAGGACGTTACGAAGTACCTTTGAAGTTGAGGTCTTTCGTGATGCCGCGCTATTACTTCAATGTTACTCACGAACACACCGAGATTGATCGCGTCGGCGAGGAGTTGCCGGATAAGCACGCCGCCTGGAAAGAAGCGACTGTGATGGCGGGGCAGACGCTGCAGGGTATTGATGGAAAGCTGGTGCCCGGCCGGGAATGGCGGATGGAAGTTAAAGACGAGTTTCAAAACACTCTCTTCATCCTGCACATTAATGCCGAGCGACCTGAATGACCGATTGATTGCCCACTGGAAGAACGGAGGTCCTGATCCGTGGCGAGCTTAGGAACGCGAAAGAAGCGTTCGCAATTTTTCTCTCAATTGGTCTACCGAAAAGGGCTTGCCGATCGCGGGCACTTCTCTGAACTCCTCCTCCAAGGGCTGTGCGCCGTAGCCTGTGCTGAACAGGAAGGGAATTCTTCGGTCACGTAAAACGCGTGCGACCGGGAAAACAAATTCTCCAGCCAAGTTGACATCCAGCAACGCCAGATCGAAGGAGCCGGTGGTCGCCAATTCGCATGCCGTTTTCAGATGGGCCGCAGAGGCGACAACCTTGAGGCCCAATTCCTCCAGCATGTCTTCGATCATAAGGGCGACCAGCCCTTCATCCTCAACGAGGAGGACCCTGGCGCCGGCTACCTCAAGCATCGGTGGGCGTGACCCTAATGGGAAACTCTATCCGGCAGCGAGTACCCTCCGGCTCGAACACCAGGTCGAATTCGCCGGCGAGATCATGCTCGACGCAACGCTCCATCAGCCGCGTGCCGAATCCTCGCCGCTTCGGTGGCGCCACGGGGGGACCACCTCGTTCGATCCATTCGCATATTAACGTGCTTTGAGTCCGTTCACCTTCGACGACCCTCCAGACGAACGACACGGATCCGCCCGGTACGAACAGTGAGCCGTATTTTGCCGCATTGGTCAGAAGCTCGTTGAGCACCATGGTGACACTCAGTGCAGTACGCGCGTCTAGGTTGACGTTCGGCCCGCCCGTGACAACCCGTCCGCCAGAGATCGGAGCGACGATATCGTGAACCAGCTGCTCGAAAGGGGCATCTTGCCAATTGCGCGTCGTGAGAAGGTCATGCGCACGGGCAAGGGCCAACAGCCGTCCTGTGAACGTGGGCAGAAACTCTTTCAGATCGGCAGCATGACGAGCGGTCTGACTCGCGAGTGACTGCACCGTGGCAAGCGTATTTTTCACACGATGATTCAGTTCGTCGATAAGCACCTTCTGAGCATTCTCTGCCTGCTTGCGCTCAGTGATGTCGACGAGCATGTTGATGGCGCCGACCAGGTTCCCCTCGGAATCGCGCAGCGGCGTCGGATAAGGAATGAACGGCACGCGTCTGCCATCTGGACGCTCGGCAACTGCCTCGGCACCGCGAACCGCGCGGTTTTCACGTAGCGCAACTGCCATCGGACATTCATTGTGGGGCAGAGGCGAACCGTCCGGCCAATAAAGTTTCCAGGTTACGCACCATTCATCGCTGGGCTGGGGGGTTCTGCCCGCCATCTCGACCGCGGCCCGATTGAAGAAATTGATACGGCCCTCGGCATCAGTGGTGTAGATCGCTGCGGGCAGAGCCTCAAGGAGATCGCGCATGCGTTGCTCGCCTTCCCGCAGACGATCCTCCAGCTGTTTGGTGGCGGTGACGTCCTGGGCCACACGCACGCCGTAGAGAAAGCGTCCATTCGAATCGCGCACCGACGAACTGGAGATGTCGAGATGGCGCACAGAGCCGTCGGGCCGAAGCGCACGCTTGCGGATCGTGTAGTTCTCGACCTCGCCGCGCACCTGAGCTGCATAGAGTTCGGCGTCCTTTGCCCGGTCATCCGGATCGGTGTAGTCGTAGAATGTCATTGCGAGCAGTTCGTCGCGCGAACGCCCAGTGATCCGACAAAGAGAATCATTCACTCGCAAGAAGCGGCCGCTCTCGTCCGCCTCGGATATCCCGACGATGGCAGCCTCGTACGTTGCCGCGAGTCGTGCGTCACTGGCCTGACGCGCCTCATTGGCGGCTCGCAAGTCCGTGACGTCGACGGTGAAACAGCGCGTGTTGACGAACTTGCCGTCCACAAATCGGCTGTTTGACGTAATCAGCACATGCTTCACCGAGCCGTCGCGCGCCCGCAACCGCGCGGGATAGCGTTCGAGCGGCTGGCCGCAGGACAGGCGCTGGAGGATGTCGCCGATTACCGGAGCGTCGGCATGAAACTCCGCGATGTGGCGGCCAATGTACTCCTCCGGGCTATACCCAAGCAGAGCCAACTCGGCTCTGTTGGCGCGAAGGATAATGCCTTCACCGCTGACGATATGAAGGCCGACCGCGCTGTTCTCGAAGAAGTCCTCCAGGTCCTGCGTCTTCTGTCGGACTTCCTCTTCGATCTGCTTGCGTTCAGTGATGTCTTGAAAGCAGTTGATGGCGCCTTGGATGGCCCCGGAGTGGTCGCGCAACGCTCGGATATTGACCAGGGCCGTAAAGCGAGTGCCGTCCGGCCGCGCCATGATGACTTCGGCATTGCGCGTGGGCGTTCCAGCCCTAACCGCCGTGGCCATGGGGCAGTCGTTATGGGCGAGCGGACTTCCGTCGAGGAGGTACAACTGGTGCGAACCGCAGAAACGTTCCTTCTGGGCGGGGTCGGGGGTCCGGCCCCATAATTTGACCGCCTCGGTATTATAAGCGACCAGCCAGCCCTCAGCATCGCAAAGGTAAACCGCCCCAGGAATGGCATCCAGCGCGGCTTGGCCGGCTGCCACCAGCGCCTCGAACTCCGTCGGCTGGCGACGGGCGGAGAGCGGAAATTCCTCGACGTTGGACATAAAAGGGTCTCTCGGGGCGAGAGGAGGCCCACGCCGGGGCCATTCTGTTCGGGAAGAGATTGGCGGACTCCCCCCGTTGGGCCGCCCAACAAGCCAGAACGCCTCAGAAAGTCGATGGTTCCCTACACCGCACCGGCTCAGCCATTGATAGGCGCACAGACGCAAGTTTGGTCGTCAAACTATCTCTCAACGGGCTAGCCCAGTGCTGTTTTGGATGAAGTTCCCAACCCCGCTGCGACAACTGACATGTTCCTCGTACGGAACCTAAGTTGAACCTCCCGCGTGATGAGAGTGGGGCGCGTTCGGGGAGGTTCTGGTATGCGGCGCCGGATCAAGCAGTCCATCTCCTTCAGTCAGCGGCTCGCGGATGAAGCCGCAAAATTCCGCAAAGCCGCTGAAGAGTTGCCGCCCGGCACCGCGCGAGAGCTGCTGATGAAGCGGGTGAGGCAGGCTGAAGCCGCATGGCAAAATCAATGACTGGCTGGCCACGCCCGGCGCAGCGCCACCCTCTGCACTTGAGCAACTCACGGCGAAAACGACGCGCGAAATCCCATGAAGCTGCTGACAGAGTATCTCGAGCGTGCGGTGCAGCTTGAAGGGCTTGCGGCCAGTGAATTCGATTCCGCCTTTAAATCGCAATTGCTCGAGCAGGCGGCCTCATATCGAAAGCTTGCTGCAAAGCGGGCCAGGGAATACGGCCTGCCTCCTCCAAGTCCGCCTGAAATAGTTCGGTGATCAGTCTTTCCAGGCGAGCCGAGCACAATAGAGCACTGATAGACAGCAATCTGGCGGCCATCCCGGGGGTCGAGAATCATCGATCTTAGGTCAGTGGCAATCTGGCAGTCGTCGCACTTCGGACGCAAGTCAACAAACGTCGTCTGAAAGACAAGCTGCTGCTCTCGCATGTGATTCGCCCTCCCGTTAGATGGGATCAGAGCGAGTCGGACGGCAATATCGTGCGTATGTCGAGTGGCTGGACGGGAGCGACCGCCGCCTGCCTAAGCGCGTCCTAACCCAGATTTTCTGGCTGATCGGGAGGCCGGCATGGGCTACTCGCCGGGCTCCAAAAGAGGGGGCCGGCAAGTCGCCGTGAGCCATAAACAGAAGTTGCAATTCAGAGAAAGCGTCCGCTATTCAGCACCCTTACGATCTAGCATCTCTCGCACGCGAAGGGCTAGTTTTGCCAGGGAGATGGGCTTCTCCAGTAAGTCCACTCCCTCTTCCAAGCGGCCCTGGTGGACCACTGCGTTACGCGAGTAACCGGTCATATACAGGATTTTCAGCCCGGGACGGATCTGCTGAGCGCGTCTTCCAAGCTCGCGTCCATTGATCCCCGGCATCACTACATCGGTGAGAAGAAGATCGACCCTGGGAACGTCCTGCAACAAGGTAGTCAGCGCGGCCTGTGCACTAGGCGCAGAAATGACGCGGTAATTGAGATCCTTTAATGCGTCCGCCACATAGGCGCGGAGGTCTGCGTCATCCTCTACGACGAGAATAGTTTCAAGCTTCTCGGCTTCGGGCACTATCTCCTCGCCTTCGGCCTCGACCGGAACGCTGCTCCCGTAGTGCCGGGGAAAGTACATCCTGATGCTGGTGCCCTGACCGACTTCGCTATAGATCTTGACGTGCCCACCTGACTGCTTGACGAAGCCATAGACCTGGCTGAGGCCGAGGCCAGTCCCTTGTCCGGGCTCCTTGGTGGTAAAAAAGGGCTCAAACGCGTGCTCTAAGACGTCACTCGACATGCCGCTGCCAGTGTCCGTCACGCACAACACGACGTATTGGCCAGGCGAAAGCTCTGGATTCACTCGACAGTAGTCCTCATCAGCCGAGACGTTCACGGCTTCCACGGTCAGCTTGCCGCCGCTAGGCATCGCATCCCGAGCGTTGATGCAGAGGTTGATGATTGCCGACTCCAAGTGGTTTGTGTCGGCTTCGATCTGCCAGAGTCCCGCGCTTCCGACAGTCTGAACCTCGATGCCTTCTCCAAGTGTGCGTTGGAGGAAATCCTGCAAGCTACTCAGGAAAGTGTTGAGATTGATGGGCTTGGGATCGAGCGCCTGTCGTCTAGAGAAGGCCAGCAGGCGACTGGTCAGTGCCGCCGCTCTTTGTGCGCCTCGCTTGGCGTTTGTGAGTGCGCGTTGGATATTCACGCTGCCGGGAAGATGGCGAGTATGGCGCTCAGCTGTTTCGATGTTGCCAAGCACAATCATGAGAAGGTTGTTGAAGTCGTGCGCGATGCCGCCGCTCAACTGGCCAACGGCTTCGAGCTTCTGCGACGCAGCTAACTGGTCTTGGACGCTTCGCAGCTCGTCTTGAGCTTTCTTTCGTTCGGTCAGATCGCGGGTTACTTTCGCAAAACCCGCCAGCGCGCCGGCATCGTCTACGATGCGGTCGATGACCACCGATGCCCAAAAACGGGTGCCGTCCTTTCGCATTCGCCAGCCCTCGGCCTCGAAGCGGCCCGTCTCGGCGGCTTGTGCGAGAGCTCGTTTTGGAATTTCAAGCTCAAGATCCTCCGGCGTGTAGAACTGACTGAAGTGATGCCCGATGATCTCGGATGGGGCATAGCCTTTGATCCGCTCCGCACCGGGATTCCAGGTGCTTACATTGCCTGCCGGGTCGAGCTGGAAAATCGCATAGTCGACCACCGCCTCCACCAGCCGGCGATAGCGGCGCTCACTCTCCAAGAAATCGAGCTGAGCCTGATGACGTTCGGTGATGTCGCGGGTGACCTTCGCGAAGCCGATCAGTTCGCCCGATTCATCACGGATGGTGTCGATCACGACAAGCGCCCAGAATCTGGTGCCGTTCTTGCGTACTCGCCATCCTTCGGAATGGAAACGGCCAGTCTCGCGTGCAGCAGCTAATGCTGCTTGCGGCGCTTCTTTGTCCCGTTCCTCAGGCGTATAGAAGGTCGAGAAAGGCTTTCCGATAATCTCATCAGCGGAATAACCCTTGAGCCTCTCTGCGCCCGCGTTCCACGTTCGAACGAGGCCCTCCGTGTCCAGCATAAAGATGGCGTAATCGACAATAGCATTTACAAGCAGCTCGAACCGGCGCGCATCCCCCATGCGTTCGAATGATGATTTGCTCATTTTTCCTGAGGCGGCGGAACAGCGGGAATATAGAACGACGATTTAGCCAAATAGTTCCGTACCTTAATACCTTAAGGTCCGCCCCTGCCTTGCTGGTACGAGCTGCCTCAAGGCTATGTGGTTGCTATAGAAGGCTCAATGCCGGCGGATCGGCTCGAACCGGGCGAGCTTGGTTGCACCATCCCAGAGCTCTACGGCATGCCCATCAACGAGCTGCCTCGCCTTAGCCCTTGCTGCGGATTCGTTCGAGACCTCAAGGTCCACTCGACGCTGGATATGCCCCTCAGCGTCGATGATGTAAACCCGAAAGTTCGGCATTGATCCCACCCAAACTGCTACGTTCCGAGGCTGGAACGAGTTTAGAGGCGATCTAAAATCCGAGTCAATTCGACGGACGGTTTCGCGCGGCCAAAAAACCGCGACCCTTCGCAGCCTTGTCGGCGAGCTTTTCCCAGTCCTCGGCAAGCCGAAGCCAAGCCTCGCGGTCAATGGGACTAACCGCTTGCGCAGCCAGAACTCTGCACTGCTCCGCTTCTTCGCGGAACCTATGGGCTTCCATTTCCATCATATGCACGCTCGCAACATACTCCAATATGCCGCCGCGAGCTGATCGTTCCGCCGCCTCGTCGAGCAACTTCCCCTTTCAGTGTTGCGAGTGTGGCAAATATTGTGTGGGCCCATACTTGGGCCAGCAGTTTGCATCGAGCTTAAGCCCACTGTCGACCAATTGCAGTGGGTGGACGCAGAAGAAAACGTTCAAGGCGCGCCGGCAAGCGTCATTGGCGACAACGACGAAGCTGCCATCGTCGAGGCGACGCGCCCGCGTTGACGGCCTTGACATCGAGATTTTCGACCGCGCACCCGGCAGCCGTGCTGCCCTCTGATGCAAGTCTCTCATCGAAATGATCAACGAAATGAGGCCACTGCAGGGACTGCCGCGGCCTCGTATTCTCACAAATAGTCCGGGTGAAAGAGATCTAAGTGAACTATGAGCCAGGGCCCTCAGTAAGGACGCCTGAAGCCATGGCAGCCTTAGTTTTGAGGTTGTCTTCACCGTCTACGCACCCACAAGAGACTAAGCGAGCCGAAGTCGGCTTTGAGTCAAAATCAGAGCTCCAGACCGCCCCAATCAGTTTCCGCTCCCCACCCGATAGCCGACGCCCCCACGATCATTCCACTCGGGCAGCCGTGGGCCAACAGCAGACCCGGGAAGGTGAAAACTTACCACGAAATCGTCAAGGGTTTGCCTTTCTCAAACCGGCTTAGCCGGTTGGACAGATTGAACGCAGCGAAAACGTCGGCGAGTTGATCCTGGCTTTCTCGCAAGTGGCCCCAACCCTCGTTGTGCACAGAAACCAGAGTTGCATCTGGAAAAGCGTGTGCAGCCTCCAACGCATCTTCGCTCCCCATAGTCATGTGAAACCGGCCCCGGGGTTCGGCCGCACCAGTATGCAGGATGACAACCCTCGGGGAAAACTTCCGCGCCACCTCAGCCGTGCCATCGAACCAGAGAGTATCACCCGTGATATAGACCAAGTCGCCGGATGTCTCTGTTCCGAGAGCGAAGCCCACGACATCTCCAACGTCGATGCCGATAGGGCCATGGCGTGCGGGGGTGGCAGTCACGATCAGCCGTTCGCGCCCCTCTCGTTCGAGATATCGAGTTTCGAAGGGATTGAGCCCAATTGCATTTTGACCAAGTCGCTGCGCTCCCGCCCTGGTCGTATAAACCGCCTCGACCGTCGGCAGCAGTGACCGACCCGAGTTGTCGAGATTGTCGAAATGATGATCGTGACTCAGCAAGACCGAATCCAGCTTGCCAATCTCGGCTATCGAGATGCTCGGCCCATCAGTTTTGATGTGCCTTACAGGGCTGTGCGAGCCTTGATATTGGCCCGGGGGATCGAAGGTGGGATCAGTGAGCAGGCGATAGCCGCCGTACTCGATGAGCACGGTTGGGCCACCTATCAAGGTGAGGGTGATCGAACGGGGCATAGCGTATTCTTTGTTGTTGATGCCGATCGTAAATAAGCTGCTGACGCTCTGAGAGAAATCCATTATCCTCTCTCAATGACTGATAAAAAACGCACAGCGCTGGATTGGGAGGATGTGCGGGTTTTTCTCGCGCTTGCTCGCCACGGCAGTTTGTCAGCCGCCGCGCGCGTGCTGTCGGTCAACCATGCGACCGTCGCCCGCCGCGTGCAATCACTGGAACGATCTTTAGGCGAGCGATTGGTCGAACGACGAGCGGATGGTTACGTGCTCACTCCAGCAGGCACGCGCTTGGTCGGTCCAGGAAACGAGATGGAGACGGCGGCGGCCAATCTGAGTCGTGGGGGCCGCGGCGATCAGCCTGTCGGGCTTGTGCGGGTGAATGCGCCACCGAGTATCTCGCAGCTTTTTCTCACTTCCCGTCTCGCGGGCCTTTGTGGAAAGTATCCGGGGATCGACATCAATCTGGCCACCGACTTTCGGGCGGTGAGCCTAGAGCGCCATGAAGCAGACATCGCCCTCCGCTTTGGGCGACCCCAGGATGGGGACGTTCTTGCCAAGCGGCTGCGATCGATCCCATTCGGGTTCTACGCTACTGCGGAATACAGGCGCCGCGTTAAGGCAGGAGCCGATCCAACTTTCGTCGGATTTGACGAGGCGAACGCCCATTTGCCCGAAGCCCTTTGGCTGTCCAGACACTTCGCCGGTAACCGCATGTCATTTCGGACAAACAGTCAGTCCAATCAATCTGTCGCAGCCAGAGCGGGCGCAGGCATCGCGCTTCTCCCGCATTTCGTCGGCAAAATGGATGATAAACTCGTGGTCTGCGAGCTGGAGCCCGAACCGCCACCACGCGAGCTATGGCTGATCATCAGGCGACAGAACCGGGACAGTCTCCACATCAGAGCCGTTGCAGAGCATATTGCTTTCGTCTTCGCCAATGAACCTGTTTTCTTTGAGAAGAAGCGATAGGCAGCGTCGGCCAGCTGCAACTCTCGCTTCAGCTTCACTTGGCGCTGACGTTCAGATTGCTTGAGCTGTCGGACGGATGACTATCTCATTCACGTCGACATTGGGGGGCTGCTCCATTGCAAACGTGATGGCACGAGCCACGGCTTCAGCGGGTATCGCATTCTTGTAGATCGCGAGCATGCGGGCGCTGTCGGGGCCAGTCGTCTTGTATTGCATGCCGGTATCGACGGCACCTGGCGTGATCAGGCTGGACCGTATTGGCGTGTTCGCGAGTTCGGCTCTCACCCCTTCGCACAGCGCTCGAAGAGCAAACTTCGAGGCCGAATGCACAGCCCCGCCAGGCGAAAACACCTTCAGCCCGTGAACCGAACTCAAGTTGATGATATGCCCTCGCTGCTGTTCGAGGAATAGGGGAAGACTCGCGGCGATGGCCCATAGTGCTCCCTTGACATTCAGATCAATCGTCGTCTCCCATTCCTCCGTGTTGATCTCGCTCAAGGGACGGACGAACATTATTCCGGCGCAATTGATCAGCGCGTCCAGCGCGCCGTAATCGCGCACGACGTGCTCAACAAGAGCCTTCACTTGGTCTTTGTTCGTAATGTCGACTGGATAGGCGCGAGCAACCCCGCCCCGGTCTTGGATTCTTTTGGCGACAATGTCAGCCTGCGGCCGATTGATATCGGCGATCGCAACCTTTGCTCCTTTAGCCGCCAGGTCCTGAGCCGCTGCTGACCCGATGCCACCGGCTCCTCCAAGGATTAGGGCTACCTTGTCTTTAATCCCGCTCATTCGCTGTTCCTCTCACAACAAGCGAAACGTAGTCTGCGACGGAATGAACTTGAATGCGCATTTTTCAACTGCCGCTGCGAACAAATGCATCGATCAAAAAGCTGCGATCGTCGCAATGGGTCAAAAGCGATCGCTTGAATGACGCCGTATCACTTCCGGTGTGCTCCGATCAGCAGACCATATCTGAGCCAAAACCGAACTTCGCATCGGGCCAATGCGGCCTCGCAGCGGAAACTGGTGACGTCTGCGTAGCCGGAGCGCGTGTGGACTGAGGGATTGGACAATGTCTTGCAGCCCGACGCTCGCACCTAGGGGTTGGATTCTGATGGTGGAAGCGGAACGGCCCTGTGGCCATTCCGTGACGATGCGAAGAAGCGGATCAGGCCTTGGCCTTGACCGGGAGCCGAAAGGGCGCCCCCAGCCGGTTGAACGCGTTCATGGCCGCAATCGTGATCGTGAGGTCCACGAGATCCTTTGGCCCGAAAGCCGCGCTTGCAGCCGCATAGGCCTCGTCGGAGGCGTGCGTCTCGCTGACGAGCGTGACTTCCTCCGCCCACGCGAGGGCAGCGCGGTATTTATCGGGAAACAGTTGTGGCACCTCGGCCCAGACCGGAACGAGCGCGACCTTCTCAAACGGCATCGTGCCCAGAAGGTCCCGGGTGTGCAGGTCGATGCAATGTGCGCAGCCGTTGATCTGCGAAACCCGCAAAAAGACAAGATGGATCAATTCGTGGGGCAGATTGGTGGCCGTGGTGATGTAGTGGTGGATGCCAAAGAGGGCCTTTGCACCCTGCGGCGCCACCTCGCTCCAGACCAGCCGTTTGTTCTCGCTCATGACCTGCCTCTATGTTCGAAACGCCGGAAATTCGACGCTCGGAGCCATGACGGGCCAAGCGGACAGGGTGTGACATGCCCCTCAGCAGTTCCATTCGATGCGGCCGATGTCACATCCAGGCACGTTCGATCGTCTTATTCTTGGGAACGGGATGCGGGAGCGACGGTGACAGTGGAATGATCTGCGAGGAGACGGTGCGGATGGAGACGATGAACGAACAGCGGACCACCGAGTTCGAAGCGGAGCGCAGGCGGCTGACACGCCTGGCCTATCGGATGATGGGCTCGCTCACCGAGGCGGAGGACGTCGTCCAGGACGCATGGCTGCGGTGGGTCGGGGTGAAGGATGACGTCGATTCGCCTGCCGCCTATCTAACTCGCATCGTTACACGCCTGTGCCTCGACCGACGCCGCTCCGCGCGAGCGCGTCGGGAAACCTACGTTGGACCCTGGCTGCCAGAGCCTCTCGTGAGTTCCGTGGAGCCGGACGAGGCGGTCGCCGACGACGTCACGGTCACGTTGATGCTTGCTCTTGAGCGTCTGTCGCCTCTGGAGCGGGCCGCTTTCCTTCTCCACGACGTCTTTGACGTGCCGCTGACCGAAGTGGCCATCACCCTCAATCGCGAGCCGGCCGCGGTTCGTCAGCTTGCAGCGCGCGCCCGCAAGCACGTGCAGGCCGCCCGTCCCCGCTTTGAAGTCAAACCCGCCGATGCAGATCGGATCACCCGTGCCTTCTTCGTCGCGGCACGCGACGGGGACGTGGCGGCGCTTTCGGCGCTGCTGGCAAGGAATGTCGAGATCCATACCGATGGCGGCGGCAAGGTCCTTGCCTTCCGCAATGTCGTTCGCGGCGTCGAGCGGGCCCTGCGCCTTTTTGGGAGACAGCGGCGCAAGTATGGCGTGCCGCCGACGCTGCTACGTGTCGTCACCATTGACGGCCTGCCAGGCTACGTCAGCCTTGATGGAGGCGGCATGCTTCAGACAACCGCGCTCGACATTCGCGAGGACGGGATCACCGCGATCTACATTGTCAAAAACCCGGACAAGCTGTCTCACTTAGCGACAGAAATGGGCTTTCCATCACGCATCTCGCCGATGCCGCCAGCTTCGTGAACTGCCCGAGTGACTGCGGCAACGTGGAGAATCGTTCGACGGGCTGAATATGAGGCTCGCCCACGGTCGATGTCCGCTTCGGGTCGATTCTGTTGAAAAACGCCGGCAGTATTCCGTTTGTAATCGTTGAGCTGGGGATGAGATCGAGTGGTCCTATGCTGGCCTTGCGATAGGCATCGGGATCAGCTTGGCCATCTTGCGAAGGTTCTGCGCGGTGGCTGCGCGAGTGAACTCGTCACGTGCGCCATTTGGGCCTCGCAGTCGTAAACGGTCGAGCTTGAGAATGCGCTTGAGGTGCGCGAACAGCATCTCGATCTTCTTTCGCAAGCGACGTGAAGTACGCCCCTCCGATGATCGTGCTATCTCGCGCGCCATGTCGCGAGCGCCCTTCGTAGATCGAGCGAGACACTTTGCGGACCGAGTCCTTGGGGCAGCAGCGAGCCTTCAAACCGCAGTCGGTGCAATCGTGCTTGCTCGCCCGGTAGAGCATCGTTGCGCCATCGTTCACCAGTGTTCCGGTTGTGGTCAGCATCTTGCCACCGGGGCAGGTATAGACGTCGCTGGTTTGGTCGTAGGTGAAGTCCTCGCGCGAAAAGGTCCCGTCCGCGCGGGCTGACTTGTCGAACACGGTCACGTGCGGCTCGATCCCGCGCTCGTAAACCAGCCAGCCGAGCATCTCGGCCGAGCCATAGCCGCTGTCGCCGAGGAGCCGGGCGGGATAAAGGTCGAACTGTTCGAGCGAGCGCTCAATCATGCGCTTGGCAGCCAACACCTCCGCCTGCCGGATTGCCGTGGTTGCCTCGACGTCGACAATGACCGCGTTCTCGACGTCTACTAGGTAGTTTGTCGAGTAGGCGAAGAAGGCTTGGCCGCCATGCGCGCCCGTCCAGCGGGCCGCTGGATCGGCAGGCGACACGAACTTCGGGGTGACCTCGGTCGCTGCTCCGAAAGCGGCATCATCGAGGACGGCCAGGTACTCGTTTATCGCTCGGCTTGCGGCCTCCGGTGGGAGTCCCTTGTCGCCTTCAATCCCCTTTTGCCGATTGGCGTCGGCCTTGATTAGGCTCGCATCGACGGCAAATCCTTCACCGCCGACCAGCCGCTCCTCGATACAACGGTGCAAGACGTTCTCGAACACGCGACGGAAGAGATCGCTTTCTCGGAAGCGACCATGTCTATTCTTAGAGAACGTCGAGTGATCTGGCACCGCACCGTCCAAGCCGAGCCGGCAGAACCAACGGTAAGCCAAATTGAGGTGAACCTCATCGCACAGACGTCGCTCCGATCGGATACCGAAGCAATAGCCGATCAGGAGCATCCGTATCATCAGCTCGGGATCGATCGAAGGCCGGCCGATCGTACTGTAGAAGGGCGCCAGGTCCTGCCTAATCTGTTCAAGATCGACAAATCTATCGATCGAGCGAAGCAAGTGGTCCGAAGGCACGTGCCTCTCGAGCGAAAACTCGTAGAACAAAGCAGCCTGTTCGACTTGCCGATGTCCCATCATGATCTTCAGTCCTGCCGATTAGACAGACTGAATCACCGCTATCTCTGAGTCGCAACTGCTGCCCTTTTTCAACAGAATCGTCCATAAGCGGACGCCGGATTGGAAGGGCTCCGGGTGGAAAATGACCAGCCTCACTAGATGAGGAGGTCAACATGACCGCTACCCCAAGCACCACCGCCGCCGCCTCGAAGCAGGTTCCTTGGAACAAGGGCAAGATCGTCGGTGCAAAGCCGCCGCTCCGTCCCAAGCATGTCTGGTCAATCCGGACCAAGCTCCAGGTCGAAGGCCGAACGCGCGATCTGGCAATGTTCAACGTCGCCATCGATAGCAAGCTCCGCGGCTGCGACGTCGTAGCCTTGAAAGTTGATGACGTTGCGCCAGGAGGATATTCGGCCGACCGCGCGACCGTCCGACAAAAGAAGACCGGCCGGCCAGTCAAATTTGAACTGACAGAATCGACCCGGCAGGCAATCGACGAGTACCTACGGCTTACCGGCAAGAAGTCAGGAGAATATCTGTTCACCGGCCGACGCCTGAGTGGACCCATGACGACGCGCCAGTATGCTCGCCTCCTATCCCGCTGGCTCGCCGACATCGGACTGGACCCGCACCTGTTCGGGACGCATTCCCTTCGCCGGACCAAGGCGACCTTGATCTATCGCCGAACCGGCAACCTGCGAGCTGTGCAGCTCCTTCTGGGACATACTAAGATCGAGAGCACCGTTCGATATCTCGGCATCGAGGTCGACGACGCGCTCGCGATAGCAGAACAAGTTGACGTCTGACTTCGGGGACAGAGCAGACGTACTCTGCGCTGCCCTCACAGACGGCTCCGGGCCAGGAGCAGACTCATGCACCGCAGCGAACGGCATCTCTATTCGATGACGTGGTCGGCGCGAACGAGCAACGAGGGCGGCACGGTGAGGCCGAGCGCCTTTGCCGTCTTCAAGTTGATCACCAGCGCGAATTTGGTCGGCTGTTCTACCGGCAGATCGGCGGGCTTGGCGCCTCTGAGGATTTTATCGACATATCCGGTTGCACGGCGGTACAGATCGACAAAGTCGGGGCCGTAGACGATCAACCCCCCGAGGTCGGCGCATCGTCGGAACAAGTAGCTTGTCGGCAGATGATACTTCGCGGCGAGCGCGACCACTCGGGGAGCTTGGAAAAAGGTCAGACTGTCACCCATATCCAGCACGGCGTCGGCATGTTGGGCGGCGGCCGACGCAAATCCAACGTCAAGTTCGTCGGGCGCCGTAGCCTCAACTGTCAGCAAAGTGACACCGAGCCTCTGGGCGGTGCGAGCCAAAAATTCTCCGAAGTTAAGTCTGTGCATCGGGTTGTTCGGGTTGATCAAGATAGCAATTTTCGAGGCACTGGGGACGAGCTCGCGGAGGATTTCGAGGCGTTTCGCGCCGAAGTCATCGGGAACCATGGTCGCAACACCCGTGATGTTGCCGCCTGGTCGCGCAAGGCTTTGCACGAGGCCCAGCCCCGGGGGATCGGCGACAGCCACGAAAACAATCGGAATGGTGGAGGTTACTGATTTCAGGACTTGCACTGCCAGCGGCCCAGGGGCGACGAGCACATCGGGAGTTAAGCCGACCAGCTCGGCGGCTAAAGCTGGCAAACGATCCGGGGCGTAACGATATTCTACAAGCAGGTTCTTGCCCTCGATCCAACCCTTCTCCCGCAACCCGCTGAGCCATGCGGCGTGAATGGGGTCGCGAGTCGGATCATCCGCCCAGAGGCCAAGGAAACCCATCCGCCGAGGCTTCCCTTGCGCGTGCAAATGTTCCGGCTGAACGAGCAGCGCCGCAGTGCCCGCCAGGAACTCTCGCCGCTTCATTCAATCCTCATCGCAGATTGAGGACGACGGGACGCAGAGTATCACGTCTCGATGGTTGTTGCACTTGCAGGGGATCGATAAGGCGGTATGGGCGCAGGTCCGCTTAGGGTCACAAGCAGCACTTGAGCGATCGTCGCTTTATGTCCGCTCTGCCTGTCAAAGCAGACATCAGACCGTGCTCGGCTGAACGGCGGATCCGCAATTCCACGTTCAATATTGCGGCCGCTTCAGAAGCTCCGGCAGCCGAGAGATTGCGTTTGCAATCCGCCTCGCCTCCTCGCGCGAGAGAAAGTCGTTTGCGTATTGGTAGCTCCGCTGGTGCAGATCCTCGCGGTGCGGGACGGAGCAGATGAAGAAGCCGCTGGCGTCGAACACGCGGAAGCCGTCACCGTCCTCCTTCATCACCCAGGGAGCGGGAAAGCGCCGGAGGTTGTCCATCAAACGCGACGATGCGCTGGAGTGCCCTTCGTCGGTTTACCCGAGGCGTAGGTTGGCCGACTAGCCTTTTCCGTGCTGGCGAGCCGATCCCGCTCAGCGCAAAGACCTTCCACCTTTGACTGCATTCGGGAGAGGAGCGCTTCGGCCGAGGCAGTCGAGATACCGGCGCGCTGGAGCTGGAGGATCTCTTTGCGCTGCCTGCTGATCTGCGAGCGCATATGCTCGATCTCCGAGCGGAGGAATTCGAGAGTGGGCATGGTCCAACCTGGGATTTTTTCCACTAGAACGAAACAAGAACTCAGAGTCAAGCGCGACGGTGCAGTCTGGGAGGAGACTTGGACTGACGATCCGCGCAAACAAATCACAGGTGGCCGACTGGGTGGTAGCCCCCCTGGGGGTAGCTGAAATTGGGTCCCCGGAAGGGGTAGCACAGCAAGCAAGGATCCTTTGCTGCCAGGCCCTTGAACCTCTGCCCTTGTTCAAGGCTGTGAGGGAATGGGACCGCTCGATCTTCTTTTGATTACGCCCCAGCCAACTACTCATACGGCATCCAAACCGCATTAACGACTTTCACGGCTCCCATCACCGAACGAGCCGTTAGAATGAGTACATCCTTCGGGAGATGAGCAAAGCGCACCGGCACCGAATAACTTTCTTCATCTGATGCATACACGGGTCCGAAATTGCGTCCGTGACTGGATGCAACGGGGTGCCCGAAAACATAAGACGGCAGCCCCGCCGCCTGAACTGCAGGCAACATCTCGCTTAGGCTGGGGCCGTTTCGATTGCGCCTCAAATTACGAATAGCGCTTGAAGCGGCATCACACGAAATCTCTTCCAAGCCTGCCAAGGAGGCCTGATGGGCCGCAATACAAATTTCAATTGGTTGCGGAGGGAGCTTTCCTTGCATCACGTCCTGGCTGAGCATCAACTCACCCAACGCATCTAGTACTTGCGGACAACCGTTTCTAACTCGAGTCAATTTCGCTAACGCTACACGCGAGAGGGCATGATCCACCAGATCATTCTTTACGCTTGTAGACTGAGCTGCCAAGGCGGCGGCGAGTTCACGGAACGCCCGCGTATATGCTATGGGGATTGCCAACTGTCGTTTAATGCTAAGTTTCCACCCCGGGGGCTCCCGCTGAACGAGGTCATCTGAAGGCCTAAAGCTCGCGCGGACGGTGTCCGCCCACTTTTGTATCAATCGTTGAAAAGGGTAAGGACCAGGACACGAGGTGGTATCCGGACGGCAATCGGGCAAACTTATCTCTTGAAGGAAGTCCAGCTCACTCTCGTTGAAGCCTTGCTTGAGAAACCACGCGTGCTTTTCCCACTTGCTGCGGCCGTCCATGAAGTCGTGTAGCTGGGTGAGAATCTCATCCCAAGTTCGCGGCTTTCCCTTGGCCTGGGCTAAAAAGATCTCATAGGTCGCTTTTGCAGTTTCTCGAGCATCAGTATCGCGCCACATGTAGGTGAGATCAGCCAGATGGCACGGCCAACCACCACGCGAGAAAGAATGTCCCCACCCTAGTTTGCGATCGCATGGGGGATCTGGGAAGTCCGGAACGCCCTGATGGGACCAGCTGTCCTGCAAAGCATGAAGGTATTTTCCAAGATCGCGAAAGCTTGATTCGTCATCGGCAAGCGACGGCGCTGGGTGAAGGTTGCCGCCTCTTTGTACTTGGCCCGGCACAACCATTCGGATTTGCGGATCGCCAGGGACCCCCCTCAGAGATGGGAAATGATGATCGTGTACCTCGCTTGAGCCGGTGGGATCCGAGCCTGAGCACGCTGACAAGAAGGTGCTTTTAACGGGCTCCGTGGCTGAACTGTCGTCGACCCCTTGGTTTCCCTGGGCAATCCACAATGCTTGCGCACGCGAAAACCCAGCCTGTTTTGCGAGCCAAAGAGTGAGTCCGTAATGAACATCGCTTTCCCAAGCGGCAACCGGCCGAGCAAAAAGGAAGCTCCCAATCAGAATCACTAGAAGTCGTAGTTTTAGCTTGCAATTGGAGTGGGTCATTACGTTGAGTTGGGTCCGCACGGTTGTAGAACTGGCAGACTACTCGGCATCAACGCGAAATCGCAAGGTGGTTCTGACGTCCGGAGCGACGCTTAAAGGTCGACTTGGTGGTTAGGCTGGTTCGCTCGTCAGAACGCAGCCGACCATTTTTTGATGTTATGATAAACCGAAGTATCGCTTGCTCCGTCGGGCAAAACAGTGGTTGATAGGGTGCTGGTAGTCGACATGGGAGCCAGCATCGTGGCCGATGAACAGGAAACGTCTTCAGAGCTATCGAAGATAGCCAAGCTCAATGGAGACTTCAGGAGGAATTACGGAACACTGCTTGGAGCCTTCCTGTATCTGCGCTCGATCAGCGCCGCACGCGGACGTTCTTGGTTTTGGGCCGGTCTGGTTTCAATCGTTTTCTCGGCCGCGATGACCTGGCTGGGGAAAAATGGCTTGTCATGGCTATTCGGCGGAGTCCCGTGAATGGGCGACGCTCGGCTTCAGCCACCACCCTCGGGAGGACACTCGGGGCAAGTGTCGCCAATCGACTCCAGCACGTCCCGAACCGCGACCACGGCTTCATCCGGAGACAGTCCCGCCGGCGGATACTGCTCCGCGATTTCTAAGGCTTTGTCGCGAGCGTGCGGGTCGGCACGTTCCCGCATCCAGCCGTGCTCCTCGCACTCACGAATTGCCCCGGCGTCTTGCAGCACCGAGATTGCCCATCCACGCAGGCTCCGGATCGTTGGCCGTTTTTCTCGTGTCATCAGCATAAGAGATGGCTCCTGCGGACGAATCCCTTCATCCCTCGGTCGTTCCGCGCGCTTAGCACGGGTCAGGGATTCCGAATCGCTGAGACTCCGGCTTGTCCACCTGTTCCGCGGGCCTGCGGAACTACGCAGGGGCCGCTGGATCTTCTTTCTCGCCAGTGGCGACGATCTTGAGCGCGCCGCGCGGAAGAGGTCGCTGCAACGCCTTGGCCTCCTCCCAGGGGGCACATAGCCAGACGTCGTATTCTTCGGCTGTCGTCAGGATCACCGGCATCGCTTTTGGGTGGACGCGTTTCACCTCCGCATTCGGTTCGCAAGTGAGAAAACCGAATACATCGGCGGTCACTTCGCCTTCCTTTGCCTTTCGAACGGACGTCCAGTTCGTCCAGATGCCCGCGAAGGCGACGAGGGGCCGAGACTCCTCGAGGGCGAACCAGACCGGCACCTTCTTACCTTCGATCGTGTCGTATTCGGAAAACGACGTCAGCGGAACGAGGCAGCGATTGTCCGGACCGAGCCATCGCTTCCAGTGTGCGCTACTCACATTCCGAATGTTGGTTGTGCCGCTATCCGGCTCCATCCGGAGCAGCTCCTTGAAGTCGACCGTTTTGCCCTTGGCTTCCAGCTTTTCAGCTCGCTTCTTGGTCGCGTCCATGAGCGCCTTCTGCGACGATGGCATGCCCCAACGAGCCATGACGATCTCTCGTCCATCCGGTGCATTGCGCACTATCGGCGCTGGGTAGTCCGGAAAGATGCCCGGCATGCTGGGCAAGTTTCCGACGTTGTTGTTGAGCGCGCCGAACAGCTGACGGATCGCGTCCACGTTCTTTGTCATCGAATAGAGATTGCACACGTTCAGGTCTCCGGAGCTGCCCGGCGAGGACTGGGTCTCAGTTGCAGGAGTGTGGCAGCCGGACGTCGCCCGGCCATAGCACAGTTACTGCAGCGAAGCCGGCTCGCAAGGTCGTGGATTGATGTGGTTGGCGGATGCCGCAGAGCGGCAAGGTCGACATCCCGCTTGGTCTTGCAGCGCGAGCATTGAATCTCAAGCGATGAGTAGCCGCCGTTGATCGCTTGGTCGATCGTGGGGGACGGATCGATCGGCCCGCCATCAGCCCACATCTTCTCGTTCCAAGATTCGCACAGCAGCTTGTCAGCCTGGCGGATGAGCGCTTCGCCCTTAGCGCGGGCTTCAGCCGACTGCGACCCGAGGATCGTGGTCATCGCGCGGGCCTTGCTCAGCTCTTTGCCGAGTGCCTTTCGATCGCCGCCGGAGAGGGGTGTCGGATGATGCTTGGGCGCCATCGGCCGGCCTAGTCGAACGTTGGCCAGCAGCCATCCTCTTCGTAACGGCCCGTCCGCTGGGTGCAGGTGTTGTCCAATAGTCGTTGGCCGACCTCCTTCCAGAGCGCGTCCGCGCCGTAAAGGCGGGTGGCGTCGACCTTCTGGATCTCGACCAGCCTGCCGCATCGGCTGCAGCCAACCCGCAATACGTGGTGCGAGATCTGGCACAGCCGCAACGCCCCTGCGGAGTGTCCGGGCTTCGTCTCCACACGACCGTCATCCAGAAGAGCTTGCCAATATTCTGGCGGCAAATCGGCCTCTGGAGCCAATCCATGCTCCGCCGGCACGTTTCGGCGGACGGCGGCCATCTTTTCCATTTGCTTCATGGTCGGCATGCGCCAGCTCGCGGGTCGGTCAGTCATGTCCAATTAGAACATAACAAGAACATAAGAGTCGATCCCTCATCAGAAAAAATGATCCTACTGGGGGGCCCGGGCGCGTCGGAACTCGGTGCCTTGGTTCGTCTTGAATCTGAAGTCCCGCAACTGGAGTTCCGCGTACATGGCACCGCGCGCCAACTGGAAAGGCTTCCTGCGATTGTCTCTGGTGACCTGCCCGGTGGCGCTCTACCCGGCCACGTCCGAAAGCGAAAAAATCTCGTTCAATCAGCTCAACCGGCAGACCGGCCACCGCATCAAGTACCTGAAGGTGGATGCGGACACAGGCGACGAAGTGCCTAACGAGGACATCGTCAAGGGCTACCAGATCGAGAAGGACCAGTTCATCGAGGTCACCAAAGAAGAACTGGAGGAGGTCGCGCTGGAATCCACGCGCACGATTGAGATCGATGAGTTCGTGGACAAGTCCGACATCGATCCGCGTTACCTTATCCGGCCCTATTACCTTCGCCCCGACGGCAAGGTCGGTCACGACGCCTTTGCCGTGATTCGCGAGACCATCCGAGAGATGAATAAGGTCGCGATCGGGCGGGTCGTGCTGACCAGTCGCGAACACATCATCGCGCTTGAGCCGATGGACAAGGGTCTCGTCGGCACGCTGCTTCGGTATCCATACGAGGTGGAGCAGGAGTACTTTGACGAGATCCAGGACGTCAAAGTCACCAAAGACATGCTCGATCTCGCGCGGCATATCGTCAATCAAAAGGCCGGCCGCTTCGAACCGGAAAAGTTCGAAGATCAGTACGAAAGCGCGCTGATCGAACTCATCAATCAAAAGCGGGCCGGCAAGACGATCACACCAAAGGAGCGTCCCCGCGGTGAGAACGTCGTTGATCTGATGGACGCGCTGCGCAAGAGCGTTGGTGGCGCTGCGGCGGAAACCAGGGCTGAGAAGCCGGCCAAGAAAGCGAAGAAGAGGGCGGCCGGCCAGAAGGAAATGCTGATGCCGATCGAAGGCAAAAAGCCGGTGAAAGAAGCCACAGCGAAGAAGCCGACAGGAAGGTCACAACGTAAGTCCGCTTGAAGACTGCCCTCGGGGCCCGGGGGGTAGCCGAAATTGGGTCCCCTGAAAGGGTAGCACAGCTCGCGAAACAACGTTTCGAGACTGGACTTCTGCGTGGCAGTGGACCCGAAGCCATCAGCATGTACGAATGATCTGGACCGATTACAGTCCAGCGTCCTGTTAGCCGTCGATCCGGCGTCTGGAGGACGAAAATGGGTTTGGGGAAGCAAGCGAAGACGCTGAGTAAGGGGCAAGCCGAAGCCACGCTCGCTTATCTTTCGACCACCAGATACCCAGAGCGAAACAGGCTGATCTTCCTGCTCTCGGCAAAGGCCGGACTCAGGGCCAAGGAGATAGCTCGGCTGACTTGGCGGATGGTCTATGATGCTGCAGGCCAGGTCGGCCATGCCGTCCACCTGACCAATGATGCGAGCAAAGGTACGTCCGGCCGCGTGATTCCCATGCATCCGGAAGTTAGGGCGGCGCTCATTGCTTACCGACAGACCATGACCAGGACACCCGGTGACTACGTGATCGGCACCGAGCGAATGTCTTCGACGTCGCCGCAGGCCATCGTGAACATGTTCCAACGATGGTATCAGCATCTGGGCTTCGTCGGCTGCTCCAGCCACAGCGGCCGAAGGACCTTCATCACCGGAGCGGCGCGAAAGATTTCCACTGTGGGCGGATCTCTCAGGGACGTCCAGGCTCTAGCTGGACACTCCAATCTGCGAACCACCCAGCAATATATTGAGCAGGATGTCGATGCCCAGCGGAAGGTAATCCAGCAGTTGTGAAGCCGCAGTCATGGACAGGCGATACAGTTTGAAGGCAAGCTCGATCGGCGGATCAACGCTCCGAGCATTCAAGCTGAACCTTTCCGATAGCTTCGTAGTCGAGAAGCAGACCGGGAAATGATACGTCTGTCCCGAAAACCGAGATGGTCTGCCGAGTCCAACCGCGAGACGTGCGAGCCACGATCTCGTCCAAACTCTTGGCCGCGAGCGAAGGCACATCCAACAAGTTCGCGTTGCTCTCTTGGATCATTCGCCTCGACACATGAGTCAGCAGTGGAGGGTTGAGTGCTGCGATACCTTGAAGAGCTGACCATGCCGAGGACGTTCCAAATGAAGAGCTGGCTAAAACGGCGGACGCCCACTTCGCGTTCGCGATGTCCAAACCAAATGTGTTGCAAAGTATGGCATCTTTTTCTGAAATTGTTTGACTGTCGAAAGCTGCTAGCTGCCTTATCGCGTGAAGCGAATTCGTCTCAACCTGTCGTGTCATCCGTGCGCCCTGAGGTGGTATAGGCGCTTTGGCCTGAACGTGAAGGGCGGTATTGGTCTTAGGACTATAAGCGAGCAAATCAATCTCGCCGTGTTTCCACACCACATTTTTCCGGACTACTAATCCTCCTATGCACGAGAGTGCCTTCCCAGCGCGATCAAGCAGCGCTACTTCAAGCGACGATGATACATACTCGTCGAAGTGTCGCTTGTTCGTCTTGTTCGCTACATAGACGATGTTGCGCTCGCCTAACATTATAAGCAGTCCGCGGGGGCTAAAAAGAAATGCATCTCCTATTTGGACGATAGGAGCGAGATATCCGTCGCCGGAGATGCATTGGCCGGTTCCAAAGGGGGTGTCTGTGAAGACACTTAGAATGCGATCTACCCTGCTATCGCTCACCCCAGCCAATTCGCCGATCAAGGACCGTACAAAACTCACTTTCAACAATGGCGACGCCCACTCCATACATTCCTTTTGCCAATGCTCGGCGTCATTCGCTGCCCCAATCGCCTTCGACTCCGCCGCTGCAGCCATACCAATGCACCAAGAAGCGAGCGACATAAGTGCTGCCCGGACTCTTAGGTAATCATCACGTTCAAAGTCAAAGGCTTTGAGGTAATCGGCCGAAGAAAGCAGCTCCCGTTCGTAAATGCTTGCGAAGTGATGGCGATAGCTATCCATGAGTAGTGGGAGAAAGTCCTCCGCGACGAGCCGCGGCCAATCGCTCGACATCTTTAGAAGTGTGGAAACGCGAAATGGAAATGGTCTCTCGAGAAACGGAAGAGCCATTTCAGACGCGATCACGTCGCATTGTTCGTGGTGAGAGAATTGGGGGCTCGGATGAACAAGTTCAAACCCTCGTTCCGCGTGTTCGACTCTTAGATATCCGTTGCGCACCATAGGCATAATCTCACAGAAATGAGCATAGCCGAGCGCGGATTGAATTTCGCTGATGCTCTGCTCGTCTAGCGCGCCCAAAGCGTCTGCCAGACTCTCGCCAATTTCCGAGCTGCTCGACCGCATGAACGGCATCAAGTACGACAGGCGGCTGAGAATCGTAGCCCCACGCTCTATGTTTGGCTGACCGTGTCCGCTAAATCGGCCCCCGCTGAAGTCTCGATCTGCTGCGAGAAATATCGCGGAGAGTATCGAACGCAAAGGCTGCTTCCATAGCCGCAGTTGACTGGCTTGCACGTCAGCCGTCGTTTCGAACTTAAACAGCAGGTCATCCGGAGTAGACATATCAGTGAGCCACGGGTGCTAGAAAGTGATTCGAAGCGTACCATCGCGATCAACGGATCCTCAATTAGTGCAGAGGCCTACGTTAGACCACGGCAAAGTATCTCCGCTAAGCATTGTTGCCGGCGTATACCTCAAACGCTCGTTGAGCTTCTATCGCATTTGCGCGCGATCCGAGGCTGTCCATCTTGAATGGGGCAACAAGATTTTAGCGTCCACCGAGACGCCTCCTGGACAATCCTTTCACAACCATTCTCCTAAGCGACGAGTTTGAAGCGTTGATCCGCGTAGATGAGTAGCTCTGTTGCTAATTGAGTTAGCAAAAAAGATAGCGCGGGCCTACGTTTTCGGGGCCTCGGGAAGATAAATACCTCGCAGGCATTTGCGTCTTGTTGGATGGCCACCTGAGCATACCTGCGACCCGGAGTGTACAGATGCCACCGATCACGGAGGGCATATGGTCTTCTATTACCAAATTACAGACCGAGCTCGAATATCCAATTCATCAAACGGAGCCTGAACGAGACATTGATCTCATCCAATCCCTTCATCCTTCTCCCGTCCCCTTCAAGCAACGTTTCCCCGCCCACCGATCCCTGCAATTGATGATCGGCGGGTACTCGTGGCTGGTATCCGACCGGATGAAAGACGGGTGGTCGGCATATCTCGTGACCTTCGTATTTGATCATCTCCGCGGTCCACGTGCATCCGTCCTTGGTCAAATGCTAGATGAAGTCCTACGAGTTTACTCGACATTTCTGACTAGGACACACCGCAAGCCGAAGACCGTCCCCACCCACCAGCTTCCCCTTATGATCGCGGTCGCGGACCTACCCGTTGCTAAGTCCGTCCGCTCAAATGAGCCGACCTCCTGCAATGGCGGCCTGCATTTCCATGCGGTCCTGTTGGTGCCACCGATCACCCGGTTGAAGGAGCCCGTAGCTCAGCACTTCAACGACCAGGCGGACTTGTATGCCGGGCTTAAGAAGCTGGTAGCTCGCATCCACGTCCGCCCGATAACCAGCACGCCGGAATACGTGGTCGACTACGTGTTCAAGACGGTTCTCCGCGGGCGAATTTCCTATGACAATGCCGTGCTGGTCCTGCCGCGTGCGAGCGGCGAGGTCCAATGAGCCAGCTGGCTCGCATGACCTCTCGCTCGTCTTGAACGGGCCGCATGTAAACGACCTTAAACTGCGCAGTATTCAGCGTTCTCCGGTGGTGCCCGTCTAGGCGGCCGATTTCAGGGCTTCAGAATCGACCTGCTCGAGCCGAAAGGTGCACCTTTTGGTGTCCAAGGCAACGACGCGCATGATGACATTCCGCGCCGGGTAGCAGTCGATCGTCCGGGAGGGGTTGGACGGATCGCGGACGACCATGACCACCCTGACGAGGCCCTCGCAGTGATCGACGGCATGCTGGAGATGAAGAAAGAAGAGCCGCTTGGCCCCGCCGTCGGCCCAATCGCTCGTGTCCGATTTCTCATAGACCATGCGTCCACCAGGTCCACGAAACCCGTCCCTCCACAGGCTGACGGCGACCATCTTGCGGTCGACCGACACGCCGGACCACTGAGTCATCGGGTTACTGAGCGGGGTGCCGTAGTAGCTGAATGCTGATTTCCGTTTCATCCGAGTCTCTCCTTCCTATCAAGACAGTCGTGTGAGCAAAAAATCCTAGGGCCGAGCGGAGTGGCTCGGAACGTTCGGAACTTTACGCACACCTTCAGGCGGAGCAACACCTCAGTGTGGGAATTAAGCAAGCAGAATCCCTCGATTAAAGCCCACGACTGCTTCGCTAACGGCTAATCATTCTTGCGGTGGTGACTGGCCCTCGACGAAGCGGTTTTACTCGGTAAAAACATTGACCCTGCGTGTTGCTATATGAGGGCCACGAGAGCCACGAACATATGCCCTCGCCAATACGGCTCCACGTCACGGAAGCCCGCCAACTCAAGAGACCTCCGCAGCTCGCGCTCGGTCATCCTAGTCATCTGGCCGCGGAGTCTGCTCTGCTTTGCCAGGATCTCGTCCGCGGTGAAGCCCTGCCTGCGCTTGAAGTCCATGTAAGCGGCCTCCGCGTCGCTTTCCTGACGCGACGTCTCGGCCAACGTCTTCTCCGCGATGAGGAGCGCGCCCCCTTCCACCATCGAACCCCGGATGCGCTTCAGCAGGGGCAGCTTGCAAGCGGGACGCAGGAACATCAGCGTCATGATGCAGCACGCGAGCGAGACGTTGTCGAACGGGTGCGTCAGCGCGTTGCCGACCTCGCAGCGGAAGTTCATGAACGAATGCTTCTCCCAGCAGGGACGGAACCGCGGCTCAACGTCGATGCCGAGGTAGTCCACGTCCGGACGCGCCGCGTGGTTCACCCGCCGGATCGCCGCCAGAGTCCGCCCTGTCGAGCAGCCGACGTCGACTACGGTAGTCCCCCGCTGGACGTACGTGACGGATCGGTCGACGGTGTAATCGACCAGCTGCTGGAAGCCGGGTATCGACGCGCGGATATGCGCATCGAAGGTTTCGGCGTAGTCTCCGAAGGAGAAGTCTTTCTTGGGCCGGCGCTTAGTCATTTCATGGTCTCTTTGTAGGGCTTCAAGATCTTTCGGTAGATGCTCTCGGCAATTGCTTCGGCCACGAAGGGAGTGACCATGCGGCATATTCTTTCCGCCGCTTGCCCAAGCGTGCCGGTGAGCGCGTAATCATCGGGAAGGCCGGTTAGGCGCTTCAGTTCGGGGATAGTGAACTTGCGGTCGTGCTCCGGATGGATCGCGCCGGCCAATCCGCTCGGTTGCTGCCCCGTGACCGTCAGCGTCGGCGCGGGCAAGTCGTAAGAGCACCGCGTGAGCGTGTAGTTGCCGGTGACCTCAAGGCCCACGTGGTTGGGCCGCAACAGCCGGGGCGGGTTCTTCGGCAGCCTGGCGGCGGCCGTCGCGATCGTGGTCGTCCGCGCAGAAACGATCCACGGGCGCACGTCTTCGCGTGACTGGTTCAGATCAGTGAACGCATCTCGAACGGTGGTGCCGGTATGTGTCGGGTTGGGAAACAGCAACGACGCCGCGAACTCGCTCGTGATCCCGACGGCTTCGGCGACGTCCTTGCGAATTGCCAGGACGAAAAGCCGGCGTCGGGTCTGCGGAACGCCGAAGTCGTTCGCGGACAAGACGCGCCATGTCACGACGTATTCTGCGGTCAGCATCTTGAGCAAGGCATTGAATATCGCTTCTCCGCGGGAGGCGAGCGCAGGCACGTTCTCCATCACGACGACCTTCGGGCGCGCGATCAGCGCGAACCTCGCGAACTCGAAGGGCAGCATCGAGATATCCTTTTGGGTCCGGTCCGAGTACGCTTTCAGCACGCCCGGCTCCGTTGGTCCGTTTCCGGCCGTGCTGAACTCGGAGCACGGCGGAGATCCGTCGAGCAGGTCCAGCTCACCCACCATTAGGCCGACCGTCATCAGGAAGGCGATGATGTTCGCCGGATCGCGAACGATGTCGCGGATGTCCCTCTTATCGATGAATGTCCCCGGAAAATTACGGAAGTAGGTGCGAGCAGCTTCCGCAACGAATTCGTTGATGGCCCGAACGTCTCCCCCGGCGAGCCTGTACCCCATCGAGGATCCGCCACCTCCCGCGAATAGCGACACGACCGTGAAGCGCTTGCGCAAGGACGCTTCGTGCACCTCGGCCATCGTCGGACGACGGACGCTTACACCCTGAGCTTCGATAACTATCGCTTTGCGAAGCGGTGAAGCCGCAGCGAGTTCTTCGAGGTATTGATCAGGGTTTGCCAGCACTTCCGCTGCCCATCGCTTGCAGAGCGCGCTCACGCTCGTGTACTTCGTCTCAAACCGATTGATGATGGGATCGTCCACCAATGTCTTAAACAACTCGTGGACACCTCCGCCCTTTTGCAACTTGACGCCTTTCGCGACCAGACCTGAGGGGAGGCGACGAAACACGTCGGCAAAGATCTTCCTGATGACGGGCTTGTCCATCGGTGACAGCTCGTCATGGGAGAACTGGCGAAGGAAGCGGCGTACCGATTCGGCGGCCGAAGGGTCGATCAGCCGTTTTCCGAGTGCCTCAGCGATCCGGGTAGCGAACCAAAATGTGTCGGGCGAGTCGGCCGCGTCCGACCTCGCATACTTTGCGTCACGCAAGCCGTCGAAGTGCACTTGCAGTTCGGCGCGCGAGAGCCCGGCCCGCTTGAGCCGGGCCATCTCCAGATTGTCTTCCCGCGTATTGCCTAAGTGATCGTCGAAGTTCCAGCCTGTCAAAACTTCGGCTTCTGCAATTTCGGGGATCACGTGAGCGATCGGGTATGTGACTTCGAACTGGGTCTTCTTCGAGCAACCGTGTTGGATCGCTAGCCGCAGGAAGGCCGCTCTCAATCCCGCGGTCGGCACTCGAACGATCCGAAGCGGCCAGCCCATGTGGCGGGCTATCGCTTCTGCCGCTGGCCGCTCAACCGAAGGAATACCGTCTAGTTCATAGGTGTAGGCGACTACTTCTTTGCCAACCTCCTCACAGCTATAGCCGACGATCAAGCTGTCAGCGCCGCCAGACAGCAGGAGGGCGACGCGACTGCAGGAACTCCGCGCAAGAATTTCGTGGCGGAAGATAAAGCGAAGATCTTCACTCATCGGACGGTCGGCCTTTCTGTCCAGTTCTCGTCTCCGATGAGGGTCGACCAGCCGTCCGCCCGCGTTTGCGCGAACAACTGAACCTTGACGGCACAGTTCGGAAAGAAGGATTCGGCGAGCACCAAGACGCTATTGCAGGGCGTAAAGCCTAACAGGGGGCGGGGCCGGAAACTCCCCCGCTTAGCGACCACAATAACTTCGCGGTTCGTGATTTCGGGCTGTTGCACCGGGCTCTCGAAGAAGAGCCCCTGAGGTGCGCCGAATCCCATCAAAGGCATCAGTGTCCGCTCGATGGTCCCCATCATGAGGATAGGGATGATCGCGACGAAGCCGGCATCGTCAGCCGGAGGCGGACGGCGCAGGCACTCGTCCAATGCGTCCGAGCGCGCATATTCGTTCGCGAAGAAACGCGCGTCCTGTGTCGTCAAACGAAGCGCGAACAGCTCAGCCGAGCCGTCGATCTGCGGGGCCGGCTGCGACTCATGTGCAGTACCCTGCGGCGGCTTTGCGGCAGCTCGCACCTTGATCACGTCATCTCGGGTCACTTCCGTCCGCTTCGCCAACTCGTCGACTGCTCGGTCGGAACCCACCTCTTCGATCAACAGGCAGATCTGATAGATGATAGAGTAGTGAGCTGGCAGGAGAGGCAGGAGCGACTGCTGCAGAAGTGTTTCGGCATGGCGGCCGATCTTAGCCAACATGGCCAACTTACCGTTGGCCTTGAGCCGCGCAAGGACGTCGTTGTCCGAGAGTACCCGCCTGGCAACGAGGCGTGTCAGAAACGCATTGAGCATTTCGGGCTGTTCGGCAAAAGAGTTCAGCCCGGCGTTCAAATGAAAGCAAGCGATTACGAGCGATTGGGCAGCGTCGGCCCAGTACTGGGCGACCGTGTCAGCGGCAACTTCTGCATCCATTCCGGCGAGAGCTGGCCCGTGAGGCGAAGCATTGTCGCTGGAGCTGGCGAGGACCCTTCCGGCAAGACGCCGCGCCCGGTCCTCTGAACCGCTTTCCGCGAGGCTCATGGCTTGTCCGAAGTCCGTGAGCCAGCGTTAGCTCGGGGAATGCCTTCCTCGATGAGCCTGCAAATATCTTGCTCCTTCCAGAGAACAAGCCTTCCGCCCAGCCGAACGGGAGGCGGAAAGCGGCCGGATTTTACACCGGCCCACCATGTCGAGCGGCTAATTTGGAGGGGGCCTAGAGGCTTGATGATCGATTTGAGCCGGCAAAGACCGCGCCCGGAGAATGAAGATTCCATTGCCGTTCCTTAAGGGGCTGAGCGCAGTGGCTCGGAACGGTTCGGAAATTTACGCACACCTTCGAGCGGAGCAACACCTCAGTGTGGGAATTAAGTTCGCATAATCCCTCGATTAAAGCCCACAACTCTTTCGGTAACGGGCTAGATCATCCTCTTAGGAAATGGACGATCGTGCTTGTCGCGATCCATGATGTAATCCCTTAAAACGGTATCTACCGTTGCTTCAGCAATCTGCCGATCCGCAATCTGCATCATCATCCAGACGTAATGCTTCGATGTGACCGTTGCGGGGTCGTCACGTATCATTCGCTTCTCTGACCGCGTAATCCTTTGGCCGTGCTGAGCGTAAAAGATATAATCGAGATGGTGGATCAGATCATATACGGGACCGTATGATGGTTGACCCCTTCCGCGAGTGTGGCGCTTCTCCAACGAAGCCAAAATGATGTCGGCTCCTGAAATGCGTTCACAGAAAGCTTCAAGCTCCTTTCGTTGTTCAAGGGGACTTATCTGGCAATGCGCGACTCGGCCTTTGAAGACGTCCTCTTGAATGATGAGCTTCAACAGTGACTGCCTTGCAGCTTCCAACTTGCTTCGGGATTCAGTGATCTCTTTCTTCGCGTTAGGCGCAGCCGATTTATCTAGCCTTTCGGTCCAATATCTCCTCAGCGCGATATTGAGTTCGAATCGAGCGCTTGTTCGAAACTTTGTCTTTGACTGAATCTCATTCCACTGGTGCTCGGTGAGGTATGCGTAGGGAATGCCTAGCGCTTGCTCGAGCCTAGCGTTCAGCTTCCGGCCAGAGGCGACGCCGCTCGTTATTTGAGCCTTGACTAAGTCGTCCTCCGACATCGCTTCAGGCTCACGGGGGGGAGCTTTTGGTCGCTTCGATCTCTTGATGCTCATCGACAATTGATCGCCTGAGCCTGAATGTATTCTTCCCAAGCGATCATCAGTTCAAGTCGCTTAGAGAATAGGTCACCTCGGCGATAGGCGGCTTCGGTCTTGTCTTTGATCGAGTGGGCCAGCGCCATCTCGCATACCTCTCTAGGGAAATTCGTGCATTCAGCTGCCCAGTCTCTAAAGGCTGAGCGAAAGCCGTGAGCGGTGAAGTTAGCCTCCATTCTTCGGAGCATCATCAAAAACACCATATTCGACATGGGTTTGCCAGGGGCGCGGCCCGGAAAGATCAATAATGAACCGTCGCTTATCTCGCGAGCGGATCGAAGTAGTGACGCAGCTCGCGGCCCCAGTGGCACACGATGTTCCCGGCCCGCTTTCATCCTCTCTGCCGGAATGGTCCATACTGTTGTCTCGGAGTCGACCTCGGACCATCCGGCACGCAAAACTTCATTCGTGCGAGCCGCCGTCAAGATCAAGAACTCGAAAGCGAGCCGAGCAATTTCGTTTGTGGGGACTTCCGGCAGTCCCCGCACGAATTGCGGTACTTCGGCGTAAGGGATTGCGCTGAAATGACCGCGCTTTTCATTCTGGCGAGGTAGGCCCTTGCCAACGCCTTCGACCGGGTTGTCACCACTTCGATGACCTGCAGCCTTGGCCCAATCCAAAACGACTGATATCCGCTGGCGGACGCGGCGGGCAGTCTCAGGTTTGGAGAGCCATATCGGCGAAAGGGCGCGAAGCACGTCTGAGGTCTCGATCCGGTCGACCCGCTTGTCACCCATGTCGGGGAAAGCATAGGTGGACAAGCTCTTCAGCCACTGCGAAGCGCTCTTCCCATCCTTCCAACCCGCTCGTCGCTGCTCCAGCGTGGTCCGAGCGGCTTCCGCAAACGTGGGTACGGTCGCTTGCGCTGAACGCTTGGCGGCGATCGGGTCACCGCCTTCACGCGCCAGCTTCCGATAATCGATCGCTTTGTTTCGAGCTTCTGCTAGCGTGACGAGCCGCAGGCTGCCGAGACCCATGTCCCTCCTCTTGCCATGGACGACCGTCCGCAGCACCCATCGTTTTGCGCCGGACTCATCGACGACGAGGTAAAGGCCGTTCCCGTCAGCATATCGGCCGGGTTGGGAAAGGCTATTGATCCGAACGGGGGTAAGGGCCTTTTGAGGATGCTTGCGCCGGGTTTCCATACCACAATCCATACCACAAAAAATTTCGGATTGGGACGGCTTTTCTTGGACCTTGCTGGACGTCAGGTTGACTTAAGAGATTGAGTCGATTGGCCTAGTTGAACTTCAATGGACGCTCATGGACACTAACAATAAGGACACTCTCTCCGCCAGCCTTCGCAAACAAAGTTTGCGCAAGGCTGTCGCGCCGAAGCCCGCGGGGCGGAGGCGGAGTCGTTGCCGTTTGCTTTGGTTCAGCAAGCCGGGACGAATTTTTTTTCAAGGTCTCCGCTCCGACGCCGCCAGCATTCCCTGGACGGAATGCCGATGCCATCCTCTTCTGATGATCCACCGCGGACGCCGCACGAGCGTTCAGCACCGACCTGACGGGAAGCCGACACGCGTCGGATTACACTCCGGCAGCTTGTCCAACGAGCTGCCGAACCATCTACTCGCCAACGAGCCATCATTGTCGATCCAGGGGATCGGTGGCAATTGCGGCAGGTAGGATGCATACGGCATGACTTTCGCAAGCGTCACTCTGCCCGGAAATTGTGTGAGGAATGCCTTGTTCATTCCGCCGTCCAGTCCGCTGTATATCGGGGCAGCCGGAACGTTGTCTTCAAGCAATCGCGCGTATTCGAGCTCGTCGGAGCGCCTCTTCTCCAGCGCCCGCCGCGCGATTTCCGGATTGACGACGAAGGGGGGACATTTTTCGGTAGGGTTGAACACTGGAGGCGACGGCGAATTCGGGGGAGGTCGCGCATCGAACACATAGCGGCGGTCGCACACATCCACCCTTGGTTCGAGTCGCGTCGTCTCGAAATGATCGTTGCCGATCTTGAGCATTTTCCAGAAGGCCAGGTTGGGGCTATTTCGATGCCGCGCCAGGTTTGCCGGCGTCAGGCGGAACGGATAGGCCTGGACCTGGAACGACGGCCGGCCGCCGAGGAATGAGTCGCGTGCCAGCGAATAGATTTCGCTGATCTGTTCGTCGGTCATGGCATAGCAACCGCTCGACCAGCAGTCGCCGTGGATCATGAGGAAGCTGCCGTTGCGCTTGTTCGCCTTGTCGAACGTGTTGGGAAAGCCGAGGTTGATCGAAAGATGGAAGTTGGAGTTGGGATTCATCAGCTCGGGTGTAATCGTATAGAACCCTTCCGGAGCCTGTCGGTCGCCCTCGTACAATTTCGGCCCGAGATCGCCCGACCACCGACAGATCGGATAGGTTTTGAGGATCTGGAAATGGCCGGTCGCGTCCTGCTTCCAGACCTCGAGCTCGGCCTCCTCCTTGAACAGGCGCACGACGATAGGTGAATATTTCGGCATCTTCTTCTGTTCGAGCAGCGAGAGCAGCTCAGCGGGTAGTTCCCTCGTTGCCTTGGCTGGCAACGGCTTGCTGCTTTCGCCAAGACAAATGACCGGCGTCAAGGCAGTGGCAAAAGCCGCCGCCAGCACAAGTACACGTCGGACCATGGCGCGGATCAATGCTGTGCCTCCAGCCCTTCCGACCGCACGCCGCTACTTCTCGAAACCGACGAACACCGTCGCTTCCTCGACGGACTTCCGCTCCGACACCACGGCATTCGCCGGAAAGGTTTCATCCGGCCAGCCCAGCGCGATGCTTTTCATGATGACTTGATCGTCGGCTATGCCCGCGTGCTCGCGCACCACGGGGGACTGCATGATGCCCTGGCTGTTGATCACGGCGCCGAGCCCGCGCGACCACGCGGCATTGACCAGGGCGGTCGCCACGGCGCCGCAGTCGAAGGGCGTATCGTCGCTACCGTCAAGCACGCGATCATAGGTGATGATCACGCAGACGGGCGCGTCGAACTGGCGGAAGCCGCGCAGCACCCAGTCCTGGCGCTTTTCCGTGTTGTCGCGCTCGATTCCCATCGCGGAGAATAATTGTTTGGCGACGCCGACCTGCCTGTCACGGTGCTTGCCTGCAAAGGCCTGGCCCGTGCGGAACTCGCGCGACTGCGGGATGCCCGCCACCATCCGTTCGGTGTTGCCGGCGCGGATCCGATCCAGCGGTTCGCCGGTGATGACATAGAAATTCCAGGGCTGGGTGTTCATCGACGAGGGAGCGCGCATCGCCAAACCAATGATTTCCGCAATCAGCTCCTTGGGTACCGGATCGGGTTTGTAGCCGCGGATACTCCGGCGACCGAGGATGACGTCATCGAACTGCATTTGTGTGGAATTCCCCTGACAAGCTCTGAAACAGTTAGGACTTTCGCGGTTTCGGCACCCTCGCGCAAGCGTCGGCGGTGCGTCCTCAACGGTCCAGCCACGCGGAACACGATCGCATCAGTCTGGATTGACTGACGCTCTCTCCGCCATCAGCCTCATCCCGCCAGTTTCCACCTCCCATCCCCCGCCCGCTTCAGCGCGGGATCGCTCACTCGCACATGCTCGGCAAGGAAATCGATGAACGCGCGGACGCGTGCGGGCAGGGGGGCGGTGTGGCCGACATAGACGGCGTGGATGTCTTCGCGGTCGCCGGGATTGTAGTTCTGCAGCACCGGCACGAGGCGGCCGGATTCGATGTCGGGGCCGATATGGAAGAGCGCGAGGCGGGCGAGGCCGACGCCGCCCAGCGCCAGCCGGCGGGCGACTTCGCCGTCGCTGGCGCGTGCGACCGGCGGCGGCACGGCTTCCTCGGTGCGATCGCCGCGCCGGAATGGCCATCCGCCGCGGATGCGCGGAAAGGTCCAGCCGATGCCGCGGTGCTCAGTGAGATCCGCCGGCGTCCTGGGCGTGCCAAAGCGCGCCAGATAGTTTGGGGTGCCGACGACCACCATGCGGCTGCTGCCGAGCTTGCGCGCGATCAGGCGGGACGCTTTCAGAGGTCCCACACGGATCGCAACGTCGGCATGCTCCTGCATCAAGTCGACCAGCGTGTCGGTCAGCACGAGATCGAGCGTGACCTCGGGATGCTGTTCCAGGAAGCGGGGGATCAGCGGCATCATATGCAGCATGCCGAACGGGATATTGCAGTTGACCGTGAGGCGGCCGCGCGGCGCCGCGCCTGACGCCGCCTCGCGCTCGGCTTCCTCCATCTCCGCGAGGATCCGCACGGCCCGCTGATAGAACGCCTGGCCTTCCTCGGTCAGGGTCAGCTTGCGCGTGGTGCGGTTGACGAGGCGCGAGCCGAGGCGGGCCTCCAGTCGCGACATCAGCTTGCTCACGCCCGACGGCGTCAGCCGCAGCTTTCGCGCGGCCTGGGTGAACCCGCCGAGATCGACGACGCGGACGAAGACCTCCATCTCGGCGGAGCGGTTGGTGTCGAAGCGGGCCATGTTGAATTCACGTCACAAATGATTGGATTGAGGACATTCTAATGGTTTTGCACGGGCACGGCTATCTGTGGCTCGTCTCATCCATCGGAGCCCACGCATGCCTCCCGCCGTCCTCGCGCTCACCGCCGGTGCCTTCGGCATCGGCACCACTGAATTCATCATCATGGGCCTCTTGCTCCAGGTCGCCGCCGACATGCATGTCTCGGTACCGGTCGCGGGCCTGCTCATCTCCGGTTATGCGCTCGGCGTGTTCGTCGGTGCGCCCGTCCTGACGCTGGCGACGCGGCGGATGCCGCGCAAAACCGTGCTGCTCGCGCTGATGGCGATCTTCACGCTCGGCAATGCGGCCTGTGCGCTGGCGCCGAACTACGAATTGCTGATGGCCGCGCGGGTGCTGACCTCGCTTGCCCACGGTACTTTCTTCGGTGTCGGGTCGGTGGTGGCGACGAGCCTCGTCGCCGAGGACAAGCGGGCCTCCGCGATTTCCACCATGTTCATCGGTCTCACCGTCGCGACGTTGCTGGGCGTGCCCTTCGGCGCCTGGTTCGGTCTGATGCTCGGCTGGCGCGCGGCGTTCTGGGCCGTGACGGTCATCGGCGTGATCGCCTTTGCCGTGGTTGCGGCCCTCGTGCCCGGCCATGTCGGCAACGGCGACAAGCCGGTCTCGCTTGCCGAGGAAGTATCGGTGCTCGGCCGCCCGCAAGTGTTGCTCGGCCTTGCCATGACCGTGTTCGGCTTTGCCGGCCTGTTCGTCGTCTTCACCTACATCCAGCCGATCCTGACGCGCTTCACCGGCTTTTCGGAAGGCGCGGTGTCGCCGATCCTGCTGGTGTTCGGCGTCGGCCTCGCGATCGGCAACGTTGCCGGCGGCAAGCTCGCCGACCGGGGCCTCGCCGGCGCGCTGATCGGAACGCTTGCCGCGCTCGCCATCGTGCTGCTTGGGCTTGCCGCCGTGCTGTCGGTCAAGATCGCGGCGATCGTGCTGATCCTGCTGCTGGGTATCGCGGCCTTTGCGACCGTCGCCCCGCTCCAGCTTCGCGTGCTGGAAGCGGCCGGCCCCAGCGGCCGGACGCTCGCCTCAAGCCTCAACATCGCCGCGTTCAATCTCGGTAACGCTCTCGGCGCCTGGGCCGGTGGCGTCACCATCGACCGCGGGCTCGGCCTCTCGGCGCTGCCTCTGGTCGCAGCCGGCATCACCGCTGTCGGTCTGGTGCTGGCGCTGTGGAGCCTGCGGCTCGACCGCGCGCCGGCGGCCGTCGCGGCCTGCCCCGCGGAATAGCGCAAGCGGCGCGATCGCGGACAATTCGCCGCGTCGCGCCGTTGGCCCATGCAGAAAACGCACCTGTACACATCCTTTCGCCATCCGTAACTTCCTCGGCGCAATTTCAGGAGGTGCGACGTGGCGAAGAAGACGGCCAAGAAGACTGCCGAGAAGAAGACAGCTTCGAAGAAACCGGCGAATACCTCCAGCAGGACCAGCGCAAGCCGCAAGGCCGTCGTTGCAAAGAAGGCGAAGAAGGCCGCGCAGCTCAAGCCGGCTTCATCGCGCCGTCCCAAGGGACCGGCCTGGCAATGGTCGGCGGTGGAGACCGCGGCTGCAATCCGCTCCGGCGCAATCTCCGCAGTCGAAACCGTCGAAGCCCATCTCGAACGGATGCGCGCCGTCAATCCGAAGCTGAACGCCGTCGTCGTCGATCTCTCGGAAGAGGCGTTGAAGGCGGCGCATGCCGCGGACAAGCAGCGCGCCAAGGGCGGCGAGCTCGGCCTCCTGCACGGCGTGCCCATCACCATCAAGGAAAACGTCGATTACGAGGGGCGGCCGAATTTCAACGGCGTGCCCGCCAACAAGGACCTGGTCGCGCCGTCGGATGCGCCAGTTGTTCGCAACCTGAAGAAATCAGGCGCGATCGTCATCGGGCTCACCAACACGCCGGAATTCTCCTTTCGCGGCTTTACCGACAATCCCCTGCACGGGCTGACGCTCAATCCCTGGGATCCCAATATCACCTGCGGCGGCTCCTCGGGCGGTGCGGGTTCGGCGGTCGCCGCCGGCATCGGCACCATCGCCCATGGCAATGACATCGGCGGCTCGCTGCGCTGGCCCGCGCATTGCAACGGTGTCGCCACCATCAAGCCGACGCAGGGGCGCATCCCCGCGTTCAACGCGAGCGCAACGGCCGAGCGGCCGATGCTGGCGCATCTGATGTCGGCGCAGGGGCCGCTCGCGCGCCATGTCGCGGACGTTCGCCTTGCACTCGAGGTGATGAGCCGGCGCGATCCGCGCGATCCCTGGTGGGTGCCGGCGCCGCTGGTCGGCGAGAGGCCGAAGGGGCCGATCAAGGTGGCGCTGGCCAAGATCCCCGAGGACATGGAGGTCGACCCCTCCGTACGCGCGGCGCTGCGCCAAGCCGCCGATCATCTCGAACGTTCCGGCTATCGCGTCAGCGAGGTCGAGGTGCCCGACATCAACGGCGTCTGGCAGACCTGGTGCGACATCATCACCAACGAGACCGTGGTGATGCAGGAGGCCGGCATGCTGAAGGTCACGTCCGAAGATTTCCACAAGGCCTGGGGCGGCATGAAGGCCAAGGCCAATGTGCTCGATCTCAAGGCCTGGATGCAGGCGACCGCCGCGCGCAACGGCCACATCCGCGCCTGGCAATTGTTCTTCGAGGAGTACCCGGTCGTGCTGGCGCCGACCACGGTGAAGCCGACGCCGGGCCCGCGCGAGGATACCGTCAGCC
This sequence comes from Bradyrhizobium sp. CCBAU 25360, assembly GCF_028128695.1. Taxonomy (NCBI): domain Bacteria; kingdom Pseudomonadati; phylum Pseudomonadota; class Alphaproteobacteria; order Hyphomicrobiales; family Nitrobacteraceae; genus Bradyrhizobium; species Bradyrhizobium sp. CCBAU 25360. The sequence goes on from NZ_LBJA01000033.1 coordinate 56,498, forward strand.
CCGAGCGCGTGCGCGAGATCTTCTGGGGCGAGATCCGCTTCATCTCGGCGATCAACGTGCTGGGCCTGCCCGGCGCCGTGGTGCCGGTGGCCGCGCACGACGGCAAGCCGATCGGCGTGCAGCTCATTGCCGGGCGTTATCGCGAGGACCTCGCGCTCGACGCGGCGGCCGCGATCGAGAAGCGCGCCGGCGTGCTCGCACGCAGGCTGTGGGAGAGCATGGTTTAGTCCATGATTGTCGCCGCATTGGCGGCGCCATCTTTCTCCGCAAGGAGAAGGCATGGCGCCGCCACGGCCGTGCAGGTCGCACTTCGTTAATCCGCTTTAACCCGGATTCCGGCCAATTCGCCGACAAGCATTAGGGTTACTTCCTCGATCTCTAAGCGAATTATTGTCCGCTTTACCACCCGCCTCTAACACGGGGGCGGCGGACAACGCACATGCCTCATACAGGCCAATAAGTGCGGCCCGCCCCACGCGGAGGTGGCACGATGCGCAACGAGACGATCGCTATTCACGCCGGCTACGAGCCCGAAGCGACCACGCACGCGGTCGCCGTGCCGATCTACCAGACCGCGGCCTACGCTTTCGATAGCGCCGATCACGGCGCGGCGCTCTTCAATCTCGAGGCCGAGGGTTTTCGCTACAGCCGCATAGCCAATCCCACCAGCGCGGTGCTGGAGAAGCGCATCGCGCAGCTCGAAGGCGGCGTCGGTGCACTCGCGGTCGCGACCGGCCAGGCGGCGCTGCATTTCGCCTTCGTCAACGTCGCCGATCACGGCGGCAACATCGTTTCCGTGCCGCAGCTTTACGGCACCACGCACACGCTGCTCTCACACATCCTGCCGCGGCAGGGCATCACTGGCCGCTTCGCCGAGAGCGACAAGCCGGAGGCGGTCGCGAAGCTGATCGACGAGAACACCCGCGCGGTGTTCGCCGAGACCATCGGCAATCCCGCCGGCAATGTCTGTGATATCGAGGCGCTGGCCAACATCGCGCATGCACATGGCGTGCCGCTGATCGTCGACAACACCGTCGCAACCCCGATTCTGCTCAAGCCGTTCGACTACGGCGCCGACATCGCCGTGCACTCACTGACAAAGTTTCTGGGAGGCCACGGCACCACGCTCGGCGGTGCCATCGTCGATTCCGGGAACTTCCCGTGGGCGAAATACGCCGATCGCTTCCCGGCCTACAACAAGCCCGACGCCTCCTATCACGGCCTCGTCTATGCCGAGCGCTTCGGCAAGACCGCCTATATCGAGCGCGCGCGCAGTGTCTATCAGCGCACCATGGGCTCGGTGCTGTCGCCGTTCAACGCCTTCCTGCTGCTGCAGGGCATCGAAACCGTGGCGCTGCGCATGGAGCGCCATGTCGAGAACGCGCGCAAGGTCGCCGAATTCCTCCGCAAGGATCCACGCGTCGCCTGGGTCAACTACACCGGCTTTCCCGACAGCCCCTATTATCCGCTGGTGCAGAAATATCTCGATGGCAACGCCTCGTCACTGTTCACCTTCGGCATCAAGGGCGGGATGGAGGCCGGCAAGTCCTTCTATGACGCGCTGAAGCTGATCACGCGCCTCGTCAATATCGGCGATGCCAAGTCGCTGGCCTGCCATCCGGCCTCGACCACCCATCGGCAGATGTCGGCAGAGCAGCAGCGCGTCGCCGGCGTGCTGCCGGAAACGATCCGGCTCTCGATCGGCATCGAGCATGTCTCTGACATCATCGAGGACATCGACCAGGCGCTGGACAAGGCCTGCCTCTCGGCGCGCCTCGAGGCCGCGGAGTAGGCGGCGGCGTCAATGACGATCTTGATCGACAGGGATCAAGTCATATCGAGCCCGGCGCTGGTGCCGGCCGAGCGCGATCTCGCGCGCGATCACGGCGCTGAGCTCACGATCGGGCTCGTCAACAACATGCCGGATCCGGCGCTGAAGGCGACCGAGCGTCAGTTCTTGAAGCTGCTTCAGGCGGCGGCCGGTCCGCGCCGCATCCGCTTCCATTGCTTCTCGCTGCCCAGCGTGAAGCGCTCGCCGGAGGCGAAGTGGCATGTCGAGAGCGAATATTCCGACCTCTCCGATCTGAAGCGCCAGAAATTCGACGGGCTGATCGTGACAGGCGCCGAGCCGGTTGCGCCCGAGCTCGACCAGGAGCCTTATTGGCGTGACCTCGCCGACCTCATTGACTGGGCCAAGGCCAACACGCGCTCGACGATCTGGTCGTGCCTTGCCGCGCATGCGGCGGTGCTGCATCTCGACGGCATCGAACGGCGGCGGCTGCCGGCCAAATGTCACGGCATCTTCGATTGCGACGCCGTGACGAGCGATGCCCTGACGCGTGCCGCGCCGGCGCCGCTGAAGGTGTCGCATTCGCGCCTCAACGAGCTCGCGGAGAGCGACCTGGTGCAGGCCGGTTATCAGGTGCTGACACGCTCGGCGGAGGCCGGCGTCGACATTTTCGTTCGCCAATATGCCAGCCGGTTCGTGTTCTTCCAGGGGCATCCGGAATATGACGCGCTGTCGCTCCAGCGCGAATATCTGCGCGACATCGGCCGCTACCTTGCGCGGGAGCGTGAGAACTATCCGCGCCTGCCCGTGAGCTATTTTGACGCAGCGACGGAAGAGAAATTGGTCCGCTTCGAGAAGAAGGCGGCGCACCAACGCCATGCGGCGCTCACCAACGAACTGCCCGGGCTGAATTTGCGCGCCGATATCGGCGCCGGCAGTGCGGCCGCGGTGCTTTTCCGCAATTGGTTGCAATATCTCAGTGTGGAAACCGAAGCGCCGGCCCTTGCGCGTTAGCGAAGGATATTGGTTCCGCGTTAGGATTACCCAGGCGTTAGGCTTGCCTCGACCAGCGCGCGAATGTTTCAGTACAGATATACGGAATCACGGGAAACGCAGTCGTGTGGTCGGCACTCCAGGGACGCGTGAGCAATCGGCTGGCCCGGCATTTCCGCGCCGCGTCGCACCGGCTGCCTGCGCATGCGCCGATCGTGAGCTTCACCTTCGACGATGCCCCGGATAGCGCCGCAGGCGAGGGCGCCGCGCTACTGGAAGAGCATGGCGGCCGCGGTACGTTCTATCTCGCCGGCAGCCTGATCGGGCAGCCGTCGGACCATTGGCATGGCCTGTCGGACGATGCGATCGTGCGGCTTCACCGCGCCGGTCACGAGATTGCCTGCCACACCTTCTCGCATCAGAGCTCGGCCAATCTCGACGAGGCCGCGATGGCTCGCGAGATCGAGCGGAACCGCACCTATTTTCGCAGCATCGATTCCTCGATCAATCTGGAGAACTTCGCCTATCCCTATGGGATTGCCTCGGTCTGGCGCAAGCCGCAGCTCGCCAAGGCCTTCCGTTCTGCGCGCGGCATCCTTCCCGGCGTCAACAGCGACGTCATCGATCTCCAGTTCCTGCGTGCGTCGCCCTTGGTCAATTGTGAGATCGACAAGGCAGGCGTCGATCGCTATTTCGACGAGGCGGTGGCGAGCGGTGGATGGCTGATCTTCTACGGCCATGACGTCGCGGACGCGCCGAGCCCCTATGGCTGCACGCCGGACCTGATGCGTCATGCGCTGGAAGCCGCCGGACAGCGCAACATGCCGATCGTGACGGTCGCAGAAGCGCTGCGCAGGATCGGGGCGTAGGGCTTATTCACCTCTCCCCGTAGGAATGGGGAGAGGGAGGAAGCAGCCGCGCCTCGACCCTCAAACGCTCTTGCCACGCCGACGCCAGCATGCGACTGGCCTTGTGACGAATCTCTTGGCCTTGTTCCCCGAACGCCCATGAATGCCCCTTCCACCGCCCCGCGACCTGCGCCGGCCAACGGCCGCGATGCGCTGTCGGTGCTGCATTCGGTGTTCGGCCTGCCGGGCTTTCGCGGTTCGCAGGGCGAGATCATCCGGCACGTCACGGACGGCGGCAATTGCCTGGTGCTGATGCCGACCGGCGGCGGCAAGTCGTTGTGCTATCAGCTGCCGTCCCTGCTGCGCGAAGGCTGCGGCATCGTGGTGTCGCCGTTGATCGCCCTGATGCGCGACCAGGTTGCCGGCCTGCTCGAGGCCGGCGTCAACGCCGCCGCGCTGAATTCGTCGCTGACGCTGCAGGAGGCCTCCGACATCGAGCGGCGGCTGCTCGCGGGCGATCTCGATCTGCTCTATGTCGCGCCGGAACGCCTGGTGACGCCGCGGTGCCTGTCGCTGCTGGCGCAGGCCAAGGTGGCGCTGTTCGCGATCGACGAGGCGCATTGCGTCTCGCAATGGGGCCACGACTTCCGCCCCGAATATGTCGGCCTCTCCATCATCGCCGAACGGTTCCCCGACGTGCCGCGCATCGCGCTGACCGCGACCGCCGACGAGTTGACGCGCAAGGAGATCGTCGCGCGGCTTCAGCTCGCGGACTCGCCGCAGTTCGTCTCCAGCTTCGACCGGCCCAACATCCGCTACGAGATCGTCGACAAGCGCAGTGCGGTGTCGCAGCTGAAGGAGTTCATCCGGGAGCGCCATGCCGGGGACGCCGGCGTAGTCTATTGCCTGTCCCGCAACCGTGTCGAGGAGGTCGCCGCCGCGCTCGACGAGGCCGGCATTGCGGCGCTGCCTTACCACGCCGGGCTCGACAGCCAGGTGCGTTCGCGCAACCAGGACCGCTTCCTCAACGAGGACGGCATCGTCATCGTCGCGACCGTCGCGTTCGGCATGGGCATCGACAAGCCCGACGTGCGCTTCGTCGCCCATCTCGACCTGCCCAAGAGCATCGAGGCCTATTACCAGGAGACCGGGCGCGCCGGTCGCGACGGCAAGCCGTCGGCGGCCTGGATGGCCTACGGCCTCTCCGACATCGTGCAGCAGCGTCGCATGATCGACGAATCCAGCGCCTCCGACGAATTCAAGCGGGTCTCGATCGGCAAGCTCGATGCGCTGGTCGGCCTTGCCGAGACGCCGCACTGCCGGCGTCGGCGGCTGCTCGCCTATTTCGGCGAGATCGTGATGGGCGAGAGCTGCGGCAATTGCGACAACTGCCTGACGCCGCCGAAAATGCGCGACGGCAAGGTGCTGGCGCAGAAGCTGTTGTCGTGCGTCTATCGCACCGGGCAACGTTTCGGCGCGATGCATCTGATCGACGTGCTGGTCGGGCGCCTGACCGAGAAGGTGACGCAGTTCGGCCACGACAAGCTCTCGGTGTTCGGCATCGGACGCGAGCTCAACGAAAAGCAGTGGCGCACCGTGCTGCGGCAATTGGTGGCGATGGGGCATTTGCAGAGCGACAGCGAAGCCTATGGCGCGCTGAAGCTGACCGAGACCGCGCGCGGCGTGCTGCGCGGTGAGACCGAGGTGTGGCTGCGCGAGGAAGCGCCCGGCACGCGCCTTCGCGCAAGCCGCGGCAAATCCCGCCGCGGCGACCTTGCGCCCGCCGCCAACGCCCCGCAAGGCGATGTCGATCCCGAACTGCGCGCGCGGCTGCGCTCGTGGCGTTCGGACATTGCGCGCGAGCGCGGTGTGCCGGCCTATGTGGTGCTGCACGATGCCACCATCGACGGCATCGTCCGGGCCTGGCCGACGACACTCGACGAGCTGCGCAACGTGCCCGGCATCGGCGACAAGAAGCTCGAGCATTACGGCGACGAGCTGCTACAGATCGTCAGGACGCGGTAGGGCTTCTCGTCATCCCGGACAAGCGGAGCGCAGATCCGGGATCCATACCGCGTGATTTATCTTGGGGCACGGGGAGACGTTCTTCGCCAAACGTCTCCCTGGGGTTATGGGTCCCGGGTCTGCGCTTCCGCTTGCCCGGGACGACAGCGAGTGGAGGCGCGAGGTACGGCGCAGCCTCACCCATTCCTAAACGCGTAGGCATACCCGTTCAGCGCGGGCGCGCCGCCGAGATGCGCGTACAGGATCTTCGCGCCCTTCTCGAAATAGCCCTTCTGCGCGAGGTCGATCAGGCCCTGCATCGATTTGCCCTCGTAGACGGGGTCGGTGATCATGCCTTCGAGACGCGCGGTGAGGCGGATCGCTTCCTTGGTCTCTTCCGACGGCACGCCGTAGGCGGGATAGGCGTAGTCCTCGATCAGCACGACGTCCTCAGTGACGAGGTCCTTGCCGAGCTCGACGAGCTTTGCGGTGTTCTGCGCGATCTCGAGCACCTGTGATTTCGTCTGCGCCGGCGTGAAAGACGCATCGATGCCGATCACCTTGCGGGCGCGGCCGTCGGCGGCGAAGCCGACCAGCATGCCGGCATGGGTCGAGCCGGTGACGGTGCAGACGACGATGTAGTCGAACTTGAAGCCGAGCTCGGCTTCCTGCTTGCGCACCTCTTCGGCGAAGCCGACATAGCCGAGGCCGCCGAACTTGTGCACGGAGGCGCCGGCGGGAATCGCGTAGGGCTTGCCGCCCGCCGCCTTCACCTCGTCGATCGCCTGCTCCCAGCTCTTGCGGATGCCGATGTCGAAGCCGTCGTCGACGAGGCGCACGTCGGCGCCCATGATGCGCGAGAGCATGATGTTGCCGACACGGTCATAGACCGCGTCCTCGTGCGGCACCCAGGCTTCCTGCACCAGGCGGCACTTCATTCCGATCTTGGCGGCGACGGCGGCGATCATGCGGGTGTGGTTCGACTGCACGCCGCCGATCGAGACCAGCGTGTCGGCGTTGGACGCGATCGCGTCGGGGATGATGTATTCGAGTTTGCGCAGCTTGTTGCCGCCATAGGCGAGGCCGGAATTGCAGTCCTCGCGCTTGGCGTAGACCTCGACATTGCCGCCGAGATGTTCTGACAGCCGCTCCAGCTTCTCGATGGGCGTGGGGCCGAAGGTCAGTGGGTAGCGCGGAAATTTGTCCAGCTTCATGGGTCATCCCGATTGGCGTTGGTGTTGGCAGCTGCCTAGCATCGCGTCGGAAAAATGTGCTCTCGAATATTGCGTCAATGTTGCGCCATTTCTTGCGGAAATAGTGGCAAGCGCTAATAATCCTTCCAGAAGATTACCTGTTTATGAAAGCTTCTTTCATGGCTGCGCGGCTCGATCGCACCGACCTTAAGATATTGAGATTGCTCCAAAACAACGGTCGGCTGAGCAATGCCGAGCTGGCCGAAACGGTCGCAATCAGCCCCGCCACCTGCCACCGCCGCACCCAGCGCCTGCTCGAGGACGGCTTCATCGCCGCTGTGCGCGCCATGGTCGCGCCGAAGAAGGTGGCGAAGGGCACGCTGGTGATGGTCGGCGTCGTGCTCGACCGCTCGACGCCGGAGAGCTTTGCGATCTTCGAGCAGGCGATCGCCAAGCTCAAATTCGTGCTCGACTGCCACCTCGTCGCTGGCGACTTCGACTATTTCCTGAAGATCCGCGTCGGCGACATGGAGGATTTCAACCGCATCCATGGCGAGCAGCTCATCGCGCTGCCCGGCGTGCGCCAGACCCGCACCTTCTTCGTGATGAAGGAAGTCGTCGACAACGCGCCGTTGGAATTTTGAGCGCGCCCTTGATGCGCAATGCGTGTCGTGAGAGATTCGCTCGATGCAGACATTTCCCTTCCGCCCGCACAATCCGGCCGGACCGGCCTATCGGCGCGGCTGGGTCGACGAGGCCGTGGCCGCGATCGAGGCCGACCAGTGCCGCACAGCGGACACGCATCTGATCCGGCTGATCGTGCCGGCGCTATCAGGCATCGACATCTATCTGAAGGATGAGTCGACCCATCCGACCGGCAGCCTGAAGCATCGCCTCGCGCGCTCGCTGTTCCTCTACGCGCTCTGCAACGGCCACATCCGTGAAGGCACGCCCGTCGTCGAGGCCTCGTCCGGGTCGACCGCGGTGTCGGAGGCCTATTTCGCGCAGATGATCGGCGTGCCCTTCTACGCCGTGATGCCGCGCACGACCTCGGCGGAGAAGATCGCCGCGATCGAGCATTATGGCGGCAATTGCCATCTGATCGACGACGGCCGCGCGCTGTATGCGGAGGCCGCCGCGCTCGCCGCGCGCCTGAGCGGCCATTACATGGACCAGTTCACCTTCGCCGAGCGCGCGACGGACTGGCGCGGCAACAACAACATCGCTGAATCGATCTTCACGCAATTGCACGGCGAGCCGCGGCCGTTGCCGGACTGGATCGTGATGGGCGCGGGCACCGGCGGCACCTCGGCCACCATCGGACGCTATCTGCGCTATCGCCAATATCCGACGCGGCTCTGCGTTGCCGATGTCGAGCATTCCGCCTTCTTCGATTGCTTCCGCTCGCAGGACCGGTCTCGTGTGTGCGACCGCCCGTCACTGATCGAGGGCGTCGGCCGTCCGCGCTGCGAGCCCTCCTTCGTGCCTGGCCTGGTCGACCGCATGATGAAGATCCCGGATGCGGCCACGATCGCGGCGATGAACGTGTTGTCGCGCCGGCTGCGCCGCCCGGTGGGCGGCTCCACCGGCACAAATTTCCTGGCGCTGTGCCGGCTTGCCTCGGAGATGCGCCAGTCGAACGCGACGGGATCGCTGGTGACGCTGATCTGCGATTCCGGCGAGCGCTATCGGCAGACCTATTACGAGCCCGCTTGGCTGAAGGCGCGCGGGCTCGATCCGACGCCGTTCGAGGCCAATTTGTCGTCGTTTCTCGCGACAGGTGAGCCGCTGACGCTCGCCGTCGACGATTTCGCAAATCCCCAGAGCGCACGAGGCCCCGAGGCGACATAATCGAATTTGTCGGAACGCCCGCCTGGCGTGCGATGTCACGGCAACTTCACTTGCGTTGCGCGCACCTGCGGGCAAGCCTCGTATTCTCAACGAGGAGATCTCCACCGTGCGCCTTCCCATTCTCGATCCGAAGGATCTGACCGACGAACAGAAGCCGCTCTATGACGACATGCGAGCCGGCATCAAGGACCACTTCAAGGGCTTCGTGAACATGCGCGACGACGGGGCGCTGCTCGGGCCCTGGAATCCCTGGGTCCGCGAGCCGCGCTTCGGCAAGCCGGTGTGGGAGCTGGTCAAGGCGATCGCGTCGAACCCGCTGCTGCCGGCCCCGGTGCGCGAGGTCGCCATCCTCGTCACCGGCTCGCACTTCCGCTCCGGTTACGAGCTCTATGCCCATGTGCTGGTCGCCGAGCAGCGCGGCCTGTCTGACGAAAAGCTCGCGACCATCGTCGCCGGTCAGCGGCCGGTGGATCTCACCAGGCAGGAGGCTATCGCGTATGACGTGGCGTCCGCGCTGGTCAGTGGCGGCGTGCTGCCGGAATTGACCTGGCGCGCCGCCGTGAAAGAGTTCGGCGAGCACGGCGCGGCCGAGCTGTCCTATCTCGTCGGCATCTATTGCATGGTCTCGGTCACGCTCAACACGTTCGACGTGCCGGTGCCGGACTAAAAGCCGCGTCCTTCGATCACTCCGCCGCCTTGCTTTCAGGCGGCGGGGGCGCGAAGGCGATGCAGCGGTTGCGGCCCTCGGCCTTGGCCTGGTAGAGCGCATGATCGGCCGCGCCCATCAGCGCGTCGATGCCGGACATGCTGACGGCGGCCTCGGCGATCCCGACGCTCACGGTGAGGCCGAACTGAATTTCGCCGGCGACGATTTGCGCGCTCATCACACGTTTGCGGATGCGATCGGCCACGGTCCTTGCACGAGACAGGCTGGTCTCGGGAGATCCGGTTTACCACCTATCCACCATGATCCCAGTCAGTTGCGGACCGCATAGAGCGGCGTTCGCAACGTCACCTGGTAGGACGGCTTCGGCATCCAGGCGATCTGCGCGGTGATGCCGAACAGGCGGTTGTCGTTGTCGTCCATGCGATCGAGGTCGAGCCGCAGGATCGGCTGCGTGAAAGACTCCGCCAGCGTCCGGCCCGCGAGCTGCGCCCCGCCGAACGACTGCATGCCGAGGCGCCCGGTGAACTTCCAGTTGCTCGGCCATTGGTAATAGCCGCCGGCATAGAGGATCGTGTTGGGCCGGATGCTGGCGAACGGACTGGCGATGGTGGTGGTGGTGTACTGCACGCCGGCCAGCCAGCCGCGCGTCTCGTCCTCGTCGAGCGCGTAGTCGAATTCCAGGATGTTGTTGAACGAGTTCGTCATGCCCTGATCGTTCGGCACCGATTGCGTCAAGGTCGATTGCAACGTGATGGTCGGGATCGAGCCGCCATTCTGCCGATAGATGTCGGCCTGCACGCCAATGTTCCAGCTTGTGACGTCGAACGTCGACCAGCCGCCGATGTCGGTCGTCGAGCCCGACACGCCGCCATAGAGCGAGACGCGGTCGCTGACGTCGACGGTCAGCGGCAGGTCGACGGCAATCGATTTCGCGGCCGGCAAGCCGTTCGACAGCGCTGCGCCTCTGCGCACCGCCAAAGCCTCGAGCGCGGCCGACAGTGACGTGTTGCCGAAGCCGAGCCCGAGCGCGCCCGCCGGAATCGTCGCGTAGGTCGTGCGCAGATCGAGATAGATGTTCGGGACCGCCGGCTTTGCCGGTGCGCCCTCCTCGGCTTCGGCGGAGAAGGCGGCGCTGGTCGAAATCGCCAGACAGGCCAGTCCCATTGCGACAGTGCGCAGAGCCGGACGATGCGATAGGCAGTGACTGGGCACGTGACAATCCGACGCGCGGGGACTGTGTGGCGAAATCGTGTGCTAGATGGAACGTGATCGCTCCCGTGGTCAAGCGCTATCCGCAAACGATGGACGGCATCGATGTGCGCGGCTACCCTGTCGTGATTGCACCGATACGCTTCGCCGGCCAGAGTGCAGGCCGGGCAATGGAGGACGACAGCCATGACCACGTCACGCCGCATCCTGCTCGCCGGAATGGCGGGGCTCGCCGTCGCTCCGACCGCTGTCGCGGCCGCACCCGCGCCAGTGCGCGATGACGCGACGGTTGCCGAAGAACGCTTTGCGCGCCTGATCGCCGCGGCGCATGCGCCCGACGTCACCTGCGCCCGGCAGGCCGAACGTTATGCGGACGCGCATTGGCCTGACTATGTTGTGGCAGCGAGGGCCGTTATCGATGCGCGCGCCTGATACGCGCTCTTACCTCGCAACCGCTCGTCGCACCTGCTCGCCGATCTGCGACAGCACCAGCTGCGCCTGCGGCAGGATCGCGCCCATGGCGTGGAAATTGTGAACCATGCCGTCGTGGCAGACATGCTCGACGGCGACGCCCGCGGCGAGCAGCTTGCGGGCATAGGCATTGCCTTCATCGCGCATCGGATCGTACTCGGCCGTGTGGATGATCGCGGTCGGCAGACCCGTGAGCCGTGTTGCCCGCAAGGGAGAAACGCGGGGATCGGCGGTGTCGATACCGTCAGGCAGATAGTCGGAGAGATCGGCCTCGATCGTGACGCGGTCGATCAGATGGCCCTCGGCAAAGGCCTCTCGTGAGGGCGAGGTTTCCTCGAAATCCAGCACCGGGCAAATCAGGCATTGAGCGGCGATGGCGAGGCCGGCGGTCTGCGCTGCCTCCTGGCACACGATCGCAGCGAGCGTTGCACCCGCGGAATCGCCGCCGACCACCAGACGGTCCGCATCGATGCCGAGCGACTCGGCCTCGCGCGCGACCCATTCGGTGGCGGCAATCGCGTCATCGACGGCGGCAGGGAATTTGTGCTCCGGTGCGAGCCGGTAGTCGACCGAGACGAGGCGGCAGCCGGTGGCATGCGCCAGCGCCGCCGCGATGCGATCATGCGTGGCAATGCCGCCCGCGACCATGCCGCCGCCATGGAAGAACACGAAGCCCGGCGCACGCTGATCGGCATTTGCAGGCGTGTAGAGCCGATAGGGCAGTTCGCTGGCGCGGCCGGGCATCATACCGTCGCGCACCGTCACCTCCGGCGCATCGGTGCGCGCGTACTGCATCAGCTTCGCCAGCGATTGCCGCCGCGCCTCCACGCTCGGCCGGCCCCTCGCCCGCGGCCCAGCCGCAGCCATCATGGTCAACAGGCGCTTTGCGAGCGGATCGAGCGACATGCTGCTTCCTTTTTCCCCTGGCAGGAGAGGGTAACCCACCAATTCCGCGCAGGGAATCATTTAGATGTTGCGTCCAATAGTGGCGCTATATTGCGGCAGCACGCCAAGGGGAGGCCTGATATGGCCGAGATCAGGAAGCCGATCGAATATTCGCCGAGCTGGACCTTCTTCGAGGGTAAATGGCACGACGGCAATGTGCCGATCATGGGCCCGCGCACGCATGCGGCCTGGCTCGGCTCGATCGTGTTCGACGGTGCACGCGCGTTCGAGGGTGTTGCGCCCGATCTCGATCGTCACGTCGCCCGCGCCAATCAATCCGCGATCAATTTTGGCCTGAAGCCGGTAGTCGATACCGGCACCTGGCTCACGCTCGCAACCGAAGGCATTGCCCGCTTTGCGGCCAATGCAGAGCTCTACGTCCGTCCGATGTATTGGGCGCAGAACGGCTCGGGCGGCGGCGTGCTGTTCGACCCCGAGACCACCAATTGGTGCCTGTGCATCTACGAGGCGCCGATGCCCAAACCCGTCGGCAACGCCATCACCCTGTCGCCATTCCGCAGGCCGACCGCCGAATGCGCCCCGGTCGAGGCCAAGGCGGCCTGCCTCTACCCGAACAATTCGCGTGCGCTCGCGGAAGCCGCCTCGCGCGGCTTCCAGAACGCGTTGATGCTCGACATGCTCGGCAACGTCGCCGAGTTCGGCAATTCCAACGTGTTCATGGCCAAGGACGGCGTGGTCTATACGCCGGTGCCGAACGGCACCTTCCTCAACGGCATCACGCGCCAGCGCGTCATCACCCTGCTTCGCGGCGACGGCGTCACCGTGGTCGAGAAGACGCTGCGCTATGCCGACTTCCTGGCTGCCGACGAGATCTTCTCCACCGGCAATTTCGCCAAGGTCGCCCCGGTGATCCGCATCGACGAGCGTGAGCTGAAGCCGGGCCCGTTCTACACCCGTGCGCGCAAGCTCTATTGGGACTTCGCGCATGCGGTGAAGCTGGCGGCGTAGCTGCCATTTACTCCGCTGTCATCCAGTATTCCAGAGACGGCAGTGATTGAACCGATGGGCCTCGGCGTACTGGATGCCTCGCCTTCGCGGGGCATGACAGCTGATCTTAGTTGCGCTTTCGAAACCGGCTGAACTGAAACGCCTGCGTCGAGCCCCAAGGCGTATGATGCGTCTCGCGGCGCGTCTCGACCAGCTCGAAATCCGGCCCGAGCTCCGCAGCAAGGCTGGCGCTGTCATGGCGTTGCACCGGCAAGCCGCTGCATTTCTCCGGACCGTCGGGCGCAAAGGTCGCGATGATGATCTGGCCGCCAGGCGCAATCGCGGATCGCAGGCGCTGGACATAGGCGTCCCTGTCGTGCGGGTCGGTCAGGAAGTGAAACGCCGCGCGGTCGTGCCACACATCGTAAGTCCTGGCCGGCCGCCAAGCCGTGGCGTCGGCGACGATCCAGTCGACCGCGGAAGAGGCCCGACCGATTCGCGTCTTCGCCGCGTCGAGCGCGTTGGCGGAGAGGTCCAGCACGGTGAGATCGCGATATCCGTCTTGAAGAAGAGCATCGACCAGCCGCGAAGCGCCCCCGCCGATATCGATGATCGCCGCGTCGCGATCCGGATTGGCAGCGCGGATCATGTCGCGCGAGATCGTCGGGCTATCCTGAAACCAGCTGACCTCGGCCTCGCCCTTGGTGGCGTAGACGTTGTCCCAATGCATGGTGCGGTCGGGCATCGCGCGCTCCGTGCGTGTCAACCCGTCATCCTGAGGCGCCGGAGCGGAGGCCTCCAGCGACAACGGCTTCGCCGTTGCGCGAGGATGACTGGGTTAAAGCCGGTGAGGAAGAAATGGTAGGCGCGCGCGAAATTGCCAATCGCGCGCCCGCCGCGGGCGGACGCGCTGGTCGACGCGAAAGGTCCTACTCGTCCTTCTTCGACATGCGCTCGAGGCGCTCCTGCATGTCCTTCATCTGCTGGCGCAAATCGTCGATGTTGCTGTCCTTCGGCGTCTCGGCGTTCGCGTCGGACTCCGGCTCGGCGGCGGCCGCCGGACGGCCCGCATTGGGAGCAAACGGCTTGAACATCGAGAAGGTCTGCTGGAACAGCTCCATGTTCCGGCGGACTTGTTCTTCCAGAGGAGCAAAAGGAGTGCCGGACAGGGTGTTGGCGATCTGCTTGCGGAACTTCTCTTGCTCCTGGGTCAGGGTCGCAATCGACTGCTCCAGATATTTCGGCACCACCATCTGCATGCTGTCGCCGTAGAAGCGGATGAGCTGGCGCAGGAAGGTGGTCGGGAGCAGGTTCTGGCCGGCCTTGTTCTCCTGCTCGAAGATGATCTGGGCGAGCACGGAGCGGGTGATGTCGTCGCCGGTCTTGGCGTCATAGACCAGGAAATCTTCGCCATCCTTGACCATCGCGGCGAGGTCTTCCAGCGTCACATAGGTACTCGTTCCGGTGTTATAGAGCCGGCGGTTCGCGTATTTCTTGATGGTCGTGGGTTGGTCTGATTTCGCCATGGGCTCTCACTTGCAAGCGCGGAGAACGGGAACCGAGCGGGCTATGCCGCAGGGCGGGAAGAGTACGCAACGCAACAAAATAAGCATTTTCAAAGGGCTCACGCTACCGTTTTGTGCGGCACGGTTAATCGCAGAGCAAAATCTTGCTTGCGAAAGCGCCAAGAACGCTATTTTGAATGCGCTGCGGTATGAATTCGGTCGCCGGCCGATTGACATGCCTCAACGACGTTAACAGGATGGCTGACGAGACTGGCGAGCCGTTTTCTCAAAGCCCCGCCTGCCCCTTTCAAGAAACCTCAAGCCTCAGGAGATGCCCATGTCAGACGATGTCGTCATCGTCAGCGCCGCCCGCACCCCGGTCGGAAGCTTCAACGGAGCGTTCGCGACACTTCCCGCCCACGATCTCGGCGCCATTGCCATTAAGGCCGCGCTGGAGCGCGGTGGCATCGAGCCCGGTCGGGTCTCGGAAGTCATCATGGGTCAGATCCTGACCGCCGCCCAGGGCCAGAACCCGGCCCGTCAGGCCTCGATCGCCGCCGGTATTCCGGTGGAGAGCCCGGCCTGGGGCGTCAACCAGCTTTGCGGTTCGGGCCTGCGCACGGTCGCACTCGGTTACCAGGCGCTGCTCAACGGCGATTCCGAGATCGTGGTCGCCGGCGGCCAGGAATCCATGAGCATGGCCCCGCACGCCCAGTATCTGCGTGGCGGCGTCAAGATGGGTCCTGTCGAGTTCGTCGACACCATGATCAAGGACGGCCTGTGGGATGCCTTCAACGGCTACCACATGGGCAACACCGCCGAGAACGTCGCACGGCAGTGGCAGATCACCCGCGCCCAGCAGGACGAGTTCGCGGTCGCCTCGCAGCAGAAGGCCGAAGCGGCGCAGAAGGCCGGCAAGTTCACCGACGAGATCGTTCCCGTCACCATCAAGACCCGCAAGGGCGACATCGTCGTCAGCGCCGACGAATATCCGCGTCATGGCGCCACGCTCGACGGCATGGCCAAGCTCAAGCCCGCCTTCGAGAAGGACGGCACGGTCACCGCGGGCTCGGCATCCGGCATCAATGACGGCGCCGCCGCCGTGGTGCTGATGACCGCCAAGCAGGCCGCCAAGGAAGGCAAGAAGCCGCTCGCCCGGATCGTGTCCTGGGCGCAGGCCGGCGTCGATCCGAAGATCATGGGCTCCGGCCCCATCCCGGCCTCGCGCGCCGCGCTGAAGAAGGCCGGCTGGAATGTCGGCGATCTCGACCTGATCGAGGCCAACGAGGCCTTCGCGGCGCAAGCCTGCGCCGTCAACAAGGATCTCGGCTGGGATACCTCCAAGGTCAATGTCAACGGCGGCGCGATCGCGATCGGTCATCCGGTCGGCGCGTCCGGCGCACGCGTCCTGGTGACGCTGCTACACGAGATGCAGAAGCGCGATTCGAAGAAGGGCCTCGCCACGCTGTGCATCGGCGGCGGCATGGGCATCGCGATGTGCATCGCGCGCGACTGAAGATGGCTGACACGTAGCTTACGCGCAGTTTGCGCGTGCGCTGCACACGTCAATGCGTGCGTTGCACGCGACTAAAAAGGCAGCGGTTGCAAATCAAATATTCTTCGCAATCTTGCAGGCCTCGACTAAATACAAACGCCCGGCTCAACGCCGGGCGTTTTGTTCTTGATGTCCGTCAAACCAACCGCATAATCCAACGTTAAAAAACAATCGCTTCAGAAACGTCCGAAGAGTCCAAGGGAAGGAATACGACATGGCACGTGTTGCATTGGTCACGGGTGGTACGCGGGGCATCGGTGCTGCGATCAGCAAGGCACTGAAGGCGGCGGGATACAAGGTTGCGGCGAGCTATGCCGGCAACGATACGGCGGCGGAGAAGTTCAAGGCCGAGACCGGCATCGCCGTCTACAAATGGGACGTCAGCAGTTTCGATGCCTGCGCCGAGGGCGTGAAGAAGGTCGAGGCCGAACTCGGACCGATCGAGGTGCTCGTCAACAATGCCGGCATCACCCGCGACACCGCCTTCCACAAGATGACGCTGGAGCAGTGGAACGCGGTCATCAACACCAATCTCGGCTCGCTCTTCAACATGACGCGCCAGGTCATCGAGGGCATGCGTTCGCGCAAGTTCGGCCGCATCATCTCGATCTCGTCGATCAACGGCCAGAAGGGGCAGTTCGGTCAGGTCAATTATTCCGCGGCGAAGGCCGGCGACATCGGCTTCACCAAGGCGCTCGCGCTGGAGAATGCCAAGGGCGGCATCACCGTCAATGCGATCTGCCCCGGCTACATCAACACCGAAATGGTGCAGGCGGTGCCGAAGGACGTCCTGGAGAAGAACGTGATCCCGCAGATCCCGGTCAGCCGGCTCGGCGAGCCCGAGGAGATCGCGCGGGCGGTGGTGTTCCTGGCGGCCGACGAAGCCGGTTTCATCACGGGCTCGACGATGACCATCAATGGCGGCCAGTATCAGGCCTGATATGGCGCCAAGCCTTCAGGTCAAAAGCCTGTAGCTTCAGGCGCGACAAGGCGTTAGTGAAGACGACAATGCCCGGCCTCGTGCCGGGCATCGTTGTCCTCAGAGCCTTCGTCAATGACCCCGCGCACAGCCACGCTGATCGGATTGACCGCGATCCTGATGTGGTCGCTGCTGTCGGTGATGACGGTGGCGACCGGAACGATCCCGGCGTTCCAGCTCGCCGCGATGACCTTCGCGATCGGCGGCCTGGTCGGCCTGCTCACCTGGATCGGCCGCGGCGAGGCGGCGAAGAGCCTGCGTCAGCCGCTGGTCGTCTGGGCTGTCGGCGTCGGCGGCCTGTTCGGCTATCACGCGCTGTATTTTCTCGCGCTGCGCTTTGCGCCGCCGGCCGAAGCCGGCCTGCTGAATTATCTGTGGCCGCTGCTGATCGTGCTGTTCTCGTCCTTCCTGCCGGGCGAGCGGCTCGCCCTCCATCACATCGTCGGCGCGATGCTCGGCCTTGTCGGCACCGTGCTGCTGTTCGCCGGCAACACCTCCGGCTTCGTGGCGGGGCAGGTGCCGGGATTGGCTGCGGCCTTCATCGCCGCGTTCGTCTGGGCGGCCTATTCGGTGCTGTCGCGCCGGCTCAAGGCCGTTCCGACCGATGCGGTCGCCGGATTCTGTCTGGCCACCGCCGTGCTTGCCGCGCTGATGCATGGCCTGCTCGAGACCACCGTCTGGCCGGAGACCACGCTGCAATGGCTCTCGGTGATTGCGCTCGGCATCGGTCCCGTCGGTGCCGCGTTCTACGCCTGGGACATCGGCATGAAGCGCGGTGACATCCGCGTGCTCGGCGCTGCCTCCTACGCGACGCCGCTGCTCTCGACCGGCTTCCTCATCGCCGCCGGTTTCGCCAAGGCCAGCGCCAACATCGCGATTGCTGCGATCCTGATTGCCGGCGGCGGTTTGATTGCCGCGAAGGATATGGTGCTACGGAAGCGGTGATCGTCATTCCGGGCGAATCCGGAATGACGGTGCGGGACTACGGCTCCCAGCCCTGTGGTGCGAGCTCGAAGCCTGCGAATTCGAATGCCGGGGCCACGGTGCAGCCGACCAGCGTCCACTCGCCCGTCGTCTCCGCCGATTGCCAGGCCTGTGCCGGCACGATCGCCTGCGGCCGGTCTCCATTCGCAAGGTCAGTGCCGAGCCGCACCTGGTGCTGCGAGCAGCCGTCGTGGGCGATGCGCAGCATCAAGGGACTGCCGGCGTAATAGTGCCATGTCTCGACCGCATCGACGCGATGCCAGTGCGAACGCTCGCCGCGTGCCAGCAGGAAGTAGATCAGGGTCGAGCGCGAACGCCCGTTGGCGTCCGTGGTCTGGTCGCGAAACGTCTCGCGATAGTGGCCGCCCTCGGGATGCGGACGGAGTTCGAGGCGCGCGATGATCTCGGCTGCAGTCGGCATCGATCCAGTCAGGACTTTCTTCTGCAGGACTTGTACTTCAGGACTTGTTTTTGCGCTCGCGCAGCTCGCCGAAGACTGCGGCGGCATCCGCGCCCTTCATGTGCAGCCTTGCCGCGACCTGTGGCTCATCGGCGCGCAGGAACACGTTGGCCCGCTTCTCGTCGCCAAGCAGCGTGGGAATGGTCGGCTTGTTCTCGGCCCGGAGCCTCGTCACCTCCGCCGCGCGCGCCTGGAGCGCCGCATTGTCGGGATCGACGGTGAGCGCGAACTTGACGTTGGAGGCCGTGTATTCGTGGCCGCAATAGAGCTTGAAGTCGTCGGGCAGGGCACGCAGCTTCAGAAGCGAATCCCACATCATCGGATAGGTGCCCTCGAACACCCGGCCGCAGCCGATCGAGAACAGCGTGTCGGCGGCGAACACCGTCTTCTCGGTGTCGAACACGTAGGAGATGTGGTCGAGCGTGTGGCCGGGCGTCTCCAGGACGCGCGCCAGCAAATTGCCGATCTTGATCACGTCGGCATTGGCAACACGCAGATCGACGTCCGCAATTTTCGTGGTCTTGTCGTGCGGCGCGACGACGCGGCAGTTGTATTTCTGCTTGAGTTCGGCGACCCCGCCGACATGATCGCCGTGATGATGGGTGATCAGGATGTCGGTGAGCTGCCAGCCCTCGCGCTCCAGCGCTGCCAGGATGGGGCCGGCCTCGGGCGCGTCGATCGATGCCGTCGCCTTGGTTTCCACATCGTGGATCAGATAGCCGAAATTGTCGTTTAAACAGCTGAAAGTACGAATTTCGGCGGCCATGTCATCTCCATCGGGCTCAGCCCCGCCAGACAAATATGGCGTTAACGTTGCGCAGGCAATGCAATATTCCGCGCGCGGCGGCGGTCTTGCGCATGTTACATTGCCGTCATGACCATCGACGTCGTCGACCTCCGCGAGTTCTATTCCCGCCGCCTCGGGATCGTGGCGCGGCAAATGATCAATCGCGGCATCAGGGAACGCTGGCCGAGGGCGGAGGGCCACCGCGTGCTCGGCCTCGGCTATCCCACCCCCTATCTGGGATTGTTCCGCGAAGACGCCGAGCGCTGCCTCGCCTTCATGCCGGCGGCCCAGGGCGTCCTGAAATGGCCGACGGGACGGCCGGCGCTGGCCTCTCTGGTCGACGAATTCTCGCTGCCGCTTCCCGACGCCGCGGTCGACCGCATCCTGCTGGTTCACGCGCTGGAGATGTCGGACGATCCGGCCGCGCTGCTGCGCGAGGTCTGGCGGGTACTGTCGCCGTCCGGGCGCGTGATCGCGGTGATCCCGAACCGGCGCGGGGTGTGGACCCGCACCGACAGCACGCCGTTCGGTCACGGCCGGCCCTATTCGCGCTCGCAGATCACCGACCTGCTGCGCCAGACCTGGTTCACGCCGACCGCCTGGGGAGAGGCGCTGTTCATGCCGCCCTATGCCGGCGGCTGGGTGCTGAAATCGGCGCAGATGTGGGAGCGCGCCGGTGCGGCACTGTCGCTGCCCTTTGCCGGCGTCCATATCGTGGAGGCGACCAAGCAGGTCTACCGCGCGATCCCCGCCAAGCGCGAGCGGGCGCGGCTCATTCCCTCGCTCGCGAAGCCCGTGCTGGTGCCATCCTCGACGACGGTGACGCGCGGCTAGGTCACAAGCGTTGCCGCGACCGATGGTCGTCAAAAACAAAATCGTCCCGGCGAGGCCGGGACGATTCCAGATCAGTCGATTAGAAGAAGCTCACTTACTCGCTGGGCGCGAGATCATCGCCGGACGCGGCCGGAGCTGCTTCGCGCTCGGGGCGCGGGCCATGCGGCCGGCGCCGCCGGCGCGGGAAGCGTTCGCCACCGCCGGCACCGCCCTCGCCGCCATTCGCGCCGCCGTTCACCTGCGGCTGCGCACCGGTGATGAAGGAGGGCAGGCGATCGACGCTGCCGGTGTCGGTGACGACGGGCTGCGGCTGATTCTGCGGTTGCGGCTGGGGCTGATATTGCGGCTGCGGGCGATGGTCGCGCTCGCGGTGCTCGCGCGGTTGCTGCTGATCGCGCTGATAGGGCTGGTTTTCGCGCTGCTGATGGTCACGCTGGTGATGATCGCGCTGGCCGTCGCGGTCGCGCGCGAAGGGCTGCTGCTGTTGCGGCTGCGGGACGAAGCCCGGCTCCTGGCCGAAATTCGAGAAATTCTCGCCGTCGTCGTCGCCGTCGTCGCTGCTGATCGGCTCGTCGCCGCGCGGCTGCTGATTCTGGCGGAACTGTTCCTGGGCCGCGGCGATCAGACGGAAATAATGCTCGGCGTGCTGGTAGTAGTTCTCGGCTGCAACGGGGTCGCCGGAAGAGCGCGCGTCGCGCGCGAGCTGGAGATACTTTTCAGCGATGTGCGAGGCGGTGCCGCGGATCTTGATGTCGGGTCCGTTGGACTCGTAGACCCGGGTCATCGGGTTCTGGCTGCGCCGGTTGTTGTTGTTATTGTTATTGTTGCGGTTGCGCATCCGCTGCTTGTTCTGACCGTTTCTCATGTCCTGCCTTTAATTCCAGCCCTAAACGTTGCACGCATTACTTGATTGCTAGGAGTGACCTGGACAGCGGTTCACATCGCTCGCGCGCACCGCGCCCAAGAGCGGATCGAACCCTGCCGATGTTCGTCGACCGTCGCGTTCAAACAAGGACGCGTTCCCCACCCGCCAGCACTGATCGCCAGCGAACCCATTCATTTTGCCTGCCGAAACAAGCCCAGCTGTGTTGCGTAAGTCTTCAAGCGCAATATCAGGCTTTCGTTCACTTTGCGGTCGGAGAGCAGCGCAGCTCCAATGGCTATCGCGCTTCACAGGACCTGCGGCTTGGAACCTTTATCAGTAAAGCTCTCGCCCGAGAGCCCGGCTTTCGCCCGTAGGTCTACGGGGCCGGCACCGATGTGTTGATCGGAACGTAGTCGTTCCCAAGGGATATTCCAAGAGCTTTTTGCAAGCCAATCCGGCTTTTATGGGGGCATTTTTCGGGCCGAAACGGCCCGCAGAATGCCCGCCAGGTCGGAGTTGGGTGGCCTGTCCACCGTTAACGCGCCTGCTATCATCAAGGTTTCAATATTTCTGGCCTGCCCCTGTCCGGCCTCGACGATCAGCGCTCCGCCGGGGGCGAGACGCTCGGCGGCCTGCGGGATCAGGGCGCGATAGGCGTCGTATCCGTCATTGCCGCCGTCGAGCGCTAGATGCGGATCGTGCTCGCGCACCTCGATGCTCAGTTTCGGAATTTCGGCGGAGGGAATATAGGGCGGGTTCGAGACGATGAGGTCAAATGGCCCGCGCAGCGCCGTCAGATAGGAGCAGGCGACGAAGCCGGCGCGATCAACGAGGCCGAGGGCGGCCGCATTGTCGCGCGCCGTATCGAGCGCCGTCGGGCTGACATCGGTGCCGACGCCAAACGCGTCGGGAATCTCCCGCAGCAATGCGAGAAGGATGGCGCCCGATCCGACGCCGATATCAGCGATTCGCGGGCGCCGCCCCGATATCGACAGCCCCCAGAAGATCTCGAGCGCCAGTTCGACGACGGTCTCGGTGTCCGGCCGCGGTACCAGCGTCGCCTCCGACAACCGCAACGGCATGCCCCAGAAGTCTCGCACGCCGAGAATGCGGGCGACCGGCTCATGCGCGAGCCGGCGTTGCGCGTATCGTTCGAGCCGCGTGGTCTCCTCAGGCGTGAGTTGTCGCGATGCCTGCGTCACCATACCGGTCAGATCGAGCTCCAACGCGGCCCCGACGAGCAGGCGCGCATCGAGGGCCGCCTGCTCGATGCCGGCCGCTTGCAGCCGTGCCCCGAGCGCGCGCCGCGCACTCTCGACATTATGTCCGGGATCGATATTTGTCGCCAATGGAGCCATCCTGCCTGCCATCGTGGATAGATCGGCCGGCTCGCTTGCGTCAACGGAAAGGAGCGCGTTTGATCGCGCCTCGCAAGCGTGGAGGGGTCCATGACGGCCTATGACGATCAGAACGTCTTCGCAAAGATCCTGCGCGGCGAGATTCCCTGCTTCGAGGTTTTCAGGGACGACCGCAGTCTGGCCTTCCTCGACATCATGCCGCGCGCGCCCGGACACACGCTGGTGATTCCGCGGGCGCTGGCGCGCGGCATCCTGGATATCGCGGAGGACGATCTGGCCGCCGTCGCCCGGACGGCCAAGCGAATCGCGATTGCGGCGATGAAGGCGTTTGACGCGGAGGGTATCATCCTCCAGCAGTTCAGCGAGCCGGCCAGCGGGCAGGTGGTGCTTCACCTGCACATGCACGTCATGCCTGTCAGGGCCGGCGTCGATCTCTTGCCGGCGCAGACGCGCAAGGAAGATATGGCCGTGCTCGCCGATCACGCCAAGCGGATGATCGCGGCGCTTGGCGGCTGAGCCTGACAGCCGAGATCGGCGGGTGGCTAGACGCCGAGATAGCGCTGCAGCAGCTCCGGCTGGGCCTTGAGCTCCTGCGCCGGACCCTCGTGCACGATGTGGCCGTTGTTGACGATGTAGATCCGGCTTGCCAGCGCCAGCGTCGCCGCCAAATTCTGCTCGACCAGCACGATGGTCTGGCCGGCCGCCGCCAGCTCGCGGCAGGCCTTGACGAGATCGTGGACGATGACGGGCGCGAGCCCCTCGAACGGCTCGTCCAGCAGCACGATCTTGGGATCGCGCACCAGCGCCCGCGCGATCGCGAGCATCTGCTGCTCGCCGCCGGAGAGCTCGGTGCCGCGGTT
The DNA here is from genome assembly GCF_028128695.1 of Bradyrhizobium sp. CCBAU 25360. NCBI lineage: Bacteria > Pseudomonadati > Pseudomonadota > Alphaproteobacteria > Hyphomicrobiales > Nitrobacteraceae > Bradyrhizobium > Bradyrhizobium sp. CCBAU 25360. The sequence goes on from NZ_LBJA01000033.1 coordinate 79,603, forward strand.
GCTCCGTCGCTCCTTCAGCCGCGGAAACATCTCGTAGACGCGGTCGAGCGGCCAGCGTTTCGGCGCGGTGATCCCGGCAAGGGTGATGTTCTCCTCCACCGACAGGCTGCCGAAGATACGGCGCTCCTCGTGCACGAGCTGCATGCCCGCCTGCGCGATCCTGTGGCTCCTGCGTCCGGCGATATCGATGCCGTCGAACCTCACGCTGCCGCTGCGCGGCGTCACGACGCCCATCAGGCTCTTCAGCGTCGTGCTCTTGCCGGCGCCGTTGCGGCCGAGCAGCGCCACCACCTCGTGACGTTCGACGTGCATGGCGACGTCGAACAGGATGTGGGAATCCCCGTAATAGCTGTTCAGGCCGTTGACCTCGATCAGGCTCATGCGGCGATCTCCCCGTGCACGCCGCCGAGATAGGCCTCCTGCACCGCGGCGTTGGTCCTGATTTCCTCCGGCGTGCCGTCGAGCAGCACCTTGCCCTCCTGAAGCACCGTCACGCGCTCGACCAGCTCGAACAGCGAATCCATGTCGTGGTCGATGATGATCATGGTGCGGCCGCGCGCGATCGATTTGAGCAGCTTGACGGTCTCGACCCGCTCGCGCGGGCTCATGCCCGCGAGCGGCTCGTCGAGCAGCAGCAGGCGCGGCGAGGTCGCCAGCGCGAGCCCGATCTCGAGCCTGCGCTTCTCGCCATAAGCGAGTTCGGCGACCGGCGTGTCGGCGCGGCGGGTCAGATTGACCAAAGCGAGCGTATGCTCCACCTGCTCCGCCAGGCCCTTGACGCTGGAGAGCTTGCGGAAGAGATCGAGGCGGAACTTGCCGCGCAGCTCGGCGAGCGCGGCGATCGTCAGGTTCTGCCGTACCGTCAGCCCGGTGAAGAGCTGGTTGACCTGGTAGCTCTTGGTGAGCCCGAGCTGGCACACCTCGGTGACCTTCAATCCCGTGATGTCGCGTCCCTCGAACACGATCTGGCCCGATGTCGGCGCGATCTCGCAGGTCAGCATCTTGAAGAAGGTCGACTTGCCGGCGCCGTTGGGGCCGATGATGCCGCGCAGCTCGCCTTGATTGACGCTGAAATCGATGTCGCTGTTGGCGACGAGGCCGCCATAGCGCTTGGTGAGACCGGTGGCTTTCAGGATCGGCCCGGAATAGGCGGGGTGCGCGACCTCCTTGGCCTGCATCGGCGCGGGCGCAAGGTGCAGTGTCGTCTCAGTGTCCGGCTCGGCCTCCATATCGCTCCGCTTACGCCTGCCGGAGAGAAGGCGATAAAGGTCCGCAAGACCGCCGATGATACCGCCGCGCAGGAAGCAGACCAGCAGCACGAACACGACGCCGAGCACCAGCTTCCAGGCGGCGCCCAGGCCCAGCGCGGACTGGAGGAAATCCTGGAGGAAGAGCCAGACGGTCGCGCCGACCAGCGGCCCGAACAGCGTGCCTCGGCCGCCAATGGCGGTCTGCATCACCAGCTGGCCGGACGTGTCGAAAGTGAAGGCGTCCGGCGGCATGAAGGCCTGGAGCACGCCGAGCAGGCCGCCGGCGAAACCGGCGTAGGCGGCTGCGATCACGAAAGCAGTCAATTTGTAGCCGTGGATGTTGTGGCCGACCGCGGTGGCGCGCAGCGGATTGTCGCGGATTGCGCTGAGGACGGCGCCGACCGGCGAGCGCACGATCCTCAGCGCGATGATGACGCCGATGAAATAGCACAGCGCGATGAACTGGTAGAGCGACCAGCCATTGGTGAAGTGGACGGTGGTGAAGCCGAGATTGAAGCTCGGCGTTGGCACGCCCGGCAGGCCGTTCTCGCCGCCGGTGAAGTCGGAGAGCGGATTGAACTCGACAAAGAAGAACACCTCTGCGATCGCCACGGTGATCATGGCGAAGTAGATGCCGGTGCGGCGGAGCGCGATCAGGCCGATCAGATAGCCGGTCGCGGCCGCCGCGATCATGCCGATGATCAGCGCGCCCAGCACGTTGCCGAAGCCGGCGCGGGTCAGGAGGTAGGCGGCGACGAAGCCGCCGGTGCCGTAGAAGGCGGACTGGCCGAACGACAACAGGCCCGTGAAGCCGAACAGGATGTCGAAGCCGAGGCCGAACAGGCCCCAGACCAGGATCCGGTTCACGGTGTTGGGTGCGAAGCCGAGATGGGGCAGCACGAAGGGAGCCGCGATCAGGCCGATGGCCGTCAGTGCCTCGATCAGGAAGGGGCGTTGCTTGAGCATCAGGCGATCACTCACTCGCGGCCCTGGACGCCGAGCAGGCCATGCGGTCGCACCACGAGCACGAGCGTCATCGCCGCAAACAGCATCACATAGGCGTAGCCGGGGTTGAACATGGAGGTGACGCTGATGATCTCGCCGGCGATCAGGCCGCCCAGGATCGCGCCTGGGAACGAGCCGACGCCGCCGATCACCACCACCACGAAGGTCTGGACCAGGATGTCGTCACCGATGCCCGGCGTCAGCGACACCACCGGCGCGTTGACGATGCCGGCAAAGCCGGCGGCCATCGCGCCGATGCCGAACACCACCATGAAGACCCGGTAGACATTGATGCCGAGCGAATCCACCATCACGGAATCCTCGATGCCGGCCCGCACGATCATGCCGAGACGGGTCCGGTAGAGGATGATGAACAGCGCGCCGAGTGCGATCGCGACGATGCCGACCACCGCGAGGCGGTAGGTCGGATAGAACATGAAGCCGAGATTGGTGATGCCCTGGAATATCGCCGGCGGCGGCACCAGCTGCGACTGGCTGGAGAAGATCAGCCGGATGATCTCGACGAAGCAGATGCCGAGCCCGAAGGTCACGAGCAACTGGTCCTCGTGCGGCCGATGATAGAAATGGCGAATGATGACGCGTTCCATCGCAACGCCCAGCAGCATCACGAACAGCGAGCCGGCGATCACCGCGAGGATGAACGATTCGGTGTACTGGTAGGCGACGAAGCCGGCATAGCCGCCGATCATGAACATCGCGCCATGCGCGAGGTTGAGCACGCCGAGCGTGCCGTAGATAATGGTCAGGCCGGAGCTGATCAGCGCGAGCAGCGCGCCGAGCGCGAGCCCGTTGAAGAGCTGCGAGACGAGGTTGGGCCAACTAATCATGCAATGGTCACGGTTGTGGCGCGTTCCGGCGGTGCGCAAAAAAGGGTGACGCCGCAGGAGCCGGAAGCGACCTACGGCGTCACAGGGGGTTAGCGCGAGCTCAGCTGTAGTCGCCGGGATGGCAGCCAAAGGCGCCCGGCTTCTGCATCAAGCCTTCGCCGGGCACGATCTCGACCACATCGTACCAGTCTTCCTTGGTCTTCATGTCCTTCTGCTGCTTGCCCTTGACGATGATCACGGGGCGGACGCACTGATGGTCCTCGGGGCGGTAATGCACGTCGCCGACCAGGGACGGCAGCGTCTCGCCCTTCTCATAGGCCTTGATCACGTCGGGCGGGTTGAAGCTGCCGGCCTGCTCGCACATGCGGGCCCAGTGCGCGAAGCTGACATAGGCGTTCTCCGCGCCCCATTCCGGCTTGTAGCCGTACTTCTTCTCGAAGGCCTCGTTGAACATCTTGGCGAGCGGAAACTTGTCCTCGAGCGTCCACCAATAGTCGGTCGCGGCGTAGACGCCCTGCATCAGCCCGCCGGTCTCGCGCGCGATGAAGGGCACCTGGTAGGGGACGACCAGCTTCATCTTGTCGAGCACGCCGAACTGCTTGGCCTGCTGGGTCGACAGCACCGCGTCGTGGCCCCAGTTGACGTTGATCAGCACGTCGGCGCCGGAATTCGCGACGTTCAGCAGATACGACGAATAGTCGGGCGCGCCGAGCGGCGCGACCTGGTTGGTGACGGTGGTCCAGCCGGCGGTCGCGAGGAAGTCCTGCATCGACTTGGTGACGGTGTGACCGTAGGTGTAATCAGGCGTGAGATACGCAGCCTTCTTGCCCTTGCCGAACTCCTTGACCATGACGGGGCCGATCGCCGCCGCGGCGGTCTGGCCGAAGAAATTCTGGCGGAAGCCGTAGCGGACGCAGTCCTTGCCGGTGGTGTCGTTCGAGCCGGAGATGCCGCAGACGAAGATCACCTTCTCGCGCTGGGCGAGCTTGTTCAGCGCGACCGCAACGGCGCTCGAGGTGCCGCCGGTGATCATGATCGCCTTGTTCTCGCTGATGAAGCGCTGCTGCGCCTGCACCGCCTCGTTCGGCTTGGCCGCGGAATCCGCGACGCCGAATTTAAGCTCCTTGCCGAGCACGCCCTTGCTGGTCTTCGGCGAGATCTTCTTGATCAGGTCGTGACCGCTGTTGATGTGCTCGATCGCGAGCTGATAGCCCTTGAGCTCGTCCTCGCCCTGCACGGCATAGGTGCCGGTGCGCGGCACCGAGATGCCGATGAAGGCGGTGGAGCCCGAAACGCCCGCGGGATAGGAGCCGACGGCCGGCTTGTCCTCGGCGAAGGCCGGCATCGCAGGCAGCACCGAGCCGCCGATGAGGCCTGCCGTGGTCTGGAGCAGGCCGCGGCGCGAGAGGCCACGGCGAATGAGATGGTCGGTCATGATCGTTTCCTCCGGATATCGTTCTTGTTTGCAGGCAAAACACGACCTGTCCGGCGGCAACCGGCCTCGAAAGGCCTGCCTGCACCGGGCGCGTCACATCCGCGTGTAGCTCCTGGACCTAAACATTGCTCGTGAGCACCATCTGTCAATTTCGCCTTTGGTCGAACGACGAGAATTATCGCGTGAAAACATATCGGATCACGATATATATTAGTCTTTGTGAGTACGAGATTGGCGGGTTCGGCGAGAGAGATGCCGCGGCAGACGACAGTAGCGGGTACCCGGAAGCGACGGTCCTGGCCGCAAGAGGCGGAGCGGCAGGAGGCGGCGTGGCCTGCCGGGGAGGGAAGCGACCAGCGCGCATCGCCGCAGTCCGGCGATGCCTCGCGCATGCCGGAGTCGCGCGGCCGGTCCGCCGGGCAGCGGGGGCCGGCCATCGGCTCCGTTCAGGCCAAGCGCACGCCGGTGCCGATGCAGAGACTGAGCGTGCGGGCCCAGAATGTCCTGAAGGAGCTCGCGGTCGAGCTCACCGGCGAGCAGCCGCCGAAGGGGACCTGGTCGCCCTCGCGCGAGCTGCTGCTCGCACTGACGGCGGAGCGGCTTGCGACGACGCGCAATTGCGGTCCTCACACCATGCGGGAGATCGTGGACTGGGCGCAGGGCTGCGGCGTGACCATCAAGCCGGTGATCCCGCCCGGCGGCTCGCTGTCGCAGATGTGGGGCGAGTTGATCACGAATGCATCCGAAGGCGCCTTGACCAGCGCCGAGATCGCCAGTGCGCTCCAGCGCTCGATCAGGCGGAAGAGCGTTCGTATTCCGATCGCGTTTCAGGTCATCCTGGTGAAGATCCTGCTCTCCAACTTCGAATAGGAGGGCTGCAAAGCCCGCTATATTTGTGCATCTGCGAGGCCCATCGGTGGTTCCGCCCCGCCTTCCTTGCTAGTCTCGGCAGCGCCCGCTCCGCTGGCGGGCGGAGGTCGAAAGGCACGGAATGGCTGACTCGAAGCGGAAGACTGGACGCACGGCGCGTGCTGCGCCCTCGAGGGGCGGCGCGATGCGCGAGGCCGACTACGCCGCGCTCGCCCAATTCCGCTACCAGCTGCGCACCTTCCTCGCCTTCAGCGAAGCGGCGGCCCAGAACGCCGGATTGACGCCGCAGCAGCACCAGGCGCTGCTGGCGATCAAGGGACTGGCCGACCCCAACGGCGCCAGCGTCGGCGACATCGCCGGCTTCCTCCTGATCCGGCACCATACGGCGGTGGAGCTGGTGGACCGCATGGCGAAGTTGAAGCTGATCGGCCGGGAGGCCGATCCCGAGGATGCAAGGCGCGTCCTGGTCAAGCTGACGGCCAAGGGCGAGCAGAAGCTTCGCTCGCTTTCGCGCATTCACCTGGACGAGCTGAGCGCCGCTGCACCCGCATTGGGCAAGATCCTGCGATCGTTCCTGGCAAAGGTGCGCTGAGCAGGGATCAGGCTGCCGCGCCTTGTGCGGCGAGCTGCGCGGCCTGGTGTTCGGTGGTCAGCGCGTCGGTCAACTCGCCGAGCGCTTCGCCCGCGATCACCTGCGGCAGCTTGTAGAGCGTCAGGTTGATGCGGTGGTCGGTGACGCGGCCTTGCGGAAAATTGTAGGTGCGGATGCGCTCGGAGCGGTCGCCTGAGCCGACCTTCTCCTTGCGCTCGGCCGACCGTGCCGCATCGACGCGCTGGCGTTCGGCGTCGTAGATGCGCGAGCGCAGGATGTTCATGGCGGAGGCGCGATTCTTGTGCTGCGAGCGGCTGTCCTGCATCATCACCACGATGCCGGTCGGGATGTGGGTGATGCGGATCGCCGATTCGGTCTTGTTGACGTGCTGGCCGCCGGCGCCTTGCGCGCGCATGGTCTCGATGCGCAAATCGTCGTTCTTGATGTCGACGTCGACGTCCTCGACCTCCGGCAGCACGGCCACCGTCGCGGCCGAAGTGTGGATGCGCCCCTGCGTCTCGGTGTCCGGCACGCGCTGCACGCGATGCACGCCGGACTCGAACTTCAGCTTGGAGAACGCGCCGCGGCCCTGCACCTCCGCGATGATTTCCTTGTAGCCGCCGACGGTGCCTTCGCTGGCCGAGATCACCTCGACCTTCCAGCCCTGCAAGGCAGCGAAGCGCTCGTACATCCGGAACAGGTCGCCGGCAAACAGCGAAGCCTCGTCGCCGCCGGTGCCGGCGCGGATTTCCAGCACCACGTTGCGGTCGTCCATGGCGTCCTTGGGCAGCAGCGCAACGCGAATCTTCTGGACCAGCTCCTCGATTTTCGGCGCGAGCTCGTCGCGCTCGGCTTCCGCCATGCCGCGCATCTCGGCATCGGTCGCGGGATCGGCGATCAGCGCCTCGGTGTCGGCGAGTTCTTTGACGGCAGACCGATATGCCTTCACCGCTTCGATCAGCGGGGTGATCTCGGCGAGCTCGCGCGTGATCTGCACGTAGCGCTCGGAGGCGAGCTGTCCCAACGATTCGGCCTCGAGAGAGGCATGATGTGCAAGGAGCACGTCCAGTTTGGCTTCGGGGAGTGACGACATCGGTTCAGTCTCAAATGGCGGAAGGAGGCGAGGCGGCAGGGAGCGGCGACAGGCCCGCTACAACGCCAGGCCTTCGGCCTCGGCGAATTCCGTCAGTTTCTGCCGGATCGAGACGCTGCCCGCCGGCGCGTCGAGGAGCGGACCGAGCACGGCTTCGGCCTTCTTTGCATCGAGATCGATGACCATGGCCTTCACCGGACCGAGCGCGGTTGCCGAAAGCGACAACGAGCGGTAGCCCAGCGCAATCAGCGCCAGCGCGCCAAGTGGCTTGGACGCCATCTCGCCGCAGAGCGAGAGCGACTTCTTCGCCGCCTGTGACTTGCGTGCGATCTCGCGCAGCGCGCGCAGGATCGGCGCCGACATGGTGTCGAAGCGCTCGGAGACCTTGGCATTGCCGCGGTCGACCGCGAACAGGAACTGGAACAGATCGTTGGAACCGACCGAGATGAAGTCGACCTTCTTCAAGAGCTCGTCGAGCTGATAGAGCAAAGCGGGGACCTCGACCATGGTGCCGATGTCGATACGCTCCGGCAGCGTGTGGCCGTGCTGGCGCAGATAAGTGAGCTCGCGTTCGACCAGCGCCTTCGCCGAATCGAATTCGGCGACTTCCGAGATCATCGGGAACATGATGCGCAGCGCGCGGCCGCCACCGGCGCGCAGCAGCGCGCGGATCTGGCCGCGCAGCAGGCCGGGACGATCGAGCCCGAGCCGGATCGCGCGCCAGCCGAGCGCGGGATTTTCCTCGATCACGGCTTCCATATAGGGCAGCGCCTTGTCGCCGCCGATGTCGAGGGTGCGGAAGGTGACGGGCTTGGTGCCGGCCGCATCCAGCACGGTGCGATACAGCGCCAGCTGGTCGCTGGTGCGCGGCAGGCTCTGGCCGACCATGAATTGCAGCTCGGTGCGAAACAGGCCGATGCCGGCGCTGCCGGTGTCCTCGATATGCGGCAGGTCGATGGCAAGACCCGCGTTGATCATCAGCTCGACCTTCTGGCCGTCCCTGGTGACGCAGGGCAGGTCGCGCAGCGCCAGATATTGCGCCTGGCGGCGGGCGCGGAAGCGCACGCGCTCGGCGAAGGCCGCCTCGACTTCCTGCGAGGGGCGCACATAGATCGAACCGGAGGTGCCGTCGACGATGATGGCATCGCCGGGATCGGCAATGCCGGGCGCGTTCGGCACCTCACCGACCGCGGGGATGCCGAGCGCGCGCGCCACGATCGAGACGTGGGAGTTGGCAGTGCCTTCCTCCAGCACGATGCCGCGCAGGCGCTTGCGGTCGTAGTCGAGCAGCGCCGCCGGGCCCATCGCGCGGGCGATGACGATGGCGTTGTCGGGCAGCTGCTCGCGCGAGGGCGCGTGGTCCTGGCCGACCAGCTGCCGCATCAGGCGGTAGCCGAGATCCTCGAGATCGTGCAGCCGGTCGCGCAAATAGGGGTCGGTCGAGCGCAGCATGCGCGCGCGGGTGTCGGATTGCACGCGCTCGACGGCGGCTTCCGCTGTGAGGCCGGTGGCGACCGCCTCGTGCAGCTTGTGCGACCAGCCCTGGTCGTTGGCGAACATGCGATAGGCTTCCAGCACCTCGCGATGCTCGCCGCCCTCGGCGACGTCGCCGCGCTCCAGCATGCGGTCGAGATCGGCGCGGAGCTTGGCCAGCGCGGTGTCGAGCCGCTTGACTTCCTTGGGCAGGTCCTCGGCGATGTAGTCCTTGATGACGACGCGCGGCTCGTGCAGCACGACATGGCCGAGCGCGATGCCCTCCGAGAGGATCGCGCCGACCTTCTGCGCGGAATGGCGCGCGGCAGGCTCCAGCCCCGGCTGGGCCAGCGCGGACAGCTCGCCCGAGGCGATCAGCTCGGCCAGCACCATCGCGGTGGTCTGCAGCGCCTCGAGCTCCTCCTCGACATAGTTGCGCTTGGCGCGGTTCTGCACCACCAGCACGCCAAGCGTGTTGCCGGCCCGCAGGATCGGCACGCCGAGGAAGGAGTGGTAGATTTCTTCGCCGGTCTCCGGGCGGAACGAGAAGGCCGGGTGGGTTTGCGCATCGCTCAGGTTGAGCGGCGTCGCCTCGCTGGCGACGAGGCCGACCAGGCCCTCATGGGCGCTCAGCACGGTGTGATGCACGGCCTCGCGGTTGAGGCCTTCGGTGGCGTAGAGCTCCAGCGTGTTGTCGATGCGCAGCACATAGACCGAGCACACCTCGGCCACCATGTTGGCGGCGATCAGCACCACGATCTTGTCCAGCCGCTCCTGGGCCGAGACCTGTTCCGCCATGGTTTCGCGGAGCCGTCTCAACAAGACGCGGGGACCTCCCGACGCGCTCCGCATGTCCCGTCAATCTCCTCCGTGTGCCCGGCCCGGCCGTATCGGCCGGCGGCTGGCCTAAAATTCCAGAAAAACAACCAATTTGTTTGTCCGGCGCCGGCACAAGCCCAAAATCCACTGGAGATTTAGCGCTTGCACCGAATCAGCGCCGCCTAACTGGGACACAGTCTGCGGCAGCCCACCCTGTTCGCCGTATAGCGAATTGAGGCTTGTTTTGCCAAGCAAAACGCCTGCCAAACGCGAAGGTGTGTACACCTTCGCGTTTGCTGCGACCGCTAAGAGAAAATTAGTCCAGGCATGGTCCGGAAAGTGCGAAACGGTTTTCCGGAAAGACCATGCTCAAACAACAACCTGAAGCGCGACGATGGTCGCGTTTCAGGCCTGATCGAGACCGTAGAGCGTGTGCAGGGTGCGCACCGCGAGCTCGGTATAGGCGGTATCGATCAAAACCGAGAATTTGATCTCGGAGGTTGTAATGGCCCGGATGTTGATATTCCGTCCGGCGAGGGCCGAGAACGCCTGGGCGGCGACGCCGGCATGGCTGCGCATGCCGCTGCCGATCACCGAGATCTTGGCGACGTCGGTGGCGGTATCGAGCCGCGCGTAGCCGATCTTGCCCTTGGCGGCGGTAATCGTGTCCTTGGCGCGGGTATAGTCGGCCGCCGGCACCGTGAAGGTGAGGTCGGTCGTCTTGCCGTCCTCGGAGACGTTCTGCACGATCATGTCGACGTTGATGTTTGCATCCGCCAGCGGGCCGAAGATCGAGGCCGCAACGCCCGGCTTGTCCTCGATCTGGCGCACCGAGATCTGGGCCTCGTCCTTGGAGAAGGCGATACCAGTGACGACGTGGCTTTCCATGATCTCCTCCTCGCTGCAGATCAGCGTGCCGGGCGGCTGGTTGGCATGCGGGTCGATATCCTCGGGCTTGTCGAAGCTCGAGCGGACGAAGATCGGCATGTTGTGGACCATGCCGAGTTCCACCGAGCGGACCTGGAGCACTTTTGCGCCCTGGGAGGCCAGTTCCAGCATGTCTTCGAATGCGATCTTGTCGAGCCTCTTGGCCTTCGGCACGATTCGCGGGTCGGTTGTGTAGACGCCGTCGACGTCGGTGTAGATGTCGCAGCGGTCGGCCTTGACGGCGGCGGCGATCGCCACGGCCGAGGTGTCGGAGCCGCCGCGGCCGAGCGTGGTGATGCGGTTGGTCTTCGGGTCGATGCCCTGGAAGCCGGCGATGACCGCGACTTCCTTGCGATCCTTGAAACGGCTGATGATCTCGCTGCCGTCGATGTCCTCGATCCGGGCCGAGGCGTGGGCGTCGCTGGTCTTGATCGGGATCTGCCAGCCCTGCCAGGAGCGGGCCTGGATGCCCATGCCCTGAAGCACGATGGCAAGCAGGCCGGATGTCACCTGTTCGCCGGAGGCGACGACGGCGTCGTATTCGCGCGCGTCGTGCATCGGCGAGGCCTCGGTGCACCAGGCCACCAGCTCGTTGGTTTTGCCGGACATCGCCGAGACGACCACGGCCACTTCGTGGCCGGCGTCGACCTCACGCTTCACATGGCGTGCGACGTTGCGGATACGTTCGATGTTGGCGACGGATGTGCCGCCGAATTTCATCACGAGGCGGCTCATGACGACGCGTGCATTCCCTCATAAGGATAAGTATGGTGACCCGCGCGAGGCGATGCCGCAGGCCCGACCGCGCGTATACAGAGGGGCGGGGCCGGGGGCAAGCGGGTTCCTGCTGCGGCCAATCCGGGCAATGGGTTATCAGAGGTTATGGCGCGCTATATTGACGAAATCCTGCAGCCCGGGGAGCGGGTGCTGTATTCGACCAATGCGCATTGGATCTTCTATTTTCCGGCGATTTTGGCCTGGATCGCGGCTTTGGGCCTGCTGATCCTGTCGCGGCAGGCGGCCGTCGACTGGCTCGTTTTGCTTTGCCTGGGAGCCGCAAGTGTCGCGGCGCTGGCGGCCGTGTATTGGACCCTCAAGGGCTGGTTCCACCGCTTCACCACCGAGACCGACGTCACCAATCTCAGGGTCGTGCACAAGACCGGCTTCATCAAGCGCCGCACCTTCGAGATGGCGCTCGACAAGGTCGAGAGCGTCGATGTCGATCAGACCATCCTTGGACGTATTCTCAACTACGGCGACGTGACGATTCGCGGCGTCGGCGAGGGGATCGAGACGATCAAGACCATCGCCTCGCCGCTCGCCTTCCGTAGTTCGATCACCACGCGGTAGGACCGCGCGTAACCATGAGCATGCAGCAAAATACTTCTCTCTCCGCCAGCCCGCAGCCGGGCTCGACCGTCGACGCCGCCGAGATCGCAAAATTCTCGAAGCTCTCGGCGGAGTGGTGGGACCCCAACGGCAAGATGGCGCCGCTGCACCGGATCAACCCGCTGCGGCTCGGCTACATCCGCGACGCCGCCTGCCGCAAGTTCGAGCGCAACGTGCGCAGCCTCAACTGCCTCGGCGGCCTGCGCGTGCTCGACATCGGCTGCGGCGCCGGCCTGTTGTGCGAGCCGCTGTCGCGGCTGGGAGCGCAGGTCATCGGCGTCGACCCTTCCCAGAGCAACATCGCCGCGGCCAAGCTGCACGCCGACAAGGGCCATCTTGCGATCGACTACCGCTGTACCACGGTGGAGGAGATCGACCCGCGCGAGCGCTTCGATATCGTGCTGGCGATGGAAGTGGTCGAGCACGTCGTCGATGTCGGCGTCTTCCTGAAGCGCTGCGCCGCGATGCTGAAGCCGAACGGCCTCATGGTGGCCTCGACGCTGAACCGCAACTGGAAGAGCTTCGCGCTCGCCATCGTCGGCGCCGAATACGTCCTGCGCTGGCTGCCGCGCGGCACCCACGAATGGAACAAGTTCGTCACCCCCGACGAGCTGACAAAATACCTGCTCGACAATCGCCTCGTCATCACCGAGCAGACCGGCGTGGTCTACAGCCCCTTCGCTGACAAATGGACGCTCTCGTCGGACATGGACGTGAACTACATGGTGGTGGCGGAAGGGATGGTGTGAGTGTGATGCGAGTTGCGACTCCTCTGCCGATGTCGTCCCTGCGAACGCAGGGACCCATAACCACAGGCCCGTCTAGTTAGCCCAATCAGGCGCCCCGAGCATGTACTACGTCTACATCCTCGCCAGCCGCCATCATGGGACGCTCTACATCGGCGTAACCAACTCTCTCCAGAAACGCCTGGAGCAGCACCGCGCCGGCAAGGGCTCGGAGTTCGTCAAGCGCTATGGCGTGCACCGCCTCGTCTACACCGAATCCTTCGAGCGAGCGGAATTGCCCGCGAAAAACAGCTCAAGCGCTGGAAGCGCGACTGGAAGATCGAGCTGATCGAGCGCGATAATCCCGAGTGGCGGGATCCAAGTGATCTGTTGGTTTGACGGTGTGACGCGGCCCAGAAAATGCTGTCGTCCCTGCGAACGCAGGGACCCATACCGCGTGATCTGTCGGTGGGGCGCGGTGTTGGATGCGCGGGCTGGCAGTCGTCGCAAAACTGCTCCCTGGGGTTATGGGTCCCTGCGTGCGCAGGGACGACACCGAGTTTGTGGCGAGAGCATCGCTCCCATGACGTCCGTGTGGTTGACCGCGCTGGCCTCAACTTGCAGGTTGGCCGCAGTTATTTCCCGCTAATGCCCGCCCACCCCATGCTCACCATCGCCAGCCTCTGGATTCCCTTCACCCTCGTTGCTGCGCTCGGCCAAGTCGCGCGCAATGCGATGCAGCGGTCATTGACGAAGCCGCTGGGGACCTGGGGCGCGACCAATATCCGCTTCCTGTTCGGCTTCCCGTTTTCGGTGCTGTTCCTCGGCGTGGTGCTGGTCGCCACCGGCGATCGTCTGGGCATGCCGCCGACCGTGTTCTGGCCGTGGCTCTTGCTCGGCGCGCTCAGCCAGATCGTCGCCACCGGCCTGATGCTGCTCGCCATGAACGATCGCTCCTTCGTGGTGACGACGGCGTACCTGAAGACCGAGGCGATCCAGACCGCGATCTTCGGTTTCGTCTTCCTCGGCGATCACCTGACCTGGCTGAAGGTGCTGGCGATCGTGATCGCGACCGTCGGCGTCGTCATCACCGCGCTCAGGCCCGGCGGCGAGAAGAGTTTTGCCGAATTGAAGCCGACCATCACCGGCCTCGTTGCGGCTGCCGCGTTCGCGCTGTCTGCGGTTGGCTTTCGCGGTGCGATCATCAACGTTCCCGGCGTCTCATTCGTGACCTCGGCCTCGTTCACGCTGGTGCTCGGCCTGTTCGTGCAGACGCTGGTGCTGACGATCTATCTGCTCTGGCGCGCGCCAAAGGTGCTGCAGGCGATCCTCGGCCTGTGGAAGCCGTCGATGCTGGCCGGCTTCATGGGCGCCTTCGCGTCACAATTCTGGTTCCTGGCGTTCGCGCTGACGGCCGCCGCCAATGTCCGCACGCTCGCTCTGATCGAGGTGCTGTTCGCGCAAGCGGTGGCGTATTATTCGTTCAAGCAGCCGATCGCGCCGCGCGAGCTTGCAGGTATCGCGCTGATCATCATCGGTGTGGCGGTGCTGGTGGGGGCCTAATTCCGGTCTTCCGGCAATGTCGGCAGCGGCGACACCTCGATGCCCTCATCGATCAGCGACTTCGCCTCCTCCGGCGAGGCCTCGCCGTAGATCGGACGGTGCTCCTTGTCGCCGTAATGCATCGCGCGGGCTTCATTGGCGAAGCGCTCGCCGACATTGTCGGCGTTCTTCACGATGTGATCGCGCAGCTCCTTCAGCTTGGTGCGCAGCTCTTTCTCCTGCGCCAGCATCAGCGAGGTCGGTCCTGATGGTGCTGCCTCGGGCGTGGGGGCAGCCGCCGGTTCCGGCGGTGGCGCCGCGCGCCCACGGCCCTTCTTGCCGACGATGCGCGGGGCCATGATCGCCTTGTCGACCTTGGCGGAGCCGCAGATCGGGCAGGTCACGAGCTTGCGCTTGACCTGCGAATCATAGGCCGACGAGCTCTGGAACCAGCTCTCGAAGCCGTGGTCGCGGTCGCAGCGAAGCGCGTAGCGGATCATGCCGATCCCCGCACGAGGTGCAAATGATCCGGCCCGGCCTTGGGATCGGACACGCCGAAGCGGCGGCCGTGCTGGAGCGAGGGAATCGCGCGGCGGGCAGTCTCGACCTTGGCCGGGTCGATCCTGGCCATGATGATGCCGGGCTCGACATCGCCCTCGGCGAGAATCTCGCCCCAGGGATCGATGATCAGCGAATGGCCATAGGTCTCGCGCTTGTTCTCGTGGGTGCCTGCCTGGGCAGCTGCGAAGATGAAGCAGCCGGTCTCGATCGCGCGCGCGCGCAGCAGCACGTGCCAGTGCGCTTCGCCAGTCTTGCGGGTGAAGGCCGAGGGCACGGTGATGAAGTATGCACCGCTCTCGGCGAGGGCGCGGTAAAGCGCGGGAAAGCGCAAATCGTAGCAGATCGTCAAGCCCACCCGGCCCCACGGCAGGTCGGAGATCACCGCGGTCTCGCCCGGCTGGTAATTGGCGGATTCGCGATAGCTCTCGCCGTCCGGCAGCTCGATATCGAACATGTGGATCTTGTCGTAGCTCGCGAGCACATTCCCCTCGGGCCCGATCAGGAAGGAGCGGTTGACCGCCTTTTCGGCCGAGAAGCGCAGCGCCAGCGAGCCGACATGGAGATGGATCTTCAGTTCCGCCGCGAGCGCCCGGTAGGCCTTCAGCGAAGTGTCGTCCTCCTCGCTCTGCAGATGCTCGAACAGCGCCTTGCGGTTCAGCTGCATCATGTTGCTGACTTCGGGCGTCTGCACGTAGTCGGCGCCGCCCGCCGCAGCCTGCCGGATCAGCTTCGTGGCCTGTTCGAGGCTGGGCCCGGGCATCAGGCCGGTGCGCATCTGCACCATGGCGGCCGTGAAGGTGCGGTTCTCGCTCATGACACCGCCTTCACGCTGTCCAGCATGCCGTCGAGCTTGCCTTCGCGATCGAGGGCGTAGAGATCGTCGCAGCCGCCGACATGGGTTCCGCCGATCCAGATCTGCGGGAAGGTCGAGCCTTCGCCGGCGCGGTCGTACATCTCGTCCCGCCAGGAGGGGTTCTTGGCGACGTCGAATTCAGTAAAGGTCGCCTTCTTGCGGGTCAGCAGGGACCTCGCCGCGGAACAATAGCCGCAGCCCGGCCTGGTGTAGATCTCGACAGCAGCAGTCATGGCGTCCGGCGCTCTCATCTCATGAAGTCATTGAATTATATGGGACGGGGGCCGCTCTCGACAACCCGGGCGAAGACCAGCACGTCGACCTGGGCGGCCTTGGCCCGGAGCAGGACCCGCGCGCAGGCATCCAGCGTCGCCCCCGACGTCAGGACGTCGTCGATCAGGACAATGCGGCGGCCCTGGATTTCGGCCTGACGGTCGGGAGATACCTGGAACGCGCCCTGCACATTGGTGGCGCGCTGGGCCCGCGACAGGCCGATCTGCTGCTCGGTGGCGCGCACCCGGCGCAGCACCTCAGCCCTCGCCCTGACACCGCTCTGCCGCCCGATGATCTGCGCCAGGGCTCCGGACTGGTTGTAGCGGCGGCGCCAGGCTCGCCGCCAATGCAGGGGCACCGGCACCAGCATGTCGGCCCCGGCCAGCAGCTCGCCGCCCGCGCGCGCCATCCAGCGGCCCATGGCGGGCGCCAAATCGGTGCGGTCCTGGTATTTCAACGCATGCACCAGCGTGCGCGCGACGTCGTCATAGCGCACGGCCGCGCGGGCGCGCTGGTAGGCCGGCGGGCTCGCGATCGCCTCCATCGACAGCATGTCGGGGCCGGGATCATAGACGAAGGGAATGCCGAGCCGCGGGCAGTAGGGACGTTCGATGAATGACAGCCGCGCCCAGCACGAAGCGCAAACGCCCTCGCCATCGACCGGTTCGCGGCAGGACACGCACTGCGTCGGCAGCGCGATGTCGAGCGCGAGCCGTGCCGCGCGCGACAGCGCGTGGCGGCCGGCCGTCCACGCCGCCCGGAAGGGGGCGGCGATGGAACGGGTGGGGGCGGCGTCGGCGTCCATGCGGGAAGGCTAGCGTTCTGAGGCTCCGGGCTCAAGCCACGCTCTCGTGCCCCGGACGCAGTGCAGCGCCCCGGCGATGCGAAGCATCGTCCGGTGCGGTGCGCTGCAGAGCCGGGGCCCATCTCACGGCATCGTCCGGTGTTGGTGTCTGGGTCCCGGCTCTGCGCAGCAGCGCAAGAGCGCTGCGGCGCGTCCGGGACACGGGAGCGATTGCCAGAACCAGCATGATCGGCGTAACCAGCGGCATGGTTCAGTCCCCGCAAACCCCGCCCGCTCTGTTCGATCGCGCTTTGCTGCAATCGCGGCAGCGGCGTGCGCAGACACAGGGCGAGGTGACCTTCCTGCTTGATCGCGTCGCCGAGGACATGTCCGACCGGTTGGCTGCGGTGATGCGGGAGTTTCACGCGGCGGTCGATCTCTGGACGCCTGGTGAGGGGCTGGCGGCGTTGCGCACGCGCCTGCCTTCCCTCCAACGGATCGCGCTCGATGCTGCGGGTTCAGAGACGCTGCCCTTCGCGCCCGAAAGCCTCGATCTCGTCGTCTCCGCGCTGGCGCTGCAATTCGTCAACGATCTGCCGGGCGTGCTCGCGCAAATCCGCCGCGCGCTCAAGCCCGACGGCCTGCTGCTCGCGGCGATGATCGGCGGCGACAGCCTGACCGAGCTGCGCCAGGCCTTTGCCGCCGCGGAAGCCGAATGCGAGGGCGGCGTTTCGCCGCGCGTCGCGCCATTTGCTGACCTGCGCGACATCGGCGCGCTGTTGCAGCGCGCGGGCTTTGCGCTGCCGGTGACCGACGTCGACCGCGTCGTGGTGCGCTATTCCAACGCATTCGCGCTGATGCAGGATCTCCGGCGCATGGGCGCTGCCAATGTGCTGATCGAGCGGCGGCGAACACCGAGCCGGCGCGCGACGCTGCTGCGGATGGCCGAGATCTACACTGAGCGCTTTGCCGATGCCGACGGCCGCATCCGTGCCACCTTCGACATCATCTGGCTCTCCGGCTGGGCCCCGCATGCGAGCCAGCAGCAGCCGCTGAAGCCGGGATCGGCGAAAGCGAGCCTGGCGGAGGCGGTGAAGAAGG
Organism: Bradyrhizobium sp. CCBAU 25360; assembly: GCF_028128695.1. Lineage (NCBI taxonomy): Bacteria > Pseudomonadati > Pseudomonadota > Alphaproteobacteria > Hyphomicrobiales > Nitrobacteraceae > Bradyrhizobium > Bradyrhizobium sp. CCBAU 25360. The sequence goes on from NZ_LBJA01000033.1 coordinate 97,143, forward strand.
CGGGGAAAGAGTGATGCGTGTCCCGGACGCGCTGCAGCGTGAAACGCTGCTGCGCAGAGCCGGGACCAGCTCCGCGGCAAGCGTGGGCCCCGGCTCTGCAGCGCATCGCTGAAGGAGCGCTGCGCTGCGTCCGGGGCACAGTGCATCTCACATCAATAGATCAATCAAATGCGGGATCAGCGGAATGTCCGCGGGCGGCATCGGGTAGTCGCGCAGCTTGTTGGCACGGACCCAGGCCAGGGTCTGGCCTTCGCGCGGCGTCACCTGTCCCTCCCAGCGCCGGCAGATATAGAGCGGCATCAGGAGGTGGAAGGTCTCGTAGCCGTAGCTCGCGAAGGTCAGTGGGGCCAGGCACGGCTCGGCGACGGTGATGCCGAGCTCCTCGTGCAGCTCGCGGATCAGGCTCTGCTCCGGCCGCTCGCCTGGCTCGAGCTTGCCGCCGGGAAACTCCCAGAGGCCGGCCAGCGTCTTGCCCGCGGGGCGCTGCGCGATCAGGACGCGCTTGTCGGGGTCGATCAGCGCGCAAGCCACAACCAGTGTCAGTTTCAGATCGGCCATACGCGATGTCGCTCGCTGAAGATCATCCGCAACGGTTTATTAACCCTATTGCGGCCCATGTTTTCGAGGTTCCCATAAGTCATATTTAATCGACGGTTCCTAGAGTGGAAACGCTTAAACCACTCGGGCCCAAGCCATGCGCGCAGCGAATTCCACCATCATCCGCCGGTTCGTCCAAGACCGGCGCGGCAATATCGCGGTGATCTTCGCGCTCGCCTGCGTCCCGTTGATCACGGCGGTCGGCTGCGCGGTCGACTACTCGCGCGCGACGCAGACCCGGGCCAAGCTTCAGGCCGCAGCCGATGCTGCCAGCGTCGGCTCGATCGCCAAGGCATCGCCGGCCTTCAAGGCCGCCGGCTCCATGACGTCGGATGGCTCGATCTCCGTGGGCGTCACCGACGCCCAGAACATCTTCGACGCCAATCGCGCCAATCAGACCGGCTACACTCTCAACAGCGTCACGCCGACCGTGGTCAAAACCGGATCGACCGTCACCTCGACCGTCGCGTTCAACGCCACCGTGAACACCATGTTTCTCGGCCTGATCGGCAAGACCGCGCTGACGCTGACCGGTACGTCGAAAGCGACGGCCAGCATGCCGCTCTATATCGATTTCTACCTGCTGCTGGACAATTCGCCGTCGATGGGTGTCGGCGCCACGCCGACCGACGTGCAGACGATGGTCAACAACACATCGGACAAGTGCGCTTTCGCCTGCCACGACCTCAAGGACAAGAACAATTACTACGACCTTGCCAAAAAGCTTGGCGTGACCACCCGGATCGACGTGCTGCGGACCGCAACGCAGTCGTTGATGGATACTGCGAGTGCGACTGAAACCTATTCAAACCAGTTCAGAATGGCGATCTACGATTTCGGCGGCTCCGCAAGCACGCTCGGCCTGCGCAATCTGTTTTCGTTGTCGGGCTCTCTCTCCAGCGCCAAATCGGCGGCGGGTAATATCGACCTGATGTCGGTGAACGGTCAGAACGAAAATAACGACCAGGACACGGCATTCACCGCGATATTCCCTGCGATCAACGGCGAGATCAGCTCCCCCGGAACCGGCACGTCGTCCAGCCCGCTCAAATATCTGTTCTTCGTCTCCGACGGGGTCGCTGACGAGAGCAACACCGGATGCCTGAAACCGCTCTCCGGCACCACGCGGTGCCAATCGCCGCTCAATGCTGCGCTCTGCAAGACGATGAAGGACCGGGGCGTCAAGATTGCCGTGCTGTACACAACGTACCTCGCGCTGCCCACCAACAGCTGGTACATGAAATGGGTCGCTCCGTTCAATACCGGCCCCTACGGGCCGTCGCCGAACAGCGAGATCGCGCAGAACATGCAGAGCTGCGCGTCGTCCGGGCTCTATTTCGAGGTGAGCCCGACGCAAGGCATCTCGGACGCCATGAACGCGCTGTTCAAGAAAGCGGTCGCGGACGCGCGGATTTCAGGGTGATTTGAAGCACGGCTCTCGCGCTCTCTTACCGTCACCCTTGGGGTGGCCGCTCCTTCGGCGGCCCTCGAAGGGCGACGGCCCGGCTCTCTCCACGCGGCTGTAGCGGTCGCCGTGCATCCTTCGAGGCTCCCGATGGGGCGCTTCGCGCCCCATCACTCGCACCTCCAGCGACAATGGCTTCGCCATTGCGCGGGGATGGGTCTGAGAGTAGCGAAACTACGACCTGTAATCGCCGTTGATCGCGACATATTCCTTGGTGAGGTCGCAGGTCAGCACGCGGTCGCGGCCCTTGCCGAGGCCGAGCGAGACCTTGATCGCGATCTCCGGGGCCTTCATCGCTTCCGAGACCTGCGCCTCGTCATAATCCGGATCGCGCGCGCCGCTCTTGGCGACGCGGATGCCGTTGAAGGAAATCGAAAGCTTGTCGCGATCGGCCGGCTCGCCGGCCTTGCCGACTGCCATCACGACGCGGCCCCAATTGGCGTCCTCGCCGGCGATCGCGGTCTTGACCAGCGGCGAGTTGGCGATCGACATCGCGATCTTGCGCGCGGAGGTCTTGGTCTTGGCGCCCTCGACGGTGATCTCGACCAGCTTGCGCGCGCCTTCGCCGTCCCGGGCCACTTGTTCAGAAAGATTGGCGAGCACCTGGTTGAAGGCTTTGACGAAGGCCTTCAGGCGCGGATCGCTGGCGCGGCTGATCTTCGGTGCGCCGTGCTCGGCGGCAGCGCCGGTGGCGAAGGCCAGCAGCGTGTCCGACGTGGACGTGTCGCCGTCGATCGTCACCGCGTTGAAGGTGTCCTCGACGCCGTTCTTGAGCAGCGCCTGCAAGGCCGCGGGCGCGATCGGTGCGTCGGTGAAGATGAAGGACAGCATCGTCGCCATGTCGGGGGCGATCATGCCGGCGCCCTTGGCCATGCCGTTGATGGTGACCTTGGCCTTGCCGAGCTTGACGGTCGCGGTCGCGACCTTCGGGAATGTGTCGGTGGTCATGATCGCCTTGGCCGCAGCGAGGTAGTCGCCGGGCTCGGCGGCTTCAGCCAATCGGCCCAGCACGCCGTCGAACTTGGTCGCGTCCAGCGGCTCACCGATCACGCCGGTCGAGGCCAGGAAGATTTCGCCCTCGCTGCATCCGACCGCCTTGGCCGCGATCTTCGCGGTCAGCGCGGTGGAGGCGCGGCCGGTCTTGCCGGTGAAGGCATTGGCGTTGCCGGAATTGACCACCAACGCGCGCGCCTTGCCGCCTTTCAGCTTGGCGCGGCACCATTCCACCGGTGCGGAGGGGCATTTCGACTTGGTGAAGACGCCGGCGACCGCGGTGCCCTTGTCCATCACCGCCAGCAACACGTCGGTTCGGTTCTTGTAGCGGATGCCGGCTTCGGCCGTCGCGAGACGGATGCCCGCAATGGTGGGCATGTCGGGAACTGTTTTCGGGGCGAGCGGGGAGACGGAGGAGGACATCGCGGGGCGCCTTGGTGGGATCTGAATATGCAGATGCCCGGCGCGGGGGCCGGGCATCACGAAGGCTTAGATACTCTTCACGTCACCGAAGTGACAGCGAATTCTTACTTCTTTGCAGGCGGCGCCATCTTGCTGTCGGAGGGCTTCGCCGCATCCGCCGGCTTGGCGTCCGCCGCCGGCTGGTCCAGCCGCTCGACCTTGGCTTCGGCGCGCAGCTTGGCGACGTAGTCGGCCTGGGCCTTGCGGGTGACGTACTGCTCGATCTGGGCCTTGACCTGCTCGAAGTCCGGCGCCTTGCGGTTGCGCTTTTCCTCGACCTTGATGACGTGCCAGCCGAACTGCGACTTGACGGGGTCGGAGATCTTGCCGGGCTCGAGCGCGAAGGCGATCGTCGAGAATTCCGGCACCATCTGCTCCTTGGTGAAGAAGCCGAGATCGCCGCCGTCGGCCGAACCCGGATCCTTGGACTTCTTCTTGGCGAGCTCGGCGAAATCGGCGCCCTTGTCGAGCTCGGCCTTCACCGCCTTGGCCTCGTCCTCGGTCTCGACCAGGATGTGGCGGGCGCGCACTTCCTGCTCGCCGGTGATCTGCTTGGAGGCCTCTTCATAGACCTTCTTCATGGCGTCGGGGGTGGTGGCGGCCTTGCCCTCACCCGCGAGCAGGCTGTCCATCAGAAGCCGGTTGCGGGCGAATGCCAGGCGCTTTTTGAATTCCTCGCTATCGGCAACCTTCTTGTCCTCGGCAGCCTTGCTGACGATTTTCATGTCGATCAGGAAGGACAGGACGTTCTCGTCCTTGGTCGCCGGGTCCATCTGGGCGAGGCTCGGCCCGAGCTCCTCCTCGGCCATGGCGACGTCGCTCTTCTTGATTTCAGCGCCATTGACCTTCGCCAGCACCGGATCGTCGGCGGCCCGGCCGGGACCCGCGATCAGCGCCAGCGCAAGGCAGCCCACGAGGGCGGTGGCGAGGCCGAAGCGCAGGCCGGTTTTGGTTACCGGGAACGAGGTGGTCATGGAAAATCCTTATGTTGAAGCAGGGGGCTGCTCGAGCGGGGCGGACACTCGCCCAATACAGGGGGGCTTGGCAACGCGAAAAGTCTGTCAAAATGATGAATTAGCCGCAATGCGCCCGCCGTTGACAAGGCCCTGACCGGGCCATATCTCTGCCCGGTCGCGACCATGGCGATGGCGTTTATTTTGCTGCGTTTTTGGCCGTTGAACCCAGACTTGCCCAATTCCCACCCATATGGCGGATGACCCCCCGCAGTCCGGGCTCTGACGCCATCAGGCGTCACGGTGAGTTGATAGGCAGGCGGGTGACAACTTCTTGGCTGCAACGCGTTTGAATCGCGAACACAGGAACTAGGCATGATCGGCGCGCTCGCCCGCAAGTTTTTCGGCTCCGCCAACGACCGGCGGGTGAAGGGATATCAGTCCCGCGTCAACGCGATCAACGCGCTGGAAGGAGAGGTCTCGCAGCTCTCCGACGAGGCGCTCAAGGCCCGCACCGCCGACTTCAAGAAGCAGCTCGCCGAGGGCAAGACGCTGGACGAGCTGCTGGTCCCCGCCTTCGCCACCGTGCGCGAGGCCGCCAAGCGTACGCTCGGCCAGCGCCATTTCGACGTCCAGCTGATCGGCGGCATGGTGCTGCACGAGGGCGATATCGCCGAGATGAAGACCGGCGAAGGCAAGACGCTGGTCGCGACCCTCGCGGTCTACCTCAACGCGCTCGCCGGCAAGGGCGTCCACGTCGTCACCGTCAACGACTACCTCGCCCGCCGCGACTCCGGCTGGATGGGCCAGATCTACGGCTTCCTCGGCATGACCACCGGCGTGATCGTGCACGGCCTCGACGATGCCGAGCGCAAGGCGGCCTATGCCTGCGACATCACCTACGGCACCAACAACGAATACGGCTTCGACTATCTGCGCGACAACATGAAGTACCGGCTCGAGGACATGGTCCAGCGCCCGCACTTCTTCGCCATCGTCGACGAGGTCGATTCCATCCTGATCGACGAAGCGCGCACGCCGCTGATCATCTCCGGTCCGCTCGACGACCGCTCCGATTTCTACAACACCATCGACGGCTTCCTGCCCAAGCTCGACAAGACCGACTACGAGGTCGACGAGAAGCAGCGCACGGTGACGCTGACCGAAGCCGGCATGGAGAAGATCGAGACCCTGCTGCGCGATGCCGGCCAGCTCAAGGGCGAGTCGCTCTACGACGTCGAGAACGTCTCCGTCGTGCACCACATCAACCAGGCGCTGCGCGCGCACACGCTGTTCACGCGCGACAAGGACTACATCGTCCGCGACGACGAGGTCGTCATCATCGACGAGTTCACCGGACGCATGATGCAGGGCCGCCGCTATTCCGAGGGTCTGCACCAGGCGCTGGAAGCCAAGGAGCACGTGCAGGTTCAGCCGGAAAACCAGACCCTGGCCTCGATCACTTTCCAGAACTATTTCCGGATGTACGAGAAGCTCGCCGGCATGACCGGCACGGCGTTGACCGAAGCCGACGAGCTCTTCGACATCTACAAGCTCGAAGTCGTTGAGATCCCGACCAACGTGCCGATCGGCCGCCTCGACGAGGACGACGAGGTTTATCGCACCCACAAGGAAAAATACGCGGCCATCCTCGCCGAGATCGAGCGGGCCAATTCGCGACTCCAGCCGGTGCTGGTCGGCACGGCGTCGATCGAGAAGTCGGAAGTGCTGGCCGAGTTTCTCAAGCAGAACGGCTACAAGCAGATCGATTTCGGCAAGGAGAACGCGCTCGACAAGCTCTACGCTGCCGCGCGCGCCGGCAAGCCGGCGAAACTGTTCGCGGTGCTGAATGCGCGCTTCCACGAGCAGGAAGCCTATATCGTCGCGGAAGCCGGCGTGCCCGGCGCGATCACGATCGCGACCAACATGGCCGGTCGCGGTACCGACATCAAGCTCGGCGGCTCGCTCGAGATGCGCATCCCGAAGGAGACCGCGGGCATCGAGGACGAGGCCGAGAAAGCCAGGAAGATCGAGCAGATCAAGGCCGACGTCGAGCGCTTCCGCGACATCGTGCTGAAGGCTGAAGAGATCGTCGAGATCGAGCCGGCGAAGGGCAACAAGCCCGCCAAGACCGTGACCAAGCCCGGCGGCCTCTACATCATGGGCTCCGAGCGCCACGAATCCCGCCGTATCGACAATCAGCTGCGCGGCCGTTCCGGCCGTCAGGGCGATCCCGGCCGCTCGAAATTCTTCCTGTCGCTGGAAGACGATCTGATGCGCATCTTCGGCTCGGATCGCCTCGACAGCATGCTCCAGCGTCTCGGCCTGCAAGAGGGCGAGGCCATCATCCATCCCTGGATCAACAAGGCGCTGGAGAAGGCGCAGCAGAAGGTCGAGGCGCGCAACTTCGACATCCGCAAGAACCTCCTGAAGTTCGACAACGTCCAGAACGACCAGCGCAAGGTGATCTTCGACCAGCGCGTCGACCTGATGAAGGACGAGAGCGTCGCCGAGACCGTCACCGACATGCGTCACGCCTTCATCGACGACCTCGTCGCCAAGCACGTGCCGGAGCATGCCTATGCCGAGCAGTGGGACGTCGCCGGCCTGAAGGACGAATTGAAGCGCGTGCTCGATCTCGACCTGCCGGTCGACGAATGGGCCAAGGAAGAAGGCATCGCCGACGAGGAGCTGCTCACGCGCATCGAGACCAAGGCCGACGAGCACATGGCGGCCAAGGTGGCGCAATGGGGTCCCGACGTGATGCGTTACGTCGAGAAGACCATTTTGCTTCAGACGCTCGACCATCTCTGGCGCGAGCATCTGATCATGCTCGACCATCTGCGCCAGGTCATCGGGCTGCGCGGTTACGGCCAGCGCGATCCCTTGCAGGAGTACAAGACCGAAGCCTTCAATCTCTTCCAGGAGATGAGCGCTCACTTGCGCGAGGCCGTCACGGCGCAGCTGATGCGGGTCGAGATCGTTCCGCCGGAGCAGGAAGCGCCCGTCCTGCCGCCGATGGAGGCGCACAAGTTCGACCCGAACACCGGCGAGGACGAAATGGCGCTCGCCAGCGTCACGCTCGGCGCTCAGGCCAGCGATGCAGCGTTGCGCGATCCGAAGAACCCGGCAAGCTGGGGCAAGGTCGGCCGCAACGAGGATTGCCCGTGCGGCTCAGGCAAGAAGTACAAGCACTGCCACGGGCGGTATGCCTGATCGATGATCTCAATACCCAGCGAACTCGCGGTGCTGTATTGGCCTTCGAGTTCGCGAGGGATTGAAATGCTTCCGATCCATATGGTGCCTGCTGATCTTCAGGTGCATCACGAATGGTAGGCACACGCCATTGAGGATGGCTGGCTCACATTTGTCAGGGGGTCTGGCTTCCGTCACGCGCGGCTGAGCACGCTTTGCCCACCTGGCAACCAGCCCCGATGTTGAGCGAACAGGTACTTGGCCCGTTCATCACCCTCGTGAGAAGCATCGCCCTGTTCCATGCGCGTGGCCTGCAGCGCCTGTTCCTTTGGTCACTCCCGGGTGCCGCTGCAGCAGATTGTCGGCGGCCACTCGCTCGTCCGGCTGCGCAGCTGAAGCCTGGAAAGCCGACGGTCAAAGCGCGGCATCGTGTCTCGGGGATCGCCTTGGGGTAACCATCCAATATTTTGCCACTGCTCATTGTGATCTGGATCACCTCTAATGAGCTCAATCCGTGTTTTGATTGAATCGCACGGGGGCCGAAAATTGGGAGCCAGCAATGTCCAAACGCGCGCTGCCAACCACCTTGTGTGTTCTTGCCCTGAGTTTCTACGCTTGCGGTCCCGCCCCTGCGAGCCAAGTGGGCGGATGGTGGGGCGGAACATGGTCGTGCAACATAGACGGCCGGTCGGCCCGGATGAAATGGGCCGCCGTTGATGACAGTCAGACAAGCTGTAACGGCGACACTTGCACCACCAGCTCGGGAGCACGCTGGGCAGGCAGCTTCTCAGATAATGGCTCGCGATGGGTGAGGTTAACAAATCCACGCAGCGGAACGCAGGGCGGCGTGTACTTCAACCATGCCGACGGCAATAAATGGTATTTAGCCAAACCGGTCAGCAACAAGTCCGCGGGCTGGACGACATGGAACGGCCAACGCTATCCCCTCTCGTGCTGGCGATGATGCAGTTATGCGGCGCCTGCTCATTCTCCGCCTGGACGCGAGGGCGAGCCTTGAGAACTGAATAAGGCCTGCTGCGCTCTGTGAGCGCCACCAATGCCAGCGTGACCAACGCGCGTGCTTTCATGGAGGTCCTCTCTCCATGCATTGAATGGCAGATGAGTGTGTCGGCTTCGCAGGGCCCCCACGCTCCAATTCACGAGGTCTAATTCGAGCTGTCGATCAAGCTCTCCAGCAGCCGCTTGAGCTCGCTCGTCGACTTGTCACCGTAGCTCTCCAGGATGTGCTCCTCCTGGTCGACCGCGAGCGAGTTGAGCTTCTTGCACAACACTTTGCCGCGGTCGGAGATGAACATCAGCACCTTGCGGCGGTCGCCCGGGTCCTGCACGCGATAGACCAGCGTGTCGGAGACCATGCGGTCGATCATCTTGGTCAGCGTCGGATGGTTGAGCAGCACGGCGCCCGCAAGCTCGCCCATCGAATGGCCGTTGCCATCGGACAGCACCTTCAGGATGCGCCACTGCTCGACCGGCACGCCTTCCTTGCTCAACCGCAGCTCGAGCTGCCGGTTGATCTCCCGGTTGGCTTGCGCGAGCAAATAAGCGAGGTGTTCGGTGATCGGGGTGTTTTCTTTCGACGGTTTTGCCACGGCTAAGACTTTGTCTTGACCTAATTGAGTGAATGTCTTGCAATCGATGCTGCATCTATATGCACTTCAATTCTTGAATATTCAATATTTTCAAAATAGGATCATTGCACAACAAAAGGGCGGAAGCCGCGGCCGCCTGCTCAATGTGCTTTCAGGTCTGGTGCCAGACAGGAGTTGGCGTGCGCGCGACGGTAAACTTCCCGGCTCATGGCGGTCCGGCGTTGCCACCGTCTTTGCTGTTCAGGAATCTGTCGTCCGCGGCAGCGGATTTCGACCTGTCGCCGTTTGACACGCATGTCATGAAACGCCGCGGCGCGCGCAACAAGCTGCGCATCGGCAATTTCCTCACCTTCACCGGCTCGCCCGGAATCTGGGGCCCGACCTCCACCAACAGCGCCATGCTCGCGGTCGCCGAGATCAACAAGCGCGGCGGCATCCTGGGGCGCGAGCTCGAGCTCTCGATCTACGATTCCGGCGGCCCGATCGAAGACGTCGTGCAACGCGCCGAGCAGGCGATCGCCTTCGACGAGGTCGACCTGATCATGGGCTCGCATATCAGCGCCGTCCGTGTCGCTTTGCGCAAGGTCACCGGCAACCGCATCCCCTACATCTACACTCCCGTCTATGAAGGCGGCGAGCGCACGCCGGGCGTGATGGCGATCGGCGAGACGCCGCGCTGGCAGAGCCGGCCGTCGATCCACTGGCTGGCGGACGTCAAGAAGGCGGCGCGCTGGTATCTGATCGGCAGCGACTATGTCTGGCCCTGGCAGTCGCATCGCGCGGTGAAGCGCTACATCAAGGAGGCCGGCGGCCAGGTCGTCGGCGAGGAATTTGTCCCCGTCGGCGAGGACAATCACGAGCCGCATCTGGCGCGCATCCGCGCCGCCAAGCCCGATGTCGTGCTGATCTCGCTGATCGGCACCGACAGCATCACCTTCAATCGCGCCTTCGCGGAAGCCGGCCTTGCGACCTCGACGCTGCGGCTTGCCGGCGCGATGGACGAGACCGTGCTGCTCGGCATCGGCGCCGACAACACCGAGAATTTGTTCTGCGCCTCCGGCTATTTCAACTGTATGGCCTCGCGTGCCAATGACGAGTTCCTCGGTGGCTACCAGGCCATGTTCGGCCCGCACGCGCCGCCGGTCGGCTCGGTCGGCCAGTCGAATTATGAGGGGTTGCGGTTCCTGGAGTCGGTGGCCAATCGTGCCGGGTCGCTGGCCTTTCGTCCGCTGCTGAAGGCCGCACGCAACACCGTTTACTCGGCGGGCCGCGGTCCCGTGGTTCTTCGCGACGGGCGCGCCGAGATGCCGATGTACCTCGCTGAAGCCGACGGTCTCGACTTCAAGATCATCAAGACGCTTTGAGGGGCGGCTGTTGATACGTCGCAGCGGCTTCGCGAAATAATACTTGAAAAGGAAAATATTTCCGTCTGTAATATCGACGCGAAGCCGAACGGGCCGCGCTTGTGCAAGCGCGACCGCGAGACTCCGTCCAACGCCAGGGACCAAGAAGCCTCAGAGGAGAGCGCCGTGACAGTTGTCCTTCCCACCCCCGCCCAATTGCGCAGTGTCGCCGAGCAATGCGGCCTTTCGCTCACCGATGACGACGTCGCCTCGTTCCGCGGCCTGATGCAGGGCTCGATCGAGGCCTACAATCTCGTTGCCGCGATGCCGGACGAGGTGCCCGAGGTGAAATATCCGCGCACCCCGGGCTATCGCCCCTCGGCTGAGGAGAACCCCCGCAACGCCTGGTATCGCAAGTCGACCGTGAAGGGCGCCGCGAGCGGCAAGCTCAAGGGCAAGACCGTCGCGCTGAAAGACAACATCATGCTGGCCGGCGTTCCCATGACGAATGGCTCGTCGACGCTGGAAGGCTATGTCCCCGATTTCGACGCCACCATCGTCACGCGCATGCTGGATGCCGGCGCCGAGATCGCCGGCAAGGTGCATTGCGAGCACTTCTGCCTGTCCGGCGGCAGCCACACCGGGTCCTACGGGCCAGTGCACAATCCACACAAGATGGGCTACTCGGCCGGCGGATCGTCGTCGGGCTCGGGCGTCGTGGTCGCGCTCGGCGAGGTCGACATGGCGATCGGCGGCGATCAGGGCGGCTCGATCCGCATGCCGGCCTCGTTCTGCGGCATCTACGGCATGAAGCCGACCTGGGGTCTCGTGCCCTATACCGGCATCATGCCGATCGAGATCTATGTCGACCATACCGGGCCGATGACGGCGACGGTCGCCGACAACGCGCTGCTGCTCGAAGTGCTCGCCGGCGACGACGGCTATGATCCGCGCATCAAGTCGCCAAAGGTCGAGGAGTACACCAAGGCGCTCGGCCAGGGCGTCAAGGGCATGAAGATCGGCATCGTCAAGGAAGGTTTTGAACAGCCGGTTGCAGAAGCCGCCGTGAATGAAAGCGTGCGCGAGGCCGCAAAGCGCTTCAAGGATATCGGCGCCACCGTCGAGACGGTGTCGATCCCGATGCACCTCCTGGGCGGTGCGATCTGGACCCCGATCGGCACCGAAGGCCTGACCCAGACCATGATGTTCGGCGACGGCTACGGCCTCAGCCGCGGCGATCTCTATTCGACCTCGCTGATGGATTTCCATCGCGGCTGGCGCCGCCAGGCCGATTCGCTGTCCGAAACCACGAAATTGTTCATGATGCTCGGCACCTACATCAACAACAATTTCGGTCCACGCTTCTACGGCAAGGCGCTCAACATCTCGCGCCGGCTGACCGCGGCCTACGACAAGGCGTTCGGGGACTACGATCTGCTGCTGATGCCGACCACGCCGATGAAGGCGACCAAGCTGCCGGAGCCCAATGCCAGCCGCGAGGAGTACGTCGCCCGCGCCCTCGAGATGATCTCCAACACCGCGCCGTTCGACATCACCCATCATCCCGCGATGTCGCTGCCCTGCGGCATGGTCGATGGCCTGCCGGTCGGGCTGATGCTGGTCGGCCGCATGTTCGAGGAATCCACCATCTACCGCGCCGCGCACGCCTTCGAGCAGATCGGCGACTGGAAGAAGATGTGAGCGGGGCCTCAGTGAAGACGAGCGGAACAGCAAAGCATGGCTAACGCGTTCGTCGCGGCGTTCGAGATCCTGAGCTTCGGTGCGATCATCGTCCTGATCGTGCTGGGGCTCGGGATCATCGCCAGCATGATGGGCATCTTCAACTTCGCGCAGGGCGAGTTCGTCCTGCTCGGGGCCTACATCACCTATCTCGCCTACGCCAAGGGCCTGCCGATCTGGGCCGGCATGGTCGCGGCGCCCTTCGTCGTCGGCGCGCTCGGCTTCGTGCTGGAGGCGCTGATCATCCGGAGATTCTACGCCGCGCCGATCGTGGCGATGCTCGGCACCTATGCGCTCGGCCTGATCATCCGCGAATCCGTGCGCGGCCTGATCGGCGGCTTTTATCTCACCGTGCCCGAGCCGATCGGCGGCTCGATCGACATCGGCGCCATGCACATCTCGGCCTGGCGCTTCACCATCATCGTCATCACGCTTCTGGTGATGGCCGGCTGCTATCTGCTGCTGTCGCGCACCAACTTTGGTCTGCGCATGCGCGCCACGCTCGAGAATCCATCGCTGGCGCGGGCCTCGGGCATTTCCACGCCCCTGATGTACGGCGCCACCTTCGCGTTCGGCTCCGCGCTCGCCGGCCTTGCCGGTGCGCTGATCGTTCCGGTGTTCAGCCTCTACGCCGATCTCGGCCTGCGCTTCCTGATCCAGGGTTTCGTCGCGGTCATGGTCGGCGGCGTCGGCTCCTTCATCGGGCCGGTCGCGGGCGCCGGTGTCATCGGCACGCTCAGCGCCGCGCTGCCCTGGGTAATGGCGCCCGTCGTCGCCGACGTGCTCGTCTTCGTCCTTGCCATTGTCTTCATCAAATTCCGCCCACAGGGCCTCATCGCTGGAAAAGGGGTTTAGTCATGTTCGATCGCACGCAGCTCTCACGTCGCCGCTTCCTCTCCAATTTTGCCTTTGCCTCCGGCGCGGTCGCAACCGGGGTCGGCAGCTGGGTGATTCCGGCGCCCTGGGCCAATGCCGCAGAGGCTCCGATCAAGGTCGGCATCGCGACCGACCTCACCGGCCCGATCGCCTATGCCGGCAATGCCGACGCCAACGTCGCCAAAATGGTGATCAAGGAGATCAATGCCGCCGGCGGTCTGCTCGGCCGTCCGGTCGAGCTCTACATCGAGGACACCGCCTCCAACGAATCCGTCGCCGTCGGCAATGTGCGCAAGCTGATCCAGCGCGATAAGGTCGACATGGTCTTGGGCGGCATCACCTCCTCGATGCGCAACGCGATCAAGGATCCCATCGTGGCGCGCGGCAAGACGCTCTACATCTATCCGCAGCTCTACGAGGGCAAGGAGTGCACGCCCTATCTGTTCTGCACCGGGCCGACGCCGGCGCAGCAATGCGACGAGTTCATCCCCTGGCTGATCAAGAACGGCGGCAAGAAGTTCGCGCTGCCGAGCGCCAACTACGTCTGGCCGCACACGCTCAACGTCTATGCCCGCAAGGTGATCGAGGCGAATGGCGGCGAGGTCGTGTTCGAGGAATACTACCCGCTCGACCAGGTGGATTTCTCCGCGACCGTCAACCGCATCATCTCCAACAAGGTCGACGTCGTCTTCAACACCGTCATCCCGCCGGGCGTCGGCCCGTTCTTCAAGCAGCTCTATGAAGCGGGCTTCCTCAAGAACGGCGGACGGCTCGCCTGCGTCTACTATGACGAGAACACGCTCAACATCAATCAGGCCGCGGAGATCGAGGGACTCGCCAGCTGCCTCGACTATTTCAAGGTGTTGACCAAGGAGAACCCGTTCGACGCCAAAATCCAGGCGGCCTACGAGAAGGATTTTCCCGGCAACTTCCTGTTCGCCGCCGGCAGTGCGGCGACCGGCACCTATCGCGGTCTGAAGCTGTGGGAGGCCGCGGTGAAGGAAGCCGGCAAGATCGATCGTGAGTCTGTCGCGGCGGCGCTCGACCATGCCAAGATCGCCGAAGGTCCGGGCGGGCCTGCCGAGATGGTGCCGGGCAAGCGGCACTGCAAGATGAAGATGTACACCGCGGTCGCCAAGGGCGGAAACTACGAGATCGTCGGGCGCAGCAACGGCCTCGTCGATCCCAAGGAATGCTGAAGTGGAATGCTGAAGTGGAATGCTGAAGTCGATGGGCGCAGTGAAACAGGCGATCCCCGCCGAGATCGGCGGGGAGGCGGACGTCGCCATGGATAGCGATCGGACGGCGAAGCGAGCGTCGGCGCGGAAAGTGCTGCCGATCGTCGAGGGCGTCGTGCTGGTCGCGGCGCTGCTCGCGCCGCTGCTGCTGCAGGACTATCTCACGGTGTTCGCGACGCGCGTGATCATTCTGGCGCTGTTCGCGCTGTCGTTCGATCTGGTCTGGGGCTATGCCGGCATCATGAGCTTCGGCCAGGCCCTGTTCTTCGGCTCGGCCGGCTATGGCGTGGCGCTGCTCGCGCGCGACCTCGACATCACCAACATCTTCCTGGTGCTGCCGGCGGGCACCATCATCGGCCTCACCTTCGCGCTGCTGCTTGGCGGCTTCCTGCTGCTCGGACGGCATCCCTCCAGCGTGATCTTCGTCTCGCTCGGCACGCTGACCGGCTCCTACGCCGCCGATCGCCTGGCGCGCGGCTGGTATTATCTCGGCGGCCAGAACGGCATCCCCTCGATCGCGCCGATGTCGCTCGGGACTTACGAGTTCACGGAAGGACCGGCGTTCTATTATCTCGTGCTCGGCATCCTGGTCGTGGTCTACCTGCTCTGCCGTTTCCTGGTGCGTTCGCAATTCGGCCTCGCGCTCGCCGGCCTGCGCGAGAACGAGCAGCGCATCGCTTTCTTCGGCTACAAGGCGCAGCACCTCAAGGCGATCATCTTCACCATCGGCGGCGGCGTTGCCGGGCTTGCCGGCAGCCTCTACGCCTTCCACGAGGGTTTCGTCTGGCCCAACATGGTCGGCGTCGTCGTCTCGACCCAGGTCGTGCTCTACGTGCTTTTCGGCGGCTCCGGCACGCTGATCGGCGCCGTCATCGGGGCCGTCATCGTCGAGGGCGTCAGCTTCTGGCTCTCGGACAATTATCGCGACATCTGGCCGATCATTCTGGGCTTGCTGCTGCTGCTCGTCATCCTGTTCCGGCCGCTGGGCCTGATCAGCTTCGTGCTCGGGGAGCGCGAGCGAGTCGGCAGCTTCGGTGCCAAGGCCAAGGAAAACGTCGGGGAGCATCGCGATGCTCCTTGAGGCCGCCGGCATCACGAAAATCTTCGGCAAGCTCACCGCGCTCGACGGTGCCGCGCTCAGCGTCGGCGCCAACGAATTCCACGGCCTGATCGGTCCGAACGGCTCCGGCAAGAGCACGCTGATGAAGTGCATCGCCGGCGCCGAGGTGCCGACGCAGGGCAAGGTGTCGTTCGTCAATACCGACATCACCGCCTTCACGCCGACCGAGCGCGCCCGCGCCGGCATGAGCCTGAAATTCCAGATCACCAGCGTGCTGCCGTCGCTGACGCTGTACGACAACATCCTGCTCGCGCTGCAGGCGCAGTCCTCGCTGGTCGACCTCGTGTTCTCGCGCACGAGAGCCGCGCTGCACGACCAGGTCATGACCATGCTGACGCAGTTCCGCCTCGCGAATCGCGCCTTCGAGGCCGCAGCGGCGCTGTCGCACGGCCAGCAGCAATGGCTGGAGATCGCGATGGCGCTTGCCGGCAAGCCGAAATTGCTGCTGCTCGACGAGCCGACCGGCGGCATGAGCCTGGAGGAGCGCCGCGTCACCGGCGAACTGCTTCAGCCGATCAAGCAGCATTGCTCGCTCGTCATCGTCGAACACGACCTCGATTTCATCCGCGACATCTGCGATCGCCTCACCGTGCTCGACCAGGGCAAGGTGCTGGCGTCTGGTACCGTGTCCGAGATCCAGGCCAACAAAGCCGTCCAGGAGATTTATCTGCGCCGTGCCTGAATTTTTGGACATCAAACATCTCGATGCCGGCTATGGCCGCAGCCAGGTGCTGTTCGACGTCACCCTCGGCATTCCCTGGCGCGGCGGCGTCGCCGTGCTCGGGCGCAACGGCGCCGGCAAGACTACGCTGATGAAGACCATCGTCGGCGAATTGCCGGCCTGGAAGGGCGAGGTCGCCTTCGACGGCCGCGACATCAGTCGCCGCGCCACCCAGGAGCGCGTGCGCGCCGGCATCGGCTACGTGCCGCAGGAGCATTCGGTGTTCGCGCGCCTGTCGGTGCGCGACAATCTCTCCGTCGGCTCGCTCGCGAGCAAGAAGGCAGACGCGGTCGACCAGGTGCTGACCATCTTCCCGAAGCTCGGCCAGCGCCTCGACCAGCCCGCCGGCACGCTGTCCGGCGGCGAGCGCAAGATGCTGGCGATCGGCCGCGCCATGCTCGGCGATCCAAAACTGCTGCTGCTGGACGAGCCGACCGAAGGCGTCTGGATCGGCGTCATCGAGGAGATCACCGAACGCCTGATCGAGCTCGCCAAGAGCATCGCCGTCATCATCGTCGAGCAGCACCTCGACCTCGCGCTGCGCGTCGCCGACTACGCCTACGTGCTCGACCGCGGCCGCGTCGCGCTGCAGGGAGAGGCGGGCGAGGTGCGGGGCAATCCGGAGCTGATGCGGTATCTGGCGCCGTAGCTCGAGCTGCCGTAGCCCCCATGAGCGAAGCGACATGCGGGGGCATTCGCAGCATCCCCGGATATCGCTTCGCTCATCCGGTCTACGTGCCGCTGGTCCGGTCATCGTGCGGCGAGCCTCGAGGAATGAACGGCCGAAGAGCAAAGGTCCAGAGTCATCTGTTTGTGTTCTGAAGAGCCGCAATCCGTTTTTGCACCGCCGCCACCAACTCAGGAAAAGGCAGGCATGAATTCGGGTAGGGAGTCATCGAGCCCGACGTCTTGTCTTCATGCTCCCCGATGAGCTCCTTGAGCTGGTTGATATCGGTGGACTTGCGCCGATCCAAGCAGGCTGACGCTTTTATCGCGCGTTTGACGATCTCGATGTCGTCAGTCAGGCGAAGGATCTGATACTTGACGATCGACCGCTGGAATATCTCGATTGCCTTCTTGTAGTCTCCGGCTTCGTACACCTCGTTGCCTTCTCTCCATATGGCGGCTCCGTCATCGTGAATCTGCTTTTTCTTCGCGGGGTCGGTCACGGGTGCGTAACTCTTCGGCTCCCAGTAATCGCCCGCCCGAGCGGCCGAGACGATCGAAATCGCGGCGAGAAAGAGGGCGCTGACCGAAACCGAAAGGCGGGTCGCGCGAGAGTGCCCAATCACGGAAAGTTCCTTCTTGAAGGCGATTGTGGTCTAGCCGCCGCACCTTTCGATGGCGGCCCGCCAGCCGGCCGCATCGATCCTGGGAAGTTGGTAGCTCGTCGTCCTGCTCGAAATCGTCAGCGGCGACGCTCTCTCCATCAGGCCGAGCAGGCGCGCCTGGGCCCGCTTCCAGCGCTTGCCGAACAGCTCGGGGTCCTGCCTCGAGTAGCCCAGATCCCATTGGACAAAATTGGTCGCGTCGTCGTCTGCCGAAATCTCCTCGAATTCGCCAGCGAGCTTGATTGACTTGCGGCCGTTTCCGATCGTGATCGTTGCCTTTCCGGCGCGGCCGGCCTCTCCGGGATATCTTGCATGCAGGCCCAGAGCGCGTCCGCAGCCCAGCATGAACGTCACCTTGCCCTGATCCCTGTAGCTCAGCGAGGGAAGATCGCGATTGTCGAATTCCAGCTTCCAGCTTCCCGCAGCGAAAGAAGGAGCCGCAAGGAGAGCCAAGGCAGGTGCAACGGCAAAGGCAAGGGCGGCCTTCATGGTCACGTCCTTCGCGGGTTCGGAACGATCTTGATGTGCCGTGCGATGGCTTTGAGCAGCTCCGGGTCCTCGACCGCGACCGGCGGCGGCGGCTTGCCCTCGAGCGCCTGGCCGATCGTATGTCGCTGGTCATCCCTGGCCGCGATCTTGTCGCGATGGAAGGCAACGATCTCGGCAAAGGGATAGTCCAGCTCTTCGGCCGTCAATTCGGCGGTCAGCGCCTCGGCGGCTTCCCAGCTCGATGCCCGTCGCAGCACGTCTAGCAGCAGCAGGCGGGTATCGATCGAGGTGATCCGGGGCCCCTCGAGATGACCGGCGGCTCTGAGGCGGAGTGCAGCCGCGTCGGACGGCCGGTTGCTGTCGTCGGCCACCCATGCCGCCGACAGCGTGCTCAGGAATGCCGATCTGCGTTCTCCGTCATAGGCGTGCTGCGCGGCGCGCACCAGGAAGCGGCGCGATACCGGGTCGGGCGCAGGGTCGAGCGAGGCGGCGCGGAATTCGGCGGTATCGAGGAAGCTCCGCGCCTTCGCGTCGCCCTTGTCGATGCTCGGGGCGACGTAGCCGCAATAGGGGCATTCCTGAAGCCAGCTTGCGATGGTCCAGCGGTACATTTTCGGCGGCCTCTGGTCGAGGTCGCGAGAGCCGAACGAGTTCGAGCTCATCAGCACGGAATGCTCGGAGGTCTTGCCGCAGCAATGGCATTGCAGCTTCCAGGTGTCGTAATCTGTCATCCGAGGTCCACCTACGCTCCCCATCGCTTTCGCAGATTGTCGCGAAACGTCTCCGACGCCTGGACCAGCGTCTCGAGCACGCCTTTCTGACTGCCGCCGTAGAGCACCTTCCGGTTGCCGGCCATGTCCAGGATGCTGCGACGAAAGATCGGCTTGCCGGCATCGAGGAAGGTCCGCAGCACCGCGAAGCCCCGCTCCAGGACCGGCTCGGCATCTTCCACCCGTTCGCGCGCATAACCCGTGGCGAGCTCCGCCAGGATCCAGAGCAGGGCCGCAGCGTCGTCTCCATAAGTCCGCTCGCAGATCTCCAGCAGCCGCTTCAGCAAAGGCTCGGCCTTCCAGAACTCTCCACAGTCGAGATAGGCCGATATCATGGCTTCGAGAGCCTTCTGAACCTCCAGGCTGTCCGGTCCAAATCGTTCCTCGATGATGTCGAGACCGGACGCGAAGGCGGTCACGGCTTTGCGCAGACTCTCGAATTTGGCCCCGTGTCGCTGCAGTTTGCAGGAATTGGCATGGACGATGGCGGAGGTGAGCAGCGTCCGGGCCGCTTCCTCGCTTCTCTTCCCGAATATCTTCTCTTTCAGATGCAGGCTGCGCTGCAGATTCGTCTCGGCGTCCGCCCATTTCGCCAGGCGCGCGCCGATCTCGGCGAGCGTGTCGACGGCGGCTGCCACTTCGACGCTGACGGCGCCGTGGACCTTCTCCAGGATCGAGATGCTTCGCTCCAGAAAAGCCCTGGCGCGGGAATAATCCCCGGCGGAGGCCCATTTCCGGGCGATGGCTTCGCATTCCTCGGCGGCCTGCCAACTGTGCTCGCCGGAGAGCCTGGTCCTGATAGCCAGCCGCCGCAGCTGAAACGGCTCGACCAATTTGAAGTCGACGCGGCCTGCATGGCCGATCCATTCATCGAGGTCGCCCAGGACGGACTGCGGCCCATGCAGGCTCTCCTGGATCGAGATGCAGCGGTCGAGAAAGGGGATGGCCTCGACCGGGTCCTCGCTACGACAGATCAGCTTGATCAGCGTGCGCAGGGCTGTGACGACCTCGTCGCTGATCGGACCGTGGCGCTTTTCCAGCCCGGCGATGTGTCGAAGGTGGTTCTCTGCGTAGAAGGATGCCATGGACCGCTCTGTTCAACCTCCGCTGCTCAAAGCCGCATCCTGGCCAGTTTTTCGCCGCGAGTCCGGTTCGGTCGTGAGCCGAATGCCTTGCGGCACAGCGGCCCGAAGGCTTCGATGGATGCGAGGGCACCGGCGCCGACATCCGCGGGCCTGGCCTCGAAGGTTTTGACCCGCCCGTTCTGCCCAACGATGGCGGTCACATCGCAGAAGAAATCCCCGCGCCGCTCGCCTTGGTCGGCTGCCTCGAAGGTGGCCGTCGTCTTCATTCGCCAGTGATAGGCGCGGTCCTGGTCCTTGCGGCCGAAAGGGACGATCTGATCGGGGTGGCCGTATTTCTGCATCAGCTCGACGACGGCGGTGCCCCTGAAATCGTCGCGTGGTCCCGCCAGCGCGTGCTGGTCCGGAATTGCGACCGCCGACAGAACGAAAAGAAAAATCACCGTACGAAGGAAAGTGCGTTGCAGCATGCTTTTGGCTCTATCGGAGACAGTCGAAAGATATCTGATTACGTCCTGACAACGCGGTTTGCACGCGTAACTTTCGGCCGAGCGAGAGCCGCGGCGAACGATGCGGGAGTCCGCTCGCGAAATTGCCGGATAGCGCTTCCCGGCTTCGCTCTCCGAGCTAAGGCTGACACCTCGCTAATCCGCGCTCACCCGGGTTCTTCCAGCGTCAAACAGCCGACATGACATCGCGATCCCGCGGCGCTTTTCGCCCGGGTTTTGCTTCGCTTCTGGCGCCCTTCGGAATCGGAAGGGCGCAGGGAAGGCCGGGTACCGGCTGGCACCCGAGGGCCCCTGTGCAATGATGCGTAGATAGACGCTCACAGGGGAAACACAGGTGCAGCCCGATAACCGGCCTTCCCTGCGCAGTGGTTTGACGGCTTATGTCGCGCTCTCCCCGGGGAGCGATGCACTCTTGCCCCCGTCGCCTCGCGAGATCGCTGATGTGCGCTACCCGGTCGGGCACGCACACCACCGCGGAGACTTGACGCCAGCCTGCGGGCGCCAGGACCACACGATTTTGCCGTACGCAGCCAGCGTTGTCGTACCGCGCCCGCTGATCGCTCACGGGGACTACCCGCCCTGCGACCGCACCTGGCGCCAACACCGCCCGCGTCCACCGCAACTCATCCCACGAACCGTGACGATCGCGACCCGCCCCTTCCGGCAGGATGAGATGGCGAGGGAGTATAGGGTGTGTCGCGGTTCGGGTAAAGAGAAATTTTAATTATCCGAAGTGAGAAAAGAGGGGTGTTATCCAGTGACCTTGCCGCGGAGCAACTGAGACCGTTAAATGGAGGCCTCTTTTTGCCTACAGTTCTATTGGCTGCGATTCTAGTTTATCGGAATGGTCAATCGATTGCGGCTGTCCTAACATTGCTGGCGCATCGAAAGGAAATACGTGGATGGCCGAGGAGCGCCCGATTTGGGGCATACATATGAATCGGCGGTTTGGGGCCCGGCCCATTGACGACGGTTTTGTCGCCATTGGGTGGCTCTCGATGGGAGATCTTTCAAAGTTACCTCCAAAGCGAGAGTCATACAAGAAAGCGGTTTCTGCAGCGTATCCGACCATCAAGCCAGGAGCCATTCCGGTAGTCGCGGGTACGCTCTTCAAATTTGTCCATGAGATGAAGCGGGGTGATTTAATCATCTATCCTTCGAAAGAGGATCGGATGGTCAACCTCGGCGTAGTAGAGGGCGACTATCAGTTCTTAGCTGCAGCGGACGAGATGCAGTGTCCCAATCGTCGAAGGGTCAAATGGACACATCGGATCGCGCGGCCGACCTTCTCTCAAGGCGCTCTGCACGAGATTGGGTCCGCGGTGACGCTGTTTAGCGTGAAGAACAACGCCGACGAGTTCTTGGCTGCGTTCGAGGGGAAGCCTTTGCGCAGTGAAGACGTGGATGCAGAAACCGGAGGCGCCGCGGCGGCATTCGCGGAGGAGGAGGTCGAGGATTTCGTCCTCAAGCGGCTAAAGTCGGGATTGTCGTTTCAACAATTCGAGTACTTCGTTGCCCATCTTCTGGAACGTATGGGTTATCACTGTCGGGTAACTCAAGCGACGGGAGATGGCGGCGTAGATATTCTGGCTCACAAAGACGAGCTTGGCTTCAAGGACGTAGTCAAAGTCCAATGCAAGCAAACCCTGAACACGATCGGCCAGCCGCAAGTAGCGCAATTGTACGGGCACATACAAGATAACGAGAACGGTCTCTTTGTAACGCTTGGCAGCTATTCAGCGCCGGCTCTTGAGTTTGAGCGCGCCAACCAAAATATTCGGCTCATGTCCGGGGACGAGTTGATCAAGCTGATCTTCAATCATTACGAAGAGTTCGAACCAAGGTATAGAATGCTATTGCCGCTGAAGCGAACATATGTGGTTGCAACGGACGATGATGGACTAAGCGAATAGCTTCGGGCGTTCGACCTAGCGATTCTAAGAGAGCTGCTGGCTCAAGCCTACTTCACCGCCCCAAAGCGGCTGTCGAACGAGTTCGACGACACCACCGGCGCGGCGCCCATGATCTGCGTCGCTTCACTCGCACCATCCGCCACCGATGGCTTCAGCGCCGGGCGCGTTGCGGCGAGGCGGGTGTCGGGCTGCTTTGCCGGTTCGGCGGGCTTGGCGGCCACGGTCGCAGCCGGCTTCGGCGCGTCCTTCGCCGCTTCCTTGGACTTGTCATGGCCCGGCACGAACCGGGTCACTGCGGCCTTGAGCCTCGACGCCGCGGTCGGCGGCGTCGTGGTCGTGGTGGCCGGGGCCACGGATGCCGTGGCTTGCGGCGGCGGGGTGGTGGCCGTGGTGTCGGATGAGCCCATGCCCATCTTGCGGCCGAGGTTAGAGAAGAAGCCACCGGACTTCTCGGCAGGCTGAGCCGACGCGACGCGGGCACTGGTCGCGGGGGCGCTGACGGCGACCACGGGCTCTTCCTGCGGCGCAGGCGCGGACGCCACGCTGTCGAGGTTCGGCTTGGGCGGATTGACGTGGCCGGGGATCGTGCCCGGCGCCTTCGCCATCGCCAGCATCTGCAGCGTGGTGCCTTCGGCGCCCTCGGACAGGCCGGTCGAGCCTTCCGGAATTTTTGCGGCAAAGATCTTGTTCATGCCGCCGTCGATGCCGGTGTTCATGCGCGCCACCGGCGTGCCCTTGGCGACCAGCCTGGCGTATTCCGCCTCGTCCTTGGCTTGCTTGCCCCGCACGGCGGCGACGACGTCCTCGGGAATCACATAGGCCGGGCACTTTGCCGAGGCGTCGAACACCGGATCGCGCTTTGCGTCCGCGGGCTTCGCCGCGTCGAAGACGTACTTCTTCTCGCAGAAATCGACCTTCGGCTCCTGCCGCGTCACCTCGAAATGATCATAGCCTTCCTTGATCATCTTCCAGAACGGCATGTTCGGATTGTTCCGGTGCTTGGCCATGTTCACCGGTGTCATCTTGAACGGATAGGCCTGCAGCTGGAACGCCTTCTGGCCGCCGAAGAAGGATTCGCGCCCGAGCGAATAGATCTCCGCGATCTGTTCGTCCGTCATCGCGTAACAGCCGCGCGAGGAGCAGTCGCCGTGCACCATCAGCTGCGAGCCGGTGCGGCCCAGCGCCTTGTCGAACGCGTTCGGATAGCCGGTGTTGAACGAGAGGTAATAGGCCGATTGCGGATTCATCTGGCTCGGGTTGATCGAGTAGAATCCCTCCGGCGCCTGGCGGTCGCCTTCGCGCACCTTCGGTCCGAGGTCGCCGGACCAGCGGCAGATCGGATAGGTCTTGAGCAGCGCGAACTGGCCGTTGCGGGCCTGCTTCCAGACCTCGAGCTCGGCCTCCTGCTTGAACAGGCGCACCAGGATCGGCGATTGCAGATCCATGTCCTTCTCGACCATCGCGGCGAGAAGCTTTGGCGGCACCGGCTGGTTGGCCTTGGCGTTGGTCGCGAGCGAGACCTGGTCGGTATCGCAGCCGGCCAGCAGGACGCTGGCCGTCATCAGCGCGACCGAAGCCAAAAGCGCGCGAGCAAGCGAACGAGAAATCAAGATGGACCCCACACCGTGCCGGGCAGAAAGCGCGAACCCCAATTCTGATGGAGCATGATCCGACCGGAGAACCGGACCCGTCGTGACGGGCTTTTTCAGCTCACGCCCCAGCGCTTATGCCCTGAAGCCATTGATTAAAATTCTAACCTCTGGGTCATGTGGTCGCAACCCGAGCGGGGATCACGAGCCCGTTGGCCCATCGGCATGGTCAACGAAGACTGAATGGACGCGACTTTGGGCCTTACTTGGGCCATTCGGCCCATCTGGGACTGAGATCGCTGATTTGGGCAAAAAAAGGGTTAATGCGGGGTTACCGGGGGCGGCCCGACAGGTCTCGTAGGGTGGGCAAAGCGCAGCGTGCCCAGGTTCTGCCCCATTGATGCGAAGACGTGGGCACGGCGCTTCGCGCCTTTGCCCACCCTACGGCACCGGAATCGGGACGAATCAGCTCAGTTTCCGGCCGATATCGAGGAATTTCTGCCGGCGCTGCTTGCGGATGGCGTCGCCGTCGAGGCCCCGGAGCTCGTCGAAGGCCTTGGCGATGGCGTCCCCGGTGGTGGCGATCATGGCGGCGGGGTCGCGGTGGGCGCCGCCGACCGGCTCCTTCAAAATGCTGTCGATCACCCCGAAGCGGAGCATGTCCTGGGCGGTGATCTTCATGTTGTTGGCGGCTTCCTGGGCCTTGGTGCCATCGCGCCAGAGGATCGAGGACGCCGCTTCCGGCGAGATCACGCTGTAGATGGCGTGCTCCAGCATCAGCACCTTGTTGGCGGTGGTGATCGCGATGGCGCCGCCCGACATGCCCTCGCCGGTGATGATGGCGACGTTCGGCACGGTCAGCGCCATGCAGGCATCGGTCGAGCGCGCGATCGCTTCGGCCTGGCCCCGCTCTTCGGCGCCGATGCCGGGATAGGCGCCGGCAGAATCGGCGAGCGACAGCACCGGCAGGCCGAACCGCTCGGCCATCTCCATCAGCCGCACGCATTTGCGGTAGCCCTCGGGGCGCGCCATGCCGAAATTGTGCTTGATGCGGCTTTCGGTGGAATCGCCTTTTTCCTGGCCCATCACGCAGATCGCTTCGCCGCGGAAACGGCCGAAGCCGGCGACCAGCGCCTCGTCCTCGCCGAACTTGCGGTCGCCGGCGAGCGGGGTGAATTCGGTGATCAGGCCCTTGATGAAATCGTTGAAATGCGGCCGCTGCGGATGCCGCGCGACCAGCGTCTTCTGCCACGGCGTCAGGTTTTGATAGAGGTCGGCCAGCGCCTGCGCCGCCTTGTCCTCGATCCGCCCGATCTCATCGGAGATGTCGGTGCCGGAGGCCGCCAGCGTCCTGAGCTCGTCGACCTTGGAGTCGAGCTCGGCGACGGGCTTTTCGAAGTCGAGATAACTGCGCATCTGGTCTTGCATCAACTCAATATAGGGAGAACGGGGCGAGGCGGCGAAGCGGATTCGAACCTACGGAAAGAAGTGTAGCTTCTTCAATGAGTTGACCTGTGTGCTGCGGGCGGGCCCGTCAAATCATGCGAAGGCCCCGGCTCTTTCTGCGGAGATGTGGCCGAAGTCAAGGCGGTTTCGGCCTCTGCTGTCGTCCCCGCGCACGCGGGGACCCATAACCACAGGGAGAAGTTTGGCGAAGACTGGCAGTGAAGAGGCCCTTCCGTGGGACTCACAGCGGCTGTCACAGATAGATCACGCGGTATGGGTCCCTGCGTTCGCAGGGACGACAGTCACTTCTCCGCCAGCGGGTGCAGGTCGCGCACGAGGCTCTTCAGCCGCTCCTCCACCACATGGGTGTAGATCTGCGTCGTCGAGATGTCGGTGTGGCCGAGCAGGGTCTGCACGATGCGCAAATCGGCACCATTGTGCAGGAGGTGGCTGGCAAAGGCATGGCGCAGCACGTGCGGGGAGACCAGCCGCGCCTGCAGCCCCGAGGCGACCGCGAGCTCCTTGAGGTCGCGGGCAAAATGCTGGCGCGTCAGATGTCCGCTCTCGCCGAACGAGGGGAACAGCCACTTGGAAGCGGCGAGGCTGTCCTTCTTCTTCTCCGTCTTCGCAGCTTCCGTCGCCGCGAGATAATCCGCCATCGCCTGGCGCGAGGCCTCGTTGAGCGGCACCAGGCGCTCCTTGTTGCCCTTGCCGCGCACCACGATCATGCGGGCGTCGCGCTTGGCCGCCGAGCGCGGCAGCGCCACCAGCTCGGAGACGCGCAGGCCGGTGGCGTAGAGCACCTCGAGCAGGCAATACAACCGCAAGGCGCGCAGCCGCTTCGACGGCGAGGCATCTTGCGCCTCGCTCAATTCCTTGGCGCGGCGGAGCATGCGATCGACATCGGCGATCGACAGCACCTTCGGCAGGCCGCGGCCGCGCTTGGGGCCGGACAGGATCGCGGCGGGATCCTCAGCTCGGATGCGTTCGTTCAGCAGGAAGCGATAGAGATGCCGCATCGCCGACAGCCGCCGCGCGACGCTGGTGGATTTGAAGCCGCGGGCATCGAGATCGGCGAGATAATCGCGCAAATTTTGCGTCTCGGCGTCGGCAAAGCTGTGCCCGACGCGGCCCAAAAATTCCGAGAAATCGGTGAGGTCGCGGCGATAGGCGTCGAGCGTGTTGGGTCCGGCGCCCTGTTCCGCCGCGAGCATGTCGAGGAACAGGCCGGTGAGCTTGGCATCTGAGGGCTTGGTGCGCATGCCCGGGAGGCTAGCTCCTATTTCTTGAGAAACTCACCAGCAATGGCGAGCGGGCCCGAACGCTCTCTTCGAAATTCTAGGCCATTTCGCTGATCGCCGTCGCCTGCGACCAGACCACCATCCAACGCCCCTCGCGGTGCTCGTAAGTGTCGGTGTGCCAATAGTCCGCAGGAGCAACGCGGTGGCCAGCAAAAACGATCTCCAGCCTGGCGCGATATCGGATCACGGCGTGATCGTTCTGCTGGCGGACTGCGATCGCGCCGGGTTCCCACATCAGGTACTGGATCTGCCCGCTCTGGATCGCACCCAGATATTCGCCCTTGGAGAGCGGCATGCCGATGGGCGTTATCAACTGAAACTCCGGTGCATGAAGCGGCTCCGCCTGCGCAATGTCTCCCTCGACCAGCGCGCGCAGCCGGGCCCGTTCGGTGTTGCGGATGTGCTCGGCTTGCGGTGAGTCCGTGTCGGTCGCGTGCGTCGTCATTGGTGGTTCTCCAGTTCTGCAAGGGTGGGCGAGGGGGTCCAGCCGTCTACGGCGTGGCGATCAAGCGATGGTCGATCAGGCTTTGGGCGCTGGCCCGGATGCAATCCTCATCAGGCCGTGGTTGCCAGTTCAGCACGCGATGCGCCTTGGCGGCGCTGATGCTGAGGTCGCGGTCGAGCTCATGCACGATCATGCGCGAGCGCCCGCTGAACGGGGCCAGCGCCCTCACCATCCAGTTCGGCACGTCGCCGCGCGGCAAGCGGGCCGCATAAGCCGGAAACGATGTCGCCAGCACCGCGGCCAAGTCCCTCAACCAGAAAAAACCTCCGCCGACGATGAAGCGCTCTCCGGCGGCATCAGGACAGGTCATCGCGCGGATATGGGCGTCGGCCACATCGCGCACATCCGCGACCGCAAAGCCAAAGCGCGGCACACGCTTCAACTTGCCGCTCATCATTTGCTGGATCAGTCCGACGGACGTGCCGTATTGTGGGCCGAGCAGCGGTCCGAAGATCATGCCGGGATTGATCACGCACAGATCGAGCCCGCTGTTCCGCGCAAAGCTCCACGCGGCCTGCTCGGCCAGCGTTTTCGATTTGTAATAGGGCGTCGCCCGCGCGCTGGTCGGATCGGTCCAATCGTTCTCGGTGTAGGGAGGCTGGCCGCTACCGTGATTGGTGGCGGCGATCGAGGATGTCAGCACCACGCGTGCCACGCCGGCGTCATGGGCCGCGCGCAACACGCGGAGTGCACCGTCGCGCGCGGTCTGGATCAGCTCGTCTGCGTTGTCAGGCAATCCCGCCGGAAATGGCGAGGCCGTGTGAATGACATAGCGACAGCCCTTCAGAGCGTCGTCCCATCCGTCGTCGGAGCAAAGATCCGCCCGGGCAAAACTGAGCGCACCGGCGGCAGGCGCGGTCGCGCAAATCTGGCTCCGGATCCGGTTGCAGGCGTGCAGACTGCGGACGGTCCCGCGCACGCGATAGCCGCTCGCCAGCAGCTGGCTGGCGACATGGCCGCCGAGAAATCCGCCGACGCCGGTCACCAGGACCGTGGCGGTCGGTTGAGGAAGTTGAGAATCCATTTGATTTTTCAAGCTCTTGCTCCGGTCAAGTCGAATTAGACAATTAGACTGTAGTTGTCTAATCGTCTTTTGACGAATTGGACTCGAACTGTCAATATGTCTCGATGAAGGACAGCGATCACAAGGCCGGAGCAATTCTCGAGGCGGCATTGCCGGTGTTCGTCCGCCACGGCTTCCGCAAGACGTCGATGGCCGACATCGCGCGGGCGGCGGGCATCTCGCGCGCGGCGCTCTATTTGAGCTTTGGCAGCAAGGAGGAATTGTTTCGGGCCGGGTCGGAGCGGGCGCATGCCAAGACGATGCGCAGCGTCGAAGCCGCGCTCGCCGGCGACGGCGACGTGTTCGGCCGGATCGAGCTGGCGATTGCAGCGTTCCAGCGCGATTTGATCGTGCCGTTCGCCGGCAGCGCGGACGCGGCAGAGCTGTTCGACGCCAATATGACGCTGGCCAAGGACATCACGCTGGCCGCACGCGCCCGGTTGGTGGCTTTGCTTGCTCGCGCACTGGCCGATGCGCAAGCGCGGAATGCGATCACCCTGGACGCTTTGAAGGCCTCGCCGACAGACCTCGCCGGCATCATCGTGGCGGCGATGGAAGGGATCAAGGAGGCGCAGGCCGCGGGCCAGAATCTTCTCGAAGATACGCAGCTATTCTTGCGCCTGCTGCGCCTCGCTTTGACGCGAAGTTCGCCGGGCGCCTGACGCGTGCAACCAGCGTCTATTTCTTGAGAAACTTGTCCGGCGGGATCGTCACCGTCATTTCCCGCGACTTGGGACTGACGAAATTGGCCAGTGCGAAGACCACGCCATAGACGATGCCGGCGATCACGGCGACGACCGTCAGGAAGCGGAAGAGGCTGGGCATCGTTCTGGGGTCTCTGCAGGGGACTGGCAGGCAAATTAACCAATGAAATCATCCAACATGTTCGCCGTTTCGTGGCAAGAGTCCACTGGCGAGGCCCCCTGCGGGGTCGTATAGGTGGCCAAAGCATGCCGCCTTTGGCGGCAGATCGAGCGAGATCCAGAGCGAGATCCAGAGCAATATCCATGTCCGACGCCGCGTTGCCGATACCAGCTTCGCCCGAAGCCGACATCCTGTCGGCGCTCGGGGCGCGCTCGATCGTGCTCGTCGGCATGATGGGGGTGGGCAAATCCACCATCGGCCGCCGCATGGCGACCCGGCTGAAGCTTCCCTTCGTCGACGCCGACACCGAGATCGAGACCTCGGCCCAGATGACCATCCCGGAGATCTTCGAGCGCCACGGCGAGCAATATTTCCGCGACGGCGAGGCCAGGGTGATCGCGCGGCTGCTCGACAGCGGGCCGGTGGTGCTGGCGACCGGCGGCGGCGCATTCATGCGCGAGGAGACGCGCGCGCGCATCGCGGCGAAGGCGGTGTCGATCTGGCTCAAGGCGGACCACGACGTCATCATGCGCCGCGTGCGGCGCCGTGCCGACCGCCCGCTGCTCCAGACCGCCGACCCCGAGGGAACCGTGACGCGCCTGCTCACCGAGCGCGAGCCGGTCTACGGCCATGCCGATCTCACCATCGCCTCGCGCGACGTGCCGCACGACAGAATCGTCGAGGAGACCATCGAGGCGCTACGCGCGCATCTCTGTGGTGAGCAAGCCACCCAACCACCTGCCGACGTTGCGAGTGCCATACGATGACTGCGCCGTTGAAACATTCCGATCCCGTCAACGTCGAGGTCGCGCTGGGGAATCGCGCCTATGACATCGTCATCGGCCGCGGGGTGCTGGCCTCGCTCGGCGAACGGGTCGCGGCCTTGCGTCCCGGCGTGCGCACCGCGATCGTGACGGATCGAACCGTTGCAAAACACTGGCTCGAGCCCACCGAGGCTTCGCTTGCCGCCAGCGGCATCCCGACCTCGCGCGTCGTCGTCGCGGAAGGCGAGATCTCCAAGACCTATGCCGGCCTCGAAAAGGTCAGCGAGGCCCTGATCGCCGCCAAGATCGAGCGCAACGATCTCGTCATCGCGCTCGGCGGCGGCGTGGTCGGCGATCTCGCCGGCTTTGCCGCGGCGATCCTGCGCCGCGGCGTCGATTTCGTGCAGGTGCCGACCTCGCTGCTGGCGCAGGTCGATTCATCCGTCGGCGGCAAGACCGGCATCAACTCGCCGCAGGGCAAGAATTTGCTCGGCGCGTTCCACCAGCCGGTGCTGGTGGTCGCCGACACCGCCGTGCTCGACACGCTGTCGCCGCGGCAGTTCCGCGCCGGCTATGCCGAGGTCGCCAAATACGGCGTGCTCGGCGACGAAGCCTTCTTCACCTGGCTGGAGAAGAACCATTCCGACATCTTCAAGGGCGGCTCGGCGCGCGAGCATGCGATCGCGACCTCCTGCCGCGCCAAGGCCGGAATCGTCTCCCGCGACGAGCGCGAGACCGGCGAGCGCGCGCTGCTCAATCTCGGCCATACCTTCGGTCACGCGCTGGAAGCTGCGACCGGCTTCTCCGACCGCCTGTTCCACGGCGAAGGCGTTGCCATCGGCATGACGCTGGCGGCGCAGTTCTCGGCAAAGCTCGGCATGATCGGCGAAGCCGATGCGTCGCGCGTCGAGCGGCATCTGATCGAAGCCGGCCTGCCGACGCGCCTGCAGGACATCGCGGGCTTTGCGCAGGAAGGGCTTGCCGATGCCGACGCGCTGATGGCCTTGATGGCGCAGGACAAGAAGGTCACGCGCGGCAAGCTCACCTTCATCCTGCTGGAGGCCGTCGGGCGCGCGGTGATCGCGAAGGATGTCGAGCCGGCCCCGGTGCGGGACTTCCTGAAGGACAAGCTCGCCCTCAGGGCGTGATACTTGCTGTCGAGTGATGCATGGACTGGCTCGGATTCACCATCGTCGTCCTCTGCCTCCTGGTCTCGGCGTTCTTCGCCGCGAGCGAGACCGCGCTGACCGGCGCCTCGCGCGCCAGCATGCTCCGCCTCTCCAAGCAGGGTAATCACGACGCCGATGTCGTCTCCGATCTGCTCGACATGCGCGAGCGCCTGATCGGGGCGCTGCTGCTCGGCAACAACATCGCCAATATCGGCTCCTCGGCGATCGCCACCGCCATCTTCACGGCCTGGTTCGGCGATGTCGGCGTGCTCTATGCGACCGGCGTGATGACCGCGCTGGTCGTGATCTTCGCGGAGGTGCTGCCCAAGACCATCGCGATCAATGCGCCCGACCGCGTCGCGCTTGCGGTCGCGCGCCCGATGCGGCTGACGATGTACGTGCTGGGGCCGCTGCTGCGCATCGTCGAGGTCATCGTGCGCCTGCTCATGCGCCTGTTCGGCCTCGCCGGCGAGCACCAGGCGATCCTGTCGCCGACCGAGCGCCTGCGCGGCGCGGTCGACCTGTTGCACCACGAGGGCAAGTTCGAGAAGCAGGACCGCGACATGCTCGGCGGCCTCTTGGACCTGCGCGAGCTCCAGGTCTCCGACGTCATGATCCATCGCACCGAAATGATGATGATCAACGCCGATTTGCCGCCGGAGGAGCTGGTGCGCGAGGTGCTGGCGACCGAATACACCCGCATCCCGCTCTGGCGCGAGAAGCCGGAGAACATCATCGGCGTGCTCCATGCCAAGGACCTCCTGCGCGCGATCCGTGCTGCGGACGGCGACACCTCGCGCATCGACGTCTCCACCATCGCGCTGCCGCCCTGGTTCGTGCCGGAGATGCGGCCGCTCGCAGAGCAGCTCAAGGCCTTCCGCCGCCGCAAGACCCATTTCGCGCTCGTCGTCGACGAGTATGGCGAAGTCGAAGGTCTGGTGACGCTGGAAGACATTTTGGAGGAGATCGTCGGCGACATCTCCGACGAGCACGACGTCGTGGTCGCGGGCGTGCGCGCCCAGCCGGACGGCTCGGTCGTGGTCGACGGCTCGGTGCCGATCCGCGATCTCAACCGCGCCATGGACTGGCACCTGCCCGATGAAGAGGCAACCACCGTCGCCGGCCTCGTCATCCACGAGGCGCGCTCGATCCCCGACCGCGGCCAGAGTTTTACGTTCCACGGCTTCCGCTTCCGCGTGCTGCGCCGCGAGCGCAACCGCATCACCGCGCTCCGTATTTCACCGGTGCCGCGCGAGGCGGAGCTGGAAGAGGCGAAGCCGAGACGGGCGGGGACGTCGTTCTAAGCCCCCAGTCATTCCGGGGCGATGCGGAGCATTAATCCGGAATCTCGAGATTCCAGTCGCCCCGGAATGACGAAGCTAGTTTTCCCCCGGCGCCTTCGCCTGGATCGCCAGCGCGTGCACGCTGCCGGAGAGTTCCGCGGCCAGCGCCGAATTTATCATGCGGTGGCGCTCGACCCGGCTCTTCCCTTTGAAGGCATCAGACACGATATACACACGGAAGTGCGTCTCACCGCCTGGCCGATGGCCGGCGTGGCCTTCATGCAGATGTGACTCGTCGACGACATCGAGGCTTTCCGGCGTGAAAGCTTCCTGCAACTTGTTGCTGATAGTGTCGCGCATAGCCATGTTGTGCCATCCGGGTGCAGAGATCACACCCGTCAATTGCCGGGGTTCGCAGCTAATTGCAATGTCAAGACTTGAAGGTTTTTGCATTGCGTAGTCAAAGTCAGCCATGCCGATCGATTCATCAAAGTTCTTCGACTCCATCCGCGTGAAGCCGCGGGGCAAGCAGCCGGAAGTGAAGCCGCGCGACACCGCGGTCGGTTGCGAATGGGCCGGGTGCCAGAACAAGGGCGCGCATCGCGCGCCGAAGGGCCGCGAGAACCAGCGCGAGTACTGGCACTTCTGCCTGAACCATGTGCGCGAGTACAACCAGAACTACAATTTCTTCTCCGGCATGAATGCCGATGCCGTCGCGCGCTACCAGAAGGATGCGCTGACCGGCCACCGTCCGACCTGGAAGATGGGCGCCAATGGCGGCAAGAAGGGTGCGGAAGCCGAGATCGACATGGCGGCCGATCCGTTCAGCATGTTCAGCGAGATCAACGGCCGCGCGGGCTGGCGGAAGGGCCCCGAAGCCGCGCCCAAGGCCGAGACGCGCAAGGTGATGAACGCCGAGCGCAAGGCGCTCCAGGTCATGGGGCTCGGCCCCGATTCCACGCTCGCCGACGTCAAGACCAAGTACAAGGCCCTGGTGAAGCAGCACCACCCCGACGCCAACGGCGGCGACCGCTCGACGGAAGATCGCCTGATCGAGATCATCAAGGCGTATAATTATCTGAAGACCGTGGTGCGGGAGGCGTAGGGCCTCGCGGGCGCTGTGTAGGTGCGAGGCACCTCGGCGCCAAACCCTCGGTGTCGTCCCGGACAAGCGGAGCGCAGATCCGGGACCCATAACCCCAGGGAGACGTTTGGCGAAGACTCATAGTGAAATGGTCTTCCCGTGGTCCTCACACCTGTCTCTCACCGATAAATCACGCGGTATGGGTCCCTGCTTTCGCATTGCTTTCGCAGGGACGACAGCGGAGTTGATTGACTCCGCTGTTGCGCCTCTTTCCGCGCGCTGGTCGCCTACGCCTCCGGCATCGCCCCCACATACGACGAACTCGGCCTGATCAGCCGCCCGGTCCGCCGCTGCTCGAGCGCATGCGCGGTCCAGCCTGCGGCGCGCGCGACCGCGAAGATCGGCGTGAACGCCTGCCTCGGGATCGCCAGCGCATCGAGCAGGATCGCGGTGAAGAACTCGACATTGGTCTCCAGCGGCCGCTCCGGATTTTTCTTGCGCAGCGCGCTGCGGATATAGGCCTCGACCTCGCCGGCGAAGGGCAAATCGGTGCCGTTGGACGCCAGCGCCTCGACTGCGGTCTTGAGCACGTCGGCGCGCGGATCGCGCACGCGGTAGACGCGGTGACCGAAGCCCATCATCCGTTCGCCGCGGGCCAGCGCCGCATCCACCCAGGGCTGGATGCGCTCGCGCGAGCCGATCGCGTCCAGCATCTCCAGCACCGGCTCCGGCGCGCCGCCATGCAGCGGGCCCGTGAGCGCGCAATAGCCCGCAGTCACCGCGGCAAACAGATCGGCTTGCGTCGAGGCCACCACGCGTGCGGTGAAGGTCGAGGCGTTCATGCCGTGGTCGCTGGCGGTGACGAGGTAGGCATCGAGCGCGGTGACCTCGCCGGTTTCAGGCGCGCGCCCGTGCAGCATGCGCAGCGTATCGGCGGCATGGCTGACATTGGGATCGGGTGCGACCGGGTCGAGTCCTTTTGCGCGCCGGACCAGCGCGCCTGCGATCACCGGAAACGCGCCGACGATCGTCGCCTCGTGCTCGAGCCCGTGCTCGGCGCGAAGTCCTGCGACCGCCGCGCGAAACCCGTCGATGACGCCCATGCCGCGCGTTGCCGGCAGCAGGTCCGGCAGGCGAGCGAAGGCGCGCTCGCGCGCAAGGCCGAGGCTCGCCCGCACATTGGCTTCGGTGAGGGTGGTCTTGCTGGCGCCGTTCCAGAGCCGGGCGGTGACGCCCTCGAAGCTCGACTGGCTCGCCAGTCGACCGACATGCTCGCCGGCGATGATCAGTTCGCCGCGCTCGCCGTCGACATGGCTCAGCACGGTCTCGGCCGCGGGAACGCCGTCCAGCCCGATCTGGCTTTTGGTGAGGTGGATGTTCATGGCCCAAATCTCCCTTTGCGTTGCACCAAGGGAAATTCGGGCCTCTCGACAAATTGATCAATCTTGATTACATAAATCAATATGAAAAATTCCGAGGGGCTCTATCTCTCCGCCCGGGAAGCCGCCGCCGAGCTCGCGATCTCGCCGGCCACGCTCTACGCCTATGTCAGCCGCGGCCTGATCCGCTCCGAGCCGACGCCGGACTCGCGCAAAAACCGCTACCGCGCCGAGGACGTTCGCGCACTGAAGGAGCGCCGGGTGCCGTCCCCGGAGCCGCGCGGCCTGCGCAGCTTCGACGCCGACCTGCCTGTCATGGACACGGAGATCTCGACCATCACCGAAGAGGGCGCGATCTATCGGGGCGTCAATTGCGTCGATCTCGCCGAGAACGACACGCTGGAGCACACCGCGACGCTGCTGTGGGATGTCTCCGAGGTCGACCCGTTCGCTCCGGACAATCAGCCCGCGCTCTCCGAAGAGATGCGCACGATCGCAGAAGCTGCACGCCGGGCCGCGCCGATCGACCGCGCCATCGCCGTGCTCGCGCTGGCCGCGAGCGTCGATCCTCGTGCGTTCACCCGTGCGCCCGACGGTCGCGCCATGGTCGGCGGACGGATCGTCCGGCTGCTGGTCGCGACCATGCTCAATGCCGAACCCTCGGCCGAGCCGCTGCATCAGCAGATCGCAAAAGCCTGGGCGGCGGACAACAAGCACGCGCCCGATCTGATCCGCCGCGCGTTGGTGCTGCTTGCCGACCACGAGCTGAACGCCTCGACCTTCACCGCGCGCTGCGCGGCTTCGACCGGCCTCAACCTCTATGATGCCGTGATCGCCGGTCTCGCCTCGTTGAAGGGGCCGAAGCACGGCGGCGCGAGCGTGCTGGCCTCGCAGCTCGTCAAGACGCTGATCGATCGAGACGTCGCCCCGATGGTGCGCGAGCGCGTCGCGCTCGGCGAACGTTTTGCCGGCTTCGGCCATGGCGTCTACAAGCGCGGCGATCCCCGCGCGCAATCGCTGCTGAATGCGCTCTCCCGCGCCGGCGCGCCGCGAAAATTCACGCGCGAGGTGCCGGAGCGGATCGCGGAGGCGACCGGCGAATTCGTCAATATCGACTATGCCCTCGCGGTGCTCGTGCACGCGCTGCGCCTGCCCGCCGGCAGCGAGCTCGCTCTGTTCGCCATGGCCCGCAGCGTCGGCTGGATCGCGCACGCCAGCGAGCAATTGCAGTTCGGCAAGCTGATCAGGCCGAGGGCGCGGTATGTGGGACCTGCGCCGGGGAGAAGAGTGGGGGCTGCGGGTTAGCGGCACTGCGAGCGCGTCATATTCCGCTGTCGTCCCTGCGAACGCAGGGACCCATAACCCCAGGAAGCAGTTTGGCGAAGACTGGTTGTGGAAGAGTCCTCCCGGGGTACAAGCACCGCCGTCTTATAGATAGATCACGCGGTATGGGTCCCTGCGTGCGCAGGGACGACACTTTTGGTGTGGCGACTTCCTACACCCGCGGCTTCGCTTCCACGACACCGCCGCCGTTCCGCCTCCGATAGATCCACACCGCCAGACCGCCAACGATCGCAACCGCAACCACCGTCACCATCCAGATGTGCTTGCCGACATGCCCGTGGTGATGCAGCCCGGCATATTCGTGCAGGGCCGACACCGCCAGCACGCCCGGCAGCACGTGCGCGGGGGCCCAGACCAGGATCGCCGGGATGTTCACCGCGTAGAATCTTGCCGGCGCCATGCCCAGCGCGCCCGCCGTGACCGGCACGAAGGCCCGGATCGGCGGCACGAAACGGGCGAAGAATACGGCCCAGGTGCCGAAGCGGTGGAAGAAGCTTTCGCTCTCGGCGACCACGCGGGGATAATTGGTCAGCGGCCAGGTGTTGAGGATCTCGCGCTGCTGCCGGTGCCCGATCCAGTAGGCCGAGCCGTCACCGAGCACGGCGCCGACCGCCGCCGCCAGCAGCACCCATTGCAGCTTCAGCTCGCCGCCTGGAACCAGGGCACTGAGCGCCAGAATGATGGTCGAGCCGGGGATCACCGACCCCACCACCGGGACCGCTTCGAGCAGGGCGGCCAGGAACAGGGTCAGATAGGCCAGCCACGGATGGGCCGAGACGAACGAGATGAGGGGATCGAGGAAGGACGTCACGTCGTCTCCAGAGGCGCTGTCATTCCGGGGCGATGCGAAGCATCGAACCCGGAATCTCGAGATTCCGGGTTCGCGCTGTGCGCGCCCCGGAATGACGGCCGTTCGACCCTACATAAGTAAGGGCGTGCGGCGAAAGTGCCATTCGCGTCGACAGGACCGCCCGCCCCGGCGCGAAATTCGAGCGTGATTCGCAAGGCAGCCCTCCAAAAACTGCGTTCCTTGCCTATCTAAATGAAAAGACAATGGAACTTTGATTGTGGCACGGGCTTCTGCCGGCCACTGGTCTCTGATAGGTTGATTTTCAGCACCCAGCCGCAGCCAACGTGCAAATAACTGGTTTCGGGACCGCCCGGGACCTCGGAGGATTGATGACGACCGCCGCCCTGTCCAAAGTTGAGGAAGTTTCCGGTCTGCCCGACATGAAGGTGTCGGTGCGGCAGGTGTTCGGGATCGACAGCGATCTCGAAGTCCCTGCCTATTCCGAAGTCGATCCTCACGTGCCCGAAGTCGATTCCGACTATCGCTTCGACCGCGCCACCACGCTCGCCATTCTCGCCGGCTTCGCCCGCAACCGCCGCGTGATGGTGACCGGCTATCACGGCACCGGCAAATCCACCCATATCGAGCAGGTCGCGGCACGGCTGAACTGGCCCTGCGTCCGCGTCAACCTTGACAGCCACATCAGCCGTATCGACCTCGTCGGCAAGGACTCGATCGTGGTCCGTGACGGCAAGCAGGTCACCGAATTCCGCGACGGTATCCTGCCCTGGGCGCTGCAGAACAATGTCGCACTGGTGTTCGACGAATACGACGCCGGCCGCCCCGACGTGATGTTCGTGATCCAGCGCGTGCTGGAAGTCTCGGGCCGCCTGACGCTGCTCGACCAGAACAAGGTGATCAAGCCGCATCCGGCGTTCCGGCTTTTCGCCACGGCGAATACGGTTGGCCTCGGCGACACCTCGGGCCTCTATCACGGCACCCAGCAGATCAACCAGGGCCAGATGGACCGCTGGTCGATCGTCACCACGCTGAACTATCTCAGCCATGACGAGGAAGTGGAGATCGTGCTGGCCAAGGCCAAGCATTATCGCACGCAGGAAGGCCGCGACATCGTCAACAAGATGGTGCGCCTCGCCGATCTCACCCGTAACGCTTTCGCCAATGGCGATCTGTCGACGGTGATGAGCCCGCGCACGGTGATCACCTGGGCGGAGAACGCCGACATCTTCGGCGATATCGGCTTCGCGTTCCGCGTCACCTTCCTCAACAAGTGCGACGAGCTCGAACGTCCCCTGGTCGCCGAGTTCTACCAGCGCTGCTTCAACGCAGAGCTGCCGGAATCGGCGGTGAATGTGGCGCTGAGCTGATCTCTCACGGTGTGTCGTCCCGGCGAACGCCGGGACCCATACCGCGTGATGTTTCGATTGAAACGACGCTGATAGTTTCCTGACACGAGAGCGGCCGGTGGTTATGGGTCCCGGCGTTCGCCGGGACGACAGATAGGGTCAGATGACCACCTCCAACTCCAAATTCCGCAGCACCAAGGAAGCGCCGACCGAGCCGTTCAAGCGCTCGGTGGCCTCCTGCCTCAAGGCGATCGCCAAGACGCCGGAGCTGGACGTCAGTTTCGCGGCCGAGCGGCCGGGCCTCGCGCCCGGCAAGGCGCGGCTGCCCGAGCCCGCGCGCAAAATGACCAAGCGTGATGCCGCCATCGTGCGCGGTCATGCCGATTCCATCGCGCTCAAGATCGCCTGTCACGATGCCAAGCTGCATCGCAAGCTGATGCCCGGCAATCCGCAGGCGCGCGGCGTGTTCGAGGCGGTGGAGCAGGCGAGGGTGGAGGCGATCGGCGCGCGCCGCATGGCGGGCGTTGCGAAAAACCTCACCGCGATGCTCGACGACCATTTCCACCGCGGCAAGTTCGACGAGATCACCGACCGTGCCGACGCGCCGCTGGCCGACGCGCTGGCGATGCTGGTGCGCGAGCGCCTGACCGGCATGGCGCCGCCGACGGCCGCGAAGAAGATGGTCGATCTCTGGCGTCCCATTCTCGAAGACAAGATCGGCAAGCGGCTCGACCGGCTCGACACCCTGGTCGAGGACCAGACCCGGTTCGGCGACGCCGTGCACGATCTCCTGACCGCGCTCGATATCGGCGACGAGCGCAACGCCGACAGCGAAGACAATGACGAGAACGACGAGAACCAGGACGGCGACAACGACCAGTCCGGCGCCGAAGGCTCGCCCGATTCCGACGCCGCGCAGGAGATGAGCGCCGACCAGGCGCAGGCGAGCTCGGAAGAGATGAGCGAGAGCGCGATGGAAAGCGCGCAGGCCTCGACCTCGGACACGTTCGACGACGGTGAGCTCGGTGACGACGAGACGCCGGGCGAGGCGACGCGTCCGAATTCGCACGGCAAGAACGAGCCGCGCGGGCCGGAATATCACGCCTTCGCGCCGAAATTCGACGAGATCATCGCCGCCGAAGACCTCTGCGACCATGACGAGCTGGAGCGCCTGCGCGCCTATCTCGACAAGCAGCTCGCGCATCTTCAGGGCATCGTCGCCCGCCTCGCGAACCGCCTGCAGCGCCGCCTGATGGCGCAGCAGAACCGCGCCTGGGAGTTCGATCTCGAAGAGGGCATTCTGGACCCCGCGCGCCTGTCGCGCGTCGTCACCGATCCCTATCATCCGCTGTCCTTCATGCACGAGAAGGAGGCCACGTTCCGCGACACCGTGGTGACGCTGCTGCTCGACAATTCCGGCTCCATGCGCGGACGGCCCATTACGGTCGCGGCGACCTGCGCCGACATCCTCGCGCGCACGCTGGAGCGTTGCGGCGTCAAGGTCGAGATTTTGGGATTTACCACGCGCGCCTGGAAAGGTGGCCAGTCCCGCGAAGCGTGGCTTGCCGCCGGCAAGCCGGCCAATCCCGGCCGCCTCAACGATCTCCGCCACATCATCTACAAGTCGGCGGATGCTCCGTGGCGTCGTGCGCGAAAAAATCTCGGCCTGATGATGCGCGAGGGTCTCCTCAAGGAGAACATCGACGGCGAGGCGCTGGACTGGGCGCATAAGCGCCTCCTGGGCCGGCCCGAGCAGCGCAAGATCCTGATGATGATCTCGGACGGTGCGCCGGTCGACGATTCCACGCTGTCGGTCAATCCCGGCAATTATCTCGAGCGGCATCTGCGCCACATCATCGAGGAGATCGAGACCCGCTCGCCGGTCGAGCTGATCGCGATCGGCATCGGCCACGACGTGACGCGCTATTATCGCCGCGCCGTGACGATCGTGGATGCCGAGGAGCTCGGCGGCGCCATCACCGAGAAGCTCGCTGAACTCTTCAGCGAGACCAACACCGCACCCACCCAGCCGGCCGGTCGCCCGCGACGCAAATTGCATTCGTGAGCACGCATCGATCCCGCCGCAGCTTTATCGGCTTTGCAGCGGCGGGATTTTCCACACTCGCAGTCTCTCGCTTCGCGCTGGCGCAAGCCGCGGCCGAGCCGCCGCCGCGCGCGCTTCAGGTCGAGAACGCCGTCGTCGAGCCTGTCAGCGTCGAGGTCAACGCGCGCGCCATTCCCAATTTCGAGCCGCGCGACCGCACGCGCACGCGCTTCGGCTCGCTGGACTATCGCAGCGGCCTGGTGCTGACCTCGCGCTATCGCGGCTTTGGCGGATTGTCCGGCATCCGGCTCGACGCCAAGGGCGAGGGCTTCCTCGCGGTCTCCGACCAGGGCGGCTGGTTCACCGGTCGCATCCGCTACGCCAATGGCAAGATGACCGGGCTCGACGACGTCGAGGCCGCGCCGCTGCTCGGCGCCGAGGGGCGGCCGATCACGGAAAAGCGCCTGTGGTGGGATTCGGAATCGATCGCGCGCGACGGCAATTTCGTCTATGTCGGGCTCGAGCGCGTCAACCAGATCCTGCGCTACGACTTCTCCAAGGGCGGCACGCGCGCGCGCGGCGAGGTGGTGCCGGTGCCGGCGGGGATCCGCAAGCTGCCCTCCAACAAGGGGCTGGAGGCGCTGGTCGTCGTGCCCAAAGAAAAGGACAAGGGCAAAGACCAGAACATGCCGCTGGCGGGCACCCTGATCGCCTTCTCCGAGCGCGGGCTGGATGCCGACGGCAACCTCACAGCCTTCCTGATCGGCGGTCCCTCGCCCGGCCAGTTCAGCGTGCGCCGCACCGAGAAATACGACATCAGCGATGCCGTGCTGCTGCCCTCCGGCGAGCTTCTGATCCTGGAGCGCAAATTCTCCTGGTTCACCGGCGTCAACATCCGCATCCGCTCGATCCCGCTGAAGTCGATCGCCCCTGGCGCGCTGGTCGACGGCCCCGCGCTGTTCGCCGCCGATCTCGGCCACGAGGTCGACAACATGGAAGGCATCGACGCCCACGTCACGCCCGACGGCGAGACCGTGCTGACGCTGATCTCCGACGACAATTTTTCGATGCTGCAGCGGACCCTGCTGCTGCAATTCACGCTGGCGGAGTAGGCCACTGCTGTCGTCCCGGGGCGCGACGAAGTCGCGAGTCCGGGACCCATACCCACAAGGCGTGATTTGACGATGACCCGGAGTGGCAGTTCGCTCGACGACTTTGTCCTGTGGCTATGGATCCCGGATCTGCGCTGACGCTTGTCCGGGATGACAGCGGAATTTGCCGCGTCATCTCGCGACCACATTGCGGGAATGCACGCCGAGGCGAGCCGCCATTCCCCAGCGCGCCTAGCAATCGTCTGTCCGCATACTACACTCTTTCCACTGCCCCTCTCATCCCCCGGAACTCCCCCGCATGAGCGTCCTGTTTTCCCCGATCAAGCTGCGCGGCCTGACGTTGAAGAACCGCATCGTGGTGTCGCCGATGTGCCAATATTCGGCCGACGACGGCGTCGCCAATGACTGGCACTTCACCCACATCAACAATCTCAGCCTGTCGGGCGCGGCGATGTTCTGCATCGAGGCGACCCATGTCGAGGCGATCGGCCGCATCACGCCGGGCTGCCTCGGGCTCTACAGCGATGCCGCCGAGGCCGCGCTGAAGCAGGTGCTCGCCTCGGTGCGCAAGCATTCCTCCACCGCGATCGCGATGCAGCTCGCCCATGCGGGCCGGAAAGCGTCGAGCGCGCGGCCCTGGGACGGCGGCCAGCTGATCCCGGTGGAGCAGGGCGGCTGGCAGACGGTGGCGCCATCGGCGCTGCCGCACAAGGAAGGCGAAGCCGCGCCGCTCGCGCTGGACGCAGCGGGCCTCAAGCGCATCCGCGAGGCCTTCGTCGATGCAGCTCGCCGCGCCGAGCGCATCGGCATCGACGCCATCGAGCTGCACGGCGCGCACGGCTATCTCTTGCATCAGTTCCTGTCGCCGATCTCCAACAGGCGCACCGACGAATATGGCGGGTCTTTGCAGAACCGCATGCGCTTTCCGCTCGAGATCTTTGATGCGGTGCGCGCCGTCTTCCCGCACGACAAGCCGGTCGGCATGCGGGTGTCGTCGACCGACTGGGTCGAGGGCGGCTGGGATCTGGCGCAGACGATCGAGTTCGCCAACGCGCTGAAGGCGCGCGGCGTCGACTGGATCGATGCCTCCTCCGGCGGCGTCTCGCCGCTGCAGAAGATCCCGCTCGGCCCCGGCTATCAGGTGCAGTTCGCGGAGGCGATCAAGCGCGAGACCGGATTGCCGACGATCGCCGTCGGCCTGATCACCGACGGCAGGCAGGCCGAAGAGATCGTCGCATCCGGCAAGGCCGACATGGTCGCGCTCGCCCGCGGCATGCTCTACGACCCGCGCTGGGCCTGGCACGCCGCCGCCGATGTCGGCGGCGAGGTCGAAGCCCCGCCGCAATACTGGCGCTCGCAGCCCTCGACGCAGAAGGCGCTGTTCGGCAAGACCACGTTCGGGGCGCGGTAGGGGCCGCGTGTGCGTGCTGCACGTGTGGCGCGATACCCGCGCCACAAACTCTGCTGTCGTCCCTGCGCATGCAGGGACCCATACCGCGTGATCCATCGATGGCGCGCGGTGCCGGTTGACAACTTAACTAAGAGTCTTCGCCTCACCACTTCCTGTGGTTATGGGTCCCTGCGTGCGCAGGGACGACAGCGGAGAATGTCGCGCGGCGCTTTCGCCCACCCCTCCCCCTCCGTAAATCTCCCCAGCTTCCACCCCCCGCAAAACTGGCCTAACCTTGCGCGACCCCACTCCTCGCGGAGGCCCGCCATGCGTTTTCGTGTTCGCCAAACCGCCCATGTGTTCGAGCGCGTGGGGCTTGCGATGGCCGGCGCGGCGTGCGGGCTGTTCGTCGGCGCCTATGTGGGATCGGCGATATCAGCGCTCACCACGCAGGGGTTTCTGATGGTGATGATGCTGCTGGGCTTCGTCGGCTTCTATCTCGGCATCGACACGCCGCAATTGCCGTTCGACGAGGCGCATAGCGCGATCGACGCCGCCGAATTCCTCAGCGCCGCCGGCACGCTCTGCGCCACGCTCACCGCGCTCGCCTCCGTCGCCGTCATCGTGCTCCGTCTCGACCCGCACATGGCCTGGACCTGGCTCGCTCTGCTCGGCTGGATCGCCGGCGTCGCCATGCAGATCGTCGGCGGCGCGAAAGCGAGGATGCGGAAGTAGCTTCCTCTTGACCCTCCCCCGCAAGGGGAGGGCAAGCAAGATGTCCCTCAGAACACCACGCCCACCCGCGTGCCGCGCTTCCAGGCGATGCGGCAGCGCTTCTTGGTGTTGACGTGCAGCAGCTCGAATCTGTCGGGGATGTTCACCTGGCCGCCGAGATCGACGCAGGCGCCGCCGGGCGAATAGTCGATCAGCGTGCAGTTGATCACAGGTGCGCGCGGGTCGGTGATGATCTTGGCCTGGCGCGACACCAGCCCGGCAGGCTTCACGCGGGCATATTTACGCGGATACATTGGCACTCTCCTCCAATTCCGCAGGTCTAGCGGTGGATCCTGTGCAGGATGATGCGGATGAGTTGATGCGATCCGGCTAAGGCGGGCGGGAGAATTTTAATGAAAAGTAGCGGCGAAGGAAGAAAGCGGCGGTAGCGGGGTGGGGCCGCCTCAAACTCCGTCGTCGTCCCTGCGAAAGCAGGGACCCATACCGCGTGATGTCTCGGTTGCGCCCGAAAGCAGTCCCGAACAACGAGTCTTCGCCAAACCACTTCCTGTGGTTATGGGTCCCTGCTTTCGCAGGGACGACCGCGGTGATGTTGGCGCACCTGCCTCCACACCCGTTAATGAGAGCGCCGCCCTCCTCACATCTCCGCCGTCTCCATCTCCGCATGCTGCGGCCCCACCGGCATCGGCACCGTCACGTACTCCTTCGGTAAATTCACCGGCCGATAGTCCGGCTCCACGGCCATCCGCTTCAACACGCTCTCATGCACATGCGCGCCTTCGGGGATGGGGCGCGGCTCGCAATCGGGGATGTAGAAGCCGAGAAACACTTTCCGCTCCGGCCACTCCCGGTACTTCGCGCTCTTCGGCAGATATTCCAGAACCCGCCAGCCCGGCGTCATCGAATCGTGCAGCACGCCCGTCTTCCCAGTGTAGGCCGGCTCGACATAT
This sequence comes from Bradyrhizobium sp. CCBAU 25360, assembly GCF_028128695.1. Classification (NCBI taxonomy): domain Bacteria; kingdom Pseudomonadati; phylum Pseudomonadota; class Alphaproteobacteria; order Hyphomicrobiales; family Nitrobacteraceae; genus Bradyrhizobium; species Bradyrhizobium sp. CCBAU 25360. Next base: position 141,729 of record NZ_LBJA01000033.1, read on the forward strand.
TGGAACGGTGAGTTCTTGCGCTGGATGCCCCAGGCGAGCTGCTTGATGGTCGCCGGGTTGAAGTTCAGCCCCGCCTTCTCCGCCTCCGCGATCATCCAGATCAGCGGATATTTCGAGTCCCCGCTTTGCGCCTCCGGATAGCCGCCGCCGACGTCACTGTGCACGCCGGCGAACCACACCTGCAGAATGTCCTGCGGCACCTTCTTCTCGTCGGGGACATACCGGTTGCTCCAGAACTCCTGCGGCTCCCAGTACTTCTTGAGGCGGAACATGCAGCGCCGCTCGTCGATCGCGATCGCCTGCCGGAAGATCTTGACGCTGGGGTTGCGCAACGTGAAGGCGAGCTCCTCCAGGCTCGGCCAGAACAGCCGGTCGGCGCGCGGCACGATCACGCTCGCCACGGTGTCCCACACGCCGATGAAATGGATGGTCGGCCAGCGCGTCGAGGTGATGCGCGCGAACTGGGCGGCGAGATCGAACTCGTCCTTCGGCAGCGGCCCCTGGTCGTCGAAGGCGACGTCCGAGAGATCCTCGAGGTCGTTGCCGCGCCCGGTGCCGGAATATTGCTTGTAGGCGACGAGGCCCGAGCCTGCGAGGTTCGCCTGCTCCGGCCTGATCAGCCCGACCTTGTGGATCAGCCCCGCCAGCACGCGAACCGTGTAGGCCCCGCGCGAAAAGCCGAACAGGTAGATGCGGTCGCCCGGCGCGTAATGCTCGACCAGGAAGCAATAGGCCGACAGCACGTTGTCGTCGAGCCCGTAGCCGGTGGCGAGCCCCAGCACCAGGTTGATATTGGCCTTGAGCCGGTGCCACGTCGTCGGCTCCGTCACCGTGCCGACGCCCGGATCGTAAAACACCATCTGCCGCGGCTGCGTCCTGTCGGTCTTGCGCAGGCAGCGATAGAGCTTCAGGACGTTGGAGATGTTCTCCGAGATCTCGTTGCCGGTGCCGTCACAGCAGATGACGAGGTTTTTCGGCGCGGTCGTGCGGTCGTGCTCCACGGGTCATCCCCTCCCGGTAATGCTACCGGGACGAGTATAGCAAAAAAGCGCGACGGCGAGGAGCCGGCGAACTCAGCCGCGACGGCGCTACGCTCCCTCGCCCCGCAGGCGGGGCGGGCGAAGGAAGCCGCTACTTCTTCTTCCCCGGTCCGAAATCCGGCTGCCAGGCCACATCCTTGCGGCTCGGCGCTGCCGCGATCACCTTGGCCTTGTCCTTCTTCGGCTTCTTGGTCTCGCGATTGCCGCGTTGCTGTCCCTTGGCCATGTCGGTCTCCTTCTGAGATTTATCTGGGGGTGCGAGTTCGTCCAGTTCGTCCGATTGCAGCACGCGTCCGCGCGGCGTGCAGACCCTCACGTCGATGGCGCCGTCGCGCAGGAATTTTCGCGCCAGCCGCAGCGCAAGGCTGGCGCTGCCGCGGCCGAGATTGGCGCAGCCATATTCGTTGGTGGCGCTGACGAGATAGGGCACGCGAATGGCCCTAGCCATTGAAGATGGCCGCCGCGCACACCAGCAGCAGAAGGAACAGCGGAACCACCACCGGCGGCACGATCCATTCGGAAAGGCGAAACTGCGACATGCTTGCTCCTGCTCGAACTTGCGGCGGGAGCGCACGTGACCCTCAGTCACCGGTCGAAGCCGTTGCGAGATGTGCGGTGATGCGATGACTCTACGCCTGCACCGCGCCGATAGCGAGGGCTAAAACGCCGCGCGCGCCGCCGACAATAACGCTGGCTATTGCCGCGCAACGCGCGCATGCTCGCGCTCGCCAGCGTCCGGTGGGGCCCCTCTTTTTGAAAGGCAGGCGCGCATGACCATCCGCTCGCGGCACGAATTCGTGACGTTCAAGCATCCGTTTCACATCCGCGGCATTGCGCGCGAACTGCCGGCGGGCCGCTACGAGGTCGTCACCGACGAGGAGATGATCGAGGGCCTGTCGTTCGCCGCCTGGCGCCGCGTCGCCACCATGATCACGGTGCCCAAGGAGGGCGCGCGCGGCGACATCACGGAAGTGCATGCGATCGGCTCGGTCGACCTCGCGGACGCTCAACGCATCGATGCGACCGCCCATGACTGATGTTCCGGTCGAGCTCGACAAGCACCGCGGCATGGCCGCGCAAAAGGCCACCGATCTGCGCCGCGCGCTGTCCGAGGTCGAGAACAATGTCCGCGAGCTGCGCGAGCGCGAGGCCGATCTCGAAAGCCGCATGCTGACGGTGCCGGCGATGTCGTGGCCGGAAGCCGCGGTGAAGGCCCGCTATCTGCTCAACCTCTATGCCGCCGGCCTGCCCGCCGAGGACACCCGCCACCGCGCGCTGGTGGCCGCCCTGTTCGACGATTTCGCAAGGCTCAACGGCGACGGCTGAAGGCGGCCGCCCCACGGGTGTCGTCCCGGACAAGCGAAGCGCAGATCCAGGACCCATAGCCACGGAATTGAGTTGTTGCAGATGCTCGTGCCACGGCGTGCTTGAATCAAGCCGACCGGGTCACAGGTCCCGGCCCCCCGTTGCGCAATGGCGCACCAGGCCGGGACGCGCGCAGTACAGGAGTAACCCCATGACGCTCACCAGCGGCCGTTTCATCGGCCACGACCAGGACCGCGGCATCGTCCAGTTCTCGATGCAGGACGGCGCGAAGGAATTCGCCTGCGCGATCTCGACCTCCGCCATGGACGATCTCGAGCGCGGCCCGCGCGCCCGCCCCAATGAGCGCGAAGCCCAGTTCACCCGCCTGCGCGAGCGCATCGAAGCCTGCGCGGGACGGAAGTACCAGGCGACGGAGTTCGAAGGCACTCCGCCGGGGATCGTGCTGCGGAGCATTGATTTTCGGGGGTAGGGGACACGGACGGCCCCATTGCCCCTCATCTGTTGATATTAACCCCTTGTTAACCATGCGGTTGCCTAATGTTGACGATGGGGGGATCACCATGTCGGCCCATGTGACGCGACCGAGGTTGATGCCTGTTTCGGCCGATCCGGCCATCCGGTCGGTGGCGAGGCTGGCGGTTCGCGCCAGGGCCGTCCTACAGGGCAAAGCGCCTGTCCTACGGAGCAAAGCCATGTTCGGAAAGGACGACTTAGTGGACAATCTCAGCCGCGATCTCGATCGCGCGCGCGGACGACGCGATGCGCTCGCATCCGAAGCCACGACCCTGACGGCGCAGATCGCCGAAATCGAAGCCCGCCTTTCTGAAGAGAAGAAAAGGCGGGAGCGTGAGCGCGTCCTGAGCGAGATCGAATTGATCAAGACGCGAGTCAAGCAGGCCGCCGGCGCGTTTGCGCCCGTCGTCGACGGTCTCTCGAGCGCGATCGAGCAGGCTGCGGCCGTCGTGCCCGAGGCGCGCGAGCTCAATAGTTTCCTCGTGTCGGTGGCGACTGAGATCGACAGCGTGCTCGATCCCCTCTTGCGCGAACTGGATCAGCGTGCGGATGCGGTGCGATCCGGACAGGCAGCGCTGGACTTGCCGAGTTCGGCCGTTGAAGCGCCGCCCATCGAGCTGCCGAAAGACCCCAACGAACGCCTGCTTCGTTTTCCGGCCTGGCTGTCGCGCGACAAGGAGTCGGACAAGAAGGAAACCGCGGAGAGCCCGCGCAGCACGGCAGCGTGAAGCATCGGCGGCTGGTTTCGTTGCGGCGCATCCTTCGAGACGCCCGATCGAGGCGGGCTCCTCAGGATGAGGACTCGTTTCCGCGGCGAGATATCAAACATTCATGGTGAGGCGCCCGCCAAAGCGGGAGAGTTGTTGTTTACTCCGTCATTCCGGGGCGCGCCTCTTGGCGCGAGCCCGGAATCCATACTCACGATGGTGGTTATGGATCCCGGGCTCGCGACTTCGTCGCGCCCCGGGATGACGACCTGTTGTTGGACTCCGTAGTCGACATGCAAGGAACCGCGGCTCTCTCGACCCCTCAGTTGGCGGCGCGGCGCAGGAAGGCCGGGATATCGAGAACGGCCTCGTCGGGCGCATTGCGCGCAGGCGCGCGGCCGTAAGGATCGAGCGGCTGAAGCGCCGCCTGCCGCGCATGGTCCAGGCCCGGCCGTGCCGGTGGCCCCACGGGGTGGTGCGGCTGCGGGCGGAGCGGCGGGCTGCCCGCTTGCGGAATGGGTGCGCTGCGCTCGATGCGATCGGCGATGCGGCGGCTGTCGTTGCGCAGCCTGCCGGCGAGCTGCGTGAGGGCGGTTTCCACCGGCAGCGCCTGCGCCGGGTCGAGATTGTCGATACCGGTCGCCACCACCGAGACGCGGACGATGCCTTCGAGGCTTTCGTCAAAGGACGCGCCGACGATGATGTTGGCGTCCGGGTCGGCCTCGTCGCGAATGCGGCTGGCCGCTTCGTCGACCTCGTACAGCATGAGATCCTTGCCGCCGGTGATGGAGATGATGAGACCACTGGCGCGCTTGATCGAGGGGTTCTCGATCAACGGATTGGAGATCGCGGCGACGGCGGCGGCGAGCACGCGCTTCTCGCCGGAGGCCTCGCCTCGTCCCATCATGGCCTTGCCCTTCTCCTTCATGACGGAGAGGACGTCGGCAAAATCGAGATTGATCAGGCCTTCCTTGACGATGAGGTCGCTGATGCAGGCCACGCCCGAATAAAGCACCTGGTCGGCAAGGGCGAAGGCATCGGCGAATGTGGTCTTGTCGCTGGCCACCCGGAACAGGTTCTGGTTCGGGATGATCAGGAGGGTGTCGACCGTCTTCAGCAGCTCCTCGATGCCGGCCTCGGCAAAGCGCATGCGGCGCTGGCCCTCGAAGTAGAACGGCTTGGTGACCACGCCGATCGTGAGAATGCCGAGCTCGCGCGCGGTCCTGGCGACGACGGGTGCAGCTCCGGTGCCGGTGCCGCCGCCCATCCCGGCCGTCACGAACACCATGTGCGCGCCGGTCAACTGATTGCGGATCGCATCGATGGCCTCCTCGGCTGCGGCGCGGCCCAGTTCCGGCTGCGAGCCGGCGCCGAGGCCTGCGGTGACATGTGTGCCGAGCTGGATGAGGTGCTTCGCCTTCGACATGGCCAGCGCCTGCGCGTCGGTGTTGGCGACCACGAACTCGACCCCTTGCAGCCCGGCCGTGATCATGTTGTTGACGGCATTGCCGCCTGCGCCGCCGACACCGAACACGACGATGCGGGCCTTCATTTCATGAATATCGATATTGCCAGCCATTTGTCCCTCGCGATTGGTCCGGCAAGCCGGGGATGGAGAAGTCTTCGAGTGCTACCTGCAAAAGCATGATCCGGACCCGAAGGGCCGCGTGAGCGCAAAGTGCGAAGCGGTTTTCCCTCGCGACAAACGCGCAACGCGTTTGCGCGGAGATCATGCTCGAACAAAAACCTGGAGCGCGATGACGATTCATCCCAATCTCATCGCGCTCTAGCCGCGCGATCTGCTTTGACGATGGCGGCGGCCAGATGTCCTAATCGCCGCGCAGCGTGTCCCGCGATCGAGCCGCCCCGGCGATCGCTCCGCAGCGCCGTCACTTCGTCTTCCAGTCGTGCCGCCCACGCATTGGCTGCCATGGTCTCGGCGGTCGCCTGCTGCAACTCGACGACGAGGCGATCGGCGCGCTCCCGCTCGCGCTCGAACACGGCCCTGTAGGCAGTTGCAACGTCTTCGAGCCGCGCGATCTCCGCCTTGAAGGCCTCGGTCTTGACGGCCTCGATCCTTGCCATGGAGGCGGCAATCGGGTCTGCCCGGCGGGCACGTCGCGGGCGGGGCGTGTACCGGAGCTCGTCGAGATCAACGCTCACCAGGGCCTTGCCGTCATCCGAACGCGAGCGCGGCAGCCGGCGTCGTCGCGCCAGCGACCGCGCGGCCTCGCGCGAGATATCGAGGCGGGCACTGAGATCGGCATACGTCAACAACGCAACGCACATCGGCGCTTCTCCTGGAGCGAACCGGGAAGGCATTTCGAGCTAATGATGGCTGGACGATTACCGCAGGCTAGGGTGCGTTGGTTAATGAACGGTTAACGGGCGCGGGGGGTGTTTACGGGTGGCGGCACCGGGCCGACCCCGAGGTCGCAGAGCACCAACTGCCGCGGATGGGTTTTGTCTAGCGGAGGCAGCGGTAGAGCTTCAGAACGTTGGAGATGTCTTCCGAGATCTCGTTGCCGGTGCCAGCAGATGACGAGGTTTTTGGGTGAGGGTTTGGGACGATGTTGCGCGCGTGCTCCACGGTATGCCTCTCCGCGTGATGCTACCGGGGCGCGTATAGCGGAGAATGGGAGGAATGCTCCATTCAAGCTATCTAGGTTTGCTCCCCGCGCCAGACTGACCATCGTCGCCTTTGATGACCGTAACTTCCATCCCCACCAAAATGCCCTCTGCGCCGATGTCTTGATAATTGCCGCCGGGAGCTACGGAATACCGAAGAACAGAGACCTGCGGTTGATGTAGGCGACCGGCAAGAATCATAGCGGCGCTGAGAATCTTTGGGCCCATTGGCACCGCGATTATCGAGCTATTATGCTTTGTCGCAAAAATGATGCTTGAAATATCGTCGTAAGCGCCAGCCATATCGTGCAAGAAGTAGTCTACTATCTCGTAATTTCTCTCTCCGAAGTCGAATCCAAAATTGGCGTCTCGAACAGCGGTCTTGAAGCGCTCATCAACTCCGTTTGGTCGAAAGATGAAGCTTATATCAGGTTCGTGCGATTCCAATATGCTGAGCGAAACGCCGTATTCATAACCAACTCCAAGAAGTGCAACCCGTTCGAGGTCCGGAGCTGCCACCTGTCCAGCAATGGAAGGGTGAGCCGCAGTTGATTGCCGAATAGGGACCAGATTGCTCTTCGGCTCAACGAAAGCTGAGGGCGAATACAATACAAACATCGTCTCGCCGGTGTTGAGATCGTCCAGCGCCTTAAGTAACACGCGAGACATGAGTGATCGATCCATCGACGAAACGTCTACGGCGACGCTTGCGGTGCCTTCCAAGCTTCGCATGGTAGAAATCGCTCGCGAGAGGGCCTGCTCCACGAAGCCCTCTCTATCCGATACGGTGACAAACTCATTCTTGCGCGCGAAGGTTCTGTTTTCGTCAAACGAGAGTACTTGGCCCGCCGAATATTCAACGGCAATAGTCTTCTTGGGAGACCACCGGCAGTACTCTGCGGCAAATCGCGAGCGTGATTCGTATCCAATGCAGTAAACGAATAGAGCATCGTTCAGACTGTCGGAAGAGGGGGATAAATTTCGGACGACCAGTCGGTCACTCATATTGAGGTCCTATTAAATAGATCCTCTTGTGTAAGGGCCCGCCGTGAAGTTCTCGGGCGGCGGGTTGAAAGGATTCTGCTGAGATTAATCGGGCTGCCGATTGTCAACGGCAGATGATAGAGCGGGCAAAGAAGATAGGAAAAACGAAGGCGCGCGTCCTTGATGGAGCCGTGATCAAAGAGGCCACTTTCATCCGATAGCATGACGAATGCCCCTTGGTTCATCGCGACGCCAATTGCGTCGACGTACTCCTTCGGCACCGCGTTATCGATTCTAAAAGTGAGGGGCGGTTCGGGTTTGAACACGGTTCCTGTCACCTCGTTTGAGAAGAAACCTCCAATCGCCTCGATTAGATCAATGATAGACATGTTTTGGATGTTGTTCGTCGGGTCGACAACGTGAATTGTAGATAGCAGGGAGACATACTTCGCAATCGCTTCCTCGACGAGGGCGGCTTGGTCCTCAAATGGAATAGATCTCGATGTGCCAAAGTGCCGCCGAACTAACGGCCGCATTAGTGAAATAGTGATGCGAGGATTTCCTTCACACATAGTTAGTAGTGAATCGTAGCCAAGATAAATATCGGCTAGAGCCTTTCTGCTCGGAGGTCTCTCTCCTATCGACCGATCAGGCCTCATAAATGAACTCAACGGGGCGTACGCCAATCTGCAGGCGACTTGCCAAATGTACTTTCGTGCCTTTCCAGCGCGTTGGTTCTCGTCGCTACGATGCATCTGATCTAGATCGATGTCGCGATCGCGAAGGAATTGGGCGAATGCTGGATCGCGTTCTAATAGAGACTTAAATCGAATATAATGGCTTCCATCGGGAGGCCTATAGGCATTCTTTTGATCGGGCGAGGTGTTGGCCTCGGTTATAACTGAGCGCCCCAGAACTTCTGGGCCCCTTGTTTGATTGCCTTTTTGCTTTGCTTTGGTTTCCGCAACGATGAGCGCTTCAAGCAAGCGGGCGCTGAATCTGCGAGCATCGTTTCTCTTAATATCGTGCTTGGTCGTGAATCCAAGATTGATGGGTGTGTAGTCGTTGCCAGACATGGGGCCATCCTTCCCCAATCCGCGCCAATCAATCTTGGAGAACGGGCTTGTCGCCAGCTTCAATACTATTCTTTGATCAATCGAACGAAACCCAGAAAACAGATAGTTCTGAAGTTGATCTGGCATGATCTCAAGCTCATCGACGCATAGAGCCCAGATCTTGGCTGGCAAATCAGTGATTTCGTTGAAGAGCGAAACAAATGCCTCACATGCTCCGATAGGGTCATGGGACAGGTACTGAGCGTGATCTAATATTTCCTCGGGGGAAACTTCTTGGCCATGCCGAATCTTCGCAAGAAATCTGTTCATCTCTCCGAGTTGCCAATACAGCCGCGAGCGAACTTCAAGAAAGGAAAGCGTATTCTCTTTGAGGTCCCAAACCGAGGATAGTGCGCGAGAAAGTCTGACCTCCCCATCGCCTAAGTCCACAAACTGGTGCGACATGTTTTCGATGTCGCGAAGATGCGGATTCGAAACCTCTTTCGCTGTATCAAGACATGCGAATTTTACTCGGAAGGATAAGAGGGCCTTTGAGAGAAGGTCGATTGAGGCGCGATTTTGATCCGCGACGGGTCCGCCCACAATAAATTCAAGTTGCCTGTCAGCGCCAACATAGATCGGGCAAAAACGAAATCGCCGCAGCGCGTTTGCTTGAGTTCTATTCTTCCAAGCCACCACCTGGGCGCCCACCTTCAACATCTTGAGGAGGGTCGTTTTCCCGCTTCCGCGGGGCCCAATCAGAAGCGAGTTTGTCTGTTCACAAAGCGCAGCGAACTGTTTTTCACGGAGAATGAAGGTTTCTGCAACGGTCTGTGGCGGAACAAACCGTGCATTGTACGACTCAAACGGGTCCCTCATCCGGCAACTCCGTCCTTCCGAAACTGGGTATCCGTGAACGGCACGGCAACGGTACAGCGGATACTATGCTGTCTGAGTTGTCTAAACACTTCCTCGAATATCTTGCGGTTGACGAACTGCAGATGCGGATGAGCTCCACTGATCTGCTGCATGGTCACGTAGTTGTCGTGTGCCGAAACGTAGTCCCGGATTACATTGGTCAGTGATAGCACGTTGTCTCTGCAGCCGAACCCCAACCCATCAGGTATGTTTTGGCCGTCAGGGGTGCTTTGCCATTCGCGCCGGTGAACCCAAGACCAAGCTCGGATCTTGCCGCACGGCCACCAACCGTTCGTTCTGGTCGAATCCGTTTCCAAAGTAATATGGTAGAATTGATTGGGAGCTTCCGCTGACATCGGAGAGGCGATTTTTGCGGAAATGCTCCCGGCTGAGAATATCAATGGTGGAAATGTAACATCGGGGCCGTAGCTCACCTGTGGGTAGTGTTGGTGCCCATGGATGATAAGCCAGCTCGAGGACGTAGCTTCAGTTAGTGCAGCTACGAGTTTTCCGCCGAACTGCATTTCGCTGTAATCGTCTTCGTAGATCGCGTCATTGCGATAGGGGTGGTGATGGGTGAACAAGATGTTGGTTTGAAATTTCTTCCGACCAATCTCTTCGACGATCGCATCTATCGTTCTGGTGCTGACGCGTCCATGTCGATACTCGGAGATGGACCCTTGTTCTTGAGAATGGAAGCCATGGAAGGCGGCGCTGTTTAGGTTGACTAGGCGTACCGAGCCTTGCTCATGTATGTGGTAATTCCTCGCCCAATATTTGTCCGCGGCGGTCTTTATGCCGGGGAAGGGTGGCTCCAAGCCTTGAAGATGGCCCTTCGGATCGTAATTGCTGAATTTCAAGCGAGAATCGACGTCGTGATTTCCGGCGGTGCTCAGCAAAAGTTTAGCCTTCACTGCTTTCTTTAATTCTACAAGCTCCTGCCAAGCGAAGGTTTGTGCGTCCGGATCGGCCTGGTCTGCTATGTCGCCCGGACATAGTATCCAATCAACCAAAAGCCCTTCCTGCTTTAGGATATCTGGAATTGTGCGAATGGGATTCGTGGCGCCTTCCTTGCTAGATGCAAGGAGAAACGAAGGCTCCCGCGCTGCCTTATCGGACGGGCTGTAAGCGTGAAGATCGCTAAGAATGAGAATTCGTGTCATGATAATCGAAGTTCGTGGTCAACACTTCGACGGCGTTCTTACGCGCATCGGCAAATCCGCTGATATTTCGACGAACGATAATTTCGCTCTGACGCCATTGTCTCCTGAGGAGAAACTTGTGCGCTAGAGCGCTGTCATAGGTCAGCGCAAAGTGCCCCCCAGCATCATCAATAGCTTCGAGGCAACCAAGAAGCCTCTTTAGGTCGGGTTCGCTGAACACCGATTTGTCGTACTCAGTGAAGGGCTTCCGACGTTTGATAGCGTAGGGTGGATCAAGGAAGAAAAATGCATTTGATTGTACGTGCGTCTCGATACAGCTTTCGAAATCGCTAACCGAGAATTTTGCAGAAGACAGTGCAGCGGCTGCATCTAAGAATTCTTCCTCGCTCAACATTCTCCCGGTGCGAGACTTAGAGAAGGGAACGTTGAAGACGCCCTGCTTGTTCGTGCGATACAAACCGTTAAAGCAGTTCCGATTGAGATAGTAGAAATAAGCTGCTCGGGTCAGTTTGTCCTTCGTGTCCGCGATTTCTCTTCTAACGCGCAGATAGGTTGACTTCGTGCGCCTAAGTTCGTTTGCAATCTCGTAGACTTCGTTTGGTTGCCTGCGGCTGCAACGATAGAAATTGATTAGGTCGGAGTTGATATCTGAAAGAACTGCTCGCTTTGGCTTTTGGTCAAAGAATAGAGCTGCTGACCCGCAAAACGGCTCCACGTAGAGCGCGCCTGTGTTGGGAAATATTTTTCGGAGAGGCTGGAGCATCTGCCGCTTGCTTCCTGCCCATCGCAGTAGTGGTCTCACGAGCACCCAGAAATGATTGATTGGATTGATATTTCAAAAGTTACAGTAACCCGCTGCGGGCGCTTCTTACAAGTTTCGGGTGCGGACAATAGTCATTGCGACTCCTGATATCCACCGAACCTTCTTCTTAGTTGAAGCGCTGCACCGCAAAAACAAAAACGGCCGAATCTTCCGATCCGGCCGCAACGCAAAACTCTACTCGGCTAGACCTACGCCACGCGACGCAACTTAGCCCCCGCCCTAACCTAAAAAACTTAGCTGGCCTTCTTGGCCGGTGCAGCCGTCGGGCCGACCTTCTTCTGGATGGCGCGCTTCAGCTCGAGGGCGCGCGGCGACAGCAAGTCGGCCTTGGCCTTGAGCAGGAAGGCATCGAGGCCGCCATTGTGGTCTACGCTCTTGACCGCGTTGGTCGAGACGCGCAGGCGCACGTTGCGCTCCAGGGCTTCGCTGATGAAGGTCACGTTGACCAGGTTCGGCAGGAAGCGGCGCTTGGTCTTGATGTTGGAGTGGCTGACCTTGTGGCCGACGAGGGGGCCCTTGGCCGTCAGTTCGCAGCGGCGAGACATGGCATAATCCTTGAGTTCGATCCCCCAACGAGTGCGGCCGCCATTCTGGGCGCCACGGGGGCTAATTCTTTCGTCCTTGCAGGGAGCGGGCGGACGTATAGGGGGGAAGGGGCGGGCAGTCAAGGTTTTGGGCGGTCTTTTCGCCTCTCCCCGCCTGCGGGGAGAGGCCGGAATGCGCGCGAATAGCGCGGATTCCGGGTGAGGGGGCGTCTCCGCGGGGGGAGGGGCCGCCTATGACCTCAACTATCACCGCCCTCGCGGAGGGCCCCCCTCACCCCGCCCCTCTCCGCGCAAGCGGGGCGAGGGGGAAAAGGCAGCGGGAGAGGCGAAGCCGATCACCAAAACGGCAATGTTTGTCGCGCCTTACCATCACATAAAGGGCGTATTCGCGACCGAAGACTCCGGTGGAGTTCCCGGCTCGAGACGCCCGGACACATTGTTTGCCGCGGTTTTTGGCTTAAGTAACAACCGTCGCGCCCCGATTGGATTGTTTCGTGCTCACAACGTCCCCTCTTGCGCCAGAAGAGCGCTCAGTCCGTCCGCGCTTTGCCGGCTGGCTGGCGGCGCTTTGCGGCCTGGCCGTGGCGTGGGGCGCGGTGCCCGCGGCGGCGCAGGGCAAGCTCGAGGCGCAATATGAGGCCTCGCTGGCCGGCATTCCCGTCGGCAAGGGCGCATGGAACATCGACATCCAGGACGACGTGTTCTCGGCGGCGGCCGCGGGCGGCACCTCAGGGCTGCTGAAGTCGTTCACGGGCGGGTCCGGCACCGGCGCTAGCCAAGGGCGGATCGTCAATGGCGCGCTGGTTGCGACCGGCTACCAGGCCTCCACCACCACCTCAAAGAAGACCGAAGAGATCCGCATCACGCTCGACAAGGGCAATGTGAAGGATTTTGCCATTCTGCCGGAGCCGCCGGTCGATCCTGATCGCATCGTCGTCACCGACGCGCACCGCCGCGGCGTCTGGGACCCCATGACGGCTTCGCTCTTGCGCGTGCCCGGCAATGGCGATCCTGTTACGCCGGACGCCTGCCACAACTCGGCCCCCGTGTTCGACGGCCGCATGCGCTACGATCTGAAGCTCGATTTCAAGCGCATGGAGAATGTGAAGGCGGAGAAGGGCTATCACGGCCCCGTCGTGGTCTGTTCGCTCTATTTCGTCCCCGTCGCCGGCTACATCCCCGATCGCCCCGTGATCAAATACCTCGCCGCCCAGCGCAACATCGAGATCGCGTTTGCCCCCGTCGCCGGCACCCGCGTCCTGGTCCCGTTCTGGCTGAAAGTGCCGACGCCCCTGGGGCCGGCCATGCTGGAAGCCACCAGCTTCATCACCACGGCCCAGCCGCCAAGGGTGGCGAAGACGCAGTAAGCGGCGGCTGCCGTAGCGCGTTCTCTCTCTACCCTCTCTCTCGGCCGTCATTCCGGGGCGCGACGCAGTCGCGAACCCGGAATCCATCGTGAGACAGTCTCCGCTGCACGATGGATTCCGGGCTCGCGCCAAGAGGCGCGCCCCGGAATGACGAGCAGAGTTTTTGGCTGCGTGAAGGTTTTGCAAAATCAATCACTTGCCTACTGTGCATGGGGTTGTTTTCGCAAAAATTGGTCCCGGCGGCTCCGGTCCCGGAATCCATTTGACTCCTCCCCGATTCTGATTCGACTCCGCGCCGTCCCCAACTTAAGGCTTTGCGCCATCGAAACGTCACTTGTACGGCAGCCCGAAACTCCATCTAGTTGCAGCCAACAAGACTCCCGCGACATGTTGCGTGAACGGAACATGACTCCGGGGGGAGTCAGCGATTCGGCCGCGATTCGTTCTAGAGTCGTTCCGAAGCTTAAGACCAACGGGAAAAGCGTCGCAAAGTGAGACAGTTGCGCGAGGTTTTTCTCCCTCGCCCCGCTTGCGGGGAGAGGGTCGGGGTGAGGGGGAGTCTCCACAGATGCGGTGACAGATGGACTCGCGGAGAGTCCCCCTCACCCGGCGCTTTGCGCCGACCTCTCCCCGCAAGCGGGGCGAGGTGACTTCCAAGCGCTGCCCGCCCCCGCCCACAACAGCACTGACATTCGCCCAAATCGCCACTACCTAATCCCCCAGATGCCCTTTTCCTCCTCCCCCTTCGCTTCCGAGCGCGCGCCGTCCGATCGCGTGCCTGGCGCCGGCGTCACTGCGGTGCTCGGGCCGACCAACACCGGCAAGACCCATCTCGCCATCGAGCGGATGCTGGCGCACCCTTCCGGGATGATCGGGCTGCCGCTGCGCCTGCTCGCGCGCGAGGTCTACAACAAGATCGCCGCGCGGGTCGGAGCCGAGGCGGTCGCGCTCGTCACCGGCGAGGAGAAGATCAAGCCGAAGAGCCCGCGCTATTGGGTGTCGACCGTCGAGGCGATGCCGCGCGACCTCGACGTCTCCTTCCTCGCCGTCGACGAGGTCCAGATCGCCAGCGATCTCGAACGCGGCCACGTCTTCACCGATCGCATCCTCAACCGCCGCGGCCGCGACGAGACGCTGCTCCTGGGCGCTGCCACGATGCGCCCGATCATCGAGCGGCTGTTGCCGGGCGTCTCCATGATCACGCGGCCGCGCCTGTCGCAGCTGGAATTCGCCGGCGATCGCAAGATCACGCGCCAGCCGCGCCGCACCGCGATCGTCGCGTTCTCGGCCGATGAAGTCTACGCCATCGCCGAGCTGATCCGCCGCCAGCATGGCGGCGCCGCCGTGGTGCTGGGCTCGCTCAGCCCACGCACGCGCAATGCGCAGGTGGCGATGTTCCAGAACGGCGATGTCGATTATCTCGTCGCCACCGACGCCGTCGGCATGGGCCTCAATCTCGACGTCGACCACGTCGCGTTCGCCTCCGACCGCAAGTTCGACGGCTACCAGTTCCGCCGGCTGACGCCGTCCGAATTCGCGCAGATCGCGGGGCGCGCCGGCCGCGCCACGCGCAACGGCACTTTCGGCACCACCGGCCGCTGCGCACCGTTCGAGCCCGAGCTCGTCAACGCGCTGCAGAACCACACTTTCGACCCCGTGAAGATGCTGCAATGGCGCAACGCCAGGCTGGATTTCGCCTCGCTCGGCGCGCTCCAGGTGTCCCTGAACCTCGCCCCCGGCCACGAGGCGCTGACGCGCGCCCCTGTCGCCGAGGACATGCGCGTGCTCGACCATGCCGCCCGCGACGTCGAGGTGCGCGATATCGCGCATGGCAAGGCGGCGGTGGAGCGGCTGTGGGAGGCCTGCCAGGTCCCCGATTACCGGAAACTGTCGCCGGCCGCCCATGCCGAGCTGGTGACCACGTTGTACGGCTTCCTGATGCGGAAGGGCTGCATCCCCGACGCCTGGTTCGAGGCCCAGATCACCCAGGCCGACCGCGTCGACGGCGACATCGACACGCTGTCGGCCCGGATCGCGCAGATCCGCACCTGGACCTTCGTCGCCAACCGCCCGGACTGGCTGAAAGACCCCGAACGCTGGCAGGGGATCGCCCGCGAGGTCGAAAATAAATTATCGGATGCGCTCCATGAACGCTTGACTGAGCGTTTCGTTGATCGCCGGACCAGTGTATTGATGCGCCGCCTGCGGGAGAACACGAGCTTGAATACTGAAATCGGCAAGACCGGCGAAGTCATCGTCGAAGGCCATGTCATCGGCCGCCTCGACGGCTTCACCTTTGCACCGGATGCGGCGGAAGCTGGTTCGGATGCGAAAGCCTTGCAGGCTGCAGCGCAAGCGGTGCTCGCCGGCGAGATCAACACGCGCGCCGAAAAGCTCGGCAACGCGCCGGACGATCAGTTCGTGCTGACCTCGGAAGGCACCATCCGCTGGACCGGCGACGCCGTGGCGCGGCTGTCTGCCGCAGAGGAGGCGCTGCATCCGCGCATCCGCATCATCTCGGACGAGCGTCTCACCGGGGCGCCGCGCGAAAAAGTGCAGGCCCGGCTCGAGCTCTGGCTCAAGACGCATGTCGAGAAGCTGCTCGGGCCGATGTTCGAGCTCTCCAAGGCCGAGGACGTCACCGGCATCGCCCGCGGCATCGCCTATCAGCTGGTCGAGGCGCTCGGCGTGCTGGAGCGGCCCAAGATCGCGAACGAGCTGAAGGATCTCGACCAGCCCTCGCGCGCGGTGCTGCGCAAATACGGCGTCCGGTTCGGCGCCTACCACATCTATTTCCCCGGCCTTTTGAAGCCTGCCGCGCGTGCGCTCGCAGCGCTGTTGTGGGCGCTGAAGCAGGACAATGTCGATCTGTCCTCGCTGTCGGGCGCGCAGCATCTGGCGAGCTCGGGCCGTACCTCGTTCCCGGTCGACAAGGCGCTGCCGCGCGATGCCTATCGCGTGCTCGGCTACAAGCAGGCCGGCGAACGCGCCGTGCGCGTCGACATCCTGGAGCGTCTTGCCGATCTGATCCGCCCGGCGCTGGCCTGGCGCGAGAACGCGTCCGGCGAAAAGCCGGCCGGCGCCTTCGACGGCCGCAGTTTCGTGGTGACGCAGGCGATGACCTCGCTCACCGGATCTGCCGGCGAGGATTTCGCCTCGGTGCTGCGTGCGCTCGGCTATCGCATGGAGAAGCGTCCGCCGCTGCCGCAAAAGCCGGCCGTGGTGGAAACGGTCGCGGCCGAGACGCCGCCGGCTGAAGGAAGCGCCGACTCCTCGACCGAGACCGCGGCGGAGGCCGTTGCCGGCCTGCCGGCGGAGGCCTCCACCGAAGCGGTCGCCGAGCCGGTCACCGTCGAAGATGCGCCCGGCATGGAGGTGCAGGACGAGCCGGCCCAGGAGGCCGAGCCCGTGCTGGAAGCCTCTCCGGAGGCCCCCGTCACGCCCGAAGACGCCCCCGGCATTGCGCCGCCGGCGGAAGAGCCCGCTGCGCCCACCGAGGCTGCCGGCCTCGAAGCCGCGCCGGCCGAGACGGCCGCAACCGAAGCCGCCGCGTCACCCGACGCCGCCGCGCCTGAAGCTGCGGCGACGCCCGCCGAGCCCGAGCTGATCGAGGTCTGGCGTCCCGGCGGCCGTCACGAGGACCGCAAGCCGCGCCACGAGCGCCATCGCCACCAGCGTCATCACCATCAGCCGCGTCCGCAAGGAGGCGCCGAGGCAGGTGCCGCGCCCGCGGAAGGCGGGGCCGCGCAAGCCGCCGACGGCGCGAAGCCGGGCCAGCGTCATGGCGGCCATCGCAGGGACGGCGGCAGAGACTTCCGCAAGCCGCGCGAAGGTGGCGAAGGCGCGCCGCGTCCCGAGGGGCGCGACGACAGGAATCGCCGCTTCGAGGGCAAGGATCGCGACAACAAGGGACGCGATCGCGACAAGGGCAAGTTCGGCGGAGATCGCGACAAGGGCCGTGACAACCGCGGCCGTGACCGCGACAAGGGCCGCGACCGCCAGGGCGGACCGTCGCTGCGTCCCTACGCCTCGAGCGCAAACCCACGCGAGCGCGATCGTCCGGCCGATCCGAACTCGCCTTTCGCCAAGCTCGCCGCGCTGAAAGAGCAGCTGTCTGGTCGGAAGGAGTAATCCCACGACCGAGCGGCAGCGCCTCGACAAATGGTTGTGGCACGCGCGGGTGGTGAAGGCGCGCACCTCCGCGGCCGAGCTCGTCGGGTCGGGCCACGTTCGCGTCAACGGTGAGCGCGAAAAGTCGCCGGGGCATGCGATCAAGATCGGCGACGTCATCACCGTCGCGCTCGATCGCACCGTGCGGGTGTTGAAGGTCACCGGCTTCAGCGAGCGCCGTGGCGATGCTGCCGCGGCGCGGGTGCTCTTTGAGGAGCTAAGCGAAGCGAAACGCAATTAATTGCGTTTCGAATTCACTTCTTGGTCGATCAAACGCGCAAAGCGGTCATGATCGGGCCTTCCCGACCTTGCGGCGCCCGGCCATCCGCGCTACGCAAGCCGCGACTTTTAAAAGAGCTTTTCGGAGCGTTGGATGACTTACGTCGTCACTGAAAACTGCATCAAGTGCAAGTACACCGACTGCGTCGAGGTCTGCCCGGTCGATTGCTTCTACGAGGGTGACAACATGCTCGTCATCCACCCCGACGAGTGCATCGATTGCGGCGTGTGCGAGCCGGAATGCCCCGCCGACGCCATCAAGCCGGACACGGAACCGGGCCTGGAAAAGTGGCTTTCGGTCAACGCCGACTACGCCAAGAGCTGGCCGAACATCACCCAGAAGAAAGAATCACCTGCCGACGCCAAGGAATTCGACGGCATGGAAGGCAAGTTCGAGAAATATTTTTCTCCGAACCCCGGCTCCGGCGACTGAATCGGGCTCAAACTTAACCCTAATAGCGGCGCTGCCGCCGAAAACCAGCCCTCAAGACCCCTAAATCATTGATTTTTGCGGGAAATGTGCTATATTGGGCACATTAAGCCGAACCCGTCAGCCCCGTTGGCCCCGCTGGGTTCCCGTGAAACCAAATGTCGAACAGGGGCGTGGCAGTTTCCGCGCGCAGGCTGTGTCACAGAAAACGCGTAAAAAGAGTACTTCAGCGAGGGCTTCCCATAAGGAGGCCAAAAAAGTCGCCGCGGCCAGCCGTAGCGCATCCAAGGGTCGGACCGCGACGAAGGCGCCGGCTGCAAAGTCCTCGAAGAACAAAAGAAGCGCAATGCCTAACAAGACTGCCAAACCGGCCGCGAAAGCGACCGCTGCCAAGCCTGCTGTCAAGCCCGTTGCCGCCAAGGCTCCCGCTGCCAAGCCCGCCGCGTCGAAGGCTCCCGTTGCTGCTCCTGCCAAGGCTCCCGTTGCTGCCGCCAAGCCCGCCGTGAAGCCGGCGGCCGCTGCGCCGAAGGTCGAGGAAAAGAAGGTCGTGACCCAGCGTCAGGGCTTCAAGGCCAATGAATTCGTCGTCTATCCCGCTCACGGCGTCGGCCAGATCCTGGCCATCGAGGAGCAGGAGATCGCCGGCGCGAAGCTCGAGCTGTTCGTCATCAACTTCATCAAGGACAAGATGACGCTGCGCGTGCCGACCGCCAAGGTCGCCAATGTCGGCATGCGCAAGCTGTCCGAGCCGGCGCTGGTGAAGAAGGCGCTGGAGACGCTCAAGGGCCGCGCCCGCGTCAAGCGCACCATGTGGTCGCGCCGTGCCCAGGAATACGAAGCGAAGATCAATTCGGGCGACATCGTCGCGATCGCGGAAGTCGTGCGCGACCTCTATCGCTCGGAGTCGCAGCCGGAGCAGTCCTACAGCGAACGCCAGCTCTATGAAGCGGCGCTCGATCGTCTGTCCCGCGAGATCGCGGTGGTGCAGCACTCGACCGAGACCGAAGCGGTCAAGGAGATCGAGGCCCAGCTCGCCAAGAGCCCGCGCCGCAACGCCAAGGCGGAAGCCGCCGAGGGCGAGGCGGATGCCGAGGGCGATGCCGACGATACCGATGGCGACGACACCACGGTCGCCGACGAGGCCGCGTAAGCAGCTTCGTTCTGCGCAAGCAATCAAAAGCCCGGCCTCGCGCCGGGCTTTTTGTTTGGGGTCGTAGCCGTCATTCCGGGGCTCGCGAAGCGAGAGCCCGGAATCCATTCAACCACCGTCTTTGCCGCCTGATGGATTCCGGGCTCGTGCTCCGCACGCCCCGGAATGACGGCGGTGAGACCTTGGTGAAGGCCTACTTCACCGGCCGCTTCTCGAGCTTGCGCGCCAGCGTGCGCCGGTGCATGCCGAGCCTTCGCGCCGCTTCCGAGATGTTGAAATCCGTCTCGATCAGGGTCTGGTGGATGCGCTCCCATTCCAGCGTCTTGATCGAGGTCGGCCGTGCATCGAGCGCGACCTCGGCGTTGCCTTCGGCCTTGTTGAAGGCGGCTTCGATGTCGTCGGTGTTCGAGGGCTTTGCGAGATAGTGGCAGGCGCCCAGCTTGATCGCCTCGACGGCGGTCGAAATGCTGGCAAAGCCTGTGAGCACCACGATCAGCATGTCAGGATCATGCGTGTGCAGGAGCTCGACGCAGGCAAGGCCGGAGGCGCCGCCGAGCTTGAGGTCGACGACGGCGTGGCCGAAGGAGCGTTCCTCCAGCACGTTCCGCACGTCCTCGATCGAGGCGGCGAGCACGACATCATAGCCGCGGCGCTCGAACGAGCGCTTCAGCGTGCGCGCAAAGCCGGCATCGTCCTCGACGACGATGAGCGAACGGTCAGGCGTCAAAGTTCCCTCCGATCGCCAACGTTGCGAGCGGCAGCGTGAGGCGGACCGTGGCGCCGCGCTTCCTGTGGTTCTCGGCGGTCACGCTGCCTCCGAGCTTGCGCACGACGTTCACCACCAGGAACAGCCCGAGCCCGCCGCCAGCGCGGCCCTTGCTCGAGTGATAGGGCTTTCCGAGCTGCGCCAGCATCTCCGGCGCAAAGCCGGGGCCGCGATCGCTGATCGACAGCACGAGATTGTCGCCCTCGCGCTCGGCGACGAGCTCGACCCATTCCCGCGAGACCTCGTAGGCGTTGTCGAGCACGTTGAAGATGACCTGCTTCAACGCGATGTCGGAGACGATGGCGACGTCTGCGCCGAACGTATTGACGAAGTAGAGCGTCCGCGCCGAGCGCGCGTCGCGCCATTCGTCGACCAGGGCCGTGACGAAGGCCGTCACCGTCGTCGGCGATGAGCCTTCGCCGCGTGCTTCGCCCGCCGAGACCAGGATCCCCGTCACGATCGACTTGCAGCGTTGCAGCGAGGTCTCCATCTCCGCGAGGTCCTCGGCGAGCTCCTGATCGGCGGCAAGATCGGGCATGCGGCGCCAATCGCTGAGGATCACCGACAGCGAGGCGAGCGGCGTGCCGAGCTCATGGGCCGCGCCGGAGGCGAGCAGGCCCATGCGGACGATGTGATCCTGCTCGGCGGCATGCTGGCGCAAGGCCGCCAGATGCGCGTCGCGCTCCCTCAGGTTTCGATTGATTCGCGTGACGAACACGACCAGCAGCACGGCGTTGAGCACGAAGCCCAGCAGCATGCCGGCGACCGTGAGCGTGTAGGTCTCGCTCAATGGGTTGGGCGGCAGGTCCAGCGGGCGGTATGCCAGCGTCAGCCAGACAAAACTCGCGCAGGTCAGCGCGACCAGCGACCAGGTTGAGCGGGCATCGAGCAGCACCGCGCCGAGCGTCACCTGGAGCAGGAACAGCGAGGTGAAGGGATTGGTGGCGCCGCCGGAGAGGTAGAGCTGCGCGGTCAGCGCGGCGACGTCCAGCATCAAGGCGACCAGCAGCTCGTTGTTGGTGATCGCGGCGCGATGGCGCACCCAGACGAGGCTGGAGACGTTGAGCAGCACCAGCGCGCCGATCACCGCGCCCATCCGCTCCAGCGGCAGGGGAATGCCGAGCCCGAAATGCACGCCGCCGATGGTCACGATCTGGCCGACCACCGCGGTCCAGCGCAGCTGGATCAGCAGCGCCATGTTCTTGCGGTTGGTCTCGTCGTCGGTCGGAGTCGTGCCGATCAGCTCGCTGCGCGCGTCGGCCTGCGATTGCAGCGTGACGGCCAGCCCGTCATGCGCAAATGGTTGGGAAAGCGTCTTCCCGTCGTCAGGCCTGTTCGACGATCGTTCCAGCATCTGATCCCGTCCTGCGGGCGACGGCATCGGAGCCGCCGGCCGGTTCGTGGACGAAGCGTTTGCGGCGGAACAGCCCGCCGCCGAATGTGACGAAGAGTTTACCCGCCAGCATGAAAGCCAGGGCGAACCACGTCAGCGCGTAGATCAGGTGGTTATTGGGAAAGCTGACCACGGTCAATCCGCCGATGGGACCGCTGCCGGATTGTGATCCGGCATCGGCATCGACGAAGAACGGTGCGACATCGTGCAGACCGCGGGCCGCCGCGATCGCGGCGACATCGCGCGAATACCAGCGGTTGTGCTGGGGCACGTTGTTCCGGAGGAATCCGCCTTTCGGCTCTGTGATGCGGAGCAGGCCGGTGATCTCGACCTGGCCGTCCGGATTGCCGTCCCGGCGCGTCGATGCGTCGCGCCGCTCGGACGGCACGAAGCCGCGGTTGACCAGGACCTGTGTGCCGTCGTTGCGCTGGAGCGGTGTCAGCACCCAATAGCCCGGGCCTTCCTCGGTGACCGCCTGGACCAGCGTCTCGCGGTCATGCAGGAAGCGGCCGGTGACGCTGACATGCCTGTATTCGTCATTTGCCGTGGAAACCGCAGGCCATGAATCGGGCGAGGGGACCGGCTGGGCCGGGGCATGGACGCGCTGCTCGACGCGGTCGATCAGCGCCAGCTTCCAGGCGCGGCGCTCGATCTGCCAGACGCCGAGTGCGATCAGAAGAACAAAGGCCGTCAGCGAGAGGACCGTGAGCCACAGGGACGGGGACCGCGCAGCCTCGCTGCGCGCTCCGTTCGCCCGGCTTGTCTCGGTCCCTGACTCGCTCACTTCATTCCGCTCATCTGGTGCATCGGCATCATGTTGCTGTTGAGGTGGCTCATCACCCACAGCGAACCCGACAGCGCGATCACCACCATCACGATGGTGAAGATCAGCGCCATCATGCTCCAGCCGTTCTCGGACGTCGTGTTCATGTGCAGGAAGTAGATCATGTGCACGACGATCTGCACGACCGCGAAGGCCATGATCACGAGCGCGGTGATCTGCTTGCTCGGCAGTGCGCCGCTCATCACCAGCCAGAACGGGATCGCGGTCAGCACGACCGAGAGCACGAAACCGAGCATATAGGTCGAGAACGAGCCGTGGGCGTGGCCGCCTTCGTGGTGATGATCGCCCGCATGGGCGGCATGGGTATCGGTGTTCATCGCAGAACTCCCAGGAGATAGACGAAGGTGAAGACGCCGATCCAGACCACGTCGAGGAAGTGCCAGAACATCGAGAGGCACATCAGACGGCGGCGGTTGGCTTCGATCAGGCCGAACTTCTGGACCTGCACCATCAGCGTCACCAGCCAGATCAGGCCGCAGGAAACGTGCAGGCCGTGGGTGCCGACCAGGGTGAAGAACGCCGACAGGAAGGCGCTGCGCTGGGGCGTGGCGCCTTCATGGATCATGTGGGCGAACTCGGTGAGTTCGATGCCGATGAAGGCGAGGCCGAACAGGCCGGTGATCGCCAGCCAGACCTGCGTCTGTGCGACCCGGTTCTGCTGCATCGTCAGCATGGCAAAACCATACGTGATCGATGACAGCAGCAGCATCGAGGTGTTCACCGCGACCAGGTTCAGGTCGAACAGGTCCTTCGGCGCGGGACCTGCGGCGTAGTTGCCGCCGAGCACGCCGAAGGTGGCGAACAGGATCGCGAAGATGAGACAGTCGCTCATCAGGTAGATCCAGAAGCCGAGCGAGGTGCTCCAGCCCTCCGGATGCGGGTGCTCGTCGGCGAGATAGAAGACCGGCTCGCCGGTTTGGGAGGGATTGACAGCGACAGTCATTTACTTGGCTCCGGCGAGCAGTTTGGTGCGCGCGTCCTCGGTCCGGATGACGTCTTCAGCCGGAATGTCGAAGTCGCGGTGATAGTTGAAGGTGTGGCCGATGCCGACGACGAGCAGCGCGGCGAAGCTCACGGCGGCCAACCACCAGATGTACCAGATCAAGCCGAATCCCATCGCGGTGGCGAGGCCGGCGAGGATGATGCCGGTGCCGGTGCTGCTGGGCATGTGGATCGGCCTGAACCCGGTGAGCGGACGCTGGTAGCCGCGCTTCTTCATGTCCCACCACGCGTCATTGTCGTGAACGACGGGGGTGAAGGCGAAGTTGTAGTCGGGAGGGGGCGAGGAGGTCGCCCATTCCAGCGTGCGCGCGTCCCAGGGATCGCCGGTGACGTCCTTGAGCTGCTCGCGCCTGAGGAAGCTGACCGCGAACTGCATCAGCATGCTGAGGATACCGAGGAGGACGAGGAAGGCCCCGATCGCGGCGATGACGAACCAGATCTGCAAGGACGGATCGTCGAACACGCGCAGGCGACGGGTCACGCCCATCAGGCCGAGCACGTAGAGCGGCATGAAGGCGAGGTAGAAGCCGGTGACCCAGAACCAGAACGACATCTTGCCCCAGAACGGATCGAGCTTGAAGCCGAACGCTTTCGGGAACCAGTAGGAGATGCCGGCGAAGGCGCCGAACACCACGCCGCCGATGATCACGTTGTGGAAGTGTGCGATCAGGAACAGGCTGTTGTGCAGGACGAAGTCGGCCGGCGGCACCGCCAGCAGCACGCCGGTCATGCCGCCGATCACGAAGGTCAGCATGAAGGCGATCGTCCACATCATGGGCAGCTCGTAGCGGATACGGCCGCGATACATCGTGAACAGCCAATTGAACATCTTCGCGCCCGTCGGGATCGAGATGATCATCGTGGTGATGCCGAAGAAAGAGTTGACGCTGGCGCCCGAGCCCATCGTGAAGAAGTGGTGCAGCCAGACCAGGTACGACAGGATGGTGATGACGACCGTGGCGTAGACCATCGAGGTGTAGCCGAACAGCCGCTTGCCGGAGAAGGTCGAGGTCACCTCCGAGAAGATGCCGAACGCCGGGAGAACCAGGATGTAGACCTCGGGATGGCCCCAGATCCAGATCAGGTTCACGTACATCATCGGGCTGCCGCCGAAATCGTTCGTGAAGAAGTTGGTGCCGACGTAGCGGTCGAGCGAGAGCAGCGCGAGCACGACGGTCAGGACCGGGAAGGAGGCGACGATCAGGACGTTGGTGCAGAGCGAGGTCCAGGTGAAGACCGGCATCTTCATCATGGTCATGCCGGGGCAGCGCAGCTTGACGATGGTGCAGATCAGGTTGATGCCTGACAGCGTCGTGCCGACGCCGGCGACCTG
This sequence comes from Bradyrhizobium sp. CCBAU 25360, assembly GCF_028128695.1. Classification (NCBI taxonomy): domain Bacteria; kingdom Pseudomonadati; phylum Pseudomonadota; class Alphaproteobacteria; order Hyphomicrobiales; family Nitrobacteraceae; genus Bradyrhizobium; species Bradyrhizobium sp. CCBAU 25360. The sequence goes on from NZ_LBJA01000033.1 coordinate 166,165, forward strand.
CAGCGCCCAGATGTAATAGTCGACGCCGACATCGGGACTGTAGCCGATGTTCGACAGCGGCGGATAAGCCAGCCAGCCGGTGCGGGCGAACTCGCCGATGAACAGCGAAGCCATCACCAGCACTGCGCCGCCGACCGTCATCCAGAAGCTGAAATTGTTCAGGAACGGGAACGACACGTCGCGCGCGCCGATCTGGAGCGGCACGACGTAGTTCATCAGGCCGGTCACCAGCGGCATCGCCACGAAGAAGATCATGATCACCCCGTGGGCGGTGAAGACCTGATCGTAGTGATGTGCGTTGAGATAGCCTTCGGAGCCGCCAAAGGCGAGCATCTGCTGGCCGCGCATCATCAGCGCATCGGCGAAGCCCCGCAGCAGCATCACGATGCCGAGGATCATGTACATGATGCCGATGCGCTTGTGGTCGACGGTGGTGAACCATTCGCGCCAGAGATAACCCCAGAGGCGGAAATAGGTGAGACCGCCGAGCAGTGCGGCGCCGCCGAGCGCGACCACCGCGAAGGTGCCGACGACGATCGGCTCGTGCAGCGGTAGCGATTCGAAGCCGAGCCGGCCGAAGATGAGCTTGAGAAGATCAGGAGACATGCGGGGATCTCTTTAGGAGTCTGACTTCGGACGCAGTCCGAGGAAGAAGGACGAGGACTTGAGCGGCGCGAAGCTCGGCCGCTTCAGGCCGGCGCCGAGCAACGGCGCCGTGTCGACGGGAGCCGTGATGGACGCCGTGGTCTTGCCCTGCGGCGCATCGGGCGTGCAGATGCCGGCCACGAAAGTCGGCTCCGGCCCGAGCGGGGTGCCGCGGCGGGCGTACTTGTCGTAAGTGAGCGGCAGGATGTTGTTCAGGCCCTGATGACCGTTGCCGCCCTTGGCGTCGATCGCCATCATCTCGCTCTGGCACATCTTGCCGGTCTCGACGCACATGTTGAGGATCAGACGGTAGAGATCGGAGTCGATCGTGCCGTAGCGGCGCACCGGCTCGTTCTGGCTGGGCTTTTCGAGCTGGAGATATTCGGCGCGGCCGAGCGAGCCGCCGGCGGATTTGGCGCTGGCGATCCAGGCGTCAAAACCCTTGTCGTCAAGTCCCCTAAAGTTGAAGTGCATGCCGGAGAAGCCGGCGCCGCTGTAGTTCGCCGAGAAGCCCTTATACGTGCCGGCGTGGTTGACGACGGCGTGGAGCTTCGTCTCCATTCCCGGCATCGCGTAGATCTGGCCGGCGAGCGCGGGGATGTAGAACGAGTTCATCACCGAGGACGCGGTGATGCGGAATTTGATCGGACGGTCGACCGGAGCTGCGAGCTCGTTGACGGTGGCGATGCCGTAGTCGGGATAGATGAAGAGCCACTTCCAATCGAGCGCGACGACGTCGACCTCGAGCGGAGCCTTGGACTGGTCCAAGGCGCGGTCGGCATGGATGCGGCCGAGCGTGCGATAGGGGTCGAGCAGATGGGTGCCCATCCAGGTCAGCGCGCCCAGGCAGACGATGATCAGCAGCGGTGCGGACCAGATCACCAGCTCGAGCTTGGTCGAGTGGTCCCATTCCGGCTCGTAGCGAGCGGCCGTGTTGGACTGGCGATAGCGCCAGGCGAACAGCACCGTCAGCGCCATCACGGGGACGACGATCAAGAGCATCAGGACGGTGGAGATGATGACGAGGTCGCGCTGCTGGGCGGCGATATCGCCGGCTGGCGCCAGCACGACGTAGTCGCAGCCGCTGAGCGCGGCAGCCAGAGGTAGTAGCGCCAGGATCTTGAGACGAGACACGGGCCGAGCCTTTGAGAATGAGTTTCTTTTGCGGGGCCAACGGGTAGCTGCGGCGCAACAATCCGGACATTGGACAATTTGTCCAATGTTGCAGTGCGGAATGTTGGGCCAGAGAAGGCCAGATTGCCCGGCGCCCGCCGGGCGGTCGGCTTTGGTTTCAGGACGTTAAGGGCGCACGAATGGCGACGGCACAGACCCCCGCAATGGCAGACCTCCACACGGGCGAGCACGGCCACGACCAGGCCAGTCCCGGCGAGATCGCCATCGGCGTCATCATCGGCCGCACCTCGGAATTCTTCGACTTCTTCGTCTTCGCGATCGCCTCGGTGATCGTGTTCCCGCGCCTGGTGTTCCCGTTCGCGAGCGAACTGACCGGCACGCTCTATTCTTTCATGATCTTCGCGCTGGCCTTCATGGCCCGGCCGATCGGCACCGTCATTTTCATGACGGTTGACCGTGCCTACGGCAAGACCGCAAAGCTGATCTCGGCGCTGTTCCTGCTCGGCACCGCCACGGTCGCGCTGGCGTTCCTGCCGGGCTATCACGACATCGGCGTTGCCGCGATCTGGTTGCTGGCGCTGGCGCGCATCGCGCAGGGTCTGGCCTGGGGCGGCGCCTGGGACGGCATGGCTTCGCTGCTCGCGCTGAACGCGCCGCCCTCCAAGCGCGGCTGGTACGCGATGGTGCCGCAGCTCGGCGCCCCGCTCGGGCTGATCGTGGCGAGCGCGCTGTTCGCCTATTTCGCCGGCAATCTCTCGGCCGACGATTTCTTCGACTGGGGCTGGCGCTATCCGTTCTTCGTCGCGTTTGCCATCAACGTCGTGGCGCTGTTCGCGCGCCTGCGCATGGTGACGACCGAGGAATATGCCTCGCTGTTCGAGACCCGCGAATTGCAGCCCGCGCGCATCTCCGACACCGTCGCGAGCGAAGGCCAGAACATCATGTTGGGGGCGTTCGCGCCGCTGGCGAGCTTCGCGCTGTTCCACATGGTCACGGTGTTTCCGCTGTCCTGGGTGTTCCTGTTCACCCGCGAAAGCCCGGTGCGCTTCCTGATCATCGAGATCGTCGCCGCCGTGTTCGGTGTCGGTGCGATCGTGCTGTCCGGCGTCATCGCCGACCGCGTCGGCCGCAAGTCGCTGCTGATGGGATCGGCGATCGCGATCGCGATCTACAGCGGTTTTGCCCCGCAGCTGCTCGATGCCGGCGCGTTCGGCGAGACCATCTACATGGTGATCGGCTTCATCCTGCTCGGCCTGTCCTTCGGCCAGTCCTCCGGCGCGATCGCCTCGAACTTCAAGCAGGCGTACCGCTACACGGCGTCCGCGCTGACCTCGGACATGGCTTGGCTGTTCGGTGCCGGCTTCGCTCCGCTGGTCGCATTGCTGCTTGCCACCAATCTCGGTGTCATCGCCTCGGGTGCGTACCTGCTGTCCGGTGCGTTCTGGACCCTGCTTGCGCTCTGGCTCAGCGGCCAGCGCGAGGCGGGCGACATGGACGCGGGGCGCTGAGGCTCAAGCGGTCGCCACACAACAGCTGTCGTAGGGTGGGCAAAGGCGCATAAGCGCCGTGCCCACCATCTCTCTCGATCGCAAAAGATGCGTGGGCACGCTTGCGCTTTGCCCACCCTACGGCAGCGTCAATCCGCCACGATCTTCACGCGATCGCGCACCTTCACCTGCGCGGTGCGATCGAGGCCGTTCAGCACGCGAAAACGCTCGGCGGGATGATCGACGCCGGCCATGCGGTGGGAGAGCGATTCCACGGTGTCGCCGGGCTGCACGGTGATGACCTTGATGCGCAGCGGTCGCGCGGCCTGGATCTCGTCCAGCGTCAGGCGGCGGAACGAATTGACGGTCTCGCGCGCATTGCGCTCGCTCTCGGTCGACTTCTGCCGGGCCGCGAAGATGAAGCGATAGACGTCGCTGCCGAAGCGCAGCGCATAGACCTTGAACTGCCACTGGTCGCCCTTGGCGGCGGCGGACGCGGCCGGGAAGCCGTTGATGGTGATGTCTTCGGTGGACGCCTTCTCGACGCCCTCCATCCAGCCGGAATTGAGGTAGTCGCCGAGCGACTGCTCGGCCGGCACCCGCACCACGTCGAAACGCATCGCCTGTGCGCCGCCCTCGCGCACGCCGATCACGGCCTGGGCGGTGTTGTCGAGCGTGAAATTGTCCGGCGCCTGGAAGGTGAAGCCCAGCTTCGGATGCAGGAAGCGGCGGCCGCGGACGAAACCTTCGCTGGGGTCTTCGCCGTAGACGAGATTGTCGATCGCAGCGAGATAGGTCTCGCGGTCGCGCTCGGCGCCTTCAGGCGCAGTATATTGCCGCGCAATGGTCTGCGCGTTCTGCACGCGCTCCGGGGTCGCCGGATGCGACGAGGTGAAATCCTGCGCGCGCGGATCGAGCGAGCTCTTGCCGGCCTTCAGCTCGGCATTGCGTTCCATCGCCGAGAGGAAACGCGCCGCGCCGTAGGGGTCGAAATGCGCCTTGGCCGAAATGCCGACGCCGATGCCGTCGGCCTCGAACTCCTGCTTGCGCGAAAAGCTCGCCATGGTGAGCTTGGTCTTGGCCAGCGCCAGCGCGGTGAGGTCGGGGTCGTTGCTCATGTCGGTGACGACGCGGGTGACGATCGCGGCCTGGCGCGCCTGGTCCTCGCGCATCGCGGCGTGCTTGGACAGCACATGGGCCATCTCGTGGCTGAGCACGGAGGACAATTCCGAGGTGTCGCTGGCGAGCGCGAGAAGTCCGCGCGTGACATAGAGCTGGCCGTTCGGCAGCGCGAAGGCGTTCACGGCGCCGGAATTGAGGATGGTGACCTTGTAGCCCTGATCGGGACGGTCGGACGCAGCGACCAGCCGGTCGACGGTCTTGCTGACGAGTGATTCGAGCCTGGGATCGTCATAGGTGCCGCCATAGCTCGCCAGGATGCGCTCGTGCTCCTTCTCGGTGGCGGGTGTCTGCGCGACGGCCGGCTTGGGCTTGGGCATCGCAACGGTCGGCGGGGTCGCGGCGGCCTGGAACCGGCCCATGTCGCCACAGCCGGCGAGGGCCGTACCCAGCACGAGGCAAAGCGCGGCCGGCGCAGCCCGCAGGCGGCGGCCTTCATTCCGTACGTGCCGTTCTAGCACCCCATTCACGTCGCTTAACCCGTGCCTGGCCTGATTTAAGGCCTTACCCCTGTCGGCTCGTTTGCGCCCAGCAACTCGACCTGCCCCACGAGCCGCACATCGATCCGCGGCCCCGTACTTCCCTCGACCCAGCCCCGGACTCGAATACGCTTACTTTCCAATGACTTAAGGGTGATTCCAGCGCTTTCGAACGCCGGCAGCGTGCGCTTTGAAATAGTCGCGGCAAAGCCACGTGTCCAGTTCCGTCCGAAGTTGAGGTAGGTCATTGCCCCAGCTTGCCGGACCGACAGGACTTTACCCTCGACCACCACAAAGCGCCCGATCCCCGCCAAAATATCGTCCGGACTTTCCGCGTTTTTTATGGCCGACGGGTCAGCCCAGTTGCCCTTTTTTTGGCGCCGCGCCTCGGCCTCCGACGTCATCAGGGCCGCCGCGCAGTCCTTGTCCGTGATTTCGGCGGAGACCATGGCGTCGCCCTGGGCGAGCAGCACGGCCTGCAACGGGGTGTCGCTTTCGCCGATGAAGACCAGTGCGCCTTGCCGGCCGTAGCGGTCGGGCGTGTCGTCGCTACCGCGAAGCGTCACGTCGCGGCCGGCGAGCAGCGAAGCCAGCGCCTGCTTCGTGGTCGCCGTCGTCTCGATGCCTGCGAGGCGGATTTCGCGGCCGTCATCGAGACGCACGCTGCGGGCATCGACGATGGCAGCGACACGGCCTTCGCCTTGGGATTCGAATTGGCACGGTGCGGCGGACGCGGTGCGACCCGCGAGGAGAAGAATTGCGACGGTGAGATGAAGCCGTTGCGCCACGTTGCCCGGAGAGGTTGCGTTATGCCTGGATCATAACTCAAACGATGCCAACGACGAAGGGGCCTTCGTAGGGTGGGCAAAGCGAAGCGTGCCCACGTCTTTGCCGATCGCGCGGGCCGTGGGCACGGCGCGAAGAGCGCGCCTTTGCCCACCCTACGGCAGCGCGTGTGGGGATTTGCTGTTACGTCACACGCTCGCAATGACGCGGAAAGATCTTGCGTCATTCCACCATTCCGCTTTGCGGAAAACATGACGCAATCGCAGACGCGCATCGCAGCCCGCGCTTGCTGCGCTCTTGCGCATGCGGCATGATTGCGGCAACAGCGATTGCCAATAACGATTGCCAAGAGCAACAACCAAGCCGCCATCAGAGTACGGCGCGATAAGGGAGATCGTTTTCCATGAAGACTGTTTTGTCGGGCATTTTTGCCGCCGCGTTTGCCCTCAGTGCGAGCGCCACCGCGCAGGCCCAGGACAAGCCACCTCTCAAGATCGGCGGCATCCTCGACATGTCGAGCCTCTATGCCGACATCACCGGACCCGGCAGCGAGACCGCGGCCAAGATGGCGGTGGAGGATTTCGGCGGCGAGGTGCTGGGGCGCAAGATCCAGGTGCTGGCGGCCGACCATCAAAACAAGGCCGATCTTTCCGCCAACATCGCCCGCGATATGCTCGACAACCAGGGCGTCGAGATGATCTACGACGTCGCGGCTTCCGCCACTGCGCTTGCGGCCGGCGAGATCGCCAAAGCGCGCAACAAGATCATCATCTTCAACGGCCCGGGCTCGATCCGTCTCACCAACGAGGCCTGCGGTCCCTATACCATCCACTACGTGTTCGACACCTACGGCCAGGCCAATGTGACCGGCCTTGCGGCCGTGAAGTCTGGCCTCGACAGCTGGTTCTTCCTCACCGCCGATTACGCCTTCGGCCAGGACCTGGAGAAGGACACCAGTGCCGTCGTCATCAAGACGGGCGGCAAGGTGCTGGGCAGCGTGCGCCACCCGCTCAACACGTCGGATTTCTCCTCGTTCCTGCTCCAGGCCCAGGCCTCCAAGGCCAAGGTGATCGGGCTTGCGAATGCCGGCGGCGACACCGTCAACGCGATCAAGCAGGCGGCCGAGTTCGGCATCACCAAGGGCGGCCAGAAGGTCTCGCCGCTGCTCGCCTTCGTCACCGACATCGACTCGATCGGTCTGGAGACCGCGCAGGGCCTGCTGCTGGCGGAAGCCTTCTACTGGGACCTCAACGACGACACGCGCGCATTCTCGAAGCGCTTTCAGGAGCGCGTGAAGCGGCCGCCGACCTCGGCACAGGCCGGCGTCTACTCCTCCGTCACGCATTACCTGAAGGCGGTGAAGGCGGCCGGCACGACCGATGCAGCGACCGTCATGAAGGTGATGAAGGAGACGCCGATCAACGACTTCTTCGCCAAGGGTGGCAAGATCCGCGAGGACGGCCGCATGATCCACGACATGTACCTGTTCGAGGTGAAGAAGCCGTCGGAATCGAAGGCCCGCTGGGACGACTACAAGCTGCTCGCCACCGTGCCCGGCAGCGAGGCGTTCCAGTCGCTGGAGCAGTCGCGCTGCCCGCTGGTGAAGAAATGACGCGAAGCGTCATCCCGGGGCGCGCATGAGCGCGAACCCGGGATCCATCGGGCCGCAGTGATCGTCGACAAATGGATTCCGGGCTCGCGCTTCGCGCGCCCCGGAATGACGAAGGAAACAACGAGGGAGACGCCCCATGAACGACATGGTCCTGCAAAAGCTCGAAGGCGGGCTGCTCACCATCACGATGAACCGCCCGGAGCGGAAGAACGCGCTCAACCCCGAGATGGTGGCCGGGCTGGTCGAAGCGGCGCGGCGGGCGGCTGACGATGCGGAGGTGCGCGCGGTGCTGCTCAAGGGCGCTGGTGGCTCGTTCTGCGTCGGCGGCGACGTCAAGTCGATGGCCGCGGGCCGCGCGCCGCTGCCGTTCGAGCAGAAGCTTGCGAATCTGCGCCGCGGCATGGAGGTCTCGCGCATCCTGCACCAGATGCCGAAGCCTGTGGTGGCGCAGCTCGACGGCGCCGCGGCCGGCGCCGGCCTGTCGATGGCGCTGTCCTGCGATCTCCGTATCGCCTCGGAATCCTGCAAGATCACCACGGCCTTTGCCAAGGTCGGCTTCTCCGGCGATTACGGCGGCACCTATTTTCTCACCCAGCTGCTCGGCAGCGCGCGGGCGCGCGAGCTCTATCTGATGTCGCCGGTGCTCACGGCGAGGGAAGCGCATGCGATCGGCATGGTGACCAAGGTCGTGCCCGACGCCGAGATCGACGCCGCGGCCCACGAGCTGGCACTGTCGCTGGCGCAGGGGCCGTCGATCGCGCTCGGCTTCATCAAGCGCAACATCAACAATGCCGAGCATCTGGCGCTGGAGGATTGCTTCGACGGCGAGGCGATCCACCACACCCGTTGCGGCGACACCGAGGACCACAAGGAGGCCGCCAAGGCCTTCGTCGAGAAGCGCAAGCCGACCTTCAGGGGCGCCTGACCATGGCGCCCTATATGCGATTGCGGCAGATCTGCCTGGTTGCGCCGCAGCTCGCGCCCGTCATCTCCGACATCGCGGAAATCATGGGCCTCGCCGTGTGCTATCGCGACGGCAATGTCGCCAAATACGGCCTGGAGAATGCGCTGCTCCCGGTCGACACGATCATGCTGGAGGTGGTGGCACCCTTCAAGGGCGGTACCACGGCCGGCCGCTTCATCGAGAAGACCGGCGGCCGCGGTGGCTACATGGCGATCTTCTGCTGCAATGATCCCGACGAGCGTGGCCGCAACGCCAATGCGCTTGGCGTGCGCACCGCCAACGTCATCGATCATGCGCCCTATCACGGCGTCCAGCTCCACCCCCGCGACTGCCGTGCCGCCTTCATCGAGTTCAACCACACCGAAGGCAGCGATGACATTCTTGGCGCCTATCCGCCGGCAGGACCGGACTGGCAAAAGTTCATCCGCAAGGACGTGACGCAGGCGCTGACGGGCGTGGAGATGCAGAGCCCTGATCCGCAAGGCCTGGCCGAGCACTGGGGCAAGATCATCGGCGTTGCGCCTGAAGGTGCCGAGCTGAAGCTGCCCAATGCGACCTTCCGCTTCGTGAAAGGCGCCAGCGAGATCATGAGCGCGCTCGAGTTTCGGGTGGCGGATCGGGCGAGCGTGCTGCATGCCGCGAAGGCGAGGGGGCTTGCGGTTGCCGGGAGCGAGTTCCTGTTGGGTGGGGTGACGTTCCGCGTCGGTTGATGGTCTTCTCGTTGTCCGCCACCCTGAGGTGCTCGCCTCTTCGGCGAGCCTCGAAGGGCGACGGCCACCGGCGGGGCCGTTCATCCTTCGAGGCTTCTCATGGGACGCGTTGCATCCCATGCCTCGCACCTCAGGATGACGGCGAGAGAGAGCACGTCTCTGCGAAGAAGGACACATCCGCCATGCCACATCCGCTCGACAGCTTCTTCGCTCCCGCCAGCATCGCGCTGATCGGCGCCTCGCGCGATCACGAGAAGATCCCGGGGCGGCTCTTGTCCATGCTGCGCAAGAACGAATATCCCGGAAAGATCTATCCGGTGAACCCGAACTACGCGGATATCGACGGGCTGGCCTGCTACGGATCGATCGGCGACATCGGCGCGCCCATCGACCTCGCCGTCATCATCATCCCGGCCCGTGCCGTCCTGTCCGCGCTCGAGCAATGCGCCGCCGCCGGCGTCAAGAATGCCGTGATCATCTCCTCCGGCTTCGCCGAGGAGGGCGGCGACAGCGCGGCGATGCAGGATGCGATCGCGGCGCTGGCGAGGCGCACCGGCATGCGGATATCCGGGCCGAATGCCGAGGGCTTCTTCAGCCAGGTGCAGCGCGTGGCGGCGACGTTCAGTCCGGCGGTCGATGTCAAGCCAGGTGTAGTGCCGCTTGTCGCCACCAAAAAGCGGATCGGCATCGTCGCGCAGAGCGGCGGCATCGGCTTTGCCTATTATCATCGGGCGCGGGCCCTCGGAATCGCTGTCAGCTATGTCGTCAGCGCCGGCAATGAATCTGATCTCGGCGCCGGCGAGTTCCTGGATTACATGGTGCAGGATTCCTCGACCGAGGTGATCCTGCTGTTCATCGAAGGCATCCGCGACGTCGACAAATTTCTGGTCGCCGCCCGGCGCGCTGCGGAGATGAAGAAGCCGGTGATCGTGACAAAGGTCGGACGCTCCGGCGCAGGCCAGCGCGCGGCGGCCTCGCATACCGCGAGCATGGCCGGCTGGTCGGCCGCCTATGACGCGGTGTTCGCGAAATACGGCTTCATCGTCTCCAACGACCTGGACGAAGCGCTGACGATCGCCGCGGTGCTTGCCAGCAATCCGCTGCCGAAGGGCGATCGCGTTGCCGTCGTCACCGTTTCCGGCGGTGCCGGCATCTGGGGCGCCGATACGGTGGCGCTGCAAGGCTTGCAGGTGCCGGAGCTGTCCGAAAAGGTCCAGGTTGGGATCAAGCAGTTGATGCCGTCCTATGGCACGGCGCGCAACCCGATCGACGTCACCGCGCAAGGCGTCACCTCCGGCGGCTTGCAGAAGAGCGTCGACGTCCTCGCCGCCTCGGACGAGGTCGATGCGATCCTGGTGGTGCTGTCGCTGTCGAGCGAGGTGCGCAGGCCCTTCAAGGAAGAGAAACTGACGCCGGTGCTATCGGCACAGCACAAGCCGGTGGTGTTCTATTCCTACACGGTGCCGTCCGACTTCGCGCGCCGTGAGCTCGCCAAATCCGGCGTCGTGGTACTCTCGGGCCTCACCCATGTCGGCGTCGCGATGCGTCGGCTCGTCGACTTCGCCAAGTTCAGTCTGCCGAAGCCCGTGGACGAAACGCGGCTGCCGGCACGCGACCTTTCTGTACATCTGAAATCGGCGGTCCTGTCCGAGGCCGACAGCAAGTCGTTGCTCCGCACCGCCGGCATTGCACTGCCGGATGAGGTGCTGGTGAGAGACAAGAGCGAGCTCGACGAGGCGGTCGCCCGCGTCGGCTTTCCCCTGGCGATGAAGATCCAGTCGCCTGATATCGCCCATAAGAGCGAAGTTGGCGGCGTGCGCGTCAACATCACCACCAAGGGCGAGGTGTTTCTGGCATTCGAGGCGCTGCTGGACAATGCGCGCCGGCACCGGCCTGAGGCGACCATTCAAGGCGTGCTGGTGGGCCCGATGGCGAAGCGCGGTGTCGAGATCATCGTCGGCACGATGCTGGATGAGACGTTCGGTCCCATGGTGATGGTGGGTCTCGGCGGCATCACCACCGAGCTGTTCCGCGACGTCGTCTACCGCCCCGTGCCGGTCGACGCGGAGGCGGCGGGCGCGATGCTGGCGAGCCTGAAGGCGGCGCCGCTGCTGAATGCATTTCGCGGGGCGGCGAAGGCGGACGTTGCGGCTCTGGCACAGTTGATCGCCGATATCTCCGCGCTCGCCGCGCGGGAGGGAAAGGAGATCGCGGAGATCGAGCTCAACCCGGTGCTGGTGCACGCCGAGGGGCAGGGCGTGACGATCGTCGATGCGCTGGTGGTGGGAAGGAAGTAAGCCGCTAAAGCCGCCGCTGTCGTCCCGGACAAGCGCGCCCTAAGCGCGCGCAGATCCGGGACCCATAGCCACAGGGAGCGGTTTGGCGAAGACGCGGAGTGACCAGCTTGCGCCACAACTTCGCCCTGTGGTTATGGATCCCCGCGTTCGCGGGGATGACAGGGGAGGTTGTGGTCGCTGTGGAGTGATACGGCTAGCGCCGCCGTGATCATCGCCCCTTGAAATTCGCCGCGCGACGTTCTTCCGTGGCCTTCACACCTTCCTTGAAATCCTCCGTCGCGCGCAGCCGGGTCTGCTCGGCGAGCTCGTGATTGGTCGCGGCCATGACGCGATCGGCCAATCCGGCGCGCATCGTCGCGCGGGTGGAGAGCAGGCCGAGCGGCGAGCATTCGGCGATTTCGCCGGCGAGCTTCATCGCGGCCGCCTTGACCTGGTCCTGCGGCACCAGCTCGTTGGCGAGGCCCCATTTCACGGCTTCCTCGCCGGTGACGCGGCGGCTGGTGTAGAACATCAGCTCGGCGTTGTTCTTGCCGATCAGCTCCGGCAGCGTCGTCGTCAGGCCGAAGCCGGGATGGAAGCCGAGTTTCGTAAAATTCGCGGAGAAACGCGCTTCGGGGCAGGTGACGCGGAAATCGGCGGAGACCGCGAGGCCCAATCCGCCGCCGATGGCGGCGCCCTGCACGGCGGCAACAATCGGCTTCTTGGCGCGGAAGATGCGCACGGCCTGGATGTAGAGATGGTTGATCGGCCCGAGATTGTCGGCGGGGTCGCCCTTCTTCTCTGCCTCGCGCGCCTCCTGCGCCTGCCGTGCCGGATCGCCGAAATTGGCGCCGGCGCAGAACGCCTTGCCCTGGGCCGAGAGCACCGAGGCGCGGATCTCGATGTCGCGGTCGAATTCGTCGAGCGCATCCGCGATCTGGTTGATCAGCGAGATGTCGAAGAAGTTCAGCGGCGGGCGGCGGATCTCGATGGTGCCGACGTGCCCGACCTTCTCGACGCCGATGTCCTTGTATGTGGTCATGATGATCCTTTGATGATTAGCGCAAACCAAGTCCGCGGGCGATGATGCCGCGCAGCACCTCGGTGGTGCCGCCCTGGATGGTGAGCTTCGGCGCGGTCTTGATGGCGAAGTCGAGCTGCCGCTCCAAGGTCTCGCGGTTGGTCGCGGTCTCCTCGACGAAAGCAGCAAGGTCGCGCACGCGGTGGGGAAGCTGCTGTTCCCAGACCGTGCCGATGTCCTTGACGATGGAGGCCTCGACCACCGGCTCCTTGCCGGCCTGCAGCATGCCGGCGACCGAGACCGACATGCGCCGCATGGTGTGGAGCTGCGCGACCAGGCGCCCGATGCCTTCGGCGCTACGCGTATCCGGGTTCGGGCCGACCGCGCGGACGAGCTCGGTCAGCACGTAATAGGTTTCGAGGAAACGCTCGGGGCCCGAACGCTCATAGGCGAGCTCGCTCGTCGCCTGCTTCCAGGCGCCGTCGACTTCGCCGAGCACGTGGTCATGGGGCACGAAGAAATCGGTGAAGACGACCTCGTTGAACTCGTACTGGCCGGTGATCTGGCCGATCGGGTTCACCTTGATGCCCGGCTGCTTCATCTTCACCAGGAATTGCGTCAGGCCGTGACGGCGGTTTTCCTTGGTCGGCTGCGACGTCCGGAAGATCGCGATCATGTAGTCGGCGATGTGCGCCGACGAGGTCCAGATCTTGGTGCCGTTGATCAGATAGCCGCCATCGGTCTTGGTCGCGCGCGTCTTTGCCGCGAACAGGTCGGAGCCGGAATTCGGCTCGCTCATGCCGATCGCAAAGCAGATCTCGCCGCGACAGATCCGCGGCAGGATGTCCATCTTGATGTGCTCGGGCGCGTATTTCAGCAGCACCGGTCCGCTCTGGCGGTCGGCCACGAAGAAGCGCCGCGTCGGCGCGTTGGCGACGCGCATCTCCTCGGTCACCACGTAGCGTTCGAGGAAGGAACGCTCCTGGCCGCCATATTTCTTCGGCCAGGTCATCCCCAGCCAGCCCTTGGCGCCGACCCGTCGGGAAAATTCGGGCGCGTCGGTGTCCTCGCGATTGGGCTTGTGCGGATCGAAGGTGCCGGCGGCGATCTCTTCGGCGAGGAAGGCGCGCACTTCCTTGCGCAGCTGCTCGCACTTCTCGGGCAGGCGGATCGGATCGAAACGGAGTGCAGCGGTCATGTGTTTCTCTCCCTGATCAGCGCGACGCCACGAGCGGCCACAATTCGTCGGCGCCTCTGGTCGCGACCAGCTTGCCGAGTTCGACGGCCCAGTGGCTCTCCGAGCCGAAGTCGTCGCGCCAGGCCAGCGCCCGCAGCGAATAGCGGTGCAGGATGTGCTCGAGGGTGAAGCCGATGGCGCCGTGCACTTGATGCGCGATGGCGCCGCCCTTTTCCGCGGCTTCCGCGCAGCGGATCTTTGCCGAGGCAGCTTCGAGATAGACCTCGTCGTCGAAGCGCGTCGCATTCGCGATGGCGTCGGCGGCCGAGGTCGCAGCCGCAAGGGCCGCGGCGGATTCGCCGGCGAGACGCGCCAGATTGTGCTGCACGGCCTGGAATTTCGAGATCTTCTTCTCGAAGGCGACGCGCTCGTTGGAATAGCGCACGGAGATGTCGAGCATCGATTCCAGCGCACCGGCGATCTGCAGGCTGCGCGCAACGCCGCCCATCAGCATCATCGTGGTCTGGTCAAACTCCCTGGGCGCGGCCTTGCGCGCGACGGGCTGGACCTTGTCGAGCGTCACGGTGTCGCTGTGGTCGTAGCCGACATTGAGGCCGGACTCGATCCGGACCTTGCCGGCATCGACCAGCGCGATCGAGACGCCATCCTTGCCGTGCGCCAGCACCGCAAAATGCTTTGCCGCCTTCGCAAAGGGCACGCCGCGGGCGCGGCCGGAAAGCGAGCCATCGGCATCGAGGGTGATGCGATCCTTCGGCGAGGCCGGCAGCACCGTCAACTCGCCCTCGGGCGATGCGATCTTCGCCTGCGCCAGCAGCCAGCCGGCCAGCATGGTCTCGGCCAGCGGCACCGCGACGGCGAAACGGCCGGCGGCGTTCAGCAGCGCAAAGCCGTCGGCAAGGCTCGCGCCGGAGCCGCCGAGATCATCGGGCACCCAGGACAATGGCAGGCCGGCTTCGCTCAGCGCCCGCCACAGCGGCGCCTGCCAGGAATCCTTCTTGTCGTTGTTGATGGTTTGCGGATCGGCGAGATCGGCGAAGATCTTCTCCGCGGTCTCGACGACGATGTTATCACTCTCCGCCACAGCGTTCCCCGTGTTTTGCCGTTGGCGCGTCCCGCCTGGTGGAGCGAACCGCGCAGGTCTTCTTGCGCCCGATGATCCGAAAAAGCCATGGCCCTGACAAGCGTTGATCGCAGGTCAACCTGCGGCGCGGGCATGGGGGCAAGGATCAATAGGAGGCTAATTCCGCTTAGCGGAGTTTGCTTGATTTGCAGGGCGCGGCAAACTCGCTAAACAAGGCCAGCGACTTAAGGCTCGCATCAGATACAGGGGAAGGAAATCCGGATGGCCAAAGATAGTCTGTGCGCAATCGTGACGGGGTCCGCATCCGGACTTGGCGCAGCAACCGCGGAAATCCTCGCGCGAAGCGGGGCGCGGCTCGTCATCAACTATTCCTCTAGCCAGAAAGAAGCCGAGGCCACCGCGGACGTCTGCCGCAAGGCGGGCTCTCCGGAAGTCCTGGTCGCGCAGGGCGACGTTTCAAAGGACGACGATTGCCGCAAGATCGTCGCGGCAGCCAGCGCCTGGGGCCGGCTCGACATCCTCGTCAACAATGCCGGCACCACCAAGCATGTCGCCCATGCCGATCTCGACGGATTGTCGGCTGAAGATTTCCAGCGCGTGTATGGCGTCAACACCATCGGCCCGTTCCAGATGGTGCGCGCCGCGCGCAGCCTGCTCGAAGCCGGCGCCAAGGCCTCGGAGCGGCCCTCCGCCGTGGTCAACGTGTCCTCGGTCGCCGGCATCAGCGGCGTCGGCTCGTCGATCGCCTACGCCGCGAGCAAGGGCGCGCTCAACACCATGACGCTCTCGCTGTCGCGCGCGCTGGCGCCGCTGATCCGCGTCAACACGGTCTGCCCCGGCTATATCGACACGCCCTGGTTCACCAAGGGCCGCGGCGAAGCCGGCGCCAAGCAGGTGCGCGACAGCGTGGTGGCGAAGGTGCCGCTCAGGGTCGCGTCGACCGCCGAGGACATCGCGCAGTTCGTCTGCTTCCTGGCGATGCCGGCCTCCAGCAACATGACCGGCGAGGTCGTGCGCATGGATGCGGGGATGCATTTGATTACGTGAGATCGCGCTCCAATCTCCGCTGTCATCCCCGCGAACGCGGGGATCCATAACCACAGGGAGAAGTTGCCGCGCGACTCCGGTCACTCCGAGTCTTCGCCAAACCACTCCCTGGGGTTATGGGTCCCGGATCTGCGCTTCGCTTGTCCGGGACGACAGGGAGTTTGAGGGGCGAGATCAGCGCTTCGTGACAGTGCCTACCCCTTGATCACGCCGCTCGCCACCAGCCGGTGCCAGATGAACAGCACCACCACCGCGCCGAGCGTGGCCATGATGAAGCCGGCGCCCTGGTCGGGGCTGTAATGGCCGATGGCCTGACCGATGAAGGTCGCGAGAAACGCGCCGGCGATGCCGAGGATGGTCGTGAGGATGAAGCCGCTCGGGTTGTTCGGTCCCGGCGCCAGCCAGCGCGCGATGAGGCCGGCGATGAAGCCGACGACGATGATCCACAACAGGCCGCCCATGCTCATGAGTGTGCTCCCCTTCCCGAAAGCGCGTCGATCAACGTCCGATTAAAGTTTGCCGGAGAGCTCGGTCTCGGTCGGCAGCCGTCCGTCCGGCGTCAGATGGTCGATCACCTGCGGCAGATACTGGCTGAGGCCGTTGAGCAATTCGTCGCGCGGCAGGCCGCTCTGGGCGGACAGACTCTCGATCTGGTCGGCGCCGAGTGCGCTGGCAAGGTCGCCGGGCGCGATCGGCTTGTTCTCACCCTTGCCGACCCAGGAATTCGCAGCCTCGCCGTGGCCGCCCTGCTGGAGCTGGTTGAGGAGATCGCCGAGGCCGCCGCTCAGCACGGTTCCGGCCGCGCCGCCGGCGAGCAAGCCGCCGAGCCCGCCCTTGAGCAAATCGCTGAGGCCGCCGCTGCTGCCGGTATTCACGGGCGTCGGAGGCGGCAGCGGAGAGCGCTGCTGCGGGGCAGGCGTCGCGCCGGGCTGGCCTGCCGTCAAATGCTTGAAGGCCTTCCACCCAAGCAGGGCAATGATCGCCATGGTCATCGGCGACATGCCGCCGGAGGATTTCTCGGAGCTGGGTGTGGAGGGGCCGCGGGGGCCGTTCTGCATGCCGTTGAGGACGTCGAGTAGACCCATGGTGCTCTCCTTTGGCGTCTCGTTCGGCGAGCGCTCGCCGCTGGCTGCCCCCGGGCCGAAAACATATGGGGCTCTCATGACGGTTACAAGGCGGATGCGCCGCGATTGGTTGCCGGCCTCGCCTCTGCTATCGAGGGCGGGTCGTTCAGGGAGCAAGGCGAGGTGATGACGGATCGACCGATCGTGGTGGCCGGCGCGGGCGCCATCGGCTGTTTCGTCGGCGGCATGCTGGCGGCCTCGGGCCGCCGTGTCGCGCTGCTGGTGCGGCCGCGGGTGAAGACCGAGATCGAGCGGTTCGGCCTGCGATTGACGGATTTCGACGGCTCCGAGACGAAGCTTGGCGCAGGGCAGCTCGCGCTGTCGGAGGACCCCGCGATCTTCCACAGCGCCGGCATCGTGCTGGTCACGGTCAAGAGCGCCGACACCGCCGATGTCGCGGATCAGATCGCGCAGCATGCGCCTGAGGATGCCGTCATCGTTTCGCTGCAGAACGGCATCGGCAATATCGCGGTGCTGCGCGACCGCCTCGGTGGCCGCCACGTGCTCGCGGGCATGGTGCCGTTCAACGTGATCGCGATGGGCGAGGGCCGTTTCCACCGCTCGACCTCCGGCGACATCCATGTCGGAGAGGACGCTGGGAACACGGCCGCGGCGCTCTCGGTGCCCGGCCTCACGGTGCGCGCGAGCGGTGACATCACCGGCGTGCAATGGGGCAAGCTGATCATCAATCTCAACAATGCGCTCAGCGCATTGTCCGACTTGCCGCTCGCCGCGCAACTGGCAAACCGCGACTGGCGCAGGCTGTTTGCCGACCAGATGGCGGAAGGGCTGGCCGCGCTGAAGGCCGCCGGCATCGCGCCGGTCTCGGCAACGCCGATCCCGATGAACTGGACGCCGGCCTTGCTGCGGCTGCCCGACACGATCTTCAACGCGATTCTGGGGCGGACCATGAAGATCGATCCCGAGGCGCGCTCTTCGATGTGGCAGGATTTGAAGCAGGGACGCAAGACCGAGATCGACTATCTCCAGGGCGCCGTCATCGCGCTCGCCGAGCAAAACCATGTCGAGGTGCCGCTGATGCGCCGCATTGTTGCGCTGATCAATCAGGCCGAGGCAGCCGGCAACGGTCCGCCGCGTCTGACGCCGCAGCAGATTCGCGCGGTGGTTTGAGTGCAAGGAGGGATCGATGAAACGTAGCTTGATGATCGGGCTCGCGCTTGCCGCGCTTTGCGGCGCATCGACGCTCGCTCTTGCGAGACCGCCGACGGTCGTGAACTCGCCCGGCTATGATAGGCGGTTGCAGGAGAGCAGGTCGCAGTTGGGCAGTTCGCCGACGACTGCGCCGGCGGATGTGCCGGTGGTCAAATCGAAGCGCAGCAAGAAGAAGCACAAGAAGTGAGGCGACGCTCTCGTAGGGTGGGCAAAGCGGAGCGTGCCCACCAACTCTCTTAATCACAAACGAATGGTGGGCACGGCGCTTTGCGCCTTTGCCCACCCTACGATCATCGCGCAATGACGGCTGTAGCTCAGCCCTTCTTCGCCGGCTTGCTCGGGGTCGGATTGAACAGCTTCTTCAGATCGTTCAAGCTTTCCGACAGCCGCGGCCATTCGCAGGAGAATGAGCCTTTGGTGCACGCGCCCTTCGAGCGCTGACCGACGGTCTGCTGCACCTTTGGCCGCTCGACCGGGACGGGCACGCGCGCGACGTCGGTTCGCAGCGCGACCTGCTGGAGTTGCCGCGCTTGCAGTTCCTGCTGCTCGCGCTGTTGACGGGCGGCGACCTCGGCCGCTTCGTTGCTGCGGCGCTCTTTGGCGAGATAGGCGGTATAGGCTGCGTCGATCTTCTTCTGCTCCTCCGGCGTCGGATTGGGTCCGGCGATGTCGAAGGTGCGATCCTGCAGGAAGTCGTAATAGGAGTATCCGCCGCCTGCCTTGCGGCGGCCGGCGAACTTGGCGTTGCAATCGGCAAGTGCGGATGTCTTCTCGGACTTGGTGGCGGCCTTCTCGGCGGCGTCGGCGCATTCCTCGAAATCGACCGGCGCGCGTTTCCACCATTGCGCCTGGGCATGCGCGTGCGTCAGCAGGAAAAATCCTGCCGCGGCAAAAAGAACCAGCGCCGCACGACGCAATGCTATCACGGACGACATTCTACGAGAGCATTCCTTGCAAAACTCAACCCGAACTGAGTCGAGCCAGATTTTTGCCTCTTTATCGCCGGCTTGTCACCCATGGAACTCGGGAATTTCATGGCTGGGATGCTGACATTTTGTGCTTGACGTGGCGCATGAGTCACAGCGCCGCCTCGGCGGGCTGCTACACTTCGCCTTGCGAGCGCCTCATCTGAGGCGACGCCAAAAAAGACGCCAAGAAAACGAAATGGAAACGCCCGATGCTGCTGCCCCTGTCCGACGTGCCGCGCTGGTACGCTGAACGCAAACCACATGGCACGATCGCCGTCCGTCACGGGCAGGACACGCTGACCTGGGACGAGCTCGAGCGCGGCGCCAACCGGCGCGCGCGGGCATTTATGGCCAAAGGCGTCAAGCCCGGCGATTTCGTCGCAATCGGACTGCCCAACGGCAATACGTTCTTCGAGACCTCCTTTGCGGTGTGGAAGTGTGGTGCGACGCCGACCTCGCTGTCATGGCGGCTGCCGCGCGGCGAGGCCGCGGCCGTGCTCGACATTCTCAGGCCGTCGCTGGTGGTCGGCGGCGAGGCCGACTGGAACGCCCCGAACCGCCTCCCGGCGGATTTCGTACCGGCAGGATTTTCGGACGAGCCGCTCAATCCGCCGGTGGCGCGCTACTGGAAGGCCATGACCTCGGGCGGCTCGACCGGCCGGCCGAAGGTGATCCTCGATCATCAGCCGGCCGTGACCGACACGGTCGCCGCGCCGCCGCTCAATATCCCCTTCGGGGTCTCGCTGCTCAATCCGGGTCCGCTCTACCACAATGCGCCGTTCATCGTGTCGCACTACGCGCTGTTCACCGGCGGCCAGCTCACCGGTCTCGTCAAATTCGACGCCGAGGAGACGCTGCGGCAGATCGAACGCGAGCGCGTGCAATGGGTCAATTTCGTGCCGACCATGATGCACCGGATCTGGGCGCTGCCGGAGCAGGTGCGCAACGCCTACGATCTGTCGAGCCTACAGACCGTCTTCCACATGGCAGCTCCGATGCCGCCCTGGCTGAAGGAGAACTGGATCGCCTGGCTCGGGCCGGAGCGGGTCTGGGAGCTCTATGGCGGTACCGAGCGGCAAGGCTCATGCATCATCTCCGGCACGGAATGGCTGACGCACAAGGGCTCGGTCGGCAAGATCGGCGAGATGGCGAAGCTGCGCATCATCGGCGAGGACGGCAACGACGTCGCGCCCGGCGAGACCGGCGAGATCTATTTCCTCAACAACGACGGCAGGGACGCGACCTATCACTATCTCGGCGCCGAGCCGAAGCGCCGCAGCGACGGCTGGGAATCGCTCGGCGATATCGGCAGGCTGGATGCGGAAGGCTATCTCTATCTCGGCGACCGCCTCGCCGACATGGTGCTGCGCGGCGGCGCCAACATCTATCCGGCCGAGGTCGAGGCTGCCGTGTCCGAGGCTCCCGGCGTGCGGTCCTGCGTGGTGGTCGGGTTGCCCGATCCGGAATTGGGCCAGCGCGTGCACGCCATCATCGAGCCGGAGGGCGACGCCGACGGCCAGGCGATCGCCGACGCCATGGCGGAGTTCTTGAAGGACAGGCTCAGCCGCTACAAGCATCCGGAAAGCTTCGAGATCGTCGGCGCCCCGCCGCGCGATGATTCCGGAAAAGTCCGCCGCACGCTGTTGCGCGACGAGCGCGCAACGTGGATGAAGGAAGGGCGCGCCTTCCGGATTTGGCCGGCAAAGGCGCGGGCGCACGCCGATTGATTGACGGAAGGACTCCAGGACATGACCATTACCATCGCAGCCAACAGCGTGCCGAAACCGCCGGCCGAGATCATCGAGGGCTTTCGCGGTGCGCCGACCTCGGTCATCTCGGACAATCTCGCGCGGCTGCCCGGCGCGGTCGGGCTAAAACCCTATCACCGCGGGGCTAAGCTGGTGGGCACGGCCTTCACGGTGCGCACCCGCCCCGGCGACAATCTCGCCATCCACCGCGCGCTCGAGCTGGTCGGCCCCGGCGACGTCATCGTGGTCGATGGCGGCGGCGACGAGACCCGCGCGCTGGTCGGTGAGATCATGAAGAACATCGCGCAGTGGCGCAAAGCCGAGGGCTATGTGATCGACGGCGCGATCCGCGATGTCGCGGCGTTCGCGGCCGACGACTTTCCCTGCTACGCCCGTGCCGTGATCCATCGCGGTCCCTACAAGAACGGCCCCGGCGAGATCAACGTGCCTGTCACGATCGGCGGCAGCGTGATCTCGCCCGGCGACATCGTGGTCGGCGACGAGGATGGCGTGGTGTCGTTTCCCGCCGCGGGCGCCGCCGCGCTGCTCGAAGCCGTGCGCGCCCAGGTCGCGCGCGAGGAGGAGACCATGAAGGCGATCCGCGAGGGCCGCTACCAGGGCTCGTATGGCAAGTCCTGATCAGGCGAGAGCGAAGGGGAGGATGGCGTGAGTCAGAAGGACGAATTCCACAATATCGATGATCCCGGCGACGGGCTGTTCCGCGAGCTCGCGGCAGGGGTGACCACCCGCATCTTCTCCGGCGAGCAGGCGATGCTGTCGGTGGTGACGCTGGCGCCGCATGCGCAGGGCACGCTGCACCATCATCCCGAGGAGCAATGGGGCGTGCTGCTCGACGGCTCGGCCATCCGCGTCCAGGGCGATGAGGAGATTGCCGTGAAGAAGGGCGATTTCTGGCGCACGCCGGGCAATGTGCCGCACACCATGCGCGCCGGCCCCAATGGGGCCCGGGTGCTGGACATCTTCAGTCCGCCTCGGCCAGAATACAGAAAAGCGGGGTCGGGCTTCGGGACGACCTAAGCGCTTCGCGCTTAGGGTATCTTCTTGAGCATGATCTTATCGGAAAACCGCTGCACACTTTTCCGGATCATGCTGTAGCGTCAAAGAGCAAAAAGCCAGGCGCTGAAAGCAAAAAGGGAGGGGACCATGACGATCACACGACGTACGCTGCTGGCTGCACCGGCCATTCTCGCAATGGCACCGACGGCGGCGCAGGCTGGCAAGATCACGCTGGTCGTGCCGTTTCCGCCGGGCGGCTCGACCGATGCGATGGCGCGGCTGTTGCAGGCCAGCCTGCAAACCAAGCTCGGTCGCATCGTCGTGGTCGAGAACAAGTCCGGCGCCGCCGGCGCGCTCGGCGCGGCGCAAGTCGCCAAGAGCCCGGCCGACGGCACCTCGTTCCTGGTCACCTTCGATTCCCACGCGGTGATTCCGTCGATCCTCGACAAGCCGCCGGTCGATGTCGAGCGTGAGCTGATGCCGGTGCTGCTGATCGGCACCGCACCCTATGTGATCGCGGCCGGCGCCGGCCGCCCCTACAAGAGCTTTGCCGACGTGGTGGCCGCCTGCAAGGCGACCCCGGGCGCGGTGAAATATGCCTCCGTCGGCATCGGCACGCTCGGCCATCTCGCCATGACCGTGCTCGGCAGCAAGGCCGGGGTCGAGATCATGCACGTGCCTTATCGCGGCGGCGGTCCGGCCATGAACGACGTGCTCGGCGGCCATGTCGATCTCATCGCGGGATCGGCGGCGCTGGTCGCCGCCCAGTTCGGCACCAACATGCTGCATCCGATCCTGCAGCTCGGCCGTGAGCGGCTGCCGGCCCTGCCGGATACGCTGACCGCGATCGAGGCGGGCTTTCCCGATTTCGAGACGCTGGCCTGGTGGGGCATCTTCGCGCCCGCAGGCACGCCGCCCGATATCGTCGCAGCCATGGCGACGGCGTCCAAGGAAATCCTCAGCGAGCCCGCGACCGCCGCCCAGCTCAAGGACACCCAGCACATGACGCTGCTGCTCCAGGACGGCGCGGCCTTCAAGACCTTCTTCGACAAGCAGGTCGCCTATTGGGGCAAGGTGGTGAAGGACAACAATATCAAGGCGTGAGGCCGAGCGGCAGCCCTTCGTATTGGGCAACGTGGAGGGCTTCCGATCCCGTCTCCGCTTTGATATGTACACCTCCAGGCAACCCGCCTGACTTGCGGGTTCCGCGGTCCCGTAGCTCAGCCGGATAGAGCGACGGTTTCCTAAACCGTAGGTCGGAAGTTCGAGTCTTCCCGGGATCGCCAATCTTCATAGTCTCTTGCCGGTCATTACTGCCCTGCGGCTCCCTGCCAACTGCAGGCGTGTGGTCGCGGGTGTACGCGAGGCGGCACGCAGGACGCCATGGCCGTGTGGCCGGACGCCCCTCGGCAGAGATCGGAAATCCGCGGAAGTCACTCTCGTTTCGAGAGACGAGGTTCGGGCAGGCGTCCGCGACGTCGCTGGAGTCGGCGGCGCCGATTGATGTGTGCAGCCCGCCGTCGATGATTGGCGAAGCGAAGGCACGCGACGTGAGGGCGCAATACATATTGGTGTTGACGAAGACCGCACAGGTTCGTCGCCGATTTAAATAGCGCGCTCGATCGAAATTAAATTGCGAACATTAATTCTCAGTCCAGTGATAATATTAATTTTGGCCGGCGGCGGGAACTGCGGCTGCGCGATTTAAAAACTCCATCCTCGGGTCAATGAATCGTCTCAAAAAAGGCGCGTGCGAATTCGAACACGCTCCCGATGGGGCGGCAAAGAAGCAGTCGAGTTGGACTGAGCCGCGACATATCGAACCGTATGCGCAAGAGACTCAGTCTGCGCGTGCACTGCAGAGGGGATGAACAAACATGGCAATTGCTGGATTTCCAGACGCGAATACCACCGGTCTTCCTGATGGCGTTATCCTGACTCCATCGGGCGATATAACTGTCACTCAACCAGGTACCGTCATCGACGCTCTCGATGTCAAAGGCACGATTTCGGTCCTCGCCGATAACGTCACGATTCAGAATAGTCGCATCACGTCCAGCGATTGGACAGGGATCTGGATCAAGGATGGCATTACAGGAACTGTCGTCAAGGACAGCGAGATTTTAAATGTTGGAAGCAGCCCGGATGGTGCGAACGGCATCGTCGGTTCAGGCACATTCCTGCGTAACGATATCCATGACGTGGAGAATGGTATTATTGTCACCGGGTCGAGCCTCGTCCAGGACAATTATATCCATGCCATGAATGCGCCCGATGTGCGTCTCGGCACGTCATTGGGTGGTCCGCACTATGATGGCATCGAGATCGACGGCGGCGTTTCAGACGTCATCATTCGGCACAACACCGTCATCAACGAGAACAGCTACGTCTCGGCCGTGATGATCAATAATGACTTCGGTCCGGTTTCCAACATTCAGGTGGACGGCAACTATCTTGCAGGGGGCGGCTATACCCTTTACTCCGATGGCAGCTTCAGCAGCACCGACAAGATTTCCGGCGTCTCGTTCACCAACAACGAACTTGGTGAGGGCAAGTGGGGTTACTATTACTTCAGGAACAACACGCCCGTCCTGACGAACAACGACGAACTCGGCACGGGATGGCAGACGTCGTCTCCGACGCCCCCCGCAACGCCCGATGTCCCGGCAGCGCCGAGCATCGCATCCTGGTCACCCGATACGGGCAAGACTGGCGATGGCATCACTGACGCC
Source organism: Bradyrhizobium sp. CCBAU 25360 (assembly GCF_028128695.1). Taxonomy (NCBI): domain Bacteria; kingdom Pseudomonadati; phylum Pseudomonadota; class Alphaproteobacteria; order Hyphomicrobiales; family Nitrobacteraceae; genus Bradyrhizobium; species Bradyrhizobium sp. CCBAU 25360. Next base: position 190,546 of record NZ_LBJA01000033.1, read on the forward strand.
AGTCAGATCACCCTGCACGGTACT